>NZ_LZSO01000001.1 GCF_001665785.1 Mycolicibacterium peregrinum
GATGTGTATTACGTCGAGGTCCTGGCGTCGTTGGGCAAACTGTTCGGTGACCGCCTGTTCGTCTCGCGCGGGGTGATCGCGTTCTTTCTGTTCGCCTCCTTCGGAACACTGTGGAGTGGCCTGGCGCTGCCACTCGCGGCGGATCCGTGGCATCTGAGCACAGCTCAGATCGGGCTCTTCGGAATCGCCGGCCTCGCAGGCGCACTCGGCGCCGCCCGGGCCGGGCACTGGGCCGACGCCGGGTTCGCAAGTACGGTCACCGGCGGGGCGCTCGCGCTACTGGCCGTATCGTGGCTGGCCATCGGGCGCACGTCATGGTCGCTGCTGCCGATCGTCGTCGGTGTCGTCGTGCTTGACTTCGCGGTCCAGGCAGTCCATGTCAGCAACCAGCACCTGCTGACCACAGCCCACCCGCACCGCACCAGCAGCGTCATCGGCGGCTACATGTTCTTCTACTCACTGGGCTCAGCCCTGGGGGCGACAGCCACGACCGCCGCGTACTCGGCCGCGGGCTGGACCGCCTCGGCTGTGCTCGGCGCCGCCTTCGCCGCCTGCGCCGTCGTCGCGTGGGCGGTCAGCCGACCGGCGCGCCGAACGCCACGATGACTGCGGCCACTGCCAGAACAGCGGCGAACATCGGCAGATGGTCCACGGCTTTCGTGACCAACTTCTCCCCCACCACCACCCCGAAGAGGACCACCATCAGCCACACTGCGTGCGGGGCCAATGCCATGGGCAGCATCATCGGGCCGCAGGCGCCCACACAGCGCAGCCCGTTGCGCAGACCCTCGTCGACGCATGCCCGGTCCGCTTGCCGGCCGGCGGCGGGCAGTGCGCGCACTCGGTGGCACGCCCGCAGGAAGAACCGCTTCCTGCGGGTCAGCTCCCAGACCGCCGCGCCCGCAAGCAGACCCGAGACCACCGGAACACCAACTGTTTTCGCACCGACGGACCAGACAATTGCCAGCACTGCGGCACCGAACACCGACCACACCGCGAGATAACCGAGTGCGAACAACGCTTGGCTGCGGTGCCGCCGATGCCACCTGCCGTTCATCGATATCGACCGCACGGTGGGCAGCGTCGTGGGCAGCATCATCGCGGTCACCATGACCACCCACATTCCCAGCGAGGCAGGGATTTCCGGCGCACCGGGCGGCGTCGCCGCGCAGTGGTCCGCAAGGGCCTCCAGCCCCGTCGCACCATGGTGGTGGGCCGCCGCGTGAGGCAGCGCCGAACAGTGGTGGGCGCCACGGTGAGCCGGCGTCGTCAGATGCAGTATCGCGACCGCCGGCCAGGCGGCGACCGAGACGGTGAGCACGGATAGCTCCGGATGCCTCCACCACAACCGTCGCCAGGGCGACGGCCGCGCCGGTCCCTTCGGTGCCGCAACCAGAGTCATTGCAGGAAGACACTCACGCGCCCGACGCGCGCCTGTCCCGCCTCCTGCGGCGCCGAGGCCTGAGCCCCCGGTAGCCGGATGGGATGTGCGGCCGGCTCCACGTACTGCGGCACGAAGGTGACGTTGACCTGGTCACTCCAGCGCCCTTCGGCACTGAACCGTTGATAGAGACCGGTGATGTCGTAGGCGAGCCGCATCCCGCCGTGCTCGTTGTCGGGGTTGGTGGTTTCCTCGATCCCGAAAAATGCGGCGACACCGACGAAATGGTCATCATCGGGAGTCGGTTCACCGCCGCCGACGTTGAGGTAGACCTTGTAGGTGACGCCGACCGGCGCCGGTGACGTCACATCCTCGATCCGGAGGAAAGCGCGGGATACCGGGCTCCCCTCCTGGGCCAGCGGGCCGAGCGGCGGCGCGATGGCGAAGGTGACATTCGTCGTCTCACCGGCGAGGGCGATCGCGCGATCCGATGCTCCGACGAGTTCGGGCGGGTTCTCGGGCGCTGGTGTGGTTGGCATGAGTGCCTCCAGTGCGACAGGGGCGGTGATGTCCTCATAGCTATAGCTGAGCTGCGACACGGTTTCGAGCACCTCTTGCACCGTCTCGGTGAGCGTCGCCCGATACTCGTCGTGGAAGTGAAATGTCACGCCGGTCAGCCACGCGGCCTCTGTGGTGTTCGCGCGGTCCGGCATCGTCCGCCAGATCTCCCAGATCCGGTCGATGTTGGCATGATGCAGCCAGAAGATCGGGTCCAGCGCCGCCGTGTTGAACGATCCCATCAACCCGCCCACGCCCACGTGGACGGCGCCGTGCGGCGTTCCTTCCAACGGTCCCATCGCCGCGCCGGGGTCCTCGCCGGCATGACTGAACCCCGTACGCCCACCGGCGAACCCGCCGATCCCGGCGAAGTCGACCGGCGCCAGCGCACTCGTCAGATCGACATCGGAGGCAGGCAATGACGAGCCGTCGTTGAGGTTCCGTCCGGGCACCCACAGGGGATTCGGTGTCACCCCGTCCGGCAGGGTCGTATCGAGGAAGGCCTGGGGCAGCCGTCGGCGGTCCGGATCGTCGCTGCTGTAGTTCCAGTACGGCAGCGCCCAGGTCGACTTGGTCTGTTCGTCGACGTCGTCGAGCTCCTGGATGGCCGACGTGACAATCCGCTCGAACCACTGCAGATACATCCGGTGCCAGGGCAGAAAGTACCAGCAGAAGTGCTGGCACTGATTGCGGAACCGATCGGGATTCACGGTCGTGCCGTGAATGTCGGACTGATACTGCCAACCGATCGGATCCAGTTGATCTGTATCGGTCCGGCCGATCAGCACCTGAACTGCGCGGGCGTAGGCGTAGATCGTCGGGTGCCAGTGATCGATGTGATCGAGCGTCCAGATGTCGCGCCGGACGCGGGTCGCAGCCGACTGCGCGACCGTGAGGGTGTCGCCGGACTGGACGATGTGTTTGGCCATGGTCGGCTCCCTTGCGACAGATCTCCCGTGTGGCGAATGCCCACGTCAGGACGGTAAGCATCCGGAGGTAGGGGCGCGCGCGTAGATCACTACCTGTGTTCGACGCCTATCGTCGCGATATTCGAGTAGGCCACTACGCACGCACCTGCGCCGCTCTCTGACGCATGATCAGGCGATGCCACGGTAGTGACGCCGATCGGTCCGCACCGGGGCAGCCCACCCCTCGGAGCAGGAGATGTGAGAACTCATGAACGACAACGGGTTAGAGAGCTTTGCACTGCACAGCGCGGACAGATACCAGGGACCGGCAGTACAGGCCATCAATGACGAGGCGGTTGTGCCCGGTGGGGCGCAGGCGGTCGACGTGGCGACGCTCGATCCGGAATCGGCGGCACGCCGCTACCTCAACCAGATGATCTCCAGCCCCGAGGTGCCCTCGATCACCGACAGCAGCGCAGGGCCGGGGACCGAGTACCTTGCCCTCGGCACCGAGTCTGTTCCACTCACCGAATCCACCGTGGTGAAGTTCGCGCAATACCGCCAGCGCATCCCCGTGTACGGGTCGCTTGTCACCATCGAACTCGACGACGCGAACAACATGCTCGCCGTCAACTCGGCGATCGGCAATCCCGAAGGGGTCGACGCGGTCGCGACCGTATCGCCGGCGCAGGCCCAGGACGTGATCGTCAAGGATGCCGGCAAAGACGCATTGCCACTGCCCGAGCCACCCCGGCTGTACTTCTACTTCGACAAGAATGCGGACCCCGCCGTCTGGCGCCTGGTGTACATCGCCAAGAACGTACAGCGTCACCGCGAGCACACCTCCGACGGTCACCCGGAGACGCTGCCGGAGCTCTTCGACTACGTCGTCGACGCTCATTCCGGCGAGCTGGTCACCAAACTTCCCCGCACCCAGACGATTTCGTGGACCCTGGAAGAACTGGACTCGACCGACGCCCTCGGCCAGACCCGTCGCATCCGGGCCGAACGCGACGAGGACGACAACAAGCGACTTGTCGACCCCACCCGGCGCATCGAAACCTACGATTTCGGATTCCGCAAGATCGAACCGCAGTTCCGCTCACTGCCGGGCGCTGCGCCGATCTCCAACCCACCGGCACCTTGGAGCCCGGCGGCGATCAGTGCCCACGCCAACGCCCAGGAGGTTGCCGACTATCTGCTGAACACATTGCAGCGCAACGGCCTCGACAATCAGGGCGGCCCGTTCATCTCATCCATCAACTGCACGTCCATCCAGGATCCGACGCCCCAGGAGTGGCGCAACGCCGCCTGGATCGGCACCCAGATGGTGTACGGGCAGCGCAGTGTCGGTGGTGAACTGCGGTCGTACGCAGTGGCGATGGACGTTGTGGCGCATGAAATGACGCACGGACTGACCGACAACACGGCCCGTCTCGAGTACAAGGACGAGTCCGGCGCGCTGAACGAGTCCTACTCGGACATCATGGGGACGATCATCGCCAATTCCCAGAAACCCGACATCGACAGCTGGAACTGGGAAATGGGTGAAGAACTCGACGGTACCGGAGTGCCCCTGAGGGATCTGAGCGATCCGGCCCGGCGCGGTCAGCCCGCGCACATGCGCGACTACGTACACACCACCCGGGACAACGGCGGTGTGCACACCAACAGCGGCATCCACAACAAGGCGGCGTTCAACATCATCAGCGCAAAGAACGGCCAGGGCCACCTCTTCACACCCCAGGACGTGGCAGCGCTGTTCTACCTCGCACTGACACTTCATCTTTCACGAACATCAGGTTTCAGTGACAGCCGCCGGGCCGTGGAGCTGGTGGCCAAGTCCCTGTTCCGCGCGGACCCCGAAAGCGTTCGGGATGAGAAGGTCGCCGCGGTGAGCGCCGGATTCGAGGCCACCGGCATCAGCGCCTGAAGGCTCGCGCCTCAGATCGGGTTCCTCAGGTCAGGTACCGGTACGTCGGCGACCCGGGCTCGAGCAACTCGACGTGGATGTCGGAGTCCGCCATCCGGGCCAGCAGGCCTTCGAGGTCGGTCGCTGCACTCAACTCGACGCCGCACAGTGCCTCACCGGTCTCGCGGTTGTTGCGCTTGACGTACTCGAAAAGCGTGATGTCGTCGCCCGGTCCGAGAACCTCGTCCAGGAATCGGCGCAACGCCCCGGGTTCCTGCGGGAAGTCGACCAGGAAGTAGTGCTTCAGCCCCAGGTGCACCAGCGAGCGCTCGACCACCTCGTTGTACCGCGACACGTCGTTGTTTCCGCCCGAGATCAGGCACACGACGGTGGAACCGCGTTCGATGTCCGCCTCCAGCAGCGCCGCGACCGACAACGCACCGGCAGGCTCGGCGATGATTCCGTCGTTCTGATACAGGTCGAGCATCGTGGTGCAGACCGCGCCTTCGTCGACCGTGGTGAGCGAGACCATGTCACCGGCGGCGGCCAACGCGGCATACGGCAGCGCCCCGGCCCGCGCTACTGCCGCACCGTCGACGAACTGGTCGACATGATCGAGGGTGACCGGCTGGCCCGCGGCCAACGCGGCGATCATCGAGGCCGCACCGGCCGGCTCGACGCCGAGCACAGAGGTGCCCGAGGCACGCTCGGCGAGGTAGGTGGTGATGCCGGAGATACAGCCGCCTCCGCCGACGGGGACGATCACCAGATCCGGCTCGCCGTCGAGTTGGTCGAGCAGCTCGGCAGCGATGGTGCCCTGCCCGGCCATCGTCCGCACATCGTCGTACGGCGGTACGAGGGTCGCCCCGGTCCGGGCGACATCGTCGAGCGCCGCGGCAGCGGCCAGATCGTAGGTCGACCCGACCGCGATGAGCTCGATGAACTCGCGGCCGTGGTACCTGATCCGGTCCCGCTTCTGCTTGGGCGTCTTGGCCGGCACGTACACGCGGCCATGGGTCCGCATCGACCGGCAGGCCATCGCGAAGCCTTGGGCGTGGTTGCCCGCCGAGGAGCACACCACACCGGCGGCCAGCTCCTCGGGCGAGAGCTGCGCCATCAGGTTGAACGCCCCGCGCACCTTGTAGGAACGCACTGCCTGCAGGTCCTCACGCTTGAGGTAGACATTGGCTCCGGTCGCGTCCGAGAGCCGTTCGTTGAACTGCAGCGGGCTGCGGGTGACCACGCCGGAAATTCTCCTGGCGGCCTCGTCGATGTCGGCCGCGGAAAGCGGCGCAGCCAGCGGGGAGACTCGGGAGCCCTTGCTCAGATCGGCAGTCACCGTTCAATGGTGCCACTGGCCAGGCGTTTCTCTGCAGTTGGGTGGGGACCCACAGCGGGATCCCGGCAGCTGCACGACCACCCCGAGGAAATCGACCCCAGGGGGTTGAAGGGACTCCGAACTGGGAAAACAACCATCATGCGGCATATGCAGCAGCGGGTGCGGCGCGTGGCGGCGCACACCGTTTCGGTAAGCGCGCTGGCGTTATCCGCCTGCGCGGCCGCCACCAGCATGCCCGCCGATGCCTACACGGCGCGGATTTTCATCAACGGCCAGCAGGTCCCGACCACGTTCTCGGTGCTCTGTACGCAACGGTCCTGGCTGTGGACCATCGAAACGCAGCCCGAAACGCCCGGCTTCACGGCCATCGTCCAGACCGGCGGCACCGTCGAGCCGAAGATCATGCGCCTGACCGGGTTGGAAGGGTTCACCGGCGGCTCGGCCAATGTGACCGCGCCTGCCGAGGCCAGCGTCGATGGCACCACGTTCCATATCAGCGGTACGGCGCGCGGCTGGTTCGCTGACCACCCCACCCGGCCGACGGAGGTCCAGTATCGGATGGAAGCCCACTGTTGAGCAGTCTGGACCGATAAAGCGACACGCCGCATCCAAGGTTTCGGCTAGCCGAAATCAATGTTGCGAGCTATCGTCAATACATGACCACCGCCGGGAACTTTCGCAGTGTCGCCTCCCGGGCCGATCACCAAGTGGACATCGCCGGAGTGCTCTGGCCGACCTACAAGCTGATCGCCCTGGCGGTCGGTGCTCTGGTACTGGTGATCGTCGGCGTGGCAACCATGAGCGCTGCACCGGCGGTACTCTCCGCGGCCGCGGCGGCCATCGTCGTATGGCTGAGCCTGGGCCGCGTCTCGCCGTCTGATCAGTGACCCTCCAGCAGCCGCCGCAAGGTCTCTAGATCCGCTGACACCGCAGCCACGTCTGCTTCGAACTCCGAGTCCGTCACGCCGGGCCGCTGCCGGACAGTGAACACGACTTCGCACGACTCGGCGTCGACGCCGCCCGGCACCACCCGCATCGGGTTGTAGACGGCCTCACCCGAGGGCAGCCGCACCACGTGATCGAGCACTCCCAACGTGTTCGGGCCGGCGAACTCGACGGTGACCTCACCCATGGGCGAATCGGCGACCCATCCGCGCGGAGTGAGTCGCAGCCCACCCTCAGCGAGCCCCGCCGCCCAGTTGGCCAGGTGCTGCGGATCTGCCGCGTAGGCGTACACCGCATCCGCGGCAACCTCGATCCAGACGCTCACGTGCGTGCTGCGCATGGCTTCCACCGTAGGCCGCGGTCGGCTCACTGCCCACCCCTCTCGCCCACACCACCGGTCCGCGGCGCGTGTTCGCAAGGGCGGTAAACGTTTTCGCCCAAATGTTCAGCCGCAGACCGCGTGTACCGTCGAGCTTGTGGGTATTGCGACGACGGGCCTGACGCCGGTGGAGGAAACCGCATTCCTGACCCTGTACGCCAGGGCGCTCGACAGCAGATGGGCTGACCCCATCCTCGGCGACACAATGGCCGGCGAGACGGCGGCACGACTTGACTACGACTTCGCCGGACTCGGTGTGCGGACCAGCGTGGTGTGCCAGTCGGCGTTGCGCGCCAAGATGCTCGACGATCGGGTCCGCGCGTTCGTCGTCGATCATCCCGATGCCGTCGTGGTCGACCTCGGGGGTGGCCTGGACAGCGGCGTCCACCGCGTTGCGCCGCCGGCAGCTGTCGACTGGTACAGCGTCGATCTACCCGGGATCAGCGAACTGCGCGATCGGGTGCTGCCCCCACTCCCCCAGGCGCACACTGTCTCTGCGTCGCTGGCCGACCCGGACTGGACGGACCCGATCCCGTCGGATCGCCCCACCATGCTGGTGGCGGACGGATTGTTCGCGTTTCTCACCGAACCGGTGATCACGGGCATCTTCCGGAGAATCACCGAACACTTCGAAACCGGCGAATTGGCATTCAACGACTACGGTCGCATCGGTTGGGTGAGTAAGGCCGCGTTGAAGTTCTTCCCCGCCAAGATGTTCAAAGACGTCGGAAACCAGTGGGGCTACCCGGGTTTCAAGGATGCGCACCATCCTGAAACGTGGAATCCGCGGATGCGGCTCATCGAGGAGTCAAGCCTCGCCCACCAGCCCGAGGTCGACCTCTTTCCCGGCATGCTGCGGATCGCAACGCGGGCCACCGGCCTGAGCAAGGCCGGTGCGCGCAAGGCGCGAATTCTGCGCTACCGGTTCTGACCCGGCCACGCCATTACCGGCGGGGTAATCGACCCGAGTCCCACAACGGATCATCGTTGACGCATGCCAGTGTCCATCGGTCTCATGCTGCCCAGCCGCGAAACCGCGATGACCGGCCGCCACGATGCGCCCGGACTGATCGCATTCGCCCGCGTCGCCGAGGAATCAGGATTCGACTCGTTATGGACAGGTGATTCCGTGTTGGCCCGCCCCCGGGTGGATCCACTGACATTGCTTGCCGCCGTAGGTGTCACCACCTCCCGTATCTCGCTCGGCACCGCAGCGTTGATCGGACCACTGCGTCCGCCATTGCTGACCTCGGCGCAGGCCGCCACGGTCGATCAGCTGTCGGGCGGCCGACTGATCCTCGGACTGGGTTCTGGATCCCCCGTGCCGGAAAGTCGCCGTGAATTCGACGCAATGGCTATGCCGTTCAGCGATCGAGCCCGGCGACTCGACGAGGCCGCACAGCTGTGGCGGCGGGCCTGGAACGGCGGAGGTCGGTTCAGCGGCCAGTACTGGCAGATCGACCGCCTCGACAGTGCCCTGCCGCCCGCACGAGCGGGCGGCCCACCGCTGTGGTTGGCCGGCGGCGACTCCGAACGGGTCATCGCACGCGTGGCCGAACGCTATGACGGGTGGCTGCCCTACCTGCCCGACGCCGGAGCGTACCGACGGGCCTGGACCCGCATCGGCGAGCTGACCGCACGTCCCATCACACCCGCGCTGTACGCCACGGTGTGTGTCGACGCCGACCGCAGGCGGGCACGCGACACGCTCGACGCCTACACCCGGGCCTACTACCGCCAGCCGTTGGCGGCGATGAGCACGTTCCAGGCGTTCTGCGGCGGTTCCGCACAAGAATGCGCGGACTGGCTGGCGGGCTATGTCGACGCCGGGGCGCGCCACCTGGTCCTGCGGATCGGCGCGCTGGATCCGCATCCGCAGATGGTGGCCCGAGACCTTTTGCCCCTCCTGCGTCAGGCCGGCAATTCGTGATGAATCCCGCACGTGCACAACTCGATTGACGGGCACGTGCATCGCATCCCCCACTCGATGATGGCCCGCGCCCGCGCCAGCGACTCCAGTTGCTCGTCGATCTCGGCCAATTTGGTCTGGGCCAGTTCGCGTGCCAAGGGGCGCCCCGGGGTGTCGTCCTTGAGCAGTAGCGCGATCTCTGTCAGCGAGAAGCCCGCCGTCTTGCACAACCTGATCACTTCCAGCCGCATCAGGACCGACTCCTGGTAGCGGCGCTGCCCACCCACACGGTGCGGTGCAGGCAACAAGCCGACCTGCTCGTAGTAGCGCAGGGCGGTCTGGGCGATGCCCGACCGCTGCGTGACGTCTCCGATGGTCAGCGTCGCGCCCATCTGCCCTCCTGCTGCGCTTGACTTAGAGTCAACTCTAAGTCGTTGACTGGGTACATGCCACACACCGACTCCACGTTGGAGACCCTGAGTCACTCCCGGTACGCGCTGCTGCGCAGCTTTCGCCGCGACGGCACCGCAGCAGACACCCCGATCTGGTTCGTGCTCGACGGCCGAACCGCGTTGTTCCGCACCAAGATCGGCCCGAAGACCCGCAGAATCACGGCACGGCCCGACGTCGAACTGGTGGTCTGCGATCACCGAGGGCGAATCACCGGCACCACCTGGCTGACCGGCCAGGCGAGTGTTCTCGCCGGTGAGGACGCCGAACAAGCCAACCGCGCCCTGCACCGGCGCTACGGATGGCAGTGGAACATCATGCCGCTACTGAGGATCCCCGGCGTCACCAATGTGCACCGCGACCTTCCGTTGCGGGAGAAAGTACGGCGGGCGCGGGATCGTGCACTGTGGCCCGACAGCGCGATCGTGAAGATCGACCTGGATGGTCAGCCCAGGCAACCCGGCCCGAGCAACGCCTTGAGGTCACCCATCAACGCCGAGGACGGCGTCACCCGCAGCGACTGATCCAGTTCCAGCGTGGTGATCCGTTCACCGCTGATCAGCCGCAGATGCACCTGGGACGTGCCGGGATGGTTGGCCAGCACCTGCTTGAGCGCACTGACCTTGTCGATGGTGCACTGCCGGGTCGGCAGGCTCACCGCCAACGGCCGGTCGGCCTGGGCGCTGCTGAAGTCGGGTACCACCAGTTCGTGGGCGATCAGCGAGATCCGGTCATCCCGCGCAGCCACCTTCGCCTTGACCAGTACCACCACGTCGTCGGCGATCTCGTGACCGAACAGTGAGTAGGTCTGCGGGAAGAACAGCACCTCGATGCCACCGGTGAGATCTTCCAATTGGGCTGAGGCCCAAGGCAAGCCATTCTTGTTCACCCGACGGTTGACCGAGGCCAGGATGCCGCCGACCACCACCTGCGCATCGTTGGCGACATCGCCGTCGAGAATCGCCGGAATCTGGGTGTCGACCTGGTTGGCCAACAGGTGGGCAACCCCGTTGAGCGGATGGCCGGACACGTACAGCCCCAGCATCTCGCGTTCGAGCGCCAGCTTGTGCTTGTCCTCCCATTCCTCCTCGGGCACGCGGATGGTGAACACCGCGTCGGTGCCGCCGCCGTCGTCGGCACCGCCGAACAGGTCGAACTGGCCCATCGCCTCGGCCTTCTTGGTCCCGAGCACCGAGTCGACGGCGTCGGTGTGCACCAGGAACAGCCCCTTGCGGGGGTGGCCGAGCGAATCGAACGCACCCGCCTTCACCAACGACTCGGTGACTTTCTTGTTGCAGGCCGCGATGTCGATCTTGTTGAGGTAGTCGGAGAAGTCGGCGTACTTACCCTTCTCGGTACGGGTACTGATCAGCGACGCGACGACGTTCGCGCCGACGTTGCGGATCGCGCCGAGGCCGAAGCGGATGTCATCGCCCACCGAGGCGAAGTTCTGCACCGATTCGTTGACGTCGGGCGGCAGGACCGTGATGCCGAGACGCCGGCAGTCGGCGAGGTACACCGCCGCCTTGTCCTTGTCGTCACCGACCGAGGTGAGCAGACCAGCCATGTACTCGGCGGGATAGTTCGCCTTGAGGTAGGCCGTCCAGTAGGAAACCAGGCCGTAGCCGGCCGCGTGAGACTTGTTGAACGCATAACCGGCGAACGGAAGAATGGTGTCCCACAAGGCTTTCACCGCGGCCTCGGAGAACCCGTTGGCGGTCATGCCTTCCTTGAAGCCCTTGTACTCGGCTTCGAGCACCTCAAGCTTCTTCTTACCCATGGCCTTACGGAGCGCGTCGGCCTTACCCATGGTGTAGGAGGCGACCTTCTGCGCGATGAACATGATCTGCTCTTGGTAGACGATCAGGCCGTAAGTCTCGGCGAGGATCTCCTTGAGCGGCTCTTCGAGCTCAGGATGGATGGGCTTGATGGCCTGGCGGCCGTTCTTACGGTCCGCGTAGTCGTTGTGCGCGTTCATGCCCATCGGGCCGGGGCGGTACAGCGCGAGGACCGCGACGATGTCGTTGAACCCGGTGGGCTGCATCCGGCGGAGCAGGTCACGCATGGCACTGCCGTCCAGCTGGAACACGCCGAGGGTGTCGCCACGGCCCAGGAGTTCATAGGCCGCCGGATCATCGAAAGGCAACGTGTCCAGGTCGAGGTCGATACCGCGGTTCGCTTTGATGTTCTCGATGCAGTCGCCGATGATCGTCAGGTTCCGCAGGCCCAGGAAGTCCATCTTCAGCAGGCCGATGGCCTCGCACGACGGATAGTCCCAGCCGGTGATGATGGCGCCGTCCTGCGGCCGCTTCCACAGCGGGATCGCGTCGACCAGCGGCTCGGAACTCATGATGACCGCGCAGGCGTGCACGCCCGCGTTACGCACCAGGCCCTCCAGACCGCGCGCCGTCTCGAAGATGGTTCGCACATCCGGATCGGTGTCGATCAGGGCGCGGACCTCGGCGGCCTCCTTGTACCGCTCATGGTTCGGATCGGTGATCCCCGACACCGGGATGTCCTTGGCCATGATCGGCGGCGGCAGCGCCTTGGTGATGCGGTCGGCGATCGCGAAACCAGGTTGGCCGTAATGCACGCGGGCCGAGTCCTTCAGCGCCGCTTTGGTTTTGATCGTACCGAAGGTGATGACCTGCGCCACCCGGTCGCTGCCCCACTTGTTGGCCGCGTACCGCAGCATCTCGCCGCGGCGGCGGTCGTCGAAGTCGATGTCGATATCAGGTGCGGAGGGTCGTTCCGGGTTGAGGAACCGCTCGAACAGCAGGCCGTGCGGGATGGGGTCGATGTTGGTGATGCCCATCGCGTACGCCACGAGCGACCCTGCAGCCGAGCCACGGCCCGGCCCCACCCGGATGCCGACCGAACGGGCGTAGTTGATCAGGTCGGCCACGATCAGGAAGTACGACGGGAAACCCTTGTCGCAGATGACCTTGATCTCGTAGGCCGCACGGTCGGTGTACTCGGCGGGTACGGCGCCTCCACGGAACCGCCGGTTCAGCCCCTCCGTCACCTCGTGCGTCAGCCACGATGCCTGGTCGTGGCCGTCGGGCACCGGGAACACCGGCATGCGGTCGGTGGGCGCCCACACGTCGGCATAGGACTGCACCCGCTCGCCGATCAGGACCGTGGAATCACACGCGCCCGGAACCTGCGAATCCCACAGGGCCCGCATCTCTTCAGCCGATTTGAGGAAGTAGCCGTCGCCGTCGAACTTGAATCGGTTCGGGTCCGACAGGGTCTTGCCCGTCTGGATGCACAGCAGGGCCTCGTGGTTCTGCGAGGCCTCACGTGTCACGTAGTGGCAGTCGTTGGTGGCGAGCGGCGGAATGTTGAGCTTCTGCCCGATCTCCAGCAGGCCCTCACGAACCCGGCGCTCGATGTCGAGACCGTGGTCCATCAACTCCAGGAAGAAGTTCTCGGGGCCGAAGATCTCGCGCCATTTGGCAGCCGCCTCCAGCGCCTCCTGGCGGTGGCCGAGCCGGAGCCGGGTCTGCACCTCACCGGACGGGCAACCGGTGGTCGCGATGATGCCCTCGGCATGCTCGGCGATGATCTCGGCATCCATGCGCGACCACTTGCCGAGCTGACCTTCGAACGACGCCAGCGAGGACAGCTTGAAGAGGTTGCGCAGACCGGTGGCGTTCTCGGCGACCATGGTCATGTGCGTGTAGGCGCCGCTGCCCGAGACGTCGTCACTCTTCTGGCTCGGGTCGCCCCACTGGACCCGTTTGGTATCGAATCGAGAAGCGGGAGCGATGTACGCCTCGATGCCGATGATCGGTTTGATGCCGGCCTTGGTTGCCGAGTTGTAGAACTCACTGGCGCCGAACATGTTGCCGTGGTCGGTCATACCGATCGCCGGCATGCCCAGCCGCTGGGCCTCGGCCAGCATCGGCGTGATCTTCGCAGCCCCATCCAGCATCGAGTACTCGGTGTGGTTGTGCAGGTGTACGAAGGACCCCGAAGATGAACCGCTCATAGGATGGCCAGTCTATTGCCGACCACCGACACCCTCCGGGCGTGTCGCCACGCGTGTCTGCGCCGGGGTTTCAGCGATCACGATCAGTGATTGACAGCAACCCATTTCCGATCACCTTGTGCAGTTGCTTGGCTATCGCCGGCACATCAACCGGCCGACCCTGCCAGCCACTGTAGGCACCTACTCCCCACATCATCGCGTACAGCAGTTCGACCAGGGTCGCCGGCTCGGTGTGCGGGGGCAACTCGCGTCGGGCGATCGCCTCGGCGACCACCTCGCCGAGGAACCCGCGGGTGGCCGCGACGGTAGCGGCGGGCAGGCCCGGATGCCGGTAGGCCTCAAGCCGCGCATTGGCCAGGAACCCGACCACCGCCTGGTCCCGATGCCACACCGTCACCACCGCATCGATGTAGGCATGCAACCGATCCAACGTTCCTTCATGCTGTTTCGCCACACGAACGCATGAAACGACGACGTCGTGCGCCTGCTGGAGCAGTGCGCGGTAGAGCTCTTCGCGACTGGCGAAGTAGTAGTTGAGGGTCGGACGGCTCAGACCACTGCGATTCGCGATCTGTTGGAATGTCGCGGCCGCGTAGCCGCGTTCGTTGATGACTTCATAGGCCGCGTGCAGGATGCGTTCACGGGTTTGCGCAGCGTCGGCGCCAACCGGCCTACCGGGCCGACGAGCGGCCCGAGGCCCGCTTCGCACAGTCATTCAGCAAACACTATGACATTGCCAGAATGACGTCAAAAGATGCGTTCGCAAATAGTCGCCCGGATGGGTCACCACCCCGGTCCGGTGTGGCCGGTCGATCGGAGACCCATCAGCCGTCCGGCCAAATAGGTCCGCACCGCATCGTCGGCGGTCAATTCGATGGCGCGGCGGTATGCCGCGGCCGCCTCGTCAACCCGTCCAGCCCCGGCGAGGAGGTGCCCGCGGGTGACCCACGCCGGCTGAAACGCGGCGGCCGAGCGGTCGGTGATCGTGTCGAGAGTGCGCAGTCCGGCGTCAGGACCGTCGATTTCGCCGTCCAAGGCCGCCAACGCCACGGCGGCACCCAACGACGGCCCGACCCGCATCAGCGCCCGATACAACTTACGCAGTACATGCCGGTCGACTTCAGGTGCGCAGTGCGCCGATTGAATCGCCGCCTCGTACTGGAACCGGCCCGGACGCTCGAAGCCGTGTGCACGGGCCAGCAGGCGTTCCCCTCGCGCGCACAGCTCGGCGTCCCACCGGTCCCGGCGCTGCTCGTCCAGCGCGACGAAGTTGCCGTCCGGGCCGAGGCGCGCCGGGCGCCTCGCCTCACACAGACACATCAGTGCCGCCAGGCCCAGAACCTCGGGCTCGTCGGGCAACAACTCGACGAGCACCATGGCCAGGTGCAGGGCCTCGGACGACAGCGATTCGATGGCCGATGCCTGCGGGACCGACAGCCAGTCGATCGAGTAGGCGCCGTATACCGCTTCGAGTACCTCGGGTAGACGTGCGTCGAGGTCGGCACGCTCCGGTGAGGTGAACGGGATTCCGGTGTCACGAATGCGCTTCTTGGCCCGCACCAGCCGTTGCGCCATGGTGGCGGGGGCGACCGCGAAGGCCGAGGCGATGGCGGCGGCGTCCACCCCCAGAACCGTCTGCAGCATCAACGGGGTACGGATGTCGGCGGCGATGGCCGGGTGGGCGCACACCAGCATGAGTTCGAGCCGACGATCGGGAATCACCGCGGGGTCCGCCATCTCCCAGGCGTGGTCGTGGTCCTCGGTCCATGGCCCGGCCAGTCGGTAGGCGAGTGATTTCCACATGTCTCGCAGTCGGTTTCGCGCCACGGTCACCAACCACGCCTCAGGATTGACCGGAACGCCGTCGCGTGGCCACCGTTGCAGGGCACGTTCGAGCGCGTCGGCCAAGGCGTCCTCGGCCGCGGCGATGTCGCGGCTCTGGGCGGCCAGCAGCGCAAGCAGTCGGCCGTAGGACCGGCCGACCACCTCCGCCAGGCGCGCCGAGACCGGTGTGTTCAGGGCGCGTACCAGCCTTGGCCACTGCGATAGGTCACGGCGACGGGTCTGATCTCGATCGAACCCCACGCCGCAGCGGGGCATTTCGCCGCCCACGCCAATGCCGCATCGAGATCGGGCACGTCGATCACGAACACGCCGCCCAACCGTTCCCTGGTGTCGGCGAACGGGCCGTCCTGGATCTCGGCGGCACCGGTGCGTGCGGTGTAGGTCGTGGAGGCCGACGCTGACTGGAGTACCTGTGTCCCGATGAGCACTCCGGCGGCGTCAAGATCGTCGGCATAGCGGGCGAATGCGGCCCGCGCCGGTTCCATGTCCTCATCGCTCAGACCCGCCTCCGGGCCCTCCTGATAATGCATGAGTAGGCAGTACTGCACGGTGTCCTCCCGGTTTCGGTTTTCAGCCTGTCACCGTGATGACGATTCCGGTTGCACCTGATCGACAAAGTCGGCCGGAACCTCTGCCTGTTTTTTGCGCAGCGCTCCGACGGTCATGATCACCAACGCCACCCAGATCAGGGTGAAACCGATCCACCGGCCCAACGGCATCGGCTCGTGGCCGATGAACACACCCCAGGCCATCTGCAGCCCAGGGTTGAGATAGAACAACAGGCCCAGTGTCACCATCGGGAGTCGCTGTGCTGCCGCGGCGAACAGCAGCAGCGGGACTGCGGTGACCGGCCCGGCGAGCAACAACAGCAGCGCGTGCCAGGTGCCGTGATCGAGGAAGTTTCCCCGGCCCAGCACCTCGAGCGTGATCACATAACCGGCCGCGAAGGGAAGCGCCAGCAGTGTCTCTACGGCCACGCTCACTCTCGGGTCGGCCTGCACCACCTTCTTGATCAGGCCATACACGCCGAAGGACAGCGCGAGCACGACCGCAATGTAGGGCGGCGCGCCCAGCTCGACGGTCAGGATCACCACTGCGACGAGTGCGAGCACCAAGGCGGCCGCCTGCCATCGGCTGATCCGTTCGCGGAACACCAGCACGCCCAGCAGCACGCTCACCAGGGGATTGATGAAGTAGCCGAGAGCGGCGTCCACGACGTGGCCGGTGGTCACGGCATAGATGTAGGTCCCCCAGTTGGCGGAGATCAACGCGGCGGCCACCAACAGCTGTAGCCAGGTCTTCAGCGTCAAGCTGCGGAGGTCACCGAGCCGCCGGGCCACCGCGAGCACCAGCAGCAGGAACACCGCGCTCCACACGATGCGGTGGGCCAGTACCTCGGGCGCCCCGGCGGGGAGTAACAACAGGAAGAAGCCGGGGCACAAACCCCACCAGATATAGGCGCCTGCACCGTAGAGCACCCCGGCGCGGGTGGCGCCGGTCGGCTGCGCAGGCGCTTGCACACCCACCGCTAGTGGCGGCGCAGAACGTCGAGGGCGGCCTGCAGGTCAGCTGGATACGGACTGGTGATCTCGATACGCCGGCCGTCGGCCGGATGGGCGAAGGCCAACGATCGGGCATGCAACCATTGCCGTTCCAGCCCAAGCTTTTTCGCCAACGTAGGGTCGGCGCCGTAGGTCATGTCGCCGCAACACGGGTGGTGCAGCGCGGAGAAATGCACGCGGATCTGATGTGTGCGGCCCGTCTCCAGGTGGACGTCCAGCAGGCTGGCGGCCTGGAACGCCTCCAGGGTGTCGTAGTGGGTGATGCTGTGGCGTCCACCCTCGACGACGGCGAATTTCCAGTCGTGACCGCGATGCCGCCCGATCGGGGCATCGATGGTTCCACTCGACGGATCGGGGTGTCCCTGCACCAGCGCGTGGTACCGCTTGTCCACGGTGCGTTGCTTGAACGCCCGCTTGAGCGCGGTGTACGCCCGCTCCGACAACGCGACGACCATGACTCCGGAGGTGCCGACGTCGAGCCGGTGCACGATGCCCTGGCGTTCGTGGATTCCCGAGGTGCTGATCCGGAACCCGGCGGCGGCCAGCCCGCCCAGGACCGTCGGGCCGTGCCACCCCACGGTCGCGTGCGCGGCCACACCCGGCGGTTTGTCCACGGCCACGATGTCGTCGTCCGAGTAGAGGATGCCCATGCCCTCGATGTCGACCGGGGTGTTCTCGACCGGTGCGGGCGCCTCAGGAAGCCGAACTTCCAGCCATGCACCCGCGACGAGTTTGTCGGACTTGGCTGCCGGCGCGCCGTCGATGTCGACACCGCCGTCCTCGGCCATGGCTGCCACCGCGGTACGCGACAACCCCAGGAGCCGGGCAAGGCCGGCGTCGACCCGCATTCCCGCCAGGCCCTCGGGCACCGGCATCGACCGGGTGGTCACTATGACGTCTCGGCCTGGCGCCCGACCGCGCTCGACTCGTCTTCGGAGGCGGTCTTCGGGTCGGCAACGTCATCAGCCGCGTCGGCGTGATCATCGTTGGCCGCTTTATCGTCGGCCGCCCCATCCTCGGCCGCCTTGTCGTCTGCGTCGTCGTTCAGGCGCCGGCGCCCGACGGTATCGAAATCGAATCCGAACAACGAGAGCGCCACCAACAGGATCGCGCCGCCGACCACCGCCGGATCGGCCACGTTGAACACCGGCCACCAGCCGACCGAGAAGAAGTCCACCACGTGACCACGCAGCGGTCCGGGGGCACGGAAGAAGCGGTCGATCAGGTTGCCCGTCGCACCGCCCAGGATCATCCCGAGACCGATCGCCCACCACGGAGAGACCAGTCGGCGGCCCATCCAGACGATTCCGATCACCACTCCGGTCGCGATGAGCGTCAACACCCAGGTGTATCCGGTCGCCATCGAGAACGCCGCGCCGGAGTTGCGTACCAGCGTCCAGGTCACGGTGTCACCGATGATCGAGACCGGCTGTCCGGGCGTGAGCAGGCGCACTGCGAGCACCTTGGTCACCACGTCGATGAACAGCACGACCGCGGCGACGGTGAGCAGCAGACGCAGCCGCCGCCGGGGCGGAGCAGCGGTTACAGGGGATGGTTTCGAATCCCCGGTTGCGTCGGTCACCGGCTCTACCGGGCCTGACGTTTCATCAGTCACTCCCCCATCATCCCAAACAGTCGAGCCGGGACAATTGCGGGACAATCTGGACCGTGACGGAGACCGTGACAGAAGCTGCGGCGCCGACCCGCCGTGTCGTCGTGATCACCACCGGCGGCACCATCTCGACCAGCACCGACGACGCCGGGATCCGGCGTCCGACGCGTGCCGGGGCCGAGCTGACGGCCGGGCTGGCGGTTGACGCGGACGTCGAGATCGTCGATGTGCTCGCGACCGACAGCGCCCTGCTGACACCTGCGGACTGGGACGTGATCCGGGCGGCGGTCGGCGCCGCGGCGGCCGTGGCAGACGGCATCGTCATCACCCACGGAACCGACAGCCTGGAAGAAACCGCGCTGTGGCTCGACCTCACCTACGGCGGAGCCGTGCCGGTGGTGCTGACCGGGTCGCAGCGCAGCGCCGACGCGCCCGATGCCGACGGCCCGGCCAACCTGCAGCACGCCATTTCCGTTGCTGCCAGTCCGCGGGCCCGGGATCTCGGGGTGGTCGTGATCTTCGCCGGGACCGTGTGGCAACCGCTGGGTCTTCGCAAGCGACACACCGACGAGTTGAACGCCTTCACCGGCGACGCGATCGGAAGGGTCGTCGATGGTCGATTTGAAGCGTCTGCGACCAAACGCCGCCCGTTTCTCGGTGAGTTGTCCGCAGCGACGGCACCGCGTGTCGACATCGTCGCCGCGTATGCCGGAGCGGAATCGACCGCCCTGGACGCCTGCGTCGACGCCGGGGCACGCGCGGTCGTGCTCCAGGCGATGGGCTCGGGCAACGCGGGAACCGCGCTGATCGACGCGGTGCGCCGGTACTGCCGCGACGGAGTCGTGATCGCGGTGTCGACCCGGGTTCCCGACGGCCCGGTGGTCGCGCAGTACGGACCCGGCCGGCAGTTGGTCGACGCCGGTGCCATCGTGGTCCCGCGCCTGCGCCCAGCGCAGGCGCGGGTTCTGTTGATGGCCGCACTGGCTGCCGAGCGACCCGTCGCGGAGGTCGTCGACGCCTGGGGTTGACGAGCTGTGCTGAAATAGAGAACGTGTGTTTCCACATTGCGACGGCAGCTGCCGTCGGCCTATCGGTGTTCGGCCCGCTTCCGACCGCGCAGGCTTGGCCCTGGCCGCCGCCACCTGGTATCGAGGACATCAACGGCTACCCGATCGCCGAGGGCAACTACACCTCGCCCACCGATTTCTACGGGCTGTATTTCCAGACCCCCGACGGTCGGTTCTGCGGAATCCTGCCCAACCGCGGTCCGGTCGGTTGCGACGCGGTGCCAGCGGATGCGCCCGAGGGCATGAACCAGACCTTCGTCGAGGCCGGAGCACCGGCGTCCTACCGCCATTCGGGGAGCAAGCTGTTCACCCGGGATGTCGACGTGCTGCCCGCGGGACATCGGCTGGAGAACTGGGAAGCCGCCTGCGCTGTCACCAACGAGGGCACACTGATCTGCAAAACGTCCGGTCGGCACGGCTTTTCGCTCGACACCGCTTCCGGCGTGCTCTGGTAGTCGGCCGCCGGGGTTGACGGCGTCGGTTCAATGGAACCTATGCGCCGTCACCTCATGGCAATCGCGGCGATCGGCCTGATGACGCTGACACCGGCCCCGACCGCGGCAGCGGAGCCACCGCCGGGCGCCGACGACATCGACAGCTATCCCAAGGCAGAAGGTCATTACAGCTCACCCACCGACTTCTACGGCGTGTTCTTCCGGACCCCGGACGGTCGGCATTGCGGAATCGGACCCAACGGCGGGCCGGTGGGTTGCGACGCCGTGCCGATCGACGCACCGGCCGGCAGCAACCAGATTTTCGTCAACAGTGGCGGGCCCGCCTCGTACCGCCACTCCGACACGGCCTCGTTCACGCGCGACGTCGACGTGCTGCCCGAGGGACACCGGCTGGAGAACTGGGGCGCCAGTTGCGGGGTCGGCTACCAGGGCACGGTGACGTGCAAGACGTATGGCGAGCACGGCTTCATCCTCAACGCCACCTACGGCGTGCTCTGGTAGTCGGCCAGGCCACTGAGGTAGTCGCCCCAGTCCAGACTGTCGACCGGATCGGCCCGGCTGAAACCGGGAGTGTCTTCGGGAAACGTGCGTGCCGGCCCGGGGCCGCTGGCCCTGGTTTCGAAGCGCACGGTCATCACGCCGTGACCGGCCCCCTGGACCCAGCCATGACCGTGGTCGGGGTGCGCGACGTCGTCGCCGATGCGCCAGCCCGTCGGGCTGCTCTGAGCAGCCTCGGTGGCCTCATGCTGATGCGAGTCGGAGATGTCGTCGAGCTGTTCAAGGTCCGGAAACAGGGATTCCTGCCTGCTGTCGGACAGTCCCGAAAAACCCACGCCGACAAGGCGAATCGGGCCGATCTCGACCGGGTCGAGTAGCAGCCGGCGGGCGGTGCCGATCAGGGTGGCGGCCTCGGTCGTGGCATAGGCCAGGGTGGCCGAACGAGTCAGCGTGCTCATATCCGACTTCTTCAGCTTGACCGTCACGGTCCGGGCACCACGACCGTCTTTCTCCAGGCGCCGGTGCGCATGTTCGCCGATCGGTGCGATCGCGTCCTGCAGCTGACGAAGAGTGGTGAGATCCTCCGGAAAGGTCGATTCCGCGCTGATCTGCTTGGCCTCGGCGCGCTCGGTCACCGGGCGGTCGTCGATCCCGCGGGCCAGCCGATGCAGCGCGCCACCCACCGCCGTGCCGAGCACGCTGGCGGCTTCGGCATCCGACAACGCGGCCAATGCGCCCACCGTCTCGATACCGAGTCGGTGCAGCTTCTCCTCGGCCACCGGGCCGATCCCCCACAACTTGCGAACCGGCAGGCCGTCGAGCAACAGCGCTTCCTCGTCGCGGCGGACGATCCGGATCCCGTCGGGTTTGGCCAACCCGGAGGCGATCTTGGCGATCTGTTTTCCCGACCCGGCTCCGACGGAGGCCACCAGCCCGGTCTGCTCGAGCACCTTGGCCCGCAATTGCTGACAGAACTGTTCGACATCGGTCGCCGTGGCGGCGACCAGTTCAACCGGTTCACCGAAGGCCTCGTCGAAAGACAGTTGCTCGAGCACCGGGACGACGCTGCGCACGGTGTCGAGTGCGCGTCGGCTCGCCAATCCGTAGACCGCGCCACGGGGCGGCAGCACCACGGCGGGTGCACCGACGAGCCGACGGGCCTGGTGCATCGGCATCGCCGACCGCGCGCCGTAGCGGCGTGCCTCGTAGCTGGCCCCCGCCACCACGCCGCGCCCTCCAAGCCCGCCGACCAGCACGGGTCTGCCGCGCAGGGTGGGACGGGTCAACTGTTCGACGGATGCGAAGAACGCATCCATGTCGAGGTGCAGAACCCAGCGTCCGCCCACGCCCGAGACCTCGGCGCCGTTCATAGTTGCCGATGCTATGGCGCTAGCCTGACTTTCATGACGCCGGATGACGTGCCGATCAGGGACGAGTCGATTCGCCTGGGACAGTTCCTCAAGCTGGCCTCCCTTATCGACAGCGGCGCCGACGCGAAGTCCGTCATCGCCGATGGCCTGGTCAGCGTCAACGGTGAGGTCGAACTCCGCCGCGGTCGCCAACTGCGACCGGGTGACACCGTCGCGTTCGCCGGCCGCAGTGCGCGCGTGGCCGGCGGCTGACCCCACCGCGTCACGCTTTTGCGATCGCGACCCGCACTCCGTCCCCGATCGCTGCGCCCTCCAGCACTGTGTCCGTGCCAACGAATTCGAAACCGGTGGCCAGGATCTCTCCTGCGATGAGATCACGATGGGCCCGCGCCCATGGCTCGTACTGGGCCGGCACCGACATCTGCACGACGATCCGGTCGGACACCTCAAGGCCGGTCGACTTGCGCAGCTCCTGCAGTTCGCGGATGCGGTCCTTGGCCCAGCCCTCGGCCTCGAGCTCCTCGGTGACCGTGCCGTCGAGCACCACCAGGCCCGCACCGTCAGGCAGAGCCGCGGTCCATTCCGGATCGGCCGCAACCAGTTTGGCCGTGTATTCCTCGGGCTGCAGCACCACCGGTCCCGCAGTGAGGGTGCCGTCGGGATTGACGATGCCCTCACCTGCCTTGACGGCCTTGATGGCGGTCTGCACGTCCTTGCCGATCCGGGGACCGGCCACGCGGGCGTTGACGGCGAGATCGAACTTGCCGTAGGCGTCGATGTCGTCGGTCAGGTCGACCGCCTTGACGTTGAGCTCGTCGGCAATCAGATCTGCGAACGGGGCGAGGGCAGTTGGGTTTTCCACCGCGACAGTCAGTTTCGGCAGCGGCAGGCGCACCCGCAGCTTCTTGGCCTTTCGCAGCGACGAGCCCACCGAACACACCTCGCGCACCTGATCCATCGCGGTTACCAACTCGGCGTCGTGCGGCACCACATCGGCTTCCGGCCAGTCGGTCAGATGTACCGAACGCTCACCGGTCACGCCCCGCCAGATCACCTCGGTGGCCAACGGCAACAGCGGAGCCGCCAGTCTGCACGTCACTTCCAGGACGGTGTGCAGGGTGTCGATGGCGTCGGCATCCTCTTCCCAGAAACGCGAACGTGACCGCCGCACATACCAGTTGGTCAATGCCTCGGTGAACTGCCGCAGTTCGTCGCACGCCCCGGAGATGTCACAGGTGTCCAGTGAGATGGTGAGATCGTCACGCAACTGGGCCAACTTGGCCAGGATGTAACGGTCGAGCACGTTGGCCGAGTCCGTCCGCCAGGTGCCCTTCTTCGGCGCGTACAACGCCAGGAAGCTGTAGGCGTTCCACAACGGCAGCAGCACCTGACGCACGCCTTCGCGGATGCCCTGTTCGGTGACGATCAGGTTGCCGCCGCGCAGGATCGGCGAAGCCATCAGGAACCAGCGCATGGCATCGGAGCCGTCGCGGTCGAAGACCTCGCTGACATCGGGATAGTTGCGCAGCGACTTGCTCATCTTCGCACCGTCGTTGCCCAGCACGATCCCGTGCGCCACACAAGTTTTGAACGCGGGCTTGTCGAACAGCGCCGTGGCCAGCACATGCATCGTGTAGAACCAGCCGCGGGTCTGACCGATGTACTCGACGATGAAATCGCCCGGGAAGTGAGCGTCTTCACCGCCCTGTTTGCCGTCGAACCACTCCTGGTTCTCGAACGGGTAGTGCACCTGCGCATATGGCATGGACCCGGAGTCGAACCACACGTCGAACACGTCCTCGATCCGGCGCATCGTGGACTTGCCGGTCGGATCGTCGGGGTTCGGCCGGGTCAGTTCATCGATGAACGGTCGGTGTAGATCTGTCGGCCGCACACCGAAATCGCGTTCGAGTTCGTCGAGGCTGCCGTACACGTCGATCCGCGGATAGGCCGGATCATCGGACTTCCACACCGGAATGGGGCTGCCCCAGTAGCGGTTTCGCGAAACCGACCAGTCGCGCGCATTCGACAGCCACTTGCCGAACTGGCCGTCCTTGACGTGCTCGGGGTACCAGGTGATCTGCTGATTGAGCTCGACCATCCGGTCGCGGAAGTCGGTGACCTTGATGAACCACGAGGACACCGCGCGGTAGATCAGCGGATTGCGGCACCGCCAGCAGTGCGGATAGGAGTGCTCGTAGGTCTCGTGGCGCAGCAGCACCGCGCCGTTGGCAGCAGCGGGCCCGTCGCCGTTCTTGAGGTCGCGGATGATCTGCGAGTTGGCCTCGAAGACATGCTGTCCCGCGTAATCGGGCACGGTGGCGTCGAAGCGACCCTTCGAATCCACCGGGGTGACCGCGACAATGTCGGCGGTGTCGGCCGTCGCCTTGTCGTCCTCACCGTAGGCAGGCGCCATGTGGACGATGCCGGTGCCGTCCTCGGTGCTGACGAAGTCCGCGGCCAGCACCCGGAACGAGTTGGGCGCGTCCATGAAGTAGGTGAACGGTGGCAGGTACCGCGTCCCGAGCAGATCGCGCCCCGTGTAACTGCCGAGGACCTCGGGTTCCTCCCCGAGTTCGCGCGCGTAGGCCGCAAGCCGCGCCTGGGCCAGCACATACCGCCGCCCGTCGGTGCCCTTCACCAGGACGTAGTCGATGTCGGGATTGACGGCGACTGCCTGGTTGGACGGCAGCGTCCAGGGCGTCGTCGTCCAGATCAACAGGTGGGCGCCCTTCAGCGGGCCTTCGGTCACCGTGAAGCCGACCGTCACCGCCGGATCCTGGCGGCTCTGATAGACGTCATCGTCCATCCGGAGCTCGTGGTTGGACAGCGGGGTCTCGTCGTTCCAGCAATACGGGAGCACCCGGTTGCCCTCGTAGGCCAGGCCCTTGTCCCACAGCTGCTTGAAAGCCCAGATCACCGACTCCATGAAGGACGGGTCGAGGGTCTTGTAGTCGTTGTCGAAGTCCACCCAGCGGGCCTGCCGCGTGACATAGGCACGCCACTCGTCGGTGTACTTCAGCACGGAGGCGCGGCAGGCCGCGTTGAACTTCTCGATGCCCATCTCTTCGATCTGGGCCTTGTCGGCGATGCCGAGCTGGCGCTGCACCTCGAGTTCGGCGGGCAGGCCGTGCGTGTCCCACCCGAACCGGCGTTCCACCTTGTAACCGCGCATGGTGCGGTATCGCGGCACGATGTCCTTGACGTAACCGGTCAGCAGGTGACCGTAATGCGGCAGACCATTGGCGAACGGCGGTCCGTCGTAGAAGACGTACTCCTCGGCATCCGCACGGCGCGCGATGCTGGCCCGGAAAGTGTCGTCGGAGGCCCAGTAGTCGAGTACTTCGAGTTCCCGCTCCGGGAAGTTGGGTGCGGCCGGCTTGGGGTATCCGGCCGACGTTGAAGACTCCGATTGGGCAGCCACTGACGCGTCTCCTGTGCCTATGACGTGGCCCTGAGGGGCCGCGTCGCCGGCTCCTCAATCGAGGAGCCTGTGTGTCCTAGGCACGGGGACGACGTCGCACGGGTGTGCAAGCGCCGCGGTACCACCCCGCTTGCGCGCCGTCACGCAGCGCGCCGCTCAACTTTCAGGCGATCACGGGCCCACCCGTCCGGTTCTACTGAGCCGCGGACCAAAGACTCGAATCCCGCAACTGTTCTTCCGAAGGCTCCCCGGTGATGGCCGGATCAGCGCCGATGCGCCCAGTCTAGTGAGCACCGCAAATCGTCGAGAAATCACACCTAACCGGAGGTGACCTCGATCAGTGCCAGCGGGAACTGCTCGGCCAATTCCTGCACCGTGCACTCGTCGAACCCGCGGCTGTCGAACCGCCAGTCCAGGCTCATGGTGGTCGCACTGTCACGGCGGATGTGCAGTGAAAGCGGGTGTTCGCACTGACCGGCCCGCGGCCCCTCGCCGAAGGCGAAGGCGATGTCCGCCGGTGGATGGTCCCCGTTGTCGACGGGCCGCGCTGCCGCGAGCAGCTCGGGCCCCGACAGGCCACGATGCGACACGCAGGACACCCCAACGCGGCGGTATCCGGCGCGCTCGGGACCAGTGACGACGTCGACGACCAGCACACCTTCACCGATCGTGCGGGCGACCGTCCGGCCCAGCGCAGCCAGCAGCAGCTCCTCGGCGGTGCAGCCCAAAGCGATCTGGGCTTCGTGCACCTCCGCGGACAACACCTCGTCCAGCGAACTGGACACCGACGCCAGATCTGCGACAACGGGAGGCCCCGCGGTGCCGTAGTCGGCGATCCACGAGCTCGCGCCGTATGCATGGGGCAGGACGGAAACAGACATAGCTGTAACGGTAGCCAGAGAGTCCCAGAAATGGGAGATCTGTGCCAAAACTCTGACATCGTTGTCAATAACGTCATTGCTGGCTTCGCTGCGGTTCGCTGTGACCAACTCCGGGCGCGCGGTCTATTGTGTTCTGATGCCGCGAACCGACGAGAACGGCAGGCAGCTCAAGGCCCTGCTCGACTATCTGCTGGACGGCGAGGTCGACGCCAAGGCCGTGTACAGCGCGCTGGGCGTGTCCAGCAGCACGTACTACCGGCGCGTGAAAGAAGCCGACTATCCGAATGCCGAGGAATTGCGGCAGGTGGCCGACCGCTTCCATCTCAGCTACCCCGACCTGCAGATCCGATTCGGGCTGATGAGCCGCCAGGAAGTCTGGCACTACATGGAATCGTCGCCGGTGACGGTGGCACCGGCGGACACCGCCACCCGTGTACGCCCGACCGTCCACCGCCCCAAGCGACTGTCCCAATTGACCCCACGATCCGACGCACCCCCGCTGTGAGCAACCCGCACGTCAGCTGAATCCGCAACACCGTCCGAGGCAGATAGTTATGTCCGTCGCCACACTCATCCTGATCACACTGGCCTGCATTCTGTGGAGCCTGTGGATCAGGAGGGTCACCTGGTCGTGCCGGTGGGAGGTGGCCGCCACCCTCAACATCGCGCTTCAGGGTCTGGCCGTGCTGCTGATGTCGCCGTGGGCCTCGGCAACCATCGGACATGTTCTGCACGACCTGACCGGCAAGTGGAACGTCGAGGACTACCTCGGGCACGACGCCTACATCGTGGCGGCATCCGCCATCGTCTACAACTCTCTGGGCCGGCTCCAGGACGACAACGCCATGCAGCGCTCGTTCAAGCAGTACGTCGAGCGCCCGGCCACGATCTGCATCCCGGTCCTGCTGGCCGCCTTCTCGATGGGCAACGGCGCCGCGGTGTACCGGGCCGACTTCTTCCAGGTGCCCACCGACTTCTGGCTCAGCGTGTACTGGATCATCCTCTGCGGCACCTTGATCTACCTGCTGGGCTACGGTGCCCGAGCCATGCTGATCCTGCGCAAGGATCCGCGGTCCCGGCGGATCGCCAACATCTATCTGTTCGCCTCGATAAGCGGTGTGCTCGCGTGCGCGACGCGGATCGTCACGTCGCTGGTTCCGGCGCTGCAACCCATCGAGAACGGCCGTCTGGTTTGGATTTTCGCGTGCGGCTGCGGCGCGATCTTCGCACTCGCGTCCGCGCATTCCTGGCGGATCAAGACGCGGTGGCTGTCCTCGAGCAATCGGTGAGGTCGAGGCGCATATCAATTCACTGTCCTCACGGCACCGCCCGCTGCCGTCCCGCTCGCCCGTAGGATCGTAAAGTGCCGTCGCCGACAGAATCTACGAGCACGGCCGAACATTCCTCGCTGTTCGTCCGGCTCGGCTCACTGATAGTGCGATGGCCGTGGCTCGTCATCGGAATCTGGCTGGCCATCACGGCTGCCCTCCCACTGACGTTCCCGTCGTTGACACTGATGGTGCAGCAACGGCCCGTCGCGATCCTGCCGTCACACGCACCCGTCACCCTCGCCACCCGTGAGATGACCGAGGCGTTCCACGAATCCGGCTCGGAAAACGTGCTGTTGGTTGTCCTGAGCAACGACAAGGGCCTGGGCCCGGCCGATGAAGCGACCTACCGCACGCTGGTCGACAATCTGCGCAAGAACGACACCGACGTCGTGATGCTGCAGGACTTCATCAGCACCCCTCCCCTGCGCGAGTTCATGGCCAGCAAGGACGGCAAGGCCTGGATCCTGCCCGTGGGCATCGCAGGCAACGTCGGTTCGCCGCAGTCGTACGCGTCGTATACCCGCGTCGCCGCCATCGTCAAGGAGAGCGTGCACGACGCCTCGCTGACCGCGAGCCTCACCGGCCCCGCCGCCACCGTCGCCGATCTCACCGACATCGGTGAACACGACACGACCGCCATCGAGATCGCCACGATCGGGATGGTCCTGGTGATCCTGCTGTTGATCTACCGAAACCCGGTCACGATGCTGCTGCCCCTGCTCACCATCGGGGCCTCCCTGGTGACAGCCCAATCAGTGGTCGCCGGCCTGGCCTCGCTCGGGATGGGGATCTCGAACCAGACCGTCGTGTTCCTGACCGCCATGATGGCCGGTGCCGGGACCGACTACGCGGTGTTTCTCATCAGCCGATATCACGACTATCTGCGCGACGGACTGGAGTCCGACCGCGCCGTCGAACAGGCACTCGGCTCGATCGGCAAGGTCATCGCCGCGTCCGCCGCCACGGTGGCCGTCACCTTCCTCGGGATGACGTTCGCCCAACTCGGCGTGTTCTCCACTGTCGGCACCGCACTCGCGGTCGCCATCGGCATCGCTCTGCTGGCCGCCCTGACGCTGTTGCCTGCCGTCATGGTGCTCGTCGGACGGCGCGGTTGGATCGCCCCGCGCCGCGACCTCACGAGCCGACTCTGGCGACGGTCCGGCATCCGCATCGTGCGGCGACCGTGGTCCCACCTGGCCGCCAGCCTGGTCGTCCTTGCGGCGCTGGCCAGTTGCGCGGCCCTCGTCCAGTACAACTACGACGACCGCAAGGCGCTGCCGGCGCACGCCGAGAGCTCGATGGGTTATGCGGCCCTGGAAGACCACTTCCCGATCAGCTCGGCCATACCGCAGTATCTGATCATCCAGTCACCGAACGAGTTGCGTACGCCCCAGGCACTGGCCGACCTGGAACAGATGGCCCAGCGGGTCAGCCAGCTTCCTGGAATCGCGGTCGTCCGAGGGATCACCCGGCCCACGGGAGAATCGCTGCAGCAGGCACGACTGAGCTATCAGGCCGGCGAGGTCGGAACCAAGCTCAACGATGCGTCAACCCAGATCAACGGGCGCGCAAGCGATCTCAACCGGCTCACCGACGGCGCTGATTCGCTGGCCACCAGCCTCCTCGATGTGCGCACACAGGTCACCCGCGGCGTGGCCGGAGCGCGCGGTCTGGTCGACGCCCTGGCCGCAATGCAGAAGCAGGTCGGCGGCAACACGACACTCCAGCAGGTCGACAGCGCGGCCAAACTCGTCAGCAGCATGCGGGCGCTCGGCGACTCACTGGGTTCGAACTTCTCCGATCTGACCAACGGAATGCCGTGGATAGACCCGGTGCTGCGCGGACTGGACACCAGCCCGGTCTGCCTCACCGACCCGGCATGCCTCGAGGCCCGCGGAGCACTGCGCCGGCTGGCCGCAGCTCGTACCGATGGAACCTTCGATCAGATCGCTGCCCTGGCCCGGGATCTGCGGGCGACAGATCCCATGCAGTCCCTCGATGACACGGTCAAGAAGCTCAGCACCACCATCGACACCGCGAGCAAGGCCATGCAGTCCATGGGGCTGGCCAACCCGGCCCAGGCACGTTCGCAGCTGAGCACCCTGCAGACCGGTGCCGACACACTTGCCGATGCCAGCCGACAGATCGCCGACGGAGTCTCGCAACTGGTCACCGAGACCAAGCGGATGGGATCGGGCCTCGACGAGGCGTCGGCATTCCTGCTCAACATGAAGACCGACGCGGCCAGCCCCCCGATGGCCGGGTTCTACGTGCCCGCCCAGATCCTCACGCAGGACGACTTCCGCAAGGCTGCGGCGACGTTCATCTCCCCCGACGGTCATACCGCGCGTTACCTGATCCAGACCGACATCAACCCGTTCGGCACCGAGGCGATGAACCTGGTCAATGCGATCGGGGACACCGCACGTGGCGCCCTGCCCAACACCGCGCTCGAAGGATCCTCGGTGTCGATCGCCGGATATCCGGCGATGCTCCGGGACACCCGCGACTTCTACAACCACGATATCCGGCTGATCCTCGCGGTCACGATCGCTGTCGTGCTGCTGATCCTGGTGGTCCTGTTGCGAGCCCTTGTCGCGCCGATCTACCTGATCGCCTCGGTGGTGGTCTCCTACCTGTCGGCTCTGGGCATCGGGGTCGTGATGTTCCAGTATGTCCTCGGCCAACAGTTGCATTGGAGCGTTCCCGCACTGACCTTCATCGTGCTGGTCGCCGTCGGCGCCGATTACAACCTGTTGCTGATCTCCCGAATACGCGATGAGTCGCCCCATGGCGTGCGGTCGGGTGTGATCCGTACCGTCGGATCCACCGGGGGTGTGATCACGGCGGCCGGGCTGATCTTCGCCGCATCGATGTTCGGCCTGTTGTTCGCCAGCATCACCACAGTCGTGCAAGCCGGATTCGTTGTGGGCGTGGGGATTCTGCTGGACACATTCCTGGTGCGCACCTTGACCGTGCCCGCCATCGCCACGCTGATCGGCACGGCGAATTGGTGGCCGTCGGATTTCGTCACACGGCAGGTCGACCAGGTGCGCAATCGGCTGCGGGTGGGGATCAAGCAGGAAGCCGAGCCCGGCAACTGAGCCGGGCTCGGCAACGGTGAGCCGAGCCGGCTAGCTAGCCGAGTCCCGGGAACAGGTTCTTCACCTGCTGAGCGGCGTTGTCGATGTTGGCCTGATCAGTCGGGCTGAGTTTGACGTCTTTCACAGCCTTGTCGATGTTCTCCTGATCGGTGCGGCTCAGCTTGATCGTGGGCTGCGACACGGGAGTCTGCTGCGGCGGCAGTTCCGACAGACCGGTGCCCGCCTGCCGCAACCACTCCTCGACGTTGGCCCGGGCCACGGGATCGATACCGGTAGCCGGGGCGCCCGGGTAGTCGTTACGTGAGTATCCGGCATCCACCATGGGCCGCACGACGCCGTCGAGCTGGTCGACCAGCTCGTTGGGAACTCCGAGATCGCGAAGCGGCCTGGTCAGAGGCAGGAGTTGGGTCGGCAGGAAATACGCCGTCTGCGTGGCTCCCTTGGAGTTGACCGTGACGAAGATGTTCTGTGGTGGCACGTCCTCGCGGGTGGAGTACGAGGTCTCGGTGTGCAGATACTCCAGGGCGACAAGCGAATTCGCCAGCGCCAACCAGTTGTCCGGTCGGTCGGGGAAGTCGGCGATGAAATCATATTCGCCCACCACCAAGGTGGTGTCGTACTGGCTTTCCACCGGACCGCGCACCGTGTAGTCGATCAGCGGCACGTACGTCCCCGGCGTCAGCGACGACAGCACCGAATGGCTGAATGGTGTCACCGACTGCGGGGGCCCGAACAGCGTGAAAGACACGCCTTCCGGGGCACGCGCACCGGGATCCTGCGACAGGCGCGCCAGCGCCTCGCTGAGCACCAGCGCACCCTCGGAGTTGCCGACCACCACGGTCTGGCCGGGGCTGCCCTGCAGCGCGGTCTTCAGGTTGCGCGCACCGATGTCCACCGAGTCGCCCACGCTGTCGGTCGAGATGTCGTTGCCGGGCCACAACTTGTCCGGCAGCCGGCCGTACACCATTCCGGCGGGATACTCGACGATGCGCCGGTTCGCATTCGGGTAGTAACCGCGGCCCACCTTGTTGGTGATCTGGTCCCACGGAATGCCTGGCCCGCGGGCGCCGCCGAAGATCAGCGCGTTCTCGGCGGACGCGGTTCCGGCGCCGAACACCGTTCCCGCGGCGACGAGGCCGACGGCGAAGGTCCCGGCCAGCAGGCCTTGCGGCACGCGGCGGACGGCATCGCGTGACCGGCTCCGACCGCGGACGCCAACACGGCGTCGACGTCCTCCGTTGACTCCAGGCACCCTGCCGTCTCCCTTCTGAGCACCGCCCGTCGGCGGTGTCATGCTGCCGCTCATATCCCCAGCAGCCCGATCGTGATGAACAAAGCACCTGCCGCAGTGAGGATCACCGCTACGTCGCGCCGCGTGCACGAACGGATCCAGGTGTGCACGCGGGTCATCCACACCAGCGTACGTTGCGGCGCGATCAGATAACTCAGGAGTGGGATCTCCACGAGTGCAAACGCCACCAGGTTGAACGCGATCACCGCACCAACCTGTGTGCCGGGCGCGACCCCGGAGGCATGTATGACGGCCAGCGCCGCCAGGTAGTCGACCGACGGCAGCGCGATACCCAGTCCGCTGACACCGGCCACCCAGAGCGAATTGCCTTGCATGACCGCACGTATCCGGTCTCGCAGACCGACGCGCGGCGCCGCCAGTGCCACCTGGCCGGAGCCGGATTCTTCCGGCGCCGACTCTGCCTTTTGTGCCCGCCGTGAGCCCACGTTGGCGGCCACCAACACGGCGGCGACCAAGGCGAGGATGCCGATCCCGATCTGCATCCTCGGCACGGTCAGCGTGCCCGCGGCCAGCGGTGCGGCGTCGAGCACCAGCAACGCCGTCCCGCCGACCACCAGGCCCATGAGGAACCCGCCGCACAGGAACGCCAGCAACTGATGCACCGGCCGGGGCCGGTTCAGCATCAGCACGGTCAGCCCGATCCGCACCGGTTCGAGGCTGACCGCGATGGCCATCAGCAAAAGGGTTGCCCACATGGTGGTTTCAGTGCTTCGGTTCAGCCCCGATCAGGCGTCCAACCTCGCAAACTCCTGTCGGCGGTACAGCTCAGCACTCGCCTGACGACGGACCTTGCCGCTGGTGGTGATCGGGAGCGAGCCGGGGGCCACGAGTGCGAGGTCGGCGGGGTTGAGTCCGTGCGCCGTCGAGATGGCGGAGATCACTTCGCGTTTCATCAACGTGAGACGCTCGGACAGGGCCTCCGGGCTTTCGTCGGAACGCTTCTTGACCTCGATGACGGCGACCAGCTTCTCTTCCTCTTCGTGGTTCACCGCAATCGCGGCGACGCGCCCACGGGAGATCGCCGAGACCGTGGCCTCGATGTCGTCCGGGTAGTGGTTGCGTCCGCGGACGATCAGGAGATCCTTGACCCGTCCGATGATGAACAACTCGCCTTCGGAGATGAAGCCCAGATCGCCGGTCCGCAACCATGTTCCGTCGGGTGCGCCCTCGATCGTCGCGCCGAAGGTCTCCTGCGTCTCGACGGGCCGATTCCAGTATCCGGCCGCGATGTTCTCGCCCTGTGCCCAGATCTCACCGATCATCCCGGCGGGCATCTCGGTGTGGGACTCCGTATCGACGATCCGAACGGCCGGGCTCTGCGGTGTCCCGTAGCTGATCAGTGCGGTTCCGCCGGCACACCGCTCGGCATGCCCGGCGGCCAGTTTCTCGGGCTCGAAGTGGGCCACCACCGGCGGCTTGCCCGGCTCGCGCGTCGCGACGTAAAGCGTGGCCTCGGCCAGACCGTAGGACGGACGAATCACCTTGCCCTGCAGATTGAATGCCGCGAACCGCTTGGTGAAGCGTTCGACGGTTGCGTGGTGAACGCGCTCGGCGCCGCTGATGATGCTCAGCACGTTGCTCAGGTCGCAACCCGCCATATCGTCATCGGTGGTCTTGGCCGAGGCCAGGTCGAAGGCGAAGTTGGGTCCCGCGGTCAGGCCGGTGGTCACACTGCCCAGCTGTTGCATCCACCGCGCCGGCCGGGCCAGGAACGCCAACGGACTCATCATCACGGTGCGCCATCCACCGAGGATCGGCGCCACGATACCCGCCATCATCCCCATGTCGTGGTACAGCGGCAGCCACGTCACCACGGTCGTGTCGGCCGGCGGCACGCGGTTGTAGTCCGGGTAGAAGCTGGCCATCATCTGCTCGAAGTTGGCCGTCAGGTTGCGATTCGAGACCATCACGCCCGCGGGAGTCCGCGTCGAGCCCGACGTGTACTGGAGGTAGGCGGTCTCGGGGGCGGCTTCGCGCCTCAGCCGTACCGCCTTGCGCGAATCCAGGTCGAGCTTGTCGACCTCGAGCACGACCGGCGCCGGGTTGTCGTCCTGCGCCACCGCATACGGGGCCACCGTCTCGGAAATGGCGGACGTGGTGAGGATGACCGTGGGCGCCGCGTCACGAAGGACCGCGGTGACCCGCTCGTCGTGGGCGCCGATCATCGGCGTCGACAGCGGGACGCAGACCACCCCGGCTTCCAGCGAAGCCAGGAAGGCGACGATGTAGTCCAGGCCCTGCGGCGCGAGGATCACCGCACGGTCCCCCGATGCCGCGTGGGTCTGCAGTTCCCCCGCCAGGTTCCGGATGCGCCGGTAGAGCTGACCCCAGGTCAGGGTCTCCTCAATGCCGTCCCAGTCGCGTTCGTAATCGACGAACGTGTAGGCGATGTCATTGGGCTGCATGCTCGCCCGCTCACGCAACACGCCGTTGAGTGTTGACTCAGCCATCGAGTGTGCCTTCCTGTTCTGACTTCATTCCGCGGCTCACCTGCGCGACCCTGCGCTGAGGTTTTCCAGCACCCGCGCACACGTCGACTTCAGTACCTTGACGTACCGGCCGACCGATTCATGTGCCTCGGGATTGTTCGGATAGACCACCGAAACCGCCGTGCGGTCCTTCAATCGCACCAGGAACACCGTCATCTGGTACGAGTACACACCGTCACTGAACATGCCGATCCGCATCGATTCCAGCTCGGTGGTGAGCAGCACCGACAAGGGAGCCGCCCCGGCATCCAGGAAGTTGATCACCTGGAAATTCGGCCTCGGCCAATCCAATTCGGGCCGCAATTCGAGCACCCGGTAGAACGGGACATCCACGAGCTGATGTCCGGCGTCGAAGGATTTCTGTGCCGCAACGGCCGATTCGGCAAAGGACCTACCCGCGATCGGAACGGTGATCGGCACCAGACCGGTGAACCAGCCCATCGTCATCAGGTCGGCGGTGGTCTTGCGGGTATCGCTCGGAGTCAGCCCGTAATAGGTATCCGCTCCGGTCAGTTCATGCTCGGCCATCCCGGTGCAGGCGAGCATGCCGCCGATGAAGCGGGCCCCGGCTGCGACACATGCCGATTCGAAATTGGCTGTCTGCTCCTCGTCCATGAGGGTCTCGACCCACATCTCCGCTCCACATGGCTCGAGCGGATCGCCCAGGGGCAGTGGGAAGTCCGGCAGACTGCCGTTGTTGCTGGTCGCGAAGTCCGCCCACGCCTTGACTTCCGGTGAGTCCGGCGTCAGGGAACCGAGCAGTTCCTTCTGACGCATGCAGAAGGCGTCGTAACTGCCCGCCTCCGGAAGGGCCAGCGGTGCGCCACCGCTGACGAGGGTGGTGTACATCGCATGGAACTCCATGAGCGTGACACCTGCGAACGTCGCATCCATGTGCAGGTGGTCGATGCTCACATAGATCGTGAACCGATCCGGGTACTGGACGATGCCGTAGGTGAAGCAGTCCCAGTGCAGCGGATCCGGTGTCGACAGCGTCAGCTGACGCAGTTCCTCCGATGTGAGATCGCCGTGCCGGGTGGGCACGAACTTGATGTCGGCCGGATTCGGCATCGTGTGCCGCACGATGTTGTGGAGATCGTGATACTCGAACCAGCTACGGAACGTGTCATGCCTGCGCACATGGGCATTGACCACGTACGTCATCGCCCTGATGTCACATTGTCCCGGGATGTCACAGGTGACGATCACCAGACGGGAGTAGTCCAGGCCCTTGGCTCGCTGATCGACGAACCCGCGCAGGTGCTGGGCCTGCATGTAGCTGACCGGCACGTCACTGACGGGCGCTTCAGCCGCCTTGGCGCACGACGCCGGCGAGGCTCGCCAGGAAACGGCAGAACCGGGCGGTGCTTCCCACTCTTCGACCGAACCGATCGAAACAGACCCTAACTGCAACGTGACTCCTCTATAAAATCAACCGAATTCGGCATCACGCCGTCGGTGTCAGCTCCGTGTCGGCATTGGCGACCAACTTCTCGCACAACTTGTCGGCGAGCCCCCGGACGGTGGTGATGTCGGCCGGGCTGATCCGTACCCCGGTTTCGGTCTCGATCCTGGTCCGTACCTCGAGGTTGCCCAGTGAGTCGATACCGTATTCGGCCAGCGGACGATCCGGGTCGATCGAACGACGCAGCAGCACGCTGATCTGGTCGGAGACCAGCCGACGCAACCGCGAAGGCCATTCGTCCTGCGGGCTGCCGTACAACTCGGTGAGGAACCCGCTCGCGTCGGAATCCCCGGAACTCGCGGGACGGAACGACTCGGCGAACGGGACCCGCTTGGCGAAGTCGGCGAGCCAGGACACCCCCACGATCGGCGTGTAGCCGGCGTAGCCACGGTTGTGCCGCAGCATCGTCTCGAACGCGTGGGCGCCTTCGTCGGGCGCGATCGCCGAATCGGAGGCTTCGGCAAAACCGGCGCCCTTGCCGATCTCGGTCCACGCACCCCAGGCGATGGCGCTCGACGGCAGTCCCGCATTTCGCCGCCACTGGGTGAATCCGTCCAACCAGCTGTTGGCGGCCGCGTACGCACCCTGACCCGGTGAGCCCACCAGGGCGGCAGCCGACGAGAAGCAGCAGAACCAGTCCAGCGACTCCGACCGTGTCGCCTCGTGAAGGTTCCACGCGCCCACAGCCTTTGGCGTCCAATCTCGGGCCACCAGGTCGTCGGTGATGTTGGTCAGCGTGGCGTCTTCGACGACCGCCGCCGCGTGCAGGACACCACGCAGCGCCAGTCCGGTGGCCGTCGCCGCCGACACCAGCGCCGCGGCAGTGGCGGGATCGGCGATGTCGCCGGTGACCACCTCCACCTCGGTGCCGAGGCCACGGATCCGGTCGAGCTCGACCAGTGCTTCGGCGGACGGCTGGGACCTGGCGTTGAGCACGATCCGGCCGCAACCGGCCGATGCCATCTTCTCGGCGAGGAAGCGTCCGAGGCCGCCGAGGCCGCCGGTGATCACATAAGCCCCGTCGGCGCGGAACACCGGTGCGTGCTCGGGCGGCACCACCGCCGTATCCGAGCCCGACTCCGGGATCTTCACGACGAGCTTGCCGGTGTGCCCGGCCGCATCCATCAGTTCCATCGCCCCGGCCCATGCAGTCAGCGGATAGGTGCTGATCTCCGGAAGCGGCAGCGCGCCTTCGGCGAGCTTGCCGAACACCGTCTGCAGCAGTCTGCGGACGACGTCGGGTCGACGCTGGCTCAGCGACGACAGATCGACCGCGTGGAACGACAGGCCCTCTCGGATCATCGCCGGTGTGAGGGTGGCGTCACCGCGAAGGTCAGCGACTCCGGTCTCGACGAACCGGCCGCCGAAGGCCAGCAGTTCCAGTCCGGCGCGCTGTCCCGACCCGGTCAGCGAATTGAGCACGACGTCGACACCGTATCCGTTGGTGTCGCGGCGGATCTCATCGGCGAAGCTCAGCGTGCGCGAGTCGTAGACGTACTTGATGCCCATGTCGCGCAACAGTTGCCGACGCTCGGGACTGCCAGCGGTGGCGAACACCTCGGCTCCGCACTCGCGTGCGACCGCGATGGCTGCCAGGCCGAGGCCTCCGGTTGCCGAATGGATCAGCACCTTGTCCTGTGCCGAGATCCTCGCCAGCTCCCGCAGCGCGTACCACGCGGTGGCATGAGCGGTGGGCACCGCGGCGGCACTGTCCATCGCGAGCTCATCGGGCAGCGCGACGGCCAGGTCGGACGCACAGGTGACGAAGGTGCCCCAGCAACCGGTCGCCGCCACCCCGGCCACCCGATCGCCGACCTTGTGGTCGGTGACATCGGGTCCGACGGCCGTGACGACGCCCGCGAAATCGCGGCCCGGCGCTGCGGACTGCTCGGCGAGACCGGGATGCCGGCCCGAGGCCGCCAGAACGTCGACGAAATTCAGGCTCGACGCGCTGACCCTCACCTCGATGCAGCCGCGCTCGGGGGCCGGCCGCTCAAAGGTGGTCAGCTCCAGCGAACCGAAGTCCCCTGGGGTCCGGATGCTCAGGCGCACCGCATCGGTGGACAGGTCGACGGTGGTGGACAGCCGCTCGTCGGCAGCCAACGGGCTGGCCCCCAGCCGTGCGGTGTACCACCGACCGTCACGCCAGGCGGTCTCGTCCTCGGGACTGCCGGCGAGCAGTTGGCGGGCAACGTCTTTGGGATCGGTGTGCTCGTCGACATCGATCTGCGTCGCGTGCAGTTGCGGCTGCTCGTTTCCGATCACCCGGACCAGTCCGCGCAGCCCGATCTGGTCGAGGTTGAGCGCGTCGCCGGGCAGCACCGACTGTGCACCACGCGTGATGAGGTGCAGGCGCGGCGCCTGATCGTCGCTTTCGATCAGTTCACGCACGATGTGAACCACACGCTGGACCAACCCAAGGCCCCGGGACGCCGACTCCCGGTCCCCCGTGGCCGCAGCGCCGGCCAGGACCAGGACGACGTCACTGTAGGTCTCGGCACCGAGGTGTTTGCGCAGCGATTCGGCGTTGCCGGTTTGGTTCGCCCCTTCAGGCCAGACCACTGTCGACACGTCACCGAGATCGGGTTCGAGCGCGTCGGCCAACTCCGTGGTCAGCAGATCCGAACCGTCCGACGTGATCAACAACCACTTGCCCGTCCCGGATGTCCGGGTTTCCGGTAGTTCCTGCTCGTGCCACTCGACGGCAAGCAGGCGCTCGTTGAAGATGCGTTCCCGCTGACCGCTTTCGGTCATGCCGGTGCCGAGCCGTAGGCCACGAACGGTGAGCAGGACCTCACCGTCCTCGTCGAGCAGATCGAGATCGGCTTCCACGCTGGTGGCGTCGGCGTTGGTGACCTGCAGCAGGCAGTAATGCGCCGAACGGGTCGACCCGGACGCACGCAGGCTGCGCACGCCCAGCGGGAGCAGCAACCCGCCCGGGTCCTCGCCTTCGGCGTACGCCGCCACCGACTGGAAGCACACGTCGAGCAAGGCCGGGTGGATCTGGTAGGCGCCCTGCTGCGACCGGATTGCACTGGGGAGTGCCACCTCGGCCAGCACACTGGTGACGGGACCGTCGGCGGTGAATGCCGCCGCCAGGCCGGAGAACGCCGGCCCGTACTGAATACCTTTGTCTCCGAACCATTTACGCAGTGCGTCGCCCTCGACACGGCGAGGGTGGGCCGCCTTGAGTGCGGTCAGATCGAGTCGGGTCGGCGCCTCTGAGGGCTCCGCCTCGACGATCATCGCCGCGGCACGCCGGATCTGTTCGCCATCCCCGGCTGTCTCGACCAGGAACTGCACTGCCCCGTCGGGGGTCACCTTCGCCTCGGCCGAGACCACGGTCTCGGCATCGAGCAGCAACATCTGTTCGAAGGTGATGTCGCGTACCTCGCAGGCATCGCCCAACAGCGAGCGACCGGCGACCAACGCCATCTCGCAGTACGCGGCGCCCGGAAGCGCGGCCACGTTGTGGACCTGATGGTCGGCCAGCCACGGCTGGGCCTCGACCCCGACGTCGGCCTGCCAGACATGACGCTCGGGATCCTCGGGAAGTACCACATGCGCGCCCAACAGCGGATGGACGCTGAGCAGATGTCCGCCGCCCGGAACATGCTCGCGAGTATCCCGGCTGACGGTCAGGGGCAGACGGGTCCAGGTGGGCAGGGGTGCGTCAGCGAGGGTGCCCGCCGGGTACAGCGTCCCGAAGTCGACTGCGGCGCCCGCGCTGTGCAGGTCACCGACGTACTGCAGCAGACCGGTGGGCATCTCGGTCTCGCGCCGCATGCTCGGCAGTGCCGCGATGTTGATGTCCAGGCTGCGGGCGACCTGCTGGGCCGGGTGAACCAGCAGCGGGTGCGGAGAAAGCTCACCGAATACGCGGTAACCGTCCTCGAGGGCGGCCTGCACCGCAGCCGAGAACCGCACGGCGTGGCGGAGATTGTCGACCCAGTAGTCGGCATCGGTGTAGGGCTCGTCGCGGGGGTCATACGACGTCGACGAGTAGTACGGAACCGTCGGCGTGAGCGGGGTCAGGTCGCTGAGCACCTCGGCGAGTTCGTCGAGGATCGGATCGACCTGCGGCGAATGCGACGCGACGTCGACCGCGACCTCGCGGGCCATGATGTCCCGCTGTTCCCAGTCGGCGACGAGTTCCCGGATGCGTTCGGTGGTTCCGCCGACGACGGTGGACTTCGGCGAGGCGATCACCGAGATCACCACGTCCGTGATGCCTCGGGCGGCGAGCTCGGACAGCACATGTTGCGCCGGCAGTTCGACCGAGGCCATGGCGCCCGACCCCGAGATCCGGGTCATCAGGGCCGACCGCCGGCAGATCACCCGCACGGCGTCCTGCAGCGACAACGCCCCCGCAACCACGGCTGCCGCGGCCTCGCCCATCGAGTGGCCGATCACCGCTCCGGGCTGCACTCCCCTGGACTTCAGGGCGGCAGCGAGCGCGACCTGCATCGCGAATATCGTCGGCTGCACCCGGTTGATGCCCTGGACCGGCTCCGAATCCGAAATTGCCTCGGTCACAGAGAAACCCGACTCTGCGGCGATGAGGGGTTCCAGTTCGGCGATGGCCGCCGCGAAGGCAGGCTCGGTGGCAAGAAGTTGCGCACCCATCCCCGCCCACTGCGAACCCTGGCCGGAGAACAACCACACCGGTCCGCGCTCGCCGGTTCCGACGGCCGGCTCATAGACGGCGTCGCCCTCGGCGACCTCCCGCAGCGCTGCACCGAGTTCCTCTGCGGTCGCCGCCGTCACCGTCGTGCGGAACGGCCGGTGAGCGCGGCGCCTCGTCAGCGTGTAGGCCAGATCCGGCAGGGGCTGGTCACCGGCCTCGTGGATCAGCCAGTTGGCCAGCCGGCCGGCGGTCCGCCGCAGCTCGTCGGCCGAGGTGGACGACACCGGGAACATCATCGGCTCGCCATCAGCGCCCGGCGCATCTGCGGGCTCGGGGCCGGCGGCGGGGGCCTGCTCGAGCACCGCGTGCACATTGGTACCGGACAACCCGTAGGACGACACGGCCGCGCGCCGCGGGTGTTCCCCGGCGACCGGCCACGGCGTCAGTTCGGTCGGGACGGTCAGCGAGCTGTTGAGCCGGGCCATCGCCTCGGGCAACTCGGTGAAATGCAGGTTGGCCGGAACGGCGCCGTGCTGCAAGGCGAGTACTGCCTTGATCAGACCGATCGCTCCGGACGCCGACTGGGCGTGCCCCATGTTGGTCTTCACCGACCCGAGGGCGCACGGGCCGTCGGTGCCGTACACGGCGGCCAAACTGGCGTACTCGATGGGGTCGCCGACCGGCGTTCCGGTTCCGTGGGCCTCGATCATGCCGACGGTCACCGGATCGACCGCTCCGGCGGCCAGCGCCGCGCGGTAGACCGCGCTCTGCGACTCCTCCGACGGGGTCGCGATGTTGATCGTGTGGCCGTCCTGGTTGGCCGCCGTACCGCGGATCACGGCGAGCACCCGGTCACCGTCACGCTCGGCATCCGCAAGACGCTTCAACAGCACCATGGCGACGCCCTCGCCCGAGACGAACCCGTCGGCGCCGACGTCGAACGCGTGGCAGCGGCCGGTGGGCGACAGCATTCCCTGCGCCGAGCCCGCCACCATCTTCTTCGGATCCAGCAGGAGTGAGGCGCCGCCGGCCAGGGCCAGGTCGCTCTCCGATTCGTGCAGGCTCCGGCAGGCCATGTGGATGGCCAGTAGGCCCGATGAGCAGGCCGAGTCGACCGTCAGCGCGGGTCCGTGTACGCCCAGTGCGTACGCGACACGGCCCGACGCCAGGCTGAAGTTCGTTCCGGCGAAGCCGTAGGCGCCGTCGAGCGCATCTGCCTCCGCAGCGACCATCTGGTAGTCGTTGTGCGTCATACCGAGGAAGACGCCGGTCAACGAACCGGCGATGTCGCCGGGAGCCCGTCCGGCGTGCTCGAGGGCCTCCCATGACGTCTCGAGCAGGAGTCGGTGCTGCGGGTCGATGGACGGTGCCTCACGTTCCCCGTAACCGAAGAAGTCCGCGTCGAATCCTGAAACGTCGTCGAGGAACGCACCCCACTTGGACACCGAACGACCAGGCACTCCGGGCTCCGGGTCGTAGTACTCGTCAGCGTCCCAGCGATCCAGCGGGACCTTGGTGACGAGGTCGTCTCGCCGCAGAAGTGCCTGCCAGAACGCGGCCGGTGAGTCGATCCCTCCGGGCAGACGGCAGCCCATGCCGATCACGGCAATCGGGGTGACTGGTGTCTCGGCCAAGTTGGCTCACCTTTCTCGATGCGATCGATCAGCAAACGTCGATCAACATACTTAGAACGCGGAAAAGAATGTGCGCTACGTCGCCCACGACGCACCGTACCGAATCCCCGTATCCGGTACGAGCCGTTGCCAACGCGGCTCCGTAGCGTAGCGCGTGGACCAAGTACATGTTGGAAACACCCGATCGCAAAAATGCTCAGACGTTCGCTGCACCGACCAATTTTGAGAAATGGCAGCACCGGCCAATTTCATCAGCGAGGTACCCGACTCGGATCGGCAGCACCCGCCCTGAATCACCAATACCCCTGCGCACCAACACTATTTACTTCTCGACACCGCACCGCCACGGCGCGGGGGAAATTATCCCGCTAACTAACCACGAGCCACCTTAAGGCGCGAGGGCACGCTTTCACAGGTTGTCCATAGTCGGAAAAGGGTGTTTGACTCACCACTCACAGTTAATTCATAGGTCGACCGCCAATAGTTAGCTGGCAACCGTCACGCAAACTGCGAGATCCGTAGTTGAACCGAATTCACGTTCCATGCGACAGGTGCGCGAAAATGGTACGAATGTGTACCCATCTTACGCATCAGCTAATGGCGATCATTGACTACGCAACGTCGCAACCAGCATGGATCGCCGCGGACGGGGAAACTGTCGCAACACAGGAGACGGAGGCGTACCAAATTTCGGCGCCAGGACAGGCCGACTGAGATTCAGCCCACGCCGTAGGCGAATGCGTGACAGAAACCACAATGTGTCTACTGAGGCAAATCTGCCGAGGTTAACGGTGGACATGCGCTGCAACGACGGGAATGGCGTCCCACATATGGGACATAGTGTGATGTATATCACTGCAGGTAGAAGCGGTACGCCGCCGTTCCTGTCCCGCGCTCAACCCTCCGCAACGAACGGAGCCGACCTGCTGGTTGCAACAGGTCGGCTCCGGTGTCGGGTGAACTATCCCGCGACGGGTTTGGACAACTCGTACGGGGCCGCACCGAGGTTCGGCACCGCCTCGAATCCCCGCTCGCGGGCACGGGCCACGTCCTTGCGAATCAGAGCATTCAGACCGACGAAGGCCGCCATGTCCAACACCATCGGAGTCAGCAGACGGTTGTGCACAAACCCGATCGCCAGCCCGCTGGCCGGGTCCGCCCAGCCGACCGACCCGCCGAGGCCGACATGACCGAATCCGGGCATGATTCCGAACGGCACCGCGTGATAACCGAGATGGAAGCCGAGCGGCACCCCGAGATTGCGGTCCGGGCGTAGGCCGGGCGGACCGGCCAAACCACCAACGATGCGCTCGGACAGGTAGTCCGCGCCCCCGAAGCGGCCGTAGTTGGCGATCGCACCGTACATTCTGGCCAGGCCGCGGGCCGTGGCGACACCGTTGACGGCGGGTGCCTCGGCGTCCAGAAACGGGGTGTCCCCCTGAACGAGGGACATCACGCCGGGGAAGTACATGGAACCGAATGCGCCAGAGAAGTTCAGCGCCGCGATCCGCGGCGCCATGAAGTCGAAGACCTGGTTCGGCCAACGTCGTTGCGGAACCAGAATCTGTGCGGCCCGGGTCGGGGCGTCGGCCGGCGGACGCCCCAGGTGCAGGCCATCGGTACCCAAAGGCTCTGCCAACTCGATCCGGAACAGGTCGCGCATGCTCTGCCCGGTCACCGCGCGGGCCAGACCCGACAACAGCCAGCCGTAGGTGAGCGCGTGATAGGCGGGCTTGCCGAACAGAAGTGAGTTCACCGGCGCCGCCGCGACCCGGCCTTCCATCACCCGGTGATCCAGCAGATCGGCTTTGCTGACGCCGTTGAGCTGAGACAGCCCCGCCTCGTGCGCCATCACCTGTCGCACCGTGACCGCGGATTTGCCATTGGTCCCAAATTCAGGCCAATATTCGCTCACCGGGCGGGCATAGTCGATCAGCCCACGATCGACGAGGCGATGGATGACCGTCGAGGCCATGCCCTTCGTCGCGGAGAACACCATCGCACCCGTGTCGGCCGTCCAATGCTGGGTGCCGTCTCGGTCGGAGTAGCCAGTCCAGACGTCGACCACCGGTTGACCGTCTTGGAGAATCACCAGTGCCCCGCCACCGTACTTCCGGCCTGGGAACAACTTCGAGAACCCGCGGACCGTGCAGGAGAAGTTCCTGTCCGCCGCGCCTTGGACGCCGTGTGGAAGCGCCTCGTCGCGCTCCCGGTTGTGATCGGTCACACACTTGAATTTACCTGGCCCCCCGGCAAATTCCACAGGCGTTACCGACCTGTTAGCCGGAGCCCCGCCACCGGGTCAGGGACTCGGCTTGTCATCCACCTTGAAGTCGATCTTGACCTTCTCGGATTCGACGTTCTTGACCGTAGCCGTAACGCCGTACTTGGTGCCGTCCTTGGCTGTCAGCACACAATGCTGGGTCGCTCCCACCTTGCCGACGATGCCGTCGTCGCAGGTCACAGACTTGGCCTTGCGCTTGGCCGCCGCTTCCAGGTTCTCCTTCGCCATGGTTTGCAGCTTGGACTTGGCCACGGTGGGCGCCGGGCCGGTCGATCCGCCGCCGCCGCAGCCGGTCAGAACAGCACCGCCGACCATCGCGGCCGCCGCGAGCACATACAGTTTCGCCTTCACGTCCCTCATCTCCGGGTCAACCCAGCCTTTCACTGTCATCCGGCCGCGTCGAGAATTTCCTGCGCGGCCAGGGCCGGAGTCAGTTCACCCTCGCGCACCCGGCGCTCCACCTCATCGCGGATACCGCGGACACCGGGATGTGACATCACGCGATCCAGCACGGTGTCTCTCACCATCGACCAGGTCCAATCCACCTGCTGCGCGCGTCGCCGGGCCTCGAACTCCCCGGCCTCGGTCAGCACCTGACGATGCTCGAGAACTGTCTCCCAGAGTTCGGTCAGCCCGTGGCCTTCGATCGCACTCATCGTGAGAACCGGTGGCCGCCACAATGTTTCACGCGGATAGATGAGGCGGATGGCACCCGTCAGTTCGCGAGCGGCGGCCTTGGCCTCGATCGCGTGCTCGCCGTCGGCCTTGTTGACGACGATGACGTCGGCCAGCTCCAGCACACCTTTCTTGATGCCCTGCAGCTGGTCACCCGTGCGGGCCAGGGTGAGGAACACGAACGTGTCGACCATGTTCGACACGGTGACCTCGGACTGCCCCACCCCCACCGTCTCGACCAGGATGACGTCGTAGCCGGCGGCCTCCAGCAGAACGATGGTCTCGCGGGTGGCCTTGGCCACCCCACCGAGCGTCCCTGACGTCGGCGACGGCCGGATGTAGGCGTCGGGGTGAACGGCCAGTTTGGCCATCCGGGTCTTGTCACCCAGGATCGAGCCACCGGTCCGGGTCGACGACGGATCCACGGCCAGTACCGCCACCCGGTGGCCGGCCTCGATGAGGTACATGCCGAGGGCTTCGATCGTCGTCGACTTGCCGACGCCGGGAACGCCGGTGATGCCGATGTGTTGAGCTTTGCCCGCCTCGGGCATCAACTCCAGCAGCAACTGCTGAGCCTGGTCACGATGATCGGCCCGGGTGGATTCCACCATCGTGATGGCCCGCGCCAGGGCAGCTCGGTCGCCGCCCCGGATGGCCTCCGCCAGTTCCTGCACCGAGAGCGCCATTGCTAGCTCAGCTGGTAACCGAGCCGGTCTGCCAGCTTCTGCAGCAGGCCGATGGCCGCATCGGCGATCACGGTGCCAGGCGGGAAGATCGCGTTGGCCCCGGCATCGTAGAGCTCGTCGAAGTCCCCGGGCGGGATGACCCCGCCGACGACGATCATGATGTCGGGCCGGCCCACCTCGGCCAGCGCGTCACGCAGCGCGGGCACCAGGGTCAGGTGCCCCGCGGCCAGTGACGACACCCCGACCACATGCACGTCGTTGTCGGCGGCCTGACGGGCCACCTCCTCCGGGGTCGAGAACAACGAGCCCACGTCGACGTCGAAACCGATGTCGGCGAACGCCGTTGCGATCACCTTCTGTCCACGGTCGTGACCGTCCTGGCCCATCTTGGCCACCAGGATGCGGGGCCGACGGCCATCGGCCTCGGCGAACTTGGTCACCAGCTCGGTAGCGGTAGCGATGTTGCTGCCCTTTCCGACCTCGTCGCGGTAGACGCCCGAAATGGTACGGATCTCGGCCTGGTGCCGCCCGTACACCTTCTCCAGGGCGTCGGAGATCTCACCGAGCGTGGCGTTGGCGCGGGCGGCATTGATGGCCAGGGCCAACAGGTTGTTGCCCAGTCCGTCCTCGCCGGCGGACCCGGTCGCCTCGGCGGCACGGGTCAGCTCGGCCAGCGCGGCCTGCGTCGCCGACTCGTCGCGGTCCGCGCGCAGCTGCTGCAGTTTGGCCAGCTGTTCGGCCCGCACCCGGCTGTTCTCGACCTTGAGGACCTCGATCTCCTGGTCCTCTTCCACCTGATACTTGTTCACGCCGATCAGCGGCTGGGCACCGGAGTCGATCCGCGCCTGCGTGCGGGCCGCGGCCTCTTCGATGCGAAGCTTCGGGATGCCGTCGCTGATGGCCTGCGCCATGCCGCCGTGCTCGTTCACCTCGTGGATGTGGGCACGCGCCTTGTCGGCCAACTGATGCGTGAGCCACTCGACGTAATACGAGCCGCCCCACGGGTCGATCGGCCGGGTGGTCCCCGACTCCTGCTGCAGCAGCAGCTGGGTGTTGCGGGCGATCCGCGCGGAGAAGTCGGTGGGCAGCGCCAGTGCCTCGTCCAGGGCGTTGGTGTGGAGCGACTGGGTGTGCCCCTGCGTGGCCGCCATCGCCTCGATACAAGTTCTGGCGACGTTGTTGAACACGTCCTGCGCGGTCAGCGACCAGCCCGAGGTCTGCGAATGGGTACGCAGCGACAGCGACTTGTCGTTCTTCGGGTCGAACTGGGCCACCAGCTCGCTCCACAGCAGGCGGCCGGCCCGCAGCTTGGCCACCTCCATGAAGAAGTTCATGCCGATGCCCCAGAAAAAGCTCAGCCGCGGCGCGAACTTGTCGATGTCCAGGCCGGCATCGAGGCCCGCCTTGATGTACTCGACACCGTCGGCCAGCGTGTAGGCCAGCTCCAGATCGGCTGTCGCCCCGGCCTCTTGGATGTGATAGCCCGAGATCGAGATCGAGTTGAACTTGGGCATCTTGGCGCTGGTGTAGGCGAAGATGTCCGAGATGATCCGCATCGACGGGGTGGGCGGATAGATGTAGGTGTTGCGGACCATGAACTCTTTGAGGATGTCGTTCTGGATGGTCCCTGCCAGCTTCTCGGGCGGGACCCCCTGCTCCTCGGCCGCGACGACGTAGAGCGCCAGGATCGGCAGCACCGCCCCGTTCATCGTCATCGACACGCTGACTGCCGACAGGTCGATGCCATCGAACAACTGACGCATGTCGAGGATGGAATCGATGGCCACACCGGCCATTCCGACGTCACCCTGCACGCGCGGATGATCCGAGTCGTATCCGCGGTGGGTGGCCAGGTCGAAGGCCACCGAGAGGCCCTTCTGCCCGGCGGCCAGGTTGCGTCGGTAGAACGCGTTGGATTCGGCGGCGGTAGAGAAACCGGCGTACTGGCGGATGGTCCACGGCTGGTTGACGTACATGGTCGGGTACGGCCCACGCACGAAAGGCGGTGCGCCGGGGAAGGTATCGAGCGGGTAGCCGGCGGCGGCCGCTTCGTCTCGGTCCGCGGCGATGTACACCGGCTTGACGTCGATGCCCTCGGGCGTGGCCCAGGTCAACTGCTCGGGGGTGTAGCCGTGCGCGGTGGCGGCCGCCGCGACGTGGGTCTCGACGGCTTCCGGAGTGGCGGGCTCACCCGCGCCTTCGCCATGCAGCGGTACGTCCGCGAAACTTCCGATTCCAGTTGTGGCAGTCATCTCAGGCCCCCAGTCCGGTGAGCAGGTTCGACAAAGCTTCGACCGCATCGATCTTGGCGGTCAGGTATCCGTCAGGCTTCGAATCAGCCTCGGCGACAGCCTTTTCCGGGCCGGCCAGCAGCACCTGACGCACACCGGCCGCGTGTGCAGCGGCCACAGCTGCGGAGGCCTCGGCACCGTAGCGGGCGTCGCTGCCACAGAGCACCGCCACCGTCGGGGCACCGGCATCGGCCACCGCCGCGGCAACCGCGGCCGCCTCTACGGTCCCGGGGTTGATCGCCTCGATTCCGCCGGACGCCAACAGGTTCGACGCGAACGTGGTGCGGATGTTGTGCTCGGCCAGCGGCCCCAGCGGCAGCAACAGAACCTTGGGCCGCGCGCCGGTCGATGCCAGGAATGCATCCGAGCGGTCGCGCAGCGCCTCGAATCCGGCTGCGTACCGCGCGATGGACGACGCCGACGATCCCTGCGGGAGCGGCTGTTCGTCGAGATTGGGGAATTCGTTGACACCGGTGATCGCGGTGCGCCGGTGCGCGACATCGTCACTGCGCCGCGCGGCGACCTCGGCGATCTGGGCCGCGATGTAGTCGCGAGCGGCGACGAACCCGCCCCGCGCCTCGATGTCCTGGAAGTGCGCCCACGCCTGTTCGGCCAACTGAGCCGTCAGATCTTCGACGAACCAGGAGCCACCGGCCGGATCGAGCACCTGACCGATGTGCGACTCCTCCAACAGCAGCAGCTGGGTGTTGCGGGCGATGCGCCGCGCGAAGCTCGCCGACGTCCCGTCCAGTCCATCCGGAATCGCCACGTCGAACGGATGCACCTGCACGGTGTCGGCCCCACCGACGCCCGCCGCGAAGGCGGCCAGGGTGGTGCGCAGCATGTTCACCCACGGGTCGCGCTGGGTCATCATCGGCAACGAACTCACCGCGTGGATTCGGGCCGCGCCGCCCTCTGCTGCCCCGACCACCTCGGCCACCCGTGCCCAGAGCTGCCTGGCAACGCGCAGCTTGGCGATCGTCATGAACTGGTCGTCGTCGGCCGCATAGCGGAAGCTGATCTGCCGCAACGCATCCGGCGTCGCCACCCCGCCGTCGCTGAGCAGGCGCAGGTAGGCGACCGCCGCGGCGATCGACCCCGCGAGCTCCCATGCGGCACTCGAACCGAGGTTGTGGAACGCCGGGCCGTCGACCGTGATCGCCCGCACTCCCCCGGCATACCCGGTGAGCTTGGCGACGGTGGCCGGCAGATCGGCGCCGTCCGTGGCGGGCCGGCCGGACAGCGGCGCGGTCAGCGGGTCGACACCGAGATCGATCGACAGTCGCGAGCGCTGATCCTCGTCGAGGTTCCCGAGCAGCGCCAGCACCGCGTCGGCCGCTGCCGCCAGGTCTGCACCGGCGCTTTCGACGCCTTCGAAGATCACCGGCACCAGGTCCAGGAACACGCCGTCGAGCAGACGGTCAAGCTCACCCAGGGCAATGCCGCCCTCGGCGCCGACCCGCAGAGAGAGCGCGCTCGCCCCCTCCGTCAAGGCCACCAGTACCGCACCGTTGACGGTGCCGACCGCGGTACCCGCGACAGCCGGGAAGCTCTCGACGACGCGCCAGCCGGACTTCACGTCACGAAGGGCGTCGCCGCCGCGCACGAACGGCCACTGCCCCGGCAGCGCGGACTCGGGCACTGCATCCAGGCTCGTGTAGAGCGGCCGGATGGCGAAACCTTCGTAGGTCTGCGAATCCAGTAGGCGTTCGGGCTCGGCCGGTAGATCGGCCACATCCCGTCGACTGCTCTTGGCCAGCACTCCGGCGACTGCCGTCCGCCACTGCTGTCGGTCCGCCTCGACCGCGCTAGTCCCCTGTAACGACACCCGCATCTCCTGTTATCGCAGCGTGTGACCTACCTACTTGACCCTCAGGCTAAATGATCGCCATCACGGCTCTGACCGCTGGTGGGCGGACTCGCGGTTACACCCAGCGGTCGTCGGCGCCTGCGGCCCGTACTCTTGGAAGACGTGAAACCCGTCGTCAGGACCCTGCGCATGGTGCGCGCCGCGGTGATCTCGACGGCTTCCCAACTGCCGCCCCGGCGGATCGTGGGCCTGCTGGCCGGCATTGTGATTCTTGTCGCAGTCGCCGTACTGATTCCGTTGCCGACTGCGATGCAGATGCGGGACTGGGCCACCTCCGTGGGTCCCTGGTTCCCGCTGGCTTTCCTCGGTGCGCACATCATCGTCACGGTGTTCCCATTCCCACGCACCGCATTCACCCTCGCTGCGGGCCTGCTGTTCGGGCCGGTGCTGGGCGTGGCCATCGCCGTGGTGGCCAGCGCTGTCAGTGCGGTACTCGCACTGTTCTTGATCCGGGCCGCCGGTTGGCAGCTCAATCGCCTGGTCCCGCACCCCCGGATCGACTCGCTGGACACCCGATTGCGCCGGCGTGGCTGGCCCGTGGTGCTGTCCATGCGGTTGATCCCGGCGGTGCCGTTCTCGGTGCTGAACTATGCGGCCGGCGCGTCTGCAGTACGCGCCGTCCCCTACACGCTGGCAACGCTGGTGGGGCTGTTCCCCGGCACGGCGGCCGTCGTCGTCCTTGGCGACGCGTTGACCGGGAACATCAGCCCGGCACTGGTCCTGGTGTCGTTGAGCACCGCCGCACTCGGCGTGGCCGGCCTGGTCTACGAATGGCGCCTCCACCACCGCGACCGGGCGCGTCTGCAGGCCGACGCACCGCAAGCGGAGCCCATCGGCCGCACGCTCTCCGAACCGTGAGGAGCCAATGTATGGCCGCGCTGCCCGATCTCGGTGCCCGGCTCCTACGCAACCGCCGGCTCGTGCGTGCTCCGATCTGGCTCTACCGGATGCGCGCCGGTGCGCTGTTCGGCTCGCGGATGTTGATGCTCGAGCACATCGGTCGCACCTCTGGCGCGCGGCGCTACGTCGTGCTCGAAGTGGTGGGCCGGCCGAGTCCGGACACCATCGTCGTGGCCTCGGGGTTCGGGGCAAAGGCCCAGTGGTTCCGCAATGTTGTGGCAAATCCTCAGGTCCGGGTGTGGCTCGGCAGTCACCGTCCGGCCCCCGCGGTCGCGCACGTGCTGGACCAGCCGGCCGTCGACCAGGTGCTGGCCGATTACCGCGCGGAGCATCCGAAGACGTGGGACCAGTTCAAGCTCGTCCTGGAAGCGACACTGGGCCAACCGATCACCGATACGAACGCACCGCTGCCGATGGTGGAACTGGGGTTGCAGCCCCGCCACCGGCAGGCCTCTGGCTAGCCGGGTGGCGGTTTGATACGCACCTGACGCCGGGTGGGTCGGTGAGCGACCATGATGCCGACGGCCACGCACGCCTGCACGCCTCCGGTCGGTGACGGGTCGACGGACCAATCACGTTGTCCCGCATCCTCGAACAAGGCGACCGCGTTCGCACCCGCACCGGTACTGAACCGGGTCTGATAACGAATTCCACTGTGGCGGCCCGTGGCGAAGAAGGCCGCGGCCCACGCCTGAGGCAGCTCATAATCCGGGCACGTACCGAGTTCGCGGGTCATCCCGACGAAGGAAGCGGCCCGCGGCGAACATGCGTTGGCCAACCAACGGGGCGCCGGAACCCGCACCCGCGACACCGCGGTGCGGGCCGCGGCCTCGAACGTGACCACACCCTGGCGTACCAGATCGTGGCCGAAGCGCTCCCGCAGAGCTGTCATGACATCGGTTGCCAGATAACAGGTTCCGTTCGGCGGAAGCAGATCGAAGCGACCGCTCAGATCTGCGGAGAACCACCACGGCGACCTGCCCACGGAGTGGGCCCGATATAACAGGTGGTCGATGCGCAGCCGGGTCCGCGGGAACCCGGAGACGTCCGGTGGTGAACCGAGCGCGAGCCGCTGCCGGCTCATGCGCTCCAACTCGCCGCGGTCTCCCGGGCCATGTTGATGACGGTCTGCGGATCCCCACCACCGCGCAGCCAGTCCGCGGGGCAGGATCCGTCGAGTTGCTCACTGGGCGCCCGCATCCACAACGCAGCCATCCACGGGTCATCGGTGCCCTCGGTCAGCACCGTCAGCACATCACGCAGCGAGGGAATGGTGGCACCGCTGTCGAGAAACTGCCACGTCGGGTACACGACCCCGCCGTCATCGAGCGGGCAGGCCAGGATTGCGTACCGCACCACTTTCTGGTGCAGCGCCTGGCGGGTCACGCCGAGCCAACGCGTCAACCCTGCCGTGTCGTAGAACGGGCCGGTGACCTCGTCGAACACGTGACCCAACGGCAATGCCGCCACCATTGCCTCGGCGATCTGCTCCGGGTCACCGAATGCCTCAGGGCCCAGGCTCGCCTCGTCGGCCCGCCGTAACCGCTCGTGGACCTTCTGCCCCACCGAACGCATGATCTGGCGCTCGAACAGTGCGAGATCGGTCATTGCGGCCTCCCAGACGCGTCAACTACGTCAAGTCTACTGCGTCAAGGAGGTCAAGCAATGAACGCGACTATTACGCGCGGTGCGCGCCACCTTCCAGTTCATTGGGCGGCATCCCCGGCGGCGGCCCCAGCGGCTGCTGCGCCGACGGAGCACCCAGGGGCGGCGCCGTCGCCCTGGCTTCGGCCTCGGCCTTGGCCACGGCACGCGCGATCTCGGGATCGGTCTCGGTGTTGAACCACTCGGCGACTTCGTCGCTGTCGTCCTCGGGCTTGGGCAGGTCCTCGTCGACCGGCGGCGGCGTGTACCGGAAGACCCCGTCCTCGCCCGGCGCACCCAGCATCTTCGTGAAACCCTGCAACGCCGAACCGAAATCGCTGGGCACCAGCCAGACCTTGTTCGCCTCGCCCTTGGCCATCTGGGGCAGCGTCTGCAGATACTGGTAGGCCAGCATCTCCGGGGTCGGTCGGCCGGCCTTGATCGCGGCGAACGTCTTCTCGATGGCCTTGGCCTGCCCCTGCGCCTGCAGGTACTGGGCGGCGCGTTCACCCTGGGCGCGCAACATCCGCGACTGCCGGTCGGCCTCGGCGGCCAGGATCGCGGCCTGCTTGGCACCCTCGGCGGCCAGGATCTGCGACTGCTTCTGACCCTCGGCCTGTTTGATCGAGGACTCCCGGACACCTTCCGCGGTCAGGATCATGGCCCGCTTGTCGCGGTCGGCCTTCATCTGCTTTTCCATCGACTCCTGGATCGACGGCGGCGGATCGATGCTGCGTAGCTCGACTCGCGCCACCCGCAGCCCCCACCGACCGGTGGCCTCGTCCAGCACACCCCGCAGCTGGGCGTTGATCGAGTCGCGGGAGGTCAGCGTCTGCTCCAGGGTCATACCACCGACGACGTTGCGCAGTGTGGTGGTGGTCAGCTGCTCGACGCCGACGATGTAGTTGCTGATCTGGTACACCGCTGCCTGCGGATTGGTCACCTGGAAATAGACCACGGTGTCGATGTTGAGGGTCAGGTTGTCCTCGGTGATCACCGGCTGCGGCGGGAAGGACACCACCCGCTCGCGCAGATCCACCCGGGCCCGGATCCGGTCGATGAACGGCACCAGCAGCGTCAGCTGGCCACTGACCGTGCGGCTGTAGCGGCCCAGCCGCTCGATCACCGCCGCCTCGGCCTGTGGAATGAGCGCAACTGATTTCGCCACGATGATGATCGCGAACACCACCAGCACGAGCAGCAAGATCAGCCCGGCTACGGCACCTTCCATGGTGGATCCCTCCCTCTAGGTCCTACCTCGTTTACGGAGCTACTACATCGCCTTGAAGACCACCGCGGTGGCGCCGTCGATCCTGACAACGGTCACGTGATCACCCGGTTCGTACACATCGTTGTCGTCGAGCGGCCGCGCCGTCCAGACCTCGCCGTCGAGCTTGACCTGGCCCTCGTGCTGCCCCACCCGGTCCAATACCAGCGCCGATTTGCCCTCGAGCGCCTTGACAGGTTCGGGAAGTCCCCGGCCGGCCTCGAAACGGCGCCGCAGCGCAGGCCGGACCAGAACCAGCAAAAGCACCGACACCACCAGAAACACCAGACCGTCACCCCACAGGGGCAGGTCGAACAGCCAACTCGAGCCCGTCGCGGCCAGTGCACCGCCGGCCAGCATGAGCAGGAACATGTCACCGGTCAGCGCCTCTGCCCCGGCGAGTCCCAGCGCCAGGATGAGCCAGATCAGCGGAAGCGGCATACGCCCACCCTAGCGAATACGACCCGATCGGCGACCGACAATTACACTGCCAGGATCATGTGGTGTCCAAGTGCGACTCTTTCGATGTGGGCCAACGCCTGGCTTGCGGGCGCGGCCGCGCCCGACGACGTCCTCGACGCGTTATCTCAATGGGCACCAATGCATTCTGTGACGGCCTACGACTCGCAGGCCGCCGTCCGTACGGGATTGCCCTGGCCCGAGTTGGAGGACTCGGGATCGGTGTCGCTGCTGCAGACCTTGCGCACGGCCGTCGGCCGGTCCGGCACCCGGCCTTCGATCAGGGTGGCATTGCCGGTGCCCGGCGATGTCCGCGGATTACCGGCGGGATCGCAGTTCCAGCGCGACGCACTGAGCGTGGGCGAAGCAGTCCTGGTGACCCATGACGAGCTCGACGGCGTCGGGCTGGTGCCCGAGTTCGAGTACTTCGAATTCGACGACGTGGAAACCGAATCCACCTTCGAGCCCGAGCCGAGGGCGCTGTCGTGGACCGTGTACTCACTGCCCGTTCTGCCACCGCCTCAGCACCACGACCTCGGCGAGGCCGAGTACGAGTTGCGCTCAGCGGTGCGCTCGGCGGCCGACACGCTGGTCACCTTGCGGGCCGGCGTAGGTGTGGATATCGAGGATCCCCGCGGCATGGTCGAGGACATCCTCGAAGCCGGACGGATGCACCGCATCCCCGACCACGCACCCACCCGCGCCGTAAGAGTATTGGAGAACGCCGCCCACGTGGACGCGATCATGACCGTGAGCTCGGGCCTGATGCCGATCGGCCTGCAGAGTTCCTCGGAGGTTCAGATCGCCGGTGACGCCATGCGGCCACTGGCACAGGTAGTGCGCTCCGCGCGGTTGGCCGCACTCGAAGCGATCCTGCAATCCGCTTGGCGGGACTAGTCTTTGGGTGGCGTCCCACAGCAGCGCGGTGAGCACAGCGCACCGTTGACGCTGAACCCGTAGCCGGGCACCGGCTCGGGACCGGCGACCCGCAGCGGCGCCGCGCCCGTGCGCAGCTCCTCGATCAAGCCGGCCGCCAAACGAGCGAAACGTTCATCGGAATTCGGAGTGCTGGCCCGTGCGAAGGCGATACCGCCCTGTTCGGCCTGCAACCGGAGTTCGTAGTCGAGATCCCACACGACCTCGATGTGGTCGGCGACGAATCCGATCGGACACATGATGACCGCCCGGGTTCCGTTCTGGCCCAACACAGTCAGGTGATCGGCCACGTCGGGTTCGAGCCACGGGATTCGGGGCGGTCCCGACCGCGACTGCCAGACCTGGTCGTAGTCGTCATAGCCCGCGGCGGCGGCCACCAACCGCGTCGCGTAGCCGACCTGCCGACTGTAGAGGGCTGGGCCATGCCGCTCATCGGCGGCGATGGGCACCGAGTGTGCGGTGAACACCAGCCGGGCCTCGTCACGCAGCTCGACCGGCAACGTCGCGGCCGCCTCCGCGATCGAGTCGGCGAACATCTCGACCAACAGCGGATGGTCGAAGTACTGGCGCAGTTTGACCAGCTCCGGCGCATCGGGCCCGGCCGCGGCCCGTGCCCGGGCGATGTCCTCGACGTACTGGGTGCAGCCGGAGTAACCACCCCATGCCGACGTGGTGAACACCGCCGCCCGCCGGATTCCGTTGTCCCGCATCGCCGCAACGGTGTCTTCGACGTAGGGCTCCCAGTTCCGGTTGCCGAAATAGATCGGCAGACCGGGCAACTGGAGACGCAACTGCTCGATCAGTGCCCGGTTGATCCCGTTGATCGGCGACACCCCACCGAAATGCTGGTAGTGCTCGGCGACGTCGGCCAGGCGCTCGGCCGGGATGCCGCGCCCCCGGGTGACGTTCTCCAGGAACGGCATCACCTGGTCCGGAGCCTCCGGACCGCCGAATGACAGCAGCAGGACCGCGTCAAACTCCATCAACTCGCGTCCCCTCTGCGGCGGAATACAGGTCAGAGCAACTGGGTGCTGGCGCCACCGTCGGCGTAGACGATGGTGCCGGTGGTGGCGGGCAGCCAGTCGGACAGCAGGGCGCAGACAGTCTTCGCGACCGGCTCCGGGTCCTTCATGTTCCAGCCGACCGGCGCACGCTGATCCCAGCCCTCTTCGAGCAGCCGCATCTGGTCACCGGCTTCGGCGCCGAGCGCACCACCGACGATGGCACTCATGGCCAGGGTCCGGATCGGGCCGGCCGCAACGAGGTTGGAGCGCACACCGAACGGTCCGGCCTCACGCGCGACGAAGCGGTTGACCGACTCGAGGGCGCTCTTGGCCACGGTCATCCAGTTGTAGGCCGGCATCGCACGGGTCGGATCGAAGTCCATACCGACGATGCTGCCACCCTCGTTCATGATCGGCAGGGTCGCCTTGGCCAGCGAGGCATAGGAATAAGCCGAGATGTGGATGCCCTTGGCGACGTCCTCGTAAGGGGCGTCGAAGAACGGGTTGACGCCCATCCCGGTCTGCGGCATGAAGCCGATCGAGTGGACCACGCCGTCCAGCTTGTTGCCCTCACCGATGACACCGGAGATGCGCTCGGCCAGGCTCGCGAGGTGCTCCTCGTTCTGCACGTCGAGTTCCAGCAGCGGCGCGGGCTTGGGCAGTCGGTCGGCGATGCGCTGGATCAGCTTCATCCGGTCGAACCCGGTGAGGACCAGCTCCGCGCCGGCCTCCTGGGCCACCTTGGCGATGTGGAACGCGATCGACGAGTCCGTGATGATCCCGGTGACGAGGATGCGCTTGCCTTCGAGCAAACCTGCCATTAGTGCGACTCCTTCTTGGGGAAAGTTTCAGTAGACCAATATGTTTGGGTGAGATCCAGGTGGATCAGTGCCCCATGCCCATGCCACCGTCGACGGGGATGACCGCACCGGCGATGTAGCCGGCGTCCTCGGAAGCCAGGAAGCTCACCGCACCGGCGACCTCTTCGGCGGTGCCGACCCGCTTGGCCGGGATGAACTCGAGGGCACCGGCCTGAATCCGCTCGTCCAGGGCGCGGGTCATCTCGGTGTCGATGTAGCCCGGGGCCACCACATTGGCGGTGACGCCGGCCTTGGACAGCTCCCGGGAGATCGAGCGCGCCATACCGATCAGGCCGGCCTTGGCGGCCGCGTAGTTGGCCTGGTTACCGATGCCCCACATACCGGAGACCGAACCGATGAAGATGATGCGGCCGAAACGCTTGCGCTGCATGCTGCGCGAGGCCCGCTGCGCCACCCGGAATGCTCCGGTGAGGTTGGCGTTGATGACGTTCTCGAACCGCTCCTCGGTCATCCGCATCAGGAATGCATCCTGGGAGATGCCGGCGTTGGACACCAGCACCTCGACCGGACCCTGGTGCTCCTCGACCTCTTTGAACGCGCGGTCGACGGCCTCGTTGTCGGTCACGTCGCACACGACGCCGAACAGCCCGTCGGGCGCGCCGGACCCGCGGTGCGTGACGGCCACCTTGTGTCCGTCGGCGGCCAGGCGCTGCGCGATCGCCAGGCCGATCCCCCGGTTTCCACCGGTGACCAGCACGGAACGGGGAACGAAGGCCGGCCGGCCGGTGGATGTCTCGGTGTCGGCTTTCGCGGCAGCAGCGTCACTCATGCCCGCCAACTTATCTCCTCACCAGCACGGTCTGAAAATCGCATCGCCGGTGAGGACCGCCGTCCCGGAGGGCGCGATCGCGGCTCAACCTGGCAGTCTGCGGTTGATCAGCAGCGCTGCCACCCCGGCGACAGCCAGCAACAACGCCCCCAGCCGCAGCCAGCCGAGGCTGGCATCGCCCTTGATGGTCTCGTAGCCGATCTGCTGCTGCAGCGAGGTGAACACCTGCTTGAGCTGTTCCAGGCTGGACGCGGTGAAGGCGTCTCCGCCGGACAGCTTGGCGATCTTGCCGAGCATCTCGTCGTCGACCGGCACCGGCTGGCGCTGGTCGTTGATCTCGACATAGCCGTAGGGCGTACCGAAGGACACGGTGGAGATCGGCACGCCCTGGTCCTTGGCGGTGCGCGCCGCGGTATAGGCGCCCTTCGGATTGTCCGGGTTGGACGGCACCGTCTCCTTGCCGTCCGACATCAGCACGATGCGCGCGGGCGGCTTCTCGTCGCCGCCGCCGATCACCGCGCCGACGGTGGCGATCGCCTGCAGTGCGGTGAAAATGCCCTCACCCGTAGCGGTCCGGTCGGCCAACTGCAGCTTGTCCAGGCCGTTCTTGGTGGCATCACGGTTGGTGGTCGGCTGCACCAGCACGGTCGCCGTACCGGCGTACGCGATCAGGCCGAGGTTGATCCCCGGGGTGAGCTGGTCGGCGAACTGCTTGGCGGCTTCCTGCGCGGCAGCCAACCGGCTGGGGGCGACGTCGGTGGCGCGCATCGACTGCGACACGTCGATCACCAGCATCACCACTGCGCGATTGCGTGGAATGCGCACATCGTGGGTAGGACCGGCCATCGCGACCGTCAGGAGCACGAGCGAGGCCGCCAGCAGGGCGGCCGGCAGGTGCCGCCAACGCGTCGGTTGCTTGGGCGCCACACTTTCGAGCAGCTCCATGTTGGCGAACCGCAGGATCCGCTGCTTGCGCGCGCGCTGCACGATGACGTAGTACGCCATCAGGCCGAGCACCACGAAGAGGAACAGGAACCACCAGGCGTGCGCGAAACCCGTCAGGCTCATCGGACCGAGAATCGGTAAAGTCATGTGCTAGAAGTCATTTCGGGTTGGTTGCTCATCAAGCTTTCGTCTACCGCTGGCCGGCCAGGGCGCCGCGCCTCCGGTTGGCCACGAACCGCACCACGTCGGCGATCCAGTCCCGGTCGGTGCGCAGGCTCAACAGCGGTGCATCACAACGCCGCAACGTCCGGGCCACCTCTTCCCGATGCGCGGCGGCGGCCCGCTCGAAGTCGCTGCGAAGCTGTTCGTCGATGGTGAACTCACGGGTGACGCCGGTCTCGGTGTCTTGCAGCACCACATCGCCGACCGCGGGGAGCTCGACATCGCGCGGGTCCAGAATCTCGATGCCCAGCACCTCGTGGCGACCGGCGATGGCCCGCAACGGGCGCATCCAGTTGATCGGACCGAGGAAGTCACTGATGATCACCGCCATGCCGCGCCGGCGCTCTGGACGGCGCAGCGCATCGATGGCAGCTGCCAGGTCGCCCCGCACCCCGGTCGGGGCCTTCGGCGTGGTGGCAATCGCCCGCAACAGCTCCTGCTCGTGAACCCGCCCGCTCAACGCGGGCACCCGCCGCACGGTGTCACCGTTGGCGATGATCGCGCCGATCCGGTTACCGCCTCCGCTGTTGAGGAACGCGATCGCCGCGGCAGCCGCCACGGCCAGGTCGCGCTTCTCGCAACCGGTGGTGCCGAAGTCCAGGCTGGCCGACATGTCGACCACCAGCCAGGTCTCCAGCTCGCGGTCGGCGATCATCTGCCGCACGTGTGGCGTCATCGTCCGCGCCGTGACCGACCAGTCCATCCGGCGCACGTCGTCGCCGGGTTGGTAGATCCGCGAGTCCCCCGGCTCTGATCCCGGTCCAGGGATCAGACCGAGGTGGTCGCCGTGCAGGACTCCGTCAAGCTTGCGCCGCACCGTCAGCTCGAGCTTGCGCAACGCCGCCGTCAACGCGGGGTCGCGAATCTCCCCGCGCTTCAGAGACGGCAGGTCGACGGTGCGTCGCGAAGTGGTCACCGACCACCCGCCGCGCCGGCCGCGGCAGGCACGGCGGGCGCAACCGAATGTCCTTGCTGCGGAAGCGCATTGACCTGCGGCAGGGCGACCGTCTGCAGAATCCGGTTGACCACGGTCTCCGCAGACACCTCGTCGGCCAGCGCGTCGTAGGTCAGCACCAGGCGGTGGCGCAGCACATCCGGGATCACCTCGACGACATCCTGAGGGATGACGTAGTCACGGCCGCGCACCAACGCCAGCGCGCGGGCCGCCGAGATGATGCCGAGCGACGCACGGGGCGAGGCACCGTAGGCGATCCAGGCCTTGGCGTCGGGCATACCGAACTTCTCCGGCTCGCGCGTCGCGGTGACGATCCGCACCACGTAGTCGACGAGCGCATGGTGCACGAACGTGTTGGCCGCGAGTTCCTGCAGCCGCAGCAGATCGCCGGTGTCGAGGATCTGCTTGGGCTCCGGGGGTTTCACACCCATCCGGTAGATGATCTCGCGCTCTTCCTCCGGCGACGGGTAGTCGACGTTGAGCTTGAACAGGAAGCGGTCACGCTGGGCTTCCGGAAGCGCGTAGACGCCTTCCTGCTCGATCGGGTTCTGGGTGGCCATCACCAAGAACGGGCTGGGCAGCGGGAACGTCTTGCCGCCGATCGAGATCTTGCGCTCGGCCATGACCTCGAGCAGTGCGGACTGCACCTTCGCCGGCGCACGGTTGATCTCGTCGGCGAGCAGGAAGTTGACCACCACCGGGCCGAGCTCGATGTCGAAGTCTTCCTTGCCCTGGCGGTAGATACGGGTACCGATGATGTCGGTAGGCACCAGGTCAGGGGTGAACTGGATGCGGGCGAACGTGCCACCGACCACCTTGGCGAACGTCTCGACGGCCAGCGTCTTGGCCACCCCTGGCACACCTTCGAGCAGCACGTGCCCCTTGGCGAGCAGACCGACGAGCATCCGCTCGACGAGCTGGTCCTGGCCGACGATGATCCGCTTGACCTCGAAGATGGCGCGTTCCAGGGTGTGCACCTCGGCCTGCAGGCTGCCGTTGGTTGCTGCCTGCGGGGCGGCCGGCGCAGCGTGGGAGCCGGCCGACCCGGGCGGGAAGCCCGGCGCCGGGCTCGAACCGGGATAACCTCCGGCGCCCTGCGGCGGTCCACTCGGTGACGTCATCAACTTCCTCCCACGATGTTCGACTACAAAAAACGCTGGTCGTGTTCATTGCTCTAGTGGGCAATCGGGTGCCCGCCGTCAACTATTCCAGGCACTTCGAGATCCGTCGACGCTGCCCGGAAGAGTTCAGGTTCCCCTCAGGATTCGATGATGCGGGCCGCGTACGGCTGGATGCCTGACATGCGCACCGGGCTCACCGTCACTTTCTCCGCACTGCCCGACGCCTCCAGCATCTTGCCGCCGCCGAGGTACATCGCCACGTGCTGGCTACCGCCGGGACCCCAGAACAGGAGGTCACCGCGCTTTGCCTGGGCGACCGGCACCTTGCGGCCGGTGTTGTACTGATCGCCGGAGTACTTAGGGATCTGCACGCCCACTCCGGCGAACGCGTACCTGGTCAGACCCGAGCAATCGAAGCCCATCTTGCCCGCGTCATAGTCCACGCCCGGCCCGGGCCCGGTCAGCGTGCCGCCGCCCCAGGAGTAGGGAACGCCCATCTGCGACCCGCCCCTTCGGATCGCGTATTCGATGGCCTGGGGCCCGCGCACCCGCCCGCCGGGGAATGTCGAGGCGGCCTGCTTGGGGGCCAGACCGATGGTCTGCAGGAACTGCGAGCCGAGGTTCTGTGTGGTCTGGAGCGCGATCTGGCTGACCTGGAACGAGGCGTTGGCGATGGCCACCGGGTCCCCCGGCGCGCCCGAGCTGACGATTTTCGGCAAGGTCGGATCCCATTGGCCGTCGTCTGGCGCAGCGTTGGCCGGCGCCACCAGACCGATCGCCGCGAACGCAGTTGCGGCGATCAGGATCAGGCACCGTAAGACGAAGGAGCGCAATGTATTCCCATCAGTATTCGATGTAGCGGACGACGTACGGGGTCATGCCGCTGGTGCGGACCGGGGAGACCTTGACCTCCGAACCCGTGTAGGGCGCTTCGAGCATCTGGCCGTTTCCGAGATAGAGCGTGACGTGCTGGCTGCCACCGGGGCCGTAGAAGATCACGTCACCACGACGCATCTGCGAAGACGGGATCTTGCGGCCGGCGTTGTACTGGGAGCCGGAGTAATGGGGCAACTTGATGCCGACGCCGGCGAACGCGTAGAGGATCAGGCCCGAGCAGTCGAACCCGACGGTGTTGGCCCCCGAATCGATGCCGCGACTCGGACCGGCCGCGTTGCCGCCGCCCCAGGAGTAGGGAACGCCCATCTGCGAACCCGCCCGCTGGATCACGTATTCGGATGCCTGCCGGCCGTACACGCGCGGGATCGCGCCGTTGGTGTAACCGGTCGGCGTGGGCAGAATGCCCAGCTTCTGCAGGAACTGGCGACCCATGTTCTGCGTCACCTGCGCCGACGTCGACGAGATGCCGAGGATGGTGTTGATGATGGCGACCGGGTCACCGCTGACGAATGCGCTGGGGATCGCCGGCAGCGTGGGATCCCATGCGGTGTCCCAGTTCTGGCCGCGCTGCACCGGCGCGCCCGGGGCACGATCCCAGTTGCCCGCCGCGGCCTGGGGCACGGGCCCCTGCGCCGGCGCGGCCGGGGCCGACGCCTTGTGCACCTGATTGAGTTCGGCCTGGGCCGAGGCACGTTCGGCGGTCAACCGCTGCAACTCACCTTGCTGCGAGCTGAACGTCTGCTGCGCCTGTTGCAGTGCCGCGACCGCGGTGTCCTGGCTCGACTGGGCGTTGGCCGTGGCCTGGTCGGCGTTCTGCTTGGCCAGGCGCGCGGCCGACTGTCGGTTGACCTGTTCGGTGCGGGCGCGCTGCAGATCGGCGATCACCTTGTCGCTGCTGGCAGCCAGGGTCTGACCGGTGGCGGCGGCACTGACGATGTCGCCCGGATCGGATGCGGTCAGGTATGAGCCGGAGGGGCCACTGACATAGGTGGCCGCGGCGAAGGTGTCGAAGCGCTTCTGCGCCTCACTGATGGCGGTGTTGGCGTCATCGATGCCCTGCTGGCTGGCATCAACCTCCTGCTGCGCCGTCGCGGCCGCGTCACGGGCGTCCTGCACGTCGACGATCGCCTTGTTGACGGCTTCCTGCTGGGTCTGGATGGCCGCACCCAACTCCTGCAGCTTCTGGTCGGCGTTGGCCACCGCGGCGACGAGCGTGGCGACCTGATCGGGTGCCCCCGGATCAGCGACGGCCGGAACGCCTCCCGACATGGCCGTGACCAACAGCATCCCGGCGGTCACCGGCACGGCCAAGAAACGGCCGTACAGCCAGGACGCAGAGGCGCCAACGGTGCGTCTCATTCGACTCAAGTCTCCTATGGCTCAACGACGGCGTACCGACGTTTGCTCGGGGCCATTGCACAGAAGTCACACGAAGCACAACTACAACAATGGGTACCGATTGCACCGTACGTCACATCTGAAGCCAAAGAAACTTTAGTCACAAATTACAAGTTTGTAATTGCGAATAGTGTGACCAATTAGTGATATTGGGCGTTATCCCGAACTAATGTTCGAGGGATTTCCGGGACCTGGTCGACACCTAGTCCGAGGAGGCAATAGACGCCTCTGACCCGGCCAATTGTTTGCTACGGCGTTGCAGAAACCGAGTCAGGGCGGCCGCCCCGGCGACACCGAGAATCAACACGATCGAGAGTGCCGTCCACGGGAAATCCGGGGTGGAAATCTCGCCGACGAAATTCTTCGCAGACAACACCGGATTACCGGTCTTGGCCACGTCCTGACCCGCCTCCAAAGTCACCCGATCGATCGTCGGGCTGTAAGTACCTGCGAACGACGGACTCAGTGCCAGCACGGTCGCGCCCGGATTCGCCTGCCCGACCTCGGTGGCGATGTCACGCAACGGCGTGTCGATCCCCGGGTTGCTCGGCAGTACGACGATCTTGAGGTCGATACCCTCCTGCCGGGCATCGCTGACGACCTGACGAAGACCGTCGACGTCGGCGGCGGGGGCACTGACCCCGTCATCGCGAACGTCGGCCTGCACGGCTGCCATGCACTTGGCCACCCCGTCGGGTTGCGCCGCATCGAGCCCTACGGTGTCGCACACCTCGACCGGAATGTAGGCCGGCAGAAACGGGATGACATGGGGTCCGGTCACGTCAGGCACGGTACGCGGCGTCCACCGACCCCAGCGAGGCGACACGGGAATCGTCATCGCATCGGTACCGCGGAGGGATCTCCGACGGATCCGACCGACCGGGTAGCAACGCGAACGCGACAAGGGAAGACTGGACCCCGGCCCGCTGGCCATTGCAGGACAAGCGTACTGTTAGGATCAGGACGCCGCCGACACAGCCCGTCGCGGCGAGATCGAGCCGGGAGTTGATGTGAGCAGCGAGAATACGGAAAATTCGTCCCTTAACTCATTTGGTGCCCGCGACACATTGACTGTCGGGGACCAGAACTACGAAATCTACCGACTGGACGCGGTACCCGGTACCGAAAAGCTCCCGTACAGCCTCAAGGTGCTTGCGGAGAACCTGTTGCGCACCGAGGACGGCGCCAACATCACCAAAGACCACATCGAGGCCATCGCCAACTGGGATCCCTCGGCCGAGCCGAGCGTCGAGATCCAGTTCACCCCGGCCCGCGTGCTGATGCAGGACTTCACCGGTGTGCCGTGCATCGTCGACCTCGCCACCATGCGCGAGGCCGTGGCCGCCCTCGGCGGCGATCCGAACAAGGTCAACCCGCTGTCCCCCGCCGAGATGGTCATCGACCACTCCGTCATCCTCGACGTGTTCGGCAACGCCGGCGCCTTCGAGCGCAACGTCGAACTCGAATACGAGCGCAACTCCGAGCGCTACCAGTTCCTGCGCTGGGGCCAGGGCGCGTTCGACGACTTCAAGGTCGTCCCGCCGGGCACCGGCATCGTGCACCAGGTCAACATCGAGTACCTGGCCCGCGTCGTGATGACCCGCAACGGGGTCGCGTACCCGGACACCTGTGTGGGCACCGACAGCCACACCACCATGGAGAACGGCCTGGGCGTGCTGGGTTGGGGTGTCGGCGGTATCGAGGCCGAGGCCGCCATGCTGGGCCAGCCCGTCTCGATGCTCATCCCCCGCGTCGTCGGCTTCAAGCTGACCGGTGAGATCAAGCCGGGTGTGACTGCCACCGACGTCGTGCTCACCGTCACCGACATGCTGCGCAAGCACGGCGTGGTCGGCAAGTTCGTCGAGTTCTACGGCAAGGGTGTGGCCGAGGTGCCGCTGGCCAACCGCGCCACCCTGGGCAACATGAGCCCCGAGTTCGGTTCCACCGCAGCGATCTTCCCGATCGACGAAGAGACCATCAACTACCTGCGGCTGACCGGGCGTACCGAGGAGCAGCTGGCACTCGTCGAGGCCTACGCCAAGACGCAGGGCATGTGGCACAACGCCGAACACGAGCCGGCCTTCTCCGAGTACCTCGAGCTGGACCTGTCCACGGTGGTGCCCTCCATCTCGGGCCCGAAGCGTCCGCAGGACCGGATCGAGCTGTCTGACGCCAAGAACGCGTTCCGCAAGGACATCCACAACTACGTCGAGGAGAACCTGCCGACCCCGCACACGCAGCTCGACGAGGCGGTCGAGGAGTCGTTCCCGGCTTCAGACCCGGCCAAGCTGTCGTTCGCCGACGACGGCGCCGTGGACGTCCGTCCGTCTGCAGCCAACGGCGCCGAGGGCCGACCGACCAAGCCGATCACCGTGCGCTCCGACGAGCGCGGTGAATTCGTGCTCGACCACGGCGCGGTTGTTGTCGCGGGCATCACGTCCTGCACCAACACCTCCAACCCGTCAGTCATGATCGGCGCCGCGCTGCTGGCGAAGAAGGCCGTCGAGAAGGGCCTGACCAGCAAGCCGTGGGTCAAGACCAACATGGCGCCGGGCAGCCAGGTCGTCACCGACTACTACAACAAGGCCGGCCTGTGGCCGTACCTGGAGAAGCTGGGCTACTACCTGGGCGGCTACGGCTGCACCACGTGCATCGGCAACACCGGCCCGCTGCCGGACGAGATCTCCAAGGCCATCAACGACAACGACCTCTCGGTGACCGCGGTGCTCTCGGGTAACCGCAACTTCGAGGGCCGCATCTCCCCCGACGTCAAGATGAACTACCTGGCCTCCCCGCCGCTGGTCATCGCCTACGGCATCGCGGGAACCATGGACTTCGACTTCGAGACCGACCCGCTCGGTCAGGACCAGGACGGCAACGACGTCTTCCTCAAGGACATCTGGCCGTCTGCCAAGGAGATCGAGGAGACCATCGCGTCCTCGATCAACCGGGAGATGTTCACGGACTCATATGCCGACGTGTTCAAGGGCGACGACCGCTGGCGTTCGCTCTCCACCCCCGAAGGCAACATCTTCGAGTGGGACGACGCCTCCACCTATGTGCGCAAGGCGCCGTACTTCGACGGGATGCCCGCCGAACCGGAGCCGGTCGGCGACATCAAGGGCGCCAGAGTCCTTGCTCTGCTTGGCGATTCGGTGACCACCGACCACATCAGCCCGGCAGGTTCGATCAAGCCGGGCACCCCGGCCGCGCAGTACCTCGATGCCAACGGCGTTGAGCGCAAGGATTACAACTCCCTGGGGTCGCGTCGCGGCAACCACGAGGTGATGATCCGCGGCACGTTCGCCAACATCCGCCTGCGCAACCAGCTGCTCGACGATGTCTCCGGTGGCTACACCCGTGACTTCACCCAGCCGGGTGGGCCGCAGTCGTTCATCTACGACGCCTCGGTCAACTACAAGGAAGCCGGCATCCCGCTGGTCGTCCTGGGCGGCAAGGAGTACGGTTCGGGCTCCTCGCGTGACTGGGCGGCCAAGGGCACGGTGCTGCTCGGCGTCAAGGCCGTCATCACCGAGTCCTTCGAACGCATCCACCGGTCGAACCTGATCGGTATGGGTGTGATCCCGCTGCAGTTCCCGGCAGGCGAGTCGGCCGCGAGCCTCAAGCTCGACGGCACCGAGACCTACGACATCACCGGCATCGAGGCGCTCAACGAGGGCAAGACGCCGAAGACGGTCAAGGTCACCGCCACGAAGGAAGATGGTTCCAAGGTGGAGTTCGACGCGGTCGTCCGCATCGACACCCCCGGAGAGGCCGACTACTACCGCAACGGCGGCATCCTGCAGTACGTGCTGCGCAACATGCTGAAGTCGAAGTAATCCTGTCCGGACTGACCGAAGCACGTAAGGACAGCGCCAACGGGCGCTTGCGCGAGGAGTGGTCTGAATGCCCCGGGTAACGGACGACCATCTCGCGGCCCGGCGCCGTCAGATCCTTGACGGCGCCAGGCGCTGCTTCGGTCAATATGGATATGAGAGTGCGACCGTGCGGCGGCTCGAAGAAACCATCGGGCTGTCGCGCGGCGCAATCTTTCACCACTTCAAGGATAAGGACACCTTGTTCTTCGAACTGGCTCGGGAGGACGCCGAGCGGATGGCCGAAGTGGCTGCCCGCGAAGGGTTGATCCAGGTGATGCGGAACATGCTCGCCGCCCCCGAACAGTTCGACTGGTTGGCCACCCGACTGGAGATCGCCCGAAAGTTACGCAATGATCCGGCTTTTCATCGCGGCTGGGCGGAACGATCGGCCGAATTGGATGCCGCCATCACCGAGCGTCTGCGTCGGCAGAAGCAGGCAGGCCGGCTGCGTGATGACGTACCCAGTGCGGTCCTGCACATCTACCTGGACCTCGTGCTCGACGGACTGGTGGCGAGAATTGCCTCGGGGGAAGACCCGAAGAACCTCACCGCGGTCCTGGACCTGGTCGAGGACAGTGTGCGGCAGCAGTCGCCGTCGGATAGCTGAATCCCGCTACCGCACAGCCGTTGTGCTCGGTCAGGCCCTGGCCCGAGTGCGGTGATTGGGCCCACCGCGGCTGCGCATCGTCGTTCCCGACTCACGCAGCAAGCTGTGGATCGAGCCGTAGGAGCGTCCCGTAGTAGCCACCAGTGTGCGGATACTGGCACCCCCCTCATAGGCCTTGCGAAGCTCTGCCAGCAGTTCGCCGCGATTCTTGTTCATATCCCTCATCGACATCTCTCCCGCTTGTGATGTCCCGACGGGTACCCACACTAGAAACCCCACACACACCGATGGGCCGATTTGTCCAACGTCTTAAATTGACGTACCCGAAGATGCGGCGGTCCTTGAGGATTCGAGGTCAGGCGAGCTCGATGAGGTCTCGGTATTCGGTGGACCAGAAGTCCTCCGTGCCATCCGGCAACAGGACCACCCGCTGGGGATCGAGGGCCTCGGCCGCGCCCGGATCGTGCGTCACCAACACCACTGCGCCCTGGTAGCTGCGCAGCGCATCGAGAACCTGTTCGCGCGACGCGGGATCGAGGTTGTTGGTGGGCTCGTCCAGCAACAGCACATTGGCCGTAGAGGCCACCAGACCGGCGAGAGCCAACCGCGTCTTCTCACCGCCGGACAGAGTGCCCGCCGGCTGATCGAGCTGTGGTCCGGTGAACATGAAGGCGCCCAACAGTCCTCGGAGATCCTGCTCACCGGTGTCGGGGGCGGCGTGGCGGATGTTCTCCCAGACCGTCGCCTCGTTGTCGAGTGTGTCGTGCTCCTGGGCGAAGTACCCGATCTTGCACCCGTGACCGGGTTCCAGCGCTCCGGCGTCGGCAGTCTCGGCACCGGCGAGCAGTCGCAGCAGGGTGGTCTTGCCGGCACCGTTGAGGCCGAGCACCACGACCCGGGATCCGCGGTCGATGGCGAGGTCGACACCGGTGAAGATCTCCAGCGACCCGTAGGTCTTGGTGAGTCCCTTGGCCACCAGCGGGGTCTTACCGCACGGCGCAGGGGTGGGGAACTTGATCCGGGCCACCTTGTCGGCCACCCGCTCGGCATCGAGTTCGGCGATCATGCGGTCGGCTCGGCGCAACATGTTCTGGGCGGCAACGGCTTTGGTGGCCTTGGCGCCCATCTTGGCGGCCTGGGCCCGCAACGCACCGGCCTTCTTCTCGGCATTGGCGCGTTCGCGGCGGCGGCGCTGCTCATCGGTCGCGCGCGCGTCGAGGTACTTCTTCCAGCCCATGTTGTAGACGTCGGCCTCACCGCGTACCGCGTCCAGGAACCACACCCGGTTGACGACCTCGTCGAGCAGGTCGACGTCGTGACTGATGACCACGAGGCCACCGGTGTGGCTGTGAAGGAAGTCCCGCAACCAGCCGATCGAGTCCGCGTCGAGGTGGTTGGTGGGCTCGTCGAGAAGCAAGGTGGTGGCGGATCCGGAACCGGTGTCGCTCGCCGCGAACAAGATGCGGGCCAGCTCGACGCGGCGGCGCTGACCACCGGAGAGCGTCCGCAGCGGCTGCGTCAGGACCCGGTCCGGCAGACCGAGGCTCGCGCAGATCCGGCCGGCCTCGCTCTCCGCGGCGTAACCGCCCAGTGCCGAGAACCGCTCCTCGAGCTGACCGTACTTGCGGACCGCCTTGTCGCGAGCCGCATCATCGGCGACCTCGGCCATCAAGACCTGCTGCTTCTCGAGGTCCGCCAGCAGCGTGTCGAGACCGCGGGCCGACAAGACCCGGTCGCGGGCCAGGACGTCGAGATCGCCCTCTTTGGGATCCTGTGGCAGGTAACCGATTTCACCAGTGGTCGTGACAGATCCGGCGTATGGCTCACCCTCCCCCGCCAGGATCCTCATGGTGGTGGTCTTGCCTGCGCCGTTGCGCCCGACCAGTCCGATCCGGTCACCGGGTTGCACCCGCAGTGCCGAGCCCTCGAAGGACAGCAGCGTGCGCGCGCCGGCGCGGACCTCCAGGTCCGTTGCGGTGATCACGCTGCGGTCCTCCTAAGTGTCTGTGTTGCTTCTCGTCGGGGCCGGTCGGCTCCTCGCGCTAGCGCTCGTCGGTGAAGACGGCGGGCCGCTTCTCCGCGCGCGCAGCAACCGCTTCCTCAAAGTTTGCGGTGAGCAGGCGCACGAAGAGTTGTCCCAGGCCCTCGGCCTGCATGTGCCCCTCCAGGCTAGCGGCGTCCAGTCCACTCCAAAGTGTGCGCTTGGTCAACTCGATACCGGGCCTGGAGAACGCCGCCATCCGGTCCGCCATGTCGTAGCAGGCCTCCAGAAGGGCCTCCTCGGCCACCACGCTGGACACCAGACCGATCCGCGCTGCCTCCTGGGCGTCGACGTCGCGGCCGGTCAACATGATCTCGAAGGCGCGTGACGAGCCGATGGCGCGTGGCAGCAGGTAGGACAACCCCAGCTCACTGGCGGTGAGCCCGTTGTTGATCCCCGCGGCGCGGAAGTAGGCGCCCTCGGCGGCAAGCCGGATGTCGCAGGCCAGAGCGAGGCAGAGCCCGCCACCGATGGCCGCACCGTTGACCGCTGCGATCACCGGCTGGTGCAGCCTTCGTAGGGCGAGAATCACATCGTCGAGGATCTCCATCGACCGCAGTGCGTACGTCGGCCTCGTCAATCCGGCCACGTGCGGCACCGATCCGGCCGACTTGTGATCAGCCCCGGACGAGAACCCCCGACCGGCCCCGGTCAGCACGACCACGCGCACGCTGTTGTCATAGCGCAGGTCTTCCAGGACGCCCTTCAGCGGGACCATGACGTCAAACGCCATCGAGTTCATCCGCTCGGGCCGGTTGAGGGTCACCAGGGCGACGTCCGAGCGGGGGCGGTCGACCAGGACGAATTCGTTCTGCGCAGTCACGGACAGCACGCTATCGCGTGCCGGTGCTCACACCTGTTCTGCGTCGCCCTGAGCGGCCTGCTCTTTCACGGCCGCGTCGATGTCGAACTCCTTGATCTTCTGGACGAGGTCCTCCAGCGCAGCCGGCGGCAGCGCCCCGGCCTGGTTGAAGACCAACTTGCCCTTCTTGAAGGCCATCAGGGTGGGAATCGAGCGGATCTCGGCTGCCGCGGCGAGCGCCTGCTCGGCCTCGGTATCCACCTTGGCGAAGACCACATCGGGGTGGTTCTCGGAAGCAGCCTTGTACGTCGGCGCGAACGCCCGGCACGGTCCGCACCACGACGCCCAGAAATCGACCAACACGATCTCGTTGTCCTTGACGATGTTGTCGAACTGTTCTGTGGTGATGTCCTGCGTACTCACACTTGTCCTAACGTCGGGGCGTAGCGGCCTGTTCCCAGCCTATTTCAGTGCAGCCTGGCCAGCGCGGTTTCGGCGTGGTAGCCGGTGAACCCGCCGAGCGTGTCGTCACGCAGCCGGTTCACCCAACCCGGATCCGCCAGCAGGGCTCGGCCGATCGCCACGATGTCGAACTCTTCGGCCGCGAACTGCGCCAGCAGGCGATCGACCGGGGCCGGCTCGATGGGGTCACCATCTCGCTTTCCGGGCTGGAACTCGGTTGCCAGTCCGACCGAGCCCACCCCGATCACCGGCACGCCGGCGATCTTCTTGGTCCAGCCGGCCAAGCTCAGATCCGAGCCCGGGAACGCGGGCACGTACACGCGCCGGGTGGACGGATGCAGCACGTCGACTCCCGCGGCCACCAACGGCGCGAGTAACTGCTCCAACTCAGCCGGGGTCTCGACGAGCTGCGCGTCGTAGGCGTTCGCCTTCCACTGCGAGAAGCGGTAGATGATCGGGAATCCGGCACCGACGGCTTCACGCACCGCCGCGACGACCTCGGCCGGGAAGCGGGTCCGCGCTGCCGGCGACCCGCCGTATGAGTCGGTGCGCTGATTCGTCTTCTCCCAGAGAAATTCGTCGAGCAGATAGCCGTGAGCGGAGTGCAACTCGACAGCGTCGAATCCGACAGCCTTGGCATTACGTGCCGCCTCCGCGAACTGCGCTGCGACGCCGGCCAATTCATCGGTCCGAAGCGCCCGGCCCTTGGCCACGCCCACACTGTTGACACCCGAGGGGCTGACGGGGACCACCCCGTCACCGTCGGCACGTTCGGCACCCTGATGCCACAGTTGCGCGGCGATCACCGCGCCTTGAGCATGAACTGCGTCGGTGACGGCCCGCCAGCCGTCGAGCACCTCGGCACCGGACAGTGTCGGGATGCTGAACGGCCAGCCGGCGGCCGGATCGGCCAACCGCACCCCCTCGGTGATGATCAGGCCGACGCCACCGGCTGCGCGACGGGCATAGTAGGCCGCCACGTCGGTGCCGGGAACACCGCCGGGCGACGCCGCTCTGGTCATCGGCGCCATCGCGAAGCGGTTCGGGATCGTCAGCGATCCGACGGTCAACGGACTGAACAGGTCGCGGGAAGTTTGGCTCACGTGGGCGTCAACGCCCCGTGGGGCGGGCCGATTCCGATTTACTCAGCGCGAGTTTGGGGGGCGAGGTGAGTCGCCGCAACCATCGGAACTGTCACCGATGTCTTGAGACATCACGGCCCGCGTGTCATACCCCCGTGGCATAATCGAACACATGTTCGAAGCCGATTCCGATGCGGACCTGATCGACAAGATCAGTGGCGCCGCACGCGCGGAATCGGCGGCGATCGCCCGGCGGCTGGCCGCGATCGGGGAACTGGACACCCGCCGGGAAGTGGAGTTGGCCGAGTCGATCTTTTGGACCACCGACCCGTTCGAAGAAGTCTCTGCTGAGATCTCGGCGGCGTTGCGGATCAGCCGGGGTCGGGCCGGCACCCAGATTCATCACGCCCGAGTACTGCGCGACAAACTCCCCCTGGTCGCGGCCCGGTTCGCCGTCGGGGACATCGACTACCGGATCGTGCGGATGATCATCGCCCGCACCGGCATCGTCGACCCCACCGTGTGGGCCGGCCTGGATGAGGAACTGGCCGCCCGGGCCCACCGATGGATGCGGCTGTCTGAACGGCAGCTACGCGACCGGGTGGATCAATGGATCGCCAAACTCGACCCCAACGGAGTCCGAGTCCCACCGATCGTGGATGACGGGCGGTTTGTGCAGGTCGAGGCGAGCAGCCCGGGCATGACCTCGATCTGGGCCAACGTCCACGCCGCCGACGGGGTCGCGTTGAGTCAGCGGTTGGATGCGGTGGCCGACACGGTCTGTGCCCACGATCCGCGCACCCGCGAGCAGCGCCGCGCCGATGCGGTCGGACCGGTGGCCCGACTGGAATCACATATGCCGTGTCTGTGCCGACGCGAGGACTGCCCCGCCGCACAGCACCGCGCGGCCGCGGACGCAGCGATGGTGCACGTGCTGGCCGACCAGGCCACCGTGAACGGCACCTGCGATGATCCGGGGTATCTGGTCGGCCATGGCATCCTTCCCGCCGAATCAGTACGCGACCTGGCCGCCACCGCCAAGATCAAACCCGTACGCATGCCCACCGGGCGTCCGGCCGATGGGTCTGAACCGGCTGAGCCTGGCGAGCCGAAGGATCCCGGTGAGCCTGCCGAAGCGGCTGAGCCCACTGAGCCCGCCGACACGGCTGAGGCCGCAGACGAGGAGAACGCGGGCACCGATACCGAACCCGCCGGGGCCGCTGCTGCCGGCGAGCCGCAGTACCGGCCGTCGGTAGCGTTGAGTGAGTTCATCCGGTGGCGCGATCTGACCTGTCGGTTCCCGGGCTGTGATGCCCCCGTTGAACGCTGCGACGTCGACCACACCGCGCCCTGGCCGACCGGGCCGACGCATCCGTCGAACACCAAATTGTTTTGCCGGGCACACCATTTGGTGAAAACGTTCTGCCCCGGCTGGTCGGATCGTCAACGCCCCGACGGCACCATCGAATTCACCACCCCCACCGGCCACACCCATGTGACCGAACCCCACGGCGCCGCCCTGTTCCCGACTCTGGCTCAACCGACCGGGGACCTCAACCTCCCCGAACCGCAACCACCCAGCCAGAACCCGAACCGGGCCGCGAAAATGCCCAAACGCTCCCGCACCCGCGAACAAGACCACCAAGACCGCATCGCCGACGAACGACGCCTACGCGCCGAACTCAACAACGACCTCGCCACCGAACGCGACTACCAAGCCTGGCTCGCCGAAGAATACGAACCACCACCACCCTTCTGATCTCAACGGTGTTGTGCCGCTCGGTTCGGCGTGAAAGCCCGCTGTTCCCGAGCGGCGACACCCTCACGACACGAGATCGCGCTGATGTGGTCGCCCGGATTCGAACCGCCATATCGCGTGATCGAGCGCGAACGCGTCCCAATCCGCAGATACGGCCACCTCACGCACCATCTCAGCTGCGCATTCGGCACTGACGGGGCCGATCTGGCGGGCCACGTACGCCGCCACCACGCGGCCGGCTCGCGATCCCGGGATCTGTGTGAGCTTCAGCGTGTACTCCCACGTAACGCCAGACCGCTGCCCTGGCACCGCGCACCACGCCTTCGCGACCTGTTCCCGGCGGTCGTCCTCCTCAACCAGGGCACGCAGGTCCGCGGACGTGCGAACATCCAGGGAGACAAGCGCTTCCGCAACCTGTTCAACGGCAACCGACTTCAACGGCGCATTCGCCGTGGTCGAGGTGGGCCGACGGTTCCCGATCTGTGTCGCCCATGAGTCCGGCCCGCCCAACTCGGCGATGTTCTCCAGGAGTTCGACGACGCCGTCAGTGTCGGCGTCCGCGCCCTGCGCGGCCCGGTAGCCGCGGTACCGGGCGATGACCTTCTCCACAGAGGCATGCTGCGCCCCGGTCGAGTAGATCGAATGAATCACGCACAGCGCCAGTGAATCTGGATATCCGAGCGGGCTGAACCAGCGCTGTGGATCACCGAGATCGCGCAGGCATGCTTCGTGCAGTGTTTCGACGTCCGAGTGCATGGCAATTCCTTCCGGCTGTTCGGGAGCCCCTTCGGCTGCCGATGCGCGGGAAGTTAGTGACGTCGGCCGACAGAAAACCGCCGACAATCCATGCCGTGGCGAAGTTATCCACAGGCTTGCCGGACATTGGCCAGCAGGTGCGCGTGCCGCTGCGGCCACCAGAACAATTCCACCGCCAAGGCCGCCAGGTAGACGACCGAGACGACGGCATTGCCGACCGACCCGAATACGGCGTCCCACAACGCGCTTGCCGCGGCGACGATGAGCACCACCGGCAAGAGCCAGCGAAATGGTCTGGCCGCCTCGGCGGCCACACGCACACCGCGGCCGTAGTCGCGGGCGGCCTCGACCAGTCGTGGATCGTCGATGTGCTCACCACGGCGGGCGGCAGCCACGACCCTGACCCGTTCAGCGCCGGTCAACTGTCCTGACATCGGCCAGTACCGGGCCATCCGGCGTGCCATCCAGACGCCGTAGAACGTGCCCACGATGACGAGGACCAGCACGCCGGAGATCCAGAATCCGGAGTCCAGCCAGGAGAGCACCCCCAGCACGAAACCCACGCTGCCACCGATCACCAGCGCCCGGCCCCAGAAGCCGCGGCGCCAGACGAACGCCGGGACGGTCAGCACCGCCCGCTACCAATCTCCATCGGCCACAGCATCACCCGGTGTGCCCTTCACTGTCACGACTTTCGCGGGATCAACAGGGACAAAAGGGTGATCGCAGTCCACTCGGTCCTCGTCGTAGTCGGACTCGGCGTACAGTCCCTGTCGCATCCGGCCGCCGGCCCCCAGGCCCATCGACGCTGCTGCGCGCCTCTTCGATTCGAGGACGCACCCGCCAGTCCGACGAACGTGGCTGTTAGACGGTGAATCCGAGCGCGCGCAGCTGTTCGCGACCGTCGTCGGTGATCTTGTCCGGGCCCCACGGCGGGTTCCAGACCCAATTGATCTTGATCTCGTTGACCAGGCCGGCCCCGACCAATGCGGTGCGTGACTGATCCTCGATCACGTCGGTCAGCGGACAGGCCGCCGAGGTGAGCGTCATGTCGATCAGCGCCACGCGGCCCTCATCGCCGTCTTCGACGTTGAGTCCGTAGACCAGGCCCAGGTCGACGACGTTGATGCCCAGTTCGGGGTCCACGACGTCGCGCATGGCTTCCTCGACGTCGGCGAGCAGTTCGTCTGAAGCGGTCTCGCTCATCGCTGTTCCTTCACGTCATCGCTGGCCTGCACCAGCGCATCCTTAAATGCCATCCAACCCAGCAACGCGCACTTCACCCGTGCCGGGTATTTCGCGACACCGGCGAACGCGATACCGTCACCGAGTACATCTTCGTCCCCCTCGACGTTTCCGCGTGAGGAAATCATCTCGGTGAACGCCTCTACCGTCTTGACGGCATCACCGACGCTCAAGCCGATGACCTGGTCGGTGAGCACCGAGGTGGCGGCCTGGCTGATCGAACAGCCCTGCCCGTCATAGGAGATGTCCGCCACCGTCTCCGCGTCGTCGGACAGCGCTACCCGCAGCGTCACCTCGTCCCCGCAGGTCGGGTTGACGTGATGTACCTCGGCGGCGAAGGGCTCCCGGAGCCCGCGATTGTGCGGATGTTTGTAGTGGTCCAGGATCACTTCCTGGTACATCTGTTCCATTTTCACGAGAAGAACTCCACGGCGCGTTTGATGCCGGCCACCAGGCGGTCGACCTCGTCGAGCGTGTTGTAGACCGCGAAGGACCCGCGAGCGGTGGCGGCGATCCCGAAGCGACGGTGCAGCGGCCAGGCGCAGTGGTGCCCGACGCGCACGGCGACGCCCTCGTCGTCGAGCACCTGCCCGACATCGTGGGCGTGGACCCCGTCGACCACGAAACTCACGGGGGATCCCCGATGTTCCATCGTCGTCGGCCCGATGATCCGCACCTGCGGAACTGCGGCAAGACCTTCCAGCGCGGCCGCGACCAGTTCGGCCTCGTGAGCCTCGACCGCGTCCATCCCGATCGCACTCAAATACCGTGCGGCTGCGGCCAATCCGACCACCTGCGAGGTCATGGGCGTGCCCGCCTCGAACCGCTGTGGCGCCGGCGCGTAGGTGGTCTTCTCCATGGTGACGGTCTCGATCATCGAGCCACCGGTGATGAACGGCGGCATCGAGTTCAGCAGCGCGAGTCGCCCGTAGAGCACACCGATACCGGTAGGACCGAGCATCTTGTGACCGGAGAATGCCGCGAAATCGACGTCGAGCGCGTGAAAGTCAACCGGCTGATGCGGCACCGACTGGCAGGCGTCCAGCACCGTGAGCGCACCCACCGCCTTGGCCCGCGACACCAGCTCGGCCACCGGGGCAATGGCGCCCGTGACATTCGAATGATGGCTGAAGGCCACCACTTTCACCCGCTCATCGAGCTCCAGCGAATCCAGATCGATGCGGCCGTCGTCGGTCACGCCATACCAACGCAGCGTCGCGCCGGTGCGCTGAGCCAGCTCCTGCCAGGGAATCAGGTTCGCGTGGTGCTCCAGCTCGGTGGTGACGATGACGTCACCGGGACCGACGGCATGCTCGAACCGCTTGTCCCCCAGCACGTATGCGACGAGGTTGAGCGACTCGGTGGCATTCTTGGTGAACACCAGCTCATCCGGCTCGGCACCGACGAATGCCGCGATGTCCGCGCGGCCCTGCTCGTAGGCGTCGGTGGCCTCTTCCATCAGCTGGTGCGCACCGCGGTGCACGGCACCGTTGGACGTCGTCAGGAAGCGCCGTTCGGCGTCGAGCACCTGCAGCGGCTTCTGCGACGTCGCCCCGGAATCCAGGTACGCCAACTGCTTCCCACCGCGCATGACCCGGCTCAGAATCGGGAAGTCCGCCCTGACCTCAGCCAGCACGGTGGGGTCGATGGTCCGTGCGGCCGTCATCTCAGGCTCCGACCGCCTGCGTGAAGCGCACGTATCCGTTCTCTTCGAGCTCGTCGGCGAGTTCCGGGCCGCCCGATTCCACGATGCGGCCACCGACGAACACGTGCACGAACTGCGGATGGATGTACCGCAGAATCCGGGTGTAGTGGGTGATCAGCAGGATTCCGCCGTGCTCGGCCTCGGCGTAGCGGTTGACGCCCTCGCTCACGATGCGCAGCGCGTCGACGTCCAGGCCCGAGTCGGTCTCGTCGAGGATCGCGATCTTGGGCTTGAGCAGACCGAGCTGCAAGATCTCGTGGCGCTTCTTCTCGCCACCGGAGAATCCCTCGTTGACGCTGCGCTCACCGAAGGCCGGGTCGATCTCCAGATCGTCCATCGCGGCCTTGACTTCCTTGACCCAGTGCCGCAGCTTCGGGGCCTCGCCGCGAACCGCGGTGGCCGCGGTGCGCAGGAAGTTCGACATGGACACGCCCGGCACCTCGACGGGGTACTGCATGGCCAGGAAGAGGCCCGCGCGCGCCCGCTCGTCGATGCTCATCTCGAGGACATCCTGCCCGTCGAGGGTGATCGACCCTGAGGTCACGGTGTACTTCGGGTGACCGGCGATCGCGTAGGACAGGGTCGACTTGCCCGAGCCGTTGGGGCCCATCACCGCGTGGGTCTCCCCCGACTTCACGGTGAGGTCGACACCCTTCAGGATCGGGATCTCGGTGTTCTCAGCGCCTTCGGCGGCGTTGACCGAGACGTGCAGGTCCTTGATTTCTAGAGTGGTCATGACTAGTTGGCTCTCGATTCAGTGATGGCAAGTTCTTTTTCGATCGCGGCGGTCAGGCGCTCACGCACCTCGGGAACAGCGATCTTGGCGATGATCTCGTTGAAGAATCCGCGCACGACAAGACGTCGGGCCTGATCTTCGGGGATGCCGCGGGCACGCAGGTAGAACAACTGCTCGTCGTCGAAACGTCCTGTGGCACTGGCGTGCCCGGCGCCGACGATCTCGCCGGTCTCGATCTCGAGGTTTGGCACCGAGTCGGCGCGGGCCCCATCGGTGAGCACCAGGTTGCGGTTCACCTCGAAGGTGTCGGTGCCGGTGGCCTCGGCCCGGATCAGCACGTCGCCGATCCACACCGTGTGTGCGTCCGGCTTCTTGGAATCCGGATCGCCCTGCAACGCGCCCTTGTAGAGGACGTCGGACTTACAGTGCGGCTGCGCATGATCGACCAGCAGCCGCGACTCGAAGAACTGACCGTCGTCGGCGAAGTAGGTGCCGAGCATCTTGGCGTCACCGCCGGGCCCGGTGAATCGCACGGTGGCCGAGGTGCGCACGACATCGCCACCGAGGGTGACGTTGACGTGTCCGAGCACCGCGTCCTTACCGAGCTTGGCGTGGTGCGCGCTGACATGCACCATGTCGTCCGCCCAGTCGGCGATCCAGATCAGTCCGAGGCCGGCCGCATCGCCGACGATGATCTCGACGTTGTCGGCGTAGGTTCCACTGCCGCGCAGGTCGACGACCACGATCGCCCGTGACAGTTCCTCGACCCGGATCTGCAGATGCCCGTAGCCCACGGTGTCCGCGCCGGGTCCGTCGATCACGATCTCGATGGGCTCGGCCACCTCGGTGTCACGCTTGACCGTCACCACCGTCGCGGTCTCGAACGACGAGTAGGCCTGGGCGGCAACGCGATCGGTGGGCACCCCGCCCTCGCCGAGCCGCTTGTCGTCACGGCCGACGGTCTCGACCGTCACACCTGGGCGCTCGGTCACCGTGATGCCGGCCTTGCCGTTGGCCACGGCAGAGCCGTCGTGCAGGCCGCGAAGCCGCTTCAGCGGGGTGAACCGCCACAGCTCGTCGCGACCGCCAGGCACCTCGAAGGCATTGACGTCGAAGGACGCGAACAGCTCGCCCTTATTAGTCGCGATCCCCTCGACCGCTTCAGTGAGATTCTGTGTCACTTAACCGACCGCGCCTTCCATCTGCAGCTCGATCAGCCGGTTGAGCTCGAGCGCGTATTCCATGGGCAGTTCCTTGGCGATGGGCTCGACGAAGCCGCGCACCACCATCGCCATCGCCTCGTCCTCGGTCAGGCCGCGGCTCATCAGATAGAAGAGCTGGTCCTCGCTGACCTTGGACACCGTGGCCTCGTGACCCATCGTGACGTCGTCCTCGCGGATGTCCACGTACGGGTAGGTGTCCGAGCGGCTGATCGTATCGACCAGCAGCGCATCGCATTTCACGCTCGAGCGGCTACCGTGCGCACCCTTGTTGACCTGGACGAGCCCGCGGTAGGACGCGCGGCCACCGCCGCGGGCCACCGACTTGGACACGATGTTGGACGACGTGTTGGGGGCCAGGTGCAGCATCTTGGCGCCGGTGTCCTGATGCTGCCCTTCGCCGGCGAACGCCACCGAGAGCACCTCGCCCTTGGCGTGCTCACCGGTCATCCAGACCGCCGGGTACTTCATGGTGACCTTGGAACCGATGTTGCCGTCGATCCACTCCATCGTGGCCCCGGCCTCGGCCCGGGCCCGCTTGGTGACCAGGTTGAAGACGTTGTTGGACCAGTTCTGGATCGTCGTGTAGCGGACGCGGGCGCCCGGCTTGACGATGATCTCGACGACGGCCGAGTGCAGCGAATCCGACTTGTAGATCGGCGCGGTACAACCCTCGACGTAGTGCACGTAGGAGCCCTCGTCGGCGATGATCAGCGTCCGCTCGAACTGACCCATGTTCTCGGTGTTGATCCGGAAGTAGGCCTGCAGCGGGATATCGACGTGCACACCCGGCGGAACATAGATGAACGAGCCACCCGACCACACCGCGGTGTTGAGTGCCGAGAACTTGTTGTCACCGGCCGGGATCACCGTGCCGAAGTACTTCTGGAAGATCTCCGGGTGCTCGCGCAGGCCCGAGTCGGTGTCGAGGAAGATGACGCCGAGCGCCTCAAGGTCCTCGCGGATCGAGTGGTACACCACCTCGGACTCGTACTGGGCGGCCACACCGGCCACCAGTCGCTGCTTCTCGGCCTCCGGGATACCGAGGCGATCGTAGGTGTTGCGGATGTCCTCGGGCAGTTCCTCCCAGGACGCGGCCTGCTTCTCGCTGGAGCGCACGAAGTACTTGATGTTGTCGAAGTCGATGCCCTCGAGGTTGGAACCCCAGTTCGGCATGGGCTTCTTGTCGAAGGTGCGCAGTGCCTTGAGCCGGGACTCCAGCATCCACTCCGGCTCGTTCTTCTTGGCCGAGATGTCACGCACGACGGCTTCCGACAGGCCGCGCTGCGCACTGGCGCCCGCGACGTCCGAGTCCGACCAGCCGTAGCCGTAGTTGCCCAGCGACGCGATGGTCTCTTCCTGGGTCAATGGCGTTTCGGGCGTGATGGTCATGTCGCCGCTCCTTGCTTGTTGCTCACTGTCGTTGGCTTGTCGCTGCGGTCGTCCGGGCTGGGCCGTCCGCATCGAGTGGAACGTGTGTGGTGCAGGCGCAGTCGCCGTTGACGATGGTCGCCAGGCGCTGCACGTGGGTGCCCAGAATCTCGGCGAACGCCTCACTCTCCGCTTCACACAACACCGGGAACTCCTCGGCGACGTGCGATACCGGACAGTGGTGCTGGCAGATCTGCACCCCGCGAATCGGGCCGTCCACCGGGTTCGTGGTGGTGGCATACCCGGCCCGGGTCAACGCGTCGGCGACACGCTGGGCGGTGTCGGCGACGCCCTCGGACCCCTCGGTGACGCCGGCCAGGATGGTGTCCATCCGGCGCCGAGCGAAAGTCCGCACGGCGTCCTTGCCGCCGATCTCGCGCAATTGCCGAATCGCGGCGACGGCGAGATCGTCGTAGGTGTGGCCGAGCTTCGCCCGCCCCGCAGCCGTCAAGCGGTAGCGCTTGGCCGGGCGGCCCCGGCCGTTGTGCTGCCACGCGGCCGCGGCACTGGCCTGTGCATCACCGGCTTCGATCAGGGCATCGAGGTGACGGCGTACTCCGGCGGCCGAGATGCCGAGCCGGTCACCGATCTGCCCTGCGGTGATCGGACCTTCGAGCAACAGGTGGATGATCGCGCGGCGGGTATGCCCGTCCGATGCCGGCACGACGTCGTTGACCGACTTCGGCACACCAGCCGAAGCAGAGCCCACAGTCGTCCGACCCATTTTCACAACACCATTGTGACGGAATTCCGCTTCGGGATCCACCAAGGGCACCCTTACGTGACCTGGGCCACCGTCGCCTGACGAAGACCGCCGCGGCCGACGGTTACGCTGCCCTGATGGCAAGCCGCCTGTCGACCTTCAGCACATCGATCGCCCGGTGGCACGGCGACGAACGCACAGTCGGATCCCCACTCAACCCCGCCGAGGTCGTCGCGCTGCGTCGTACCCGGCTTTTCGGTGCCACCGGCACCGTCCTGATGGCGATCGGTGCCCTCGGGGCCGGCGCCCGTCCCGTCGTGCAGGATCCGACGTTCGGCGTGCGACTGCTCAACCTGCCGTCCCGCATCCAGACCGTGTCTCTGACCATGACCACCACCGGTGCCGTGATGATGGCGCTGGCGTGGCTGATGCTCGGACGCTTCGCCCTCGGTCCCCGCCGGATGTCACGCAGCCAGCTCGACCGCACACTTTTGCTGTGGGCCATCCCGCTGCTGATCGCGCCCCCGATGTACAGCAAGGACGTCTACTCCTATCTGGCTCAGAGTGAGATCGGCTACATCGGCCTCAACCCGTATCAGGTCGGTCCGGCAACCGGCCTCGGCCTCGATCACGTGTTCACGTTGTCGGTACCCAGCCTGTGGCGCGAGACCCCGGCCCCGTACGGACCGCTGTTCCTGTGGATCGGCGAGAGCATCTCTGCCCTGACCGGCGAGAACATCGTCGCCGCCGTGCTGTGTCACCGCGCCGTGGTGCTGCTCGGTGTCGGGCTCATCGTGTGGGCGACGCCCCGGCTGGCCCGGCGCTGCGGCGTCGCCGAGGTCAGCGCACTGTGGCTCGGCGCATGTAATCCGCTGTTGTTCATGCATCTGGTGGCCGGGATCCACAACGAGGCGCTGATGCTCGGCCTGATGCTGGCCGGGACCGAGTTCGCGCTGCGGGGCATCGGAGCCGCCAGGTCGGCGACATCGGGATCAGTCGCGGCTCCAATAATTCCCCGGCCGCTGACCTGGCCACACTCACGTGAAGACTGGGACCACTGGTATCCCGCGGGGATGCTGCTGTTCGGCACCGTCCTCATCACGCTGTCCTCGCAGGTCAAGCTGCCGTCGTTGCTCGCACTCGGGTTCGTCGCGATGGCCCTGGCCTGGCGTCTGGGCGGCACGATCAAGGCGTTCTTCGTGGCGAGTGTCCCGCTCGGCGTGATCTCGCTGGCCGTGATGGGCCTGATCGGCTGGGCCAGCGGGCTCGGCTTCGGCTGGCTGTCCACCCTCGGCACCGCCAACGTTGTGCGCAGCTGGATGTCGCCGCCGACCCTGCTGGCATTGGGCACCGGTCAGGTCGGCATCTTGCTGGGGCTCGGCGACCACACCACCGCAGTGCTCGCCCTGACCCGCGCCATCGGCGTCTTCCTGATCGCGATCCTGGTCAGCTGGCTGTTGTTGGCCGTGATGCGCGGCCGGCTGCACCCCGTGGGTGGATTGGGCGTCGCCTTGGGCGGAACCATCCTGCTGTTCCCGGTGGTGCAGCCGTGGTACCTGCTGTGGGCGGTGATCCCGCTGGCCGCGTGGGCCACCCGGCCCGGGTTCCGCGGGTCCACGATCGCCATCACCCTGGTCGTCGGGATCTTCGGTCCGACGGCCAACGGCGACCGGTTCACGTTGTTCCAGATCGTGATGGCCACGCTGGCCAGCACGTTGATCGTGCTGATCCTGATCGGCATAACCTGGCGCCGGCTGCCGTGGCGCGCGTCACGCGAGACCGACACGGACGCACCGCCGACACCTATGCAATCCCCCGACGCCTACGCTGAATCCCCGTGACCTCGCGTTCTGATCAACCGGTGCTGCTCCGCGGCGTCAGCAAGCGCTACGGCGCGACGACGGCGGTGTCCAATTTGGACCTCGAAGTGCAGCGCGCCGAGGTGCTGGCTCTGCTCGGTCCCAACGGCGCAGGCAAGACCACCACCGTCGAGATGTGCGAGGGATTCATCCGCCCGGACGACGGCCGCGTCGAGATCCTCGGGTTGGACCCCGTCGCCGACAATGCCCAACTCCGTGAGCGGATCGGCGTGATGCTGCAGGGCGGCGGCGGGTACCCCGCGGCGAAAGCGGGCGAGATGCTCGATCTCGTGGCCTCCTATGCTGCCGATCCTCTCGATCCGGCCTGGTTGATGGACACCCTCGGCCTGACCGAATCCGCCCGCACCACCTACCGGCGACTGTCTGGCGGTCAGCAACAGCGCCTGGCGCTGGCCTGCGCCGTGGTGGGTCGCCCCGAGCTGGTGTTCCTCGACGAGCCGACCGCAGGGATGGACGCCCACGCCCGAATTGTGGTGTGGGAGTTGATCGATGCGCTGCGCCGGGACGGCGTGACGGTCGTGCTGACCACCCATCATCTCGCCGAGGCCGAGGAACTCGCGGATCGGATCGTGATCATCGATCACGGCGTGGCGGTAGCCACCGGTACACCCGCCGAGCTGACCCACAGCGGTGCCGAGAACCAGCTGCGTTTCAGTGCGCCGCGCAAGCTCGACCTGTCCCTGCTCGCCGCGGCTCTGCCGGAGAAATACAAGGCCACCGAGACGGCACCCGGTGAGTATCTGGTCGAGGGGCACATCGACCCTCAGGTGCTGGCCACCGTCACGGCGTGGTGCGCCCGACTCAATGTGCTGGCCACCGGCATGCGGGTGGAGCAGCGCAGTCTCGAAGATGTATTCCTCGACCTCACAGGACGGGAGCTGCGGTCATGACGAGCGCTCCGAACCGGTTCGCCCCGGGCACCTTCTCCCCCGATCCCCGTCCGGCCAAGGTACCGGCGATGCTCGCCGCGCAGTACCAGCTGGAACTGAAGCTGCTGTTGCGTAACGGCGAACAGCTGCTGTTGACCATGTTCATCCCGATCACGCTGCTGGTCGGGATGACGCTGCTGCCGTTGGGCTCGTTCGGCGACGACCGGGCCGGGACTTTCACCCCGGCGATCATGGCGCTGGCCCTGATCTCCACGGCGTTCACCGGGCAGGCCATCGCGGTGGCCTTCGACCGTCGCTACGGCGCCCTGAAACGGCTGGGCGCGACCGCCCTTCCGGTGTGGGGCATCATCGCCGGCAAGTCACTGGCCGTCGTCACTGTCGTGTTCTTGCAGGCAATCTTGTTGGGCGCCATCGGTTTTGCGTTGGGTTGGCGGCCTTCGCCGCTGGGGTTGGCCCTCGGTGCGGTGATCATCGCGCTGGGCACGGCCACCTTCGCCGCGCTGGGGTTGCTGCTCGGCGGCACTCTCAAGGCCGAGATCGTGCTGGCGCTGGCGAACCTGCTGTGGTTCGTGTTCGCCGGCCTGGGCGCGCTGACCCTCGAAGGTGGCCCGGTGCCGTCGGCCCTACGGTGGGCCGCGCGCTTGACCCCGTCGGGAGCCCTCACCGAGTCCCTGACGCAGGCGATGACGCTGTCGATGGACTGGTTCGGCGTGGCCGTGCTGGTGGTGTGGGGCGCCGTCGCCGCGATCTGCGCGCTGCGCTGGTTCCGGTTCACCTGATCCTGATCCACCGGCCCTACTACGGGCTGTAGTTCCTGATCAACTACGATCAGGCCGTGCCCGGCGGAACAGCTTTCCAGCGACTGGTCGACCTGCTGCCCCTGCCAAGCCTGCGGGTCCAGCGGCTGATCGCGTTCCTGGTGATCCTCACCCAGGGCGGTATCTCGGTCACCGGGGCGATCGTGCGCGTCACCGCGTCCGGCCTCGGCTGCCCCACCTGGCCCCAGTGCTTCCCGGGCAGCTTCACGCCCGTCCCGCACGCCGAGGTCGCCGTGGTGCATCAGGTGGTCGAGTTCGGCAACCGGATGATCACCTTCCTGGTGGTGCTGACCGCCATTGCGGCCGTCCTGGCCGTGACCCGGGCCCGTCGTCGCCGCGAGGTTCTGATCTACGCCTGGCTGATGCCGGCCTCTACGGTGGTCCAGGCCATCATCGGCGGCATCACGGTGCGGACCGGACTGTTGTGGTGGACCGTCGCCATCCACCTGCTCGCATCGATGGCAATGGTGTGGCTCGCGGTGCTGCTGTTCGTCAAGATCGGTCAACCCGACGATGGCGCGCCCACCCCGACCGTGCCGAAACCGTTGCGGCAGTTGACGGTCCTGAGCGCAATCGTCCTGGCCGCCGTCCTGGTGACCGGCACGCTGGTAACGGGCGCCGGTCCGCATGCCGGGGACAAGAGCCTCGACCGCGTGGTGCCGCGACTTGAGGTCGAGATCACCACGTTGGTGCACATGCATTCGTCGCTGCTGGTCGCGTACCTGTCCCTGATCGTCGCGCTGGGATTCGGCCTCACCGCGGTGCGCGCCTCTCGACCGGTCATGATCCGGCTCGCCGTCCTGGTGGTGCTGGTGTGCGCACAGGGGCTCGTCGGGATCGTGCAGTTCTATACCGGCGTTCCCGCTGTCCTGGTCGCCGTCCACGTCGCCGGTGCGGCCACCTGTACCGCGGCCACCGCGGCGCTGTGGGCTTCGATGCGGGAGCGGGTCCAGGCCGGCACCTAGTCCGGTCCCGTCCGCCCCGGCCTCCTCAGAAACCGCGGTGCGACAAGGGGCCCAGGCCGAGCCGTTCGAGCGCGCCCTCCACACCGACGGCGAACCGCCGTTCGGCGTCCTCTCTCGCGAGCTGATCGAGCTGGCGGAATCCCAGCCCTGGCTCGACCAGTTCCAGCTCCAACACGCGAGGATCTTCCCGGCCGCCGATCACGTCGACACGGGCGTATACCAACTCCTCGGGCTGAAGGTAGAACGACCGGATCACCGCGTCGATCGCCAGGCGCCCGACCCGCCACACCTCGTCGTCAGGATCGGCAGGCGAGAGCGATTCCTCGGCATAGGTGCCGGTCTCCTCGAACTCGGGTGACTGTCCGGCCGGGGGCAGGATCGGCCCCTTGGTGAATGCATGGGACTCCCTGCCGCCCAGGAACACCAGTGCGGTCTCTCCGTCGGCGATCCGTGGGTCGTACGTCTGCACCAGCACCGCGCGACCCTTCGCCTGCAGAGCCGCCGCGTGGGCCAGGGCTTCGGAGGCGTCGACGAACCGCTGCGCCCCGCTGGAGCCGGCACCCACCGCGGGTTTGACCACCACTTCACCGTCCGGCACGACGACCTGTTCGCCGACCTTGAAGTATCCGGTCGGGACCACCGGAATCCCCATGCTGTGCAGATCGTCGAGGTAGCGCTTGTCGGTGTTCCACGCCACGATCCCCGGTGGGTTGATCAGGTGACGCACCGAGCGCGTCCATGACAGGAACTCCTCGAGACGCTCGGTGTAGTCCCACGTCGCCCGCAGAATGACCAGGTCGGCGTCGAGCGTCGCCGGGTCGTCCCACGGCAGCCAGCGGGCATGCAGACCGCGGTTACGCAGCGCCGTCACCAGGCCGGCGTCGTCGCCGTCCCCGTCGGGCAACGCCGCGCAGCCGGCCAACACGATGCGGGGATGGAACACATCCGGACGGGCGAGCTTCACCTTCGCGATGATAGGTGTGGATGATGGATGGCGTGTATGCCATCGAAGTTGCCGAGACCGGCGGACCCGAAGTCCTGAGCTACGTCGAGCGGCCCGAGCCCGCCCCTGGCCCCGGCGAGGTCCTGATCAAGGCCGAGGCCATCGGCGTCAACTTCATCGACACCTACTTCCGGTCCGGGTTGTATCCGCGCGACCTGCCGTTCGTCGTCGGGTCCGAGGTCTGCGGCACGGTCGCCGCCGTCGGCGACGACGTCGCCGCGCTGGCTGTGGGTGACCGTGTGGTCACCGCCAACGCGATCGGCGCCTATGCCGACTTCTGTATTGCCCCGGCTGATTTCGTCGCCTATGTGCCCGAAGGGGTGGCTCCCGACGCAATCGCTTCGGCTCTGCTGAAGGGTATGACCGCGCACTACCTGATCAAGTCCACCTATCCGGTGCAGCCGAACGACACGGTGCTGGTGCATGCCGGGGCAGGCGGCGTCGGCCTGATCCTCACCCAGTGGGCCACCAGCATTGGCACCCGGGTGATCACGACCGCATCGACTCCGGAGAAGGCCGAACTGTCCCGGCAGGCCGGCGCGATCGAGGTGCTCGAATACCCCGAGGACCCGACCGAGTTCGGAGACAAGATCCGTGATCTCACCGGCGGGGCGGGGGTCGCCGCCGTATATGACGGGGTCGGTGCATCGACGTTCGACGCCAGCCTGGACAGCCTCGCGATGCGGGGCACGCTGGCGCTGTTCGGCGCGGCCAGCGGTCCGGTGCCGCCGGTAGACCCCCAACGGCTCAACGCGGCGGGCTCGGTGTTCCTGACTCGGCCGACGCTGGCCCACCACACGCGCACGCCGGATGAATTCTCCTGGCGTGCAGGGGAATTGATCAATGCGATCGCAGACGGGTCGATCACCATCACCGTCGGCGGGCGCTACCCGCTGGCCGAGGCGGCCCGGGCCCACACCGACCTGCAGGGCCGCAAGACCGTCGGCTCGGTCGTGCTGGTGCCCTAGACCGGTTCCGCCGCGGGGAATGTCCAGGATCCGTCCAGGATCTCGGGCCTCGGCCGGTACAGCCGGACAACGTAGTTCCAGCCCTCGGTGACGGGCAGCAGGTTGGCCACGGCCCCGCCTTCGTCACTGCCGCCGAACTGTACCGTGGTGGCGCCGTCGGCGTCCTTGACGGCGGTGACATTGTTCACCGAGTAGGCGTTCTGCGGGTTCGGTGTGAAGTAGCCGTCCTTGTTGTAGACCGTGACCGACCAGAACCCGTCCACCGGGACGTCTTTCACGGTCAGTCGGTGCACTGTGACGCCGTCGTTCGCCGGTGGCACCACGGTGAGATACAGCGCGTCGCGTTCCGGATTGCCGCCCCAGGCGAACGCCGAGCCGATCAGGTGACGCACCGGATCCACGGCGTACTTGGGCCCGAACATCGCCTTGGTGTCGGAAAGGGTGGTGGACAGGGAGATGAGCGCGTCCCGAACGGTCTTCTGACTGGCCGGGTCCCACGGCGGGATGTCGAACAACCCCGGCGCATCGTCCTGTGAGACCACGATTGTGTCCTGCAGCGCGTGCACTGCCGCCAGGTCGGCGGCGTCGGCGGGATCGGCCAGGATACGTACCGCCGCTGCCGCATAGCGGGTATCGACGGAATCGCGACTGAACGTCAGCTCGGCAGGCGCGTAGGCGACGTTGGTCGTGTAGTGGTCTTCGCTGATGATCTGTAGTGACATGAGCCGGCCGGCACACTCGGGCAGCGTGATGGTGACCGGCCCGGCATCGAGGTCGAACACCGCCGCGGAGTACAGGGTGTCACGGTTCTGCCGGATGACGATCTGATGCTCGATCGAGCTCATCTCACGGTTGTGGAAGAACCGTCCGAAACCGCCGTCGTTGACGATATTGGCGAAGTACAGATCAGATTCGGCACGGGCGAAGTTGTCGGGACTCACCGATTCGGTCATGCCACAACGCTGCCACACCCCAGCAGATGTGGACAGCGCGTTCGTGGACCTAGTGACCGAAGAGCGTCGGCAGCGCCAGCGCCGAGTCGATGGCCAATGCGCAGAACACCACGGCCAGGTAGTTGTTCGACTGCAGGAACAACCGCAGCGGCTTCACCGGCTCACCGCGCTTCACCCCCGAGTACAACTGGTGTGCCATCACCAGGAACCAGGCGCCCGCCAGCAGGGCAACAGCGCCGTACAGCCATCCGGTGGCCAGCGCCAACGCCAGCGTGGTGAGGACCGTCAACCAGGTGTAGATGAGGATCTGGCGGGTGACCTGACGCTCGGTGGCCACGGCGGGCAACATCGGCACGCCTGCCGCCTTGTAGTCGTCCTTGTAACGCATCGCGAGCGCCCACGTGTGCGGCGGCGTCCAGAAGAAGATGATCAGGAACATCACCACTGCCGGCCACTGGATGGTGTCCGTCACCGCGGACCAGCCGATCATCACCGGCATGCAACCGGCCGCTCCACCCCACACCACGTTCTGAGAGGTGCGGCGTTTGAGCAGCAGGGTGTAGACGAAGACGTAGAACGCGATGGTGGCCACGGCCAGAACACCGGACAGCAGATTCGACGTCCAGGTCAGCCAGCAGAACGACGTCACCGAGAGCACCAACCCGAAGATCAGTGCATGCCGCGTCGGCACGGAGGCCTGAGCCAATGGGCGGCGGGCGGTGCGCTTCATCACTTTGTCGATGTCGGCGTCGGCCACACAGTTGAGCGTGTTGGCGCCTGCCGCGGCCAGCATGCCGCCGATCAGGGTGTTGAGGATCAGCAGCGGGTCGACGGTGCCCCGTTCGGCCAACAACATGGCCGGAATGGTGGTGACCAGCAACAACTCGATCACACGCGGCTTGGTCAACGCCAAATACGACAGGAAGGTGGACCGTACTCGGCTCGGCGCCCCATTGATGAGCCGGCGCTCGCGAATGCTCACGCAAATAACTCCTCGGGTGGCGTCACGCGGCTTCTACTACACACGATGGTAGACCGCCGCCCGAACGCCTCGGCACCGCAGGGTCTGTTCGGGGCAACAACCGGGTAAACGAGCGGGTATCGGTGCGCCAACCAGTCTGCATCGGATGACTCCGCCCCACTAGGGTGTTTGTCGTAGCAGCGTGGCAACTGCGCGCACGTGCCGGCAGATTAGAAGACGAGGAAGTGAGCTTAGTGACCACCGCCGAAGAGATCACCGCTCTCACCCAGCCCAACCACCCAGATGACTGGACCGAAGTCGACAGCGTGGCCGTCGACACCGTCCGGGTGCTCGCGGCTGACGCGGTGCAGAAGGTCGGCAACGGCCACCCGGGAACCGCGATGAGCCTGGCTCCCCTCGCTTACACGTTGTTCCAGCGGCAACTCCGGCACGACCCCAGCGACACCGAGTGGATCGGTCGGGACCGTTTCGTGCTGTCCTGTGGGCACTCCAGCCTCACCCTGTACCTCCAGCTGTACCTCGGCGGTTTCGGCCTCGAGCTGGCCGACATCGAGGCGCTGCGCACCTGGGGCTCGCTGACCCCGGGCCATCCCGAGTACCACCACACCAAGGGTGTGGAGATCACCACCGGCCCGCTGGGCCAGGGCCTGGCCTCGGCCGTCGGTATGGCGATGGCCGCCCGTTACGAGCGTGGCCTTTTCGATCCGGACACCGCACCGGGCGAGAGCCCGTTCGACCACTACATCTATGTGGTGGCCTCCGACGGCGACATGGAAGAGGGCGTCACCAGCGAAGCGTCGTCGCTCGCGGGCACCCAACAGCTCGGCAACCTCATCGTGTTCTGGGACGACAACAAGATCTCCATCGAGCACAACACCGACATCGCGCTGAGCGAGGATGTCCCCGCGCGGTACCGCGCCTACGGCTGGCACGTTCAGGAAGTCGAGGGCGGCGAGAACGTCGTCGGCATCGAGCAGGCCATCGCCGAGGCCAAGAAGGTGACCGACAAGCCGTCGTTCATCGCGCTGCGCACCATCATCGGCTACCCCGCCCCCACCAAGATGAACACCGGTGGCGTGCACGGCTCGGCGCTGGGCGCCGACGAGGTGGCCGCCACCAAGAAGGTCCTCGGGTTCGACCCGGACAAGAGCTTCGAGGTGCGCGACGACGTCATCGCCCACACCCGTGAACTGGTGACCCGCGGCAAGCAGGTCCACGACGAATGGCAGGTGTCCTTCGACGCCTGGGCCAAGCGGGAGCCCGAGCGCAAGGCGCTGCTCGACCGACTGCAGGCCAAGGAGCTTCCCGAGGGCTGGGACGCCGAGCTGCCGCACTGGGACCTCGACTCCAAGCCCGTGGCCACCCGCGCCGCCTCCGGTGCCGTGCTGGCCGCGGTCGGACAGACGCTGCCCGAGTTGTGGGGTGGCTCGGCCGATCTCGCCGGCAGCAACAACACCACGATCAAGGGCGCCAATTCCTTCGGGCCGCCGTCGATCTCGACCGAGGACTGGAACGCGACCTGGTACGGCCGCACCCTGCACTTCGGTATCCGCGAGCACGCGATGGGCGCGATCCTGTCCGGCATCGTGCTGCACGGTCCGACCCGGCCCTACGGCGGAACGTTCCTCCAGTTCTCGGATTACATGCGGCCGGCCGTGCGTTTGGCCTCTTTGATGAACATCGATCCGATCTACGTCTGGACCCACGATTCGATCGGGCTGGGCGAGGACGGCCCGACGCACCAGCCGATCGAGCACCTGGCGGCGCTGCGGGCGATCCCGAACCTGTCGGTGGTGCGTCCGGGCGACCCCAACGAGACCGCCTACGCCTGGAAGACCGTGCTGGAGCGCACCGCCAGCACCGGCCCGGTGGGCCTGATCCTGACCCGCCAGGGTGTACCGGTGATCGAAGGCACCAGCGCCGAAGGCGTGGCCCGCGGCGGCTACGTGCTGGGCGGCACCCCGGAGGAGAATCCCGACGTGGTGATCATCGGCACGGGCTCCGAGCTCCAGCTCGCCGTCGCAGCACAGAAGCTGTTGGCAGACAAGGACATCAACGCGAGCGTGGTGTCGATGCCGTGTGTCGAGTGGTTCGAATCCCAGCCCAAGGAGTACCGCGATTCGGTGCTGCCCCCGGCGGTGTCGGCCCGGGTGGCGGTCGAGGCCGCAGTGGCGCAGAGTTGGTACAAGCTGGTCGGAGACACCGGCGAGATCGTCTCGATCGAGCACTACGGTGCCTCTGCCGACGACAAGACGCTGTTCCGTGAGTTCGGTTTCACCGCCGAGGCCGTGGCGGCCGCGGCGGAACGATCGCTAGACAACTAACTTCACGACTGGCAGGAGAAGGCGAACATGACTCAGAACCCGAATCTCGCGGCGCTGAGCGCCGCGGGTGTATCCGTCTGGCTCGACGATCTGTCGCGCGAGCGGTTGCAGACCGGCAATCTGCAGAATCTGATCGATACCCGCAGCGTCGTGGGTGTCACCACCAATCCGTCGATCTTCCAGGCCGCGCTGTCGAAGGGCACCGCCTACGACGCGCAGGTCAAGGAGCTGGCCGAGCGGGGCGCCGACGTCGACGCCACCATCCGCACCGTCACCACCGACGACGTCCGCAACGCGTGCGATGTCCTGGCCAAGCAATACGAGGCCTCCGACGGGGTCGACGGCCGGGTGTCCATCGAGGTCGATCCGCGGCTGGCCCACGACACCGACAAGACGATCCTGCAGGCCATCGAGCTGTGGAAGATCGTCGACCGGCCCAACCTGCTGATCAAGATTCCCGCGACCCTCGCCGGGCTGCCCGCGATCACCGCGGTGATCGCCGAGGGCATCTCCGTCAACGTCACACTGATCTTCTCGGTCGAACGCCACCGGGCCGTCATGGACGCCTACCTGGCAGGTCTGGAAAAGGCCCGCGAGGCCGGTCATGATCTGTCGAAGATCCACTCGGTCGCGTCGTTCTTCGTGTCCCGCGTGGACACCGAGATCGACAACCGGCTGGAGAAGATCGGTTCGGAAGAGGCTTTGGGCCTGCGCGGCAAGGCCGGCGTGGCCAACTCGCGCCTCGCTTACGCGGCCTACGAGGAAGTCTTCGGCGGTGAGCGCTTCGCGGCGCTCAAGGGCGACGGGGCCCGGGTGCAGCGCGTGCTGTGGGCCTCGACCGGCGTCAAGAACCCGGACTACTCGGACACGCTCTACGTCACCGAATTGGTTGCGCCGCATACGGTGAACACGTTGCCGGAGAAGACCCTCGAAGCCGTCGCCGATCACGGCAAGATCGCCGGTGACACCATCACCGGCACCGCTGCGGCGTCACAGGAGATCTTCGACAAACTCAGTGCCGTCGGCATCGACCTGGTCGACGTCTTCAAGGTGCTCGAGGACGAGGGTGTGGAGAAGTTCGAAAAGTCGTGGCAGGAACTGCTCGACGCGACACAGGGCCAACTCGACGCCGCCACGCGATGAGCCCGGCGAACGACAGGCCCGAGACCGCCTGGCGTAACCCGCTGCGGGACAAGCGCGACAAGCGCATGCCCCGCATCGCGGGGCCATGTGCGGTGGTGATCTTCGGCGTCACCGGCGATCTGGCGCGCAAGAAGTTGATGCCGGCCATCTACGACCTGGCCAACCGCGGCTTGCTGCCACCCAGCTTTGCGCTGGTGGGCTTCGCCCGCCGCGACTGGGCGGACGAGGATTTCGGCAAGATCGTCTTCGACGCGGTCAAGCAGCACGCCCGTACTCCCTTCCGCCAGGAGGTCTGGGACCGCCTCGCCGAGGGATTCCGGTTCGTGCAGGGCACATTCGACGACGACGAGTCGTTCGAACGGCTCAAGGACACCCTGCACAAACTGGATGTCGAGCGCGGCACCAGCGGCAATCACGCGTTCTACCTGTCGATTCCGCCGAAAGCGTTCCCTCAGGTCTGCGAGCAGCTGTCGAAGTCCGGACTGGCCGACAAGCCGGAGGGCAGCTGGAGCCGGGTGGTCATCGAGAAGCCGTTCGGTCACGACCTCAAGAGCGCCGAGGAACTCAACGCTGTGGTCAACAGCGTGTTCCCGGAGTCGTCGGTGTTCCGCATCGACCACTACCTGGGCAAGGAAACCGTCCAGAACCTCCTGGCACTGCGCTTCGCCAACGAGATGTTCGAGCCGGTGCTGAACTCCCACTACGTCGACAGCGTCCAGATCACCATGGCCGAGGACATCGGTCTCGGCGGGCGTGGCGGCTACTACGACGGAGTCGGCGCGGCCCGCGACGTCATCCAGAACCATCTGCTGCAGCTGCTGGCGCTGACGGCGATGGAAGAGCCGGTGAGCTTCTCCCCTGCCGAATTGCAGGCCGAGAAGATCAAGGTGCTCTCGGCGACCCGACTGGCCGAGCCGCTGGACGAGACCACGTCGCGGGGGCAGTACGCCGCGGGCTGGCAAGGCGGCGAGAAGGTCGTCGGGCTGTTGGACGAGGAAGGCTTCTCCAAGACATCCACCACCGAGACGTTCGCAGCCATCACGCTGGACGTGGACACCCGGCGCTGGGCGGGTGTGCCGTTCTATCTGCGAACCGGAAAACGGCTGGGCCGCAGGGTCACCGAGATCGCGCTGTTGTTCAAGCGCGCGCCACACCTGCCCTTCGACGCGACGATGACCGATGAGCTCGGACAGAACGCCTTGGTGATCCGGGTTCAACCGGACGAAGGCATCACGCTGCGGTTCGGTTCCAAGGTTCCGGGCCACATCATGGAGGTCCGCGATGTCAGCATGGACTTCTCCTACGGTTCGGCCTTCGCCGAGGAGTCGCCGGAGGCCTACGAGCGCCTGATCCTCGATGTGTTGCTGGGCGAGCCGTCGCTGTTCCCGGTCAATGCCGAGGTCGAATTGTGTTGGAAGATCCTGGATCCCGCACTCGAGTACTGGGCCACCCACGGTAAGCCCGATTCCTACGAGTCCGGAACCTGGGGCCCTGAATCCTCTTTCGAGATGCTGCGCCGGTCAGGCCGGGAATGGAGGCGGCCGTGATTGTCGATCTGCCCGAGACCAATACCGGGGCGATCAACAAGAAGATCGTCGCTCTGCGCGAAGAGGGCGGTGCGATCACCCTCGGCCGGGTGCTGACGCTGGTCATCGCCCCCGATACCGAAGCGGTGCTTGAGGAGTCGATCGAGGCGGCCAACTGGGCCAGCCGTGAGCATCCGTGCCGGGTGATCGTGGTCATCCCCGGAGATCGCCTGACCACGGAGGCCCGACTGGATGCCCAGTTGCGGGTGGGCCGCGATGCCGGCGCCAACGAGGTGGTGGTGCTGCGACTGTCCGGCCCGCTGGCCAACCACGCCAGCAGCGTCGTGACGCCGTTCCTGCTGCCGGACACTCCGGTGGTGACGTGGTGGCCCGACCTCGCCCCCGCAGTCCCGGCAAAGGATCCGCTGGGCAAGTTGGCGATTCGCCGGATCACCGACGCCACGAACGGCTCTGATCCGCTGGCCTGCATCAAGAGCAGGCTCAACGGTTACACCGATGGTGACACCGATCTGGCCTGGAGCCGCGTCACCTACTGGCGCGCGTTGCTGGCCGCCGCGATCGATCAGCCACCGCACGAACCCATCACCTCGGCGCTCGTGTCCGGGCTCAAGGACGAGCCCGCGCTCGACATCCTGGCCGGCTGGCTGGCCAACCGCATCGACGGGCCGGTGACCCGGACGACAGGTGACTTGAAGGTCGAGCTGACCAGGCCAAGTGAAACCGTGACGCTGGCGCGGCCGCAGACCGGCGTCACCGCGGTACTGAGCCGCACCGGCAAGCCGGACGCATTGGTGCCCTTGGCCCGCCGCGAAGCCAAGGAGTGCCTGGCAGAGGATCTGCGCCGGCTCGACGCCGACGAAATCTACTACGACGCACTCACGGGAATCGACAAGGTCCAGTACGTATGAGCACTGTTATCGAGCGTTACGCCGACACCGACGCGCTGGTGACCGCAGCCGGAGACCGGTTGGTGGGAGCCATCACGTCAGCGATCTCCGCGCGTGGTCATGCCAACATCGTGCTCACCGGTGGAGGCACGGGAATCGGCCTGCTCAAGCGCGTCGGCGAGCGCAGCGACGAGATCGACTGGTCGAAGGTGCATGTCTACTGGGGCGACGAGCGTTTCGTGCCGCAGGACGACGACGAACGCAACGACAAGCAGGCCCGCGAGGCACTGCTGGACCACGTCGGGATCTCGGACGTCAACGTGCACGCGATGGCCGCCAGCGATGGCGAGTTCGGTGACGATCTCACCGCGGCCGCCGCCGGGTACGCACAACTGCTGGCCGCCAACTTCGACGCTCCCGGACCCGAGTTCGACGTGCATCTACTCGGTATGGGCGGCGAGGGACATGTCAACTCGCTGTTCCCCGACACTGCCGCAGTGCGTGAGAACGACCGCATGGTGGTGGGTGTGCCCGACTCCCCCAAGCCGCCGCCACGACGAATCACGTTGACCCTCCCCGCGATTCGAAACTCCCGCGAGGTGTGGCTGGTCGTGTCCGGCGAGGCGAAGGCCGATGCGGTCGCCGCCGCGCTCGGTGGTGCCGATCCGGTCGACGTGCCCGCCGCAGGCGCGATCGGTCGCGACCGGACGGTGTGGCTGCTCGACGAGGCTGCCGCAAGCAAGCTCTGAGCCAGTCGACTAGTCGTCGGAGTTGCTGCGCTCCCGCTCGGCGGTTCGGTCGGCCAGGGCCTCGGCATAGCCGGCCACGTAGTCGGCCACCTGACGGTTGGGCGTGGCCCGGTCGGTCACCACCGCCGACCGGACTCGGTGTTCGCAGAATTGCCGCACAACCATTCAGACGCGGTTGGCCCGCGTTTGGTTCCCCAACGGCCATACTGTGTGCCATGGCAGACAAAGGGGACGGCTGCGCCCGCCCGAACTCCGGGCGGCAGCGAATCCGGACGCTGACGCAGGCCGCACTCAATGCCGATATGACCGTCGAGCAGGTAGACACCCTGCTCACCGATCTCAGCAGCACCCTGGTCGACCTGAACAGGTCGACCGGCGGCCTGGATTCCACGCTCGACCGCTTCAACGAAACCATCACCCGCATCGACGAACTCGCACCTCGCCTCATCGGCATGGTCGAGCGCCTGGAGTCGATCGTGGACCGCGTCGAGGTCATCGTCGGTATCGGCGAGGCCGTGATGGCACCGTTGGCCGCAACAGAGAGTGCGGTGCGCGGAATGATCGACCGGGTCCGCAAGAGCGCAGGCCTGTAGGGCGGCTCCGGGCGGCACCTCGGTTACAGTGGTGGCCATGGGTGCCGGATTCGATCGAGCAGACGCGCGTGGCGCGGCGTTCGCACCCAGTTTGCTGGCTTCGATCTGGAACCGAGCACGCCTGGCTCCGCTGAAGAGGATCTCGGGTTAGCTTTCGCTGCCCATTTGCTCCTGCTATCAGCTTCGAGGCCTCATGAAGCCGTCCCTGTATGCCGTTGCGGCATCGCTCTACCTGACCGAATACACTCTCTACTCCAATTCGTCGTCGGCTGTGCTGTTGAATTCGGCGATTGCCGAGTACTTCGGCATCCCGTTCTCACAGGCTGCCTATATCGGCGTGGCGTTCCTCTCCGGGTTCTGTCTGGCGTTGCTGCCCGCAGGCCTGCTGTCGCACCGGTACCGGCCGACGACCCTGTTCTTCGCCAGTTCGGTGGTCCTGGCGGTCCTCGGTATCGCAGTCGGACTCAGCCCTGAGTTCTGGGTGCTCATCGCGTTGCGCTTCCTGCAGGGCATCGCCTCGGCGGTGCTCGCACCTCAGATCTTCCGGATCATCCGGGCTCAGTTCTATCCCGACCATCACTCGGCGGTTCTGGGTACGTGGGGCCTGGTGGTCTCGGCCTCAGCCCTGTGTTCACCGCTGATCACCGCGCTGCTCAACGATCTGTGGGGCTGGCGCTCGTTCCCGTACGAAACGGTGGCGACTACCGTCGCGGCGATGGCGCTGTTGGCCATTGCGCCCGCCACCCCAGGCTCCGATGACACCGCCACGACCGGACGGGTGGCGACCCCGCTGGTGGCGCTCGCGGTGGTTCAGCTCGCGGTCTTCCTGGCGATCGGCCGGTCCGCCACGGTGTATGCCGAGGTGGCGTTGCTGATCGTGGCGATCCTGCTCGGGATCGTCGTGATCGTTCTGCGCAGCCGGTCCCAGACCCGGGTCCTGTCGGGAAGCCTGGTCGTGGTGTTCCTGGCCGGCATCGCGACCAACGTGTTCACCCTCTCCGTCGTGTATGTGCTGCAGCAGGTTCGTGGACTGGATTCCTATGGCTCGGCACTGTTCCTCTTGCCGATGGCGTTCTTCGCCGGCCTGATCCCGATGCTGAAATTCGGTAGGCCCGGAGACAATTCGAAGAGCACGCGGCTGGTGTGCATCGGCTCGGTATTCCTGATCATGGCGGGTCTGAGCCTGTTCGGACATGTGCCGCTGGGGAGTGCCGCGTTGATGGGTTGCGCGATGGGGTTCCTGTGGAGTTCGCTGGCCAGCAATGTGTTGACGAATTCGACGCAGATCCCCTTCGATTCCAGCCTGTACCACTACCTGCGGGCGCTGGGCGCGGCCATCGGAGTGGCAACCGGGGCGACGATGATCGACGGTCTCGGGGCCGAACTGTTCAGCGGCGCGGCTGTGCTAGTGACGGTGGTCGGGGTGGTGGCGACGCTCGCGGCCCGTTCGGCCTGGCAGGCAACGAGATTGGCACCGGTGCGATGATGCGTGACCTCACGTTCGGCTGGCCGACCCATCAACTCAGCGACGACCCGCGCCTGGCCTACAACAGCATCTCGAAAACTTATTGCCGGCTGGTCTATGACAGCCTCCTCGACATCGATCCCGAAACCGGCACGCTCCTGCCGTGGCTGGCCACCTCGTGGCACTACCGCGACCCGCTGACCCTGGAGGTGACGATCGCCCCCGACCGGCATTTCTTCGACGGCACATCGCTGACCCCGGAGGACGTCGTGCAGAACTTCGCCGGTATCGCTGCGCTCCAGGAGGTCTCACCGCTACCCGCCGCGGTGACGATGCTCGCCGGGCTCCACTCGGTCGAAGCGGGGACCGACATGGTGACCTTTCACTTCGTGCATCACAATGCGGCGTTCCTGCGGTCACTGGCTACTGTCAACCTGGCGATCCGCAACGCGCAGGGTCTGGGCACCGGCCGATGGTGGCCGGTCACGGGCGGGGTGGCCGACGGCTCGCGCCGATTGATGTTCGAGCGGGCCGATACAGGTGACCTGTACGCCGGCGCGATCGACGGCTATCGACTCGCCGAGATCCACAACCCGGGGATCAGTTACGGATTGTGTCCCAACGCTTCCCGTGGCCCGCTGACCGATCCCGAGGTGCGCCGCGCGCTGTCGCTGCTGATCAACCGTTCCGCGCTACGACCGATCCTCGATAGCCACGGATACTCCGTCGCCTCGTCGGTACTGACCCCGACGACCGACGGGTACCGGGACTGCTCCTCCGAGTTGGCCTACGACCCGGCGACGGCCCGGCGACTCCTCGCCACCGCGGGTGCGCAGCGTCTTTCGTTCGACGTGGTGTTCAACAGTACGTTCTCCCCCCTCGACGCCGCGGTCCTCGCCGAGGTTGCCGCACAGTGGAGAGAACACGGTATCGAGCTGGTCCTCGCCGACGTCGACTTCCCGGAACTGCGAAGCCGCCAGGAGGCCGGCGACTACGACTTCCGGTTCTTCTACTTCACCGGTGCCGACCCCGATCTGCTGCGCTATCAATTTGCCATGACCCAGCGAAACATGAACCGCCGCAAGGCTCCAGATGACCTGGACGCCCTGCTCGACGCCCAGCTGACCTGTGCGGACCCAGACGGCCGCCGCGAGCTCGTGGATGCGATCCAACGCCGCATCGTCGAAACCGGGCTGTGGCTGCCGCTCTGCAATGTCCGAACCATCACCAGTTACCGGCCCGACGTACTGCCCGGTGTCCACCTCGACGCCGAAGCACTGGCCCGGATCCCATGAACCCGAGAGGAATCTCGATGGATATCGCCATCATCGGCGCGGGCCTCGGCGGCCTGGCAGCCGCCGTCGCCCTGCAGCACCACGGCCACCGGCCCGTCATCTTCGACAAGACCCGCGAACTCGGCGAGGTCGGCGGCCCACTGGGTATCTCGCCACAGACCCTGCGATTGTTCGGTGATTGGGGCATTGCCGATGCGTTCAATGAAATCTCCTCGGCCACCCAGTACTTCGAGAACCGCAATCAGCTCGGACAGCTGGAGAAGATCACCGACTACGCGGCAACTCCGGAGGCCGGCGCCGAACACGGCCGGTTCGGCTACGCCGATTCCGACCTTGCTCCGCGCACCGTGCACCGCGCGGATCTGCACGGGCTGCTGGTCTCGGCGGTGGGACCAGAACAGGTGCGGCTTCGCCACGAACTGTCCGGCATCACCGAGCGTGACGACCATGTCGAGCTGACCTTCGCCGATGGCGAAGTGGTCCGGGCCGGCTTGGTGATCGCCGCGGACGGGCTTCGGTCGCGAACACGGAAGATGTTCAGCGACGACGACATTCACTACTGCGGTTCGGTGATCTTCCGCGCCGTCAGCCCCGCCGAATGCCTGGCGATTCCCAATGACCGGCTGAGGTCCTGGCATTCGGCGGACTACGCCAAGCACGTCATCTCCATGCCGGTGCGAGCCGGCAGGCAGGTCGCCGTCGACGCCACCCTCGGGGTGGACGAGCCTCCGCTGCACCTGTGGTCGGCCCGGGCCGACCTGCAGGCACTCGCGGGCCAGTTCGACGAGTTCGACCCCGTGGTCGGTCAGATGCTGCGCGCCGCCACAGGTCCGGTGTACATGCATCCCGTGTACGACCGAGACCCGATCGACCGGTGGACGACCGCTCGCGTCGCGCTACTCGGGGATGCGGCACACCCGATGACGCCGTTCGGTGGACAGGGCGCCAATCAGGCCATCCAGGACGCCGCCGAGCTGGCCATCCAGATCGCCGCGGTCCCCGACAGCGACTACACCGAAGCGCTGCAACGCTATCAACGCGTCCGAACGGAACAGACCGCGGAGATCCAGCGTGCGGCACGCGGTTACGCCGACCGCCGAGCCAAGGTGTCGTTGCGGTTGGCTGATGTCCTGGTGAGCTAGCCGCCGTTGCGGCAGCAACAATTCAGCCACCGTTGCGGCAGCAACAATTCAGCCACCGTTGCGGCAGCAACAATTCAGCCGCTGTTGCGCAGCGCTGTCGCCAAACCGCTCATGGTGAGCAGGATTCCGCGCTGCACCCGTTCGTCGGTATCCCCGCCGCGAAACCGGCGCAGCAACTCGACCTGCAGGTGATTGAGCGGCTCGAGGTAGGGGAACCGGTTGAACACCGATCGGGCCAGGGCCGGGTTGTCCGCGAGCAGGTCGTCCTGGCCGGTGATCAGCTTGTACATGTCGATGGTGCGGGTGTGTTCGGCAACGATCTTGTCAAACACCCGGGCTCGCAACTCCTCGTCGTCGACCAACTCGGAATACCGTGCCGCCAAACCCATGTCCGACTTGGCCAGCACCTGAGCCATGTTCGACAACACCGTACGGAAGAAGGGCCAGCGCCGGTACAGGTCCTGCAACACCGAGAGCCTGTCCTCGTCGTCGGCGATCCACTGTGCGAACGCCGTCCCGGTGCCGTACCAACCCGGCAGCATCACCCGGGACTGGCTCCAGGCCAGCACCCACGGGATGGCCCGCAGATCGGCGATGGAGGTCGTCGGTTTGCGTGAGCTGGGCCGGCTGCCGATGTTGAGTGCACCGATCTCGCTGACCGGTGTGGACGCCTTGAAATACTCGACGAATCCAGGTGTCTCATGGACCAATTCGGCGTACGCCCGTTGCGCCAGGGCGGCGAGCTCGTCGAGCACCTGGTAGGCGGGGTCGGCGTCGTCGCCGAGCCCCTCGACGTCGAGCAGAGTGGATTCCAGCGTCGCGGCCAACAGCGTCTCAAGATTGCGGTGCGCGATGCGCGGCTCCGCGTACTTGGCCGCGATCACCTCACCCTGCTCGGTGATCCGCAACGATCCGTTCACCGCACCGGGCGGTTGCGCCAGAATCGCGTCATAGCTGGGTCCGCCGCCTCGGCCGACGGTGCCGCCCCGTCCGTGGAACAGGCGCAACCGGATCCCGGTCGTGCGCGCGGCTTCGACGAGGTCCAGCTCGGCTCGGTACAACGCCCAGTTGGCCGCCAGATAACCGCCGTCCTTGTTCGAGTCCGAGTAGCCCAACATCACTTCCTGATGTTGTCCGCGCGCGGCGACGATGCTGCGGTAGACCGGCAACGCGAGCGCGGCCTCCAGAACAGTGGAACCCTGCTGGAGATCCTCGATGGTTTCGAACAGCGGCACGATGCCGACGGGCGCGTACACCTCGCCGTGAGCCGCACCCGAAACGTCGAGCAGGCCGGCTTCTTTGAGCAGGATCGCCGCTTCCAGCAGGTCGGACACCGACTGGCACATGGAGATGATGTAGTTGGGCACAGCCTGAGCACCGAAGACGCCGACCGCCCGCGCTGCGGCACCGACGATGTCGAGTTCCTTGCGGGCCAGCTCCGAGAGCTCTGCGCCCTCGCCGATCAGTGGGCGCCTGGTGGAGATCTCGGCCGCGAGCAGTTCCACCCGCTGCGCTTCGGGCAGGGATGCATAGTCGGGATGGACCCCGGCCCAGGCCAACAGCTCGCCGACCACCTGCTCGTGTACCTCGGAGTTCTGTCGCATGTCCAGGCCGCACAGATGAAAACCGAAGACACGCACTGCTTCTCGCAACCGGCTCAGCCGGTCATCGGCCAGCACCGCGCTGCCGTGGCCGCGCAGCGAGGCGTCCACGATGTCAAGGTCGGCCAGGAACTCTTTCGGGGTGGCATACGCGGCAAGACCGAGGTCGAGCTCGTGGTCAGGTTGGTCGTCCAGGATCTCGCGACCGGTGGCGGTCAGACGGGCATGGATCGCCCGCAGCGCCCGCCGGTAGGGTTCGTCGGCGCGTGCCGGCTCGTGGCAGGCCTCGGCCAGTGCGGTCAGCTCCTCGGTGACGGCGACCAGCCGGGCCGACATCGACAGTTCCTCTTCCAGCGCGGTGATCTCGGTGAAGTAGTGCGCGAAGGCGACGTGCGCGGCGCGCCCGGTGGCCAGCCGCACCACGCCCGCATCGACATTGGGGTTGCCGTCCCGGTCGCCGCCGATCCAGCTTCCCGGCCGCAGGATCGGCCGCTCCAACAGGTTCTCCCCCGGCCAGCGCGCCTGCAACGCGTTTCGCACCTCGGCGTTCACCTGTGGGATCACCTCGAAGAATGCCGCTGGGTAGTACCGCAGCCCGGTCTCGATCTCGTCGGAGATCTTGAGTCGCGACAACCGAACGAGCGCGGTCTGCCACAGCGTGAGGATGTTGCGGCGCAACTCGATCTCGATGTCTCGGCCGTCGGCGGTGCGGGTGAGTCCGTTCATGCGCAGCCGCATCAATTCGGTGACCCGATGCTGGCTGTCGAAGACGGTGCGGCGCCGGGTTTCGGTGGGATGCGCGGTGATCACGGGTGACACCAGGGCACCGCTCAACGCGTCGGCGACGGCGGCCGCTTCCAGGTCGGCCCGATCCAGCTTGAGATAGGTGGCGGCCAAACTGCTGTCCTGCGGTGGCTCGCCGGCCGCCTCGTGCACGGCGCGTCGCCGCTCGCGGTGGATGTCCTCGGCGACGTTGGCCAGCAGCGCGAAGTGGGTGAAGGCACGGATGACAGGGATCGCTTGGTGCACATCGATATCGGTGAACAGGTCGGCCAGCTCGGCTCGGTCGATCTCCGAGCGGCGAACCCGGAAGGACTCAACCCGGGCCCGTTCGACCAGGTCGAAGACCTCGTCTCCGTTCTGTTCGCGCACAGTGTCGCCGAGGATCGCACCGAGTAACCGGATGTCCTCACGCATCGGCTCGGTGGCCTCGCGGCCCACTGGAGTGCGTTGAACCGCACCGATCGGGTCAAGTGCAGTATCGGGACCGTCTGCCATGCCCCCAGTATCGGTGTGACCCGGACGGGCCGCACTGCAAGGCAGAGCGTCGACTGCTCGTATGAGCAAAATAGTGCGCATATGTTGACGGTGTCACACGCGGGTTCCTAACGTGATGGTCGTCATGCGCGGCCCCCACAACCCTGACGCGCGCAGCTAGGAGGAACAGTGAGATTCGCAAAAACCGTCTCGGGAATCGCGCTCGGAGCCGCAATGACGATCGCGTTCTGCGGTTGTTCGGTACCCGGGGACAACGCCTCGCAGGGCACCAACACGGTAGTCGACGGACCGGTGAAGATCGGCTTCAGCCAGGCCACCCAGCAGAGCCCGTTCTACGTCGCGCTCACCGACGCGGCCAAAGCGAAGGCCGAGGTCCAGGGAGACGAGTTCTTGTACGCCGACGCCAACGGCGACGTGACGAAGCAGAACAACGACGTCCAGGACCTGATCACCCGTGGGGTCAATGTGCTGGTGATCAACCCGGTCGACCCGAAGGGAATCACGCCGTCTCTGGCGGCGGCCCAGGCGGCCGGCATCAAGGTGGTCACCGTCGACCGTCCGGTCGAATCCGGCGCGGCGGCGTTCGTCGGCCGCGACAACCAGGCGATGGGCCAGCTTGTCGGCAAGGCCGCCGTTGACGCACTCGGACCGGCGGGCGGCAAGATCATCCAGATTCAGGGCGACGCGGGCGGCGCGGTGGCGCGCGACCGCAAGGACGGTTTCCTGTCCGCAGTCGCGTCGACGCCCAGCATCACCGTGGTGGACGGCCCGTTCTGCGACTACGCCCGGTCCAAGGCCGTCACCGCCATGCAGGACCTCCTGCAGGCGCACCCCGATCTCAAGGCCGTCTACGCCCAGAACGACGACATGGCGCTGGGAGCACTGCAGGTGCTCACCGAGAACCATCGCACCGACGTCAAAGTTTTCGGAGTGGACGGCCTCATGGAAGCGGTCCACGCGATCGCCGGCGGCGACCAATACATCGCCACCGCACTCAACGATCCCAACTCCGAGGGACAACTGGCCATCGAGACCGCGGCCAAGGTCGCCCGTGGTGAGTCGGTTCCGGAATTCGTGGATGCGCAGACAGCACTGGTCAATAAAGCCAACGCGCAGTCGCTGGAAGGCGAAACAACTTTCGCCGCTGCCGAATAGCCTGCCGCGTCCCAGCCAGCGGGCAACTGACAACACATACGAGGAGACACGTCGATGACAATCGAGGCCCCCGCCCCGACCACCAAGCCGGCGCACCCGGACTTACCCGAGGCCATGACCGCGGCGGTGATGTACGCGCCCGGCGACATCCGGGTCGAGCAGGCACCGGTACCGCGGCCCGGACCCGGTCAGGTACTGCTCAAGGTCGCCGCGTGCGGAGTGTGCGGATCCGACATCCCCCGGATGCTGCGCAACGGCGGCTACGTCATGCCGATCATCTGCGGACACGAGTTTTCCGGCTGGGTGACCGAACTCGGCGAAGGCGTCCACGGATTCGACATCGGCGAACTGGTGTCGGTCCCGCCGCTGATTCCGTGCCGGAAGTGCGAATTCTGCGCCAAGGGCGCGTTCGGGCTGTGCGAGGACTACGACTACTTCGGCAGCAGATCCGACGGCGCCTACGCCCAGTACGTCGTGAGCCCGGTCGGCAATCTGTTGAAACTCCCCGCGGGCATCGACCCCCGCGCCGCCGCGATGCTGGACCCGGCTGCCATCGCGCTGCACGGTCTGTGGAAGACCGACCTGCGCGCCGGGCACCGTGTGCTGGTCATCGGCGCGGGCCCGATCGGGCTGTTCGCGGTCCAATGGGCCAAACTGCACGGCGCCGGCCAGATCGTGGCGGTGGACCTCAGCGAGGAGAAGGCCGCCATGGCGCGCGAGGCCGGCGCCACCGATGCGGTGCAGAACGTCGAAGAGGCACGTGCCCTTGCCGGACGCGGCTTCGACGTCGTGCTCGAATCGGCGGGCGTTCCCGCCACCGCCGACATGGCCGCGAATTTGACCGGTCCGCACGGACATGCCGTCTTCGTCGGTATCCCGCACGCGCCGGTGACCCTCGGGAAGGACACCTTCAACCAGTTCATGCGGCTGGAAACCAGCCTGCACGGCTCATGGAACTCGTTCTCGGCTCCCTTCCCCGGCGACGAGTGGCGCACTTCGGCACAGATGATGACCGAAGGAAAGTTGAAGTGGGAGTTCATGATCACCCACGAATTGCCGCTGTCGGCCCTGCCCGACGTGATGCAGCAGCTCGGGGACCGCTCGATTTTCTCGTCAAAAGTGCTGTTCCTGCCCAACAAGGACTGAACCATGGGAATCCTCCTGACGATCGACCTCGGCACCGAAGGCGCCCGCATCGGCGCCTTCACCGAAGACGGCACCCCACTGGGCACGGCCCACCGCCCCTACTCGACCCATCACCCCAGGCCGGGGTGGGCCGAGCAGGACCCGCGGGACTGGTGGGCCGCGATCACCGCCGCGACTCGTCAGTTGCTGGACAGTGATCCGTGCCGGGCGGCCGGCGGGGTCGTCGCCATCGGCGCGGGGGGGGGGGGGGGGGGGGGGGGGGGGGGGGGGGGGGGGGGGGGGGGGGGCCCCCCGCGCCCCCCCGCGCGCGGGGGGGGCCGCCCCGCCGCCGCCGGCGCCA
>NZ_LZSO01000002.1 GCF_001665785.1 Mycolicibacterium peregrinum
GGGTAGTTCTGGCAGACGTCGGTGGTGTTGGCGGCGACGCCCTTGTTGTTGAAGAACAGCTTGGCCCAGTTCGGCCAGCGCCAGGACATGTTCTCGAAAAAGGCGTTGGTGGCCATGTTCTCGGAGTACTGGCGGCGGCCGGCGTAGTCCATGGAGAAGAACCAGTGGATGCGGTCCTGGGCGCCTTGCTGATCGGCGACGGGCTTGTTGTTGTAGTCGATCATGTAGCGCTCGTAGTAGACCGGTTCGACGTCGCGGGCGGCGGCCATGATCTGTTCGGCGGTGCAGGGGGTGCGCAGGATCCGGTTGGGGATCGGGTAGTCGTCGGTGGCGTCGGCGCTTGCGATGCCGGCCCCGGCCAGGCTGCCGGCGACGGCGCAGGCGGCCACGCCGGTGCGGATCAGGTTCTTGACGCTCGTGCGGTTCAACATGTCGCTCCCAAAGGTGTTGATCAGGCGGATCAGTGCGCGGCCTGTTCGTAGACGAAGCGCTGATCGGGGCAGTAGTAGTTGATGGCGGTGCCGGTGAACTGCCAGGACTGGGCGTCGGTGCTGTCCTTGGCCAGTTGCTTCTTGACGAAACCGACCGAGTCCTGGGCGGTGTGGTCGACGCCGTTGTGCAGCCGCTTGCACATGATCTTGGCGATCCAGGCGTTGTAGTCCCGCTGCCCGTAGATACCGAAGGTGTGCAGCTCATTGGCGAAATC
>NZ_LZSO01000003.1 GCF_001665785.1 Mycolicibacterium peregrinum
CTTAATTTGTGTTCGGCGGTGTCCTACTTTTCCACCCGAGAGGGTAGTATCATCGGCGCTGGCAGGCTTAGCTTCCGGGTTCGGGATGGGACCGGGCGTTTCCCTGCCGCTATGGACCGCCGTAACTCTATTCACCCGTTTCTGGGTGTAAACCTGTGTGTTTTGGTGGTGGGGTGCGGGTTGCACGCCATACACGAGGTGTGTGGGTGTTCGTGAATTGTGGTTGCGAGGTCAGATATGCATGTCTTACTTGAAACCCACCATTGTTTTGGTGTTTGTTGGTTGTTGTAAGTTTTCGGCCGGTTAGTGCCAGTTCCCTGCACCCATTGCTGGGCTTCCAGGTCTGGTCTATCAATCCCGTGGTCTGCGGGGGGCCTTATCCCTCTAAAAGGGTGAGAAGCCTGGTCTTGGAGGGGGTTTCCCGCTTAGATGCTTTCAGCGGTTATCCTGTCCGAACGTGGCTATCCAGCGGTGCTCCTGGTGGAACAACTGGTATACCAGAGGTTCGTCCGTCCCGGTCCTCTCGTACTAGGGACAGATTTCCTCAAGCTTCTGACGCGCGCGGCGGATAGAGACCGAACTGTCTCACGACGTTCTAAACCCAGCTCGCGTGCCGCTTTAATGGGCGAACAGCCCAACCCTTGGGACCTGCTCCAGCCCCAGGATGCGACGAGCCGACATCGAGGTGCCAAACCATCCCGTCGATATGGACTCTTGGGGAAGATCAGCCTGTTATCCCCGGGGTACCTTTTATCCGTTGAGCGACACCCCTTCCACTCAGAGGTGCCGGATCACTAGTCCCGACTTTCGTCCCTGCTCGACATGTACGTCTCGCAGTCAAGCTCCCTTGTGCACTTACACTCAACACCTGATTGCCGTCCAGGTTGAGGGAACCTTTGGGCGCCTCCGTTACATTTTGGGAGGCAACCGCCCCAGTTAAACTACCCACCAGGCACTGTCCCTGAACCGGATATACGGTCCGAGGTTAGAGGCCCAATACGATCAGAGTGGTATTTCAACAACGACTCCACCCACACTGGCGTGTGAATTTCACAGTCTCCCACCTATCCTACACAAACCGTATCGAGCACCAATACCAAGTTGTAGTGAAGGTCCCGGGGTCTTTTCGTCCTGCCGCGCGTAACGAGCATCTTTACTCGTAGTGCAATTTCGCCGAGTCTATGGTTGAGACAGTTGAGAAGTCGTTACGCCATTCGTGCAGGTCGGAACTTACCCGACAAGGAATTTCGCTACCTTAGGATGGTTATAGTTACCACCGCCGTTTACTGGGGCTTAAATTCTCCGCTTCACCCCGAAGGGTTAACGGGTCCTCTTAACCTTCCAGCACCGGGCAGGCGTCAGTCCGTATACATCGTCTTGCGACTTCGCACGGACCTGTGTTTTTAGTAAACAGTCGCTTCTCACTGGTTTGTGCCACCCCCTCCCGCTGCCGGCCGCAAGAGCCTTGACGATATGGGGGTCCCCCTTCTCCCGAAGTTACGGGGGCATTTTGCCGAGTTCCTTAACCATAGTTCACTCGTACGCCTTAGTATTCTCTACCTGACCACCTGTGTTGGTTTGGGGTACGGGCCGTGTATGTCCTCGCTAGAGGCTTTTCTTGGCAGCATAGGATCACCGAATTCGCCTCAAACGGCTATGCATCACCTCTCAGGATTAATGAAACGCGGATTTGCCTACGTTTCTCCCTACCGGCTTACCCCAGTACAACCACTGACTGGTACGGCTACCTTCCTGCGTCACCCCATCGCTTGACTACTACCCACCGGGGTCCCACGCAGCCCCGTCAACGCCTCACCCCGAAGGGATCGGTCACGACGGTTTTGGATGGTTAGCACAATGGATTCATCATGGACGCACATACACGGGTACGGGAATATCAACCCGTTGTCCATCGACTACGCCTGTCGGCCTCGCCTTAGGTCCCGACTCACCCTGGGAGGACTGGCCTGGCCCAGGAACCCTTGGTCTTTCGGCGGGCAAGGTTCTCACTTGCCTATTCGCTACTCATGCCTGCATTCTCACTCCCACACCCTCCACAGCTAGATCACTCTGCTGCTTCACCGGATGCAGGACGCTCCCCTACCCAACGTATAAATACGTTGCCGCGGCTTCGGCGGTGTACTTGAGCCCCGCTACATTATCGGCGCACAATCACTTGACCAGTGAGCTATTACGCACTCTTTCAAGGGTGGCTGCTTCTAAGCCAACCTCCTGGTTGTCTTCGCGACTGCACATCCTTTTCCACTTAGTACACGCTTAGGGGCCTTAGCCGGCGATCTGGGCTGTTTCCCTCTCGACGCACGGAGCTTATCCCCCGCCGTCTCACTGCCACATTCTTGGACTTGTCGGCATTCGGAGTTTGGCTGACGTCAGTAACCCTGTGGGGCCCATCGGCCATCCAGTAGCTCTACCTCCAACAAGAAACATGTGACGCTGCACCTAAATGCATTTCGGGGAGAACCAGCTATCACGGAGTTTGATTGGCCTTTCACCCCTACCCACAGCTCATCCCCTCAGTCTTCAACCTAAGTGGGTTCGGGCCTCCACGCGGTCTTACCCGCGCTTCACCCTGGCCATGGGTAGATCACTCCGCTTCGGGTCCAGAACACACCACTACACCAACCCCTACGGATCGGATACGCCCTATTCAGACTCGCTTTCGCTGCGGCTACCCCACACGGGTTAACCTCGCGACATGTCCCTGACTCGCAGGCTCATTCTTCAAAAGGCACGCCATCACCCCACGACAAAGTCGAAGGCTCTGACGGATTGTAAGCGCACGGTTTCAGGTACTATTTCACTCCCCTCCCGGGGTACTTTTCACCATTCCCTCACGGTACTAATCCGCTATCGGTCACTGGGAAGTATTCAGGCTTACCGGGTGGTCCCGGCAGATTCACAGCAGATTTCACGGGCCCGCTGCTACTCGGGAACACTGTTCAAGGCAGATGTCAGGTTTTCACGTACCGGGCTCTCACCGTCTACGGCAGGTCATCCCAAACCACTTCCGTTAACCACGACATTTTCTCACTACCCTCCAGCCAGGTAGAACTGGAAAAACAGGTCCCACAACCCCGCACACACAACCCCTACCCGGTATCACATGCATACGGTTTAGCCATCCTCCGCTTTCGCTCGCCACTACTCACGGAATCACTTTTGTTTTCTCTTCCTACGGGTACTGAGATGTTTCACTTCCCCGCGTTCCCCCCCACTACCTATGTATTCAGTAGTGGGTAACACGACATCACTCGTGCTGGGTTTCCCCATTCGGACATCCTCGGATCAACGCTCGGTTGGCAGCTCCCCGAGGCATATCGCAGCCTCCAACGTCCTTCATCGGCTCCCAGTGCCAAGGCATCCACCATGCGCCCTTAAACACTTACAACACAAAAACCAAAAAATGAGTTTCAAAAGAAATTGCACATCAATGACACACAAAAAAGCGACACCCACCCGAAGGCCGGCGCCACACATTTTGCGTGCTAGATGCTCGCAACCACTATCCACAAATCAAACACCACACCCCACCACCAAAGTGAGGCAACAACACGCCGACACCCGCAACCGGGAGCCACCCCCCGAAGAGGGCACGGGCCTGTTGTCTCAAAGCCCAATAGTGTGTCCGATGATTTTCCGCAGATGCTTTCCCGCATCCCACGCCAAGTTTGTTGAGTGCACCAGACCCCCACCCACTACAGGTGCGAGGCCATCCAACGAATCGCCTGAAAGCTCAGCTGATCCCGCGATTTACGGGGCCGGCCCAGGTCTCGTGGTGCTCCTTAGAAAGGAGGTGATCCAGCCGCACCTTCCGGTACGGCTACCTTGTTACGACTTCGTCCCAATCGCCGATCCCACCTTCGACGGCTCCCTCCACAAGGGTTAGGCCACCGGCTTCGGGTGTTACCGACTTTCATGACGTGACGGGCGGTGTGTACAAGGCCCGGGAACGTATTCACCGCAGCGTTGCTGATCTGCGATTACTAGCGACTCCGACTTCACGGGGTCGAGTTGCAGACCCCGATCCGAACTGAGACCGGCTTTGAAAGGATTCGCTCCACCTCACGGCATCGCAGCCCTTTGTACCGGCCATTGTAGCATGTGTGAAGCCCTGGACATAAGGGGCATGATGACTTGACGTCATCCCCACCTTCCTCCGAGTTGACCCCGGCAGTCTCTCACGAGTCCCCGCCATTACGCGCTGGCAACATAAGATAAGGGTTGCGCTCGTTGCGGGACTTAACCCAACATCTCACGACACGAGCTGACGACAGCCATGCACCACCTGCACACAGGCCACAAGGGAACCAATATCTCTACTGGCGTCCTGTGCATGTCAAACCCAGGTAAGGTTCTTCGCGTTGCATCGAATTAATCCACATGCTCCGCCGCTTGTGCGGGCCCCCGTCAATTTCTTTGAGTTTTAGCCTTGCGGCCGTACTCCCCAGGCGGGGTACTTAATGCGTTAGCTACGGCACGGATCCCAAGGAAGGAAACCCACACCTAGTACCCACCGTTTACGGCGTGGACTACCAGGGTATCTAATCCTGTTCGCTCCCCACGCTTTCGCTCCTCAGCGTCAGTTACTGCCCAGAGACCCGCCTTCGCCACCGGTGTTCCTCCTGATATCTGCGCATTCCACCGCTACACCAGGAATTCCAGTCTCCCCTGCAGTACTCTAGTCTGCCCGTATCGCCCGCACGCCCACAGTTAAGCTGTGAGTTTTCACGAACAACGCGACAAACCACCTACGAGCTCTTTACGCCCAGTAATTCCGGACAACGCTCGGACCCTACGTATTACCGCGGCTGCTGGCACGTAGTTGGCCGGTCCTTCTTCTATAGGTACCGTCACTTGCGCTTCGTCCCTATTGAAAGAGGTTTACAACCCGAAGGCCGTCATCCCTCACGCGGCGTCGCTGCATCAGGCTTGCGCCCATTGTGCAATATTCCCCACTGCTGCCTCCCGTAGGAGTCTGGGCCGTATCTCAGTCCCAGTGTGGCCGGTCACCCTCTCAGGCCGGCTACCCGTCGTCGCCTTGGTAGGCCATTACCCCACCAACAAGCTGATAGGCCGCGGGCCCATCCCACACCGCAAAAGCTTTCCACCACACACCAGGAAGTGCGCGGTCATATTCGGTATTAGACCCAGTTTCCCAGGCTTATCCCAAAGTGCAGGGCAGATCACCCACGTGTTACTCACCCGTTCGCCACTCGAGTACCCCGAAGGGCCTTTCCGTTCGACTTGCATGTGTTAAGCACGCCGCCAGCGTTCGTCCTGAGCCAGAATCAAACTCTCCAAACAAAAACTTCCCAGTCCAAAAACCAGGCAGAATTCGAATCAGAAAAATTCGACCAAACAAAAGACACCAACAAACTGGCATCAAAAAAACAAAACCACACCCTAAACGGGAAAAAGAGCGTGGCCAAAAACAACAAACAAAAACCACCAAACACACTATTGAGTTCTCAAACAACA
>NZ_LZSO01000004.1 GCF_001665785.1 Mycolicibacterium peregrinum
CCTAAACGGGAAAAAGAGCGTGGCCAAAAACAACAAACAAAAACCACCAAACACACTATTGAGTTCTCAAACAACACGCCCGAGTTTGTCGCGCAGAAATCCCGCGGCTAAAAGCCGCTGAGCTTCTGCGGGCAGTGAGAAAACCCACCGTAATGGGTGTCTCTCTCGGATTTCGTCTTCGCTCTCCGGCGCTTGTCCGTGTCGCTCTGACCTGGAATAAGTTACGTGAGCGCTAACAGCGAGTCAAATCGCCAGGTCACGGCGACGTTTTCCCAGGTCAGAGCGTGACGTCCGGACGCCCTAGCCGCCGGTGCGCTCGACGCCGGCAATGTGCCGCTTGCCACGTCGCAACACGAGCCAACGCTCATGCAGGAAATCGGAATGCTGTGGTATCCACTCGTCGCTTTCAATACGAATGTTGTTCACGTACACCCCGCCCTCTGCGACGTTGCGTCGCGCGGCGCCCTTGCTCGTCGCCAACCCGGTGCTCACCAACAAATCCACGATCGAATCCGGGCCGCCCGGCCTCAGCTCGGCAACCTGCCCGCTACTTGCCTCCCGCAGTGCAGCGCCGAGCGTCGATCCGTCGAGGTCGGCCAACTCGCCGCGACCGAACAACGCCTGGCTGGCCAGCTCGACCGCCTTCGTCGCCCCTTCCCCGTGCACCAACGTCGTGAGTTCACGCGCCAGTCGTTTCTGCGCGGCGCGTTCATGCGCCCGGTTCTTGGTGGCGTCTTCGAGTTCGGCGATCTCCTCCGGCGACAGAAAGGTGAACCACCGCAGGTACCCGATGACGTCGGCATCCGCGGCGTTCACGAAGTACTGGTACCAGGCGTAAGGGCTGGTCATCTCGGGGTCGAGCCACACGTTGCCGCCGCCGGTCGACTTGCCGAACTTCTTGCCTTCGGAGTCGGTGACCAGCGGAGTCGTCATCGCATGCACGGTGGCGCCCAGCTTCTGGCGCACCAATCGGGCGCCGGCGACGATGTTGCCCCACTGGTCGGAGCCACCGATCTGCAATGCGCAACCGTGCCGCTGGTGTAGTTCCACGAAGTCGTTGGCCTGCAACAGCATGTAGCTGAACTCGGTGTAGGAGATGCCGTCACCTTCGAGCCGGCGCCGGACTGTCTCCCGGTCCAGCATCACATTCACCGAGAAGTATTTGCCCAGGTCGCGTAGGAATTCGATGGCCGAGAGCCGGCCGGTCCAATTGAGGTTGTTCTCGACGATCGCACCGGTCGGGCTGTCGTCGAATTCGACGAATCGCTCCAACTGACCGCGAATGCGGCCGGCCCAGTCCGACACCGTGTCGGCGGTGTTCAGCGTGCGCTCCCCCGTGTCACGGGGGTCACCGATCATCCCGGTCGCCCCGCCGGCCAGGACGATCGGCCGGTGTCCGGCGCGTTGGAACCGCCGCAACGTGAGCAACGGAACCAGGTGGCCTGCGTGCAGGCTGGGCGCGGTCGGGTCGAAGCCCGAATAGACGGTCATGGGGCCTTTGGCCAGGTCGTTCGCCAACGCATCGCGGTCGGTCGACTGGGCGATCAGCCCACGCCAGTCCAGCTCATCCAGGATTCCCATGCTCATGACGACGATCATGCCGCATTGCGCAGGTCAATCACTGGTGCCGGGCGCAGGCGCACGCGGGCTGCGCCGATACGCCGAGACCTCACCCCGGCCGGCAATCCAGAACCGCCACCGCCGGTCGGCGGCCTTGCTCACCCCCACCCTCGGTCCGTCGACTGCCGGAACCGCGTCGCCCAAGGACAACCGGACCGGGCTGTCTGCGGCAAAGAGGTCAATCCCGTTGTCCTCCATAGCGATTCCCAATGCAGAGCACAGGTTTCCCGGCCCTCTCGCCAACGCAACGGGGCGCACCGCAGGCCCCCGGCGCCGCCCGGCCACCTCGGTGCCGGCACTCACCGCCGCAGCACGCAGCAGGACGGCCCCCGCGATGCCGTCGTATCCGCAGACCACATTCGCGCAGACGTGGATGCCGTGGCTGCGGTAGGTGTACAGATGCCCGGGCGGGCCGAACATCACGAGATTCCGCCCGCCCGCGCCACGGAACGAATGCGAGGCGGCGTCGGGCCAGGGGCCGTCGGGCGGCCCCCCGTATGCCTCGACCTCGACGATGACGGCGCTGACACCACGGCCGGTCAGCTCGGCTCCCAACAGCCGGCGGGCCGCGAGCAGCGGATCTCCGGTCAGCAGCTCGGCGCCCCTCTGCAAGCCCACCCGAGCGATTTTGCACTTCGCAACATCCACCGTTGACACCGGCCACACGTGAGCGCAGTATTCATCAGATGATGACTTCATCGCTCGATGAATTCTCGATCGGATTCCCGTCCAATGCCGCGGCCCCCGCAGTCGACATCACCGGACTGCAGGTCAGCCGTGGTGGCCGCCCCGCGATTCGAGACCTCTCGGTACGGATCTCCCGCGGTGCCATCACCGGACTGCTCGGTCCGTCAGGCTGCGGCAAGACCACCCTGATACGCAGCATCGTCGGGACCCAGATCGTCGAGGCGGGCACCGTCAAGGTCCTCGGGCACCCCGCCGGTTCGGCACCGCTACGCCACCGCGTCGGATACGTCACGCAGGATCCGACGATCTACAACGACCTGCGGGTCATCGACAACGTCCGCTACTTCGCCGCGCTGTACGGCACGTCGGCGGACTCGGCGGCAGGCGCCATCCGGGCGGTCGGACTCGACGATCACCGCACCGCATACTGCGGCAACCTCTCCGGAGGCCAACGGACCCGGGTCTCGCTCGCCTGCGCCCTGGTGGCCGAACCCGAACTCCTGGTGCTCGACGAGCCGACCGTCGGCCTCGACCCGGTCTTGCGCGTCGACCTGTGGGAACAGTTCAACGAACTGTCGCGGCGCGGAACAACCCTGCTGGTTTCCAGCCACGTCATGGACGAGGCCGACCACTGCGGTGACCTGCTGCTCATGCGCGAAGGCCGATTGCTCGCCCACACCACCCCTGACCAGCTACGGAAGGACACGGAATGCACGTCCCTGGAGGAAGCGTTTCTCACCGTCATCCGGCGCAGCGCCACAGCCGAGCACAACCGAGCCGACTGAGCCCCGCGGCCTACCTGGCCACCACCGGACGGATCCTGCGACAGCTCGCCGCCGACCATCGCAGCGTGGCGATGATCCTGTTGGTTCCCAGCCTGATCATCACGCTGATGTACTTCATGTTCCAGAACGCACCGCACGCGCCGGGGCAACCGACACCGTTCAACAATGCCTGTCTGATCATGCTCGGCGTCTTCCCGCTCATCGTGATGTTCCTGATCACCTCGATCACCATGCAGCGGGAACGAGTCTCGGGAACTCTCGAACGCATTCTGACCACGCCGCTGCGGCGGTTCGACCTGCTCGCCGCCTACGGCACCGCGTTCTCGATCGCAGCCGCGGCGCAGGCCACCCTCGCCTGCGTCGTCTCGTTCTGGTTCCTCGGACTCCACACCGAGGGCAGCCCCATTCTCGTGTTCCTGATCGCGATCATCAACGCCGTACTCGGCGTCGGTCTGGGGCTGTTGTGCAGCGCGTTCGCCCGCACCGAGTTCCAGGCCGTGCAGTTCATGCCGGTGGTGATCGCGCCCCAGCTGCTGTTGTGCGGCATCATCGTGCCGCGGGCCGCGCTGCCGGACTGGCTGCAGTGGATCAGTAACGTGCTACCGGCCAGCTACGCACTCGAAGCCCTGCAGCAGGTCGGCGCCCACGCCGAGCTGACCGCCATCGCGGCACGTGACATCGCGATCGTGCTCGGCTTTGCGGCGCTGGCACTGTGTCTGGCCGCGGCCACCCTGCGCCGTCGAACCCCCTAGGAACCCGTGAGCACCGACGTCGACTCCAGCAGAGAACGCAAACGGCCCGGCCGCCCGGCCGGACCATCGGACAAACGCGAGCGCATTCTGACCAGTGCGCGGGAATTGTTCGCGCGCAACGGAATCGACAAGACATCGATCCGCTCCATCGCCTCCGATGCCGGAGTGGACGCGGCGCTGGTGCACCACTACTTCGGCACCAAGACCGAGCTGTTCGCCGCGGCGATCCACATTCCCATCGATCCGATGACGGTGATCAGCCGGCTGAAAGAGGTGCCGGTCGATCAGATCGGACACACGCTGCCGTCAATCCTGTTGCCGCTGTGGGATTCCGAGATAGGCAAGGGCTTCGTCGCGACACTGCGCTCCATCCTGGCCGGCAACGACGTATCGCTGGTCCGGTCGTTTCTCCAGGACATCATCATCGGCGAGATCGGGCCCCGGGTGGACAACCCGCCCGGCAGTTCCCGGATCCGCATCCAGTTCGTCGCCTCACAACTGGTCGGGGTCGCGATGGCGCGTTACATCTTGGAGCTCGAGCCCTTCGCCACGCTGCCTGCGGATCAGATCGCCGAGACGATCGCACCCACCCTGCAGCGCTATCTGACCGGTGACCTACCCGGACTCCCCTGACCCGGCCAAGTCCATCAATCGCCGGTGCTCGGCGTCGTCCTCGATCGCAACGGCCTCATCGACCAGAAGCACCGGGATGCCGTCCTCGATCCGGTAGGCGCGCCGTAGCCGAGGGTTGTAGAGCCAGTCCGTTCCGGCCAGCAGCAACGGCCCTCGGTCCTGCGGGCACACCAGGATGCTCAGAAGCTTGTCGTCGACCACCACGTGAAGTTAGCCCAGCGGGATCTGGATGCCGCCACTCGGGCCGGGCTGTCCCCCGCCGCCCGGAATGGGAAGGATGCCTGGATTGACGGCACCCTGCTTCGGAATCTGCGCCTGGGACTGCGCCTGCAACTTGCGCTGATACGACAGGGTGCTCTTGAGCGCGTCGATCAGCGGCACCTGATTGGGACGCTTGTCGAGGGCCTTGGTGATGGCCTCACGGTTGGCGTTCGACGGCTTGTACCCCTGTTGACGCAGCTTGAGGATGTCGTGGATCAGTGTCGAGATCTGCCCGCCACCCTCGCCGGTGTCGTAGTCCTTGGCGATGATCGACAGGGCTTCGTCAGCAGTCATCTGCGCCGCCGCCGGCGCGTCGGCCGCCGGAGTCGGCTGGGCGGGCGCTACGGGGTCGGCGGCAGCCGTCGGCGTACCCGCGCCCACCAGCAGGCCCAGGACCAGCGCACCGCCGGTCACCACCCGACGCCAGCTGTTCGCACCCGATCCCGATGTCATCGATCCTCCAGTCGTTCTGCCGTCCGCCGGAGCGTAACAGCGCGTTCTGGCCCCGGCATCCCGTCGGGCGACCCGACTATTCGGCGTCCGCCTCGTCGTCGGCACCGCCGGCGACGAGTTCGGCCCGACTGGCCGCGGTCAATTTCTTGTACGTCCCTGTATCGGCGTCGAGGTACCAGCAGTTACGCCGGCCGGATTTCGGGATGCCCGCGTCCCGCAGCGGCGCCACGAGCGGGCGGTAGGACGCACCGAGTTCCATGTCGGTGACCACGTGCACCACGTCCGGCGGGTTGCCGGCGGCCAGATCCTCCAGAGCGAGCGACAGATCGGCCGTCGGGACGCTACCGCCGGGGCGCAGGGCCAGGGCCGTCACTGCCAACTGCCGGCCCGACTCCTCGACGCCGTAGGTCACCGACATGTCGACCGCGTCGAGCCGGCCGACCGCGTCGTTGACACTGGTCGCGAACACCGGGCCCCGTTCGGTCCGGATCACCGCACCTCGGTTGTCGACCAGCCAGTAGTCGCCGTCCTCATCGCGACGGAACAGGAACTCGGTGGAGACCCAGGTGTCGGCCGGTGCGAAGACACCGCGCTTGACCACGGCGGTCGGATCGACCGGGCCACGCGGGTGGGCCAGGAGCACACCCACCTCGTTGGCCTCGGCCTTGCGCACGAACCCCTGCTCGTCTTCCAGGATCAGATCGTCGTCGGCGTCGTAGGCGGCGAGTTCGACGGTGCCGCCACCGGGCAACGGCCGTCCCTTGCTGCCGATCTTGGCCCCGGACACATTGGCCAGCACCGCCTGTCCGTCTGTGGTGGCGAAGAACTCCACGACTTGGGCCGGCTCGAACACGTCGACCACGCGCTTCCACAACCCGGCCGGCATACCGGATCCGATGAACAACCGGACCGGGTGACTGCCGGTGAGCGAGAACGACGGATCGTCGATGACCTCGCGCAGCATGGCCCACGTGTAGGACACGACCGTGACGCCGTACTGCCGGATCTCCTGCAGGAACCGGTCGGGCTGCAGTCCGCGCGACAGCGCGATGCGTGAACCACCGACGACGGCACCGCCCAGGCTGACCAGCAGACCGGACTGGTGGTGCAGCGGGGTCAGGCAGTAGACCGTGTCGCCGCGACCCAGATTCGCCGCGGACGCGGTGCCGAACGCCGACAGGGCCCATCGGAAGTTGGTGATCTGACGGGCGACGAGTTCACCGCCCACCTCGCTGAAGGCGACGAACGCCAGGTCGCGCGCGAGACCCGGGTTGGGCCGGTACCAGCCGGGCAGCTCGACGACGTCGGGGTCGATCTTCTCCATATCGACGACCGCGGCGACGTCATCCGTTTCCTCGGGCAGATGCAGATCGCGGCTCTCGCCACCGCCGAGGACCAGTACCCGCATGTCCAGTTTGCGGGCCACATCGAGATGGCTCGGGTCGGCGATGATCTCGGCCACGCCACCGAGCCGGGCCGCCTCGGCCAGCTCCGCCTCCGGCAGCAGCACGGCCACCGCTCCCAGCCGGGACAGCGCCGCGATGGCGACAAGGGCACTGGGCCGGGTGTCCATCAGGACGCCGACCCGGGCGCCCTGGCGCACACCGACGTCGATCAGTCCGTGAACCACGTTGTTGATCCGGCGATCCACGGCCTCATAGGTGTGCACGCGGCCGTCGAACAGCAGCGCCTCGCCATTGGGGGCGCTGCGGGCCTGCTCACTCATGATCCGGCCGAGCGAGATCCGGGTGTGGTCGTTGACCTGACCCAACCGGGCCAACCGGGGCAACGTGCGGGCCGTCTCGATGACCAGGGTCCGGGCGTTCTTGTTCGCCGTCACGAGCGCATCGGCGGCCGAGCGGGCCACGCCGAACGCCATCTCGGTGGCCGCGGTGGCGCCGTGGGTCACGCGGGCGGAGAACGACACCCCACCCTCGGGATGATCAGCCGGCTGCGATCCCATCGGCACCACGCCGTCGGGCATCTGTTCTCCGCCGAGCCATTTCACCCATTGCGCCACTGTCGGCCAGGTCTGGGTCGAGGCCTTGGACCCCACGACCAGGCCGAAATGTCCTGCCCTGATCAGGTATTCGTAGACGTCCGCGTCCGGTGCGGCCCGTTTGATGCCACGCACCGCGGCCGGTTGGCCGATATCGTCGACCTCACCGATCACCGCCAGGATCGGGCAGTCGATGTCGGAAAGCGTTACCAGGTCACCGTGGACGGAGAAGCCGCCGGTGATCATCCGGTTGTGCGCGATGAACTGCTTGAGCAGTTCGGAGATCGCCGGTCCGGACCAGGCGATCCAGCCCTCCGACGACAGGAAACGGCGCTGCTGCTCACGCGGCAACAGAGCCTCCCGGTCATGCAGCTGACGCAGGAAATCCAGGCGCGACTGCGCGGTCTTGATCGGGTCGAGCATCTGGAAGCCGGTGCGCGCCAACCACCCCGGGATGTCGATGCGGCTGAACACGTGGTCGGCCATGAAGTCCGCCGCGCCCGCAGCGACCCCGGCCGGAAGGTTCATCGGCAACGCGGCGAGGGTGTCGACCGGCGAACCGAACGCGATGATGCTCGCCAGATCCTTGGACCGCCGGTAGGCCGCAGCCTGGTAGGCGAACATCCCACCCTGCGAGTAGCCGGCCAGGTGCACGTCCCGGCCGGTGACCTCCTTGACGATGTCGATGGCCTCCGACAGCGCCACCACGTGGTCGGCGAGGTTGCGCTGCATACCGCCTTCGACCTTGTCGGGCGAACCGAAGTCGATGACCCACGGGTCGACGCCCGCGGCGTGCAGGATGCCGACCGCACCGTCGTCGCGCGTCACGTCCCACATGTCGGCCGACATCATCATCGGGTGCACCATCAGCACCGGAGGACGGGGATCCTGGGCACCGGGGCGGGCGTCGGGCGGAAAGTACCGCCGCAGCCGGTACATCGGCACACTCTGGATGATCTGGAACGGCGACGGGACCGCACCGGTCTCCAGGCCTCCGTAGCGCAGCACCTCCAGACCGTTCTGCGCGGTTGCCAGCAACCGCTCGACCGGTTTGGTCACTGCCGAGAAATCCACCAGTTAGCTCCCCACACCTGACAACTCACCCGACCCCCGATTGACGTCGTCATCATGGCATAACAGCAACCAATCGCCGATGTGATCAGCGCTATGCCGACAGTGGCCCCGTGCGATGCCGGATTCACGGGCCCCGGACGATAGGGTCGGCGGCGATGGCACACCTGCTCGGGGGCGAAACCCTGCATCTGGAGTACCCCGCCGGGGTGGTGTTCGACTCGGTCACCGTCGGCGTCAGCGAAGGCGACCGGATCGGCATCGTCGGCCGCAACGGCGACGGCAAATCCAGCCTGCTGGCCATGCTGGCCGGCCGACTCGAACCCGATTCCGGACGGGTCACCGTGCGCGGCGGAGTGCGGATCGGCGTACTCGATCAAGCCGACACCCTTGACGACGCCGACACCGTCGGCCACGCCGTGGTCGGCGACGTGCCCGAACACGAGTGGGCCGGCGACCCCCGCGGGCGCGATGTCATCGCGGGACTGCTCGCCGACCTGCCCTGGGACGCCCGACTCGGCACGCTGTCAGGCGGACAGCGGCGCCGGGTGGCTCTGGCCAGGCTGCTCGCCGGCGATCACGACGTGCTGGCGCTCGACGAGCCGACCAACCACCTCGACGTGGAGGCGATCACCTGGCTCGCCGCGCACCTCAAGAAGCGCTGGTCCGCGTCGTCCGGTGGGCTGCTGGTGGTGACGCACGACCGCTGGTTTCTCGACGAGGTCTGTACGACCACATGGGAAGTGCACGACCGCATCGTCGAACCGTTCGACGGCGGCTATGCCGCCTACATCCTGCAGCGGGTGGAACGCGACCGTCAGGCGGCCACGATCGAGGCGCGCCGGCAGAACCTGGCCCGCAAGGAACTGGCCTGGCTGCGCCGCGGCGCTCCCGCCCGCACCTCGAAGCCGAAGTTCCGTATCGACGCGGCCAACGCACTGATCGCCGACGTTCCCGAGATCCGGGACAAGGTCGCACTGCAGTCCCTGGCGGTGTCCCGGCTCGGGAAGCAGGTCGTCGACCTGTTGGACGTGTCGGTGAGCTACGGCGACCGCGAGGTGCTGCACGAGGTCGAGTGGCGGATCGCCCCGGGTGAGCGCACCGGGATCCTCGGCGTCAACGGCGCCGGGAAGTCAACACTGCTTGGCCTGATCGACGGTTCGGTGCAACCGACCTCGGGACGGGTCAAACACGGTAAGACGCTGCAGGTGGCGACCCTCACCCAGACCGTGGACGAGCTCGAGCCGCACCTCGGCGATCCGGTGCGGACCGTACTGGCCAACCTGCGCACCACGTATGTGTTCGGCAGCGGGTCAAAGGCCCAGGAGCTCACGCCCGGCCAGTTGCTGGAGCGTCTCGGGTTCTCGAACGCCCAGTTGTCGACGCCGGTCAAGGACCTCTCCGGCGGACAGCAACGTCGCCTGCAACTGCTGTTGATCCTGCTGGCACAGCCCAACGTGCTGATCCTCGACGAACCCACCAACGACCTGGACACCGACATGCTCTCCGCTATGGAGGACCTGCTCGACTCGTGGCCCGGCACGCTGATCGTGGTGAGCCACGATCGCTATTTTCTGGAGCGGGTCACCGATCAGCAGTACGGGATCCTCGGCGGGCATCTGCGGCATCTACCGGGCGGAGTGGACGAATACCTGCGTCTGCGGGCCGCACATGGGTCGGCGACCGGCGCGGCACAGGCACCGGCCGCAGGCACTGCACCGGACGGGCTGTCCGGCGCCGAGTTGCGGGCAGCGCAGAAGGAAGTGTCCGCCTTGGAACGCCGGCTGGAGAAACTGCAGGAACAGATCAACCGGTCCCGGACGGCGATGGCGGACCATGACCAGTCGGATTTCGAGGGACTCGCGGTCAAGGTGGCCGCCATCCGCGCGCTGGAGGACGAAGTGGCCGAGGTCGAGGAACGCTGGTTCGAACTCGGCGAGCAGATCGGCTAGCGGCGCAGCCGGATCCGCAACTCTTCGGCGGTCTCGCGGACCACGCCGAGCTGCTTGGCGACCTGGACCGGTGACGTACCGCCACGCGCACTGCGCGCATTGACCGACCCCTCCACGGTCAGCACCTCGCGCACCTGCGCGGTGAGGGCAGGGTTGATCGCCGCGAACTCGTCGTCGGTGAGTTCGTCGAGCCCGACCCCGCGCCCCTCGGCCGTCTGAACTGCAGCACCCGCGGCCTCATGGGCGACCCGGAACGGAACCCCTTGGCGGACCAGCCATTCGGCGATATCGGTGGCCAACGTGTAACCGGCAGGTGCCAGCGCGGCCATCCGGTCCTCGTCGAACGTCAGCGTGCCGACCAGGCCGGCCATCGCAGGCAGCAACAGCGCCAGCTGGGCCACCGAGTCGAAGACCGGCTCCTTGTCCTCCTGCAGATCCCGGTTGTAGGCCAGGGGCTGCGCCTTGAGCGTGGCCAGCAGGCCCGTGAGATTTCCGATCAGTCGTCCGGACTTGCCGCGGGCCAACTCGGCGATGTCCGGATTCTTCTTCTGCGGCATGATCGAACTGCCCGTCGACCAGGAGTCGTGCAAGGTCACGTAACCGAATTCGGTTGTGCTCCACAGAATGATGTCCTCGGCGAGCCGGGACAGATCCACCCCGATCTGGGCGAAGATGAATGCCGCCTCGGCGGCGAAATCGCGGGCCGCGGTGGCGTCGACGGAATTGTCTGCCGCTGAGGCGAATCCGAGATCCGCGGCGATCGCATCGGGATCCAGGCCCAGCGAGGAACCCGCCAGTGCCCCGGAGCCGTAGGGCGAGACGGCAGTGCGGTCGTCGAAATCGGCAAGCCGGTCGACATTGCGCAGCAGCGGATGCGCGTGTGCCAGCAGATGATGCGCGAGCAGGATCGGCTGGGCTGCCTGCAGGTGGGTCTTGCCCGGCATGATGGCCGTCGGATGGGCGGCAGCCTGCACCGCCAAGGCGTTGACCACCTCGAGCACGCCGTCGGCGACGCGGCGGACGGCGTCGCGCAGCCACATCCGGAACAGCGTGGCCACCTGGTCGTTACGCGAACGTCCGGCACGTAGCCGGCCGCCGAGATCCGGCCCGACCCGGTCGATCAGGCCGCGCTCCAGAGCACCGTGCACATCCTCGTCGGTGACCAGCGGCTCGAAACTGCCGTCGGCGACGTCGGAACCCAGGCTGTCCAGGCCCGCGAGCAGCCCGTCGCGTTGCTCATCGGTGAGCAGGCCGGCCCGGTGCAGAACTCGGGCGTGGGCCTTCGACGCGGTGACGTCGTACGGCGCCAGCACCCAGTCGAAGTGGGTCGACTTGCTCAGTGCGGCAAGGGCGGCCGAAGGACCGTCGGCGAACCGGCCGCCCCACAGCGAGCCTTCGTTGGTGGTTCCGTCGTTGGTGCTCATGTCACTTACAGGCCCAGGTCGCGCTTGGCCGAGATCTTGGAGCTCAGACCGTGCAGCTGCACGAAGCCCTTGGCCGCGCTCTGGTCGAAGCTGTCGCCCTCGTCGTAGGTCGCCAGGTTGAAGTCGTACAGCGACTCACCGGAGCGGCGGCCGTTGACGATGATGGCCCCGGCGTGCAGCACCAGTCGGATGTCGCCGGAGACGTGCTGCTGCGTGTGCTCGACGAACGCCTCCAGCGAGCGCTTCAGCGGGCTGAACCACAGACCGTCATAGGTGAGCTCGCCCCACTTCTGGTCCACGCCGCGCTTGTACCGGCCCAGCTCACGCTCCAGTGTCACGTGCTCGAGCTCGGTGTGCGCGGTGATCAGCACCATCGCGCCCGGCGCCTCGTAGATCTCGCGGCTCTTGATGCCCACCAGCCGGTCCTCGACCACGTCGAGCCGGCCCACGCCCTGGGCGCCGGCACGGGTGTTGAGCTCCTGGATGATCTCCAGCACGCTGAGCGGGCGACCGTCGATCGCCACCGGACGGCCCTTGTCGAAGCTGATGATCAGCTCGTCGGGCGCGTTGAAGTTGACCGTGGGGTCCTGGGTGTAGTCGTAGACGTCCTTGGTCGGGGCGTTCCACAGGTCCTCGAGGAACCCGGTCTCCACCGCGCGGCCCCACACGTTCTGGTCGATCGAGAACGGCGAGCGCTTGGTGACGTTGATCGGGATCGCGTTCTCCTCGGCGAACGCGATGGCCTTCTCGCGGGTCCAGGCGTAGTCGCGGACCGGGGCGATGACATCCAGTTCGGGTGCCAGCGAGGCGAATCCGACCTCGAAGCGCACCTGGTCGTTGCCCTTGCCGGTGCAGCCGTGCGCGACGACGGTGCCTCCGTGGCTGCGGGCCGCGTCCACCAGATGCTTGACGATCAGCGGGCGGCTGATGGCCGACACCAGCGGGTAGCGGTCCATGTAGAGCGCGTTCGCCTTGATGGTCGGCAGGCAGTATTCGTCGGCGAACTCGTCACGGGCGTCGACCACGACCGCCTCGACGGCACCGCAGTCCAGCGCGCGCTGGCGCACGACATCCATGTCCTCGCCGCCCTGGCCGAGATCGATGGCGACGGCGACGACCTCTTTGCCGGTCTCCTTGCCGATCCAGCTGATCGCGACCGAGGTGTCCAGACCTCCGGAGTACGCCAGGATGACGCGTTCGGACATGAGCAATCTCCTTGTTTTGGGCTCTATTTCAAGTTCTCGATGGTGTTGGCAAGTTCGGCCCCGGTCATCGGGTCGCGCGCCACCATCAGGATGGTGTCGTCACCGGCGATGGTGCCGACCACATACGGCAGGGCGGCGCGGTCGATCGCGCTGGCCAGGTAATGCGCCGCCCCGGGCGGGGTGCGCAGCACGGCAAGGTTAGCGCTGGCGTCGGTCGATACCAGCAAGTCCCCCAGCAAGCGGGTCAACCGTTCGGTGCCACCGGACACACCCCGCACCGGGCTGCCATCCTCGGGCACCACATACACACCGACGCCACCGTCCGCGCCGCGTAGTTTGACCGCGCCGAGCTCCTCCAGGTCCCGCGACAGCGTGGCCTGGGTGACCTCGATGCCCTCCTGGCTCAGCAGGGTGGCCAGTTCGGTTTGGCTGCTCACCTGCCTGGCCGACAGGAGGGCGATGATGCGGGCCTGACGGCCGGCGCGGGTCGGTGCGCTCACGTCAAGCTCGCTCCAGCAGCCACACCAGCATGGCCTTTTGCGCATGCAGCCGGTTCTCGGCCTCGTCGAACACCGCGCTCTGCGGCCCGTCGATCACCTCGTCGGTGATCTCGTGACCGCGGTGCGCCGGAAGGCAGTGCAGCACAATGGCTTCCGGGTCAGCGCGCTTGAGCAGATCGGCATTGACCTGGAACGGACGGAACGGCCGCACCCGGTCGAGCCCGTCGTTCTCCTGGCCCATCGACGTCCAGGTGTCGGTGACGAGCACGTCGACCCCGTCGACCCCGGCCTGCGCGTCATCGGTGACGGACACGGTTGCTCCGGTTTCACTGGCGCGGCGCTTGGCGGCCTCGACGAAGTGCGGGTCCGGTTCGAAACCGGCCGGCGCGGCGATGGTGACGTGGATGCCTGCGGTGACACCACCCAGCATCAGCGAGTGCGCCATGTTGTTGGCGCCGTCACCGAGGTACGTCATCCGCAACCCTTTAAGGCCTTCGGCCCCTCCCCGGCGCTCGGCCAGCGTCTGCAGATCTGCCAGCACCTGGCAGGGATGGAACTCGTCGGACAGCGCATTGACGATCGGCACCGTCGACCCCGACGCCATGGCCGTCAGCCGCTCCTGGGCGAAGGTGCGCCACACGATGGCGTCGACGTAGCGGGACAGCACCGCGCCGGTGTCTTCGAGGGTCTCCTCGCGGCCCAGCTGGGTGCTGCGGCCGTCGACCACCACCGCGTGCCCGCCGAGCTGGGCGATGCCCATCTCGAACGAGAACCGGGTGCGGGTTGAGTTCTTCTCGAAGATCACCGCGACGCCACGCGGGCCCTCGAGCGGGCGCCGCGAGAACGGTGCCTTCTTGAGTTCGGCCGCAAGCGCGAGCACCTCGGCCTGCTCATCGGGCGACAGGTCGTCGTCGCGCAGGAAATGCCGGATGGTCATGAAGCAGCCTCCACAGCGGTGTCGAGAACGGCGGGCAGAGCAGACAGGAACGTCTCGATCTGCGGTTCGGTGATGATCAGTGGCGGAGCCAACCGGATCACGTCCCCAGCAGCGGCATTGACCAGGAATCCGGCGTCGCGCGCGGCGGACTCGACGGCCTTGGCGTTCGGAGCGGTCAGCACCACGCCCTGCAGCAGACCCTTGCCACGCACGTGGTCGACCAGCGGATGGCCCAATTCCTCGATGCCGTGGCTCAGGGTCTTGCCGAGCACCCCGGCGCGCTCGATCAGGTCCCCGTCGGCGAGCGCCTTGAGCACCGCCAGCGCGGCCGCGGTGCACACCGGGTTGCCTCCGAACGTGCTGCCGTGCAGTCCCGGGGTGAGCAGATCACCGGCCGCGCCGATGGCCAGGCAGGCGCCGATCGGCAGCCCGCCGCCCAGGCCCTTGGCCAGCGTGACGATGTCGGGGGTGATGCCGTCGTGCTGATGCGCATAGAACGCACCGGTGCGCCCGACGCCGGTCTGTACCTCGTCGAGGACCAGGAGCGCGCCGTTCTTCGTGGTGATCTCCCGGGCTTTCGCCAGGTAGCCGGCAGGCGGGACGACGACACCGCCCTCCCCCATGATCGGTTCGAGGAACACCGCGGCCGTGTTCGAATCGACCGCGGCAGCAAGGGCTTCGGCATCCCCATAGGGCACATGGGTGACGTTGCCCGGCAGCGGCTCGAACGGCGCCTGCTTCGCGGGCTGGCCGGTCAGTGCCAGCGACCCCATCGTGCGGCCGTGGAAGGCACCTTGGGCGGCAACGACATTGGTCTTGCCGGTGAGCCGGGTGATCTTGAAGGCGACCTCGTTGGCCTCGGTGCCCGAATTGCAGAAGAACGCCCGCGCCGGCGCACCCAGGTGCCCGACCAATGCCTCGGCCAGCGCGATACCCGGCTCGGTGGCATAGAGGTTGGAGGTGTGGCCCAGCGTGTTGAGCTGGGTGGTGACGGCCTCGATCACCCCGGGATGGCGGTGCCCGAGCAGGTTGACCGCGATACCGCCGAGCAGGTCCAGGTAGGACTTGCCGTCGGTATCGGTGACCATGGCGCCGTCACCGCTGGCCAATGCCAGCGGCGGGGTGCCGTAGTTGTTCATCATCACCGCTTCCCAGCGGTCCTGGAGGGTCATGCCGATACCACCTTGGTTCCGGTTCCTTCGTCGGTGAAAAGCTCGACCAGCACGCAGTGCTCGACACGGCCGTCGATCACGTGGGCGCTCGGCACACCGCCCTCCACCGCCCGCAGGCAGGCCTCGATCTTGGGCACCATGCCCGATTCGAGCTTGGGCAGCAGCCCGGTCAGGGCCTCGGTGTCGATCTCGCTGACCAACGAAGAGCGGTCGGGCCAGTCGGTGTAGAGCCCCTCCACGTCGGTGAGCATGATCAGCTTCTCGGCACCCAGCGCCTCGGCCAGGGCCGCAGCGGCGGTGTCGGCGTTGATGTTGTGGACCACACCGTCGATGTCCGGACCGATGGTCGACACCACTGGAATACGCCCTGCGGCAATGAGATCCATGATGGATTCGGCGTTGACGTACTCGACGTCGCCGACCAGCCCGATGTCGGTGGCCACGCCGTCCACGGTGACGCTGCGCCGCACGGCGGTGAACAAGTGCGCGTCCTCACCGGTGAGGCCGACCGCGTACGGGCCGTGGGCATTGATCAGATTGACCAGTTCGCGGCCCACTTGGCCGAACAGCACCATGCGCGCCACATCGAGCACCTCGGGTGTGGTCACCCGAAAGCCGCCCTTGAAATCGCCTGCAATGCCCAGCCTCTTGAGCATCGCGCTGATCTGGGGCCCGCCGCCGTGCACCACCACCGGGTGGATGCCGCAGTTGCGCAGGAACACCATGTCAGCGGCGAAGGCCGCCTTGAGGGCGTCGTCGGTCATGGCGTTGCCGCCGTACTTGACGACGATGATCTTGCCGTGCAGTTGCTTGAGCCACGGCAGCGCCGAGGCGAGCACCTGGGCCTTGACGCCGCGCTCGATGGCCTGGCTCATGAGCTGTAGGCCGAGTTCTCTTCGACGTACGCGTGAGACAGGTCGGTGGTTCTAATAGAGGCGCTGTGGCCTCCCACACCCAGGTTGACCACCACGGCGATGTCTTCGCCGGACAGGTCGACGTCCCGGGCACCCGGCGCGCCGGCACCGTCCACGCATACCGGAGAACCGTTGAACGACACGCTGATCCGTTCCGGGTCCAGCTTCACCGGCGCGATGCCGACAGCGGCGAGCACCCGGCCCCAGTTGGGATCCGAACCGAACAGCGCGGTCTTGACCAGGCTGTCTCGGGCGATGACGCGGGCCGCGACCAGTGCATCGTCCTCGGTTTCGGCGCCGGTCACGGTGATGACGACACGCTTGGTGACGCCTTCGGCGTCGGCCTGCAGCTGCGCGCACAGGTCGTCACAGACCCGCAGCACCGCCTCGTTGAGATCGTCCTGGCTCGGCGCGATCTCGCTGGCGCCCGACGCGAGCAGCAGCACGGTGTCATTGGTCGAGCAGCTGCCGTCGACGTCGAGCCGGTCGAAGGTCAGCGCCGCGGCCCGCCTCAACGCGGTGTCGAGTGCCGCGCTGTCAGCGACGGCATCGGTGGTCAGCACCACCAGCATGGTGGCCAGTGACGGCGCCAGCATCCCGGCACCCTTGGCCATCCCGCCCAGGGTCCAGTTCTCCCCCGACTCCACCGAATGGTGCAGCGCAACCTGTTTCGGCACGGTGTCGGTGGTCATGATGGCCCGGGCGGCGTCGTCACCCCCGGTCAGACCGCCCGCGATCTCGTGCACGATCTCGGTGACGCCGGCCAGCACCTTGTCCATCGGCAACCGGTCACCGATCAAGCCTGTCGAGCACACCGCGACCTCGATGGCACCGGTCTCGGTGCCCCAGTCGCTCAGTGCGGAGGCCACGGCCTCGGCGGTGGCATGGGTGTCCTGGAATCCCAGCGGTCCGGTGCAGGCGTTGGCGCCGCCCGAGTTCAGAACCACGGCACGCAACCGGCCGGTGGTCAGTACCTGCTGCGACCACTGCACGGGCGCAGCCTTGATCTTGTTGCGGGTGAACACGCCGGCCGCGGCGTAATCCGGGCCCTCGTTGAACACCAGCGCCAGGTCCTGCGCACCGGATGCCTTGATGCCGGCGGCGATTCCGGCGGCCCGGAAACCGGCCGGGGCGGTGACGCCTTGAGTGCGTACCAGCTTGGCCGTCTGCGCCACTTCAGTCACGGTGCCACTCCCACGATCGAAAGTCCTTCGGTTTCCGGCCAGCCCAGCGCCAGGTTCATCGACTGCACCGCGGCGCCGCCGGTGCCCTTGGTGAGGTTGTCGATGGCCGCGATGGCCACCAACGTCTTCGCCTGTTCATCGACCGCGACCGCGAGCTGCGCCGCATTGCTGCCGATCACCGATCCGGTCTTGGGCAGCTGCCCCTCGGGCAGGAGGTGGATGAACGGCTCTGCGTCGTAGGCCTTTTCGTACGCGGCCCGGATCTCGTCGACGGATGCCTCGGTGCGGGCGGTGCAGGTGGCCAGGATGCCGCGTGCCGTCGGGATCAGCACCGGGGTGAACGAGACGGTGACGTCCTTGTCGGTCACCGACCGCAGGCCCTGGGCGATCTCCGGGGTGTGCCGGTGCTTGCCTGCGATGTTGTAGGCACGGGCCGAGCCGATCACCTCGGAGCCGAGCAGGTCCACCTTGGCGGACTTTCCCGCGCCCGAGGTGCCGCTCACGGCGACGACCGTGACGGCCGGTTCGACGAGATCGGCGGCGACAGCGGGCAGCAGTGCCAACAGCGCGGCGGTCGGATAGCAGCCCGGGACGGCGACGCGCTTGCTGCCCTTGAGCCGGTCCCGGGCCCCGGGCAGTTCGGGCAGCCCGTAGGGCCAGCTGCCGGCGTGCGCGGAGCCGTAGAACTTCTCCCAATCGGCGGCGTCGGTCAGCCGGAAGTCGGCACCGCAGTCGATGATCAGGGTGTCGGGACCGAGCTGCTCGGCCAGCGCGGCGGAGTGTCCGTGCGGCAGGCCAAGGAAGACCACGTCGTGGCCGGCCAGCACCTCTGCGTCGGTGGGCTCCAGAACACGCGAGGCAAGCGGCAGCAGATGTGGATGATGCTCGGCCATCGTGGTGCCGGCGCTGGAGGCCGCGGTCAGCGCCCCGATGGTCAACCGGCCGTCAGCGTAGGCCGGGTGCCCGAGCAGCAATCGCAGGATCTCTCCGCCGGCGTAGCCGCTGGCGCCGGCGACCGCTATCGAAGTCATGCAGGCAATTCTGCATTGTTATGCATGCAGATGCAAACTCATTAATCAGCTATGCGCAACCGCGCAGCCCTTCGTAGAGCCAGCGCTGAATGGCACCTACCGTAGTCGTTTCACCTGCTATCTCGCCGAAGAGGTCCCAGTACCGGCGGACATGCGGATCGGCGTCGGCGTCGGCGTTGACGGCGAGCGCACGCCGGAAACTCTGCGTGTCCGTGTCCTTGCGAGCCTTGGCGTGGGCATCGACGAATCGGTCGACCGCGGCGCAGGATGACGGCGATCGTCCGGCACGCACGAGCGGCGACGCCATGTCACACGCCTCGGCAACACCGGTGACCAGACCTCGACGATCGCTGATACGGGTGGGTTCGAACCGCCACAGCTGCCGGGCCATCACCCCCTCGAATACCGGTTGCCGGGCAAGGGCCACAAGCTCGGCGTAGGCGACAACGCTGCCCGGACGTGCCTGGTCCGGCGGTTGCGGCACGGTCATCTCGACGAGACCGTCGAATATTTCCGCCTCCGCCGCCCCAGCGAACAATCGCCGCCAGAAGTCGATCAGTACGTCGTGTCCGCGACGTCCGTCCTGCGCGGTCGACAATGCCTCCAACGACGCCCGTCGCCTCGCCAGGTCAGCCAACTCCGCATCGACGGCGCGCTGTTCGGCGTTTGCCGCATCGCCGATGGAGATCCGGCCTACCAGGATGGCACCAATGGCGTTCAGGCCGAGACCGGCAGCGCGCAAGCGCCGAACCAGGATGAGCGATTCGACCGCTGTGTCGTCGAAAACGCGATGCCCACCCGAACTCCGGCGAGCTTCGAGAAGGCCCTCATCGCAGTAGTACCGGATCGTCCGAACGGATACCCCCGTGAGCCGCGACAACTCACCGATGCTTGTGCCGTACGTCACAGTGCCTTGAACCTCCACCTGACTGGAGTTCCTAGCGTAGGCCGCATGAACACCGAGGACATCTGGCGCGCCGTCGACGCCGAACGCCGCAGCCTCCTGCAACTACTCGAACCGCTCGCCGCATCGCAATGGCGCCACGCCAGCCTGTGTGAGAGGTGGCAGGTTCGAGACGTCGTGGCCCACCTGACGCTTTCCGCACACGCCGATGTCGGTCGAATTCTGGTCAATCTGTTGCGAGCGCGCGGCAGCTTCGACCGAATGGTCTGCGAAACCGCGACCCGCCACGCAGCGGAGAGTGCGGATCATCAGTTGCTCGAAGAGTTGCGCGGCACGATCGGCTCGCGCTTCGCCGCGATCGGCACCACACCGACTGATCGGCTGATGGACTTGCTCGTACACGGCCAGGACATCGCGGTACCGCTGCAACTCGAGCACGAAATGCCGACTGCGGCTGCGCAGCTGGCACTGGAGCGGATCTGGAGTCCGCGATTCCCGTTCCGGGCCAGCAAGAGGCTGGCCCCCTACCGGCTACGCGCTGTCGACACCGGCTGGGCAACTGGGGCCGGACCACTCATCGAGGGGCCCGTCTCGGCCTTGCTCCTGCTGACGACGGGACGTCATGCGGCTGCTCTCCCCCACCTGCGCGGTGACGGCGTTGAGCTACTTGTCGCCTGAGCTTCAGCCGCGCAGGACGGCGCCGACACGCTCGCCGGCGACAGCGACAGCGGCATCGCGCGCGGCGCTGGCCTCGTCCTCGGTCAGGGTGCGGTCGGCAGCCCGGAACCGCAGCGCCAGGGTCAGCGATTTACGCCCCTCCCCGATCTGCGGACCGGTGTAGACGTCGAACAGCCTGACGTCCTCCAGCAGCTCACCGGCCCCGTCGCGGACCGCGTCGACAACGGCAGCCGCGGCGATATCGTCGGAGACGATCACGCTGATGTCCTGGAACACCGCCGGGAACGGCGACACCCTGGGCGCGGGCAGCGTCTCGACGATCGGTACGGCATCGAGATCCAGCTCGACCGCACAGGTGCCCTTGGGCAGCCCGGTCCGCTCGACGACCGCCGGGTGTAGTTGCCCGGCGTAGCCCACGACCGCGTCACCGACGAGCACCTCGGCACAGCGGCCCGGATGCCACGGCAGCTCCTGGGCGGCGCGCAGGGTGAACTCCACCCCGGCGGCCCGGCCGATCACCCGAACCGCCTCGAACGCGTCGGCGGCCTCCACCGCACGTCCCGGACCCCAGGGTCCCGCGGGCTCCCGCAATCCGGTCAGTACCGCCGCGACATGCTGCGGCTGATGCGGCAACGACGCGTCGAGCCCGTCGATCTCCTCGTCGGTGGGCCGACGGTCGTTCGGGATGCGCTCGACGGATCGGGTCTGATCCGTCGGGTGCACCACCTGCTGAATCCCGAACAGCGCAACATCGGCAGCACCACGGGAGACGTTGCGTCCCAACGCTTCCAGCAATCCGGGCAGCAAAGTGGTGGCCAGCTGCGGCCGATCGGCCTCCAGCGGGTTGAGCACCTTGGTGGCATTGCGGCGGACGTCGTCAGCGGCCAGCCCCCAAGCGTCGAACACACCGGCGGGCAGGAACGGTGTGGGCAGGACTTCGACGAACCCGGCCAGCGCGAGCGACTTGCCGATGGCGCGGCGACGCTTCTGCACGGGGGTCAGGCCACGACCGGCCGGCGCGGTCGGCAGCACCGACGGGATGGACTCCAGGCCCTCCAGCCGCAGGACCTCCTCGACGAGGTCGGCACGCTGACGCAGATCGGGCCGCCAACTCGGCGGCGTCACGGTGAGCACATCGGTACCGGTGACTTCAGCACCGATCTGGATGAGCCGTCGCGCCGTGGTGCCTGCGGCGTAGTCGACGCCGGCGGTCCGGTCAGGCAGGTCTGCGGGGATCTCGACGGCGGGCTGGGACCAGTCGGTGCGCCCGTCCACCCGCCAGTCGGTGAGCTTCGGCTCGACCGTTCCGCCGGCGATCTCGGCCAGCAGGGTCGCGCAACGGTCCAGTGCGGCAACCGAAATGGCCGGGTCCACGGACCGCTCGTACCGGCGGCCCGCCTCGCTGGCCAGATGTAGACGACGCTGGGTGCGCGACACCGCGGCCGGATCCCACACCGCGGCTTCCAGCAGCACATCGGTGGTGGAATCGCGCACCTCGGTGGTGCCCGCGCCCATTACGCCGCCGATCGCGGCCGTTGCGACGTCGTCGACGATCAACACGTCAGCCGAGTTCAAGGTGCGCTCGACATCGTCGAGGGTGACAACCTTCTCGCCGTCGCAGGCGAACCGCACGTCGAAACCGCCGGTGATCAAGCTGCTGTCATGCGCGTGCATGGGATGACCGAGTTCGAGCATGACGTAGTTCGTCACGTCGACCGCCGGGGAGATGGCGCGGATACCGCTGAGCATCAACCGGCGTTGCATCCACCACGGCGACACCGCCGCCGGGTCGATGCCGGTGACCGGGCGCAGCCCGAAACGCTGCACCCCGGTGCCGGGCTGGACGGTCAGCGGCCAGGCCTCACCCTCGGCAGGCAGCGGTGTCACGTCGGCCAGATCGACGAACTCCAGGTCGTTGGCGCAGGCGATCTCGCGGGCCAGTCCACGGACCGACAGGCAGTAGCCGCGGTCCGGCGTGATGGCCAAATGGAACACCACATCGTCGAGACCGAGGATGTCGGCGGCCGGGGTGCCCGGTTCAGCCGTGCCCTCGGGCAGGACCAGAATGCCCCCGCCCTCGACGCCCAGGTTCATCTCCGACGCCGAGCAGATCATTCCGTCCGAAACCCGGCCGTAGGTCTTGCGCGTGGCGATTTCGAAGTCACCGGGCAGCACGGTGTCGGGCAGTGCCACCACGACCAGATCGCCCACCGCGAAATTCGTTGCACCACAGACGATGTCGCGGAACTCGCCGTCGACATTCTGGACCCCGACATCGACCTTGCAGGCCCGGATGGGCTTCTTGAACTCGGTCAGTTCCTCGATCTCGGCGACTCGACCGACCGTCAGCGGGCCACTCACCGGACCGATCGGGATGATCTCCTCGACCTCGTGCCCGATCCGGATGAACGTCTCTTCGAGCTCCTCGACGGACGCATCCCAAGCTGGGGCTCCGGCGCGGACGGCCTCACGCAGCCAGCTGAAGGGAATCCGCATCAGGCACCCACCCCGAACGGCAGTGAGAAGCGGACGTCACCCTCGACCATGTCACGCATGTCAGGAATTCCGTTGCGGAACTGCAGGGTTCGCTCCAATCCCATACCGAAGGCAAAGCCGGAGTAGACGTCGGGGTCGATACCGCAGGCGCGCAACACATTCGGATTGACCATGCCGCAGCCGCCCCACTCGACCCAGCCGGGGCCGCCCTTCTTGCCGGGGAACCAGATGTCCACCTCGGCTGACGGCTCGGTGAACGGGAAGAAGTGCGGACGGAACCGGGTACGCCCCTCCGGGCCGAATTGGGACCGTGCGAACGCGTCCAGCGTGCCGCGCAGATTCGCCATGGTCAGACCCTTGTCCACCGCGAGCCCCTCCACCTGATGGAAGACCGGCGTGTGGGTGGAATCGAGTTCGTCGGTACGGAAGGTCCGTCCGATCGAAACGACATAGACGGGCAGATCGCGTTCGAGCAACGCGCGGATCTGGACGGGCGACGTGTGGGTACGCAGCACCTGCCGCGATCCGTCCGGGGCGATCTGGAAGGTGTCCTGCTCGCTACGGGCCGGATGATCCGGAGGGAAGTTGAGCGCGTCGAAGTTGAACTGCTCGGTCTCCACCTCTGGGCCCTCGGCCAGTTCCCAGCCCATGGCCACGAAGGTGTCCGCGACGTTCTCGGCCAGGATGGTGATCGGGTGCCGGGCGCCCACCGGCTGCCGCGTCGAGGGCAGGGTCACGTCGATGCGTTCGGCGACCAGCACTGCGGCGTCGCGCTCAGCCCGCAGCGCGGCCAGCCGCTCGTCGTACGCGCGCTGGGCCTCGCCGCGGGCGACGTTGACCCGCTTGCCGGCGTCGGCGCGGTCGGTCTTCGGCAGCGTCGCCAGCGCCTGGCGCGCCAGGGCGATCGGGGCACGATCACCGAGGTGCTCGGTCTTGGCGCGCGCGAGCGCGTCGAGGTCACCGGCCAGCCCAAAGGCATGCCGGGCCGCACTGACGGCTTTGGTCAGGGCTTCTTCTGAGAGATCACTGGGCTGCTCAGCCACCCGGCGATCATAGGCGATGGCCTGATCAGCCTTCGAATCCGTTTGCCCCTACGAAGTGCAGAGCAACCACGACAACTATGTGTCGAGCCATTCCGGCTCGTCCGCCTCGGTATCACCGAGCCCGCGCCCGATACGACCGTTGGGCAGCCAAATCAAAATTAGCGCGCGAGGTGCCCGATGAATGCCGTTACGCTTGTGAACGGATCGATCTCGCCACCTCAGGACAGTTTGCCGAAGTAGCCTTTTCGAATTTTCCGGTGCCCCGGCCAACTGCTCTACGGTGCGCAGTCTTGACCGGCGGAAAGTTCGTGCCGCCGCTATGACAATTGCTATAGAAGGTGGTCAGGTGGATCGTCAGAAGCTGGCTGATGAGTGGGATGACGGGATCTCGCCCGCGGTGGCAGGACTGGGCGGGCTGGCCGCTCCCTACGGCGTCGCCCTGGACTACTCGGCCCAATCACTGCGCGCACTCGAACATGTGGTCACCACCCTGTTCCACGAACCAGACGACCTCTTCTCCGACGACGACCGCCCGGTCGTCCGCGCACTGATCGCCTACATCGGACTCACCCTGACCCACCTCACCACCGGACACTGGGAGTGGGACAACCAACCCGGCTTCGCCGGACAGGCACAACCCACCCTCACCGACACCGCACTACGCGACCGCATCACCACCACCTACTGGGGCTGGGACGACAACCCCGCCGGCACCCCGGCCGGCATTCCCATCGCCGTCCCCGGCGACGGACTCGGACTCCACCCCGTCTCCCCCCTGCACCTTCTTTTCGCCACCGTCATCGACCGGCCCACCAACGCAGGTCCACTGGTCCAGGCCTTCAACGCCTGGAGCGAAAAGGTCACCACCTCACCCCCGCCCGGTGTCGTCGGCATCGACCTACTACCCAGCCCAGCACCCTCACCCGTCCTCGACGACTGGCTGGCCGCCCGCCAACGCGACTTCCCACAATGGGCCGACCGCTACCCCGGAAACTGGGACTTCACCCCCGAATCCATCGACCGCCTCACCGACCTCATCCACCACCACACCCCCACCGTCGAAGCCATCAACGACCCCGCCAACACCGACCTACTCGCAGGCGCCTGCTGGTACCTCGGCGAAATGCTGCGCCGCAGCCGCCCCTCCCGCTGGGTCTACGTCGACTACACGAGCGATCCCGGCGACCCCGAACTCGTCGAGTACAGAGTGCAGAGCAACGACGACAGGGATGCGACGAGCCCGTTCCGGCTGTTCCGCCTCGGCATCACCAAAGGCCAACCCAAAGCCCGCGGCTACTACGACCGCTGGGCGGGAGAGTCATGATTCGGCACCGGGTCGGCATTTACTCAATGGTGTTCGCTCTGGTCATCGCCAGTGCGGCGTGGCTGGGGGTTCCGACCGCCCACGCCGATTACGGGGCCTACGGCGAGTGCACCACTGGATTTGCCCTTCCGGGGTTTGATGCCACCGAGGTCGCACCTCAGGACAAGACGACCGAGTACAGGTACCCCGGACTCGACGTCGGGCTTGAAGAGGTCGAGGAACCGTCGAAGGACGAACTGGACGATCTCAAAAACGAAGGCCTGCCTGGCGGCACCGAGAATCACATGCTGATCGCCTGGCGCAATCACATTGCAAAACGGACGTCGGCCGGCGGTAAGCCGATGGCCTTCGGGCGGTGGAAAGCGAACTACATCACCGTCATCAAGAATCGGCGCGTCGGACCTGCGTTCGAAGACTTTCTGTGGAACGAGCTGTGGAAGCTGACCGACAGCGGGTCGGCGGGATGGATCAAGGGCTCCAAGATCGACCCCGGGATCCTTCCGAACGGACCGGTGTTCGATATCACCAACGTCGACAACAAGATTCCGAAACGGCTGTGGACCATCGTCGAAGCCAAGTCCGGGGACTCGCTTTCTTCGCATGCAAGAAATCAGTTCAAGGAACACGTCAAGATGGCCGGCCAAACCGGATCCTCGTTGGTGATGATGTTCGGCAAGCTGCCCAGCCCCGCCACGCAGCGCTGGATCAAGCGCACCCTGGATCAGCTGAGGAATGACAACGCAGCCATGCCGACGGCGGTGTGCGTCAAATACTGGCCGACGAAGGCCGTACCCGAGGACCCGGGCGGTCCAGGCGGCCCGGGTGGCGCGGCGTCGTTGCCACTTCCCCTGGGAGACGCACCAGACAGCCCCGAGGATGAGGCCGTCAGAGACGAAATCGAGGTCGCACTCGATCAACCCGCCAATCCGACGCAACAACCAGCACCACCGGCTCCCGCGCAGCAGCCCAAACCGGCGCCCATCGAGGTTCAGGCCGGCCCGGCACCGGCACCACAACTACAACCGGCACAACCGCCGATGCCACGGCAACAGCCGGCACCACAGCAACGGCCGATGCCCGCACCCGCGGTTCCAGCTCCCGCGGCCCCGCAAGCGCCTGCCGCACCGCCGCCACCGATCGTCGTTCCGGTGCCGGCCCCCGTACCCGTGCCTGTACCGGCCGCGCCGATTCCGGTACCCGTACCGGTACCGGTACCGGTACCGGTACCGGTGCCGGTACCGGCAGCACCCGCCCCGGTGGCGCCGGCACCAGCTGCCCCCGCCCCGGCGGTACCAGCACCCCAGCAGGCACCTCTGGCGCCCGCCGCGCCGGCGATCGGCTATGGCGGTATCGATTTCTCGACCCTCGAGTTGCGCTATGTCACAGACACAGTCGCAGGTAAACCGGCAATGCAGTACGCGTTCCGGGCCAGCGCCACGTCCGACGATGCGCCGTCCTACGGTGGGCAGCGCAACGCCCAGATGGCCATGGACGCCTTCTACGTCTGGATGGCGCTGTCCCCCGACAAGTTCTGGGTCAACCTGAACCCCACCGAGCCGGACCGAGTCATCGACCAGGAGTTCGGCAAGACCCAAGCGGGTCAGGTGCTCCTTGAGGCGGACCTCGAAATGAAGGAGGTGTCGGGCCGGCTACAGCGAGACGACACCCCGCTCGGCAAACGATTCGAAGACGCGCTGCGCGGCACCGACAAATGCTTCCTGGGCCGCCGGCAATGGATCGAGCCCACGCCGGCCACCGTGCGGGAGGACGGCGACCAGCTGTACATCATCGATGCACCCCTGACGGTCAAGCTCGGGCTCGAGAACAGCGATATCAGCCCGAACCAATCATGCGACGGCCAGGATCCGGCGATCACCGCGGAAAACGGCAAGTTGTACCAGGACATGATCATGCCGGCGGTGGTCGAGGCGATCAATCACGATCCCGAGTTCGCTGACCTGCGCCGGGTGTACGCCAGCCGGATCGCTGCCGAGTGGTACCGGAAGCGCAACGCGGACAAGCCGACTCAGTACGCGGATGTCATCGATTCGGGCAACGTCGCCGCCTGGACCGTACCGTGGAATTCGCGTGAGGTCTTCGACCGCTACGTCTATTCGTACACCCACGCCAAACCGACCTTCAGCTGGAAAACCCAGGAGGGTGACCGAACGTGGACTCGGGGTCGCTCCTGGGGAGGCGTCGACTTCAGCAAGATCGAACTGAAGGACGTCGGCGAACAGGAGTTCAAGACGAAGTACGCGTCCATCGCCACCGCGGCGGGACCGTCGATCGTCGGCCCGGTCGAGCAGCAGTCCGGTGATCAGATCTGGATAGGCGACATCATTACTTCTGTTCCGCTGAACCAGATTTGGCCGCAGCAACCGACGTCGTGGACGCCATACGAAATCCCGCACCCCGCGACCTCGAAGCCGTACTTCTATCTGCTCGTGACCCTGCCCGTGGCCGCCTGGCTCGCAACCGGTGGTGTGCTGTGGTGGCGCCGCCGCAAAGCCGGAAACGGAGGCTGACCGTGTCACTGGATCCCTTCGGTAACTACGACCCGTTCGCCGGCCCGGCCCCAGGGCAGTCCACGCCGCCACCGCGGCCGGCTCCCCCACGGCAGTCCACGCCGCCGCCTCGGCCGACTCCCCCACCTCAACCTGCTCCACCGCCTCGGCCGGCTGCGGCACCAACCGCGCCGGCCTGGACCGGCGTGCTACAGCCCGCCACGCCGGGGCCTCCAGCGCCGCTCCCGCACACCGGGTCGTCTACCGTGCCGCCGTGGGAGGCAGGCGGTCCGCCGTGGACGGTTTTCCTGGCAGGTTACCTGGTGGGCGGAATCGCCACACTGCTCGTGGTCGGCGCCATCGGCACGCTGCTGGCCCTGCCTGAGCTCGAATTCATATACGGCGGCACCACATTTCCCGGGGTGACAGCGGCTGCTGTTTCGGTCGGCGTCGCCGGGGCACTGGTATGGCTGGCCGTTCGGTACGCCGGCCGCCATGGAACCGCCCGCACACCGATGCTCATCGGCATCGCGGTCATCGCAGCCGTCGCCGTCGTGATCATCGTCCTGGCTCCGGGCGGCCAGGTCTCGTGGTTCAGGACGCTGACGCTGATCCTCAGCGCCGCAGCAGTTCTCCTCGCGATCGCGATCGTGGTGCTGATCCTCCAGCCGAAGTCCAAGTCCTATTTCGTCACGCCGTCCACCGCAGACCAGCTGTCGATGCTCGGGTTACCACCCATCGCGCCTGCGCTGAACAGCGCGAGGCCTGCGGAACCCGACACCGTCACCACCAGGCCGGTCGCTCCGCCACCCACGTACGCGCCACCTCCACGACAGGCACCCCCACCCCCGGCGCCGCCCCGACAGGACTACGACCCATTCCAGTAGCACCGGGCGCGCCACGGTGAGTGCGGCCTATGCACCCGGCGCCCTGTCACCCTCATGTTCGCCGGCCGGCAACCGCCTGGGAATTTTCACCCGGTACATGATCAGATCATCGGGGACACCCTCCGGCTTCGCCGAAAAGACCTGCCGCCGTTCCCGTTTGACCGTCACACCCAGACTGGCGAGCCCCTCTGCCGAGATGCCCTCCAACGTGGTGTGCGAGATCATCAAGCCGCCCTTGGCAGCCCGTTCCATCACGCGAGCCGTGACGTTGACGTCGATGCCGAGCCAGTCCGACCCGATGCGCTGTGGACGCCCGGTGTGGATACCGACCCGCATCCGCGGTGCATAACCGTCCAGGTCGATGTTCTTGACCCCCTCGCGCGCCACGAGCATCGCACGCAGGGCGGTTTCCGGATCGGAGAACACCGCCATCATGCCGTCGCCCATGCGTTTGACGATGTGACCGCGGGCCTCGAGTACCGGCGGTTCGATCACCTGAGCCACCCGTCGCAGCAGCCGCAACGTGGCGTCATCGCCGGCCCGGAGCGACCACGACGAGAAACCGACCAGGTCGGTGAATGCCAGCGTCACTTCGGGATTGGCCGGGGTTCCCGAGACACGTTCGGTCAGCGCCTGCCAGACCTGCAGCGCGCCCAGGCTCACCTCCCGAGAGGCCGCATCACGGTCCAGCAGCCGGTCGGCCACGCGCGCGGCCGCGCGGGGTCCGCCCTCTCCGGAAGCCGAGAGCCGGTCACCGAAATCGGGATCCCCCGGTAAGGCCCGCCGCGCCCGCCGAACGAGATCGACGACGGCTGGGCTGCGATTGGTGCGTTGTAGCCAGCCCAACGGACCCGGTAACCCGGGTGCCTTCGCGGGGCGCTGCTGTGGCGCCTGCCCGATATCCCCGACCTCGCCGGACGGGTCATCGAACGGCTCGCCATCCACAGCGCAAGAGTAAGTGGCGCGCAGACCGGGCGGCAATCGCGCCACGAGCGACGGCGCTCACCTTTCCCTGGCGGCGGCAAACCGGCCTGGTCACGGCCCTGTGGCGCCACGGTCGCCGCCGAGTAACAGTGCGCAGCGACGCGCCGTGGCGTCGTAGACAACACACGTTGTCACTACTATCGTGAGCTCAGCTGTGATTCATGTCATGACGAGTCAACGAGGACGCAATGACCACACGAGCCACCACCAGCGAGCACGATCCACTCGGCCCGGATTCGCTGACCTGGAAGTACTTCGGCGACCTGCGCACGGGGATGCTCGGCGTCTGGATCGGAGCGATCCAGAACATGTATCCCGAGCTCGGCGCCGGGGTCGAGGAGCATTCGATACTGCTGCGCGAACCGCTACAGCGGGTGGCCCGGTCGGTCTACCCGATCATGGGCGTCGTCTATGACGGCGACCGGGCGGCCGACACCGGCGCGCAGATCAAGGGTTTTCACCACACCATCAAGGGCGTCGACGGCCAGGGCAGGCGCTATCACGCACTGAACCCGGAGACGTTCTATTGGGCGCACGCCACGTTCTTCATGCTCATCATCAAGACCGCGGAGTATTTCTGCGGCGGGCTCACCGAAGCCGAGAAGTGTCAGCTCTTCGACGAGCATGTGCAGTGGTATCGCATGTACGGCATGAGCATGCGGCCCGTTCCGAAGACCTGGGACGAGTTTCAGGAGTATTGGGACGCCAAGTGCCGCGACGAGCTCGAGATCAACCGAGCCACCCTCGACATCTTCACCATCCGGATCCCGAAACCGTGGTTCGTGTTGATGCCGACGCCGGTGTGGGACCAACTGTTCAAACCCCTTGTCGGCGCGCAGCGCTGGATCGCAGCCGGCCTGTTCGACCCGGCGGTGCGGGAGAAGGCGGGCATGCGCTGGACGCCGGGTGACGAGGTCCTGCTGCGAGTCTTCGGCAAGATGGTCGAGTTGGCGTTCGTCGCGGTGCCCGACGAGATCCGGCTGCACCCCCGGGCCCTGTCGGCCTACCGCCGCGCGGCCGGGAAGCTACCGGTCGACGGCCCCCTGGTCGAGGCACCCGGCTTCATGGCCCCGCCCCGCGACCGCCGAGGGATGCCGATGCACTACCTGCCGCGCCACAAGACCCTGCTGGACCGGGCCGGCGCGTTGGTGCACACCACGTTCTCACTGCCAGCGCTGCGACGGCCGGCCAGGCGCAGTGCAGCCTGACTTTTGACACGTGTCTAAGCTGTCGAGATGCTTGATTGGTCTGATGTAGACATCGCCGTCCGCGACGCGGTTCGTGAGTTCGTGGACAAGGAGATCCGCCCGCATCTCGACGAGCTGGAAAGCGGCGACATGGAGCCGTACCCGATCGTGCGAAAGCTTTTCGCCACGTTCGGTATTGACGCCCTCGCCAAGGAATCGCTGGACAAGCGGCTGGAGAAGCTGCGCAGCGGTGAGGCCAAGCCGTCGGGTGCCCGCGGTGGAATGTTCGGCGGCAGCGGTTCGCCGGGCATGGGGTTCGTCCTGATCAGCGAGCTGTGCCGGGTGTCGATGGGCCTGGTCACGGGCCTCGGGGTCAGCTTGGGTCTGACGGTGTCGACGATCCAGAGTCGCGGCACCCTGGCCCAGCAGGAACGCTGGCTGCCCGGCCTGGTGACCTACGAGAAGATCGGCGCATGGGCGATCACCGAGCCGGATTCGGGCTCGGATGCCTTCGGCGGCATGAAGTCCTACGTCACCCGCGATGGGGACGATTACATCCTCAACGGCCAGAAGACCTTCATCACCAACGGCCCGGACGCCGATGTGGTGGTGGTCTACGCCAAGCTCGCTGAAGGCACGGCGGGTGACTCGGCATCGGACCCACGCAACCGCAAGGTGCTCACCTTCGTCCTCGACCGCGGCATGGAGGGCTTCGTGCAGTCGAAGCCGTTCCGCAAGATGGGTATTCACTCATCGCGCACCGGCGAGCTGTTCTTCAACAACGTTCGGCTCGGCCGCGACCGGCTGCTCGGCGAGACCGAAGGGTCCGACGAAGGAGCCGACGAAGGCAGGGCCAGCGCCCGGTCGAACTTCTCGGCCGAACGCATCGGGGTGGCCGCGATGGCACTCGGTGTGATCGAGGAATGCCTGCGGTTGAGCGTCGACTACGCCAAGACCCGCACCCTGTGGGGCCAGGAGATCAGCCAGTTCCAGCTGATCCAGCTCAAGCTGGCCAACATGGAAGTGGCCCGGATGAATGTGCGCAACATGCTGTTCCGCGTCATCGAATCCGCCGAGAAGGGCGTTTCGATCTCCCTCGCCGAAGCCTCCGCGATCAAGTGGTACTGCTCGCAGGCCGCCACCGACGTCGCGATGGAGGCGGTGCAGCTGTTCGGCGGCAACGGCTACATGACCGAGTACCGGGTGGAGCAGTTGGCCCGCGACGCGAAGTCGCTGATGATTTACGCCGGCAGCAACGAGGTGCAGATCACCCACGTGGCACGGGGTCTGCTCAGCTAGCCGGCCGGCGATCACCCCACGACAGCGAGGGCATCGATCTCCACCAACATGACCTCGTGCGGAAGGCCGACGAATACGGTTGTCCGGCAGGGAAGCTGGTCGGACTTCACGTTCTCGGCGATGAACTCGCCGTACACCTCGTTCATGGCCGGGAAATCCTCGCGCTTGGTGAGGTAGACCCGGAACATCAGGACGTCGTCGACGCCGGCGCCACCGGCTGCCAGGATTGCCTTGACGTTTTCCAGGGTCCGGCGGGTCTGCGCTTTGACGTCGCCTTCGCCGATGTACGTGTTGGTCGCGGGGTCCATCGGACCCTGCCCCGACACCTGAAGGAACCCGCCCTTGCGGATGCCCTGGCTGAAGGTGTGAGCAGGGGCCGGGGCGGCGTCGGTACGGATGACCCGCGAATCAGACACGGTGAATCTCCTCTGGTTTCGGTGCTTTCGATGAATCAGGAGGGTGGACGGTAACCGCACTCGGCCGAGATGCGTCGGGTTACCGCCTGCAGCGGCGGCAGGAGTTCCAGAACGCGCTCGAAGGGCAGCACCACATCGGGCACCGACACCGAAACCGCAGCGACCACACGACCATTCGCACCTCGGATCGGTGCCCCCACGCAGTTGATCGACGGCTCGTTCTCTTCACGGTCCTGCGCCCAACCCTGCGCGCGCACAGTCTCGATTTCCCGCAGGTATGCCTCAGGGTTGGTGATGGTGTTCGCGGCGCGCCGAGTGAAGTCCATCGTGGCGACGATCGGCCGCAGTTCGGCATCGGACAGGTCAGCGAGAATCACCTTGGCCACCGCGGTGGAATTCAGGTTGGCGGTCAAGCCGATTCGCGAGTACATGCGGATCTGATCGTGCGATTCGAGCTTGTCGATATACACGATGTCGCCGCCTTCCATCGCGGCGAGGTGAGTGGTCCGGCCGTGCTCGCGATTGAACTCGACGAGGTACCGCGAAGCGATCTGGCGGACCTCCCGCTGGTCGGTGCCATGTGCGGCCAGTTCGAATATCCGTGATCCGAGGTGATACCGGTTGTTGTTGTCGCGGTAGGTGAACCGTTCCTCGGACAGGGTGCGCAGCAGCCTCATCACGGTGGTCTTGTGCACATCGGTGGCGGCCGCCAGCTCGTCGAGGCCGGCCGGACCGTTGCCGAGCTGAATCAACAACTGCAGTGCGCGCGCGACGCTCTGGCTCACCGCCTACTCCCACACACTGTGAATCCTGCCTCGCTCACCCTCGTGGCAGCCCACTCGCCGTCGGTGCAGATGAGCAGATGCTCGATCAGCTCGTCGGGTGGGGGTGGTGCGGAGTCCGCCGCGACCGTCAGGGTGACGGCGGCTCCGATGTGACCCCGACGCAAGCATGATTCGGGGTCTTCATCGAGGACGAGACCGCTGAGGAAGCCGGCGGCGAATGCGTCGCCCGCGCCCACCGGTTCCACCACGTCGACCTGTAGCGCGGGGACGACGAACTCCTCGCCGGAGCGGTCGACAGCCAACGCCTGATCCGCTCCGTCCTTGATGACGAGTGTCGCGGGGTCTGGCAAGATGCGGCGCAACGCAATTGGGTCGTCGGTTCCCATGACGCGGACCGCCTCGTAAGCGCCCACCAACACCACGTCGGCCAGGTTGGCCAGCGCAACCACCTCGGCGGTGTCGCCGTCGGGCCACAGCTGCTCACGCCAGTTCACATCGAAGCACACCGGTCCGGCGATGCCAGGCCGGTCGGTGAGCAATCGGCGCATCATGGCCCGGCAGGTCGGCGACAGGGCAGGCGTGATGCCGCTGCAGTGCACCACCGCTGCATGTGCGAACGCGACCACAACCGCCGGCGCGTCGAGGAACTCGGGTGACATCGCCGACGCCGCCGACCCTGTCCGGCTGTACCGGCTGACGCTGCGCGGCTCCCCGTCGGTGTCCGGCGCGGCCAGCTTCGAGTAGTGCCCGGTGGGCCGAGTGGGATCGATCTCGACCGCGGAGATGTCGACGCCGCGCGCGGTCAGCTCGGATGTGATCAGTGCCCCGTAGGCGTCGTCGCCGAGCCGGCCGATGAACGAGGCGGGGATGCCCCAGGAGACGAGTCCGACCGCCACGTTGGCTTCCGCACCGGCCAGGTGCAATTCGGCTTGAGCACCGGCCAGGTGCAATTCAGCCTGAGCACCGGCCAGGTGCAATTCAGCTTCAGCACCGGCCAGCACCAGCGGTTCACCGAGGCAGGCGACGCCGCCGGCAGCAGGTGTGGGCAATTCGGGCACTGCAGTCCTTGGGGTGAGACATTGACGCGGTGTCGCCAATCATGTTAGACAGATCACATACGAATTTGCAACTCTGATTGCACTCTATGCAACCGCACCGGTAACGCTGGTTTCCCACCGCGACCGCCGCGAGGAAATCACCACGGAGGACAACGATCGGCATGACGACGCGAGGCGAGCCACTGCTGGACAGTCGGGCATTGGACGACCTCGGCTCCGAACGCCTGTCCCTATTGGACAAGGCCCTTCCCGCCGCGGCCGACGGGCTCACCACCGAGGAGTTCCTCGCCACTCGCCCCCGCCTCTCGGCTTTCACCACACCGGTGATGACACTCGACAATTCGGCGATCGAGGACAACTTGGCCGCCATGTCTGCCTGGTGCAGAGCGCACGGGGTCGAACTGGCACCCCATGGCAAGACAACAATGTCGCCGGTGTTGTGGGATCGCCAGATACGCAGCGGCGCATGGGGTATCACCCTTGCCACGCCCAGCCAGGTGCGTGTCGCGGTGAGTTTCGGGGTGCGCCGGATCCAGCTCGCCAATGCCCTGGTCGACCCGGCCGCGCTGCGCTGGCTGGCCGGGGAGATGACTGCCCGTCCCGACCTCGAGGTGATCACCTGGGCGGACTCGATGGCCACGGTCGACGCGATGACTGCGGCCCTCGCCGCAACCGAGGTGGCCCGGCCGATTCCGGTGCTCGTCGAGCTCGGGGCGGTCGGCGCGCGCACCGGCGCACGTTCGGTGGACGAGGCCGCAGCGGTGGCCGAGCACATCGCGGCGAGTGCCGTGCTCCGCCTGGCCGGGGTATCCGGATACGAAGGATCGCTGGCGCACGACGCGTCGGACACGTCACTGGCGCGGGTACGGCACTACCTGGAGGACATGGCCCGGCTGCACCGGCGCATCGACGCCGCAGGCCTCTACCCCGCCGAGTCCGACCGATACGTGACCGCCGGCGGCAGTGCCTATTTCGATGCCGTGGCAGAGGTGCTGGCGCCACTGGCCGGCGGTGACACACACGTCGTGGTCCGCGCGGGCGCCTACATCATCCACGACGACGGTTTCTACACCGGGATCACGCCGTTCCGCCGCGGCGACGAGCCATACCGGCTCCGTTCTGCGATGCACACCTGGGCACGGGTGGTCTCGCGCCCGGAACCTGGCCTGGCCCTGTTGGATGCAGGCAAGCGCGATGTCCCGTTCGACGAAGGTCTCCCCACGCCGCAACTGGTCGCATCGCAACTCGGCGCACCCGCACGTCCGGTCACAGGAGCAGAGATCGTGGCCGTCAACGACCAGCACGCCTTCCTGACCATCCCGCCCGGCTCGGACATTCGCGTGGGTGACGTTGTACGGCTGGGGCTTTCCCACCCGTGCACGGCCTTCGACAAGTGGCGATGGATCCCGGTCGTGGCCAACGACGAGACGGATCCCATCGTCATCGACCTGATCCGCACCTACTTCTGATCCGGATCTGTGATGCGAGCCATGACAGAACTCGATGCCCTCCGGGCCGATCGTGTGCTCAGCGTCGTCCGGGCCGAGACGATTCCGGACGCAGCCGATCTGTGCCACGCGCTCGCGGCGGGCGGTATCCGGACGGTCGAGCTGACATTCACCACTCCCGGCGTCCTCGAGCACCTGCGCTCGTGCGCCGAATCGGTGGCCAGAGCTGGGATCACGCTCGGCGTCGGCACCGTGATGACTGCCGACCAAGCCCGCGACGCCATCGACGCGGGTGCGCGCTTCCTGGTCACGCCCGGCCTGCGACGCGAGGTCGCCGAGGTCGCGACGGCCGGCTCGGTACCGGTGTTCCTGGGTGCGCTCACCCCGACCGAGGTGGCACAGGCGGTCGATCTCGGATCCGCTGCGGTGAAGATCTTCCCGGCCGGCAGCATGGGTCCGAAATACCTGGCCGATCTGCACGGGCCATACCCGGACGTCGAGCTGCTGCCGTCCGGCGGGATCAACGACGGAAACGCCCGGGCCTACCTCGACGCGGGCGCGCTCGCCGTGTGCGCGGGTACCGGCGTCGTTTCACCGGCGCATGTCGCGACCGGGAACTGGGAGGAAATCACCAGCCGGGCAAAGAGTTTCGTCGCCGCCCTGACGCGCTGAGCCTGATCGCCACTTCACCCATCACTGGTCCACGCCGCGAGAGCGTCAAGAAATCATGCGCCTGCCCGGGTGCGCCTGCTGCCATCCGGCCATCGCGGCGTCCCAGTCGGGGCCGTCGAGCGCGGTGAGCGCGGCCGGGAACAACCCGTCCTCTTCTTTGGCGATGTGGACGTAGAGCTCCTCGATCTCCTTGCGGACCCGTTTCTGATCGTCGGGAGCGGACAGGTCGACAACCTCGAGAAATGCGGCCAGCTCGCGGTGTTCGACCACCAGCGGGTCGATGTGCTCGGCGTAGAGCTCGTCGGTGCGCATCACCGCGAACAGCCCGTTCTCCTCGCCCTGCCAGTGGGAGCGCAACTCCTCGAACATCTCCCCCAGCCGCAGGCTGGCCACGTCCAGCTCACCGCGGTCCATGGCGCGCACCGCTTCACGGCCGTGGTCGACCGCCCGCTCATGCTCGGCGATGTAATCCCGCAGCAGTGGCATGTCCCGGCATCCGCAGTATTGGCACACGACGCACCTCCCCACAGCATCGTGTCACATCACCCGAGTGGCCACTTGTGATAGTCGAATCGCGAAAAATGGTGCGATAGGTGGCCATTCGGCGCACTACCTGCGATGGGCGCGGGCGCTCTGATACAGGCAGATCGATGCCGCCGAGGCGATGTTGAGGCTTTCGGAGTGCCCGGGCATCGGAATGTGCACCCGGTGATCGGCCGCCACAGCCAGTTCAGTTGGCAGGCCGTGGGCTTCGGGCCCGAACAGCCAGGCCGTGGGCCCGGTCAGGTCCACATCATCGAGGCTGACCTCGCCGTCGATCGTGGTGGCGAGCACCTGCATTCCGGCGGCCTGCAGCTGCGCAACAGTTGCCGCCTCGTCCGGCTCGCCGATCACCGGAAGGGAGAAGATGCTGCCGGCCGACGCCCGCAGACACTTGCTGTTGTAGGGGTCGACGCTGTTGCCGGCCAGCACCACCGCGTCGGCACCCATCGCGTCGGCGGCCCGGATCATCGTGCCGGCGTTGCCCGGCTCCGAGATCTGCACGGGTACCGCGATCAGCCGGGGCTCAGCGGCCAGAACGTCATCGAGGGACACTTCCGGCAGCCGGCACACCGCCACCAGGCCGACCGGTGTCACGGTGTCCGACAAGGCTTTCGCCGCACGCTCGGTGACCAGCTGCACCGGCACGGCGGCCAGCAGATCGGCGAAGCGGTCCACGGCGGCCTCGGTCGCGAACACCTCGGAAACAAGTCCGCGCCGCAACGCGGCCTCGACGAGGTTGGGTCCCTCGGCAAGAAAGCGTGCGGCGCGGCGGCGCCCGACGTGGCGCTGCAGTTTGACCGCAGCAGCCACCCGGGCAGAACGCTCGGTGAGCGTCAGGCGGCCTCTCCGGAGGGCGCATTGACATCTTCGGGAAGAGCGGCCTTGGCGACCTCGACCAGCGCGGTGAACGCGGCGGCATCGCTGACCGCGATCTCGGCCAGGTTCTTGCGGTCCACCTCGACGCCTGCGGCCTTGAGGCCCTGGATCAGGCGGTTGTAGGTGATGTCGTTGGCGCGGGCCGCAGCGTTGATACGCGAGATCCACAGCTTGCGGAACTCACCCTTGCGGGCGCGACGGTCGCGGTAGGCGTAGGTCAGCGAATGCAGCTGCTGTTCCTTGGCCTTGCGGTACAGACGGGACCGCTGGCCCCGGTAGCCCTTCGAGGCCTTGAGTACGGTGCGCCGCTTCTTCTGGGCGTTGAGTGCGCGCTTCACGCGTGCCATGGGATGTTCCTATTCTCGTTCGGTACGGGGAGCGGCAGGTCTAGCCGTTGAGCAACTTGTTGACACGCTTGGTGTCGTTGGCTGCAACCACGGTGCGGCCGTCAAGCCGGCGGGTGCGCTTGGTGGCCTTGTGCTCCAGCAGGTGGCGGCGGCCGGCCTTCTGGCGCACGATCTTGCCGGTCCCGGTCTTGCGGAAGCGCTTCGATGCTCCGCTGTGGGTCTTCGCCTTGGGCATGAATCCTCAGTTCTTTGTTGAAACTAGTTCTGCGTAACGTCTGGTTCTTCTGATGCGGCCTGCTGCCCGCCTGGGCGCTCGGCCTGCTCCGCCGCCTTGGCGCGAGTCTTCGCGCCGCGGTGCGGTGCCAGCACCATCGTCATGTTGCGGCCGTCCTGCTTGGCTGACGTCTCGACGAAGCCGTACTCGGCCACGTCTGCGCCCAACCGCTGCAACAACCGGTACCCGAGTTCGGGCCGGGACTGCTCGCGTCCGCGGAACATGATGGTCACCTTGACCTTGGATCCGGCTTCGAGGAAGCGGACCACATGGCCCTTCTTCGTCTCGTAGTCGTGATCGTCGATCTTGGGACGCAGCTTCTGTTCCTTGACGACGGTCTGCTGCTGGTTCTTGCGAGACTCGCGCTCCTTGAGTGCCGTCTCGTACTTGAACTTGCCGTAATCCATGATCTTGCAGACCGGGGGTTTTGCGGCTGGTGCAACTTCGACGAGGTCGAGATCGGCATCCGCGGCGACGCGGAGAGCATCTTCGATGCGGACAATGCCTACCTGCTCGCCGTTCGGTCCGATCAGGCGGACTTCAGGTACGCGGATGCGCTCGTTGATGCGGGTCTCAGTGCTGATGGGGCCTCCTATGTTGGGTCTGCTGAGGAGACCCACCCATCCGCATCTCTGCCCCGAGGAACAGAAAAGCCCTGCTCAAAGCAGGGCCCAATGCCGACCGATCACGGCTTGCGCCGCCTGCAGCTCCAAATCTGGAGCACAGAACCGGTGTCCGAGAACACCGGCGACCGGACCGTTGTACCTTGTGGCCAACGGTGGGAGTGGGACTCCACTTGCTGTCCCTGACATAAGCCGGGACGGTCGCGCATGACAGTCTAGCAGGCATGACGGATCCGACCGAAACGCCCGACGAGGCGACGCCGCAGGACTCAGGCAATCTGGACGGCCCAGCCGTTCGCGAACTCGCCGACATCCCCGCTGTGGAAGTCATTACCCGGGCGGCCCTCATGTTGATGAGCGCCGCGGCCGAGAAGATCGGACTCTCTGCCGAGGATCCCGACGATAGCCCGCATCGTGATCTTGATGAAGCCCGCCGGATCATCACCGCGCTGGCCGGACTCGTGACGGCATCGGCCGAATACCTGGGACCGCACGCGGGCCCGGTGCGCGACGGCCTCAAGAGCCTGCAGCTGGCGTTCCGCGAAGCCAGTGCGCATCCCGACGAGCCCGGCAAAGGCCCAGGCGAGAAGTACACCGGCCCAGTCTGGTAATCACCTGCGCGGTGTCTGTGCGCGTGATTGACCCAATTGACGGTTTGACCGCCTATTCTCCGGGCGTATGACCGTTATCAGCCGCGGCAGCCGCACCGGGGTCCAGCCCGCGTCGAGGTTCTCCTGGGTTCCCGCAGCAGCCGGCTGGATCGTCGGGGTGATCGCCACTCTTTCGCTGATCGCCAGTGTGTCTCCGGCGGTGCGTTGGTTGATCCAGGTGCCGCGAGAGTTCGTCAACGACTACATCTTCAACTTCCCCGACACCAGCTTCGCGTGGGCGTTCGTACTGGCGCTGCTCGCAGCCGCGCTTGCCGCCCGCAAGCGGATCGCCTGGTGGATTCTCGTGCTCTACATGGTGGGCGCGATCGGCTGGAACCTCGGCGATCTCGCCACCGGCGGCGACCCCGTCGCCGACGACGTCGGCGAGGTCATCGGCGTGGTGTTCCACGTGGTGGCCATCGTCGCGCTGGTGTTGGCGCGTAATCAGTTCTGGGCCAAGGTGCGCCGCGGCGCCCTGCTCAAATCCGCCGTGGTCCTGGTTGCGGGCATGGCGATCGGGATCCTGGCCGCCTGGGCACTGCTGGAGCTGTTCCCCGGCACCCTGCCCCCGGAATGGCGGTTGCTGTACGCGGTCAACCGGGTGAGCGGTTTCGCCACCGTCCCCACGGACGTGTTCGAGGGCTATTCGCATCCCTTCCTCAACGCGATCTTCGGCTTGTTCGGCGCGTTGGCGTTGATTGCCGCGGCGATCGTGCTTTTCCAGTCCCAGCGCGCCTCCAATGCGTTGACGGGTGAGGACGAATCGGCGATCCGCGGCCTGTTGGAGGCCTATGGCAAGAACGATTCGCTGGGATACTTCGCCACCCGCCGTGACAAGTCGGTGGTGTTCGCGCCCAACGGCCGCGCCGCCATCGCCTACCGCGTCGAGGTGGGCGTGTGCCTGGCCGGCGGCGATCCGGTCGGTGACCCCAAATCGTGGCCACAGGCGATCGCGGCCTGGCTGCAGTTGTGCCAGACCTACGGCTGGGCGCCGGGTGTGATGGGCGCCAGTTCGGCGGCGGCCGAGGCGTTTCGGGCAGCCGGCCTGAACGCGCTGCAACTCGGCGACGAAGCCATTCTGCATCCGGACAACTTCCGGCTGTCCGGGCCCGACATGCGTGCGGTGCGCCAGGCCGTCACCCGGGCCCGGCGCGCCGGCACCACGGTGCGCATGCGGCGCCATCGCGAGCTGGACCGGGCCGAGATGGACGAGGTGATCCGGCGCGCCGACGCGTGGCGAGACACCGAGACCGAACGCGGCTTCTCGATGGCGCTGGGCCGGCTCGGCGACCCGGCCGACGGTGACTGCCTGCTCGTCGAGGCGGTCCAGCGGCGCGACGGCAACCCCGAGCCGGAGGTGGTTGCGCTGCTGTCGTTGGTGCCGTGGGGTACCAACGGCGTCTCGCTCGACGTGATGCGCCGCTCCCCGCAATCCCCCAACGGCACCATCGAGCTGATGGTCAGCGAACTGTGCATGCAGTCCGAAAGCATCGGGGTCAGCAGGATCTCACTGAACTTCGCGATGTTCCGGTCGGCGTTCCAGCAGGGCGCACAGCTGGGCGCCGGTCCGGTGGCCCGGCTGTGGCGGGCCCTGCTGGTGTTCTTCTCCCGGTGGTGGCAACTGGAGACGCTGTACCGCTCCAACATGAAGTACCAGCCCGAGTGGGTGCCGCGGTACGCCTGCTACGAGGACGCCCGGCTGATCCCCCGGGTCGGGGTGGCCTCGGTGATCGCCGAGGGATTCCTGGTGTTGCCGTTCTCCCGGCGCAACAAGCAACACACCGGCGAGCACGTCGCGGCCCCGGCGGATCTGGTGGGTTCGGGCCGGTTGCATCACGACGGCAGCGCACCTGACATGTCCGGGTTGCCGATCGGCCCGGCCGACGGCGACGAGCGGCAGCGGCTGCCCGAGCAGGTGCGGGTCCGGATGGCGAAGTTGCGGCAGTTGCAGGCCGCCGGGGTGGACGCCTATCCGGTGGGCCAGGCCCCCAGCCACACCATTGCCGCCGCCCTGGAATCGGCCGACGGGAACACGCTCACCGTCGCCGGCCGGATCCTGCGGATCCGGGATTACGGCGGTGTGCTGTTCGCCCAGTTGCGCGACTGGTCCGGCGAAGTCCAGTTGCTGCTCGACAACGCCCGCCTGACCGCGGCCACCACCGCTGACTTCACCGCAACCATCGACCTGGGCGATCTGATCGAGGTGAGCGGTTCCATGGGCCACAGCCGCAACGGCACCCCCTCACTGCTCGTCGACAGCTGGCGTTTGACCGGCAAATGCCTCCGCCCGCTGCCGGACAAGTGGAAGGGGCTGACCGACCAGGAGGCTCGCGTGCGGGCGCGCTACGTGGACCTGGCCGTCAACACCGAGGCGCGGGACTTGATCCGGGCCCGCAGCGGCGCCCTGCATGCCATCCGGGAAACGTTGTACGCCAAGGGTTTCCTCGAAGTCGAAACCCCGATCCTGCAACAGATCCACGGCGGAGCCAACGCCCGGCCGTTCCTGACCCACATCAACGCCTACGACCTGGACCTGTATCTGCGGATCGCTCCCGAGCTCTACCTCAAGCGGCTGTGCGTCGGCGGCGTCGAGCGGGTCTTCGAACTGGGCCGCGCATTCCGCAACGAGGGCGTGGACTTCAGCCACAACCCGGAGTTCACCCTGCTGGAGGCCTACCAGGCGCATGCCGATTACAACGTGTGGATCGACGGTTGCCGCGAGCTGATCCAAAATGCCGCTCAGGCCGCCAACGGGGCCCACGTCTTCCAGCGGCCGCGCGCCGACGGAGTCCTCGAGCCGGTCGACATCTCGGGCCGGTGGGCGGTCAAGACCGTGCACGACGCGGTGTCGGAAGCCCTCGGCGAGCACGTCACCGTACAGACAGACCTGGCCACACTGCGCAGGCTCTGCGATGCGGCGCACATCCCCTATCTGACTCACTGGGACGCCGGCGCGGTCGTGTTGGAGATGTACGAGCACCTCGTCGAGGACCGCACGGAAGAGCCGACGTTCTACAAGGACTTCCCCACCTCGGTGTCGCCGTTGACCCGGCCGCACCGCAGCATCCCCGGGGTTGCCGAACGCTGGGATCTGGTGGCCTGGGGTGTCGAACTGGGCACCGCCTACAGCGAGCTCACCGACCCCGTCGAACAGCGTCGCCGGCTGCAGGAGCAATCGTTGCTGGCCGCGGGTGGTGACCCCGAGGCGATGGAACTCGACGAGGATTTCCTGCAGGCCATGGAGTACGCGATGCCGCCGACCGGCGGTCTCGGGATGGGCGTGGACCGCGTGGTCATGTTGATAACTGGCCGTAGCATCCGCGAAACGCTGCCGTTTCCTCTGGCCAAACCTCGTTAGCAGGCTCCTCACAGCCGATCCCAAGATTGGGCGGCGACGATATTGCTGTGACCTTCACTCACCACCTGTCCTTGATGCACGGCTGGGTTCCGACCAGCATCCAAGTCATCACCGCCGTGGTGTTGATCGCCGCAATCGGCTGGCGTACCCGCCGCTGGGCACTCATCTGGCTGCCGTTCGCCGCCGCGGTCGGCGGCATCCTGGTCGCGGGCACCAACTGGTACATCGAGTCCGAGGGGCTGGCGGGCAATCCGGCGCCGCGGTCGCTGTGGGTGTGGATCGCGCTGACCGGTGTGGCGGTCGTGGTTCTGGCTGCCGGCTGGCGCGGCAGCCAGTGGTGGCGGCGCGGTTCCGCCGTCATGGCGGTCCCGCTGACGCTGCTGTGCACGGCACTGGCGCTGAACCTGTGGGTCGGCTACTTCCCGTGGGTGCAGACCGCGTGGAATCAGCTGACCGCCGGCCCACTGCCCGACCAGACCGATCAGGTCACCGTGACCGCGATGCAACGTCAGGGCACCATCCCCGCCAAGGGCAGCGTGGTCCCGGTCGAAATTCCCAACACAGCCTCGGGTTTCCGGCATCGCGGCGAGTACGTGTACCTGCCGCCGGCGTGGTTCGCGTCCAATCCCGCACCGAAGTTGCCGACCGTGATGATGATCGGCGGTGAGTTCAACACCCCGGCCGACTGGATGCGGGCCGGCAATGTGATCAAGACGATGGACGATTTCGCCGCCGCCCACCACGGTTACGCGCCCGTGCTCGCGTTCGTCGACCCGGGCGGCACCTTCAACAATGACACCGAATGCGTCAACGGCAAGCGCGGAAACTCTGCCGACCATCTCACCAAAGATGTTGTCCCCTATATGAACAGCCACTACGGCGTCAATCCGGCGGCCGCCGGATGGGGCATCGTCGGCTGGTCCATGGGCGGCACCTGCGCCGTGGACCTCGCGGTCATGCACCCCGAGCTGTTCAGCGCGTTCGTCGACATCGCCGGTGACCTCGGCCCGAACTCGGGCACCAAGGCGCAGACCATCGATCGGCTGTTCGGCGGTAACGCCGCCGCGTGGGACGCCTTCGACCCGAGCACCGTGATCAACCGGCACGGGCAATACGACCAGATGGCCGGCTGGTTCGACGTCAATGACACGTCAACGCCGGGCAAGCCCGCAGCTCGCGCCAACGACCAGGTCAAGGCCGCCAACGCCCTGTGTGCGCTCGGGTCGAAGCACGGCATCGAGTGCGCGGTGGTAACCCACCAGGGCACCCATGACTGGCCGTTCGCCAGCCACGCGTTCACCGCGGCTCTCCCCTGGCTGGCGGGCGCGATCGGTACCCCGCAGGCGCCCGCAGTCGGACTGCCGCAGTCGTCACCCTCGGCGGCGTTCATCCAGACGGCCGCCAAATAGCGGTCAGTAGTCGGATTCGGCCGCGCGGATCTCGGCCAGAAAGGCGTCGTCACCCGGCACGTTCAGCCGGGCCCGCGCGAATGCCCGCACCCGGTCGCGGTCGGAGGCGGACTCGCCGACGCCTGCGGCACCGACCCGCACCGAGGTGTGGGGCCAGTCCAGGTTCCAGGCCTGGGTTTCGATGAGCGGCTGCCCCTCCGGATCGTGCAACTCCAGTACCCCACGACCCGTGGCATCGAGGAAACCGGAAGCAGCGCAACCGTTTCCGCGTATCTCCACCTCGATGCCCAGCGGCGAATCCAGCCCCGAAAGCGCCACCCGCACCTCCGCGGCAACTCCCGCACCGGCCGCCGCCACCGACCATTCGATGGTGCCCTCGGCAGCGTCGAACACACCGGGCGGCACCGCCGACCACGCGACGGTGCCGGTGCCGCGGGCGATCAGTCCTGCCGCAATCGCCCCCTCGCCGGCGCCCGCCGCCAGGGCGTAGTCGTCGCGCTGCGGTGCGGCCCCGACGGGGTCCGGCCAGTCGAGCCCGATCTCACCGGCCAGCTCCCGGCATTCCTCGACCAGCGCCGCAATCCTCGGATCACTCTGGCCGACAAAAGAACTCAACACGCCGACATGTGGTGCCAACAGGCCGGCAACATCGGAGTCGAGGGTATCGTCGGTGAAGAAATCTTCGGCGCGCACCGTCAGCAGTGCCAGTTCCGCGTCGAGCACCGGTCGTTCCAGTGCCGCGATGCCGTCCCGGTCGCTCGCCGGCCACCACCGCCGCAGCCAGTGTCCGATTGCCAAGCGCCGCAAGGTGTCCGTCGTACCGGGCAGCATCTCGACCCCGGCCAGGTCCACCGGCTCCCCGGACTCCCGGTGACGCAGTGCATCCAGGAGCGCGACATGACCGGACTCGCCGACCACCCGCCACAGCCAGTCCGCGCGCTCGGGGTCGGTGAAGGTGATGGAAGGTGGTTCACCGACGCCCTCGTCCACGACCCAGGACAAGACGGCGCCGCTGACCTCGAGAACCGCGACCACGGGGACGTCGACGGTGCGCGGACCGGTACTCCACAGCCCGTCTTCAGCAGACAATCTCACTCTGCCACCTGCACTTCCAGCATCGCTTTGATCCGCTGGCGGTGGTCGAGGCTGACCGATCTGGCCACACCTTCCAGCAGGGACCGCAGGTCGTCGACATCCGCACAGGACTCCTGCCAGACATCTCGGCCGTGCAACCGCGCCCACAGCCGGCTCAGATAGGGACGACAGAAGGCGGCAAGATCATCGACGACCTGCCGTTGACGCGGATGCACCGCGGCACCGTCCGCCAGATAGCGCCGGGCGTGCAGCACGTAGGCCTCCTTGGCCAGCCGGGCCTGGATGCGTGCCGACAGCTGGTAGCGGCCCGTGGCAGACGCGTCGAGCGGATGCAGGTCGGTGGCCACCTCGATGCCGGCAAGCAGACCGGCCTGTTTGTCCTCGGCCAGCAGCCCCCACGGGGCGCAGGCCCGGTCGACCTCCTCGGCGCACAGCAGCGGGATGTCGGGGAGTTCGTCGCGGTCCAGTGCCCGGCGCAATGTCGCCCGTACCCGGTCGACCACGCTGCGGTCCAGCGGGCGGTCCCCTTCGGCGGGGCCGTCGATCGTCGGGTACTGTTGCGGCAGAGTTGAACTCAGCCCGATGCAGACGATCGACCACGGGAGCTCGGCGTCCGTGTGGCGCGTCTGGGCGCCCAGGTTGTACGGCGTGGCGTCGGCCACCAGCGCCGACCACACCCGGCGGCGGGCCGCCTCGGCGCGGTGGCTGTCGGCCGGGCCGAGCACGGTCGAAAGGCCGGCGAAGAACGGACCGGTGATCGCGTCGGACGCCACGACGTCATGCCAACTGCGGTCGAGTTGGCGACGCAACCGGTCGACGACGTGCGGATCGGCCACGTGCTGGTTGAGAGCCTCGGTGGCGGTGCGGTCACGACCCTGATGGAGATCGGCCAGCACCGCTGCGGCCACGTCCGCCCGGTCCGAGGCCGGGACACCTCGGGTCACCGCGAGTTCGAAACACACCGGGAAATAGAGCTCTTGAGCGTTGCCGGTGGTGATGCGCAGTCGCCGGCGCTGCTGTTTGAGCTCGGAGAACCAGGCTGCGGCGGCCCGCAGCTGCGGCCCGTTGCGGATCATCTGCGCGTGCAGTTCGGCCGCCACCTCGGGAGCCAGCACCGGCGCCGAATAGTGGGTGTTGCTGCGCAGCCTGAGCACCAGCGGATCGATGATCCGCTTGACCGTCCGGCGTAGCGGCCCGCCGTCGTCGCCGCTGAACACCTCCACCCCGGGGCCCAGCGCGCGCCAGGCGCGATCGATCACCGCACGGCGTGGCTGGGCAGCATCCGCACCCGAAACGGGGCCGGCCTGCACCCCAGACGTTTCGGACCCGATGCTCACCGGCACCAGGATAGAGGCCGAAGTTGGGTTCGGTAGCGGCCGCTCGGCCGGACCCTTGGGGACATGACCGACACCGTGCTGCTCGCCGTCTTGTGCCTGTTCTGTGCCGGCGCCACGCTGAGCGCCACCCGCCGGGTGCGGGGTGTCTGCCGCAACGACGAGGCCGACGAGCGCCTGGTCACCCTCGGGGAGCTGGTGGCCGAGTTCGATCACATGCTGATCCGCAAGGGACTGATGACCCGGGTGCAGCTCGAGTTGATCCGCACCGGCACCCGGTCACGCGGGATCATCACCGGAATGCGGGCCACCGGGACCGTCCGCGAGGACTACCGCGAGGTCGAACTCGACCTGATGGTCAGCCGGCGCGACGGCGGCCAGTTCCCGGTGCGTCAGCGCGCGCTGATCCCCGCGTCCGCGCTGGCGAAGGTGTCACCGGGCAACGTGATCGATGCCTACTACCGGCCGCGCGATGAGAACACAGTGGCCGTCTGCGTCACCCCGGCCTGACTCAGCGGGCACCGTCGACGGTGAAGGTGGCCAGAGCCGCCCAGTGCAACGGGCTGGCGGTCCGGTCGCCGTCACGCCAGCGGCGCATCATCGCCCGCTGCCAGCGGTTCACCGCCAGGCCCGCATCGTCCTCGCGATGAGCCAGATCCACCCCGACGATGGTGTCGGTCATCGGATCGGCCTCGGGGCCTTCCGGACTGAACTGACGGAACCCGGCCGTGGTCGGCAGCGACCACAAGGTCGCGGTCACCAGTTGTGCACCACCCAGGATCATCGCGGCCACCAGCCCGGCGGCCTCGTCGAACCGGTAGTCACCGCCAGATGCGCACGCCAGCAACGCCACTCGGGGCGGAATCGGCAGCTGTGTCGCGATCATCTCCCCCGCGGTCAGCGGCCGTGCCTCGGCCAGGTGCAGGGCCGCACGATCAGCGTGCCCGGCGACACCGTCTGCGGCGCTGGCATGCCCGACGTAGAGCAGCCGGCTCGGGTCCTGCGCGCAGGCGTCGGCCAACCAGCCCCGGTCGGTGTCGGTGCGCCGGAACAGCTCGACGGCCGCGTCGACGTTCGGCAGGACCGTGTCGCTCACCAGCTCATCGAAATGCTCCGACAGTGGCGTCTGCGGCGATGGACGGCCCAGCACCGAGCCCAGCGCCGAGTCCGGTCGCTGCCCGGGAATCCGGGGATCCAGGACCAGCACCGGTGGACGGTCCTGGCGTTCAGGCCAGCCGGCGGGGCTACGCGGGGCATGAACGATATTGGGCGGCACCGCCATCAGCACGTCCACCAACTCCATCAGCCGGAAGCCGTGGGGGCCCGGCATCGCCAGCTGGCCCCAGGGCACACGACCCAACCGCGGACTCGGCGTCACGAACAGCACCGGGCGGATGTCGGCGACGCGGTCGGCCAGCAGTTGCCAGGCGTCGATGCCGATCAGATTCGAACCGAGCACGCGGGCCAGTTCGAATTCGGTCTCCGGGGTCGCGAACGCGCCGGTGACCACGGCCCGTTCCACTGCCTCGGCGGGCGTTTCGGTACCGATCGGATCCGGCAGCGCCGGGTTGAACAACGCCTCCACCGCCTCCATGTGCGGTTCCTCGATCACCCAGGTCACCGAACGTTGCGGCTCTCCCACCACGCGCAGGCTGACGTAGGTTGCGACGCCGACGTCGGCGAAACGCATCACCAGCGTGTCGGTCATGGCCAGGTCGTCCAATCCGCGCCGGGTGCGGTGACGTCCCGCCCATACCGCTGCTGCGCAAGCTCGCGGTAACGGCTCAAGATCGGGCCCGAACTCGGGTCGATCCGCAGCGGCGGCAACGGTCCGAGCCGCGTCAACGAGCCTTCGGCGTCGACCGGTGCCGCCGCGGCCGCGACGGCGAGTTGCGGGGCGAGTTCGGCCTCGACCGGAACGACGGCCGTCGCCGTCTCCGCCCATTCGGCGGACTGCTCTGTGGCGACCGCTGCGTCTGCGGTGAAAGTTCCTCGTGCACTGTGGTATTCGATCAGCTCACAGGTGAGCTCGGTATTGTCCGATTCCCAGGCCACCGCGAATGCCCCCGCCAGCAACGGCGCCGAGACACTGCCGGCCCACCGGGCCCTGGCCCCGGCGTCGGTGATCGTGTAGCGCACCGAATCAACCGCGAGGGCCGCAGGCACCTTCAGGTCGGCAGCCCGGCCCAGCTTGACCATCCCCCGGCGGTATTTGCGGCTGCCCGGGCGGCAGTTGAACGTGCCGGTCCCCGCGGCGTGACGAGCCTCGACCTGTTCCCAGCTCTGCCCCGGTTTGCCCAGACCGTCGAACCCCATCTCCGCCAACGCGTCGGCCCGCCAGATGTTGCCGAGGTGCGCATCCAGGCGGGCATATTGCAACCAGCTGTGCCGCGGCGACGCGTCGAGCAGCGCCCTGGCTTCCTCCACCATCGCGATCGCCTCGTCGAAGGCGCCGCGGAACAAGGCGATCCAACTTCGCTGCAGCAGAATTCGGTGGATATGCAATGGCCGCTCGATCTCGCGCCAATGCCGCTCGGCGTGCTCCCAGCATTCGTCGGCCTCCCGCAACCTGCCCAGGCCCACTCGGATCAGTCCGAAGTACAGCCAGCTCCGGGACACATCATGGGCGCGGGCATGTTCGGCGATCACCGGGTAGGCCTCGGTCACCAGGTCCTGGGTCTCGGCGTACTGACCGGCTGTCCAGGCAGCGGCCCCCCGCTCCAGCTGCGCGCGAGCGGTGGCGAGTCTCCAGCCTCGGGCCTGCGCTCGGGCACCGGCCCGGCGCAACCATGGCTCGGCCTCGTCCAGGCGACCGGACTCGATGCAGAACCGACCGTAGCCGAGCGCGCCGATGACGAACAGGTGATCGGTCTCGGCATCATCAATTCGAGGCGCGGCACCGTCCTCCAGGACGTCGAGTACCTCGGCCCACACCGGCACCGACGCGGCGTACAGATCGTCGTCGCACAGGCTGCTCGCGATCATAATTCTGGTGTGGCAGATCAGGTTACGATGCTCGCGCCGTAAATCCTCGAAGTCTCCGTCGGTTCCTATCAAGGTCTCCAGATGCGCTGCAGCAGCGTCATGATTGCCGCGGGCGGCAGCCAGCCCGGCTTCCAGGAACTCCAGCCGTCGGGCGTAGCGGCAGGTCATGTGATCGATCTCGGCATCGGACATGGTGGTCTGTGCGGCAAGATCGGGCCGTTGCCCCGACCGGATCGAGCGGTAGATCGCCAGAGTGTCGCGGATCCGGGAAATGCTCTCCACCACACCGTCATACGCGGTCCGTACCAGGAAAATCTCGCCGAGCTGGGCGAACACCTCGAAGGCATAGTCGTCGCGGTCGGCTTGCTCGATCCGGTTATACACATCT
>NZ_LZSO01000005.1 GCF_001665785.1 Mycolicibacterium peregrinum
ACTGGGCCTACGCGCGCATTTTCAGTGAGGCAACGAATCACCCATTCGCGCGCATTTCTGATGAGTCAACGCGGTCGGGGTGTCGTGGCATAATCGAACACGTGTTCGAGGTCGATTCCGATGCCGCGCTGATCGACAAGATCAGTGGCGCCGCACGCGCGGAATCGGCGGCGATCGCCGGTCGGCTGGCCGCGATCGGGGAACTGGATTCCCGCCGTGAGTTGGAGTTGGCCGAGTCGATCTTTTGGACCACCGACCCCTTCGAAGAAGTCTCTGCCGAGATCTCGGCGGCGTTGCGGATCAGCCGGGGCCGGGCCGGCACCCAGATTCATCACGCCCGAGTACTGCGCGACAAACTGCCCCTGGTGGCGGCCCGGTTCGCTGTCGGGGACATCGACTACCGGATCGTGCGGATGATCATCGCCCGCACCGGCATCGTCGACCCCGCCGTGTGGGTGGGGTTGGATGAAGAACTCGCGGCCCGGGCCCATAAATGGATGCGGCTGTCTGAACGGCAGTTGCGGGATCGGGTGGATCAATGGATCGCCAAACTCGACCCCAACGGAGTCCGGGTCCCGCCCCCGATCGATGACGGGCGGTTCGTGCAGGTCGAGGCGAGCAGCCCGGGCATGACCTCGATCTGGGCCAACATCCACGCCGCCGACGGGGTCGCGCTGAATCAACGCCTGGACGCGGTGGCTGACACGGTCTGTGCCCACGATCCGCGCACCCGCGAGCAGCGCCGCGCCGATGCGGTCGGGCCGGTGGCCCGACTGGAATCACACATGCCGTGCCTGTGCCGACGCGAGGACTGCCCCGCCACACAGCACCGCGCGGCCGCGGATGCAGCGGTGGTGCACGTGCTGGCCGACCAGGCCACCGTGAACGGCACCTGTGATGATCCGGGGTATCTGGTCGGCCATGGCATCCTTCCCGCCGAATCAGTACGGGATCTGGCCGCCACCTCCAAGGTCAAACCCGTACGCATGCCCGCCACAGCGGCTGAGCCGGAGACCGCTACGGCCGGCGAACCGCAGTACCGCCCCTCTGTAGCACTGTCGGAGTTCATTCACTGGCGCGATCTGACCTGCCGGTTCCCCGGCTGTGACGCCCCTGCTGAGCGCTGCGACATCGACCACACCGCACCCTGGCCCGCCGGCCCGACGCATCCGTCGAACACCAAACTCTTTTGCCGGGCACACCATTTGGTGAAAACATTCTGCCCCGGCTGGTCGGATCGTCAACACCCCGACGGCACCATCGAATTCACCACCCCCACCGGCCACACCCATGTGACCTGTCTCTTATACACATCT
>NZ_LZSO01000006.1 GCF_001665785.1 Mycolicibacterium peregrinum
GGCATACGAGATGTAGCTCCGTCTCGTGGGCTCGGAGATGTGTATAAGAGACAGGGTCTGCTGCAGCCAAGCCGGGGGCACCAAGGCCGGCGCCGATTGCCGCGCTCATCAGCGTTACCAGCATCATCATCCGCATCACGCCACCCTAAAGTGTCGCCTGCCGCCCTGGGGGAGTCGGCCTGATTCTCGCGCGAAACTTTCGATAACTCGGGACTGCAACCGGATAGGGTGCTGAGATGACTGCGGCAATGCCACCTGGCTGGTACGACGATCCGGATGGCTCGTCTGGCTCGGAACGTCGTTGGGACGGGCAGAGCTGGACGTCCGAGCGCCGTAGGAAGACCACCAACGTTCCGCCGTATGCGCCGCCACCCGTCCAGATGTCGTATCCGCCTCTGCCGCAGGACCAGCCGCAGTATGCGCAACCTATGGGGCAGCCACAATATCCGCAATATTATCCGCCACCGCCACCGGACCAATATGGGAATGTGGCATCACCGTCCAACATCTTCTCGATCATTGCCTTTGTGTGCGCGGGTGTTTCAGTACTCTTCTGCCCGATCTTGTTCGGACCTGCCGGCCTTATCCTCGGAGCCGTCGGCCTGACGAAGAAGGAACGCTTTGCGCCAATCGCAATCGCCGCGTCCGCCGGCTGCATGATCGCCGGAATGGTACTCGGAGTGGCCGTATGGAGCTCCTAGTCAGACGTTAGACGGGCGCTGCGCGAGGCTGTGGCGTCCGCCCGGCTGTTTCGGCAGGTGGTGGTGGTCCCACCTGCCGCTCACTCAGCATCCCTCCAGTGAGCTGACAGCTGGCGCTGATATCAAGAGAGCTGATGCACCAGCTCATTGCGCAGATCTCGCTGATCCACGGCTGGTTCCCGGTTGTCGTTCAGCTGATCGCTGCGCTGCTGCTGGGAGCCGCCGTGGGCTGGCGCACGCCACGATGGCGCACCCGGCTCCTGCCCGCACTGGTGCTCGCGGCGGCAGTGCTGGCGGGTCTGACTTATTGGTACATCGACTCGATCGGAGTGGCAGGCAACGCCGGACCACCCGAGTTGTGGGTCTGGATAGCGCTGACCGCCCTGGCATTCGGTGTCGCCGTAGTGGGCTGGGTGACTGCGCGATGGTGGCGGCGCGCCGCCTCGGTGGTGGCGATCGGAGCCTGTGGGCTGGCCTGCGCACTCACCCTCAATATCTGGGTCGGATACTTCCCGACCGTGGACGGCATGTGGAAGCAGCTCACGTCGAGCCCGCTGCCGGGACAGACGGACCGATTGACCGTGACGAAGATGCAGCTGGCCCACTTCCGGCCGCCCAGCGGCGTCCTGGTGCCGGTGACCATCGATTCGCAGGCTTCGGGGTTCAGCCACCGCACTGAACTCGTCTACCTCCCACCGGCGTGGTTCGCCAGCACCCCGCCGCCGCAGCTTCCGACTGTCATGATGATCGGCTCACAACTGAACACCCCGGCCGATTGGTTGCGCGCAGGCAACGTGCTGGGCATCCTCGACGGATTCGCGGCAGCCCACGGCGGCAACGCTCCGGTGTTCGTGTTCGTCGATGCCACCGGATCGTTCGCCAACGACACCGAGTGCGTCAACGGTACGCGGGGCAATGCCGCCGACCACCTGACCAAGGATGTGGTCCCGTACCTGATCTCCAACTTCGGGGTGCGTGCTGATCGTGACGGGTGGGGGATTGCGGGCTGGTCGATGGGCGGGACCTGCGCGGTGGATCTCACCCTGATGCACCCCGACATGTTCCGGTCGTTCATCGACGTCGCCGGTGACCTGCGCCCGAACGCGGGGGACAAGGCGCAGACCATCAGCCGGCTGTTCGGCGGAGATGCCGACGCCTGGGCGGCTTACGATCCGGTCACCATCATGCAGAAACACGGTCCGTACTCCGATGTGACGGCGTGGTTCGAGGTGCCGATCTCGCCGCGTGGGACCACCCGCGATCCCACAGCCAATCCCGAGGCCCAGGACGTTGCCGCGAGCACACTGTGCAATGCGGCCCGCGCCCAAGCGATCACGTGCTCGGTGCAGACCGCGCCGGGCCGGCATGACTGGGCGTTCGCCGCCAACGCCCTCGGTGCCTCCCTGCCGTGGCTGGCCGGTCAGCTGAACACCCCGGGCGTGGAGGAGACCCAGCTGCCGGCGTCGACGCTCGGGCCGCAACCCACGAATGTCCAGGCCGCCCCGCGCTAGAGCTTCCCGGCGAGCAGACGCGAAAGTGCCCGTAAATGACCGATTTTGGGTGCTTTCGCGTCTGCTCGGCGGGTTGGAGGGCCCACGTTGAGTGGCGAGCTTACCGGCCCCGGGCGGGCTGGGCAGCCGTCGACGCCGACGAGGACGGCAGGGTCGACGGACGCTCGGTGATCGTCGAATTCCGGCCACCCACACGGTAACTGGCACCTCGGTGTTCCTCGGCCAGGCGGTCGCCGTTGCCCAGTAGCTTGTTGCGCAGGGTGCCCGGGGCATATTCCGTCTGGTAGGCGCCGCGCGCGGTGAGCTCGGGTACGACGTGGTCGATGAATTCCACGAACGACCCCGGCGTGATCGCATACGCCAGGTTGAAGCCGTCGACGTCGGTCTCCTCGACCCACTCCTGCAGGGTGTCGGCGACGTGCACGCCCGACCCGACGATGCGCGGTCCCATGCCGCCGATCTCACCCCATTCGGCGATATCGCGTACGTTCCACTCGCCACCCTTGTCCGATGCAGACTGAAATGCCTTGACCGCGGAGAGAATCGCGTTGGAGTCGACATTGCCGATCGGCTCGTCGAGACCGTAGCGAGCCAGGTCAACGCCCATCCACCCGGACATGAACACGAGTGCGCCCTCGGGGTCGCCGTAGGCCAGATACTCCGCGTGTCTGGCGTGGGCTTGCTCGTCTGTCTCGCCGGTGATGATGGTGGTGAGGTTGAAGATCTTGGCTGAGTACGGGTCTCGGCCGGCCAACTCGAGCTCGGCGCGGATCGTGGAAACCGTCTCGCGCAGAATCGCTTTCGTGGGTGCGGCGGTGAAGATGGCTTCGGCATTCTCGGCGGCGAAGCGGACGCCGCGCGGCGAGGAGCCGGCCTGGTAGATGACTGGGGTTCGCTGCAGCGAGGGTTCGGCCAGATGCACCCCGGGGACGCTGAAATGTGTTCCGGAATGGCCGATATGGTGCACCTTGGCCGGGTCGGTGAAGACGCCGCGTTCGGCGTCGCGCACCACCGCACCGTCCTCCCAGGAGCCTTCCCACAACTTGTAGAGGACTTCGAGGTACTCGTCGGCGTGGTCGTAGCGCGCATCGTGCGCCGGTTGATCGGTCTGGCCCATATTGCGCGCCGCAGCAGGGAGATACCCGGTGACGACGTTCCACCCGACCCGGCCATTGGTCAGGTGATCGAGCGTAGACATCCGCCGGGCGAAGGGATACGGATGCTCGAATCCGGTTCCCGTGGTGATGCCGAAGCCCAGGTTCTCGGTCACGAGCGCCATCGCCGACACCAGGAGCATCGGGTCGCCCACCGGGATCTGCGCGGCCTGGCGGATCGCCGCTTCGTCGCTGGCCCCGTAAACGTCGTACGTGCCCAGCACGTCGGCGATGAACAGGCCGTCAAAACGCCCGCGCTCCAACAACTTCGCCAGTTCGGTCCAGTAGGTGATGTCCTTGTAGCGCCAGGACTGATCCTCCGGATGGCGCCACAGTCCCGGGGACTGATGGGCGACGCAGTTCATGTCGAAGGCGTTGAAGCGGATCACACGAGTCACTGTGCCGAGGATGCCCGGGCGCCGGGGCACAGTCACCGGTTGCGCTCAGCGGGATTGTTTTTGGTGGTGAATCAAGAATGAATGCCCCGCCAACTGTCGGCGCGTCCAGTGGTGGGTCGGCCGGGGAACCGCGAAACTTACCGGGTGTCAACCAAGTCGCTGCTGATCTCGGTTCTGAACTGGCTGCGTGCCGGCTACCCCGAAGGGGTCCCGGGCACCGACAGGGTGCCGTTGCTCGCGCTGCTGCGGGCCACCCCGCTCACCGAGCAGCAGGTGGCCGAGGTGGTGCGCAACCTCGCTGAGGCCGCAGCGCCTGCCGACATCGACCATCCCATCGACCGCGACGACATCGCGGAATTCATCGCCGAAGTGACCGACCACGACGCCGGCCCGGAGAACATCGCGCGGGTGGCAGCAAAGCTGGCCGCCGCGGGCTGGCCGCTGGCGGGTGTCGAGCTGCAGTCCGGCGCCGACCAGGCCTCAGAAGCCGGATAACGCACAACGCCGCGGATTGCGGTCACCAGGTGACCAGGTCACCAGGTGACCGCAATCCGCGGCGTTGACGAAAAGCCGCGACTCAACCGCGCAGCGAGGCGGTATCGATCACGAAGCGGTACCGCACGTCACTGGCGAGCACACGCTCGTAGGCCTCGTTGATGTAATCGGGCTGGATGATCTCGATCTCGGGGGTCACGTCGTGCTCGGCGCAGAAGTCGAGCATCTCCTGGGTCTCGGGGATGCCGCCGATCATCGAACCGGACAGGCTGCGGCGCATGCCTGCCAGCGGGAACGGCGGAACCTCCATCGCATGCTCGGGCATGCCCAGCTCCACCAGCGTGCCGTCGACGGCCAGCAGGCCCAGGTAGGCGCCGAGATCCAGATTGGCCGAGACGGTGTTGAGGATCAGATCGAAGTTGCCGCGCAGCTTGCGGAAGGTGTCCGGGTCGCTGGTCGCGTAGTACTCGTCGGCGCCGAGTCGCAGGCCGTCTTCCATCTTCTTCAGCGACTGCGACAGCACGGTGACGTGCGCGCCCATCGCGTGGGCGAGCTTGACGCCCATGTGGCCCAGGCCGCCGAGGCCGATCACGGCGATCTTCTTACCCGGTCCGGCGTTCCAGTGGCGCAGGGGCGAGAAGAGGGTGACACCCGCGCACAGCAGGGGAGCGGCCTTGTCCAGCGGGATGCTGTCGGGGATGCGCAGGACGTAGTTCTCGTCGACGACGATCGCGCCGCTGTACCCGCCGTAGGTGGGGGTGCCGTCGCGCCCGGTCGCGTTGTAGGTGCCGATCATGCCGCTGCCCGTGCAGTACTGCTCAAGACCGGCCTTGCAGTTGTCGCACTCCCGGCAGGAGTCGACGAAACAGCCGACGCCGACATGGTCGCCGACCTTGTACTTGGTGACCTCGGCGCCGACCTCGGTGACGACACCGGCGATCTCGTGCCCGGCGACCACCGGGTAGTTCGGGGTACCCCATTCGCCCTTCACCGTGTGGATGTCGGAGTGACAGATGCCGGCGAAGTGGATGTCGAAGGCCACGTCATGCGGCCCGACCTCGCGGCGCGTGATGGTGGTCTTGGCCAGCGGTTCGGTCGCCGAGTTGGCGGCGTAGGCGTAAACAGTGCTCATCAAAGCCCTCTTTGCTCGTCGTCTGTGTATCCCGGAAAAGATTAGTCCGGTTAACTGATCACTGCCTGTGACGGCAGTCCGCAGCGTGCAACGACGCAGGCGGCAGCGGTAATCCCGCTACGGCTTGTGACATATCTCCCGGATTATCGCCGGGAACGGGGTCACAGCCCGGGTGCGCGGAAGGACCCGTTGAAGGAGACCCGTTCGCAGCGGATGAGCCCGGCCAGGGTGTAGGGGTCGCGCGCGATCAAGTCCTCGACCGCTTCTTCGCTGAGGTCTCCGGTGATCAGCACGGCACCGGTCGCAGATTCCAGGCGTCCCGCCAGCACGATGCGGCCCGCGGCGACCTCCTCCTCGAGCCACGCCAGGTGGGCGGGACGGGTCTGGTCGACGACGTCGGCGGGTTGGGTGTACGTGGTGGTGAGGACGTGGAACATGCCATGCAGACTACGGGTCGCTTCCGGCGGTCCTGTGATGTCTGTCGATCTCCCGGTGTGTACGACACCGCAGCGCTGCAGCCGCGTCGCCAGGGATACCCAGGACCCGCATGCAGGCATCCGCGACATGAAACGGCATCTCGGATCGCTCCGGGCCATCCGGCATCGACCACACGTTGACCAACGATTCGACGAGCCGGAACGGGAGATCGGCGGCGGCTTCGTGAACGCCGGTCCGCCGGCTCAGCGCGCGACTCAACGACAGGTAGTGCGACCGTAATCGCTCCCGGTCCGACCAGAACGGTTCGAGCTTGGCTTCACGCAATTCGGGCAGCAGGTAGAGCGCGCCGAGGTTCCAACGGCCGGACATCAGCTGGGCACCGTCGAACGCCGCCAAGGCGTGCAGATGTTCGTCGGCGGTCAATGCGGGTTCGGTGCCCAGCAGGCTCGGGATGAACTCGAGGGTCGGCGCAACGGTCTGCTCCAGCAGTGCGCACAGTATGTCGTCTTTGGTCTTGAAGTAGTGGTACAGGGACGCTTGGCGGACGCCGACGGCTTCGGCGATCGCCCGCGTAGAGGTTCCTGAATAGCCGGTGGTGGTGAACAATTCGCCTGCAGCATCGAGGATTTCGTCGCGCGCAGTTACCCCCTGCCGGCGTTGGGCCTGCGTACGTGGTCGTCCCGCCATGTAGCCATGGTTGGCCTTCGGACCACGAAGGGCCAGCCCACCGGGTATCGGTCACTCGATAGAAACGCGTGACACGCAACGGTTACCGGACCCGTCAATTCCTTTACAGCTCATTAACGCCTGTGATACCCGACGACTGCGCCGCCGGTGAAAACTGTCGCTCGACAGGCTGCGGCACAACGGTGGTGGCGCGGAATCGCCAAATCGCTTCTGGGAGGACCACGATGGCTGAGGCCACGATCGGCATGACCTTCCCCGTGGCCCGTCCTGCGGCCTTCGACACAGTTGGCGCCTCAGTCGACGATTCGGCACTGCGAGCTGGGCCTACGTCACCCGCCTCGCCGCAGCCTGTCGCCACGACCGACGATCTGCACGTCACATTTCGTCGCAACGGCCGCGACATCCACGCGCTGCGCGGGGTGTCACTGTCCATCGCTCCGGGTGAGATCGTGGGCCTGGTCGGCGAATCTGGTTCCGGTAAAAGCGTTCTGGGATACACCATGCTCGGCCTCCTCCCCGCGAGCGCCAGGATCGACGGCTCGGCCCGGGTGGCGAATTCGGACGTGGTCAACGGCGGAAACAAAACACTGCGAAAGGTGCGCCGACTCGATCTGGGCGCGGTGTTCCAGGATCCGATGACCTCGCTCAACCCGACGATGCGGATCGGTAAGCAGGTGGCGGAGGCGGCCGGCAGCGAGCATGAGGCGCTGCGTCTGCTCACCGCGGTCGGCATTCCGGAACCCAAACGCCGCATGCGGGCATATCCGCACGAACTCTCCGGCGGGTTGCGTCAGCGGGTGATGATCGCGATGGCGGTCGCAGGGGACCCAGAACTCGTCATCGCCGACGAGCCCACCACGGCGCTCGATGTCACGGTGCAAGCCCAGGTGTTACGGCTGCTGCAACGGCTGCGGGACGAGATCGGTTGCAGCATCTTACTGATCACCCACGACCTGGGCGTTGCCGCTCAGATCTCGGACCGCATCGCGGTGCTCTATGCCGGGCGTGTCGCCGAAATCGGCCCCGCCGCCGAGGTACTGGCCAGCCCTGCCCATCCCTATACGAAAGGACTGCTGGCCAGCCGGCTCACCCTGGACACGGCACGGGACCGGAAGCTCGCGGCGCTGCCCGGCGCGGTGCCCAGCCCGGCCTCGCCGTTGCCCGGATGTGCCTTCGAACCCCGGTGTGCCGTGGCCTCCGGGGACTGTTCGACGTCGCTACCGGAACCCGTTGTGGTTGCAGCGGAAAGGGTCAGTGCGTGTATCCGGCCGATGGCGGACTTCGCCGGCACGGCGGGGCCCTCGACCACCGATGCCGGAGAACTGTTCGAGACCAAGGCCACGGAGCCGGTCGACTCCGAGCAGCCGCCGGCTGTGGCGCTGGCCAATGTCGCCAAGACGTTCGCGGTATCGCGACGGTGGCTGGATCGCTCGGCGGACAATCACGGGAAGCTGCACGCGCTGCGCGGTGTGACCATGCGTGTGCGCCAGGGCGAATCCGTGGCATTGGTCGGGGAGAGCGGTTCGGGTAAGTCAACACTGTTGCGGATCATCGCCGGGCTGGAAAGTCCGACCTCGGGATCTGTCCAGGTGGGCGGTGGTCAACGCCCGCAGATGGTCTTCCAGGACGCCGGCGCATCGCTGACACCGTGGTTGACGGTCGGTGAGCTGATCGCCGAACGCCTGCGCGGCACCAAGATGTCGGCGGGCTCGCGCCGCGCCGCCGTGGCGGAGGTTCTCGACCGGGTCGGTCTCCCCGCCGAGGTGTCGAAAGCACGCTCAGGAGAGCTGTCCGGCGGTCAGCGCCAACGGGTCTCGCTCGCGCGGGCCACCGTCGTACCCCCGTCGGTGCTGCTGTGCGACGAGCCGACCAGTGCGCTGGACGTGTCGCTGGCAGCCTCGGTGCTCAACCTGATCGGGGATCTGCGCCGCAGCCTGGACATGTCCGTCGTCTTCGTCACCCACGATCTGTCCGTCGCCCGGGTGGTGGCCGACCGGATCGCCGTGATGTACCTGGGGCGCATCGTCGAGATCGGACCCGCGGATCGTGTGATCGGCGACCCAGCCCATCCGTACACCCGGGCACTGGTCGACGCGATCCCCGACCTGGGCCGCGAATCACACGTGCTGCCCGGCGAGCCGGCCAGCCCGCTGTCGCCACCGGATGGCTGCGCATTCCACCCGAGATGCCCGATCTCGGTACCGGCATGCGGCGGCAGTGAACTCGACGTCCGGTTGGAGGGCACACCGGGCAACCCCCATCTCGTTGCGTGTATCGAAAGGCGGGCCGTCTGATGGCGATAGCCGTTGCGTTCCCCACGCTGGCGCGCGGGCGTACCCGCCCGCGGTTGTCGTGGTCTTGGCCGGGGTCCGCGGTGCTCAACTGGGCCGGGTTCTCGATGGTGATCGTGCTGACGATGCTCGTCATCGCGGTGCCGCTGATCGCCCCGCACGATCCGCTCACACCGGTGGGTGTGCCACTGCAAGCCCCGGGGAAGAACGGGTTCCTGCTGGGCACCGACAGCGTCGGCCGCGACATCCTGTCCCGAGTTCTCTACGGCGCCCGTTCCAGCTGGTTCGCCGCGCTGGTCGTGGTCGCGGCCGGCCTGGTGATCGGCGGGCTGGTCGGCCTGATCGCCGGCGCGTCGGGAGGCTGGATCGATTCCATGTTGATGCGCATCACCGACGCGTTTCTGTCCCTGCCCGCTCCGGTGCTCGCGATCGCCGTAGTCGCAGCGCTCGGGCCGGGTTTCGTGCACACCCTGATCGCGGTGTCGATCGTCTGGTGGCCGTTCTACGCCAGGCTGGTACGCGGCGAGATTGCCCGCCTGGCTGCTCGACCACACGTAGAGGCCGCCAAACTCGCCGGGGTGAGCAGATTCCGGCTCGCGACGCGCCATCTTCTCCCCGGTGCGGTGCCGAACGCTCTCGTCGCCGCCAGCCTGGATCTGGGCACGCTGATCCTCACGGTCGCCGCACTGTCGTTCCTCGGGCTCGGGCAGGCCGCGCCGGCACCTGAACTGGGTGCCGACTCAGCCCGGAACCTCAGTTATTTCCTGCAGCAGTGGTGGATTCCGGTGATGCCGGGTCTCGGCGTCCTGGTGCTGGCACTCGTGGGGAACATCGCCGGGGACTGCCTGCGCAACCTGATGAAGAACCGGTGAGAGCGGAGTTCCGCGATGAGCGCTTGCGCGAAGAGAGGAGTACCTGAGTGAAGACTTTCGTGGCTTCGCGGCTCGGTGCGATGGCCGCCATCCTGATCGCCCTCACCGGAGTGATGTTCGTGCTTCAGCACGTCTCGCCGCTGGACCCCGTGAAGGCGCAGTTGGGGGCGCAGGCCTCGGCACAGGCAGTCGCCGACAGGCGAGAGGAACTCGGCTTGAACGAGCCTGTGCTGGTGCAGTTCTGGCATTACCTGACCAACGCGGTGACCGGAGACCTCGGAACCTCCTACCGCACCCGTCACCCGGTGTTGTCGGACCTCGGCAGCTTTCTGCCGGCGACCTTGGAACTCGCGCTCTTCGGGATTGCCATCGCGCTGGTGCTGGCGGCCCTGCTGGCATTCAGCACCACCTTGAAATGGCCTGGTGCTCAGGTGCTTCGGGCGGTGTTGTTCACCGGTGCCGCAGCGCCGATGTTCCTGCTCGGCATCCTCGGGCTGATCGTGTTCTACCAGAACCTGGGGTGGGTTCCGGCCAACGGGCGCGTCGCCGTGCCGAATCCGCCTACCGGTCCGACAGGCCTGCTCACCGTCGACGGACTCGTGCACGGCCGGTTCGACGTGGTGGTCGACGCACTACAGCATCTGATGCTGCCGGCCCTGGTGATCGCGATCGCGCCCGCCGTGGCGATCGGGCGGGTGTTACGCAGCAGCCTGATGACCGACATCGACAGCGACTACGCGCGGACCGCCCGGGCCAAGGGACTGTCCGAGAGCCGGATCATGACGCGCCACGTGTTGCGCAATTCGGTCGGGTCCGCGTTGTCGATGACCGGTCTTCAAGTGGGCCTGATGTTCTCGGGCGTACTCGTCGTCGAGCAGGTGTTCGGATGGCCGGGTATCGGCCAGTACATCGCGCAGAGTATCCCGGTCGCCGACTTCCCCGCCATCGCGGGCGTCACCTTGATGCTGGGTGCGCTCTACGTAGTCATCAACACCGCCGTGGACCTGCTCCAGGCGGCAGCCGATCCCCGTATCGCAGCAATAGGAGGTTAGGTGCCCAAACAGCCACTCATCGTGGGTAATCCGGTTCTTGTCGTGGTCGACATACAGGAAGGCGGTGGAATGTCGGCCCAGGACGCCGGGATTCCGGTGATGCCCGGTCACGCCGAGCGCGTCGCCATCGCCGAGAAGCTGCTCGCCGCGGCGCGTGCGGCCGATGTGCCGGTGGTGTTCTTCCAGGAAGTTCACCGGCCCAGCGGCATCGACTTCGGCCGCGAGCTCGACGGCACCGAGGGCGTCCACTGCGTCGAGGGCCGGCCGGGCACCGACCTGGAGCCCACCCTGCGGCCGCTGCCCGACGAGTTCCACATCGTGAAGCGGCGCTACTCCGGTTTCATCGGAACGGATTTCGAGATCGTGCTGTCAGGCCTCAAGGCGTCGACGCTCATCCTCATCGGGGGACTCACCGATGTGTGTGTGCACTACACCTTCGCCGACGCCCACCAGCGTGATTTCTACGTCCGCGTCGTCACCGACTGCGTGGGCGGGTCGTCGCAATACCGGCACGACGCCGCGCTCGATGCCATGGAGTACCTGCAGACCGGCGCGTTACGAACCTCCGACGAGATTCTCGCCGCGTTCTCCGAACTCGCCACGTCCCAGCCCGTTCTCGAAGGAGCCGCCCAGTGATCAAGCGATGGAAGACCATGGCCGCCGTGAGCGCGGTGGCCGCGTTGGCGCTGAGCGCCTGTGGCGGCCCGGATTCCGGGAGCGGCACGCCCAGTGCGGCGCCCACCGACAAGGTGCTGCACCTGTCGTTCCTGCAGGACCCCGGTCAGCCACCCGACCCCGACATCTACTACGCCGGCCAGGGCCTGCTGCTGACCACCAACCTCTACGAGGGGCTGCTGCAGTACAAGGCGGGGACAGACAAGCCCGTACTGGAACCTCTGCTGGCCACCGAGTGGAAAGCGTCGCCGGACAACAGGGTGTTCGATTTCAAACTGCGCGAAGGCGTCAAGTTCCATGACGGCACACCGTTCACCGCGGATGCCGTCAAGGCGTCCTTCGATCGCAGACTGGCGGTCAACCAGGGCCCGGCCTACATGGTCAAAGACGTGGAATCGGTCACCCCACACGGTGATTACGACGTCACCATCACCCTGAAGGCACCCAATGCGGCCTTTCTCGACTATCTCGCGTGCGCATACGGACCCAGGATGCTGAGCCCTGCGGGCCTCCAACAGAACGCGGGTTCCGATCACGCACAGAGCTACCTGACGAATCACGATCTGGGAACCGGTCCGTATACGCTCACCGCAGCCGAGGTCGGATCGCGCTATGCGCTGGCGTCGTTCCCGGAGTACTGGGGCTCCAAGCCGTACTTCGAGAAGGTCGAGATGCCGGTGATCACCGATGTTTCGGCACAACAGCTGCAGTTCAACAACGGACAGCTCGCCGCGATCCTGCATGACCTGCCCTCATCGGCGGTCCAGTCCTACCTGGACAACAAGGCATTCGCCAACTACTCGCTGCCGACCATGATGTCCAACTACCTGTACGTGAACCCGCACAAGGGCATGATGACCGACGCCAGGAACCGCACCGCGGTACTGCAGGCGATCAATGTCGACGAGCTGGTCAAACAGACCTACTTCGGACGCGGTGACGTGGCCGGACAGATCTATCCGCCCAACATGATGGCCTCGGATCTCGCCAATCAGGGTGTGGCTCACGATCCCTCGGCGCTCAGCGGTATCGCAGCGGCATTGCCGGCCGATCAGAAAGCCATCACGATCGGCTACGACTCCAGCAATCCCGACAATCAGCTGGTCAGCAATCTCCTGCAGACTCAGCTCGCCGCGGCGGGACTGACCGCCAAGGTGCAGGCCTACCCGACGTCAGAAATCTACGGTTGGGTCGGCACCGACGGTCAGTCGGCTCCGGAGATCTTCACCGCCCTGGCATGGCCCGACGCACCGTCGCCGTACACCTGGGGGCACATCTCCTGGGATCCCGACGGCGGGCTGAACTACCTCGGGTGCTCGGCACCACCGGTCACCGAGGCGTTGGCCAGTGGCCTGCCCACCGGTGATTCCGCGGTGTTCTCGCGGGCCGGGCTGGAAGCGGTGAAGACCGGCTGCTGGCTCAACATCGCCGACGTCAACGACTTCGTGGTGGCCCAACCCTGGCTCAAGGGCGTCGAACAGGCCCATGTGGTGACCAATCCCAACTCGTTGCGGCTCGCCGCGCTCTCGGTGGGCTGATGGCGACATTGGTCCGCAAGAGCGGAGTCCGCCACATCATTCTGCTGACCCTGGGATGGGAGGAACTGCCGAAATCGGTCTCGGTGTACGGGGCGCCGGCCACGGAGCGCATGCGCGAACCGGTTCCGGGCGTGTTGCTCCAGACCGACGGGGGCTGGGTGCTGCTCGACACTGGATTCAACACCGCGCTCGTCCGTGACCCCGCGTTGCACCGCCGGTTCTTCCCGACGGTTGAGTACCGGCCAGTGCTACCCGGGCCCGGCGAGCCGATCGAGCAGCGGCTCGCCGAGGTCGGCGTCGACTTCGACGACATCCACACCGTCGCGGTGAGTCATCTGCACCACGACCATGCCGGCGGGCTCAAGTTGTTCGCCGGCAAGGTTCCGGTACATGCCCAACGCCGCGAGCTCGAGTACGGCCTGTCGAATCACCCGGAGCCGGAACGCAACGCGATCGTCCGGGTGGACTTCGACGATCCGAACATCGACTGGCGGCTGGCAGACGGTGAGGCCACGATCGCGCCCGGCATCACCGCGATCCCGACGTACGGACACACGCCCGGACATCAGAGTTTCGCGGTGGAGCTCGACGAGTCCGTCGGCGGTGGCGGGTTCGTGTTCGCCTTCGACGCCGCGGATCTGACGGAGAACATCGAGCATGAACTCCCGATCGGAGGGTTCATCGACGTCGAGCCCGAGGAAACGGTCGAACCGATCCGCAAGCTCAAAAAACTGGCTCGCGACAAGGGATATCAGTTGATTCCCGGTCATGACCCAGAGGTATGGCCCGGGCTGACGGAGCACTTTCACGGGCGCTTCGGGCCCGTGACCTCGGGAGCCCCTCATGGCTGACCTCGTGCTCCGGGCGCAGCGGCTTCGAGAGCAATGGACGGCGTCCTCGTGAGCGACGTTCTGGTATCGGAGTGCGCAGGATTGTGGCGGCGCACCCTGCTGATCGAGGCCGACGGGTCCCGCGACGCCGGGACCGGCGTCGCGTGGCTGCAGGCTGACGGCGCCTACGTCGACTCTCGTGGGTTCGGCGGTGAGCTGGTCCAGCGCGGAACTGTCTTCTCCTGGCGACGTGACGTCGAGCTCGAGCCTTCGGGCCCGGTTCTCGATGAGGGTGATATGCGTTGGGAAGGAGGAACTCTGATCGAGACCGGGGTGCACGAGGACTACGTCGAGCATTGGGTGCGTGACCCCGGTCCGACGACTCCGTGCGGCGGCCTGTTCTTGCGGGCACCCGACGGTGACCGCGCCATCCTGGTCCGGGTCGGCCCGGTCTTCGGGTGGCTGGGCGCCGGTGAAGTGGTGATCGACACGGTGGGTGCGCCGCCTTGGGCTGCGCTCGCAATCAATCTGGAAGACAAGCAGATTCAGGCCAACGGCGTGCGCTGGGTCGTGGAACGAAGCGAAGGGACAGTGGATCTGTGAGTGCATCATCGTTGGCGGCGTTCAACTCCGTGCCGGTCATCGACGTCAGCGGGCTGCGTTCGGAACGGCGGGAGGAGCGGGAACAGGTGGCCGCCGAGATCGGCACCGCGGCACGAGAGGTCGGCTTCTTCTACATCAGCGGGTCAGGCATCGACGAAGCGGTGTTCGACCGGATGCTCGTTGCAACCAAGGAGTTCTTCGCGCTGCCACTGGACGAGAAAATGCGCAGCTACATCGGGCTGTCACAGTGCCACCGCGGCTACGTCCCGATCGGGGAGGAGGGCGTCGAGAGCGAAAGCCGCCCCGATCTCAAGGAAGCCTTCGATACCGCACTGGACCTGCCGGCCGACGACCCCGACCACCTCGCGGGCAATCCGATGCTCGGACCGAACACCTGGCCCGAACTTCCCGGATTCGCCGAAGCCGTGACCTCCTACTACCGGGCCGTACTCGATGTGGGCAAGCAACTGTTGTGGGCGTTCGCGGTCGCGCTGGGGGAGGACCCCGAAGTGTTTTCCCGGCACGCCACCAAGACACCCAGCCAGTTGCGGTTGATGCACTACCCGTTCAATCCCGACGCGGAGGACGCCCAGGGCATCGGCGCACACACCGACTACGAGTGCTTCACTCTGCTCAAACCCACCGCTCCGGGCCTGGAGGTGCTCAACGGCGCCGGCGAGTGGATCGACGTGCCCCCGGTGGACGGGACATTCGTCGTCAACATCGGGGATCTGCTGGAACTGTGGACCAACGGAACGTTCGTCGCGACCAGCCACCGGGTGCGCCGCGTGGCCCAGGAACGCTATTCGTTCCCGCTGTTCTTCAACGTCGACTACGACACCGAGGTGAAACCGCTGCCGCGGTTCGTGACCGCCGACGGGCCTCAGCGCCCGGCGCTACGTGCCGGCGAGCACCTGTTCGCCCAGACCGCGCAGACGTTCACCTATCTGCGCCGCCGCATGCAGGCGGGTGAGCTGGTTCTACCCGACGGATCCCTGGCCACCGGTCAATTCGGCCGGCAGGCCGTGCACGGAGGCGACGGCTCGGTCAGTTGATCGGCGCGTTGACCCAGCGCAGGTCGTCGAGGATGCCGCGGGCCGCCACGATGTTCTGCCCGGTCTGCCAGACCTCGTTGTTCACCACGAACACCCGGTTGTCCTTGGCCGCCGACAAGTCCCGCCAGGCTGTGCTCTGGAGAATCTTGGGCGCGTTCTCGCGAGCGGCCGCGGAGGTGAACGAGACGTAGACGATGTCGGCGTCGGCGCTGCGGTAATCGGGGTCGGTGGTACCGAGCTCCTCGTAGGGCTTGTCGGTGAATCGTTGCGCGGCAGGGCGATCCAATCCCACGGCGGCGAGCACGCTGCCGGGGAAGGTGTCGGCCCCGTACACCCGGACGCTGTTCTCGGTCAGCTGCACCACCGAAGCCTGGAAGTGTGCGGCGTCGTTCTTCGCGCCGGTGTCGCGGGCAGCGTCGTCGAACTTCCCGATCAGGTCGGCGGCGGCGTCGGCGCGACCCGTCGCCGCGCCCACCGCACGCAACGTGTCCCTCCAGGCGGCGCCCGGGGCACCCGTGAACACCGTCGGGGCGATCGCCGACAGCGCGCCGAAGGACGCCGGAGTGAGCGCCGCCGAACCCAGGATCAGATCCGGGTTGGCAGCCTTGACGGCATCGAGGTCCGGTGCGTTCCGGGAACCGGCCGGCGCCACCCCGTGCACCACGCCTCCCAGGTAAGAGGGTTGCTCGGACGAGCCCTCCGGGAGCGCGGCGGCGACGATCCGGGACTGCAGGCCCAGTGCGCACAACGCGTCCAGTTGGTCGCCGGACAGTGCGACGATGCGCTGGGGGTCGCCGCGTACCTCGGTGGACTCCGGGATGTCCCCGCCCTCGGCGCGCGCGTTGCGGACCTCCCGCGCCGATTGATCGGCGGCGGCGGGCTCGGCTGCGCAGGACTCGTCGGGCTTGCGCTGATTCCCCAGCACGCCGGAATCGGCGATCTTGGTGACGCTGGTGGAGATCGACGTCTGCGACTGCGACGTCTGCTCCGCCGAACCGCATCCACTGGCGAGTGTCGCGGCCGCAGCGATCACCGCGACTGCGGCGCTTGGTCGGTTCATCAGCACCGGCCGACCGTAACATTCACCGCTTCGCCGCTGGTCAGGGCCTCGCCGTCGAAAGTCGCGACTCCGCGGGGCGACTCAGTACGACAGTTTGTAGGACCCAGGGGCGCTCAAGCCTTCGGGAGCGTTAGGATTCAGGTCGATATGCGGGATTTCCCGACGAATCTTTGGAGGATCTCTTGGTAGCCGAAGCGCCCCCAATCGGAGAACTCGAGGCACGTCGTCCTTTTCCGGAACGGATGGGCCCCAAGGGCAACCTGATCTACAAGCTCATCACGACGACCGATCACAAGCTGATCGGCATCATGTACTGCGTCGTCTGCTTCGCCTTCTTCTTCATCGGCGGTCTGATGGCTCTGTTCATGCGTACGGAGCTGGCGATGCCCGGGTTGCAGTTCCTGAGCAATGAGCAGTTCAACCAGCTGTTCACCATGCACGGCACGGTGATGCTGCTGTTCTACGCGACCCCGATCGTGTTCGGGTTCGCCAACCTGGTGCTCCCGCTGCAGATCGGTGCGCCCGACGTGGCGTTCCCGCGGCTGAACGCCCTCTCGTTCTGGCTGTTCCTGTTCGGCGCGCTGATCGCCATGGGCGGCTTCATCACCCCCGGCGGTGCCGCGGACTTCGGTTGGACGGCCTACTCGCCGCTGACCGATGCCATCCACTCGCCGGGTGCCGGTGGTGACCTGTGGATCCTGGGTCTGGCCGTCGGTGGTCTCGGCACCATCCTCGGTGGCGTCAACATGGTCACGACCGTGGTCTGCATGCGTGCGCCCGGTATGACGATGTTCCGCATGCCGGTGTTCACCTGGAACATCCTGGTGACCTCGATCCTGGTGCTGATCGCGTTCCCGATCCTGACCGCCGCGCTGTTCGGCCTGGCCGCCGACCGCCACCTTGGTGCTCACATCTACGACCCGGCCAACGGCGGCGTCCTGTTGTGGCAGCACTTGTTCTGGTTCTTCGGTCACCCCGAGGTGTACATCATCGCGCTGCCGTTCTTCGGCATCGTGTCCGAGATCTTCCCGGTGTTCAGCCGCAAGCCGATCTTCGGTTACACCACGCTGATCTACGCCACCATCAGCATCGCGGCCCTGTCCGTGGCCGTGTGGGCACACCACATGTACGCCACCGGCGCCGTCCTGCTGCCGTTCTTCTCCTTCATGACGTTCCTGATCGCCGTCCCGACCGGCATCAAGTTCTTCAACTGGATCGGCACGATGTGGAAGGGTCAGCTGACGTTCGAGACGCCGATGCTGTTCTCGGTCGGCTTCCTGATCACCTTCCTGCTCGGTGGCCTGTCCGGCGTGCTGCTGGCCAGCCCGCCGATCGACTTCCACGTCACCGACAGCTACTTCGTCATCGCGCACTTCCACTACGTGCTCTTCGGCACCATCGTGTTCGCTACCTACGCGGGCATCTACTTCTGGTTCCCGAAGATGACCGGCCGGCTGCTCGACGAACGCCTGGGCAAGCTGCACTTCTGGCTGACCTTCATCGGCTTCCACACCACCTTCCTGGTGCAGCACTGGGTCGGTGACGAGGGCATGCCGCGTCGCTACGCCGACTACCTGCCGTCCGACGGTTTCACCACGCTCAACGTGATCTCCACGATCGGTGCCTTCATCCTGGGCATCTCGACGCTGCCGTTCGTGTGGAACGTGTTCAAGAGCTGGCGCTACGGCGAGCCGGTGATGGTCGACGACCCGTGGGGTTACGGCAACTCGCTGGAGTGGGCGACCTCCTGCCCGCCGCCGCGGCACAACTTCACCGAGCTGCCCCGGATCCGTTCGGAGCGCCCGGCGTTCGAGCTGCACTACCCGCACATGGTCGAGCGGATGCGCGCCGAGGCCCACGTGGGCCGTGCGCATCACCCAGAGCTCGAGTCTGCGGACAGCTCCAGCTGACGGGTGGCAGCATCCGGGGGTGAGCACGTCGAAGGTGACTCGATGAACGGTGCTCCACGAGAGCGCTCGTCGGTCCTGATCACCGTCACCGGAGTCGATCAGCCCGGTGTCACCTCGGCATTGTTCGAGGTGCTCGCCCGCCATCAGGTGGAACTGCGCAACGTCGAACAGGTCGTGGTCCGCGGCCGGCTCACCCTTGGTGTGCTGGTTGCGGCACCGATCGAGACGGTCGCGGGGGAGTCGCTGCGCAGCGACGTCGAAACGGCCATCCACGGCCTCGGTCTGGACGTGACGATCGAGCGCAGCGACGACATGCCCGTCATGCGCGAGCCGTCCACGCACACGATCGTGGTCCTGGGGCGTCCGATCACAGCCGAGGCGTTCAGCGTGGTGGCCCGCGCGATGGCGGGTCTCGGCGTCAACATCGACACGATCCGCGGGGTATCCGACTACCCGGTGACCGGCCTGGAACTGCGGGTGTCGGTGCCGGCCGGACCAGACAACGCTGTGTACGGCGCCTTGCAGTCTGCGTTGGCCCAGGTGGCTGCCGACGAAAGCGTCGACATCGCGCTGGAGGACTACAGCCTGGCCCGCCGGGCCAAGCGGCTCATCGTCTTTGACGTCGACTCCACCCTGATCCAGGGAGAGGTCATCGAGATGCTGGCCGCCCGCGCCGGGATGGAAGCCCAGGTGGCCGCCGTCACCGAAGCTGCGATGCGCGGCGAACTGGATTTCGCCGAATCACTGCACCGCCGGGTGGCGACCCTGGCGGGCCTGCCCGCGTCGGTCCTCGACGATGTCGCCGAACAGGTCGAACTGACACCCGGCGCCCGGACCACCATCCGGACCCTGCGGCGACTCGGCTTCCACTGCGGCGTGGTGTCGGGCGGCTTTCGCCAGGTCATCGAACCGCTCGCGCACGAACTCATGCTCGACTACGTGGCGGCCAACGAACTGGAGGTCGTCGACGGCAAGCTGACCGGGCGAGTCATCGGTCAGGTCATCGACCGGCCGGGAAAAGCCAAGGCGCTGCGCGATTTTGCCCAACAGGTCGGTGTCCCCATGGAGCAGACCGTAGCCGTGGGCGACGGGGCCAACGACATCGACATGCTGGCGGCCGCCGGCCTCGGCGTCGCCTTCAACGCCAAACCGGCATTGCGTGAGGTTGCCGACGCATCGCTGAGCCATCCGTATCTGGACACCGTGCTGTTCATCCTCGGGGTCACCCGCGGTGAGATCGAGGCCGCCGACGCCCAGGACGGCGTGTTACGTCGCGTCGAGATCCCCGAGGACTGACCGCCGGCTCACCCCTGAAGTAGGGTGTGGGGCATGGCGAACTTGAAACACACGGTTGTGGTTGGCGTGTTCGCCGTTGCGGCGGTTCTGGGTCAGTTGGCGGTCGCGGCTCCGGCCGAGGCCAAGCGATGCCCGTCCGGCACGGTGCAGACCAAGTTCGAGGGTGTCTGTGTGGCCGGCTCGTCCGGCGGCGGAATGGGCGCGGTGGCTCCGCCGGTGATGGCGCCGAGCGCAGGCGGGACCAACATCACGAACCAGCCGGGCCAGCTGCCGACGGTGAACGGGATTCCGTGCACCATCGAGCACTACAGCACCTGCTACGCGATGTCGCAGCAGCCGTAGCGCCTGCGACTAGACCACCAACGTCTGGGGTTGCGCGCTGAGCGTGCCGGTGATGCTGTGCCAGGCGCGCACCAGCAGTTGCACGGCCTCTTCGAGTTCAGGTTCCGGCAGCGCGTAGGGCAGCCGGATGAACCGCTCCAACGTGCCGTCCACGCCGAACCGCGGGCCTGCAGGCACATCCAGACCCAGGCGCATCGCCGCGGCGGACAACGCGGTGCTCATCGGCGCGGGCAGCTTCACCCACAGCGACATCCCGCCACGGCCGTGCCCCGGCTGCCAGTCCGGCAGCTCTCGGGCCAGCAGGGCCACCAGGAACTCCCGACGGGCGCGGATGATCTCGCGCCGTTCCGGAAGTACCTCGGCACGCATCGCGAGTAGTTTGGCCGCGGCGAGTTGTTCGAGGATCGGGGTACCCAGGTCCACCGAAGGCCGGATCGCGGCGATCGTCGCCAGCGTGCCGCGTTCGGCGCGGATCCAACCGACCCGCAGGCCACCCCAGAACGATTTCGACATCGAGCCGATGGTCAGCACCAGATCATTGCGGGGGACCGAGGCCGCCAGCGGCTCGGGCGGCGCCTCGTCGATCCACATGTCGGCGATCGATTCGTCGACGATGGTGCGGGTGCGCGTATCCGAAATGATCTGTCCCAGCCGCTTTCGCTCGGCTGCGGGCATGGTGAACCCGGTGGGATTGTGGCTGTCGGGAACCAGGTAGGCCAGGCTGGGCGCGAGCTGGCGCAGCGCGGCCTGTACGGCGTCGAGTTCCCAGCCGTCCTCGGTGAGCGCGACCGGAACCGCCCGCGCCCCGGCAGTCGAGATCGCCGACAATGCACCGTGATAGGTGGGTTGCTCGACGAGGACCCGGTCGCCGGGCTGGGTGTGGCTGGCCAGGATCAGACCGATGGCGTGCTGGGCGCCGCTGGTCACCATGATCTGACTCGGATCGGTGGGTAGCCCTCTGCCGCAATATCTTTCGGCGATGGCCGCACGCAGGGGGCCGACGCCCATCAGTTCGTGACCCGGCTCGCGCAGATACGGCGCGATGTCGCGGGCGGCGTCGGCGAACGCTTCCAGCACGGCGGTGCCCGGCGCGGACAGCGCGGCGGCGGCCAGGCTGACCGTCGGTGTGGTGGCCTCGGGCTGGATGTGACCTGCAGTAGGCAGCGCGGTGACGCTGCGGGCTCCGCGGCGGGCGTGCAGATAACCGTCGTCACGCAGCTGGGCGAAGGCCGCGGTGACAGTGGTGCGCGACACCCGCAGGGACTCGGCCAGTGCCCGCTCGGAGGGAATGCGTGACCCGACCGGAACGCGGCCGTCCACGATCAGCAGCCGGATCGCGTCGGCCAGGCCAAGGTAGGCGGGTCCACTTTGGCTGGAGGTACGCCAGTTGCCTAGTTCGCGAGCCAAAAGGTCCACATCGAGGGCGCGGGTAGCCATATCTGCCGACATAATGAGGCCAGTATGGTCTAACTGGCTATTGATGGACAAGCCACATCGCCGAGATCATGGCTGCATGGCACGGAACTGGATTTCCCGATTGGCAGAGAATCTGCGCCGTCTGCACGATCCCGGTAACTACGCCGGGGACCGCGATGTGGACGCCCGCCGGGTGCGTAGCGAGCTCGACGCGATCCGCGTCCGATTCCCTGACCACGCATGAGGACGGCGTTCACCCGCGGTGCGCTGCTCCTGATCGGCCTCTGCGGCTACGGCGTGTCGATGGCGATGATGGTGCGTGCCGGACTCGGCCTCGATCCATGGGATGTCTTCCATCAGGGAATCACCCGGCACACGCCGCTGTCGCTCGGCATGGCCTCTGCCGTCGTCGGTGTCGTCGTCCTACTGGCCTGGATCCCGCTGCGTAATCGGCCCGGAATCGGGACCGTCGCCAACGTCATCGTCATCGCCATCACGGTGGACGCCACTTTGGCCGTCCTGCCCGCCCCGTCGGCGCTGCCGGTGCGCATCGCGATGATGATCGGTGCCGTGGTGCTCAACGCCATCAGCACTGTGCTCTATATCGGCGCCGGCCTCGGCCCCGGCCCCCGGGACGGCCTGATGACCGGGCTGGTCGCGCGCACCGGTTTGTCGGTGCGGGTGGTGCGCACCGGGATCGAGGCGACCGTGCTGGCCGTGGGCGCGCTGTTGGGCGGCACCGTCGGGATCGGCACCCTCGTCTATGCCTTCGGGATCGGGCCGCTCGTGCAGCTGTTCCTGCGGCTGACACCACGGTCATTGTTGTTCCACGATTTCAGCAGCGGACGCGCCCGGGCGGAACGGGAACCGGTCACTACGATGAGCGAGTGGCCGCAGGGGAACTCACCGACTCGACAACCGGCGACGACGGAAACGGAACCGACCCCGACCTGTTGATCGACTTCGCGAGGGTCAGCCTCCGGCGAGGCGGCAACACCCTCGTCGGGCCCATCACGTGGACCGTCGAACTCGACGAGCGCTGGGTGGTGATCGGCCCCAACGGCGCAGGCAAGACCTCGCTGCTGCGGATCGCGGCTGCCACCGAGCATCCCTCGTCGGGCACCGCGTACGTACTCGGCGAACGCCTGGGCCGCACCGACATGTCCGAACTGCGGGCGCGTGTCGGCCTCAGCAGCTCAGCGTTGTCGCAGCGGATCCCCGACAGCGAGGTGGTACGCGACCTCGTCGTGTCGGCCGGCTATGCCGTGCTCGGCCGCTGGCGCGAGGACTACGAGGACGTCGACTACGCCCAGGCGGTCGACATGCTGGAAAGCGTCGGTGCCGAACACCTCGCCGAGCGGACCTACGGAACGCTGTCCGAGGGCGAACGTAAACGGGTCCTGATCGCCCGCTCGCTGATGACCGACCCCGAACTCCTGCTCCTCGACGAGCCCGCCGCGGGCCTCGATCTCGGCGGTCGTGAAGAGCTGGTTGCCCGGTTGACCGACCTGGCTGCCGACCCCGATGCGCCGGCCATGGTGTTGGTCACCCATCATGTCGAGGAGATTCCGGTCGGATTCAGCCACGCGCTGATCCTCTCGGAAGGCAAGGCGGTTGCCTCGGGTCTGCTGACCGAGGTGTTGACTGCTGAGAACCTGTCCAAGGCGTTCGGTCAGTCGATCGCACTGGACGTGATCGACGGGCGTTACTTCGCCCGGCGAACCAGGAGCCGGGCGGCTCATAGGAGGCGAGAATGAGCACAACGACCGACCCACTGGTGCCGCGTCCGGCGGCCACGGTGATGCTGGTCCGCGACGCCGCCGAATCGATCGAAGTCTTCATGATGCGCAGGCACGCGGCGATGGAGTTTGTGGCCGGCGTGATGGTGTTCCCCGGCGGGGGAGTCGACGACCGCGACCGCAACGCCGACATCGCCTGGTTCGGACCCGAACCGAACTGGTGGGCACAACGGCTCGGGGTTGACACCGGGCTGGCCGAGGCGCTGGTGTGCGCTGCGGCCCGCGAGACCTTCGAGGAGTCCGGCGTGCTGTTCGCCGGGCCCGCCAACGACCCGGACGGGATCGTCGGCGATGCCTCCGTATACGGCGACGCCCGCGCCGCCCTGGCCAACCACTCGCTGTCCTTCGCCGACTTCCTGCGCGACGAGAAGCTCGTGCTGCGCGCCGACCTGCTGCGGCCGTGGGACAACTGGGTCACCCCGAAAGAGGAGCGCACCCGCCGCTACGACACCTTCTTCTTCGTCGGTGCCCTGCCCGAGGGGCAGCGGGCCGACGGGGACAACACCGAAACCGACCGGGCCTTCTGGAGCACCCCGCAGGCCGGCCTCGACGACTTCGAACAGGGCAACTCGTTCCTGCTGCCGCCCACCTGGACCCAGCTCAATTCGCTGGCCGGCCGGTCCGTCGCCGACGTGCTGGCCACTGAGCGCAAGATCGCCCCCATCGAACCCAACCTGTCCCTCGGTGAGGGCAGCTGGCAGATCGAGTTCTTCGACAGCGGTCGCTACAACGCGGCCAGGAACCACCGGGCGCCGTTGGGCCGGGGCGGGGCGACTGCCGGAGACACACGTCAGTGAACGAGTTCGTCAGCGTGATCACCGGGGTGACGCCGGAGCAGGACGGTGTCGGCACCCTGATGCTGTCGCGACCCCCGACCAACGCCCTGACCCGGCAGATGTACCGCGAGATCGTTGCCGCCGCCCACGAGCTGGGTGAGCGCACCGACATCTCCGTGGTGATCCTGTTCGGCGGTCACGAGATCTTCTGCGCCGGCGACGACGTGCCCGAGCTGCGCACGCTGAACGCGGCCGAGGCGGCCGCCGCCGATACGGCACTGCGCCAGTGCATCGAGGCGGTGGCCGCCATCCCCAAACCCACCGTCGCCGCGATCACGGGCTACGCACTGGGCAGCGGGATGACCCTGGCGATGGCCGCCGACTGGCGCGTGAGCGGCGACAACGTCAAGTTCGGGGCGACCGAGATCCTGGCCGGACTGGCGCCCCGCGCCGGGGGCGGGGCACGGCTGGCGCAGGCGATCGGGGCCAGCAAGGCCAAGGAGCTGGTTTTCAGCGGGCGCTTCGTCGGTGCCGAGGAAGCTCTGGAACTCGGGTTGATCGACCAGATGGTGGCGCCCGACCACGTCTACGACGAGGCCCTGGCCTGGGCGCGGCGATTCGTGGACCACCCCGTGGACGTGTTGGCCGCGGCCAAGGCCGCCGTCGACAAAGTGGTGGACCGGCCCTGACGCCGCCCCGACCCGGACAGTTAGGCTGCCCTGCATGACTGACATCAAGGATTCCGGCACCGACGCCGATATTGCCGGCATGCCGACTCCTAACCCGCACGCCACGGCCGAGCAGGTCGAAGCCGCGATGCACGACAGCAAGCTCGCGCAGGTGCTCTACCACGACTGGGAAGCCGAAACCTACGACGAGAAGTGGTCGATCTCCTACGACCAGCGGTGTATCGACTATGCCCGCGGCCGGTTCGACGCGATCGTGCCCGAGGCCGAGCAGCGTGAGCTGCCGTATGACCGGGCCCTCGAGCTGGGCTGCGGTACCGGGTTCTTCCTGCTCAACCTGGTCCAGTCGGGGGTGGCGCGGCGCGGTTCGGTCACCGACCTGTCCCCGGGCATGGTCAAGGTCGCGACCCGCAACGGTCAGTCACTCGGCCTGGACATCGACGGGCGCGTCGCCGACGCCGAGGGCATCCCGTACGAGGACAACACCTTCGATCTGGTGGTCGGGCACGCCGTGTTGCACCACATCCCCGACGTCGAACTCTCGCTGCGCGAGGTGGTCCGGGTGCTCAAGCCCGGCGGCCGTTTCGTGTTCGCCGGTGAGCCCACCACGGTCGGCAACAAGTACGCGCGTGAGCTGTCGACCCTGACCTGGCACGCCACCACCAACCTGACCAAGCTGCCGTGGCTGAGCGAATGGCGGCGCCCCCAGGCCGAGCTGGACGAGTCCTCCCGCGCCGCGGCGCTGGAAGCCGTCGTCGACCTGCACACGTTCGACCCGGCCGATCTGGAGCGGATGGCCTCCAACGCCGGCGCGGTCGAAGTTCGCACCGCCAGCGAGGAATTCACCGCGGCGATGCTCGGCTGGCCGGTACGCACCTTCGAAGCCGCGGTGCCGCCGGGGCGTCTGGGGTGGGGCTGGGCCAAGTTCGCGTTCAACAGCTGGACCACGCTGAGCTGGGTCGACTCCAACATCTGGCGTCGCGTGGTGCCCAAGGGCTGGTTCTACAACGTGATGGTCACGGGGGTCAAGCCCTCCTGAGCGGTGGAGTAGCGTTCGACCTCGCACACGTCGCATATCTGCGCTCGGAGGCGGGGGAGCAGGCCCTGGGTGAGGTGGCCGATCGCCGCCTCACCGGAGCCAGCCTGGTCAATGACATCGCTGCCGTCCGAACACAATTCGGTGACCGCGCCGGAATTCTGGTGGAGACCGTGCAGCTGAGGCGCCGTGCCGCGGCCAAGTTCACCGACCCGGACCGGTGGCTGTTCACCGACGAGGCACTGCAACAGGCCACGGCCGCACCCGTGGCTGCCCACCGGGCCCGCCGGCTGGCCGGTGCCCGAGTGCACGACGCCACCTGTTCGATCGGCAGTGAGCTTGTGGCACTGCGTGATTGCGCGGCGCAGCTGCTCGGAAGCGATCTCGATCCGGTGCGGTTGGCGATGGCCGCGCACAACGCCGAAGGCGTCGACCTCTGCCGGGCTGACGCACTGACACCGGTAACCCGCGACACGGTGGTGATCATCGACCCGGCCCGCCGGTCCGGCGGACGGCGCCGTTTCGACCCGCGGGCCTACACCCCGGCGCTCGATGCGGTCCTGGACGTCTACGGCGGCCGGGACCTGGTGGTGAAGTGCGCTCCGGGAATCGATTTCGACGAGCTCACCAAGATGGGGTTCACCGGGGAGATCGAGGTGACCTCGGTGGGCGGCAGCGTGCGGGAGGCCTGCCTGTGGTCACCCGGGCTGACCGAACCCGGGGTGCGGAGGCGGGCCAGCATGCTCGAGACCGGTGAGGAGCTCACCGACGCCCAACCCGACGACTGTCCCGTCGCCGAGGCGGGCCGCTGGATCGTCGACCCCGACGGTGCGGTCGTGCGCGCGGGGCTGGTACGCCACTACGCGGCCCGGCACGGGCTGTGGCAGCTCGACCCCGACATCGCCTACCTGTCCGGTGATGAGTTGCCCGCCGGGGTACGAGGTTTCGAGGTCCTGGAACAGCTGCAATTCCAGGAACGCCGGCTCCGGTCGGCGCTGGCGGCGCGGTCGGTAGGAGCGCTGGAAATCCTGATCCGCGGCGTGGACGTCGACCCCGATGTGCTCCGGACCCGGATGCGGTTGCGCGGTACCGAGCACCTGGCGGTAGTGATCGCCCGGCTCGGCTCCGGAGCGGCCAGTCGGGCAACGGCATTCATTTGTCGCCCGTCTCGATAACTGACACGTACCCTGAACGAAACACGCCGGTGGATCCACCGGTGTGAGTTGATCGCCTGCGAGGACGACTGACGATGCGAATTTCCCATGTGACAGCGCTGCTGGCGGCCGGTGCGCTGCTCGGCTGGCTCGGCATGCCCGTGGTGGCTGCGCAGTCGGCCTGTGCCGACCTCGGCGGCACCGTCGACGGTAACCAGATCTGTCAGGTGCACACCGCCAACGCCACCTACACACTGGATTACACGTTCCCGGTCGACTATCCCGATCAACAGGCCGTCGCCGGTTACCTGATCCAGACCCGTGACGGCTTCGTCAACGTCTCGGGCATGCCCGGCTCACGCGATCAGCCCTACGTCCTGGACGCCAAGGGCACCGCGTACAGCTCAGGGACCCCACCGCACACCCAGAGCCTGGTGTTCGAGGTCTATCAGAACGTCGGCGGCGCCCACCCGCAGACCTGGTACAAGACGTTCAACTACAACGTGGCCACCCGGGCGCCGATCACCTTCGACACCTTGTTCAAGCCGGGATCCAAGCCGCTGGACGTCATCTTCCCGATCGTGCAGCGCGAACTGCAGAAGCAGTCCGGCGTCGAACAGGCCATCACACCGGCCGTCGGCCTGGATCCCGCGCACTATCAGAACTTCGCGATCACCGACGATTCGGTGATCTTCTTCTTCGGCCAGGGCGAACTCCTGCCCGAGGCCGCCGGCGCCAGCCAGGCCAACGTCCCGCGCTCAGCGGTGGCGGGGCTGCTGGCCTGAGCGCCGATCAGGCCGGCGCGAACCCGTACACCTGACCGTCACTGGTGGCGGTCACGATCCGGTGGTCGTGCCCGATCGAAACGCCGACCGGCCAGCCCGTGGCCTCGGGCACGGGATAACTGTTGAGGGTGTGGCCGTCGCCGGCGTCGAAGACCAACAGCGTCTGGCCGTGTCCGCCCTCCCGGGCCACCGTGTAACCCACCCCGTCCGCGCGGCTCGACGTGGTCAGCGGAACGACGTCGTCGCGTGTCCAGGCCACCTCGCCGTGATCGCCGGCGTCGCGCACCGCGGTCAGCTTGGCCTCCGGGCCGCCACCGGCCACGATCAGCCCGTCCGGTGACACCGACGGCGGGGTCTGGGCCAGATAGCTCAGCGGCACCGACCATTTGGGGGAGCCGTCGGCGGAGTTGAGCGCCCACAGTTTCTGGTCGCGGCCGTTGACGTACACCGTCGATCCGTCGGCCGACAGCACCGGGCTGGCCAGCGGCCCGCGGTCCACGGCGGTGCTCGTCCATTCCTGCGTCAGCAATGTCTGCTCGCCGGGGTGGTAGCGCAAACCCATCAGCACGGGCGCCTCGGCGCCGGGCTGCCACACACTGAGCACCACGAGGCCGGCTTCATGCGAGAACGCCGGTGCGGCGGCCACCGGGCAGCGGGACCGGGCCGGTTGGCAATCGCCGAGACCGCGCTGCGAATCGGTGGGGTCCACACCGGAGACCAGGTCCAGCGGCGTGCCCTCGACCGTGCCGCGATGTCCGTTGAACACCAGCACCTGGCCCAGGTGGGTGACCACCAGCAGCTGGCCGTCATCGAGAAGCCTGGGCGTGGTCGGCATGCCGATCACCGGCTGGCGCCAGCGGATCCACTGGGTCGGAGGGAAGGACAAGATGGTGCCGGGCTGGCCGACGTAGACGTTGTCGAACCCGTCGAACAGGGGACTGGACCAGCCACCGCCGAGGACGAGTCGCGTGCACCAGCGCTGGCGGGCGTTGTTGTCGGCCTCCCACACCATCAACGAACAACCACCGGCGGTCTGCGCGTTCACGGCCAGGCGGCCATCCGAACTCAGCGCCACCTGGGCCGCCAGCTCACCCTTGACGGACCGGCTCCACTCCAGCCGGAGCGCTTCGGGACCACGAGATCGGATGAAGCTGCTGTTGGCGGCGTCTCCGTATTGCGCCGACCAACCCTGTGCGGCGTGTGCGTCCACCCATGAATCGGTGTTCTCGCAACCGGCGAGCAGGCCCGTGAGCAGCACCGCGACCGCCAGTGCAAGGTATCGCCGGAACACGATGTCCTTTCGTCGCCGAACACGCAGGGCGCTCGTAATTGTGACCCAGGTGAGGGTAACGCGACTGCGTAGCGGCGCAGGACCCGGAAGCCGTCGGAAGTGCTCAAGTAGGCTGTCCGGCCATGACGACGATGTGGGGCGCCCCGATTCACAAACGCTGGCGGGGCTCCCGGCTACGTGATCCGCGCCAGGCCGATTTCCTGACGAAAGCGTCGCTGAAATGGGTCATCGACAACCGCGCGTACACGCCGTGGTACCTGGTGCGGTACTGGCGGCTGCTGAAGTTCAAGCTGGCCAACCCGCACATCATCACCCGCGGCATGGTGTTCCTCGGCAAGGGTGTGGAGATCCAGTGCACCCCGGAACTCGCGCAGATGGAGATCGGTCGCTGGGTCCACATCGGCGACAAGAACACGATCCGCTGCCACGAAGGTTCGCTGCGTATCGGCGACAAGGTCGTGTTGGGCCGCGACAACGTGATCAACACCTACCTCGACATCGAGCTCGGCGACTCCGCGCTGATGGCCGACTGGTGCTACGTGTGCGACTTCGACCACAAGATGGACAACATCGACATGCCGATCAAGGACCAGGGCATCATCAAGGGCCCGGTGCGCATCGGACCGGACACCTGGATCGCCGCAAAGGTCACCATCCTGCGCAACACCTCGGTGGGTCGCGGATGCGTGCTGGGTGCCCACGCCGTGGTCAAGGGTGAGATCCCGGATTACTCGATTGCCGTGGGTGCCCCGGCCAAGGTGGTCAAGAACCGCAAGCTGGACTGGGAGACGTCGGCCGCCGAGCGTGCCGAGCTCGCCGCCGCACTGGCCGACATCGAGCGTAAAAAGGCCGCCAACAGCAACTGAGGCGGCTCACGCCCCGTTGCACACCCCGGAATCGCGGATCGTGTTCCCGTAGACGTTCGCGGTCGCGATGTTGGCGTTGATGACCCCCGACGGCTGCTGCTTGGCGATCTTGTCGCTGATCTGGGTCAGCTGATACCAGAGGTGATAGATCGAGTCACCGTTGTACAGCGGTGAATACTGGCTCTGGTCCGGGTAATTCGTGATGTACAGGGTGTGGGCGCGGGGATCCAGGAAAGCTGCCGACTGGTCGACGTTGGCCCTCACGGCGTCGCCGGCAGCCTGCACACCGGGCGCGGTCCAATAGTCGTGTTGCCCGCCCAGGAAATTCTGGAAACCCACGATCTGGGTCATCAACGTGCCGTACTGGGCGTTGAACCACTGGCAGGACTCGCGCTGGGCGTCGATCTGCTCGGGCGTGACGCGCGTCTGCCACAGGTTGTACGGGAAGACGGTGTAGTTCGGCGCCCAGTCCGAGGGATGGGGCACAAACACGGGCAGGCTGGGCGCGGCGCCGGTGGGTTCGCTGGCTGCCGGTGCCGCCAGGCCGAGTGAGAATGCGGCGCCGACGAGTGCGGCGCAGAGCGTGCGTAGGTGTCTGCGGGTCTGGACCACGTCTCGATTGTGCTTGGTGGACACCGCGACCGACAGCGGTTCGGTGATTCTCGAACGCGTGCGTCAACCCGTCCAGTCGATGTCGAATCGTTTGCTCAAGGCGACGCGGCCGGAACCGGTCACCGTGAGTGCGCGGTGGCGGGGTGTGCGACGCAGCCAGCCCGCGGCCAGGAAATGATCGAGAAGCGCACGGCCCAGCCCACCGGCGACATGGTGACGCTGCTCGGTCCAATCGACGCAGTAACGCACCAATGGCCTTGGGCCGGTGGGCAGTTCGACGCCCATCTGGCCCAACAGGTCACGGCCGCCGTCGGTGAGTTGGTAATCCACGTCGTGGCCGGGGCTGCTCAGCCGGTCGGTGCCGCCGGGATGAAACCACCCGTCCCCTCCGGTGAGCACCCCCCGGTCCAACAGACTGCCCATGAGCTGCACACCGAGCCGGCCGGCGATGTGGTCGTAGCAGGTGCGCGCCGAGCGGAGCCGCGCCGCGCGAGTGCCCTCCCGCAGTGAGGTGACCGGACGGGCCGGTGCCAGCCGGCCGAGTTGCTCGATGAGCGCGCCGACTTCGGGGCCGGCCAATCGGTAGTACCGATGCCGTCCCTGGGTGCGAACGGTCAGCAGGCCGGCGTCGGTCAACTTCGCGAGATGGCTGCTGGCCGTGGGACGGCTGATGCCGGCTTCCTCGGCCAGTACACCGGCCGGAAGGGCACGGCCGTCGTCGAGCGCGAGCAGCACCTTGCAACGGGCCGGGTCGGCCAGCAGGGCCGCCACTGCGGCGATGTCCACCTCGGTTGTCGCGGCCAGCTCGTGTGCCTCACGCATGGCAGGACTCCTTCCCGATGGGGACTGTGGGCGCCGGTGTGTGCCGGGTCAGCCGTAGGGCCAGCACCGCACCCACCAACTGGCATAACGCACCGAGCAACAGCGCGGTGCGCACACCCGCCGCGCCACCGACAACCGTCATGGCACTACCCAACACCGCGACACCGACAGTGATACCCAGCAGCCGGGACAGATTCACCACGCCTGCGGCCAGACCTGCCCGCCGCACGGGGATCGCGGCCATGGCCAGTGTCACCGCCGGGCCGGTGTTGAGGGCCAGCCCGGCACCGGCCAGCACGAAGGACAGTTCCAGCCATCCGATCGCGGCGTGCGGCCCCGCCGCGGCGTACAGCAGTGAGCCGGCCGCCATCAACACCAGTCCGGCCGTCATTGGCGGACGTGGGCCGGTGCGGCGGGCCAGTGCGTTGACCGCGGGAATCAGCGCCAGGTAGACGATCGCCATCGGCAGGAACCACGCTGCGGTCTCCAACGCACTGAAGCCCCGGAGTTGTTGGAACGCAAAGCTGTTCACCAGCAGCAGCCCGTAGATGCCGAACGTCATGGTGAAGGTGGCCAGCAGGGCACCCACCAGTCGCCGTCCGGTGAACAGGTCCAGCGGGAGCATCGGGTGCGGGTTACGCCGCTGGCCGGCCAGGAACCCGCCGACCGCGGTCACGGCGATCGCGCCGACCGCGACGGTCTGCGGCCAGCGCCAGTCATGTCCCTCGACCAGGACCAGAGTTGCCGACCCGAGCGCCAGCACGGCCAGGAACTGGCCCGACAGGTCGATGCGCGCGGCGTCCGGATCACGCGAATCGGGCAGATGCGTGACGCTGACGGCCAAGGCCAGAGCACAGACCGGCACGTTGACCCAGAAGATCCAGCGCCAACCCACGGTTTCGGCCAGCGCTCCGCCCAGCAGTGGGCCCAGAGCGGTGCTGCTCGCCGCGGCCATCGCCCACGCCGCAGTGGCGCGAGCCCGGTCGCGGGAGTCCGGAAACGCCGCGGCGGCGATGGCCAGGCCCTGCGGCAGCATCATGGCCGCACCGGCTCCCTGTGCCGCCCGTGCCACCAGGAGTGAGGTCAGTGACGGAGCCAGCGCGCAGCCCGCCGACGCTGTGGCGAAGGTGACCAGTCCGATGCGGAGCATCCGGCGCCGGCTGAACCGGTCACCGAGGGAGCCCGCGGTGAGCAGGAACGCCGCGAACGTCACGTTGTAGGCGTCGATGGTCCATTGCGCGCCGGTCACCCCGCCGCCCAGGTCGCCGCCGATCGCGGGCAGCGCCAGGTTGACCGCATTTGCGTCGACCAGGCCGATGAACAGTCCGAGATACGCCGCGACCAGCGTGAGGACGGCAGATCGTTGTGGTGCCATATCCGCACGCTAGGTGCGGATTGATTCGATGCCGGTCGAATCAGCGGTCGGGGAGCGCGTGCTCGACGATCGGCCGACGCGGATGCGGTTCGCGTTCGGCGCGTTTGGCGGCCAGATAGACCTGGCTGGTCTCGGCGGCCACGGTGTGCCAGTCGAAGTCGGCGCTTAGGCGCTCGCGCGCGGCGATCGCCCGGTGCTGCGCTGCCTCGGGATCGTCGAGTACCGCGCGGACCGCCGCGGCCAACCCCACCACATCCCTTGGCGCGAAAGACATTCCGGTCTGGCCGTCGATCACCGCTTCGCCCAGCCCACCGACGTTGGAGGTCACCAGCGGGGTTCCGGTGGCCGCGGCTTCCAGCGCCACGATGCCGAACGGCTCGTAGTGGCTGGGCAGCACGGCGGCGTCGGCCGCCTGCAGGGCCTGCAGCAACTCCTCGTGACCGAGCCGCCCGACGAAGCGGGTCGCCTTGAGTACCTTGTGCTTTCGGGCCTGCTCCACGAGCCACTGCTGCTGGGTGCCGTCACCGGCGATGGTCAGCGTGGTACCCGGATGTGCGCGGCGGATGCGGGGGAGGGCGGCAATCGCGTCGTGCACACCCTTCTCGTATTCAAGGCGGCCGAGGTAGAGCAGCTCGGGCGGACCCTGACGGGGGCGGCGGGGCGCAAACGGCCAGAGGTCGGCGTCGATTCCGTTGCGGATCACCCGGATCTCGGACAGTTCGGGTCCGAACAGCTCGGAGATCTCGTCGCTCATCGACGCCGAACATGTGATCAGCGAATCGGATTCGCGCACCAGCCAGGATTCCACCGCGTGCACCTGGCGGCTGATCGGCCCGGATACCCACCCGGAGTGCCGGCCGGCCTCGGTGGCGTGAATGGTGGAAACCAGTGGCACATCGAAATATTCGGCCAGAGCGATGGCGGGATGGGCGACCAGCCAGTCGTGGGCGTGCACGAGGTCGGGTACCCAGCGATCACCCGAATAGTCTTTGACGGCAAGGCCGGTGCGCACCATCGCATGCCCCATGGCCAAGGTCCAGGCCATCATGTCCGTACCGAACTCGAACTCGTGCGGGTCCTGTGCGGCGGCGACCACCCGCACGCCCTCACTGAGCTCGTCGGTCGACGGGTGGGTGCTCGGGTCGGTGTCGGTGGGCCTGCGGCTGAGCACCACCACCTCGTGGCCGGCTTCGGCCAGTGCGGTGGCCAGGTGGTGCACGTGCCGGCCCAGACCGCCGACGACGACGGGCGGGTATTCCCATGACACCATCAGGATCTTCATGACTGCGTGCCTTCGTGCCGGTGCGAGCGTGCGCACAATGCTGAGGTTTGGCGGGGTGTCGAGCGGCAGACACGCACGCTCGAGCTGGTGGTCATTTTGGCAGACGCCGCGCGTCGAGGGCACCGAACAGTCCGTCGGCTTTGTTCCAGCCGTCGGCGAGGCGTTCGGCATGGTCGCGACGACCCGAGGCGAGGGCGTCCGAGATCTCGCGGGTCGCGTGGGCGTGCAGGTGGGCGCGGTAGCGCGCGTACTCGGCCGCCGAATCCTTGCTCACCATGAACGGCCAGTCGCTGGAGACCGTCAGCAGGGTCTCCCGCAGGATCTGATCGGCCACCCGGTCCCGCGCGGTGGGTGCACCGACCGCGGTGTGCTGGGTGAGCGCCTTGTCGACGGTGCTCAGGGCGCCGTCGACCACCTCGCTGTTGAGTTGGACCAGATCGGCCACCTTCTCGCCGTTCCAGACCTGCCAGTTCTTGCCCGAACCCCAAGAGCTGGGCGGCAATTCGACCGGGGCGCCGACGAAGCCCTGGGCCTTGGCGTCGGCGAGGGTGCCCACCCGGACGCCGGCCTCGGGCAGGGCCCGCAGTACCCGGCCCAGCCACTCCGGACCCTCGTACCACCAGTGCCCGAACAGTTCGGTGTCGAACGCGGCCACCACGTGTGTCGGCCTGCCGTGACGTTCGCTCTCGCTGATCAGGCGGCGGCGGACCACCCCGACGAAGTCGGCGACGTGCTCGTCGATCGCCCGGTCGGCGCGCTGCGGATCGTAGGGCGCCTTCTCCTCGGACGGGACGTTGCGACCCGTGACCCGGGAGGGTTTGAGGCCCGTGGTGTGGTCGTAGGTGTGGAAATCGCGATAGGCGGCGTGACCGGGATATCCCGATTTGGGCGACCACACCCGATAGCTGACCTGCAGGTCGCGGCCGAAGGCCACCACGTCGGACTCGCCGACGGGCCGGCCCAGCGCCGTGTCGCCGTGCAGAGACGGACCGTCCACCATGAAATGGCCGACACCGGCTGCGGCGTAACCGGTTTCCATGCCGGGCGCGTACGCACACTCCGGCGCCCAGATGCCGGCGGGGGTGTGCCCGAACCGCTGCTGCGCGTCGGCCAGGCCTTCGCGTAGCGCGAACTCGCGCAGCCGCGGGTTGAGCAGCGGCTGGAACGGGTGCGAGAGCGGGCCGCCGAGCAGCTCGATGGTCTCGGCGTCGATCAGTTGGCGCAGCAGCCCACTGGCGCCGTGACGCCAGTGGGTGGCGAATTCCTCGATGGCCGCGCCGGCCTCGGCGTACTCGCGAATCCCGAACTGCCGCAAACCTTCTGGTTCGCGCAGCGTAGTCGCCTCCTGGGCACGCAGCTGCCAGTTGGCCAGCCAGTGGTGCATCCCGGTGAGGCAGTACGGATCATCGAGCTGGGCGGTGACCACCGGCGTCATACCGAGGGTGATCAGGTGGCTGCGATCCTCGGCGGCCAGGCCGCGCAGCACCCGCATCAACGGCAGGTATGCCGCCGCCCAGGACTGGTAGAGCCACTCCTCGCCGACGGGCCAGCGTCCGTGATGGGCCAGCCAGGGCAGGTGGGTGTGCAGGACCAGGGTGAATAGCCCGGGTACCGGCTCGGGGTCGGGATTCGAGGTCACGGCCGCACCGCGATCGCCACCAGATCGAGGCTGTCGTCAATGTTGCGCTCGTCGGCGGAGGTCAGGTCGAAGTCGTCGATGCTCACCGCGGCGACGTCGGCGAGCAGTTGCTCGGGCCACTCCGCGTCGGCCACCGCGCGCTGTACCTGCGCCTCGATGATCGAGCCGCCGTGCCGGGCGTCGAGCTCAGCGAGCCCGGCACCGTGAAAGACCCCGAGCATCGACTCGACCGTGAAGCCGGCGTCCTGTAGGAGTTCGGTCAACTCGGCGCCGTTGAGTTCGCGGGTGTGGAACGGGTTGAGCGGGGTGTCGCGACCGGGGGAGAAGGTGATCCGGTTGGGGGTGGAGACCAGGAACACGCCGCCGGGCCGCAGCACGCGGAAGCACTCGGAGACGAATTGACCCTGGTCCCAGAGGTGCTCGATCACCTGGAAGTTCACGACGACGTCCACAGACTCGTCGGCCAGCGGTAGCTCGGCGAGGTTGCCGTGTTTGATGTCGACCCGGGGGTAGCGAGCCCGCACGTGTGCCACCGTCGCCTCGTCGTAATCCAGTGCGACGACTCGGCGGGCCACATCGGCGATCAGATCGGCGCCGTAGCCCTCGCCGCAGCCCGCCTCGAGGACCTCGCGATCGACGCACCGCTCGGCCAATCGCTGATACACCACCTCATGTCGGCGAAACCAGTAGTTCTCCTCGGCCAGGCCAGGGATGGTCCGCTCGCCGGTCAGGGGTAGGGCGTGATCCGGATCGCCAACGAATGCGCTCATTGGAAGGCAGGCTAACCCAGGCTTACCCAGGTTGAAGGGTCGGTAGCGATTCGACCAACGGTTCCCTCACCCCAGAGGTGTGGTAGGGGAGGCCGGAATACAAACTCCGACCAGCTATGGTGTTCCTGCGAACCACTAAAAGTTACTGACCGGTAACATGGTGCTAGTTACTCAGAACGTGATATGAGCCCGGGCCACCGGTCTCATCGAGGAGGACGAACCAGAGTCATGACGAACATCGTGGTCCTGATCAAACAGGTCCCAGACACTTGGTCGGAGCGCAAGCTGTCCGACGGCGATTTCACCCTCGACCGCGAGGCTGCCGACGCCGTGCTCGACGAGATCAACGAGCGCGCCGTGGAAGAGGCGCTGTTGATCAAGGAGCGTGAGGGTGGAGACAGCACCGTCACCGTGCTGACCGCCGGTCCGGAGCGCGCCACCGAGGCGATCCGCAAGGCGCTGTCCATGGGTGCCGACAAGGCTGTGCACCTCAAGGACGACGGCCTGCACGGCTCCGACGTGATCCAGACGGGCTGGGCACTGGCCCGCGCGCTGGGCACCATCGAGGGCACCGAGCTGGTCATCGCCGGTAACGAGGCCACCGACGGTGTCGGCGGCGCCGTCCCGGCCGTGATCGCCGAGTACCTCGGCCTGCCGCAGCTCACCCACGTGCGCAAGCTGACCGTCGAGGGCGGCAAGGTCACCGCCGAGCGTGAGACCGACGAGGGCGTCTTCAGCCTCGAGGCCTCGCTGCCGGCAGTGGTCAGCGTCAACGAGAAGATCAACGAGCCCCGCTTCCCCTCCTTCAAGGGCATCATGGCCGCCAAGAAGAAGGAAGTCACCGTGCTCACCCTCGCCGAGATCGGCGTGGAAGCCGATGAGGTCGGCGTTGCCAATGCCGGTTCCAAGGTGCTGTCTTCGACCCCGAAGCCGCCGAAAACCGCCGGTGAAAAGGTGACCGACGAAGGCGAAGGCGGCACCAAGATCGCCGAGTACCTGGTCGCCCAAAAGCTGATCTAGCAGAAAGACACAACGAGAACTCATGGCTGAAGTACTTGTGCTCGCTGAGCACTCCGAAGGTGCATTGAAGAAGGTCAGCGCCGAGCTCATCACCGCCGCCCGCGCGCTGGGTGAGCCCGCCGCCGTCGTGGTGGGCAAGCCCGGCACCGCTGCTCCGCTGGTCGACGGCCTGAAGGCCGCCGGCGCGGCCAAGATCTACGTCGCCGAGTCTGACGACGCAGAGAGCTACCTGGTCACCCCGGTCGTCGACGTGCTCGCCGGGCTGGCCGAGTCGGCCGCCCCCGCCGGCGTGATCGTCGCCGCCACCGCAGACGGCAAGGAAATTGCCGCCCGCCTGGCCGCGCGTATCGGCTCGGGCCTGCTCGTCGACGTCGTCGAGGTCCGCGAAGGTGCAGTGGGCGTCCACAGCATCTTCGGTGGCGCCTTCACCGTCGAGGCCCAGGTCACCAGTGACACCCCGGTGATCACGGTGCGCCCGGGTGCCGTCGAGGCCGCCCCGGCCGACGGTGCCGGCGAGGTCGTCAACGTCGAGGTCCCGGCCCAGGCCGAGAACGCGACGAAGATCACCAAGCGCGAGCCCGCCGTCGCCGGTGACCGCCCCGAGCTCACCGAGGCCAGCGTCGTGGTCGCCGGTGGCCGTGGTGTCGGCAGCGCCGAGAGCTTCTCGGTGGTCGAGGAGCTGGCCGACTCGCTGGGCGGTGCCGTCGGTGCCTCCCGTGCCGCGGTCGACTCCGGTTACTACCCGGGCCAGTTCCAGGTCGGCCAGACCGGTAAGACCGTGTCGCCGCAGCTGTACATCGCGCTGGGCATCTCCGGTGCGATCCAGCACCGCGCCGGCATGCAGACGTCGAAGACGATCATCGCGGTGAACAAGGACGAGGAAGCTCCGATCTTCGAGATCGCCGACCTCGGCATCGTCGGTGACCTGTTCAAGGTCAGCCCGCAGCTGACCGAGGCGGTCAAGGCGCGTAAGGGCTAGTTCCCCCAAGCTGTCAACGCAGAACCCTGGTGCACCTGGTGCGCCGGGGTTCTGTGCTGTGTGGGGCACTGGTCTGGCGAAACGGTGTGGCGCAATCAGAGCCCACAACGCGTGCCGAGTGTCACGCTAATGGGTAGTGAACAGCGCGATCTTGAGCGGTATGTCGTGGTTGGGAGGACGCTGTTTAACCGAGCCG
>NZ_LZSO01000007.1 GCF_001665785.1 Mycolicibacterium peregrinum
CGGAAGCTAAGCCTGCCAGCGCCGATGATACTACCCTCTCGGGTGGAAAAGTAGGACACCGCCGAACACAAATTAAGTCCCGGGCCCTCCAATTTCGATTGGAGGGCCCGGGCATTTTTGTATGTGCAGACCGATAGTTAAAGGCGCGTTTTCAATTCGGTAATTGAAAACGCGCCTCAGTCGTAGGTCAATTGAAAAGTGCCGGCATTGCGCGGCTCTTCTCCAATTCCAACAATGCACGCTTGCGGTCCAGTCCGCCGCCGTATCCGGTGAGGCTGCCATTGGCACCGATCACTCGATGACAGGGCACGATGATTCCGATCGGATTGTGCCCATTCGCCAGCCCGACCGCGCGTGATCCGCCCGGTGATCCGATCTGCCGGGCGATCTCACCGTATGAGCAGGTCTCCCCGTACGGGATGGTCTGCAGCGCCTCCCACACGCGGCGCTGGAACTGGGTGCCCACCATGTCCAGTTCCAGGTCGAATTCAGTGAGGTCCCCGCCGAAGTAGGCGGTCAGTTGGTCGACGGCGTCGGGAAATGCTGCGTCGTCGCGTTCCCACCCTTCGCGGCTCGGTTCATACGTCTGATCGACCATCCGGAGGTGCATGAGCCGACCGTCGCGGCCGGCCAGGGTGAGGAGGCCGACCGGGCTGTCCATCGTGCGGTAGTGCAGTGTCGTCATGACTTCTCCTCTGGATCGTGCGGGGGCCATTCGTTCACCGCGTGGTCCAGGGTGGTCCACAGGTGTTGTGTCGCATAGGAGCGCCATGGGCGCCATCGGACGCTGTGCTCCACGAGGCCGTTCGCGGGCATGCCCAAGTGTTCGGCAGCAGCGCGGACCCCGAGATCGGTGGCAGGGAAGGCATCTGGATCACCGAGGCCGCGCATCGCGATCACCTCTGTCGTCCATGGCCCCACCCCGGGAAGCGCAAGTAACTGCTCGCGGGCGCGGTCCCAATCGCAGCCGGGGTCCAGGACCAGATTGTCGGCGGCGATGGCGTCAACCATGGCGGCCACCGTCCGTCTTCGGGAGGCCGGCATCGCGAGATGCGCTGGATCCAGACTGACGAGATCGGTGACGTCGGGAAAGACGTGGGTCAAACCGCCCGCATCGTCGGAGATCGGTGTTCCATAGCCGGCGACAAGGCGACCCACATGCGTACGTGCGGCTTTGATCGAGACCTGTTGGCCGATCACCACCCGGAGCGCGAGTTCGGTTTCGTCGACTGTGCGGGGAATGCGCTGTCCAGGCGCCTTGGCCACTACGGCCGCCAGTGCCGAATCTGCCTGCAGCGCTTCCACGACCGCCTCGGGGTCGGCGTCCAGGTCCAACAGCCGTCGGCACCGCGCAATGGCAGCCGAGAGGTCACGGAAATCGTCGAGCACCAACAGGCAGCGGACATGGTCTGGTTGAGGTGTCAGGCCCACAACGCCATGACCGTGTGGCAGTCGCAGGGTGCGCCGGAACTGCCCGTCGCGGACCTCTTCCAACCCCGGCACCGCGCTGGCCGCCAGATGGCCGAACAACCCTTCGTAAGAGAACGGGGTACGTACCGGTAGTCGCAGTGACACAACACCGGGAGCGGCCGAGACCGCGGTGGTGAATTTGCTCCGGGCCCGTTGGCGAAGCTGGGTGGGCGTGAGATCACACACCGTGCGAACGGTGTCGTTGAACTGCCGGATGCTGGCGAAACCAGCGGCGAACGCGACGTCGGCGAACGGGATCTCGGTGGTTTCGATCAGGACCCGAGCCGTCTGGGCGCGCTGGGCCCGAGCCAGCGCCAGGGGATTGGCCCCCAGTTCGGCCTGCAGGATGCGTTGCAGCTGGCGACTGGTGTACCCGACGCGGGTGGCCAGCCCCGTCACCCCTTCGCGGTCCACGATGCCGTCGGCGATGAGCCGCATGCACCGCGCCACGATGTCGCCGCGCACGTTCCATTCCGGGGAACCGGGGGAGGCATCGGGACGGCACCGTTTGCAGGCCCGGAATCCGGCCGCCTGGGCGGCCGCCGCGGTCGGATAGAACCGCATGTTCCGGGCGAAAGGTGGGCGTACCGGGCAGCTGGGACGGCAGTAGATGCCTGTGGTGAGCACGGCGGTGACGAACCAACCGTCGAACCGTGCGTCCTTGGACTGGACTGCCCGGTAGCAGCGGTCGAAATCTTCGTGCATGCGTTCCACGATGGCACGGCATCCCGCGCTGCACTAGCGGAAAAACGACATGGTCGTGGGGCTTGGCTCCCGGCTAGACTTCGTCCTGTGGCCGAGCTGGTGCAGCAGTACCTGGACCGGATTCGTGCCCAGCAGATCGACATGCGGGATGGTGCCCTGGCAAGCTACATCCCCGAACTCGCCAACGTCGACCCCGAGGGTTTCGGGCTAAGCTTGTCGTCCTCGGACGGCTATGTCTACGAATCTGGCGATGCTGCAGTCGAGTTCACCATCCAGTCGATTTCGAAGCCGTTCACGTATGCCCTGGCGCTGGACCTGATCGGCCAGGATGCGGTCGACGCCAGGATCGGGGTGGAACCCTCCGGCGAAGCGTTCAACGAAATCAGCGTCGACGATGTGACAAAGACCCCGAAGAACCCGATGATCAACGCCGGTGCGATTGCGGCGGTTTCGCTGATCCCCGGCGCGGGCCCCGACGAGCAGTTCAGCTACATCCATGAGTTCTACTCGGCATGTGCGGGCCGACGGCTCGAGATCGATATGGATGTGTATGACTCGGAGAAGGCAACGGGCAACCGGAACCGGGCGATCGCCTATATGTTGGCCAGTTTCGGTGTGCTGGACGGTGATCCGGACGACGTGCTGGATGTGTACTTCCGTCAGTGTTCGGTAAAGGTGACCAGCACCGACCTCGCGCGCATGGCCGCCACGCTGGCGCGGGGAGGGCTCAACCCGTTGACCGGGAGACGGGTGATCGACGCAAACGTGGTGCGCCGCACCCTCAGTGTGATGGTGACCTGCGGGATGTACGACGCGACAGGCGATTGGGTCAGCGCTGTGGGCATGCCCGCCAAGAGCGGTGTCGGCGGTGGCATCGTGGCGGTGCTGCCCGGCCAACTCGGGATCGGCGTCTACTCGCCGCGTCTGGATGCTCGCGGTAACAGTGTGCGCGGCGTACAGGTGTGCCGAAACCTGTCTTCGCAGCTGGGCTTGCACTTCCTCAGCGTCACCCGTGAGTCGTCGTCGACGTTGCGGGCGGTCTTCGACGCAGGCCCGGGCATCCGGGTCTACGAGGTCCAGGGAGACCTCTTGTTCGCCGGGGCCGAGCAGGTGCTGCGGACCGCCGACCACGACCGCGGTCGGTACGACGTGGCCGTGCTGGACGTCACCCGCGTCGACGACATCAACGATGCCGCGCGCGGCATGCTCACCGGATTGCGGGCCAACCTGACCGCCGCAGGCAAGGAGGCGTATCTCGTCGACCCCGATGGTCGTGTGGTGCCTGCCGACCGGCGCGACGATTACGACGCCATCGTGTTCCGCACGCTCGACGAGGCGATGGATGCGGCGCTGCGGTGGGGCGCAGGCTAGGCCGGCACAGCTACGCGGGTCGGCTCACCGAGGCCTCGTAGCGGCACCGACTCGCCCAGTGACCAACGAGCCCTTTCGGTTTCAGATGCATTGGCGATGGTGTCCGATGAGGCCACCAGGTGCCCGGGCACCTGCTTGGAGAAATCACACAACCGTGACGCCTCGTTGACCGGCTCGCCGATCACGGTGTATTCGAAGCGCTGTTTGGCGCCGACGTTCCCGGCCACCACCTGGCCGGCCGCTACCCCGATACCCGCCTCGAGCTCGGGCACCTCGGTACGCAGCCGACTCGCGATCGCGCGGGCGGCTCCCAGGGCCTCGTCTTCGGCGTTGGGCAGGGAGACCGGTGCGCCGAACACCGCGAGTATCGCGTCGCCCTCGAACTTGTTGACCAGGCCGCGGTGGTTGTCGACCTCGTCGACGATGACCGCGAAGAAGCGGTTGAGCAGGTCGACCACCTCGACCGCGGGCCGCGTGGTGACCAACTGAGTCGAGCCGATCACATCGACGAAAATGACTGCGGCGTGGCGCTCCTCGCCGCCCAGGACGGGCTTCTCCTGTTCGGCCAGTGCGGCGACCTCGCGGCCGACGTGGCGGCCGAACAGATCCCGAACCCGCTCGCGCTCGCGCAAACCGTGCACCATCGAGTTGAAACCGCGCTGCAGCTGGCCCAGTTCGGTGCCGTCGAACACCACCAGGTTGGTATTCAGATCACCTCGCTCGACACGGTTGAGCGCCGCACGCACCACGCGGATCGGCGTTGCGGTCAGGTAGGACAGGATCCACATCAGCAGGAAGCCGAAGATCAATGCGAACGAACCGAGTCCGATGACGGCGTAAGCGAACTGGGTCGAGGTCAAGTTGTTGAGCGTCACGGAGAACATCGCGGCCAGCATGATGCCGAGGATGGGGACACCGGAGCTCAGCGCCCACACCACCATGGTGCGGCCCATGATGCCCGGAGCCAGCCGGACCGGCGGCGGGCCCGCCTCCAGAGCCTGCGCGGCAACCGGCCGCAGGGCGAACTCGGTGAACAGGTGACAGCTGACCGACACCACGATGCCGGGAAAAGTGATGCCCAGCAGGAACTTCGGAATGTAGTTGGTGTCGACCAGCCCGAAGAGCGTGGTCAGCAGGGCGGCGCCGAGCCCCCACAGGACCAGCAGCACGCGCGTGAGGCGGAACGGGGCAAAGAAGGTATTGCGCTGGTCCGCGATCGTGGGTGGGCGTTCCTCGATGGCCCAGCGCACGTTGTCGATCACCCGGGTCGTCGCCCAGAACACCCCGACGATCAACGCCGAGGCCATGTAGACGGGGCCCACGATGAAGGTGATCCAGCGGACCTGCGGATCGAACACACTCGGTGTCGGGAACAGTAGCGTGACGATGATCATCGAGATGCCGATACCGAGCAGGTTCACGAAGATCACGAACGTCGTGAGGATCACCTGGATCCGCACCCTGCGCCGACGCTGGCTCTCCGAAACGCGGCCCAGCATCCACGATCCGTATTCCGGGGTGTCCGGGATCCGGCTGTTCTGGCGGGTGACACCCTCAAGGACGCGGCCCAGCCGTCGTGCCAGCGATTTGTCGGAGTTCATTGTGGCGTCAGCCTAGTTCGTCGCAACTGCCCTTAAGGTGGATCGGGTGCGCCTTGTGATTGCCCAGTGCACCGTCGACTATGTCGGGCGGCTGACCGCCCACCTCCCATCAGCCCGCCGGCTGTTGCTGTTCAAGTCCGACGGTTCGGTCAGTGTCCATGCCGACGATCGCGCCTACAAGCCGCTGAACTGGATGAGCCCGCCGTGCTGGCTCACCGAGAACGACACCGACGGTGTGCCGGTGTGGGTGGTCGAGAACAAGGCCGGTGAGCAGCTGCGCATCACGGTCGAAGACGTCGAGCACGACTCCAGTCACGAACTCGGCGTCGATCCCGGGCTGGTGAAAGACGGCGTGGAAGCGCACCTGCAGGTGCTGTTGGCCGAACACGTCGAGCTGCTGGGCGCCGGCTACACGCTGGTGCGCCGTGAGTACCCGACCGCGATCGGTCCGGTGGATCTGATGTGCCGCGACGAGCTGGGCCGCTCGGTGGCGGTGGAGATCAAGCGCCGCGGCGAGATCGACGGGGTGGAGCAGCTGACCCGCTATCTCGAGCTGCTCAACCGCGATACCGTGCTGGCTCCGGTGGCGGGTGTGTTCGCTGCCCAACAGATCAAACCGCAGGCTCGAACGCTGGCCACTGACCGCGGAATCCGCTGTGTGACTTTGGATTATGACCAGATGCGGGGTATGGACAGCGATGAATACCGGCTGTTCTGATGCGCCGTCGGCGTCGTGAGGATCGGCGGTTCGCGCCACCGCCGCCGTCACGTCGCGTCGAGACGGGGCCCGACGGTTACGACTACGAGGTGCGGGTGGTTACCGCCTCACGTGCGGTGAAGGTCTATCGATGCCCCGGATGCGACCACGAAATTCGTGTGGCCACCGCGCATGTGGTGGTGTTGCCGGTCGATGTCGGCGATGTCGATGACCGCAGGCACTGGCACACCGCCTGCTGGGCGAACAGGGCCAATCGCGGCCCGACGAGAAAGTGGTCCTAGTGCTCTGAATCCGCGGCCGGCTCGACCAGCTCGATCAGCACGCCGCCGGCATCCTTGGGATGGATGAAGTTGATGCGCGAGTTCGCCGTGCCCTTGCGGGGAGCTTCGTAGAGCAGCCGAACTCCCTGGCTGCGCAGGCGCTCACTCAGTCCGTCGATGTCGCTGGTCCGGTAGGCCAGCTGCTGCAGACCGGGGCCGCTGCGATCGATGAACTTGGCGATCGTCGACTTCTCGTTCAGCGGGGCCAGCAGCTGGATCTGGGCGCTGCCCTTGGGGGCGCCGCGCACCGAGAGCATGGCCTCACGCACACCCTGATCTTCGTTGATCTCCTCGTGGAGGACGATCATGCCGAGGTGGTCGTGGTACCACTTGGCCGCGGCGTCCAGATCAGGGACGGCGATCCCGACGTGATCGATCGCCGTCACCAGCGCGGACGCGAGTGCGGGACGGGCATCAACCTGATCGGCGGTCATAACGTAACGGTAACCTCTACCTGAACGTTTGCGTATGTGTGATCGCCCACACAGCTCTTGGAACAAGGCCTTGGAGGTAGGAAATGACTGCGGATACTCGCACATCGGTGATCGTTGCTGGAGCACGTACTCCGGTTGGCAAATTGATGGGCTCATTGAAGGATTTTTCCGGCAGTGACCTGGGCGCGATCGCGATCCGCGGCGCCCTGGAGAAGGCGAAGGTCGATGCTTCGCTGGTGGACTACGTGATCATGGGCCAGGTGCTGACCGCCGGTGCCGGTCAGATGCCCGCTCGCCAGTCCGCGGTGGCCGCCGGCATCGGCTGGGATGTGCCTGCCCTGTCCATCAACAAGATGTGCCTGTCGGGCATCGATGCGATCGCGCTGGCCGACCAGCTGATCCGCGCCGGCGAGTTCGAGGTCGTCGTCGCCGGCGGGCAGGAGTCGATGAGCCAGGCGCCGCACCTGCTGCCCAAGAGCCGTGAGGGCTACAAGTACGGCGATGCGACGCTGGTCGACCACCTGGCCTACGACGGTCTGCACGACGTGTTCACCGATCAGCCGATGGGCGCACTCACCGAGCAGCGCAACGACGTCGACAAGTTCACCCGCGCCGAGCAGGACGAGTTTGCTGCTCAGTCACACCAGAAGGCCGCCGCGGCATGGAAGGACGGGGTGTACGCCGACGAGGTGGTGCCCGTGTCGATCCCGCAGCGCAAGGGTGACCCGATCGAGTTCGCCGAGGACGAGGGCATCCGGGCCAACACCACCGCCGAATCGCTCGGCGGCCTGCGTCCGGCGTTCCGCAAAGACGGCACGATCACTGCCGGCTCGTCGTCGCAGATCTCCGACGGTGCGGCAGCGGTAGTGGTGATGAGCAAGGCCAAGGCGCAGGAGCTGGGCCTGGACTGGCTGTGTGAGATCGGTGCCCACGGTGTGGTGGCGGGTCCGGACTCGACGCTGCAGAGCCAGCCGGCCAACGCGATCAAGAAGGCCGTCGAGCGCGAGGGCATCAGCGTCGATCAGCTGGACGTCCTCGAGATCAACGAGGCGTTCGCTGCGGTGTCGCTGGCCTCGACCAAGGAGCTTGGTGTCGATCCGGCCAAGGTGAACGTCAACGGCGGTGCGATCGCCATCGGTCACCCCATCGGGATGTCCGGTGCGCGCATCACTCTGCACGCCGCGCTGGAGCTGGCGCGTAAGGGGTCCGGCTACGCGGTGGCCGCGCTCTGTGGTGCCGGTGGCCAGGGCGATGCCCTGATCCTGCGTCGCCCGTAGTTAACCGACGACTCAAAACGACGCTGTGTAGTAGCTGGCCGCCACTTCGGGCACAATGGCGGCCATGACACGCTCCTTCGACCTGCGCACGGTTTCCGGCTGGTTCCGGCTCATCGCCCTCGCTGAGGCGGTGAGCTGGGCCGGCCTGCTGGTCGGCATGTATTTCAAGTACCTGGGCAGCCCGCGCACCGAGATCGGTGTCAAGGTGTTCGGGCCGATCCACGGCGGCGTTTTCGTCGCCTTCGTGGTGGCCGCCCTGCTGGTCGGTATCGCCTGCAAGTGGGGCGTTGGCACCTGGATTCTGGCGTTGCTGGCCAGCGTCGTGCCATTGGGCAGTGTGATCTTTGTCATGTGGGCGGATCGGACTGCCCGCATCGAATCGGGCGAAGCTCCGGCACTGGTGGCACAACCGGGCGGGGCTGTCCCGGAAACGACGTGACAGACTTGATGGCGTGACTCGTCCACGACCTTCTGTGGGGCCGGCATTGGCCGGCGCTGTTGACCTCTCGGCACTCAAGCAGCGGCCCGCGGCGGGCGCTGGCGGCGGGAGCCCCAGTGCGCCCGGCGGCCCGAATGTCACCGAGGTCAACGAAGCCAACTTCGAAGCCGAGGTGCTGGTCCGCTCCGGACAGGTGCCGGTGGTGGTGCTGCTGTGGTCGCCCCGCAGCGATTCCAGTGCCGCACTGGGGGACACCCTGGCCGGTCTGGCTGACGCCGACAACGGCAAATGGTCCCTGGCGCTGGTCAACGTCGACACCACCCCGAGGGTGGCGCAGATGTTCGGCATCCAGGGCGTGCCCACCGTGGTTGCGCTTGCCGGAGGACAGCCGATCGCCAGCTTCCAGGGCTCTCAGCCGGCGGACGAACTTCGTCGCTGGGTAGATTCGCTGCTCGACGCGACCGCGGGCAAGCTGACCGGGTCCGGTGACGGTGACGGTGACGGTGAGCCGGAGCAGGTCGATCCCGAGCTGGCCGCGGCCCGCGCCCATCTGGACGAAGGGGACTTCCCCGCGGCGGCCGCCGCCTATCAGGCGATTCTCGATGCGCAGCCCAACCATGCCGAGGCCAAGGGCGCGGTGCGACAGATCGCGTTCCTGCAGCGGGCCAGCGCGCAGCGCCCCGATGCCGTTGCCGTCGCCGACGCTTCCCCCGACGACATCGACGCCGCCTTCGCCGCGGCTGATGCCGAACTCCTGGCTCAAGACGTGTCGGCGGCCTTCGACCGTCTGATCGCGCTGATCAAGCGCACCGCCGGCGACGACCGGACCAAGGTACGGACCCGGCTCATCGAGCTGTTCGACCTGTTCGACCCCGCCGATCCCGAGGTGGTCGCGGGTCGCCGCAATCTGGCCAACGCGCTCTACTGAGAGCGCGGTGGAGTCGGCGCGTCAGGCGGGCTCGAACCACAGCATCGCCAGCGGCGGCAGAACCATCACCGCAGAGGCCGGTCGGCCGTGCCACGGCTCGTCGGTGGCCTGCACCGCGCCCATGTTCCCGATCCCCGCACCGTTGTAGATCGTCGCGTCGGTGTTGAGCACCTCGCGCCACTCACCGGTGTGCGGCAGTCCGAGCCGGTATTCGCTGTGCTCGCTGCCGGCGAAATTCACCACGCAGGCCAGCACGGAACCGTCGGCACCGAACCGCAGGAAGCTCAGGACGTTGTTGGCGGAGTCGTTGGCATCGATCCACGAATAGCCCTCGGGGCTGGTGTCACGGCTCCACAACGCCGGGTGGCGCGCGTAGATCCCGTTGAGATCGCGTACCAAGCGTTGTACGCCGCCGGAGAAGCCCTGCTCGTCGAGCTGGAACCAGTCCAGCCCGCGCTCCTCCGACCATTCGGCCCGCTGTCCGAATTCCTGGCCCATGAACAACAGTTGCTTGCCCGGATGGGCCCACTGGTAGGCCAGCAGGCTGCGCAGGCCGGCGGCCTTGGCGTGGTCGTCGCCGGGCATCCGGGTCCACAGCGTGCCCTTTCCGTGCACGACCTCGTCGTGGCTGATGGGCAGCACGTAGTTCTCACTGAACGCGTACAGCATCGAGAACGTCATCTCGTGATGGTGGTAGCTGCGATGCACCGGGTCATGGCTGACGTAGTCGAGCGTGTCGTTCATCCAGCCCATGTTCCATTTCATCGAGAACCCAAGGCCGCCGAGGTTGGTCGGGCGGGTGACGCCGGGCCAGGACGTCGACTCCTCGGCGATGGTGACGATTCCGGGATTCGCCTTGTGCACTGTGGCGTTCATCTCCTGCAGGAACTGCACCGCCTCCAGGTTCTCCCGCCCGCCGTAGATGTTGGGCGTCCAGCCACCCTCGGGGCGGGAGTAGTCGAGGTAGAGCATCGAGGCGACGGCATCCACGCGCAGACCGTCGACGTGGTATTCCTGCAGCCAGTACAGCGCATTGGCGACGAGGAAATTGCGTACCTCGGGGCGACCGAAGTCGAAGACGTAGGTACCCCAGTCGAGCTGTTCCCCGCGGCGCGGGTCGGAATGCTCGTACAGCGGCGTGCCGTCGAAACGGCCAAGGGCCCAGGCGTCTTTGGGGAAATGGGCCGGGACCCAGTCGACGATCACCCCGATCCCCGCCCGGTGCAGTGAATCCACGAGGAACCGAAAATCGTCAGGGGTCCCCAACCGGGAGGTGGGGGCGTAATAGGACGTGACCTGGTAGCCCCACGATCCGCCGAACGGATGCTCCGCCACGGGGAGCAGTTCGACGTGGGTGAAACCCTGTTCCACAACATATTCGGTGAGTTCGGTGGCCAACTGCCGGTAGCTGAGCCCGGGACGCCACGACATCAGGTGCACCTCGTAGGTGCTCATCGGTTCGAACACCGGATTCTGTGCGGCGCGCTGGGCCATCCACTTGCCGTCGGTCCAGGTGTACGAGCTCGTGGTGACCCGGGACGCGGTTTGCGGCGGCACCTCGGTGGCGAACGCCATCGGATCTGCGCGGTCGGTGGTGAACCCGCCGGCACCGTGCACGCGGAACTTGTACAGGCCGTCGACCGGGAACCCCGGCCAGAACAACTCCCAGACCCCCGACGAGCCCAGCACCCGCATCTGGGCCTCGTTGCCGTCCCAGTGATTGAAGTCACCGATCACGCTGACGCCCTTGGCATTCGGTGCCCACACTGCGAACGACACGCCCTCGACGACCCCGTCGGGGGTGGTGAAACTGCGCGGGTGCGCGCCCAGGATCTCCCAGAGGCGTTCGTGGCGCCCTTCGGCGAACAGATGGAGGTCGAGTTCGCCGAGGGTGGGCAGGAACCGGTAGGCGTCGGCGGTGGTGAGGGTGAAGATGGTTCCGTCGGCACCCGGGTAGCCGATCTCCAGGCGGTAGTCGGCCAGGTCGGCGAACGGAACGGCCACCGCGAAAAGTCCGGAGTCGATGTGCTGCATGGGGAATCGGTCTCCGCCGATCACCGCCACGACCTTGATGGCGTGCGGGCGATAGGCCCGGATCACGGTCCGGCCGTTGTACTCGTGGGCCCCCAGCACCGAATGCGGGTCGTGGTGTTGCCCGATCAGCAGCCGCTGGATGTCCGATGGGTCGGGTCGCAGATGTCTGTCGGTGAGGTGGTTGCTTCTCGTCATCTTGTTCTCATTCCCTGCGTAGCAAGCCCAGTCGTTGCTCATAGGGTACGAGCGGCATGTTCAGCACGTGTGCCACCGCCTTGGCGGGGTCGAGGCGAACGTAATTCGACTGTCCCCATTGATATTCCTCGCCGGTGATTTCGTCGCGTACCCAGAACCGGTCATGCGATTCCATACCCAGTGCGTCCATGTTCAACCACAACATGGCTTCTTCCGGGCCGAACGCGTTGAGCGTGACCACCACGAGCACGGTGTCTCCGGTGATCGGGTCGAACTTGCTGTAGGCGAGTAGTGCGTCGTTGTCGACGTGGTGGAAGGTCAGGGTCCGAAGCTGGCGCAGGGCCGGGTGCAGGCGCCGGATCTCGTTGAGGCGGGTCACGAACGGTTCGAGCGAACGGCCCTCGGCCATCGCCGCCGCGAAGTCGCGGGGACGCAGCTCGTATTTCTCCGAATCCAGGTACTCCTCGCTGCCCTCCCGGACGGCTCGGTGCTCGAACAGTTCGAAACCCGAATACATGCCCCATGACGGGCTCATGGTGGCGGCCAGCACCGCGCGGATCGCGAACATCCCAGGCCCGCCGTGTTGCAGCGACTCGTGCAGGATGTCAGGCGTGTTGACCCACAGGCTGGGCCGTGCGCTGTCGGCGTTCGCGGTGATCTCGTTGCCGAACTCGGTCAGCTCCCACTTGTTGGTACGCCAGGTGAAGTACGTGTAGGACTGGGTGAAACCGCGCTTGGCCAGGCCGTATAGCCGGGCGGGCCGGGTGAAGGCCTCGGACAGGAACAGCACGTCCGGATCTTCGTTCTTGACCTCGGCGATCAGCCAGATCCAGAAGTTCGGCGGTTTGGTGTGCGGGTTGTCGACGCGGAAGACCTTGACACCGTGCGAGATCCAGAACCGAACCACCCGCAGCACCTCGTGGTACAGGCCGGCGGGGTCGTTGTCGAAGTTGAGCGGATAGATGTCCTGGTATTTCTTGGGCGGATTCTCCGCATACGCGATGGTGCCGTCGGGCAGTACCGTGAACCACTCCGGATGCGCTACGGCCCATGGGTGATCCGGCGCGCACTGCAGTGCGAGATCGAGTGCCACCTCGACACCCTGCTTTCGGGCGGCGGCCACGAAGTCGTCGAAGTCGTCGGTCGTGCCGAGCGCGGGATGCACCGCATCGTGGCCGCCCTCGTCGCTGCCGATGGCCCACGGTGACCCGACGTCGTCCGGTGCGGCGGTGACCGCGTTGTTGCGTCCCTTGCGATGCACCTTGCCGATCGGGTGGATGGGTGGCAGATACACGATGTTGAAACCCATGCGGGCGATCCGGGGAAGCTGCTCGGCAGCGGTGGTGAATGTCCCGTGCACGGGATGTCCGGCGTTGTCCCAGCCGCCCGTGGACCGCGGGAACATCTCGTACCACGACGAGAACCTGGCCAGCGGCCGGTCTACCCAGACACCGTATTGCTCACCACGGGTGACCAACTCGCGCAACGGGTACTGCTCGAGCAGCTCGGTGACCTCTTCCGACAGTGCCGCCCCCGCACGCCGGAACGGGTCACCGGGGGTACGCAGTGCCGCGGCGGCCTCGATCAGCGGATCGCGCAGTTTGCGGGGTACCCCCGCGGCGGCGCGCTCGAGCAGACGCGCCCCGACCAGAAGGTCGTTGGACAACTCGGCTTCGCTCTGACCTGCGCCGAGCTTGGCCTCGACCGCGTGCCGCCAGGTGGACAGCGGATCGCCCCAACCGTCGACCCGGTAGGTCCACAGGCCGACGGTATCGGGCGTGAATTGGCCGTGAAAGACATCGGGGGTGTTCCCGGTGGACATCGGCAGGGCCTGGGGCTTGATGCGTTGTGAAGGACGCACCCCTGGGTTGGTGGGCAACACGGTGTCGATGGGCACCGGCGCGGCCGCGGTGCCTGGTCCGGTCGCCAGCCGCGGATAGTCCGTACCGAGATACCGCACCACCAAGGTGGCCGCGACCGCGTCATGTCCCTCGCGCCAGACGGTGGCGCGCACGGGCACTACCTCGCCGACGACGGCTTTTGCCGGGAACTGTCCGCCGAAGATCACAGGCGCGACATCGTCGATTCCGATACGACCGGCCACCCATCCACTCCTCACGTCGTCTCGATCAAGCGGCTGTCTCTCGTTCACTCGCCTTGTCGCGTGTCTGATACCCACCGTAATGGGCTGCCCAATCTGGCGGGCGTTAAGCGTGACCAGACGGCGGCTCGTAGGGATAACACCGGCTGAACGGAAATCGCTCACCGCTGCAGGAACCGGAATTGTCAGTAAGGTTGGATCGCGTGAAAGCCCTCAGAAGGTTCACCGTCCGCGCGCACCTTCCCGAGCGGTTGGCGGCGCTGGAACGGCTGTCGATCAACCTGCGCTGGTCGTGGCACAAACCCACCCAGGATCTGTTTGCCATGCTCGACTCCGAGCTGTGGCAGCAGACCAAGGGGGACCCGGTGGCGTTGCTGGGGGCGGTCAGTCCGCAACGGCTGGACGAACTGGCGGGCGACGAATCCTTCCTGGGCCGGCTCGACGAGCTGGCCGCCGACCTGGACAACTATCTGAGCCGCCCGCTGTGGTACCAGCAGCAGATCGACGACGGCGTCGCCATGCCGAAGGGCATCGCGTACTTCTCGATGGAGTTCGGTGTCGCCGAGGTGCTGCCCAACTATTCGGGCGGCCTGGGCATCCTGGCCGGCGACCATCTGAAATCCGCGTCGGATCTGGGGCTGCCGTTGATCGCGGTCGGTCTCTACTACCGCTCGGGTTACTTTCGGCAGTCGTTGACCGCCGACGGTTGGCAGCACGAGACCTATCCGTCGCTGGACCCGCAGGGCCTGCCGTTGCGCCTGCTCACGGACGCGTCCGGGGCGCCGGTGCTGGTGGAGTTGGCGTTGCCGGAGGCCCGCGAACTGCGGGCCCGGGTCTGGATTGCGCAGGTGGGCCGGATTCCGCTGCTCCTGCTCGATTCCGATGTTCCGGAGAACGAGCACGAACTGCGCGGGGTCACCGACCGGCTCTACGGCGGCGATCAGGAACACCGCATCAAGCAGGAGATCCTGGCCGGTATCGGCGGTATTCGCGCGATCCGGGCATTTACCGAGATCGAAAACCTGCCTGCCCCTGAGGTTTTCCACATGAACGAGGGCCACGCAGGCTTCCTGGGCGTGGAGCGCATCCGCGAACTGGTCGCAGCGGGACTAGATTTCGACACCGCACTGACGGTGGTGCGTTCCTCAACGGTGTTCACCACCCACACCCCGGTGCCTGCCGGGATCGACCGGTTCCCGGTGGAGATGATCAGGAGCTACTTCGGCAGCCCGCCCGGCGGTCCGGCCGATTCCCGGCTGCTGCCTGGAGTGCCGCTGGACCGGGTGGTCGCGTTCGGTGCCGAGGATGATCCGTCGAAGTTCAACATGGCGCACATGGGTCTGCGGCTGGCGCAGCGGGCCAACGGGGTGTCGCTGCTGCACGGTCGGGTCAGCCGCGCCATGTTCAACGACCTCTGGCCGGGGTTCGACCGGGCCGAGGTCCCGATCGGCTCCATCACCAACGGTGTGCACGCCCCGACCTGGGCGGCGCCGCAGTGGTTGGCTCTGGGCCGCGAGCTGATCGGCTCCGAGGCGGCCGAACCGGCGGTGTGGGAACGCCTGCAGGAGGTCGACCCCGGCCACATGTGGTGGATCCGTTCGCAGTTGCGCGAGACGCTCATCGCCGATGTCCGCGATCGGTTGCGCCGTTCCTGGCTGGAACGCGGCGCATCCGAGGCCGAACTTGGCTGGATCGCAACCGCTTTCGACCCGTCGGTGCTGACGGTCGGGTTCGCGCGGCGCGTGCCGACCTACAAGCGGTTGACGCTGATGCTGCGCGACCCGGAGCGGCTGGAGAAGCTGCTGCTCGACGAGAAACGGCCGGTGCAGCTGATCGTGGCCGGTAAGTCGCACCCGGCCGACGACGGGGGCAAGGCGCTGATCCAGCAGATCGTGCGGTTCGCCGACCGTCCGGAGGTGCGCCATCGCATCGCGTTCCTGCCCGATTACGACATGTCGATGGCCCGGTTTTTGTACTGGGGTTGCGACGTCTGGCTGAACAATCCGTTGCGGCCGCTGGAGGCGTGCGGCACGTCGGGCATGAAGAGTGCGCTCAACGGCGGGCTGAACCTGTCCATCCGGGACGGCTGGTGGGACGAGTGGTACGACGGCGAGAACGGATGGGAGATCCCGACCGCCGATGGCGTGGACGACGAGGCGCGTCGTGACGATCTGGAGGCCGCCGCCCTGTACGACCTGCTCGAGCATGCGGTCACGCCCAAGTTCTACGAGCGCGACGAACATGGCGTCCCGACGCGGTGGGTCGAGATGGTGCGCCACACGTTGCAGGTGCTGGGGCCCAAGGTGCTGGCCTCGCGCATGGTGCGCGACTACACCGAGCAGTACTACGTGCCTGCGGCGCTGTCGTTGCGCGAGACCGTCGAGGCCACCTCGGGTGAGCCGTTCGGTGCAGCCAGGGAACTGGCCACCTACCGGCGCCGTGCCCAGGATGCCTGGCCGAAGATCCAGATCACCGATGTGGACAGCTATGGCCTGCCGGATACGCCGCTGTTGGGGTCACAGCTGACGCTGACGGCCACAGTGCAGTTGGCCGGGCTGCGGCCCGACGAGGTCACGGTGCAGGCCGTGTTGGGCCGTGTGGATGACGGTGACGTGATCCTGAATCCGGTGACCGTGCCGATGACGCATACCGGGTCGGCAGATGGCGGCACCGAGGTGTTCTCCACCAGCACGCCGCTGCCGGTGGCCGGGCCGGTGGGGTACACCGTCCGGGTGCTGCCGCACCACCGGTTGCTGACTGCCGACAACGAGTTGGGCCTGGTGGCACTGGCTTGAGTGGCGCGCTCAAAGTTCAGCTCGACGGTGGACCGTACGCGCTGGCAGCTGGAAGCGACGGCGCGATGTGGGTGACGCTGGTGCATGCCGGCGCCGTCGCCCGGGTCTCGGCCGCCGGCGAGGTGACCACGTACCCGGTCGCGGAGTGTGCGCGTCCGTCGATCATCGCGGCCGGGCCGGACGGGGCCCTGTGGTTCACCCGCTCGGGAGACGATCGCATCGGCCGGATCACCACGGCGGGGGAGCTGAGTTCGTTCGAATTGCCCGAGGGCAGTTCGCCATTCGGCATCACCTCAGGCCCCGACGATGCCATGTGGTTCACCACGATGTCGTCGGGCGAGATCTGCCGGATCGGCACCGATGGTGAGATCAGCAGCCGAGCTGTGGTCGGCGGAATGCCGTCGATGATCACAAAGGGGCCCGACGACGCGTTGTGGTTCACCCTCAACGAGACCGGCAAGGTTGGCCGGCTGACCGTCGACGGAAATCTCACGGTTCGCGAACTACCCACTGCCGCAGCCGGTCCGGTGGGCATCGCCGCCACCCACGACGATTCGGTCTGGTTCACCGAGATCCGCGCCGACAAGGTGGGCAGGATTCCGGTCCACGACGCGATCCAGGAGCTCGACCTGCCGGGCAAACCGCACGCGGTGGTCGCCGACCCGACCGACGGCGTCTGGGTCAGCCTCTGGGGTGCCGACCAGATCGCCCGGATCAGTGGCGACGGTGAGGTGGTGACCATCGACCTGCCGTCCGGAAGTGAACCCCATGGGTTGGCGATCGGTCCCGATGGAGCCTGTTGGGTGGCGCTGGAATTTGGATTCGTGCTGAAAATGCCCACCTGAGTGACCGCCGCCAGCAACGGTCAGGTAAGTACATAGGCAGGTTCCCTTCGGGAACGTGGCGATACGTTCCCGCGGGGAACTGTAACGAGAGGCCGCCTGTGTTGATTCGCTCGTTGGGACTGCTCACGGCCGCGGCTCTGGCTTGCACGGCACCCGTCGCCCCGGCGTGGGCCGATCCCGTCGTCGCCCCCGAAGTCGAGGTGGTCGCCGATCTGCTGCCCAAGCCGGGTGAACCGGTCGCTGCCGATCTGGTCGAGTCGACCCCGCCGGCCACCCTCAAAACCCCGGATGGCTGGGACCTCACGGTGTCAGCCAGTGACGAGACACGGGCCACGGTGCCACCTCTGACGACCGCGATCTCCTCCCGCGAGTATGTCGTCGGTGGTACCTACCGCGGCACCATGACCGGACCCGACGGCGGCGACAAGCCGGGCGGCACCTTGGAGGCCGGCTATCAGATCGGCTGCGGCATCGACATGAGCACGTCCAACGGTGTGGCGTTGACCGGCACCGCCGGGCTCAACTCGTCCATCGGCATTCTCGGGACCGACATGGCCTCGCCCTGGCCCGAGGGCATCCTTCCGGGAGTCGGCGCCAACATCGGCGGCGGCATCACGATCGGCCTCAAACCCGGCATCATCAACCTCATCCCGGTGACCGAGAAGGAATTCAAGGGCACCGAACCATGGGTGATGATCAGCAACTTCCGGGTGAAGATCGACGGCTGCGTGGGCCAGTCGTTCATCCGGTCCTACGCGGTGCTGACCCGTTCCACGGAAGAATCCGAGGCAGTGCTTGCCTGGTACGGCACCACGAAGGTGGTCTGAGCCGTCACGCGAAGCGCTTGAGGCAGCGCTGCTCGTCACCGAGGATGCCGACCCGGAACGCGTCGATGCGGGCGAACCCCGAGGGCACCGACTCGCCGTTGACGTCGCTGGCCGCCAATCCGTTGGTGAGTATGCCCGAGACCGCCTCGTCGACGTCGCCAGCGGTCAGCAGGATGGTGTCGCCGTTGGGCAGGTTCACGGGCTTGATCATCTTGGCGGTGGCCACACCGGTCAGGCAGGCGGTGCGTAGTGCCGCCTCGGCGTTGTCGAGCACCAGGCCCTGGGCATGTTGGAGGGCCAGGGCGTAACGCGAGATCAGCACGGAGAACGCGGTGTTGTCACCGCCGGCCAGATCGCCGACGTCGACCTCGTCGGACGGTGTTGCCAGCGCTTGCATTTCGGCCAGGTCGACCACGATGGTGTTGGTGTCAGGGCAGTAGGAGGCCGGGGGGCTGGGCCGTGCGTTCGCGCAGTCCGCTGCCGCCTCGGGTCGGAAGCTGAGCTGTGGGGGGCTTGCCGGCTCGAAGAGGATGTTGAGCGCGTCGACCATCGAGCGCACCCAGTGTTCGGTGATGTCCAGGTCGCCGCTCTGGTCCTCTGGCAGCAGGACCGGAAGGTCGCCGCGCCGCTGGTTGATCTCCTTGACGTCGATCGCGGCACAGGCCGCGGGCCCGTCGGTGAACCCGAACTGGAAAGCCGAGATCCGCTCGAACGCCGAACCGTGCTCGTCGATCCCGACCCGGGCCTCGGCCTCGGTGAGCAGCGGGTCCCGGAACGCGATCACTGCAGCGAGCAGTTTGTTGAGCCCGTCGGCGGTACTGAGTGAGAACCGCGGAGAGTCGCCTTGTGCCACCCACCGCATGTAGCTGCCCGCCAGACAGTCGGCCTGCTGTTCGGCGACCAGAGTGGGCGTCTTGCGGTTGACCAGTCCGGCCTGCTGCTGGATCGCATGGCCGTACTCGTGGGCGAGCACCATGACGGCGCCCATGTCGCCGTTCTGCCTGCGCAGCCCGGGCATCAGCACGCCCCGGTCCCAGCCGATCGTCCGATCCGGTTTGCAGAACGCGGCATTGACCAGTCCGTAGGTCTCCATCCCGCAGAACCCTCCGTCGAAACTCTCGGCGTCCCACGAGATCAGCGCGCGCACCGGCTGGAAGTCACCCTCGAATGCCTCGGAGTAGGCATCCGACCAGTACTCCTCGAGGTCGCTGACGGCGCTCGCGGCGAGGTTGTCGATCTTGCCCCCGTCGGAGTTGGTGACCTTGCGTGAGGGCTTCACGGCGTCGGGGCGCAAACCGCTCGAACCATCTGTGGCGGGCATTCCGGCAACCGAGAAGGGGTCGCTGAACACCGACACGGCCGTGCCGTCCACCAGCGATGAGCAGCCCGCCAGCGGAATCACCGTGCAGACGGCAAAAGCGATGCCGAACAAGGCGCGTCGGCTCATGTTGCCGCCTTCCGGTGCACTCTGGCGGCCATAACCATCCGCGCGGGTAATTGCCGCACACACTAGTTAACCGAGCGAGCTCAGGGTGCGATATCAGCTCGCGCCGCGCAGCCGCTTCAGCGACTGACGTACCCGGTCGGGGTCGGTGGTGGACCAGAACGGCGGCAGTGACGAGCGCAGGTACCCGCCGTAGCGGGCGGTCGCCAACCGGGAGTCGAGCACCGCGATGACGCCGCGGTCGTCGGTGTGGCGCAGCAGCCGGCCGGTGCCCTGGGCGAGGAGCAGCGCGGCGTGGTTGGCGGCGATCGCCATGAAGCCGTTGCCGCCGTGGGCACTGATCGCCCGCTGCCGGGCGGTCAACAACGGATCGTCGGGGCGAGGGAACGGAATCCGGTCGATCAGCACCAGTGAGAGCGACGGCCCGGGCACGTCCACCCCCTGCCACAGCGACAGGGTGCCGAACAGCGACGTCTCCGGATCATCTGAGAACTTTTGCACCAGAGCCGAAGTGGTGTCCTCACCCTGGCACAGGACGGGCGTGGACAGCCGTCCGCGCATGACCTCGGCGGCGGCCTTGGCTGCGCGCATCGACGAGAACAAGCCGAGGGTGCGGCCACCGGCGGCGGTGATCAGCCCCTCGATCTCATCGAGTGTCCTGGTATCGGTGCCGTCCCGTCCGGGAGGCGGTAAATGCTTGGCAACATAGAGAATTGCGGATTTGGCGTGGTCGAAAGGCGATCCGACATCGAGGCCGCGCCAGCCCGGTCTGGCCGACTCATTGTCGTCGGAGAAACCGCCGAGGCCCCAGTTGCGCGCCATCGCGTCGAAGTTGCCACCGAGGGTCAGCGTTGCCGAGGTCAGTACCGCGGTGGTGTTGGCGAACAGCCTGGTGCGCAACAGGCCCGATACCGACATCGGTGCCACCCGCAACAGGCTGCGTCCGGGTCGGGGAGCCCCGGTGTTTCCGGTGTTCGGACCGTCGGACTGTTCCACCCACACCACATCGACGCGGTCGGGGATGGGCGGGACGAACGAGGTGAGGATCCGGGTGGCGGTGTCACTGACGTCGCTCAGTGCGGTGACGGCCTCGGTGCGGGCCGAGGCGGCCTGCGGATCGCTGGGTGTGGTGTCGATGGCCGTGCGTGCCGCATTGGCGGCGTCGCGCAATGCGGTCAGGTAGGTGCCCAGTTCCTCGTCGAGCACATCGATGCGGCCGGCGTCGAGCTCGTGCAACATCGAGGACAACGTCGCAATTGCAGCCTCGAACCGTTCTGCCAGTTCGTCATCCACCAAACGGGACATTCTGCGGTGTGCCACGGCCATCGAGGTTGCCGACAATTCGGCGGTGGCCACCCCGGTCACCCGGTCGGCCAGTTCGTGAGCCTCGTCGACCACCAGTTGCTCATACTCGGGCAGCACCGAGAAATCGGAGAGTGCGTCGATGGCCAGCAGTGCGTGGTTGGTGACGATGACGTCGGCGGCCCCGGCCTTCTCCCGAGCCCGCTCGGCGAAGCAGTCGGTGCCGAACTGGCAGCGCGACACCCCGATGCATTCCCGTGCCGAGACGCTGACCTGCGACCACGATCGGTCCGGCACGCCGGGGGTCACCTCGTCGCGATCGCCGGTCTCGGTGTCCGAAGACCATTCCGTCAGCCGTTGCACATCGCGGCCCATGGCGCTGACCGCCATGGGGGAGAACAACTCGTCCTGAGGTCGGTCCGCCGGCTCCTCGGCCGATCCGTTGTGAATCTTGTTCAGGCACAGATAATTTCCGCGCCCCTTCAGCAGCGCGAACGTGGGCTTGCGCGGCAGCGCATCGGCCAGTGAGTTCACCAACCGGGGCAGGTCCCGGTCGACCAGCTGGCGTTGCAACGCAATGGTGGCCGTCGAGACGACCACCGGTTGCTCGGTCTGCAGTGCGCGGGCGATCGACGGCACCAGATAGGCCAGCGATTTCCCGGTGCCGGTGCCGGCCTGCACGGCCAGGTGTTCACCGGACTCGAAGGCGTTGGCGACGGCCTCGGCCATCTGGACCTGCCCGGGACGGCTGGCGCCGCCGAGCCCCTTGACCGCGATCTTGAGGAGATTGGTCACCACATTGGCCACCTCGCGGGATGGCTTCGATTTGGTCGTCATGTCGGTGCCGGCGCCACGACCCGGGTGGGAATGGCCGGCTCGCCACGGGAAAGTTTGAGGCCATCCCACGGCAGGCTGTGCAGACCCGCGGTGACCCGCTCGCGCGCGGTGGTCAGGTCGGCGGACGGGTGGTGCCCTTCGGCGGGGACACCATCGGTGACCAGTGGCACCGTGAGCCGGCGTGCGGTGAGCCCCGAGGGCTCCGAGGGAACCTGGCCGTACGGGTGGACCACTTCCTCGACGATCGTGCCCGAGGGCTTGGCCAACCGGAGCGCCTGTTTGCGGCCACCGTGGGATTCCTTGCGGCTGCTGCGCTTGGCCACCGGGATCCCGTCGACCTCGACCAGCTTGTAGACCATCCCGCCGGTCGGTGCGCCCGATCCGGTGACCACCGAGGTGCCGACGCCGTAGCTGTCGACGGGCTCGGCGCGCAGGGCGGCGATCGCGAACTCGTCGAGGTCACCGGAGACCACGATCTGGGTTCCGGTGGCGCCGAGGCCGTCGAGCTGCTGGCGCACCTGGCGGGCCAGCACCCCCAGATCGCCCGAGTCGATGCGGACGGCGCCCAGCTGCGGACCGGCCGCGGCGATCGCGTTGGCCACACCGGCGGTGATGTCATAGGTGTCCACCAGCAGGGTGGTGTCGATGCCGAGCGCAGCCACCTGGCCGCGGAACGCGGCCTGCTCGTCGGGGCCGGACTCGGTGGTGTGGAGCAGCGTGTAGGCGTGCGCCGCGGTGCCGAGCGCGGGGACGCCGTAGCGCTGCTGGGCGGCCAGATTGGAAGATCCGCTGAACCCGGCCAGGTAGGCGGCCCGCGCTGCGGCCACGGCCGCCAGCTCGTGCGTACGTCGTGAGCCCATCTCGATCATCGGGCGGCCGTGGGCGGCGCTGGTCATCCGGGCAGCCGCCGAAGCGATCGCCGTGTCGTGGTTGAGGATTGAGAGCACCAGGGTCTCGAGGACCACACACTCGGCGAAGGTTCCGTGCACCGAAAGCACGGGTGAACCCGGAAAATAGAGCTCCCCCTCGGCGTAGCCGTCGACGTCACCGCTGAACCGGTAGTTCGCCAGATAATCCAGAGTCGCGGGGTCGAGGAACTCGGAGAGCCCGGTCAATTCCTCCGGCGAGAAGCTGAACTGTGCCAACGCTTCCACAAACCGTCCGGTGCCGGCGACCACGCCGTACCGGCGCCCTTCGGGGAGGCGGCGGGCAAAGACCTCGAACGTGGTGCGGCGGTGCGCCGTGCCGTCGCGCAGCGCGGCGGCGAGCATCGTCAGCTCGTACTTGTCGGTGAGCAACGCGACGGTCACACCAGCAACCGTAGCTGTTCGCGGCTGCTTCAATAGCGCGGCTCCCCGGCCGGTATTGTGGGCCCATGGTTACACCGGCGAAGGCCCGTCCGGGGACCCGCGAGGAGCGCAGCGTCGAGGCGGCGCCCCGGGAAGAGACAGCCACCGAAAGCCCATGGGTGACCATCGTCTGGGACGATCCGGTCAACCTGATGACCTACGTCACCTACGTGTTCCAGAAATTGTTCGGATACAGCGAGCCGCACGCGACCAAGCTGATGCTGCAGGTACACAACGAAGGCAAGGCCGTGGTGTCGGCAGGAAGTCGCGAGTCGATGGAAACCGATGTGTCCAAACTGCACGCCGCAGGGCTGTGGGCCACGATGCAACAGGACCGCTGATCGACTGTGCGTAAATGGAAAAGGGTCGAGACCGCCGACGGTCTGCGCTTCCGCTCGGCGTTGGAGGCCCACGAGGCCGCACTGCTGTCGAGCCTGGGCACCTCGATGCTGGGCATGCTCGACGAGCGTGGATCATCCGGGCCCACAGACGAACTCGAGATGATCACCGGCATGAAGACCGGTAATCCGCAGCCGCCCGAGGACGCCACGATGAAGCGTCTGCTCCCGGATTTCTATCGGCCGCAGACCGAGCATCCCGCGGGTTCAGGCACCGCCGAGAGTCTCAACAGTGCGCTGCGCGGACTGCATGAGCCGACCATCATCAACGCCAAACGGGAAGCGGCCCAACGTTTGTTGGACACCATCCCGGACGGCGGCGGCAAACTTGAGCTGACGCAGGACGACGCCGAGTCGTGGGCCGCGGCAGTCAACGACATCCGGCTGGCGTTGGGAACCATGCTCGACATCGGTGCGCAGGGTCCCGACCAGCTGCCCGCCGAGCATCCGATGGCCGGGCACCTCGACGTCTATCAGTGGCTGACCGTGCTGCAGGAGTACCTCGTCCTCGGCCTGATGGGGAGATAGGACCGGATGGGCTCGATCACCGACGTCGGCGGCATTCTCGTCGGCCACCATCACCGCATCGATCCCGACGCTGCGCTGGGCTCGGGGTGGGCCTCGGGGTCGACCGTGGTGCTGGCCCCGCCGGGAACCGTCGGCGCCGTCGACGGGCGCGGCGGCGCCCCGGGTACCCGCGAGACCGACCTGCTGGACCCGATCAACACCGTGCGCCATGTCGACGCCGTGGTGCTATCCGGCGGCAGTGCCTACGGGCTGGCCGCCGCCGACGGCGTGATGACCTGGTTGGAGGAACAGGGCCGCGGCGTGGCGATGGACGGTGGCGTGGTGCCGATCGTGCCCGCCGCGGTGATCTTCGATCTGCCGGTGGGCGGCTGGGCGAACCGGCCGACGGCAGAATTCGGTTATGCGGCGGCTGAGGCGGCCTCGACCGATTTCGCGCTGGGCACCGTCGGCGGAGGGGTCGGCGCGCGCGCCGGAGTGCTCAAGGGCGGCGTGGGCACCGCCTCGGTGACGCTGGACTGCGGGGTGACCGTGGGTGCCCTGGTGGTGCTCAACGCCGCCGGTGACGTGGTCGACCCGGCGACCGGTCTGCCGTGGATGAGCCGGTTGGCAGCGCAATTCGGGCTGACTGCCCCGCCTGCCGACCAACTCGCGGCCTACGCCGAGCATCACACCGAGTTGAGTGCGTTGAACACCACGATCGCGGTGGTCGCCACCGATGCGGCGCTGAGCCCCGCCGGGTGCCGCCGGGTTGCGGTCGCCGCCCACGACGGATTGGCCCGGACCATCCAGCCGTGTCACACCCCGATCGATGGCGATACGGTGTTTGCGCTGGCGACGGGCGCGGTGACCGTCGAACCGGACGAAAAGACCCCGGTGGCGATGTCACCGGAAACGGCGCTGGTGACCAAGGTCGGAGCTGCCGCGGCCGACGTGCTGGCCCGCGCAGTACTGGTCGGGCTGCTGGCTGCCGAGCCGGTGGCCGGAATACCGACCTACCGTGGCATGTTGCCGGGAGCGTTCGCAGTGAAGGAATGGGAGTGATCAAGTGCTGGTGATCCGCCGGGATCTCGTCGAGGCCATGGTGGCGCATGCCCGCGCCGACCATCCTGACGAGGCGTGTGGAGTGATCGCCGGGCCGGAAGGCTCCGATCGGCCCGAACGCTTCATCGCGATGGCGAACGCCGAGCGTTCGCCCACGTTCTACCGATTCGATTCGGGCGAGCAGCTCAAGGTGTGGCGCGCTATGGACGACGCCGACGAAGTGCCCGTCGTCATCTACCACTCCCACACCGCGACCGAGGCCTACCCGAGCCGCACCGACACGTCCTTGGCCTCCGAACCCGACGCCCACTACGTATTGGTGTCGACCCGCGACCCCGATGAGCATGAACTGCGCAGCTATCGCATCATCGACGGCGTCGTCACCGAGGAACCCGTCGACATCGTCGAGCAGTACAACTAAGGAGCGCCATGGCTGAGCCCATTTCTGTCACCGTCTCGATCCCGACCATCCTGCGTCCGCACACCGGCGGGCAGAAACGCGTCAGCGCGTCCGGCGACACCCTGTCGGCCGTGATCAGCGACCTGGAGGCCAACTACTCCGGGATTACCGGTCGCCTGGTCGACCCCGATAATCCGGGCAAGCTGCACCGGTTCGTCAACATCTACGTCAACGACGAGGACGTGCGGTTCTCCGGCGGTCTGGATACGACGCTGTCCGATGGTGATTCGGTCACCATCCTGCCCGCGGTCGCCGGCGGATAACAATGACCCGGCACGACGCACTGCTGCAGGCGCTCGGCAACACCCCGCTGGTCGGGCTGCAGAACCTCTCGCCGCGTTGGGACGATGGTGAGGACGGGCCGCACGTGCGGTTGTGGGCGAAGCTCGAGGACCGCAACCCGACCGGGTCGATCAAGGACCGGCCTGCGCTGCGCATGATCGAGCAGGCCGAGCGTGACGGCTTGCTGAGCCCGGGCGCCACCATCCTGGAGCCCACCAGCGGCAACACCGGCATCTCGCTGGCCATGGCCGCGATGCTCAAGGGCTACAACATGATCTGTGTGATGCCCGAGAACACCTCCATCGAGCGGCGTCAGATCCTGGAACTCTACGGCGCGAGGATCATCTTCAGTGCGGCCGAGGGCGGTTCCAACACCGCGGTGGCGACCGCGAAAGAGCTTGCGGCGGAAAACCCTTCGTGGGTGATGCTGTACCAGTACGGCAACCCGGCCAACTCCGATGCGCACTACTACGGCACCGGTCCCGAGCTGCTGGCCGACCTGCCCGAGATCACCCACTTCGTCGCCGGGCTCGGCACCACCGGCACCCTGATGGGTACCGGCCGATTCCTGCGGGAGAACGTGCCGGGTGTGCAGATCGTGGCCGCCGAACCGCGTTACGGCGAGGGCGTGTACGCGCTGCGCAACATCGACGAGGGCTTCATCCCCGAGCTGTACGACGCCGACGTGCTGACCACACGGTTCTCGGTGGGCTCTTATGACGCGGTGAAGCGCACCCGTGATCTGGTGACCCGCGAAGGCATTTTCGCCGGCATCTCCACCGGCGCGGTCCTGCACGCCGCGCTGGGGATGGCGGCCAAGGCGATCAAGGCGGGCGAGCGCGCGGACATCGCGTTCGTGGTCGCCGACGCCGGTTGGAAGTATCTGTCGACCGGTGCCTACGCCGGTAGCCTTGATGACGCAGAGGATGCGTTGGAAGGGCAGCTATGGGCGTGAGCGGGCAGGAATGACGAACCTCCCTTCGAACGCACCGAAGAGACGCCCGGCGTGGATCGTCGGCGGTGTGACGATCGTCAGCTTCGTGGCGCTGTTGTACGTGATCGAGATCGTCGACACGGCGATGGGCCACCGGCTCGACCAGGACGGCATCCGGCCGCTGCAGACCGACGGTCTGTGGGGGATCCTGTGGGCGCCCCTGCTGCACGGCGGCTGGCCGCACCTGATTGCCAACACCGTGCCCGCGCTGGTGCTCGGCTTTCTCATGACCCTGGCCGGGATGGGGCGATTCATCGCAGCGACGGCGATCATCTGGATACTCGGCGGCTTCGGCACGTGGCTGATCGGCAACATCGGCCTGCACTGCCCCTACGTGACCGTGCAGTGCACGAGCACCCACATCGGTGCATCGGGGCTGATCTTCGGCTGGCTGGCGTTCCTGATCGTGTTCGGGTTCTTCACCCGCAATGTGTGGGAAATCGTGATCGGTGTCGTCGTGCTGTTCGTCTACGGCGGTGTGCTGTTCGGAGTGCTGCCCGGTAATGCGGGGGTGTCCTGGCAGGGTCACCTCAGTGGGGCCCTTGCGGGCATCATCGCCGCGTATCTGCTGTCCGGACCGGAACGTAAGGCGCGGGAAGCGAAGAAGAGTTCCGTCCAGCCGCGTCTGAGTGCATGACCGTATGAACGACCCACTTGCACCCGTCGGCATCTTCGACTCCGGCGTCGGTGGGCTGACCGTGGCCCGCGCGATCATCGACCAACTGCCCGACGAGGACATCATCTACGTCGGCGACACGGGCAACGGTCCCTACGGGCCGCTGACCATTCCCGAGATCCGGGCGCACTCGCTGGCCATCGGTGACGACCTGGTGGCCCGCGGCGTCAAGGCTCTGGTGATCGCCTGTAACACCGCGTCCTCCGCGTGCCTGCGCGACGCGCGCGAGCGCTATTCACCGGTGCCGGTGGTCGAAGTGATCCTGCCCGCGGTCCGGCGTGCGGTGGCCGCGACCCGCAACGGACGCATCGGTGTGATCGGCACTGCCGCCACCATTGCCTCGAGCGCCTATCAGGATGCGTTCGCCGCGGCGCGTGACACCGAGGTGTTCGGGGTGGCCTGTCCGCGGTTCGTCGACTTCGTCGAACGCGGGGTCACCAGTGGTCGCCAGGTGCTGGGTCTGGCCGAGGGCTATCTCGAACCGCTGCAGCGCGCCGAGGTGGACACCCTGGTGTTGGGGTGCACGCACTACCCGATGCTGTCCGGTCTGATCCAGTTGGCCATGGGTGACAACGTCACGCTGGTGTCCTCGGCCGAGGAGACCGCCAAGGACCTGCTCCGGGTGCTCACTGAGCTCGATTTGCTGAAGCCGCACGAATCCGGTCCGGCCCGACGGGTGTTCGAGGCCACCGGCGATCCGGAGGCCTTCACCACGCTGGCCGCCCGCTTCCTGGGGCCGGGACTGGACGGGGCGCGGCAGGTCCGGCGTCACGTGGGGGCCGGAAAATGATCTCCGTCGCCCAAACCGGCGATGTCTTGGCAACGCGCACAGCAAGCATGGCAAGCTAGACACTGTGCGATTGACCATCCTGGGATGCTCCGGCAGCGTTGTCGGCCCGGATTCGGCAGCCTCCGGCTATCTCGTCACCGCACCTGACACGACTCCGATGGTCGTCGACTTCGGCGGGGGCGTCCTGGGTGCGCTGCAGCGCTACGCCGATCCGAATTCGGTCAACGTGTTGCTGTCCCATCTGCACGCCGATCACTGTCTGGATCTGCCCGGCCTGTTCGTATGGCGGCGTTATCACCCGATCCCGGCCACCGAGCGTGGCCTGATGTACGGGCCGGTCAATACCTGGGCCCGCCTCGGTGCGGCCTCCTCGCCCGAGGGCGGGGAGATCGACGACTTCACCGACATCTTCGAGGTGCGCAACTGGGAGGACGGCACCACGGTGCGGTTGGGCACACTCAACGTGACTCCCCGGCTGGTGTGCCACCCGACCGAATCCTTCGGCATGCGCTTTACCGATCCGTCCGGGGCAACCCTGGTCTACAGCGGCGACACCGGATATTGCGACGCGCTCGTCGAACTGGCCCGCGGGGCGGATGTCTTCCTGTGCGAGGCGTCGTGGACACACGATCCGTCCCGCCCGCCGCACCTGCACCTGTCGGGCACCGAGGCAGGGCGCGCGGCCGCCGAAGCCGGGGTCGGTGAGCTGCTGCTCACCCACATTCCGCCGTGGACGTCGCGCGAGGATGTGATCAGCGAGGCCAAGGCCGAGTTCGACGGCCCCGTGCATGCGGTGCTCAGCGGCGAGACCTTCGACGTCACCCGGCGGTGACCCGCTAGGGTTGGCGGGTGTCCAAGCGAGAAGACGGTCGTCTCGACGACGAACTGCGCCCGGTAACCATCACCCGCGGATTCACATCGCACCCCGCAGGGTCGGTACTGGTGGAGTTCGGCCAGACCCGTGTCATGTGCACCGCCTCGGTCACCGAGGGGGTGCCGCGCTGGCGTAAAGGTTCCGGGCAGGGCTGGCTGACCGCCGAATACGCCATGTTGCCCGCCGCCACCCACGACCGTTCCGACCGGGAGTCGGTCAAGGGGCGCGTCGGCGGTCGGACCCAGGAGATCAGCCGCCTGGTCGGGCGTTCACTGCGCGCTTGCATCGACCTCGGTGCGCTGGGGGAGAACACCATCGCGATCGACTGCGACGTACTGCAGGCCGATGGTGGCACCCGCACCGCTGCCATCACCGGCGCGTACGTGGCACTGTCCGATGCGGTCACGTATCTGGCTGCGGCCGGGCGGCTTTCCGATCCGCGTCCGCTGTCCTGCGCCATCGCGGCGGTGTCCGTGGGCGTGGTCGACGGCCGCGTGCGTCTGGACTTGCCCTACACCGAGGACTCGCGCGCCGAGGTGGACATGAACGTCGTCGCAACCGACACCGGCACCCTGGTGGAGATCCAGGGCACCGGGGAGGGCGCGACGTTCCCGCGCTCAACCCTGGACAAGATGCTCGACGCCGCACTGGCGGGTTGCGAGCAGTTGTTCGTGGTCCAGCGCGAGGCACTGGAATTGCCGTATCCGGGTGTGCTGCCGGAAGGGCCCGCCCCCAAGAAGTCGTTCGGAAGCTGAGTGCCTGAGCTGTTGGTGGCCAGCCGCAACGCCAAGAAGCTGGCCGAGTTACGGCGGGTACTGGATGCCGCCGGGATCACCGGGCTGGACCTGGTGTCCCTGGCCGATGTCGCCCCGTTCGACGAGGCGCCCGAAACCGGCGCGACCTTCGAGGACAACGCTCTGGCCAAGGCGCAGGACGGGTTCCGTGCCACCGGATTGGCCTGTGTGGCAGATGATTCGGGTATCTCGGTGGACGCCCTGAACGGCATGCCCGGGGTGCTTTCCGCGAGGTGGTCCGGGAGGCACGGGGACGACGCCGCCAACACTGCTCTGCTCCTGGGGCAGCTGGCCGATGTACCCGATGAACGGCGCGGGGCGGCGTTCGTGTCCGCGTGTGCCTTGGTGTCTGCGTCGGGTTCGACGGTGGTGCGAGGGGAGTGGCCGGGCGCCGTCACCCGCGAGCCCCGCGGCGAGGGCGGGTTCGGGTACGACCCGGTGTTTCTACCTGACGGATCTACCCGCACCGCAGCCGAATTGACGCCCGCCGAGAAAGATTCGGTGTCGCACCGCGGCCGGGCGCTGGCGTTGTTGGTGCCCGCTTTGCGGGAACTGGCCGGGGCTTAGCCGGCTCGCCACGGCGTGCGTTTGTCGCGCTGCTCTTTGTCACGCTGGTCGTTTGTCACGCTGGCGTGGCTGTCGCGCGCGAGTGTCACGCTGGCGTGCACAGAATCGACTGCGGCCCAGCCGTTGTCACGCTGGAGGGGCGCCCGGGTTCAGGTGCCACGCTGGCGTGACAAAGCGGGTCAATCGATGGCAACAACCTGACGCCGGCGGGTCAGCAGCAGTGCTCCCGCGCCGATGCAGGCACTGACCAACATGGCTCCCGCCATGGGCAGCGCGGTGTGGTCCCCGCCGAGCCCGACGATCGGTGACACCACCGCCGCCAGGCCGAACTGCAACGCGCCCAATACCGCAGAGCCGGTGCCGGCCGCGTGGCGGACTTGATCGAGTGCCAGCGATGTCGCATTGGCGGCTACCAGGCCGAGGCTCGCGACCGCACCCCACAACAGCAGCAGCGACGCCCACAGCACCGGACCGAGCAGCGCGTCGACCAACAGCAGCGCCGAGAAGAGGACGAGCAGGCCGACGCCGAGATGCAGCAGCCGGCGCTGCCCGAATCGGCCGACGATTCTGGCGTTGACGGCGTTCACGATCACGATGCCCGCGGCGTTCGCGGCGAAGGCGAACGAATAGTGCAGCGGGGACAGACCGAGCACGTTCTGCAGCACGAACGGTGAAGCTGCGATGTAGGCGAACATCACGGTGAAGCCGAATGCGAATGCCAGTGTGTAGCCGAGGTAGCCGCGATTGGTCAGCACCGACCGCGCGTCGCTCAGCATGGCGGTCACGCCGCCGGTGTGACGACGGTCCGTCGGATGGGTCTCGGGGAGTACGGCGACGACGCCGACGAACATCGCCGCGGCGAGCGCGGCGAGGATCCAGAAGACTCCGCGCCAGCCGATCACACCCATCAGCGATCCACCGATGAGCGGTGCCAGCACCGGTGCGGCACCGTTGATGATCATCATCAGGCTGAACGCCCGTGCGGCCATTGCACCATGCGCGCGATCGGCCACGACAGCACGGCTCAGCACCACCCCGGCGGCACCGCTGAACCCCTGGACGAACCGGAATGCCGTCAGCGCAGCGATGTTTGGAGCCACCGCGCAGGCCACACCGGCCAGGATGCAGACGAAGGTGCCGGCGAGCATCAGAGGGCGCCTGCCGAATCGGTCCGAGAGCGGACCGATGATCAACTGCCCGCTGGCCAGCCCGACCATGAACGAGGTCAGGGTGAACTGAACGGCCGAGGCCGATGTGCCGAACTCGGCCGCCATCGCCGGGAAGGCGGGCAGATACATGTCGATCGACAGTGGGGCCACGGCGGTGAGCAGGGCCAGCACACCCAGCCAGCTCAGTGGCAGCGCAGGTGTCTGGGGTGCCGTTTCGGTATTTGTGATTCGAGTACTCATACAGCCTTACACCCAAGATTTATATATAAAGTTATATGTAATATAGCTGATATGACGGCCCCTCGAGTACCCAGGGCGATGCGTGATGTGCGTGACACCGCAGCCGCCGTGCGGACGCTGGTCTGGTCACTACGGCGGTTCGGTGAGAGGCAGGTCGGCCTGGAACCGTTGCCCCACTCGGAGTTCGAGGTCATCCGCACGGTGGGTGACCACCCGGGGATCAGTGTCTCCGAGGCCGCCAAAATTCTGGCGCTGCAGCCCAGCAACGTCAGCACCACGGTGCGGAAACTGGTCGAGCGCGGTTTGGTCGATCGCGCTCCTGACGAACACGACCGTCGCTGCATCCGGCTGCACCTGACGGACGAGGCCGCCGAGCACAAGAAGATGATCGACGCGGCCTGGACCGCCGGCGTCCACGAGCAGTTCGCTCAGATGACCGACGAGGACGTGGCGACCTTGGTCAAGGCCGGGCCATTACTTCAGCGGCTGGCCTCGATGGCATAGCCGGTGGAGCCTAGAGTTCGAAGCGCTTCTTGAGATCAAGGGTATTGAAGTGCTCGACGATGATGCCCAACAGTGGGATCGTGCCGGCGAGCAGCACACCGATGGTCTTGCCGATAGGCCAGCGGACCTTGACCGCGAGGTTGGCCGTGAACAGCAGGTAGATGAAGTACACCCATCCGTGCACGATGCCGATCCAGCCCGGAGGATTGTCCACCTGCACGATGTACTTGAGTACCATCTCGTAGCACAGCGCGATGAGCCAGATGCCCGTCGTCCAGGCCAACACGCGGTAGCCCAGCAGCGCCTTACGGAGGGTCTCCTTAGGAGTCGAAACCGCCGGCGTGACCTCGGCGCCCGGTTCTGGTGCGGTCATCTATCGGTCCTGTCTTTCTTCTCGGGCTGGTCGGACTTGGCCAGCTCGGCGAGGTAGGCGTTGTATTCGGAAAGTTCGTGGTCGCCGGCGTCGGTGGCCGCGGCCTTGGGACGCTCCGGCAGCAGCCCCGCGGGAATCTCGGTGACATCACCGCTGGGCCGTTCCGGCGGGACGTCCTCGTAGCGGACGAACTTGTAATAGGCGTAGAAACAGAACCCGGCAAACATCGGCCACTGCAGGGCATAGCCCAAATTCTGGAAGGTGCCGGAGGCGGATTCGTAACGCGTCCACTGCCACCACGCCAGCGCCAGGCAGCCTGCGGCGCCAAGGCACACCAGCGCGATGAGGGCTGGTCTCCTACGCCGTGTAGTGGACATCCGTCCATGGTACGGCGCGGGTCGGGGGCATCGAAAAATCCGTGCCTGGATGGGCGGTGTGGGGCGCTTAGGCTTTTCGGGTGCTGCTCTATGACCTGCTTCTCGATGCCGCGATCGTCCAAGCCGAGACGCAAGCCCACCTGTCCGACCTCATCGGCGAAAATTCAACGTACGACGGGGACTGGAGCCTGGACCTCGGCGCCGGCGTGTTCTCGAAGGCCTCGACGAACCGAGCCGACCCTTTTGTTGCTCGGGCTGAACTGCTCGGCTCCGCGGCGCAGGGACCTGGCACCTGGCTGTGGGCATGGGCGAACTCCGCCTACCCACCCTCGGTCGTCGAGAGCAGCGCACTGATCCGTAACTTCGGAGAGCAGTACGAAGTCGCTGAGCTGCGTGACGCAGAAGTGCCACTCGGTGAGGCGGAGCCGCGTGAGTTCGCGTGGTGGATGGGTGGGGTCGCGGCGCTGCTTCTCGGGCAATTGCCCACCTACACCTTCGACGCCGACGGCTCCACCATCGGCGCAATTGTTCTCGCGGACGATCGGCTGCGGTTGCCCGAACCGACCGTGCCCCGTCTGATGCGCAGTGTGGGAGAGGCGTTGCAGGCGTTGCCGGTCGCGCCCCGCAGCGTGTGGGCATGGGGTGATGTGCGTGGCGTCCAGGTTGACGAGATTCCGGGAGGCCTGCGGATCGCGTTGCCCGACGGGCATGCCGAGTTCCGTTTCGACGAACAGGACAGGCTGATCGACATGTCGGGTCAGGCGCGTCCGTCCGACTAAACCTTGGGGCCGATGAACTCGTCGAGGCGAGTAGTGGCGGCCTTGCGGTAGATCGAGACAACGTACTGGGTGGAACGTGTCCACGGGATGCCGAGGTGATCCAGCGCCGCGGTGAACAGGTTGAGGATGTCGTCCGAGTGATTCGTGAAGTGGTACCGGATGCTCTTGACGCCGCGGTCATTCGCGACCACACGGCAACCGTCGCTGTGGATCAGACCGCGCACGAACTCTTCAGTGGCTTGGTCCACGAGATCCTGCTGCCACGGCTCGAGCCGGATTGGTCTGTTGTGCTTCCCGCCCGGACCATGTTGGGGGAGTAGGCAGGGCCAGTGATTCGAGCACAGAACGATGTCGACGCAGTTGTCCTTGCGGCGGACGACGGTTGCGTGCTGCCTGGGCATGAGGATCTCTATTGCTTCACGGCAGCCTTCGATGATGCCCGGGTAGTTCGTGTCCAAGGTGATCCTCAAGTGCCACGTTCGAGCTCCACGAGAGATGCAACCATCGCCTAGGTACATGCCGAGGACGTAGCAATACGCCCTGGCGGGAAGCGCAGAGAAGTCGTGAACGGTGCAACGGCCTGAAGAATCGGTTGTAGATCTCGGCCTTACCCCGGGTTTGCGGGCGCCATTGCCAAACGGTCTTCCGGGGTATGCCCGTTCGGCGCGAAATCTCGCAGTCGTTCATGCCAGCCGCGATGAGCTGGTGCACATCGCTGAATTCGTCGGCCGACCGCATGGTGCATCCTTCTTGCCGGGATGCGTCGACGATATTGGCGCCCACCGACAGATTCGGCAGTCGCGCGACATGTAGCATCGTGGCTCTGCGGGCGTGGCGGAATTGGCAGACGCCCGGGCTTTAGGTGCCCGTGTTCGAAAGAGCGTGTGGGTTCGAGTCCCACCGCCCGCACTTTTCAACTCAGCTGTGATCTCCAAACCTGGTACCGCACGCGGTACCAGGTTTCACGGCTGTTGGTCGCATGCAGAGCCGTTGTCGGCCGGCGCCCGCAGCTCCTCCCGTAGCGATGCGATCTCCGCACGCAACTCATTGATATGGGCCGCCGTCACAGCGGCGCTGGCGGCGTCGTCGACAGCGACCGTCTGCACGATCCACGACGCGATCGTCGCGGTGATCGAGCCGACCAGGCTGATCCCGCCGATCATCAGCAGCGCGGCGATGACGCGCCCGGTCGTGGTCACCGGATACATGTCGCCGTAGCCGACGGTGGTGATGGTCGTGATCGCCCACCAGATCGCGTCACCGAAGTTGGTGATGTGGGCATCGGGGGCGTCGCGTTCGGTTTGGAGGACGGCCAACGACGCGACGTACACGAGCAGGATCGCGCCCGAGATCGTGTACAGAATGACCTTGCCGCGGATCGCGTGGCCGACGGCTTTCTGAAGCACACCGATCAACACGATGAGGCGCAACAGTCGCAGCGGCCGCAGTAGGGGCAACACCACGATTGCCAGGTCGACCAGATGGGTCCGGAACCAGTGTTTTCGGTCGTCGGCCAGGTACAGCCGGGCCACATAGTCCACGGTGAACACGGCCCACGTGACGAGGGTCGCCAGCTCGACAGCCCGCGCCGCCAATCCCTGCGGCTGTACCAGCACCTCCACCGAGTAGGCGGCGAGAAACACCGCGGTCACCGAGGCCAGCGGCCATTCGGCCCGTGCCTCCCACCTGTCGAGGCGCTGTTGCATGGTCACCGCAAAAGTGTGCGGCACCGCGCCGCGAAAAACTCAGGCAACCCCGTCGACCGGTACAGCGTTCCCCTTCACGGTGTTGAGGATCTGCACGATGTTGTCGACGTCGGCATCGGCGAAGACGTCGTCGGGGCCGGTCGGCGCATGGTCGATGTAAGGCGACTCGTACAGCCGGGCCGGTTCGACCACGCCGTTGGCGGTGAGTTCGGTGATGATCAGATTGATGAACCGGATCTGGTCGGCGCCGAATTTGGCACCGTCCAGGTATCCGGAGAAGGCGTCGACGGCAGCCTCGTGGTCCAGGCCCATTAATCCGCGAATGAACAATCCCAGCCCGTGCGCCTGCTCCTTGGCCAGTGCGATGTCGTCGGCCCCTCCGGTGCCGCTGTCGACCAGCATCTGTTCCAGGGCCGCGAGGTCGGCGGAGGTGAGCGGTTTGTTGCGGCGCAGACGTTGCAGCGCAACGTGGTCCTGGTGCTGTTTGAGGTAGGCCCTCGCCTTGAGCTCGAAGCGTTCCCAGTTGGTGCCGGGCGTGATGCCGGGCAGATCGACCAAGGTGGACTCACCGAGTTCGTCGGCGAAATCGGTGTAGACGACGACTTTCTTCGCCTTCTCGAGGAAGCGGAGCAGACCACGCAATTTGCGCCGCGCGTGCTCAAGCATCGGCAAGGTGACATCCACCCACCATTGGTCGCCGGCGACGTCGTCCAACAGCTCCTGCTGCGCGGCGATCGAGGGAATTGCGGTCTGGTTCAACAGTCCTGACGCGATGTCCTGAATCTTTTCGCGTAGTCGCTCGGCGGCCAGGGCGTCGTCCTCGAGTTGGGCGAGTTGGCGACGCAGGATGAGCATGTCGAATCGCTTGGCGTCTTCGTCGTCGTCTTTGTGTGTCGACGGCAACCCGGCCAGGGATTCGGCGACGTCGCCGGCAATCTCGGTGCTCAGGGTGCCTGCCCACGGTTCCCACCGGGCGTACTGCTCCACCAGGCGTCGATGCGGACGCACCAGGAAGTTGTCCAGTGTCATGCCGGCCACGATGCGGTGCAGCGACCACGCCACGTCGACGCGCAGTCCACGGTCGGTCTCGGTTCCCTGCCCTTCAACGGGGTCGGCTTCGGTGGGCGGCTGCAAATGATCGAGGGCGGTGATCAACCCCAGGCGGGTTTCGAACAGCCTCTGGTTCAACGACTTCTGCAACGACCCGGGCGAGCCGGGCAGGTCCTGGCTGAAGTATTCGAGGTTGCCGCAGTAGTCGAAGACGTAGAAGTTCTGCTTGTGCTGGCCGGGACCGAACAGGTCCGGGCACAGCCGGGTGCCGCGCCCGATCATCTGCCAGAACTTGGTTTTCGAGCGGACCAGCTTGAAGAACACCAGGTTGACGACCTCGGGTACGTCGATGCCGGTGTCGAGCATGTCGACTGAGATCGCAATGTGCGGGGCTTTGTCGGCGACGGAGAAGTCGTCGATCAGTGATTGGGCATGCGAGATGCCGTGGGTGATGACGCGTGCGAAATGCCCGGCCAGGTGGGGATATTGGATGTCGAAGCGGCGGGCGATGAACTCGGCATGGTCGCGGTTCTTGGCAAAGATGATGGTCTTGCCCAGTCGGTCACCGGCCGCGACGCGATGGCCCTTGGCCATGAGGTCGGCGAGCACCATATCGACGGTGCTCTCGTTGAACAGCACCTTGTTGACCTCCTCGGAGGTCACCTCGTCGGGGGTGTCATCATCGCCCCAGTCAAGGGCTTCCCACTCGTCCTTCTCGGCTTCCGGTAGATCGGCGTAGCGGATTCCGCGATCGAGAAATTTCGTGCCGCCGGAGATTCCCACGGCCGGCACCAGGAATCCCTCCTTGACTGCGTCGTCGAGACCGTAGGCGTCGGTCGGTACCCCGTCCTCGAGATGGAACAGGCGATAGGTGTTGTGGTCGACCTCGTCTTTGGGGGTCGCGGTCAATCCGACCAGCAGTGAGTCGAACCAGTCGAAGATGGCCCGGTACTTCTGGTAGACGGAGCGGTGGGCCTCGTCGATGACGACCAGATCGAAGTATCCCGGACCGAATTTCCTTGTCCCCGCTCCGGTGTCGTTGATCAGGTTCATCATCGTCGGGTAGGTGCTGACGTAGACACGCCCGTCGGCGACCTTCTCGGTCAGTAGGTTCACCGTGGTGGCGTCGGGCAGATGGGCCTTGAAGGCGTTCGCGGCCTGGGTGACAAGTGCGGTGCGGTCGGCCAGAAACAGCACGCGCTTGACCCAGTTGGTCTCCATCAGTTGCTTGACCAGGGCGATGACGGTGCGGGTCTTACCCGAACCGGTGGCCATCACCAGTAGGGCTTCTCGGCGCTTGCCGGTGAAGCTTTCATCGATGGCCCGGATGGCGCGGTGCTGGTAGTGGCGCTCGACGATGGCCGAGTCGATGGGCGCGTCAGCGAGTGCCTGACGGGTCTGACGGCGTTGGATCATCAGTTCCAGCTCGTCGCGTGTGTAGAAGCCCTGGATCGGTCTGGCGGGGTAGCCGGCGGCGTCATCCCAGATCCAATGGTCATATCCGTTGGTGAGGAAGATGACTGGGCGCTGGCCCGTCATCTTCTCCAGGCAGTCGGCGTACAGCGTGGCCTGCTGTTCGCCGACGTGCGGACTCTTGCTGGTGCGCTTGGCTTCCACCAGCGCCAGCGGGAGCCCGTTGGCGCCCCAGAGCACATAGTCGACGAATCCGCGTCCGCCCTCGGTTGGCATGCCGGTGACCTCATACTCGCGATCCTTGGCGTCGGCGAGCGGCCAGCCTGCCTCGTTGAGCAGGAGGTCGATGAAGGTGTCGCGGGTCTCGGCTTCGGAGTAGTCGCGGTTGTCGGGTTGCTTGTTGGCGGCCTGGGCCTTCTTGATTTCCTCGCGCAACCGGGCGATCTCGGCATCCCGCGCGGCGGCCAATTCGTCTTTCTCGGCGAGGGCCCTGGCGTGTGCCTCGTCCTGGGCGGCGAATTTCGCGGCGAGTTTGCCGGCTTCCTGGCGGGTCAGTGGTGCAGCCTTGGCCGCCAGTTTCGGATCGAAAGGCAGCTTCAGCGGCGCGGCCTTCGGATAGGCCGAGTAGTGAAAGACCGCCCACACCATGATGTGGTGCAGTTCGCGCAGTACGGCTAGGGCGATGTTCGGCGCGATCGCTTTCGGCTCGTGCGCGGCCGCGTTGCCGGCCTTACGAATCAGGTTGAGCTTCTGCACGATTGCCGGGGGCACCTTGGAGCGGAACGGCGGCTCGTTGATCCGGGCCGACAGGTCGTTCTTGTAGGGCAGCGGCAGATCCAGGATGTCGTAGATCAGGCCGACGAGTTGCTCGATGCCACGTCGGCTGTAGATGCATGCCGAGCGTGGATCGGTGCTGAGATAACTTTCGGCGCGGGCACAGTCTTCGTGAATCTCGGGCCAGTCCGCGGCGCCGATGAACGCGAAGTTGGTCACGACACTCCTCCTGCGGTCAGTACGTTCAGGACCCGCGGTGCAAAGAACCGGCGCTTGTATGCGTCCGCGTCCACTACGTCGAGGACACCGAGATCCATCAGCTGTCCGATGAGCTTATTAGCTCGACCGTAAGAAACTGCGAGCCCGGCCTCGACGTTGCGGACGGTGAACGACGAATGCGCGACGGCAAAATCGACGAGGGCGTGTGCGCTGTCAGCCCGTAGTGCTGATGCTCGGATGACTTCTTTGAGTTCGGCTTGCACCCTGACGAGTTCGAGCATTTGACGTCGCGTGGCGTTCGCAGATTCCCGTAGGCCCAGGGCGAAGAAGCGGACGAAGTCGTCCCACGCTGCGTCGGTGCTCACCGCGAGCAGGCGGTCGTAGTACTCGCTGCGCCGAGCCTCGAACCATGGGGAAACAGTCAAGGTCGGTTCGGTCAAGACACCCGCTGCGTATAGGTGGAGGATGATCAGCAACCGACCCAGTCGGCCGTTCCCGTCTCGGAATGGATGCAGGGTCTCAAGCTGGTAGTGCGACATCGCGGCCGCAACGACAGGATCGATCGTCGTGGTGTGGTCACGGCGCATCCAATCGACGAGATCCTGGAGTCCGGTTGTCAGGTGGTCGCCCGGCGGTGGCGGGATGAAGCGCGCGGCATGGATCGGTGGGAGATCGGGGCCTGCGTCGCCGCGCCGACCGATTACGACCTGTGTGTCGCGAATGCGTCCCGACTGGTCAGCCAAGGGCGTTCCCTGCATGAGCAGGCCCTGTAGGTCTTTCAGAAGGTGTGTAGAGATCGGCCGACCTTCGGCCACCCATCGGAAGCCGTAGTTTGCCATCCGCACGTAGTTCAAGATTTCGACGAGTTCCGCCGATGTGGGTTCTTCGTCATCTGCCGTCAGAACTTGGGCAAGCGGTGCGTATGTACCTTCCAACGCGGATGTGCTCTGCGCTTCCCGCCGTAGGGCCGGCATTCGCAGGAGTGTGGGGTCCGGAAGCTGTGTGGCTGTGCTGTCCAATGCGGCCAAAGCTGCGCGAGCTGCGGAAACCGCGAGAAAAGTGGGCGTGCTGAGCTTCGGCATCTCGTTGAGCAGTGGCGCCGGAACAAAGGCCTTGTGACGCCAGTCTCCGGACGACGGGTCCGTGCCGACGATGTCGACGAGAGCGCCAGATCGCTCGTTTACGAACATGGTGACGTCCACAATGTCACTCTACTGCCGCTTGTGTGACATTGTCTGTCGATCGATATCATTTAAGGGCTGTTTCTTGCTTATTTGCTCGGGATGTCTTGTGTGCCGAAGGCTTGAGCTGCGGGCCAGTCCGCCGACACGGGGACCGAGCAGTGTCATGGCCGGTGGGTCACCGGGCTCGAGCGGAAAACTGTCGAGCATTCGAGGGCTCCTTGCGTGAGGCGAACCGGTTTGTATATCCGATGCCACTGACAACCTGGGCGGCAGGTGACGCCGTGCCCACCGATGGTTGTGGACCCCGATCACACGGCGCGGGTAACTAGGCTGGCCGATGTGAGTGCCCACGATCTCGACAGCGGCGACGCCGCCGCAGCGCGAGTTCGGCGAGGGCGTCCGGCGCGGATCAACCGCGAGCAGATTGTTGCTGCCGCCCTCGGCGTCACCCCGGCGCCGTTGACCATGCAGGCGGTCGCTGACGCTCTTGGCGTCGACCGGAAGTCGGTCAAGTACCACATCGGCGACCGCGAAACCTTGTTGGCGCTCATGGCATCAGCGGTGTTCGAGGCGGAATTCGATCGTGTCCCGCCGCCGGCCGACGGCGACTGGCGTGATGTGTTGCGGTGGTATGCGTACCGGGTGCGCAATGCGATAACCCAACTCGGGGTTCACGACGCGTTCCCGATGGAGGGCGCGATCGGCCTCGCGGCGTTGGACCAAGCCGAATTCGTTCTCCACGCTCTGGTCGACGCGGGCTTCGCCGTCGAGCAGGCAGGCCGGGCCGCCAACACCATCGCCGAGTTGGCCTTGTCCGCGGCCCGCGATTCTCTTCTGCGCGCCGGGAGAGGTGTGCATCCGCAACACGAAGAGGCCTTGGCGGCCATACACATTGGTGACGAAAACGATTACGGGTTACTGCAGCAGGTTCTGGCGACGATGTCGGCGGAACCTGACGGGGACGCGCAGCTGGAGTTCAACCTCGACGTGGTCATCGCCGGGCTGACGACAATGCTGTGAGCAACCTGCCGGGGTGCTGATCAGTTTTGGCGTACAGACCGTATCGTTCCATCTCGTCAAGCGGCGATGGCGCACAGCGCGCTCGTCAGCACCGAAGGAGTCGATACATGGGCAAGCGGTTGATCGCAGTGATCCTGGCAGTGCTGGCGGTCGCCGTGGGCTGCGGCAAAAGCGACAACGCGGCCGCTGCGGTCGTCACACCCGGCCACGACCAGAGATCGCCTTCGGACGCCTACACCGCCTCCGCCCAGGACGGACCCGACGAGAACGGCGGGAAGACCTGGGTCCCTGTGATTCGCGACGAAGCCGGTCGGGAGGTCTTCCACGACCATTCCTCCTACCGCACCCCCGGGGTAATGATCACCTGGTCACCCACCGAACCTGAACAGCTCTGGGTGTATTCGGACGAAGACGGGATCTACCGGATCGCTCCCGGCAGCCACGGCGGGTGGACCAGGAGCGCCGTCAAACGCGAGAACGTGCCGTCGGAGATATCCAAGCTCTGGGAGTCTTCCCGTTCCTGAGTCAACGCACCACCGATCGGGTGCAGACTCGAGTGCGAGACGGAGGGAGAACCAATGATCGAATGCCTTCCCGACATGCCCGAGGGCGTGTTCGGTATTCGGGTGTCAGGCCGGGTGCGCGGTGATGAGCTGCGCGACTTCCGGCCGACGATGGACGAATTGCTGAAGACCGGGGAGATCCGGATCGTCGAGGTCATCTCGCCGGACTACGAGGGCTTCGGGCCCGGTGGGCTGGTCGAGGATATGAAGCTCGGCTTCGGCGCGCTGCTCGGGCACCACTCGGCATTCAAACGGATTGCCGTGGTGTCCGACAGGGAGTGGGTCGCCCATGCGATGCACGCGTTCGCCTGGATGATTCCGGGAGAGCTCAAGGTCTTCGGGCTGGGTGAGCTCGATGCGGCCAAGGAGTGGGCTGCAGGCTGAGATCGACGCCAGGCGTGTCACGATGTCGGGCATGACGATCGTTCTGGTGCACGGCAATCCGGAGACTGACGCGATCTGGGGTCCGCTGGTCGATGCGCTTGGACGCAAGGATGTCGTGCGGTTGTCACCGCCGGGATTCGGGGCTCCGCTACCTGACGGCTTCTCGGCGACATATGTGGCCTACCGGGACTGGCTCGAGAGCGAGCTTGAAGCCATTGACGAGCCGGTTGACCTTGTCGGGCACGACTGGGGTGGTGTGCACGTCGTGAACGCGATGATGCATCGACCCGACCTGGTGCGTAGCTGGGCAAGTGACATCGTCGGAGTGTTCGACGCCGAATACCAGTGGCCTGACATGGCCCAGGCATGGCGGACGCCCGGCAAGGGCGAGCGGCTGGTCGAGAACATGCTGGGCGGCACGGTCGAAGACCGGACCGCGGTGTGGGCCGCGCTGCTGCCGGAGGACATCGCAGGGTCGATGGCACGAGCTCAGGGGCCGGATATGGGGCAGGCGACCCTGCGGCTGTACCGCTCGGCAGGAGCGCCCGGTGACATGGCCGAAGAAGCGGGCGGCGGGTTGGAGCGGGCGAGTGCCCGCCCGGGTCTTTCGCTACTGGCGACGGCGGACCCATACGTCGGGTCCGAAGAAATCCGGCGTCGCGCAGCCAGCCGGGCCGGGGCCTCCACCGAGGTGCTCGACGGACTGGATCACTGGTGGATGGTGCAGGATCCGGCCGGCGGTGCGGCGGCGCTTTCACGCTTCTGGGAATCACTCGATTAGTCCCGGGTCTGCCGCGGCGAGTTCGCGAACGAGTGTCATTCGTCGCCTGCTCCGGCGGACAAGTCGATCCGGATGTCCCAGAGGTGGACGTGGCCGGGGATCTGCTGCTCCATGAACGCTGACCAGTCCTCGTACTTGTCTGCCTCGGCTTGCCACTGATCTGCTTCGACATCGCGGCCGACGCACCGCAAGGTGTCCGCCACTAGGCGTTGCAGCGCTTGCCCCGAGTCGTGCATGCAGATTTCGTCGAGCATCTCGATTGCCTGCCGCGCGATGCCCTCGATCGCGTGATCGACTCGGTGTCGGGCCACCTCTGCGAACTTCAGCTCGGCGACGGCCCAGTGGAACGCCGCGTCGGCAGCCCGCATCGGGTGGTACATCTCGTCGCGCTCGATCAAGTTGGCGGCCAGTTCCTGGGCGAGGGTGATCGACTCCTCTGACGGTGCAAGGAATTCGATCAACTTGCGAAACGTCCAGAGCATCAACTCGGGCATGGCGGCATCGACTTGCCGGGCGAGCGCCACGGCCTGCCGGTAGGCGGATTCCGCGCCGTCGACATCGTCCAGTTCCGTCAGGATGCCGCCGAGATCGATACACAGCTCTGCCGCGTGAACGATGTGGCCTCCCTCCATGGCCACATCCACCGCAGCGCGAAGGTCTGCCGCCTGCACATCGAGCGGCTTCGGTGGCGGTTGCGTCGCGCTCACGAGGGCGTCGCGCTTCCTGCTGATCCGGCTGAGCTCGTCGGCGATCTCTGACACCGTGTCGAAATCCGTACCCTGGACCAGCCCCGGATCGAGCATGTCGAAGACAAGCTTGCGTGCCTCGCTGTAGTGATGCAGTGCCGCTTCCAGCTCTCCCGCAGCGAGTGCCTCATCGCCCAGCCGTTCGAGCTCATCCGCTGACAGGGGCGTCGGCTCGGTCATCGGGCGACGTCCGTCCCGTCGACGCCGGCGGCCAGCACGATGATGTCATCGAGCGCCTCCGACAACAGGATTCGATCCTCGGGGCCATCGCATTGCGCGGTCATCCGGGCCTGGACGAACAGCAGCTGCATGAGGCGACTGAACACGAGGGCGTCGGTTGTGTGGGTCAGCGCCTGCACCGCCCGGTTGTCCCAATTCACCACCAGATGCGGGAGGTCGCCGCACCCCGGCGAATCGGCGTCGATCTGGCCGTGACCGATGAAGACGGCGGGCAGGTCGGTCGATGGAAACCGGCGCACCACCACCCGACTGCCCGACGCCTGCAGCGCGTGACTGCCACGCCGTTCCAGTGCCGCCACGGCAGCGTCGGCGTCGGCGGACGGCACCGTCAGCGCCGCCACTTCGGACGCCGGATAGGCCCGCGTGACGGTGACCCCGGACATCACCTGCGGCAGCATGAGCAACACTTCCTGATCCAGAGCGTGGCCCGCGTTGACGACGATCCGCCCACCTGGGTTGAAGCTCGCGATGGTGCGAAACTCCTTGACCGACGCGGCGAAAAGGACGTTCGGGTTCCGGCTGACGATGTCGACCAGACGTAGGTGTCCTTCTGTTGTCTGCATGGTCAGCATCGGCAGCACCACTTCGGCCAGCTCACGATTCTCCGCGTCGATGCAGTGCGTCGCAGCGGTTCTGAGCTCGAGTTCGTTGTCGGTGACGAACTCGGCGAAGCGCTCGGGATCGGTGTCGGCCAGGGAGCGCAGCCACTTCAGCGCCGTCTGTGCGAGCGCGCGCCGAGTCCCGGCCTGCACCGCGTTGTTCATGATGGCCTCGCGGCTGGCGGTCGGCTCAAGCTTGGTCGAGTTGACCACCGCCCAGGCGAAGAACGCCCATGACGGCAGCAGCGCACCTTCGGCGTCATCGACAAGCATGTCGTTGACGTAAACGCGATTGCGGCGGACGGAAGTGGTCCGGCGCGACGGAGTTCCGATGTACACAACGCCTTCTAGTCCAAGGCCCTCGTCGGCAATCTCGATGGCATCGAACTGCCTACCCACTCCCATGCCGCCGTAAACGGGCGAGACACCCTGCAGCACACCAGATCGGTGAGCGCCGAAGTCGCGTACCCACGGATACTCACGTGAGACCTCCTTCGCACCTTGGCTTGTTAGCACCTTGATGGCCACCGGAAGGAACTCGGCATACTTCTGCACGAGCGGACTCACCTGCTCGGCCCGTGCCCACCCGATCATGTCCGGGCGCGGCCGCAACCGCACGGTGGTACCGACCGCCGATTCGTCGGTGGTGGTTCGGATCGTGTAGGTGCCGTCGTTGCGGCCGACCCACTCGATCGGGTCCGCTCCTGTCGCGCTACGCGAGACGACGGTGATCTCGTCGGCAATCAGGAAGCAGCTCAGCAAGCCGATTCCGAACTGGCCGATGTACGTCCGACGACTCCGCTGCAGTTCGTCGCTCTTCGAACTGGCGCCGACAGTAGCGAGGAACTGTTCGACCTGTGCCGGGCTGACCCCGATGCCCGCATCGGTGAGTGCGAACTCGTCGGCGGGTGAGTGCGGCGCGGCGACTCCGTAGGGAGATATCGTGATGACACGTGGCGCGGGTACGTCGTCAATGGCGTCCCGGGCCGCGATGGCATCCACCGCGTTCTGGATCAACTCCCGCACGTAGACGCCGGGGCTGGAATACAAGTTCTTGCTGAGTAGTGCGATCACCCCGCCGAGATTCACCCGGAAGTTCTGCTGCTGAAGCTCGGACATCCCCGGGCCCTCCCTGTGTCGGCTCGTTTGAGAACCGGACAGATTCGCATGGGGTACCGACAAACCATCTATGGTTTTGGCCAAGGGGGAGGTTTGACTCGAGTAGCTGCGAAGCCCAGAGCCTGGTTGCGTGTCGCAATCGCCGCGCTCGCGGCGGTCAGCGCCTGTGCATGCGCGCCGGATTCTGCGCACACCGTTGCCACACCCACACCCACACCAACTGCTGGTGAACGGGTGGACCCGAGCCGCTACCAGACCTACAGCAACTACAGCGGCTATCGTCGCGACTACGTGACCGAGGCCCAGTTCACGACCAGCACAGGAATTCGATGTCGAATCGGACCCAACACCGGCGATTACAACGCGGGGATTCGATGCTGGGGCGTGCTGCCGGGGGCCGATCCCACGATCAATCATGCTGCGGTCAAGGCATTTCCGTACGATCGGGACACTCACACAATGATCACGACAAGTCCCGTTCCCGTGGAAAACATCGTGCACTCATTCCTCAGCCATGGCGACCCGGATGCACAAGAGACCTACCTGGACAGCGGGTTACATCGGCACACAGTCGATCCTTCGGCGTACACCTTGTTGGAGGCAGATCAGATGATCTCGGTGCAGGAGACCGTCGGAACCCACCACATGGTGTCGGTGTGCGCCGTGGGCGTCGACAACACTCTTACCTGCGAGATTCAGCCGACCAGTGACGGAACGGCCCATGGATTTGAGATCTCGAGCCGGGGCAGCCGCACGTACTGAAGTCCAAAGGTGTCGCGATCGTTTCCGACGATGACCGCTGGGCGTGATTTGTGTGCATCGCTGCCGCGGGCCGGGGCCGAGTCGACCTGCCAGATTTCACCGCGCCGTCACCGTTGGGTGACCATTCTGTCCACTGTCGCCATCGGAGTCGGGATGGAGACTCAAACGCCCACCGAACTGGTGCCGAGCGGGTGTCCGAGACGGTGCGATCATGGATGGGTCGATCAGCATCATTACGGGGGGCAGCATGGGGGAGTCGTCGACGAGCGGGAGCGAGCCGACCATCAGCACCGATGACCGGCGCCGGCACGTGCGCCGGCTGGCGTTGGAATCGTTGGAACGTCGTGGGGTACGGGTACGTCCGGCTCCGCAGGACGCATTGGGTGACGACTGTTTCATGGACCAGTCGGGAAATCACTACCGGCTGTACAACCTTCAGCTGCAATGTGCGCAACGTCCGCCGGCCGAGTGGGTAGGTGCTGTCGAGTTTCATTTCGATCAGCAGTTCGCCGGTCGTTCGGACCCCGGTCCAGCCGAACTGACGGAGGCCGAGCTTCTGGCGCAGGTTCGCACGCGCCTGCAGACGCCGGACACCTCGGGCATGACCTCGATGCGGTATGCCCGCCCGGCGTTCGACGGTCTGGTCGCCGAGCTGAGTCGTGACCTGCCGACGGTGGTGAAGACGGTAGGTGACAACGACGTCGCCGGCCGCGACCTGGATTTCCTCTACGAGGTGGGTCAGCGCAACACCGATGCCGAGCCGGTGACCGTACAAGCGTTGGACCGCAACGTGTTTGCGTTGACCGGAGGTTCCTTCTTCATCGCCTCGAAGGCTCTGAACATGCCCCGGCTGATCGAGACGGTGCTCGGGGGAGTGACACCGCTTGGGGTGGTGTTCAGCGTGCCCCACCGCAGTCTGCTGTTCCTGCACGCCGTCGGCGAGTCCACTGCCGATGCAGTCGGTTGGCTCGCGTCGGTGACGGTAGGGCAGACCGAGAATCCGCCCGGTGGCGCGGTCAGTCGCGACACCTATTTCTGGAACAGCGGCGCAGTGCAGCGCATCACCCAGATCGACACCCAGGCCCGCAGCATCAGTCTGCTGGGTGACGGGGCGTTCGGTGAGGCGATGAGTCAGCTGTAGTGGGGGTGCTGAACGGCTGTCTATTCACCGCCATGCGTCGGCAGGCCCCCGTCGCCTTTAGCCGCGACGTACGACCCTGGGCTCAAGCCGGTTGGCGAGTGAATACCGCCCGGTTTCCTGGCTGAGATGGCTCATCTCATAATTCGCCCCGAAAGGCGCGGGACTGAAGGGAGACAAAGAGTTCGTTGAGTTCGGCTAGTGCTGCAGCGTGTCGGTCCTTTTCGACCCGAACGGCAGCAATACGCTTGGCATAGGCTTGCTGTTCTGATGCGGATGGTATGAGCGTGCGAATCGTCTGAACTTCCTTCGCGTTGATGTTGGCCATCCCGACGATGCTCTTGCACATTCCGCGCAACGTGGCCTTCCCATACCTGGAGTTCAGGACGCCCGCGAGATAGTCGGGTGAGTAGCCATCGCGAACTCTCAGTCGAACCAGGTATCCGGCGTATGCAATCGGTGCACTGCCACGGTAGACAGCGGTCTTGCCGACAAGTTCTGCACTATTCGTTCGGTTGAAAACGACATCGCCGTCTTTGACGGTGTACCGATCAAATTTGTCGGCTGAGAGATCCATGTACTTCAGCTCCCGCAAGTCGATGTCACCGCTGTAGGTGATGTTGTTCATTCGCAGGACAGCAATCTGACCCGCACTTGAACTTTTCTCACTGGTGCCGTAATCGGCCGATGCAACGAGGTCACGTATGAGTCCGGTAGGTAAGTGAATCGCCCCGAGTTTGATGCACACGTGGTTATGGGTGTGCAGCCTCTGATTGGGCTGTGTTTGTAGCGTAATAGA
>NZ_LZSO01000008.1 GCF_001665785.1 Mycolicibacterium peregrinum
GCCACCAGCAAAGCCCAAGCCGGCGCCCCTGCCCCAGTCACCAAACGCGCACGCTCACGTGAGGCAACGAACCCCCTTCGCGCGCATCTTGACGTGAGGCAACAGGCCGACACGGGCGGCGGACACTGTGCAACGGTCTTACGTTTGACACGTCGGACACCAGTACGTCACCCGGTCGCCGCCTTTGTCGGTCTCGATCAATGTCCCGCAGCGGCGGCAGGGCTCCCCGGCGCGGCCGTACACCCACAGCTGTCGTCCATGGCGTGTGTCCCCGGTCGTGGTGCGGTTCCACCGGGACCGGTTGAGCCAGAGCATGTCCCGGGCGCGTTGCACGACGCGAAGGGGATCGGTCAGCGAGCTCACGGGAGAGGTGGGAAGCCGACCGAAGACGAAACATAGCTCGTTGCAGTAGACGTTGCCCACGCCTGCCATCACCCGCTGGTCGAGCAGGGCCGGTGCCAGGGCCCGATCGGGATCGGCGGTCAGATTGGCCACGGCAGTGCGGGGTTCCCAGTCGGGGCCGAGCAGATCCGGACCCAGATGCTCCACCGCAGCCATGTCGGCGTCGCGGTCCAGAACTTCCAGAACGCCGAGGTCGATCCCCGTCGCGCGGGTGTCGGCGGTCTCCAGCACGATCCGGATCCGGTGGGCGGCGCCTTTTGCCCACCCGATGCGCCAACTGCCCTCCATCTTGAGATGAGAGTGAATGCTGGCCGGACCCACCCGAATGAACAAGTGCTTGCCACGGCTGAGCACTTCGTCGACCACCTGCCCGGTCAGGTCGACCGTGGCGTAGCGGGGCACCCTGATGTCGCAGCGGGTCAACGTCTTACCCACCAGCGCGTCACGAAGCGCCGTGGCGGTATGGAAGACGGTGTCGCCTTCGGGCATGCCCTATTGAACCAGTCGCAGCGAAAGCTCCCACAATCGTTGCGCGTTGGCCGGGTCCAGTGCATACGGCGCGACGCCCGATATGCCGAACTCGTCGCGGCGATCGACGACGGTGGCTTCGTTGCAGTCGTCGAAGTAACGTCCGCCGACTCCCTCCAGCAGCGGTGAGGCTGCCAGCAGCACCGAGGTGGCCGCGCCCTGTTCGACCGTTTTGAGCCGGCTGCCGGCTTCCCGGAACCGTTGAGCCGCCTGTGCGCCATAGGCCGGGTCGAGATGGCGTTGCAGGGCCGTGAGGATGCCGCCGGGCATCAAGGCGTTGGCAGTGATTCCGTCGTCGGCCCAGCGGCGGGTGGCTTCCACTGCGAACAACACGTTGGCGGTCTTCGACTGGCCGTATGCCCCGAACGGGTCGTAGTCGCGGAACGCATAGTCGATGTCGTCGAACACGACGGGGGAGCGCAGGTGCCCGGACGAGCTGACAGAGACTACGCGGGCGCCCCCTGCCGCGGAGAGGGCCCGGTGCAGGCCGGTGGCGAGGGTGAAATGGCCGAGATGATTGGTCGCGAACTGCAGTTCGTGGCCGGTGGACGACACCGTGAGGTCCTGCACGGCCATGACCCCCGCGTTGTTGACCAGAATGTGCAGCGCCCCGGACCAGGCCCGGGCGAATGACCTCACACTGTTGAGATCGGTCAGGTCCAGGGCGGCCACCCGGATTTCGTTGTTTCCGGTCGACGCGCGCAGCTCGGCGGCGACGCGATCGCCTGCGGTGGTGTCACGGACGGCCAATGTCACGGCGGCTCCAGCGGCTGCAAGCGCTCGTGCCGTTTCGATGCCGATCCCCGATGCGGCGCCGGTGATGATGGCCGAGCGCCCGGTCAGGTCGACCCCGGCGATCACATCCGACGCGGTCGATTCGAAGTCGAAGGGCGTGGTGATGGGAGCGGTCATGCGTTTCAACAACAACGCATGCCCAGGTGCTGTTCCCCGCGGCTACCGAAGCCGCAGGCCGCGTGGCGTGCGAGCGAACCCGACGCCGATCAGCGCCTCTTGCACGGTGGCGCGATCATCGTCGACCGCGGGATCGAGTACGGCAACCCCGTTGATCCGCTCGACCAGTAGTGACGGCATGCGCCCGGCGCTCACGAGTTCGGCCAGCGCTCCCGCGGCGGCTCGCTGTGTGTCGGGATCGGAAGTGAAGCTGAGCAGGGCCTTGCCACCACGTTCCAGGAACCACACCAACTGTCCGTCGACGAGTGCGACAAGGGCGCCGGCCTTGCGACCGGGTCGATGGGCATCGGTGTCGCCTGAGCGATCGGGCCAGGCCAACGCGGCACCGTACGGGTTGGCCGGGTCGGTCGCGGCGAGCATGACGGCGTGGTACTCGGGGCGCCGCGGATCGACTCCGTCGAGATAGGACCGGAGCCGGTCGACGGTCGAGGCCGCGGCGAACTGGGCTCCGCCGAGTGACTCGACGAAGTAGCCCCGCTGGCAGCGGCCGGCATCCTCGAATGCACTCAACACCTTGTACAACGTGGCGAACCCGCCCGGCACGCCCTCAGCTGCCGCCGCCCCCTTGGTCAGCACCCCGTGCCGGTTCAACAGCAGCTCGGCCTGGAAGTGCGCCCGCACTGTTGAATCCAGTTCGGCACCAGGCAATGCCGACCACCGGCCGGACACCATCGGATCGGCCGCGCGGCTGTGCGGGCGTGCGACGCTGTAACGGCTGAGTCGTGGCGGACGCTGACGCTGACGGTGTGCGGGTGCCCCTGACCGGCGGGGACCAGACAACATCGCCCGCACCGGAGCGAAGGTGTCGCCGGTGACCCAGCCGGCCCAGATTAGTTCCCACAGAGCCGTTTTGAGCTCGGATTCGGCGGTTTGATCGGTCAGCTGACGGAAGAAATACGCTCCGCCGTGCCCCAGCGTCTCCATGATGGCCCGGTGGGTGTCGGTGAAGTCGATCTCTGCAGGGACCGGCAGCGTCAGCGGCGCCGTTTCGGCCAAGTGGAACGTCACCCAACCGTCACTGCTGCCGATCTGGCCGGCGCCGGACCACATGACTTCCCCGGAGGCCAGCAGCTCATCCAACATGGCCGGCTGATAGTCGCGAACTCGCTGCCCGAACACCAGCGATTCCACGGCCGACGCAGGAAGGAGGACCCCGGCCAGTTGCTCGATCACCGAGGCCAACCCGTCGATACCCGAGCTGTGGCTGGACCCGACGTGCTGCCAGGACGGGAGGAAGCGACCGTAGGCCGCGGTGCTGACGGGCTCGACCTGAGCGCGCAACGCGGCCAACGAGCGACGGCGCAGGATGCGCAGCACCTCGGTGTCGCACCATTGGTCGCCGGGAAGATCATCAACGAATTCCCCGCGCACCAGTCGGCCGTCGACCGCCATGCGGCCCAACACATCTGCGGTCACCCGCAGGCCGAGCCCGAACCGTGCGGCCACCTCGGCGGTGGTGAACGGGCCGTGGGTGCGGGCGTAGCGTCCGATCAGATCCCCGAGGGGGTCGTCGACGGATTCGGTGAAGGCCATGGGCACCCCGACGGGTACCGGTGCACCGACCCCGTCGCGCAACAGTCCGATGTCTTCCACTGCTGCCCACCAGGTCTGACCGGCATAGGCGACGGGCAGTGCGCGTTTGGCGGCGTGCAGCCCGTCGAGCCAGCCCCCGATGGTGTCGGTGGTGGCGCGCTCGGCGATCTCGGCCTCGGTGAGCGGGCCGAGCATCCGCAGCAGGTCGGCCACCGCCTCGGCGTCGCGGGCAGCCCGCTCCTCGGTGAGGTGCTGCAGCTGGGCCGACGTCGAGGCGACGACCGCCGGATCCAGCAGTTCACGGAGCTCCACCCGGCCGAGCAGCTCGGACAGCAGAACGGTGTCCAGTGCCAGTGCGGCAGCGCGCCGTTCGGCCAGCGGGCTGTCGCCTTCGTACATGAAGGCGCCCACATAGCCGAACAACAGCGAGGCGGCGAACGGCGACGGGGTCGCGGTTTCCACGTCGACAACCCGCAGCCGGCGTTGGGCCACCCGGCGCATCAGTTCGGTCAGGGCGGGCACGTCGTACACGTCCTGCAGGCATTCCCGGACCGTTTCCAGCACGATCGGGAAGTCCGGGTACTTGCGGGCGATATCGAGCAATTGCGCGGCGCGTTGCCGTTGATGCCACAACGGGGACCGCTTGCCCGGGTGCCGGCGTGGCAGCAGCAGAGCTCTCGCGGCGCATTCGCGGAAGCGGGATGCGAACAACGCCGAGCCGCCCACCTCGGCCGTGACGATCGGTTCGATCTCGTCGGCGTCGAACACGAACAGGTCTGCGCCTGGTGGGGTTTCGCCGCTGTCGGGTAGCCGCACGATGATGCCGTCGTCTGAGGCTGTGGGCTTCTCGTCGATGCCATAGCGTTCCCGCAACCGTCGGCCGACCGCCAGGGCCAGCGGCCCATGGACCCGCAGGCCGTACGGTGAATGCAGGATCACCCGCCAATCGCCCAGCTCATCCCGGAAGCGCTCCACCACAAAAGTGCTGTCGCTGGGCACGACGCCGGTGGCGTCGCGCTGATCGTGCAGCAGCTGGTACAGGTTGTCGGTGGCGAATCCGGCGAAACCCATTGCCTGGCAACGCTCATCGAACTCGGCGCGGCTGAGTGCGGCGAGTTCCCCGGTGAACGCCCCGACTGCCGCGCCCAATTCGGCGGGCCGTCCCACACTGTCGCCACGCCAGAACGGCAACCGGGCCGGCTGACCCGGGGCGGGGATCACCAAGACTCGGTCGTGGGTGATCTCGGTGATCCGCCAACTGGTGGCGCCCAGGGAGATGACGTCGCCCGGGCGGGATTCGTAGACCATCTCTTCGTCGAGTTCGCCGACCCGGGAGGGCTTTTCCGATTCGGTGGCCAGGTAGACGGTGAACAGCCCGCGGTCGGGGATGGCCCCACCAGAGGTGACTGCCAGGCGCTGGGCACCCGGGCGGCCGGTCAGGGTGCCATGGTCGCGGTCGTAGACCAGGCGTGGCCGCAGCTCGGCGAACTCCGTGGACGGATACTTCCCGGACAACAGATCCAATGTGGCTTCGAACGCACTGCGCGGGAGCGTGGCGAACGGAGCGCTACGGCGCACCGCGTCGAACCAGGCGTCGGCATCCACCGGTTCCAGCGCGGCCGCCGCGACCGTGTGCTGGGCCAGCACGTCGAGCGGGTTGGCCGGCACGTGCATGGTCTCGATGTCGCCGGAGCGCATGCGCTGCACCGTCACCGCGCAGCCGATGAGATCGGTGCGGTGCTTCGGGAACAGCACGCCCTGGGAGATCTCGCCGACCTGGTGCCCGGCACGTCCGATGCGTTGCAGCCCGCTGGCCACCGATGGCGGCGACTCGACCTGGATCACCAGATCGACCGCACCCATGTCGATACCCAGCTCGAGGCTGGAGGTGGCGACCACGGCGCGTAGCCGGCCGCTCTTGAGGTCGTCTTCGACCTGTGCCCGCTGCTCCTTGCTGACCGACCCGTGGTGGGCCCGGGCCAGTAGTGTCGGCGCACCGTTGGCCTGCCCGCTGGCCACGAGTTGGGCCGGGGCACCACCGCCGACCTGAGGGTTGTGGTCGAGTGAGAGCTCGACTCCGGTCCGCTCGGCGTGGATCTCGTTGAGACGTGAGGTCAGCCGCTCGGCCAGCCGGCGGGAGTTGGCGAACACGATCGAGGACTGGTGTGACTCGATCAGGTCAACGATGCGCTCCTCGACGTCCGGCCAGATGCTGTTGTTGTCGAGGTTTGCCATGTCCGGCACCGGGACCTGTACGGAGAGGTCGAAGGTCTTGCCGGACGGCGGGGCGACGATGGTGGTCGGGGCCTGCCCGGAAAGGAACCGGGCCACCTCCTCGGGGGGACGCACCGTGGCCGACAACCCGATCCGCTGGGCAGGTTTGTCGAGTAGCTGGTCGAGCCGTTCGAGTGAAAGGGCCAGGTGCGCACCACGTTTGGTGGCGGCCACGGCGTGGACTTCGTCGACGATCACCGTCCGGACCGAGGCGAGGGTCTCGCGGGCCGCCGAGGTCAGCATCAGGAACAGGGATTCCGGAGTGGTGATCAGGATGTCGGGGGGCTTGGCCAGCATCGCGCGGCGCGCACTGGGTGGGGTGTCCCCGGAGCGCACGCCGACGCTGATGGAAGGGGCCGGCACCCCGTGCCGTTCGGCCACCCGGGTGATCCCGGTCAGCGGGGTGCGCAGGTTGCGTTCGACGTCGACGGCCAGCGCCTTGAGCGGTGACACGTAGAGCACCGTGGTGCCGGAACGGGGGTCAGGCGGCAACTGGGCCAGCTCATCGATGGCCCACAGGAACGCAGCGAGGGTCTTGCCCGAACCGGTGGGGGCGATGACCAGGGTGTTATCGCCTCCGGCGATGGCGGACCAGGCCTGGGCCTGCGCCGCCGTCGGCGCCGGGAAGGCAGCCGTGAACCACTCCCGGGTCAGCGCACTGAACCGGGCCAGCGGATCGGCCGGCGTGGTGGTCATCTGGTCATCTTGCCGCGCGGCACCGACAAGTGGCGTCAGCGCTGTTCAGGAGCGGCCGCACACACCAACTCGGCGGGCAGCCCCGGGACCCGGCCGATGGCGTCGAGCAGGGCATGCGCGCACATGTCGGCGACGAATCCGGCGTCGATCGAGGGATCTTTGAGCCGTTGCCGGCACATCTCGAAGGTCAGGGCCAGCCAGCCGTAGACGGTGGCCCGCAGGTCGCGTTCGACCTTGGCGTCCAGCGGCTCGGATACCGCGTCGCTGATCCCGCCCATGATCCGGTCGGCCTGGCGATCGTTGTCGATATCGTCCACCCCGCGCAGCACCGGGTCTGTGCGGCCCAGGCCCATGTAGGCCGCCCACGCGCCGTGCGGGTGTTCCTCGTCGTAGCGCAGATAGGCCAGGACCCCGGCGCGTAGCTGGCCGAACAGGCTTTGACCAGGCTCGGGCGGGGTGCTGGTGGCCTCGAACAAGCGCTCGCCCTCGGCTCGGACGACCGCGGCGAAGAAGGCCCGCTTGTCGGGGAAGTAGTGGTACATCAGGGCCCGCGACACCCCGGCGCGCTCAGCGATCTCGTCGATGCGGACCTCGTCGTACGGCCGCTGGCCGAACACCTCGGCTCCCAGCGCCAACAGCTCGTTGCGTCTGTCGGCGGGGGACAGCCGGCGTCTCGACTCGGCACCCACGACTGCAGCCTAACGCGACGGCTTTACTTGACACATGTATAACAAGGCGGAATCTTGGTGTCATGACCGTCGTGGGAGCGCGGACCTCACCCGAGGGTGCCAAGTATCCGAAACTGCCCCACCCACCGCGGCGGGTGCCCCTGCTGGGTGACGTCTTCGGCCTTCAGCCGGATTCCTCGATGCAGAACGCCATGGGCATGGCCGAGCTCGGGCCGATCTGCGAATTCCGGTTCCTCGGTGCCCGCTACGTGGTGGCCGCCGGTGCCGACGCGGTCAACGATCTCAACGACGAAACCCGGTTCTGCAAGCATGTGGGCCCCGATATCGAGGCCCTGCGGATCGTGGCCGGCGACGGACTGTTCACCGCCTACAACGACGAGCCGAACTGGCTCTCGGCGCATCAACTGCTCATGCCTGCGTTCAGTCAGTCCGCGATGCGCCGCTACCACGCGGTGATGTTCGGCGTCGCCGATGAGCTCACCGACCGTTGGGATCGGCGGGCCGGCTCCGGCGAAACCGTCGATGTCTCGGCCGACACCACCCGGGTCACCCTGGAGACCATCGGGCGGTGCACCGCGGGCTATTCGTTCCGGTGTTTCCAGAGCGACACCGTGCACCCGTTCGTCGCACACATGGTCTCGGCGCTGCTGGGCGCCGACCGCCTCGGGGTGCTGCGGGAGACGTTCCTGCCCGCGTTCGTCTACCGGCGCTACGAGCGCCGGCTCCGCCGCGACGCACGCTATCTGCACGGCCTGGCCGACGACATCGTCGCCGCACGGCGGACGCAGCCGTCGGGGCGCCACGACGACATGTTGCAGATCATGCTGGAGTCCGATCTCGACGCCGCCAACATCCGCTACCAGCTGATCAACTTTCTGATTGCGGGGCATGAAACCACCTCAGGTGCCTTGTCATTCGCGCTGTACTACCTGTCGCGGCACCCGGAGGTGTTGGCCCGGGCCCGCACCGAGGTCGAGGAGGTGTGGGGCGACGAGCGGCGGCCCGAGTTCGAGAAGATCGCCAAACTGCGGTATGTCCGGCGGGTTCTGGACGAGTCAATGCGGTTGCAGCCGACGGTTCCGGCCTACTACCGGGCGGCCCGCCAGGACACCGTGCTGGCCGGGATCCACCCGATGCGCAAGGGTGACTGGGCGCTGGCCCTGACCTCGACCCTGCACCGGGACCCGCGCTGGGGGCACGACCCGGAGGCATTCGACCCCGACCGGTTCACCCCGGAACAGATGCGGACGCGCCCAGGCGGCCTGTACAAGCCGTTCGGGACCGGTGAAAGATCTTGCATAGGTAGACAGTTCGCGCTCCACGAAGCCGTGTTGATATTGGCCGTGCTGATCCGCCGTTATGAGCTGATCGCCGATCCGGACTACACCCTGCAGGTGCAGGAGCGCCTGACCATGATGCCGGCCGGCTTCCGGTTGAGCCTGCGGCGCCGCTAGCGTCGGCGTACCGCGCATGAATTGCCCCGATTCGGGGTACCGTTTTCGTGGACAGGCCCGCAACGTCGTCAGGTCCGCGCATGGAATGGTTCATCGCAGACGAATATTGGTTGGCCCGACAGGTATTGCAGCGGGGAACCGCCGCGATCTACCTGATCGCGTTCATCGTGGCGGCCCGGCAGTTCCGCGGCCTCCTCGGTGCGCGAGGCTTGCTGCCGATCCCGCGATTCCTGGCTGCCAACTCATTCCGCAGCGCCCCGAGCCTGTTTCAGTTTCACTACAGTGACCGCTTCTTCGCCGGCGTGTGCGCGACGGGTGCGCTGCTCTCCGCAGCCCTGCTCGCCGGGTGCGGCGACATGGTGCCGCTGTGGGTCGCGATGCCGGCCTGGCTACTCCTGTGGGCGCTGTACCTGTCGATCGTCAACGTCGGTCAGACGTGGTACTCGTTCGGGTGGGAATCGCTGCTGCTGGAAGCCGGGTTCCTGGTGACCTTCCTGGGCAACGACGACGTCGGCCCGCCGCTGCTGGTGCTGTGGTTGGCTCGGTGGCTCGTGTTCCGGGTCGAGTTCGGCGCCGGGCTGATCAAACTCCGCGGTGATCCGTGCTGGCGCAACCTCACCTGCCTGTACTACCACCACGAAACACAACCCATGCCGGGCCCGCTGAGCTGGTTCTTCCACCACCTGCCCAAGCCGCTGCACCGAATCGAGGTGGCCGGCAACCACTTTGCCCAACTCATCGTGCCGTTCGCCTTGTTCGCCCCGCAACCGGTGGCCAGTGGGGCCGCGCTCGTCGTGATCATCACCCAGTTCTGGCTGGTCGCGTCGGGCAACTTCGCCTGGCTCAACTGGATCACCATCGTGCTGGCGTTCAGCGCGGTATCGGATTCCAGTGCCGCCGCACTGTTCCCGGTTCCTGACCATCGATTCGGCCCGACCCCAGTGTGGTTCATCGTGACGGTGGTCGGATTCGCGGTCGCGGTGGCGGTGATGAGCTACCTGCCGGCCCGCAACCTCATCTCAAAACGTCAGCGGATGAATGCCTCCTACACCCGGTATCACCTGGTGAATTCCTACGGTGCGTTCGGCACCGTCGGGCGCACCCGTGACGAGGTGGTGTTGGAGGGCACCTCGGACGCCAGCCTGGGCGAGCACACCGTGTGGAAGGAGTACGAGTTCAAGGGCAAGCCCGGCGATGTCCGTCGATGGCCGCGGCAGTTCGCGCCATATCACCTTCGCTTGGACTGGCTGATGTGGTTCGCCGCCATCTCACCGGCGTATGCCCACGGCTGGCTGCGCATGCTGCTGACCCGGCTGCTGGAGAACGATCGAGACACGCTGAAGCTGCTGCGGTGCAATCCATTCCCGGATGATCCGCCGCGATACGTGCGCGCGAAGCTGTACCGGTACGAGTTCAGCACCTGGACCGAGCTGCGGCACGAACATGTCTGGTGGCACCGCATATCGCTGGGCGTGTACGTGCCGCCGCAATCGCTGCCTGCGGCAGGCCGCTCATCGGCCGGAGCGCAGTGAGCGCTGGTAGCGGCGCATCCCGGCGATCCACCGGTCGTAATCGGAACCCTTGTGCCGGTACATGTCGAGCACCTGCGGGTGCGGCAACACGAGAAACCGGTCCGACTGCACGGCCTCGACCGTTGCGGTGGCCACCTGTTCTGCACTGATGACCTCGCCGGACTGCACGATCGACGCGGCGCCGGCCGCGGCGTCCGGATCGGCCGAAGTGCGTACCGCGTCGAGGAGTGGGGTGTTCACACCCAGCGGGCACACACAGCTGACCCCGATGCTGTCATCGCCGTAGGTGATGGCCAGCCATTCGGCGAACCCGACCGCGGCGTGCTTGCTCACGGCATACCCGGCCGCGCCGATCTGGGACAGCAGACCGGCCGCCGAGGCCACGGATACGAAGTACCCGCCTCCGCGCGACAACCATTGCGGCACAAGCACCTGCGCCGCCCGGATATGTGCATGCAGGTTGACGTCGAGAATGGCGTCCCAGCTCTCGTCGGTGCCGAGGCCCGGCGCGCCGAGAATCCCGGCGTTGGCGACGTAGATGTCGGGCAGACCGAACGCGGTGGCGGTCAGCTCCTCGATATCGGAGGTGGAGCAGGCGTCGGCCCGAACACCGAGCGCCTGTCCACCGGCCGCCCGGATCTGCGCGGCGGTCTGTTCGGCCGATTCCGCGTCGAGGTCGGCGGCCACCACCCGGGCGCCTGCCGCGGCGAACGATGCGGCCAGCGCACGGCCGATGCCTGATCCGGCGCCGGTGATGACGGCGACCTTCTGTTCGATATCCATGGCACCTTGCCTACCGAAGTTCGCGGGCGAGCGTGCGCGGACACGCGAGAACGTGGCCGCCGCACTTCGTAACCCGACCGTGTCCGGAGTTCATCGAGCGGAAACAAAGCATCCCTAGGTTATGGATCCAAGCTTGGATCCGAACATGAACTGCTTTCCATCAGAGGAGAACACATGATCGCGCCGACGGCACCTGGGATTCACATAGGTGGGCTGACGAAGCAGTTCAAGGTGGGCCGGTCTGTTGTCACCGCACTCGACGGTGTCGACATCCAGTCCGACCAAGGTGAGTTCGTGACGCTCCTCGGGCCGTCCGGATGCGGGAAGAGCACCGTGCTGCGGATCCTCGCCGGACTTGAGGTGCAGAACGCGGGGACCGCCCTGGTCCACGGCGAAACCCCACAGGACATGCGCAGGCATCACCATCTGGGCATCGCGTTTCAGGACTCGGCCCTGTTGCCGTGGCGATCCGTCCGGTCCAACATCCGGTTGCCGCTCGAGGTGTCCAAGCAGTCCGTGTCCGAGGAGTTCATCCAGGAACTCATCGATCTGGTCGGATTGACGGGCTTCGAGGCCGCGCGGCCCGCCCAGCTGTCAGGCGGTATGCGTCAACGGGTCTCCATCGCGCGAGCCCTCGTCGTCAAGCCGCGGGTGCTACTGCTCGACGAGCCGTTCGGCGCACTCGATGACATGACGCGCCAGACTCTCAACGTCGAACTGCTCCGGATCTGGACCGAACGACCCGCAACCACCCTGATGGTCACCCACGGCATTGCCGAGGCCGTGTTCCTGTCCGACACGGTCGTTGTCATGAGCGCCAGGCCCGGCCGGGTGGTGAAGTCGGTTCAGATCGATCTGCCCAGGCCTCGGCTGCCGGAGATGATGCGCACCAGCGAGTTTCACGAGTACGTGGACCTGCTGTCCTCCATGCTGTTCGGCTCGCGTTCCGACGAGACCGAGGCACGGGTGCCCGTGGAAAGCGTGCGCCGATGAAGCATCGCGTTGCCGGTCTGGCCGGCTCGCTCATTGTGCTGTCCGTGTGGCAACTCGTCGGCATGACCGGCATCCTCGGACCCGCCATCGTGGCGCCGACCGAGATACTGGCCGGGGTGGCCTCCGACGGCGTTGCCTTCTACGGCATCCACGTACCTGTCACCCTGGCCTCGGCGTCCGTGGGGTACCTCTGGGGTAACCTCGCCGCGATCGGCTGCGCTGCCCTGGTAACCACCGTGCCGGTACTGGAGAAATTGGTGCTGCAGGCCGGAATTGCGTCGGCATGCATCCCTCTGATCGCGATCGCTCCCATCCTGGCCGCCTGTTTCGACGGCATGGTCACCTCGGCCATCATGGCGGCCGTCTCCGTCTTCTTCACCACGCTCGTGGGAACGATCAACGGTCTGCGCCATGCGGATCCGCTCAGTAAAGACCTGGTTCGGGCCTACGGCGGCGGCAGGTATCTGGTGCTACGCAAGGTCGAACTGCTCTCCGCATTGCCCAGCATCCTCACTGCGCTGAAAGTGGCTGTTCCCGCAGCGATTCTGGGCGCGATCATCGGTGAGTTCATGGGTCAGGAGCGTGGCCTCGGCGCTGCTCTCGTGGTTGCGCAGTCCTCCAGCGATGTGGTCCGGACCTGGGGCATCACCCTGGTGTCGAGTCTCATCGCAGGCGTCGCCTTCGTCTTCGTCAACACCCTCGAGAAGGTCGTGACTCCGTGGGCTGCCGGGGTGGCAGGAGGAACAGCATGATGACTCTGCAAACGCCGATGACCCGCAGCGCCGCACGTACGCTGCTGACGTCGGGTGGGGCGGTGCTCGCAATCCTCGCGGTGTGGACGGTGTTCATCGGTCTGGCCGATGTGAGCTCATATGTCGCCAAGTCGCCGGTCGACGTCTGGAACTATCTGTTCGTCGACGGAGATGCTGCGGCCCACCGGACAGGTATCGCAACCAATCTCGCCAGAACCGCTGTCGACGCCACGTACGGATTCGTTCTCGGACTGGTGCTGGCGGCAGGCGTTTCACTGTTCTTCTACTTCTCCAGGACCGTCGAGAGCATGTTCCTGCCGACCGTCACGGCGTTGCACGCGATCCCGATGGTGACCATAGCTCCGATCCTTGTGCTGATCTTCGGCCGTGGTGTGCTCGGAACCGCTGTGATCGGAGCCGCCATCGTCGTCGTACCCGCATTGCTCACCATGCTGCACGGGATACGTAGCGCGCCGCGCGCCGACGTCGAGATGGTCGTGTCCTACGGTGCCTCGACCTGGATGGCATTCCGAAAGGTTGCCCTGCCCCACGCCATTCCCACCTGGTTCGCAGCCGCGCGCGTCGCGGTGACCACCTCCGTTGTCGGAGCGCTGCTGGCGGAATGGCTGGCTACGGGCGAGGGACTGGGTGGTCAGATGCTGCGCGACGCGAACGAATTCGAGTTCGCACGATTGTGGTCGTCGGTTGTCGTCCTCACGGTCGCCTGCGTCGTCGTCTACCAGATCGTCAGCGTCATCGAGGCCGCTGTCTCCGCCCGCATGAGTGCTCTCCGCTGAGCACGCCACCACCCCACCCCGAACGGACGTATCTGATGAACACACATCTCGGTCGACGCCAGTTCCTCACCAGAGGACTCGCATTCGGCGGGCTGGCGCTGGCCGCGCCTGCCGCACTCTCCGCCTGTGTCTCGGGTGAATCAAGAGGAGCTGCCGACGGATTGGGCGTGGCTTCCCAACGCCTTGCCTGGATCAAGAACACCCAGTTCGCGGGCAGCTACGTGGCCGACAAGTTGGGCTACTACCGGGATGCCGGCTTCAGCGGTGCCGAGCTGGTTTCCGGCGGGCCGACCGCTCCACCGATCGAGTCGGATGTGCTCTCGCGCACTTTCGCGGGGGTGTCGCAGGTTCCGATCGTCGGATCGGCTGTCGCCAAGGGCGCGCCGCTGAAGATCGTCGGTGCGGTCTACAGCCGATATGCCGGCTGCATCATGTCGATGGGGGACAAGCCGATCAAAAGTCCGGAAGACTTGTACGGCAAGACAATCGGATGTGCGTCATCGAGTGAGCCCGTCTGGCGCAACTTCATGGCCGCACTGAAATTGGACTCTTCCCGGATCAATACGGTCCCCGTCCAGGGAGATCCCATCGGCATGACCGCCGGCGAGATCGACGGCTACCTCGGATTCATCAACAGTCAGGTAGTCGACCTCCGGCACAAGGGCTTCGACATCAACACCATGCTCCTTGCCGACGTCGGATTCCCGCTCGTGGGGCAGACCTACATCACCACGCAGGAGAACATCGACAAGAACCGGGACAAACTCAAGGCGTTCTTGCGCGCCGAGATCCGCGGCTGGCGCGATGTCCTCGACAACCCGAAGATGGCAACGGATCTCACGGTCGACGAATACGGCAAGGACCTGCATCTGAACCGCGAGGCCACCTACGACTGCTGTCTGGCTGGCAACGAACTGATCCGAAATGGCAATCCATCGCAGCAGATCGTGGCGATCTCAGACGAAACCGCGGCCGCGAACATCAAAGCCATCGCTGCGGGCGGGCTGAACCTCTCCGTCGACGATCTGTTCGACCTCGCGCCCATCCGCGAAGTCTACGAAGAGAACCCGGATCTGGCGCTGACGTAGCCCGCTTTGCGTTCGGATCACCCGCGAACAGAAAGGTCGTGAAATGACCGCTCCACTCACCCCGGACCTCGTCGTCACCGGAGGAACTGTCGTGTCCCACGATGGCCGCCGCCGTCAGGACATCGCCGTGGCCGACGGCCGGGTCGTCGCCGTCGGCGATGACCTTGCGATGGAAGGGGTGCCGACAGTCGACGCGGCCGGGCTGCTGGTGCTTCCCGGCCTCGTCGACGTGCATGTGCACCTCCGCGAACCGGGCATGACCGAGAAGGAGGACTTCGCGAGCGGTACCTCGGCCGCGGCCGCGGGCGGGGTGACCACCGTGGTCGACATGCCCAACACGAAACCGCCGGTCGCCACGGCGGAGCGCTACCAGCAGAAGCTCGATCTGGTGAAGAGCAAGGCGTACGTGGATTTCGGGCTCTACGGGATGTTGGATCACGACAACGCGGACGAGATTGCGCCGATGGCCGAGCTGGGCGCGATGGGCTTCAAACTCTTCATGGGCCAGACGACGGGCGATAATCGTTGCCCCAATGACGCCGCGATCTTCTGTGGTCTGGAAGCAGCCGCCGCCGCGGATCTGGTGGTCGGCGTCCACGCCGAGAACGACCACCTGCTCCGCATGTTCGGGGACCGGCTGCAAGCCGAGGGCCGGCGCGATCCCCGTGCTCATCTGGAGGGCAGGCCGGCGTTCGTGGAGGTCGAGGCGATCACCCGGATCATCACGATGGCCACCGAAGCCAAGACCAAGCTGCACATCCACCACCTGTCCACCGCGGCAGGATTGCAACGGGTCATGGACATGAGGGCTCAGGGGCACAGAGTCAGCGTGGAAGCCCTTGTCTCGCATCTGTTCCTCGATGAAAGTGCCTACGACACCTACGGGAATCTGATCAAGCTCAATCCGCCGATCCGCCCGGCGGCCGACGTCGCCGCGCTGTGGGCGGGCATCGACCGGGGTGACGTCGACGTGGTCGCCACCGACCACGCTCCGCACACCGTGACCGAACAGGCCGAGACCGACGTGTGGAAGGCCTACGGCGGATTCATCGGTGTCGAGACGATGCTTCCGCTGCTGCTGACCGCCGCTGCCAAGGGCAGGCTGACGGTGGAGGACATCGTGCGGTTATGTTCGTACGCCCCCGCACGTCGCTGGTCGATGGCCGAAAAGGGCCGGATAGCACCGGGTTCTGATGCCGACCTCGTGCTGGTGGATCCTGGCGCCGAGGTGGTGCTGGACCAGGCCAGCCTGCACTCCAAGCACAACGTCACGCCCTATCACGGATGGGAACTGACCGGCACTGTGGTGGCCACCTACCTGCGCGGCCAATTGATCTACGAGAAAGGCGAGGTGGTCGGTGCACCCGCCGGCCGCCAGGTGAAGCCGGTGAGGGAGGGGATGCGATGACCCGGATGAGCCTTCTGGAGGCCGACGGCGCGGCGACGATCCGTGCTGCGGTAGCGCAGTGCGTCGACGAGGTACGGAGCTTGGCATCCGGATCCGCACAGTCGGATCCGACGGTGATCGCGGGAATCGGCACCACCGCCGCGCATGCACTGAAGGGCAGGCTGCTGCACGACGCTCTGCTCGCGGAGAACGTCGACCTCGCCGGCACCGTTCATTTCGATAATCCCGTTGAGCTACTGGGTGATTCGCGCTGGTCCTTGGCGCTGGTGCTCAGCCCCTGGAAGCAAGAGGTCGCCCCTGCCATACCGAGCTTGACCCCGTCGGCCGCGCAGACGGGCGTGGTCGACACCATCGTCCGCGGATCTGGAGGGGCGGTCGGCGTCAACACCAACAGCTGGGCTTCCCAGGCGGCCATGGAGACGCTGATGGGTGGAAGGACTCCGGAGTCGATTCTGGTACTCGGTTCGGGTGGTTCGTCGAACTCGGTGGCGCTGGCCTGTCGTCGGGCATGGCCGCAGGCGCGGCTGATCGGTTCGGCACGCAACGTCGAGGCAGTTGCGACATGGGCAGAGCGCTTCGGTGCCGAGTACCGCGACCCCACCGAACTCGTCGAACTGCTGGGAAACCAGCCGCCCTCGCTACTCGTCAACACCACGACCTGGGGGGAGACCGACGCCTCGGAGGACGCGCCGTTCGCCTTCGACTTCGGCCGACTGGCCTCGCCGGGCAACCAGTTCTTCGACCTGAACAACCGGGTGAGCGCTTTGCAGACATCGGCGCTGCAAGCAGGTATGAACGTGATGTCGGGCACCTTCATGCAGCGCGCGACGAACGCGTGCCGCGCCGCACTGTCGAAAGTGAGGATGAGATGAGTCCCTTGGACAGTGCCACCGCGGTTTCCACCACCGGCGAGCCACTCAGTGTGCGCGAGCGCGTCTACCGCTATCTCCGGCAGCAGATCACCACCGGCGAGTACGCCGGGGGTATCCGGCTGACCGAGGAGGAGATCGCCGACGATCTCGGGGTCAGCCGTACGCCGATACGCGAGGCACTGCAGCGGTTGACGAGTGAAGGACTCGTCGAACGGGTCAGGCGCGGTCAACTCGTCGTGGTTGAGGTCGACGCTGCCGCCCGGGCCGAACTGCACGAACTGCGAGTGGCGTTCGATCAGGTCGCCGCCAAGCTGATCACCGCCAAATGCTCTGAAGTTGACTGGGATTCGCTTTACGCCGGGCTGGACCCGCTCGCAGCCGCACTGCATGAGTACGGTGTCGTGAGTCCGCAGTACGCGATGGCGCATCTGGAATTCCACATGGCCATCAACCGGGCTGCATTCTGCCCGGTCACTTCGTCCTTTCTGGAACGTCAGGCATTCCTTTATCCGACCGACGACTACGTCCAGCAGTCCGGCCACGAGCCGATCTCCCAGCACCGCACCCTGCTCGACGACCTCGCCAGTGGCGACCTGGATCGGGCCGCCACCGCCATGCGCGTGCATGCGCTACGCGGCCATGGCAACACCACGTTGAGCTGAACCTTCCCTTCCAGATGGAGTTTTCATGTCACACGAGACTGTCTTGATGTTCGTCAACGGCCAGGCCATGACCGGCGGACCGCTCAACGATGCCCTGGCGTCCGCCCGGTTCGTCGGCCCGGTACGTACCGCACCGGCATACCGGTTCTTCTCCTTTGGCGACGTGTTTCCCGGGCTCACCCCGGTGCGCGATGGGGGTTGGTCGGTACCAGGGGAAATCTACGAGATGTCCTACGCCGAACTGCGGGAAAACCTGCTGCCGCGCGAACCCGCCGAGCTCGAGCTGTCGGTGATCCAACTCGAAGATGGCCGCGGTGCACTCAGCATGGTGTGCCGATCGTTGCCGACCGGCGATGCGCAGGCGCGTGAGATCACCGCTCCCGGTGGTTGGCGACAGCATCTCGGTGAGCCCGCCGGATCGCGGTGATGCAGATTCTCCAGGCCGGGATCGACCCGGGAACTGCCGAACACTACCTGTGGTGTAACAGTGAAACCGTCAGTTGGGGAACCCTTCCCACCCCTGAGACGGCACCGGTGCTCACCGTGGACAGCGGTCACACCATCACGTTCGACACCGTGTCGCAGGAAGGGCTGATGGAGGATCAGGGTCGCGATCCGGTGGCCTACTTCGGCGGGCATGGCGTCGTGCGCACCGAGGTGCTCACGGACGCTGTCGACCTGGCGGCGTCGGACTTGCGCAAGCCGGTACCGCCGAAGGCGCCGCACATCGTGCTCGGACCGGTTCACGTTCGCGGTGCACAGCCCGGCGACTGGCTGCGCGTCGACTTCCTCGATCTGCGACCGCGAGTCCCGTACGCGGTCGTCTCGAGCCGGCATCAGCGCGGCGCGCTGCCGGACCGGCTGCCGCGAGAATCCGACGGAAGCGTCCCCGCGGTGTTCAGCAAGTTCTGCAGGCTCGATGGAACCGGAGAACGGGCCGTGTTCGAATTCGCCGGTGGCCGAGCGACAATCGACATCCAGCCGTTCATGGGACTGTGCGGTGTGACGCCTGCCGGCGCCGAGGCGCGCAGCACCATCCCGCCGGGTCCGTTCGGTGGCAACATGGATGTGCGGGACATCGTGGTCGGCAGCTCCCTGTACTTGCCGGTCCAGGTGCCCGGTGCAGGGTTCTACCTCGGAGACCCGCACTTTGCACAGGGCAACGGCGAGATCGCCCTGACCGCGCTCGAAGGATCGCTGCGTGTCACGGCGCGCTTGAGCGTCGTCACCACACTGATGCCTGCCCGCGAGCCGATGCCCTTCGTCGACACCGATGATCACTGGATCATCCTCGGGATGAACGAAAGCCTCGATGAGGCGATGCGTCAGTGTGCGCAGCTGTCGGTCGATTTCCTGTCGGCACACACCGGGATGACGCCCAGCGAGGCTTATCTCTACCTCAGTGCGGCGGGCGACTTTTCGGTTACCCAGGTGGTGGACATCGTCAAGGGTGTGCACTGCGCGATTCGCAAATCCGACTTCCGCCAGGAGCGTGATGTCTGAGATCTCACCGGTGAGCGCGCACGGACGAGCCGTACCGGTCCTGCGCAACGCGACGCTGCCGGACGGCCGCGTCGTCGACGTGCACCTCGAACGCGGCAGGGTGCGCGATGTCGTCCCTGCTGCGGGACAGTCGGCTGTCGGAGATGAACTCGACCTCACCGGACATCTGTTGCTGACCGCTCCCGCGGAGCCACACGCCCACTTGGACAAGGCCCTCTCCTTCGACGAGATCCGGCCGCCCATGGGAGATCTGGGTGCGGCGATCGCCGCGTGGGAAAGCCACACCCCGACCTTGACCGTTGAAGGTATCGCCGAGCGCGCCCGCAGAGCGGCGCTGTTGTTGCTCGGCAACGGGACCACCGCAGTGCGGTCGCACGTCAACCTGTTGCGCGGGGAAGATCCGCTGCGCGGCATCCGTGCGCTGGTCGAGGTGCGCGAGGATCTCGACTCGGTCATGGATATCCAGATCGTCGCCATGGCCCCGTACTTTGCCGAGGACGAGGCCGTGCACGCAGCTCTGGACCTCGGCGCCGATCTCGTCGGCGGCCATCCACACCAGACCCCGGACCCGAGCGGAAACCTGCAGCGGTTGTTGGCGATTGCACGGTCCCGCAACGTCGGGGTCGACATGCATACCGACGAACAACTCAACCCGATGATGCTGACGCTGGAAGAACTCGCCCGTTCGGTGCGGGATTGGCCTGAGTCGATGCCGGTGACGGCTGGGCACTGCGTCAGCCTGGGGATGGTGCAGGCCGACGTGCTCGATCGGGTGATCCGCGCGGTGAAGGAGAGCGACGTCGGGATCGTCAGCCTCCCGATCACCAACCTGTATCTGCAGGGCTGGGGCGACCCCGTCGCCACACCGCGCGGGCTCACTGCCGTCCGTGCGCTGCTCGATGCCGGTGTGCGCGTCGCCGGAGGCGCGGACAATGTGCGCGACCCTTACAACCCGCTGGGCCGCAGCGACGCGCTGGAGACCGCGATGTTGCTGGTGACGGCCGGGCATCTGTCGGTCGACGAGGCCTACCGTGCCGTCAGCGTCGGTGCGCGTGACGTCATGTGTCTCCCGGCGGCCGGCGTGGCCGCCGGACTGTCCGCGGATCTGCTGGCCATCCGGTCGTCGACATTGGAGGAGGCGGTCGCCGGCGCCCCACAGGATCGAATTGTGCTGAGCCGGGGCAGGCTCGTGTCCATCAGCCGAACCAGTCGGTCCTGTGTCGTGGCCGGCTGACCGGCGCCGCGCTGCTGTCATTGCAGCCGGTCCTCCTTGAGCGCGAGTGCCGTGGTGCCCTTGGTGTAGCTGACTTCCCGGATTCCCAGTGCGTCGTGCAGGCGACCGGCCGGGAGGGTCAGCGGTTTGGGTGCCGGACCGTCTCCGGGATGCGGTAGGGGATAGGCGGTGGTGGTCCCGCTGTAGAACGTCACGTTGCCCTCGGTCTTCGAGAACAACTGGTGCACATGCCCGTTGAGGCAGGTGACCGAGGAGAAGCGGCGAAGGTAGCTCAACGCCTGGGTGGCGTCGTCGGTACCCCATCCCCAGTCCGGGTACATCGCGAACAGCGGGATGTGGCTGAACACCACGATCGGGGTGTCCGAGGACAACGGGGTGACGTCCTTCTCGATGAAGTCCAGTTGATCGATGCCGAGGTGCCCGAGCTTCTTCAGGTTCAGCGTGTTGACCAGCCCGATGACGTGCACCCCGGCGATGTCGAAGCTGTACCACCCGTCGCCACGGGTGCCCGCTCCGAACACCGACCGGTACTTCTGGCCGGCGTCGTCGACCGAATCGTGTTCGCCGGGCACGGTGAACACGTGCGGTGTCTTGAGGTCACCCATCATCTGCTTGACCTGATCGAACTGTGCAGGCGTGGACAGGTGGGTGAGATCACCGGTGTGGATGACGAAATCCGGTGTGTAGCCCAGTGAATTGATCTGATCGATGGCTCGACCGAACGACCCGGCCACATCGGTGTTGGCGGATCCGTTGAACCCGATATGGCTGTCGGAGACCTGGGCGAAACGCATCGTCGGCCGTGACATCACCGCGGTGGGTTTGGCCGCGGCATGCGAGAACACCTCACCGCCGACCACCGCGAGACCGACCGCGGCGCCGAACCAGGCTCCGTGGCGGATGAGTTGGCGACGGCTCATGGTGTGTGGGTCGGTCATGAGGTCACCACCACGGTGCCGTGCATGGAGGGATGAATCGAGCAGATGTAGTCGTAGCTGCCCGGATTGGTGAAGGTGAAGCTGAAGGTGGCGTTGGAGTCCATGCCGGGGGAGCGGAACGAGCCGTCGCCGGCCGCGACGGTGTGCGGTTCCTCGTCGTGATTGGTCCACGTCACGGTGTCGCCAGGGTGCACCGTCAGCGTGCCGGGATCGAACGCGAAGTTGTCGATGCTCACCGCGGTGCCGGAGACCGGTGCCGATGATGTGCTCGCCGGGGCGGCCGGTGTCATCGACCCCATCTCCTCCATGGGTGGCGCGGACGGCGCACCGGAGCACGCGGACGCTGTTATCGCCAGGGCGGCAACGGCCACAGAGGCAGGGAATCGTCGGGCCATCGGAACCTCCGTTGTGTCGAGAGCGGCGCAGAACTCCTCATCAGGAGATAGCGCGCCGGGTTACACGGGGGGATGCTGGTCAGATGCGGACGACGTTCGCGTGTAACCCGCCGCCCTATCTAGGGGTGCGGGGGCCTGCTCCGGGTTCCCGCATGGCGAAAGGTGGGTGGCCGGTGGTGAGGATGCTCGATGCCTGCCGGACGTGAGCGCCCGGAACTGCGGATCGTGCCGGAGGAGTGTTATCCGAGCTGGGAAGCCGTGTACGACGACAACGTGACATGGGTGTATCGATTGCTCTACGCGCGGTTGGGCAGTCGCGCCGACGCCGAGGACCTCACCTCGGAGGTCTTCTTGGCCGCGTTGCGGCCGCTGCGGCTGTCGGCGAGCGCGGCCGAAGTTCGCTCGTATCTCCGGGCCACCGCGCGCACCGTGCTGGCTGCGCACTGGCGGGCGACGCTGGGCCGTGAGATCACGGTGATCGAGAACGACGTGGCCGCGGCAGAGTTTGAATCGGACAGCGGGACCAGCACCGCACCGCAACGCGTCGCCGAGGTCCTGGCCCAACTGCCACCGCAATACCGCCGCGTGCTCGAACTGCGTTTCCTGCAGGGCCGCTCGGTGCGGGAATCGGCGAATGACATGGGGGTCAGCGTCGCCAACGCCAAGGTGCTGCAACACCGGGCACTGCGACTGGCCGCTCAGATCAACGAAGGAGGGTCACGGTGACCAGGCGCGGGGTACGCAAATTCGTCGACGATCTACTCGCCGGGCGACGACCCGAATCTTTCCCGGCCGACGACTTCGACGCCGCACAGCTCCGCGCGGCGATCGAAATGCGGGCAGCACGCCCCGACGCGGACGAACCCAGGCCGGAGTTCCTCGATGACCTCAAGAGTCGTATCGCCCAACAGTTTTCCCACGGTGACTCGGACGAACCCGCGCCTGAGCGGCACGGACTGTCGGCCACCCGCCGACAGGTCATCGTGGGCACGGCCGCGGCGGCGACCGCGGCCGTCGCAGCCGTGTCGATCGATCATGTGGTCACCGGCCGGGAGCAGCCCACCGAACCTGCGCAGGCCGACGGTGGTGACCTGGTGCCCAGCGATGGCGAGTGGCTGCCGGTGGCGAGAAGCGCCGATCTCGACGAGGGTTCGGTGCTGCCGTTCGACCTCGGTACCGTGTCGGGATTCGTCCGTCGGGCGGGAGGCACGGTCGACGCGGTGTCGGGGGCGTGCACTCATCAGGGTTGCAAGCTGTGGTTCGACGGGGCCGCGGACAGCCTGCGTTGTCCGTGCCATGTGACATCGTTCTCGCCGGCCGGTCAGGTGCTCACACATCAACTTCCGATTGCGCCGAAGCCGTTGCCGCACTTCGATGTCCGGGAACGTGACGGGAGCATCGAGGTGTTGGCCCCGCGGCCGCCGGCGCGGCCGGCCTGAACCGGATGTAACCGCAGTGCGTATCGATAGGTGAAACCTACGGATGCGGGAGGGCCTCCAGATGAACCGATCGATATGCGCTGTGGCAGTTGCGATGGGGCTCCTGGGCGCTGCCGCTCCGGCGTCAGCAGCACCCACCGGCGGTACCAGGGCTCCGGATGTGGTGCGGGACCTGACGGCCGCCGGGTACACCGTTCAGATCAACGGGGACAACGGAGTTCCGCTGTCACAATGCAGGGTGACCGACGTGCACGGGGTGCCCGCAACGCGCACGGCCGCGCTGCAGTTCACCACCGTGTACGTCGACGTCGTGTGTCAACAGGACGGATGATCGGATCATCCGAAGTGCACGCCCTGCGCCAGCGGCAGCTCGGAGGAGTAGTTGACCGTGTTGGTGGCACGACGCATGTAGGCCTTCCAGGCATCCGAGCCCGATTCGCGGCCACCACCGGTGTGCTTCTCGCCGCCGAACGCGCCGCCGATCTCGGCGCCCGAGGTCCCGATGTTGACATTGGCGATACCGCAGTCGGACCCGTCGGCGGCCATGAACCGCTCGGCCTCGCGCACATCGGTGGTGAAGATGGCCGAGGAAAGCCCTTGTGGCACCGCATTGTTCAGGGAAATCGCGTCGTCGATATCGTCGTAGGTCATGACATAGAGAATCGGCGCGAACGTCTCGGTGTGCACCACCGCGGATTGCGCCGGCATCCGAACCACCGCGGGAGCCACGTAGAACGCACCCTCATCACCCAGGTCGTGACGTTCACCCCCGAACACCTCGCCACCATCGGCGCGGGCCTGCTCCAACGCCCCGACCATGTCGCGATAGGCGCGAGTGTGGATGAGCGGGCCGACCAGGGTGCCGTCCACGCTCGGATCACCGACGGGCAGGCTCTGGTAGGCCGAGACGATTCGGGGCACCAGGTCGTCGGCGACAGAAGAGTGCACGATCAATCGGCGCAGCGTGGTGCAGCGCTGTCCCGCGGTCCCCGCGGCCGAGAACACGATCGCGCGTACCGCGAGATCCAGATCTGCAGAGGGCGTCACAATCGCGGCATTGTTGCCACCCAACTCGAGCAGCACCTTGCCGAACCGGGCGGCAACGCGCGGGCCCACCTGCTGACCCATTCGGACCGAACCGGTCGCGCTGAGCAGCGCCACCCGCGGATCATCGACCAGTTGCTCGCCCAGTTCGCGGCCGCCGAGGACCAGGCGGCTCACCTCGGTCGGCGCGCCGACATCGGTCGCGGCGCGTTCGATCAGCGCCTGACAGGCGATCGCGGTCAGTGGTGTCAGCTCAGAGGGTTTCCACACCACGGTGTCGCCGCACACCAGGGCGATCGCGGTGTTCCACGCCCACACGGCAACCGGAAAGTTGAACGCGGTGATCACGCCGACGACGCCCAGCGGGTGCCATGTCTCCATCAGTCGGTGCCCGGGGCGTTCGGAAGCGATGGTGCGGCCGTACAACTGGCGCGACAGGCCGACCGCGAACTGGCAGACGTCGATCATCTCCTGCACCTCGCCCAGCGCCTCTGAGGTGATCTTGCCCGCCTCCACCGTCACCAGTGTCGCCAGATCTTCCTTGTGCTCGACGAGCAACTCGCCCAGACGTGCCACCAACGCGCCGCGCACCGGTGCCGGGGTGGTGCGCCACGTCGAAAATGCCTGTGCCGCAGCAGTGATCGCGGCATCGGCCTGCTCGGGGCTGTCCTCTGGCAGTGTGAACAATACGTCGCCGCTGATCGGGGTGCTGGCATGCAGGCCGGGGCCCGGTGCGGTCGGTTCACCGAGTTCGACGCGGGCGCCAATGGTGTTCAGGGCCTGCCGTACCCGCCTCCGCAGTTCCTCGGCGGTGGGGAGGCCGGTCCGTTCGGTGGTGGTCATCGTCTGCCTTTCTGGTTGGTGGCGGCGTTACAGTTCCGACCATGGGTGAAGCCGACGAGCACGTGCTGGACGACACCGACCGGATTCTCGTCCGCGCATTGGTGGCTGACGGCAGGGCCACACTGGCGCAGCTGGCCGCAGTGGCCGGATTGTCGGTTTCGGCGGTGCAGGCGCGGGTGCGCCGGTTGGAGTCGCGGGGCGTGGTGACCGGATACGCGGCGCGGCTCAACCCCGAGGCGCTGGGCAACATGCTCTCGGCGTTCGTCGCCATCACCCCTCTCGATCCGTCCCAACCCGATGATGCACCCGCCCGGTTGCAGCACATCCCCGAAATCGAATCGTGCCACTCGATCGCCGGTGACGAGAGCTACGTCCTGCTGGTTCGGGTGGCCTCGGCGCGGGCGTTGGAGGACCTGCTCCAGCGGATCAGGACCGCTGCCAACGTCCGCACCCGCAGCACGATCATCTTGCAAACATTTTACAGCGGGCGAGACTACATTCCGTAACAGTTACGGCCTCAGTCCATATTGACCGTAAAGATTCCGCTAAGATGGTGTCATGACTGCAGTGTTGACACCTACGCCGCAGGTAACGCCTGACCGGGTACGAGCCGTCCTGGCCCGCAGCATCCTGACCGACGGCTTCGATTTCGTCCTCGACCTCGACCGCTCCCGGGGTTCCTACCTGGTGGATGCGCGCACCGGCGACCGCTTCCTGGACATGTTCACCTTCTTCGCCTCGTCCGCGCTCGGGATGAACCATCCGGCGCTGGCCGACGACGAACATTTCCGCGCCGAGCTGGCCCGCGCCGCGGTCAACAAGCCCAGCAATTCCGACATCTACAGCGTGCCGCTGGCCCACTTCGTCGACGCCTTCGGCCGGGTCCTCGGGGATCCGGACCTCCCGCACCTGTTCTTCGTCGACGGCGGAGCACTGGCGGTCGAGAATGCCCTCAAGGTGGCGTTCGACTGGAAGAGCCGGTACAACGAGGCCCGCGGGATCGACCCGGCCCTCGGTACCAAGGTGCTGCATCTGTGCGGAGCCTTTCACGGCCGCAGTGGATACACGATGTCGCTGACCAACACCGACCCGGTCAAGGTGGCCCGCTTCCCCAAGTTCGACTGGCCCCGTATCGACGCTCCGTACCTGCGGCCCGGGGTGGATATTGCTGCGGTCGAAGCTGATTCGCTACGGCAGGCAAGGGCGGCGTTCGAGGCCGACCCGCACGACATCGCCTGCTTCATCGCCGAGCCGATCCAGGGTGAGGGTGGTGACCGGCACATGCGGCCGCAGTTCTTCGCCGCGATGCGGGAACTGTGCGACGAATTCGAGGCCCTACTGATCTTCGACGAGGTGCAGACCGGGTGTGGCATCACCGGAACCGCCTGGGCCTATCAGCAATTGGGAGTCACGCCGGATGTCGTCGCATTCGGGAAGAAAACCCAGGTGTGTGGCGTGATGGCCGGCCGGCGGGTCGACGAGGTCGTCGACAATGTCTTCACCATGAGCTCGCGGATCAACTCCACCTGGGGCGGCAACCTGGTCGACATGGTGCGGTCGCGCCGCATCCTGGAGGTCATCGAATCCGACGGACTGTTACGCAACGCCGCGCTGATCGGCGACTACCTTCTCGGCCAGTTGTCAGAGCTGGCAAAGGATTTCCCCGATACGGTGCTCGACCCACGGGGCCGCGGCCTGATGTGTGCGTTCAGCCTGCCCTCGGCCGCCGCCCGCGACGAGCTGATTCGCCGGTTGTGGGGCAGCCACGTCATCATGCTGCCGAGCGGCACCGACTCGGTGCGGTTCCGGCCGGCGCTGACCGTGACGCGCACCGAGATCGACGCGTGCCTCGCAGCGGTGCGTGCTGCGCTGAGATCGCCACTGGTGACCTAGGGCGCACTTTCCGCCGACGCCGCGCGGCGAAGGATCGACTTGAGCCTGGGCAGTTCGGCTCCACTCACCAACTCACACCCGTGAAGTTCGGCGAGTTTGCGTGCGGCCGGGGTGAACTCATTGTTGGTGACCACCATGGTCCTGGCACAGTCCTGCATCGGAGCACCCGCGACGACCTCCTGTACGGCGCCGGCCCCCACCGGACGAGACAGGCATTTGCACTGCACGGCAATCCGATTTGGCCGGCGACCGACGATCAGATCCACCCCCCAGTCACCGGTGAGAGGGGTCATGATGACCGGCAACCCAGCGTTGCGGGCGGCCTGGGCCACGCGGTCCTCGAACTCCAGCCCGGTCATCTGGGTGGCGGTCTGTTCACGGACGCTGGGTGTGCGCGCACCGTGGAAGGCGCCAGCCACGAACCGCGGTGTGGCCGCCAAGCCCAGCGGCACGACGAGGCCGATGACCAGGCTCCATGCCACGCCGACCCCGGCCAGATGACTCGCAATCGCGGCCGCGACCCCGGCTGCGATGAGGACCTTGATCCGAAGCCGTCTCACAGCGCCGAATGTAGACGTCACCTGTGACAATCAAGTGAGGCGCCATGCGCCCGGCGCGTTATTCTCAACCTCGTGACGAGTGACTCGGCCGAGGGGATCCCCAAGTCGCCGATTGAGCATGCGTTCGCCGGGGGCGAGGCGCAGCGTGTCGGCTGGTTCCGGTTCTACTTCGCCGATGAACGCTGGGAATGGTCGCCCCAGGTGGAGCGGATGCACGGGTATGAACCGGGCACCGCGAACCCGACTACCGAGGTGGTGCTGTCCCACAAGCACCCCGAGGACTACGGGCAGGTGGCCGCCACCCTGCTCGAGATGCGGCGCACCTCGGGTGCGTTCAGCACCCGCCACCGGATCATCGATACGGCAGGCGACGTCCATCAGGTCGTCGTCGTCGGCGATCAGCTCTTCGACGAAACCGGTGCGGTCATCGGAACGCACGGTTTCTACGTCGACGTCTCACCCTCGATCGCGCAGGCACAGCAACAGGCCGTCACCGAGGTGGTCGCGGAGATCGCCGAGGCACGTGGCGCGATCGAGCAGGCCAAAGGCATGTTGATGCTGATCTACCGCCTCGACGACGATGCAGCGTTCGAGCTGCTGAAATGGCGGTCGCAGGAAACCAACACCAAGCTGCGCCTGCTGGCCGAGCAGCTGGCACGAGATTTTCTGGCGCTCGACTACTCCGAGACCCTTCCGAGCCGCGTGGTGTTCGACCGGTTACTGCTCACCGCCCACCAGCGGATCCGCCCAGAGGTTTAATCGGTCCCGGTCCTGGGAAGACTCCCGACGCCGCCGCCGCGGCTGCACGCAACGCGGCGCATCTGGCCGGACCTTTCAAGGTCGGCCGGTACCCGCGTTACGAGTGAGAGGGAGAACGATGAAAGGTCCCGACGACCCCGTCGACCACACCAGGACAACCCGGCCGCATGCCGGCGAGTCGATGAAAGACAACCGCAACATGCCCGCACTGATCCTGGTCGGCGTGGGTTTGGTGATGTTCGTTGCATGCCTGGTCGGGTTTGCGACCGGTAACACCGGGGCAGCGGTGGTGCTCGCGATCCTGGCGGCTGTGGGACTGCTGGGCGGCGGGCTGTGGCTCCTGATCGCTCACCAGCGCGTGCGGCGCCTCGAAGAGCGTTGGTACGCAGAGCATCCCGATGTGATCAGGCAAGCGCCGAACAGCTGAGACGTGAATACACGAGATGGCCCAGCCAAAGTTGGCTGGGCCATCTCTTCAATCAGGCCGGACTAGGGTCGCTGGTTCGCCTGCTCGCGCTTCTCGGCGGCCTTGGCGCCCGCCCGGGCCGATTCGGCTTCGGCCTCCTTCTTGGCGGCGTCCTGCTGCGCGTCGGCCTTGTCCTGCTGGGCTTTACCCTCGCGCACAAGGTCTTCGCGGCCGGTCACGGTGCCGACAGCTTCCTTGGCCTTACCCTTGACGTCCTCGACGACGCCCTTGATGCCTTCTTCAGGTCCTGAGTTCTTCTCGGTCATGCTTTACCTTTCCGCTTCGGGAGTGGATTGGTGTTTACTACGCGGCTTCTCCACGCCCCCCTTGGATTCCCTGATGCGCAGGCACTAAACGTGACGTGACGAATCGTGGCGTCGGCGACAAGCGGGTTTGCCTGGCGCCCGGATGGGTACCGAATAGGGGTGATTTCCGGAAGCGTTGCCGTTGGCGCGGACAACGTCTATCGCCCGCAGCAGGACACATGGCTGCTCATCGATGCCCTCGCCCGCAACGATGTGGTGGCCGGCCGCCGTGTGGTGGACCTGTGCGCCGGGAGCGGGGCGGTTGCCGTTGCCGCGGCCGAGCTGGGCGCCAGTGAGGTTACTGCACTGGAAATTTCGCCGAGCGCAGTGCGATGTACCCAAGCCAACGCATTGGCCGCACACGTCGATGTCGATGCCAGGCTCGGCTCGTGGACTCAGGCGCTGGAACACCAACCGTTCGACGTCGTCGTGTGCAACCCGCCTTACGTTCCGGCGGCACCGGAAACTTCTGTCGGAGTGGATGCGTCGACCGGCCCGGCAGTGTCCTGGAACGGCGGTCCGGACGGTCGGCTGATACTCGACCCGCTGTGCCGCTCGGCCGTCGAAATTCTGGCGGAAGGCGGGTCCTTGTACCTCGTCCAATCGGAGTTCGCCGATGTCGCGGAGTCGATGAGGTTGTTGCGGGCGGGTGGGCTGGATGCGGACGTATATGTCACGCAACGAATTCCGTTCGGACCGGTGCTGCACTTACAAGCTCCTTGGCTTCGAGACACGGGGCGGTTGGCCGATGACAGGACCGAAGAGGAACTGGTCGTCATCCGGGCGGACAAGCCATGACCGACCGACGGGTCGTGCGGGTGGTCCAGGGTGGTCCGATCCTCGTCGAAGGGCCGGTTCGAATCGAGCTGCCCGACGGGAGCAGCGTCGAGTCCGATCGGTTCATGGTGGCCATCTGTACGTGTCGACGGTCCAAGACCTATCCGTTGTGTGACACCAGCCACCGCAAGGTCAAGCGATCGTGCCAGGGCTCAGGAAAGCGGTCGGCATAGCGAACTACGTTCGGCCAGCCAGCATTCCATCAGGTGACCGGCCAACCTGTCCTCCATGGCGGCGAACGCCCGCATCCCGAACACCACGTCGCAGTCGAGTTCCGGTTCGCGCCGGACGAGATCGCCCACCACGTCGTGGCGGACGACCTGCTCGTGTACCGCGTCGGCTTCGACGTGCTCGCGGTAGAACCGGACACACGCCTCGGGGGCCTCCAGCCGCTCCAAGGCGGCCACCATGCGCTGCGATCCCGGTGAGGAGGTGATCTCGGTGGCTGCGAAATGTCCTGCGGCGGCGCCACGGAGTCGTCGATGCAGCCCGAACATGGACATGAGGTTGACCAGCGCGAGACTTTCGGCCGGTACCGCGTCGAGGTAGCCGAGGTAGCCGTCGTCCAACTTGGCCTCTCTCAAGAGGTCGGCGAACAGGTTCTGATGGAGACGGGCGGCCGAGCCGGCTCCGTACTCGTCGTATTCGACGGCGACGAAGGCGGCCTTCGCCTGTCCGCTGAGCCGGGGGATCAGCCAGGCGTGCGGGTCACCCTCTTTGAGGTGGTACAACGACCGGTGCGCGAAGTACTCGCGCATCTGTTCCCACGTGCCGGCATCGCGAAGGTGATACGACGGGCCGGTTCCGTCGCGGGGCTCGACCGACAGGCGCGCCATCTCGCGCTCGGCAGTGTCGTCGGGGTCGATTCGGCCGACCTCGCGGCGGACCGCCGCGAGAAAGCTCCGTTCGAACTGTGAACGCAGGTGCAACAGTCCGGCGTTCCACTCCCAGTCCTGATCGACACCGGAGAATCCGTGGTAGTGCAGTTCGTAACACAGATAGAGCGACAGTTGCACGTCCAGCCCGAGCGGATCCGAATCGCGCAGCGGGATCCAGACCGGTTCGAGGTGGTTGTGCGGTGCGCGATCGCCGAGCCTGTCGATCAGCGCGGCGGAGATGGGTCCCTTCGCGGGCGGAAGCCCCGGTTGCGGAGCGGTGGAGAACGTCGTCATGGCGGTTGAGGTATGCCCGTCGACGGTCTCTGATAAACCGGCCTGTCGGTTTGTCGGGGTGGCTGCCCGGGTATTCGGCAACCGGTTGGAGTCGAGGTGAGAAACATGGCCGGACCAGCAGCATCCGTTTTCGAGCGGATCGCCGATGTCATCGAGCGCGAACAGCGGCAGGCCCTCAGCGAGTACGCCCTGACCGAATGGCTGTGGCAGTGCCACGCCGACGGGGTCACTGACTCCGCAGGGCCGCCGAGCGTCGGCTGTAGCCGACACGCAGCGTGACGTGGTCGCACCCGACCCGGGCCACGTCTTCCCATGCCGCCAGAAAAGTGCCTCGATGGCGCCATGCGGCGATGGTTGCGATCAGGGCTGGGGCCTTGATGCCCGTGCGCTCGTAACCCAGGTATGACGAGCGAGTGCGGGGGCTCACGACCAGGCCCGTCAGTTCTGGGCGGCCGGGGCGCTCCCCGCCGTGGTCCGCGATCTTGAGCCGGACGTCGATCACAGTGCCGACAGCGTGATGGCCGGCATCCAGTACGCGGAGCCCGAGCAGGTTACTCAGCTGCATGACGCCCTCCCGGGATTCGGGCGACGATGTGGTCGCGTAGCCAACGCTCTACCCAGTCCGCATCCGCCGGAAGTTCCGAGCCCGTCAGGTGCACGGTCACGCCGACTGAAGCGACCTGTTCCCAAGGGATTTCGTGCAACATCGATCGAGGTGGCGCGCCGCCGAGAATCCGGGTCATCACCACCTGTCCGGACAGGATCGCGCTGACGTGTGGTGGCGGGCTGCCTGGTTCGATATCCACATCGGCCTCGATGCCGTCGAGTTCGAGGTCGTCGACGATGCCGACCGGCGCGCCGTCGTCGTCGAGTATCTGCCGGTCCAACAGGTGCAGGCGGGCGTCGACGATTCTCATTGGCCTGCCCCGGTCACGATCATCAGCGGAATGGCCGCCAGCGAGGCCGCCACGATTATCACCAGGTACACGGACCCGAACATGTTGAGCAACCTTCCGTTCGTCTTGTCACCCATGTATTCCGGATCGTTGGCCACGATGAGGATGGGCAGGTAGGTCAGGGGGAGTGCGATAGCCGAGAACACCACCGAGTATTCGGTGACCAAGACCGGGTCGACGCCGGTGAACAGGACCGCAGCGCCGACGACGATGCTCACGAACATCACCACGTGGAAGCGGGATGCCTCGGCCGGACGGCGGAACTTGCCCCATGGCCACCCCAAGAACTGCGCCAGCGTATAGCCACTGGACAGTGTGGTCTCAAGGGCCGCACCGAATGTGGCCGCCACGATGCCGATGATCGCGAACGCCAGGGCCAGCTTGCCCCCCGCCTCGACGACGGGCATCACCACCTGAGACAGCGACGTCACCTCGATCTGGTTCGGCAGCAGCACCAGCGTCGCGCACGCGGCGATGGCCACCGAAAGGATGCCGCCGAGCGGGAATCCGACCAGGACATTGAGGCGTGAGACCCCGAGATCCTTTGTCTTCCAATGCTCTTCTACGGCACCGGAGGAGAAGAAAAACACCTCGTACGGTGTCATCGCGGCGCCGAACAGTGCGATGGCGTAGTACCAGTACGTCGCGGTCGATTCAGATTCGGGAATCACCGGTTGCGCGATCTGATGGGCGAGCTCGCCCCAATGCGGTTGCAGGGCAAAGACGGCGACGGCGAACACGATCAGACACAGCCCCGCCAGACCCGCGGTGTTCTCCATGACCGAGAACTTGACCCGCCAGACCACCAGCCACACGGCCACGGCTGCCACCGGTATCCACAGCATCCGCCCGACGTCGGTGGCAAGTTGCAGGGCCAGTGCCACACCACCGATCTCCGCGGTCAGCGTCATCAGGTTGATCAGAAACGAGGCGCTCAGGTTGGCCGCGGCGGTACGCGGGCCCAGGCGTTCCCGGATGATCTCGAACGTGGCTCGCCCGCTGACCGCTGCGACCCGGCCCGCCATCTGGGCGAACAAACAGATGCCGACGACGCCCACCAGCACGACCCACACGAGCGCGAGACCGAACCGCGAACCGACCACGGCGTTGGTCACCAGGTCGCCAATGTCGAGGAACCCGCCGATCGCGGTCAGGATCCCCAGCGCTACCGCGAAGAATTTCTTCATCAGCGGTACCCGGTTTCCAGTGCATCGGCCGATTGCAGCAGCTGCGTGCGCAGCATCGACAACTCTGGTTCGGTGGCGATCTCGCGGACCCGCGCCGATGCGGTGTTGAGGTGGCCGATCATCGACGTCATGGCTTCGGTGAGTATTCGCTGGCGGTCGAGATCGGCCGGATTGTCGGCCTTGAGGTCGGCAATTCCCTTGTAGGCCTTGACGATCTCGTCGCGCGCATCGGATATCTGGACGCTCACCAGTTGCGGTGTGGACCGGTCACGTGTCCTGAGGTCGAGCGCGTAGGCGCCGCTGCGGGCGGCGGCCACCGACTCTTCCATCGCCTGGGCGAGCTGCCCTGACATGCCGTCACGGTTGGCCGGACAGCGGGTGAGCAGCAGCCCCAGGGAGATCAGCAGCAGGACGGCAAGGAGCGCCACCCGGATTCGTCGCGGTTTGTCTTCGGGGTCGCCTTCGCCGGCCATGACGCCCTACCCTCACCCGGGCAGCGTCTCGCCGTCTTCGTGGTCGAACTCGTCGTCGCCGGTGACCACCTCACGTTGTTCCTGCCAGTCGGGTTCCGTCGCCTCCAGCGGCGGGCTGTCCACATCGGATACCGGGGCTTCGGCGTCGGGCATCGCGTCGATTTGCTCGCGTTGCTGCTCGAGCGCATCGGCAACCGGCACCTCGTCGGGCACGTCTTCGCGGGTCATGCGGCCCGAATACCCCGTGGCCATTTGATCAAACGCTCCGGGTGTCCGTCATGACCGGCGGGCCACCTTTCGGATCAACCGGGCTGTACTGCGATCCAGGATCTCCTGGCGTCTGTCGCTGTTCCGCGTGCGGGTAGCGCGGCGGAATCCGGCGGCGATGGTCAATCCGTCCCGATATGCGTCCACCACCCGCGGGTCGACGTAGGCGCTGCGGGCGACCGCGGGAGTATTGCCCAGAGCGTCGGCGACTTCGCGCATCACAGCGGATTCGACGCGTTTGATCACCTTGTCGTCGACCGGCGGATCCGCGTCGACGAACGCCTCGGCCGCCAGGACTGTGCCATGCCACGTCCGCAGATCCTTCACGGTGTACTCGTCACCGACCATCTCTTTGAAGCGCACATTGAGGTCCTCGGCGTGGACCTCGATCCACTCCGACGAGTTGCGGTATGCGAGTAAGCGATCGCCATTGCCGCGGGCGCGCTGCAGCGACCGGACCGCACGTACCACCGCTGGTTCTTCCACCACCAGCGTGCGACGCACGCCGCTCTTGGCCGGATAGTCGAATCCGACCGCATCCGGCCGCAGCGTGATGTGTTCGCGCAGCAGCGTCGCGATGCCGAACGAATTGTTCTCCTCGGCGTACTGGTCCCCACCGGCCCGGAAGTACCCGAGGTCGAGCAGACGAAGGCCCAGCGCCAGCACGCGATCGCGGGTCAGCCCGCGCTGACGCAGATCACCCGCGATGCCGGTGCGCCAGTCGGTCAGCCCGGCCGAGAGCTCAAGAACCCGGTCGAACTTCTCCTCGCTGCGGTCCTGCTGCCATTGGGAGTGGTAGAGGTATTGTCGCCGTCCCGCGACGTCGGTGCCGACGGCCTGGATGTGTCCGTTGGGATGGGGACTTATCCAGACTTTCTTCCACGCCGGCGGAATGACCAGATCCTCGATGCGCTCCAGGGTTGCCGGATCGGTGACGGCAGCACCGTCGTCGTCCCGGTAACCGAAGCCACGTCCGCGGTGTACCCGGCGAAGCCCCGGACCACCGACGACGCTGCGACGCAACCTCATCGGGTTCGACACTCTGGTTTAGGGACCGGATGGCGGCGGGTACGCGACATGTATGTCATCGTCTGACTCGGTACCAGGGCCTCGGCTCACTGTGCTGCACGGTCGGCGAATACCCCACCGGGGATCCGGCCACACGGCCGGATCCCGCGCCGTTGAACTCCGGGTACCCGCCCGAGCGGACTCGCTGGCCATGGTGAGAACCATGACAGGCTGCCTGGCCGACCATGAAGACCTTGGCAGCGACGCCGCGGACGATCTGGCATTGGCGGTTGACGAAGCGTGTACGGTGCTGATCGGCATCGCCGCTCCAGGGGCTTCTCTGGTGCTGGTTGAAGACCCCCGCCTACACGAACTCAACGTCCGCGTGTCGACGGACTGTGACGGCGTCGACAGCGTCCCTGGCCGTGCGGTCTTGGGCGGCTTCAGCCGACGGGTACTGGAGGCGCTCACCGACCGCGTGGAGACCTTCGTCGACGACGCCGATTTCGAGCGCACCGGCAACCCCAAGCCGACGTTGGGCATCTCGCTGACCATCCGGCGGCACGGGGCCCCAGCGCGACGTCAGTGATGCACGTTCACCAACTGCAGCTGCCGCGGCTGATCGCGCAGCATCGACAGGGCGGACGGTAGGTCGTTGGAGACCGGCAGAGCGCAGGCCGGATCGCAGATTCCCAGGACCCGAGAAACGGCGGTGCTGGGAATCAACACCCAGTCGATGCCCTCGCAGGCACACCGCACGTTGAGGGTGTGTAGGCAGGCGAAGCAACCTGCGCCGAAGAACTCGACTGCGCTCAAGTCCAGGACCAGCTGTCCGCGCGGCCTGCTGTTGCGGGTTCCGCATTCGATCAGCTCGGTGGCGTTCGATGCGTCCAACTCGCCTTGAACGCTGATCACTGAAGTCGCCGGCCACAGCCATTGGGCATAGAATTTCGCGCGGCTGTGGTCGGTGGAAGACGGTTTCGCCGGCTTCACGGATTTGATGGTGGACATCGTGACTCCCTCAGTAGTAACACTGTGGTCACGTCACTCTTCAGGCTCTGTGGGCTCAAAACCCCTGAATGCAGGGAGTTTCACGACCCTGCACCCGATGACGATTCCGGGGCGGCTGTGAACTCAACCTGTGTCGAACTCTACACGCCGTCGTGGCTGGGAACAACGGACCCGTCAGAGCCGGCCGAGCAGGGTTCCCGCGCCGGGGCCTGTAAGTTCTTCGGCGGCTTGTCTGCGGCCCGTCATGGCCAGTAGCAGTGCCTCGCCGGAGCCGGAGACTTCTGGGCCGACGCCATGTTCCCATTCGATGTCATTGGCCCGCAACCGGAGTCCTCTGATCCGCCGTCCTGCCCCCAGCCGCGGGTTACCCGGTACCAAGGGCAGGATTCGTTGCATGCGCTGCACGGGAACGACTCTGGGACGGCCGAGTGCGCGACGGATGTCCTGGTGATGGATGGTGCCGTCGACCAGGCCGATCATGCCGCCGAATCCGGCGGTCAGGCCCTGCGGCCGCAGATGTCGATTGAGAAACGCGAGCAGTTCGTCGGTGGACATCGCCGCGTACTCGGCGACTCCGACCTCGTTGGCGCGCAGGATCCTTCCCTTGGCGAAGCGTTTGAGCAGCCCTGCGAGGTTCAGTTCCTCGTAACTGATGATGTGTGCGACAACGTCTTTCACAGTCCACCCGGCGCACAGTGACTCGGTGCGCCATTCTTCGGGCGTCAGGGTGGCCAGGAACTGGGCGAGGTCGGTTCGCTCGACGCAGGCCAGGTCCATGAGCGACGGTTCGTCGATGCTCATCGTGATGGCTCCTGGGTGATCACCTCGCGGAAGCGCGCGAGGTACAGCGGCCATCCGGCGTCGCCGCCGACCCCGCCGGCCACCGCCTGCCAGCCGTCGCCGTGGCGCTCGAGATGCCGGTGCTCCAACTCGACCCGAGTTCGATCGCCGCCTTCGGCGATGAACCGGACTTCCACCTCGCTTGTGCGATCCGGGTCGGATTCGATGCGCCACATCGGTCCGATGTCCCAGGAAAAGACGACGCGGGTGGGTGGTTCGTAGACCAGGACGCGCGCCCACTCGCATCGACTGCCGTCCGTCCCGATGTCGTAGATCTTGCCGCCGACGCGGGGTTCGAAGACGGTCTGCGCGATCGGAACCGAGAGCAGATTGTGTTCGCGGGGCTTGATCGCATCGAATCGATCGACGAACAGTGCGAACGCCCGTTCCACTGCCGCGCCGACGACGACACTCTTGCGGATGGGCTCGACCTCTGCGGGTGTCACTTCGACTCTCCCTCCTGCTCGACGATGTTCTGGTAGGCGTCCAGCGCCTGCCCCCAGAAGGCGTCCAATTCGGCGCGCAGGGCCGCGACGCCCTCGGGATTGACGTGGTACAGACGCCGGGTCCCGACGGCTCGATCGGCCACCAGCCCAGCGCATTTCAGAACCTTCAGATGCTGCGAGACCGCCGGCCGGCTGACCGGGAGGTCGCGGGCCAATTCACCCACCGCCATGGGGCCCGAAGCCAACCTTCTGACGATGGCCCGCCGGGTGCCATCAGCCAGTGCGGCCCACGGATCTGCCATTGGGTAAGTCGTCACGAACCGTAAGCTTACGCTTACCTATAGGTGGAGTCGACCTTTGTATATGCCTGGTTTGGCCCAAGTTTGACCCACGCGTCAGCGGGGTACTTCGCATGTCATGAGACTTGGTGGATTGTTTGGAACACTCGTGCTCATCTGGCTGATCATCGGTGTGGTGGCAGCCTGGCAGCGCGATTATTTCCATGGTGGATCAACGAACTGCGCGACTGCGGGTGCTATAGCGCTCACGGTCATCGCCGGTCCGCTCAACTACGCGGGCGTCAATCCGAAGGTGGACGAATGCCGTTTGCCGCAACCCAGCGCGATGGCCTCCATCGCCGCCGTGAATTGAGGTCGTCATGATTCTGCTCGGAGCAATTCTGCTCATCCTCGGCCTGATCTTCAACATCTACCTGCTCTGGGTGGTCGGTGTGATCCTGCTGGTCATCGGCGGCGTGTTCTGGCTGCTCGGGGCCATCGGACGGCCGGTTGCCGGGCGGCGAAGCTGGTATTGAGAAAGGGAGGCGCACGATGCCGAATCCGTCGATCAAGGACGAGAAGCTCTACGAGGAGCTGCGAGACGAGGGCAACTCGAAGGAGAAGGCGGCGCGGATCTCCAACGCCGCTGCCGCCAAGGGTCGTTCGAGTGTCGGACGCGCCGGCGGCGAGTCCGGTTCCTATGACGACTGGACGGTCGATCACCTCCGTAAGCGAGCCAAAGAGCTTGGTATCAAGGGATATTCCGACAAGAACAAGCGCGAGCTGGTCGGGATGCTCCGCAATCACTGACCTGACCCGCAGCGGCACGACCCGACCCCGACGCCATCCGTCGGGGTCGGCTCGTTCGCGCAGTGAGAGGGGCTCTGGGGCCGCCGGAGCTCCGGCAGCAGGCGATCATGCCGGTTTTGTCGCCAAGGTCGCCCGGGAGATCTACCGTGGAAGGCAGCCCATGTACGGCAGGTGGGGCGAGAAATGGCGGAAGGAGCAGCCATGCATGGCCCAAAAGATCCAGTTGACCACTCCCGGACAACCCGGCCGCATGCCGGCGAGTCGATGAAGGACAACGTGATCATGCCCGCGCTGGTACTGATCCTCGTGGGGTTGGTGCTGTTCGTCGGCACTCTGGCGGCGTTCGCCACCGGCCATTCCGATGTCGGCCTGATGGTGGGTACGTTGTCTGCCGCCGGATTCGTCATCGGATCGATGTGGCTGGCACTCGAGCACATGCGTGTGCGTCGCATCGAGGATCGCTGGTACACCGACCATCCCGGCGTGATGAGGCAGCGGCCCAGCAGCTGAGCCCTGCGAACGAGCGACCCGGCCGCCGTGCGGCCGGGTCCCTGTCTTGCGACGCGGTGTGGGTCAGAAAGTGAGTGCAAGTACCGCGAAGTCGATTGCCAGCAGTGCCAATCCGAACAGCGGGACCAGAACGCCGTAGCGCAGCCGTGCGGTGAAGATCGATACGGCGATCGTGACCACGGGGACCACCGGCGCGCCGTAGAACAGAATTCCGAACCAGAATTCGCCGGGGCCCTTGTTCGCGCACGCGTCGCTGGTGCACCCGGCCATCCCCATCACCGCGCCCATGCCGTACAGGAACACCGCGATGGCCGCCGGCACCGTCAACAGGGCCAGCACCCATGTCGTCGAGATCCGAAGTCGGCGATTGCCCGTGTCCTGTGTCTGCACAGTCTGTGATTCGGTCATGGGCTCCGCATACCCAGTTTCATGAACTTCTGCACGGGTATTCCTGCGGCATGGCCAGATTCGGATACACGTTGATGACCGAGCAGAGCGGCCCGCGGCAGCTGGTCGACTATGCGGTGTCAGCAGAGCGGGCAGGCTTCGACTTCGAGGTGAGCAGTGACCACTACAGCCCGTGGCTGGCCAGTCAGGGACACGCTCCCAATGCCTGGCCGGTGCTGGGCGCGGTGGCCCACGCGACGAACACTGTGCAGCTGTATTCATATGTGACCTGTCCGACGATCCGATATCACCCGGCGATAGTCGCCCAGCAGGCGGCCACGGTGCAGATCCTGTCCGGCGGCCGGTTCACTCTCGGGCTCGGCAGCGGGGAGAACCTCAACGAACACGTGGTGGGGCAGGGGTGGCCCACCGTCGACCGCCGCCTCGACATGCTCGCCGAGTCGATCAAGCTGATTCGGGAACTTCTCAGCGGGGACCTGATCGATTTCCGGGGCGAGTTCTACGAGGTGGACTCCGCGCGCATCTGGGATGTGCCGGAAGTGCCGGTGACCATCGCCGTCTCGATGACGGGTGAGAAAGCGGTCGAGAAGCTCGCCGTGGCCGCCGATCACCTGATCAACGTCGCCCCCGACCGGGAGATCGTCGAGGGCTGGCAGGAGCGTCGTCAAGCGACCGGCGTGCTGCCCGAGGGACGCGTGATCGGGCAGGTTCCGGTGTGCTGGGATCCCGACCGGGCCGCGGCGGTGGAGCGCGCCCATGACCAGTTTCGCTGGTTCGGTGGCGGCTGGGCGGTCAACGCCGACCTGCCTACCCCGGCGGGATTCGCGGCGGCCACCCGGTTCGTGCGTCCCGAGGACGTGGCCGAGGCCATCCCGTGCGGACCGGACTTGGACGCGATCGTCGCCGCCGTGGCGCCCTACCGCGACGCGGGATTCACCGATATCGCCCTCGTCCAGATCGGTGACGAGGGACAACAGCGTTTTCTCGACGAGGCGGCGCAGCCGCTACTGGCTGCGCTGCGCGCGGAACTCGATTGAGGACCCGGTCGACATCGGATGACCCAGCCGCATCGCAAACGGCAGCAGCAGCCAGACTCCGACGAACGTCAGCAGGGCGATGACCCCCGCGATCACCCCGGCCTCACGCCCGGCAACCGTGTCGAAGATCAACTCGGTCACCCCGGTCATCGCGAGCCCGAGCAACACCAACCCGATGAACGCGCACCTGTGCGCGGCGGAGACCAGCAGGTTCAACCGGTGCCGGCGGAACAGGATGCGGTGCATCCCCACCGGGGCGACGAGCAGCGCGGTGGCAGCGGCCGAACATGCGACGGTGACGAGATAGACAACCCGCATGGGCTCGTCGAGCATCGAGAACCGTTCCTGGAACGGCAGAGTCAGCAGCAGGCCGGTGAGCAACTGAACACCGGTCTGCACGACCCGCAGTTCCTGCAGCAGGCTGTTCCAGTTACGGTCAAGCCGTTCGGCTTCCGTTTCATGCCGGGTGGTCTGGTCCCAGCGCTGATCCAGCTCGGGACGGTCCGGATCCATAGGTTCGATAATCCCACGTTCGTCACAGGTTTCGGGATGCGCCGCGATGGGCATCCCTGGCCGGAGTCCCACGTGGGGCTGCGGGGAGGCGCAGGAAAGGAACAGTAGTGTCGAAGTCGAGACCGACATCATCGCGACGCGTTGTGGTCAGCAGAGCAGCCTCGTGAGGGGCGGGTCCCACACTGGGATACTGTCGATCCGAGATGTCGGGAGGTGAGATGGCCGACGAACAGGGCCAATCCAAGCCGCTGAACCGCGCGGAGCGGTCAGTGGAAATTCGGGTCGCTGCCAGGCTGGAGAACCTGGCTGTAGTACGAACGCTCGTCGCTGCCGTAGCAGCATTCGAAGATCTTGATTTCGACGTCGTCGCCGACCTCCGGTTGGCCGTGGACGAGGCCTGCACGGCCTTGATCCGGGCCGCATTGCCGGATTCGACTCTGCGACTGACCATCGACCCCAGAGAAGAAACCGTGGTGATCACCGCTTCGACCACCAGCACGGAGGCGGCGGTTGTCGAGCCCGGAAGCTTCAGTTGGCACGTGCTGAGCTCCCTGACCGACGAAGTCAACACCTTTACCAATGGTGACGGGCCCGACGCCGGACAGGTACACGGCATCACGCTGACGACGAGGCGAGCGAGCCTGCTGCGGTGACGTCGGAATATGCGGATGTTCGCGACATGTTTCGCGAACTGAGCCGACTGTCCGAGGACTCACCGGCCCGTGAACGTCAACGTGAGCGGATTGTCGAGCGGTGTCTGCCGCTCGCCGATCACATCGCACGGCGATTCGACGGCCGCGGCGAGCCGCGTGAGGACCTGGTCCAGGTGGCACGTGTCGGCCTGGTCAACGCGGTGAACCGGTTCGATGTCGAGGCCGGGTCGGATTTCGTGTCGTTTGCCGTGCCGACGATCATGGGGGAGGTCCGGCGCCACTTCCGCGACAACAGCTGGTCGGTGAAGGTGCCACGGCGGCTCAAGGAGCTGCACCTGCGGCTCGGGGCGGCGACCGCGGAGCTGTCCCAGCGGCTGGGCCGCGCCCCGACGGCCTCTGAGCTCGCCGAGGAACTCGACATGGACCGCGAAGAGGTGATCGAAGGCCTGGTGGCGGGCAGCTCGTACAACACGCTCTCGATCGACAGCGGTGGCGGCGGCGACGAGGAAGCACCGGCGATCGTGGACACGCTCGGCGATCTGGACGACGGGCTGGATCAAATCGACAATCGAGAAACGTTGCGGCCGTTGCTCGCTCAACTACCTGAGCGGGAACGGACGGTACTGCTGCTGCGATTCTTCGAATCCATGACGCAGACGCAGATCGCCGAGCGGGTCGGTGTCTCGCAGATGCACGTGTCGAGGCTGCTGGCGAAATCGCTAGCGCGACTTCGTGACCAGCTGCAGTAGCGGAGTTTTGCCGTTCAAGGTGGACAGGGCCGCAGCCACGCTGTAGCACGTGTGCCAGTCCGACTCGAGTTCGCAGATGCGGAGCAGTCGGTTTACCGGCTTGCTGGGCACCAGAACCCAGTCGATATCGCGGACGGAGCATTGCGCTTCGATGGCCTTGAGAGCGGAAAGCCCTGCGGTGCCGAAGAACTCGACTTCTGTCAAGTCGACGGCCAGCCGCTCGACCTCGCCGGTGTGCCGCAATGCGTAGTCGGCGAACTCGTTTGCATTGGTGGCGTCGATCTCACCGTGAGCGCTGATCACCGCGGTTGACGGTGGCAGTCGCCGGGTCGAGAACCCGGCCTGCGAATTGTCGGTCCGGTCGATCAGTGCGTTCGTCGAAAAGACGGTCATTCTTAGCTCCCCCAGTCGTAATACGCGTATTCGTACTGTTGGTGCGGCGTCAATCGACAAGAAGCGAGCTCCCGCATGCTTGTCATTGACGCTCGCTGCGGCTGTGAACTCAACCTGTCCAGGACCCTACGCCGATCAAGGTCATCGGACAATTTGTCTGAGTGGATTCTTATAGTTCCAGGTCAGACTGTTCGCATGCCGAACGCCGACGTGGCCGTCGCTGGGGTGGTGCTGGCCGCTGGTGCGGGAAGCCGCTTCGGAATGCCGAAAGTTCTTGCTGAAGACGGTGTTTGGCTTCGGCATGCGGTGTCCGCACTCTCCGGCGGCGGCTGCGATGACGTGATCGTGGTACTGGGCGCTGCCGTGGTGGACGTGCCCGCGCCGGCTCGCGCCGTCGTGGCCGCACGCTGGGCCGACGGCATGAGCGCGTCGGTCCGCGAAGGGCTGGCCGCCGCGGGCGATGCGGAGTGGGTCATCCTGCACACCGTCGACACGCCGGACGTGGCGGCCGACGTCGTGGCCCGGGTCCTGGCTGCGGCGCGCGGCTCCGGTTCCGGCCTGGCCCGCGCCATCTACGAAGGCCGTCCGGGCCACCCCGTCGTCGTGGCACGCAGGCACCTCGCTGAGCTCACGGGCACCCTGGACGGCGACCAGGGCGCCCGGGCATTTCTCGGCGGCCGCGAAGACGTCATCGCGGTGGAGTGCGGTGACCTCGCCACCGGCCTCGACATCGACGTGCGCTGACCGCTTACAGCAGGCCCAGTTTTTCGACTGCGTGGCGCTCTTCGAGGAGCTCGGCCACCGACGCGTCGATCCTGGCCCGGGAGAACTCGTTGATCTCCAAACCTTCGACTATTTCCCACCGGCCGTCGACCGCGCGGACCGGAAGCGAGGCGACCACGCCCTCAGGCACCCCGTAGACGCCGGGGGACGGCAGAGCCACCGAGGTCCAGTCGTCGGCGTCGGTGCCGTCCACCCAGTCCCGGACGTGGTCGATGGCGGCGTTGGCGGCCGACGCCGCCGACGAGGTGCCACGGGCCTCGATGATCGCGGTGCCGCGGGTGGCCACGGTCGGGATGAAATCGTTGGTCAGCCAGTCGGTGTCAGCGGCGTACTCCGAACCCGGGCGTCCGTTGACCACCGCGTGGAAGATGTCGGGATACATGCTCGGGGAATGGTTGCCCCACACGGTCACCCGGGACACATCGGTGACGTGTACACCGGCGTGGGTGGCCAGAGCCGCGACGGCGCGGTTGTGGTCGAGCCGGGTCAGCGCGGTAAATCGTTCGGACGGAATGTCGGGCGCATGGGCCGCGGCCACCAACGCGTTGGTGTTGGCCGGGTTGCCGACCACCACGATGCGCACATCCGTGGCCGCGCCGGCGTTCAGGGCCTTGCCCGACTCGGCGAAGATCGCGGCGTTGGCCGCCAGCAGGTCGGCGCGTTCCATGCCTTTACTGCGGGGACGGGCCCCGACCAGCAGCGCGACGTCGACGCCGTCGAACGCCTGCACCGGGTCGTCGTAGATCTCGACGTCGATCAGCCCGTCGAAGGCGCTGTCGACCAGCTCCATGACCACGCCCTCAGCCGCGCGGATCGCCGCGGGAAGTTCCAGCAGGCGTAGCTTCACCGGCACGTCACGCCCCAGCAGGGCACCGGCACCGATGCGGAACAGCGCGGCGTAGCCGATCTGACCGGCCGCGCCCGTGACCGTGACGACCTTGGGAGCGGTCACGTGTGCACCTCCAGCCCGAGCACCTGTGTCGCGTAGCGCCGCACGGTGTCCTCCGAGATCGCGGCGGCGTCCTCGAATCCGGGCCGGCCCCGGCTGCTCAGGAATCCGGTGACGGGATCGAGGATGACCTCCGCGAGCAGTTCGCCGCTGGTCGGTTCACAGACCGCCCACGTATACCGGGTGTCATCGGCCCAGCCGTCCGCGGCGTCGTGCACGTAGTCCAGGTCATCCTCGCCCAGGTCGGTGAGCGCCGGCCGGTCGTCGACGCGGTCATCGGCGCGCAGTCCGCGCAGATACCACTGGCCGTTGTTGATCTCCACAGGTTCCATAGGACCTCCAAGAATGCCGAATGGCCACTTACGGCACAAGATTCAACAGAATCCGTGCCACAAGTGGCCACTCGACGGGAAAAGAATTACTTGATCTCGGCGATCACGGTGCCCTGGGTGATGGCGGCACCGGCCTCGACGGCCAGCCCCGTGATGACGCCGTCCTTGTGGGCGGTCACCGGGTTCTCCATCTTCATGGCCTCCAGAACCACCACGAGGTCGCCTGCGGCCACCTCCTGGCCCTCCTCGACGGCAACCTTGACCACGGTGCCCTGCATCGGCGCGGTCACCGAGTCGCCCGAAGCCGCCGCACCGCCACTGGCGCCGCGCTTGCGGGCCTTGGGCTTCTTGCGAATCGCGCCGGGGGCAGCGCCGCCGCCTCCGCCGATCGCCAGGTCACCGGGCAGCGACACCTCGAGGCGACGCCCACCGACCTCGACGACCACGGTCTGGCGAGGAATCGTGTCCTCTTCCTCGATCGGGTCGCCACCGGTGAACGGCTCGACGGTGTTGTCCCACTCGGTCTCGATCCAGCGGGTGTGGACGGTGAAACCGTCCTCGTCGCCGATGAAGGCGGGGTCGGACACCACGGCCCGGTGGAACGGGATGACGGTGGCCAGTCCCTCGACGTTGAACTCGGCAAGGGCGCGGCGGGACCGGTCCAGCGCCTCCTCGCGGGTGGCGCCGGTGACGATCAGCTTGGCCAGCATCGAGTCGAACTGACCGCCAATAACAGAGCCAGTCTGAACTCCGCTATCCATCCGGACGCCCGGGCCGGTCGGCGCCTCGAACTTGGTGACCGGGCCGGGGGCGGGCAGGAAGCCGCGGCCGGCGTCCTCACCGTTGATGCGGAACTCGAACGAGTGGCCGCGCGGGGTCGGATCCTCGGTGATGTCCAGGGCCTCGCCATTGGCGATCTTGAACTGCTGGCGCACCAGATCGATACCCGAGGTCTCCTCGGTGACCGGGTGTTCGACCTGCAGACGGGTGTTGACCTCAAGGAAGGAGATCAGGCCGTCCTGGCCGATCAGGTACTCGACGGTGCCGGCGCCGTAGTAACCGGCCTCCTTGCAGATGCGCTTGGCGGACTCGTGGATCTCCTTGCGCTGCGCGTCGGTCAGGAAGGGGGCCGGGGCCTCCTCGACCAGCTTCTGGAAGCGGCGCTGCAGCGAGCAGTCGCGGGTACCCGCGACGACGACGTTGCCGTGCGTATCGGCGATCACCTGGGCCTCGACGTGGCGCGGCTTGTCCAGGTAGCGCTCGACGAAGCACTCACCACGACCGAACGCGGCGACGGCCTCACGGGTCGCCGACTCGAACAGTTCGGGGATCTCCTCGAGGGTGCGGGCCACCTTCATGCCGCGACCGCCACCGCCGAAAGCGGCCTTGATCGCGACCGGCACGCCGTACTCCTTGGCGAACGCCACCACCTCGTCGGCGTCCTTGACCGGGTCCGGGGTGCCCGGCACGAGCGGTGCCTTCGCCTTGGCGGCGATGTGGCGCGCGGTGACCTTGTCACCGAGATCCCGGATCGACTGCGGGCTCGGCCCGATCCAGATCAGCCCGGCATCGAGCACGGCCTGGGCGAAATCGGCGTTCTCCGACAGGAAGCCGTAACCCGGGTGGATGGCGTTGGCGCCGGACTTCGCGGCAGCGTCCAGGATCTTCTCGAAGACCAGGTAGGACTCGGCAGAGGTCTGGCCGCCCAGCGCGAAAGCCTCATCGGCAAGCCGTACGTGTGGTGCATCGGCGTCAGGCTCGGCATACACGGCCACGCTGGCCAGTCCTGCGTCTTTCGCGGCACGGATCACCCGGACCGCGATCTCCCCGCGATTGGCGACCAGCACCTTGGAGATCTTTGAGCTGGCGTGGTTGGCCACGGTGCCTCCTCGGCAGTGTTCTCTAAGAAACGTCTTTAAGAATCTATCGCGGGCAGTTTATGCGCCGCACCTTGGCGCTCGCCAAACCGGTATCGGTTACCGGCGAGTAGGTTTCGCCTTGGATTTCTCTGTGAACACATCAGTCCTGTTGGCGGGCTGAAATCCCGTCTCGGCCGACGGTCCGACGCTATTACTGTTGGCCCGTGGGTGTGGGGATTTTTCTGATTGTCGTGGGCGTGTTGGTGGGCGGCGTGATGGCGGCGGCACCGAAGCGCATCTGGTGGGCCACCCAGTCCTGGAAGTTCCGCAACCCCGAGGCCAATGAGCCGAGCGACGCGGCCTACGGGTTGACGCGGGCGGGCGGCGTGTTCGTGATCCTCCTCGCGCTGTTCGTGGGCTGGTCAGTCATTCACAGTGACTTCCAGCGGAAGAACCGCAGCGAGGCGCAGGCGCAGCAGCAGGCGGCCGAGGCGGCCTTTGTGGTGCCACAACCCGAGACACGCGGTCTGCTGCCGGTGATCGGCTATATAGCCAGGTACGTGCCCGTGGGCGTCTCGGTCGACTTGTATTACACGGCGCCGTCCCGGTCGGTGCCGGGCTACATCCGGACCATGTCAGAGCGGTTCACCTACCCGTGCGCGTCGGTCCCGACGAAGACTCCCGGTGACGACGGGCGCCTCGACGTGACGATCGGCCTCTCCTGGGCCCCGGAGCGCCTCGGCGACATGGACCAGAACGATTCTTGTCGGATCGGCAACGGGGCCAAGCTGGAAAAGGTCTCCCTGGGCCCGTTCCCGGCCGCGGCACCGATGATCACCACCAGCGGACCGATCCTGACAGAAGACGGCAAGGGGGTGGCTGCAGCGGTCGGCAATGTTGTTCCCGAACTTGCCGAGGTGCCCAACGCGGACGGCTCCGTTCCGCGCGTTTCCGACCGCGGAGCGCTGCCGATCGTGGGTTACGCCATCGAGGCCGGATCCGGCGGCATCCACAAGGACGCGCAATTCCTGGAGGTGTCGTATCTCGTCCCGAAGGGCGTCCAGGTCGAGGACGGCATTTCGTCGAGCAGCCGGTCCGGGGGCTGTCAGGCGGTGCCCACGGTGTCCGGCCTCGGTACGTCCACTGTGACGGTCAACGTGCGGCTGCGTTGGTCCGAGGCCGGCCAGCACCCCGCCACGGACGATGCGCAGTGCCGGGCCGGAGGTTCGCAAGTGCGGGTGAAAACCAGTCGGTGGGGTGAAATCACCGATAGCACAACGATTGTCACCGACGGTCCGGTATCGAACGAGGCCGGTGTCGAGGTTTCCGGCGCGGTGCCAGGGAATCGGGTGCCGCGGAGCTGACCTGCCTTTGCCGGCTCAGGCCGCGCGCAGCCGCCGCTTGATCCGGGTCAGCATCGCTGACATACCGCGCAACCGCAGCGGGCTGATCAACGCGGCCAGGCCCAGCGCGGTGTAGAAGTCATCGGGCACCGCCAAGATGTCATCGGCGGACTGGCCGTCGAGACCGGTGGCCAGGATCGCGGCGAAGCCGCGTGTCGTCGGAGCCTCCGGGGGAGCGCTGAAGTAGAGCCGCACCTCGTCCCGGTCGGACGCGTCGACGTCGAGGAACAGCGGGGACTGACATTCCGGAACCGGCTCCATCGCCGCTTCCTCAAGATGGGACGGCAAAGGGGGCAGCTCGTTGGCGAACTCCAACAACAGCTGCAACTTGTCCTGGCCGGCCACCTCCTGGAAGTCGGAGACGACCTCGGCCAGGGTGGCCGGCATCGTCACGGAGCTTCGCCCGGATCGGGACCGACAGCCACCGGGACCCGCACGGCGTTGCCCCACTCGGTCCACGATCCGTCGTAGTTACGCACCCCGGGCAGCCCCAGCAGGTGGGTCAACACGAACCAGGTGTGGCTGGAGCGCTCCCCGATGCGGCAGTAGACGACTGTCTCCGGAGTCACGCCGTCGGATGGCTTGAGGAAGCCGTAGAGCTCCTCGAGCTCGGCGCGACTGCGGAACTGACCGCTGTCCCGGGCCGCCTTGGCCCAGGGGATCGACTTCGCCGTCGGAATGTGCCCGCCGCGAAGCGCGCCCTCCTCCGGGTAGTCGGGCATGTGGGTGCGTTCGCCGGTGTACTCCTGGGGCGACCGGACGTCGATCAACGGCTGCTTGCCGAGGATGTCCAGCACGTCGTTGCGGTAGGCCCGGATCGGTGCGTCGTTGCGCTCGACGACCGGATAGCCGCTGGACTGGCGGGTGGGCACTTCAAGAGTGGTGTCGCGGCCATGGGAGACCCACAGGTCGCGGCCGCCGTCGAGCAGGCGCACGTCGGGGTGCCCGAACAGGGTGAACACCCACAGTGCGTAGGCCGCCCACCAGTTGCTCTTGTCGCCGTAGATGACGACGGTGTCGTCGCGGCTGATGCCCTTGCGGTCCATCAGTTCGGCGAACTGCTCACCGTTGATGTAGTCACGCACATTGGGGTCGTTGAGGTCGAGATGCCAGTCGATCTTGACGGCACCCGGGATGTGGCCGGTGTCGTAGAGCAGGACATCTTCGTCTGACTCGACGATGGCCAAACCGGGCCGGCCCAGATTGCTGGCCAGCCAGTCGGCGGTGACCAGGCGCTCCGGATGGGCGTACTCGGCGAGAGTGGGGCTGGGATCAGCAGGCAGCGGCACACCATGAGCGTACCGTCGGTCCCGATATCCGCGGCGTGGCAGTGCCCACGACCGGCGCAGATTGCCGTATCCGGGTCCCCGTGTGCGGCCTTAGGCTGCTTGCCGTGGGAGTCGCCATCCTGTGCCTGGGCATCGGCATACCGCTCGGCCTGTTCATGCTGCTGCGGCCCAGGAAGATCTGGTGGGCCACCGAGTCGTGGAAGTACAAGAACCCCGAAGCCAACGAGCCCAGCGAGGCCGGCTACGGCATGCAGGCCCTCGGCGGCCTTGGCGTCATCGTCGCGGCGGTCATCCTCGCCGGGCTGGCCTGGTCGACGGAGCGCGACAAGAATGCGGCCGACGCCGAGCAGAAGAAGAAAGACGATTGGAACGCGGCCGTGGCGGCGTACAAACCGCCGAAGCCCGAGGACCGCGGTGCGCTTCCGATCATCGGTTACGTGGAGAAGCCGCGGGGATCGTCACCACGGGTTGCGTACGAGGTGTACTACCTGCAACCGCCGAATGTCTTCTCGGGCGACGTCAAACGCCTCGGCGTCGGTATCGCACACAAGGGTTGGTACCAGTGCGTCACCCAGGTCGGGGGATATGCGCCACAGGGTACGAATCCGGTTCCGGTGCATGCCAATCTGAGCTGGGAACCCGATGTGCCGCAAGTCGACAGCTCCGCGTCCGATGCGTGCACCACCCGGGATGTCGCAACATCCAACGAGATGAAATCGGAAACCGTCTACGTCGATCCCGGGAGCGGGCTGGTCACCGACTCGCCCATCGTCGACGCGCACGGAGAGGTTCTCGTGCCCGCGAACCCCGGCAACCCCGTGCCCAAGCTCGACGCGGCGCCGACGCGGTGAGCTACGCGGTGAACGCCACCTCGTAGGCCACGGCGTAGCGGCGGGCACCGTTGTTGGCCCGGAACAGCGAACCACCGTTCTGGGACCAGGTCACCACCCGCAGCAGTCGCTTGCCCGGCGACAGTCGCTTGGTGATGATGTCGGCGAATGCAGCGCGCAGCCGCTCAAGATCGCATGTTTCGAAGTCGCGCGCTACGCGCACGTCCCACATTGTTTCTTCGACTGGCATCGGCCCAGTGTCAACCCGTGGTTGAGACTATTCGGGATGCCCGCGCGGCGTGCCGCTATTTCAGAAGGTTGCAATTTGGTCACTGCAGCATCATCGGTAACACGGCGGCCGGTCCCGATCACCGGGATCATGCGGCCGACGAAGGTAGACAGGCAGCAAGGTTCATTCATGGCTGCACGAACGAATCGAGCTATCGCCGACGCCCCCCAAGATCGCAACCGTCTCCGCGCTCGCGTGTGCACTGGCCCTGGCGGGTGGAGCCGGCATCGGGTATGCGGCGCCGGATCGAGGCCCCACCGTGGTCTACATCGTCGAGCATGGGGAGCCCGTGTTCAGCGACCCCGCTTTACCCTTGTCCGCCAACGGGATACACCACGGGAAGGCTGTTGCCGCTGTCCTGCGCGACGTGAGTTTCACCAATGTCTACGCCTCCAGCGCGCTGCGCTCGAAGCAGACCGTGTCTTACGCCGCGGGCGCTCTCGGACTGCCGGTGGTGCAGCTGCCCAACGGCGATCCCAGTACACCCGCCGAAGCCGCAGCAGAGCCGATCGTCAAAGCCGTGACGAGCCTCCCCGCCGGTAGCACGGCCTTGGTGGGAGGCAATACCGAGAACATCTACCGCATCGTCAACAAGCTGGGAATCCCTGTCGTCGACGGGTGCGGTCCGAACCAGCAATGCGTGCCGTGCTTGGACAAAACCTGTTTCACCGACAACGATCTCAACAGCATCTGGCGGGTCACGATCTATCCGGCGAACTCAGGCCTGCCGCCCGGCATGAAGCTGAAGCCGACGGTGGAGCGCCTGCACACCGAATCGCCGAACGTCATGGTCCCGCCACGTCCCGCGACGGGCGGGTGAGCAAGACCAGTCGTTCGGGACGGCGTCGAAGGCTTTGTGGGAGTGACTTTTCCGGGCGTTGTCACGCAGCTCGCAGCCCGGTGAGCTGATCGAAGCGGTACCAGACGAGCGCGTCGCCGACCTGAAAGACGCCGTTGTAGCCGAGGTGCTGACGCCACAGGACCTCACAGGTCGCCATATCGGTGGCAACCAGACTGAAGCCGTTGGGGCTGTCCGTGGTGGTCAGGACGACGGATTCGTTGCCTGCGACGTAATCGGCGAGATCCACGCTGCAGGTCTGACCGCGCCCCCCTGTGGTCAGATCCCAACGCTGCCATCGATGGTCATCAGGCTTGTCCGAGATCGGCACGTACAGCTGTGAACCGACGTTGCGGAAGGACGACGGGCCGGCGAGCGTGACCGGGATCGTCGCGACTTCCCTTCCGTCCGGCTGGAAAACTCGAAAGACGTCCCGGTCCATGGCGATCAGCACCGAACCGAGGGCATAGATGCCGTAACCGGTGAGTTCGCGACGAGCCAGTAACCGGCCGGCGTTGTCGTAGAACAGCACTCCGGCCGTTGGGCCGGCCTCGAATTGATAGGCGAAGCCGGCGGGGTAGGTCACCGCCCGCTTGAGTGCGGTGCCCGGTGGCGGGGTCGGGGTGAGCTCGTGACCGTCTGACGCCGCGAACACTCGGTATGCCGGAACTTTCGTGCTCGCCAGCTGTACCGCCACCGTCGCCGAAGTGCCGGTTGTGTGCGGCTCGTTCGGTTCGGCTCCGTCGCCTGGAACGAACCACGTCAACTCGGCATGCTCTCCGATGCCATGCAATCCTGTGCCGGGAGTGCTCGCGGCCAGCCAGGTGGGGTAGCCGCCGACGCCGGCCGTCGCCACCACGCTGTCGAAGACGCCTCCGAATTCGGCATCACCGGTGAAGGTGACCTCACCCCGGTCGAGATCGACCATCGTCACTTTGGCCTTGGCGTCACGGCCTGGCTGGTACGGCAGACACAGGGCTGTCGCCGGACCGTTGCGCATGCAGGTCCCAAACCTGCTCCCCGGGAAATCGGGCAATTCGACCGGCGCGAAAAGCGGTTCCCCCGAGTGGGTATCGAGGCCGAACAGCCAGGATTTGGCGGCGCAGTTCTCGGCGCAGTCGGCGAGAAAGTACGCGAAGTATCCCCGGGTGGCGAACGGCCGGCCGCCGATGGAGGTGCCCTCGGGCAGGCCAAGTGATGCGGCGGTCACCTGCCAGCCGGGAACCAGTGCGCGATCGAGCGGGAATGCCAGGAGCTGACCCGGCTCGTCGTCGGGTGCGGGCGAAACCTGCGGTGCGCCATTGGTTGTCGTGGGCAGAGTTGTGTTTTTGGCGTGTTCGCGCATCTTGGGTATGGCGGCGACCGCCACGACCACGACAGCCACGAGCGCACCGATGGCCAGCCACCGCCTGGCCCGCGGCGACATCAGAACGCCCAGCTTCCGGCCGGGGTCAACATGAACCCACGGTTGACGACGGGGTCGATACAGGCGGTGACATTGCCCTGCGCGACCGCACACGTGATGTTCGACGAGGTCAGTTTTTGGCCCGGTCTGAGGGCGGTGGAGGGTTGGGCGACATCGGCCTTCGGGCAAGTGCCGCTGCTCGCATAGCTGTGGACAAAGCCGTACGTGTCGGCCCCGCCCACCCAATCGCCCTGGAATCGCACCTCGGTGCATCCCGGTTCGTCGCGGTCCCTGACGTAAGACGGAATACCGGGCACATTGCCGATGCAGTTGATCTCCGGGTGCTTCGCGACATCGCTCGACTGCTGCCAATTGCAGTACACCCCGTCGGGAGTGCCGAACGACACCAAGGTGCCCTTGCCGCCCCGGCCGTAGTCATAGCTGTGGGTGAACGGCCCCGCGTCGACGGCTTCGAACGTGTCGAGATCAGGAAACCCGGGTGGGTAGGCATGGGCCGCGGGAACACCCACCGCAACAGCCGCACCGACGATCACGGCAAACAGTCCCAGTCGCCACGTCCCCACCCACACCGGCACAACTGCCATCGTAAGTGGATGATCCGTCAGGTCTGCGCGGAATTTTCCCAGATCTCGGCGATCGACACCCCGGCCGAGGCGAGCATCCGGCGCAACAGCGGCAGGCTCAGCCCGATCACATTGGAGGGGTCGCCCTCGATGCCGTCGACGAACCAGCCACCCAACCCGTCGATCGTGAATCCGCCTGCGACACCGAGTGGTTCACCACTGCGCAGGTACGCTTCCAGATCCGCTTCCGTCGGCGAGCCGAAATGCACTGCGGTGATACCGGTATCGGCCAGTCGGTGAGTGACGGCACCGTCGTGGACCACGAGTACGGCGTGGCCCGAATGCAGTTGGGCCGTCCGGCCCGCCATGACCTGCCATTGCTGCCGCGCCGTATCGACGTCCCCGGGCTTGCCGCACAAGCGTCCGTCGAGAAACAGCATCGAGTCACAACCGATGACGACGCAGTCCGCGGCGACGGCGGCAGGAACATGGGTGAGCACCTCGTCGGCCTTGGCGGCGGCCAGGCCGCTCACCACCCGTTCGGGCGGGGCATCGGCCAACGATGCGATGACGGCATCCTCGTCGACCCCGGAAACCACCACCAACGGATCGAGGCCGGCCTGGCGAAGAACGCCAAGCCGGCCTGTCGATGCCGAACCCAGGACGACCCGGGTCATCTAGTGCCGTCTCTTCTTCGCGCGAGCGCTCATCAGCGCCGCATGTGGGTGCGCTCCAACAGCGTCACCCGCTGCCAGCTGTAGATCGAGTAGCGCAGCTTGTCCACCGGGTGGCCCCACAGGTTGCGATCCCGAACCACCGGCTCGGGATCGCCGCCGCCGGCGGCACTGAGGACGGCCATCAGCGCCGCCATGTCCTCGTCGGTGGGCTCGCCGCGCAGCACCTTGATGTGTGCCTCGTGGTCGGCCTTGACGGATTCGGTGGCGGTTTCGTCAGCCACAGTCGCCTCGCTCGCCCCGCTCACAGCGGAATGTTCCCGTGCTTCTTCGGCGGCATCTGGATGATCTTGCGCTCCAGCAGTCGCAGCGCATTGGCCACGTAGCCGCGGGTGTGCGACGGCGGGATGACCGCGTCGACGTAACCGCGTTCCGCCGCGATGTACGGGTTGACCAGCGTGTCCTCGTAGGTCTGCTGCAGTTCCAGGCGCAGCGCATCGACGTCTTCGCCGTTCTTGGCCGCCTCCTTGAGCTGGGAACGGTAGACGAAGCCCACCGCGCCCGAGGCGCCCATCACGGCGATCTGGGCCGTCGGCCAGGCCACGACCACGTCGGCGCCCATGTCCTTGGAACCCATCACGCAGTACGCGCCACCGTAGGACTTGCGGGTGATGACGGTGACCTTCGCGACCGTGGCCTCGCCGTAGGCGTAGAGCAGCTTGGCGCCGCGGCGGATGATGCCGTTGTACTCCTGGTCGGTGCCGGGCAGGAAGCCCGGGACGTCGACCAGCAGGACGATCGGGATGTTGAAACAGTCGCAGGTCCGGATGAACCGGGCGGCCTTCTCCGAGGCGTTGATGTCGAGGCAGCCGGCGAACTGGGTGGGCTGGTTGGCCACGATGCCCACCGGGCGACCGTCGACCCGGCCGAAGCCGACCACGATGTTGCCCGCGTAGCCGGCCTGCACCTCGAGGAACTCGTCGTCATCGAGGATCCGGGTGATGACCTCATGCATGTCGTACGGCTGATTCGGAGAATCCGGGATCAGCGTGTCGAGCTCGATGTCCTCGTCGGTCAGGGTCTCCTCGATCGAGCCCTGCGCCGGGGCGACCGGGTAATGCGGCGGCTCGGCGTAGTTGTTCGGGGGCAGGTAGCTCAGCAGATCGCGTACGTACTCGAAGGCGTCCTGCTCACCCGAGGCCACGTAGTGCGCGGTACCGGACTTGGCCATGTGGGTGTGGGCGCCGCCCAGCTCCTCCATGGTGACGTCTTCGCCGGTGACGGTCTTGATCACGTCCGGGCCGGTGATGAACATCTGGCTGGTCTGATCGACCATGACGATGAAGTCGGTCAGCGCGGGGGAGTAGACGTGGCCACCGGCCGCCGCACCCATGATCAGCGAGATCTGCGGGATCACGCCGGAGGCCTTGATGTTGTTGTGGAAGATCCGGCTGTACAGGCCGAGGGAGACCACACCCTCCTGGATGCGGGCGCCGGCGCCGTCGTTGATGCCGATCAACGGGCGGCCGGTCTTGATGGCCAGCTCCTGGACCTTGACGATCTTCTCGCCGTAGACCTCGCCGAGGCTGCCGCCGAAGACGGTGGCGTCCTGGCTGAAGATGCAGACGTCGCGGCCGTCGATGGTGCCGTAGCCGGTGATCACACCGTCACCCAGCGGCCGGTTGTTCTCCAGGCCGAAGTTGGTGCTGCGGTGCTTGGCGAGCGCGTCGAGCTCGACGAACGAGCCTTCGTCGAGCAGCGCGAGGATGCGTTCGCGGGCCGTCAGCTTGCCCTTGGCGTGCACCTTCTCCACGGCTTCTTCGCCGACGGGATGCAGCGTCTCCTCGGCCCGCCTCTTGAGATCAGCCAGCTTGCCTGCAGTGGTGTGGATGTCCACCTGGTGCTCGGCGGACGGCTCGGTAACGCTCGTCATGGGTCACGATGCTATCGGTAACCCTAAGACTGGTCTAAGAGAGGTGGGCGTGGCGCGCGTCACGTTCTGCCCGGACTGAGACGTGTCCACGCTCGGGCAAATGGGTTCGCGGTGCGTGCAGGCCGGTCAGCGACCGAACAGTTCGGTGTCGAGCGCACGGTCCTCGGGCAGCACTCCCATGGCGCTGTCGATCACATGTTCGGTCATGCTGAGCGTGTCGCGGTCGAAGTACTCGCCCTCGGTCTCCCGCTTCCAGGTGGCCGGCGACCCTGCGTACAGCCCGCGCCTCGACTCAGGTGCCGATCCGCGGGTCATGGTCGAATTGGCGGCCAGCAGCGACTGATCGGGAAGGTGGCTGTCCTTCAGCATCACGGCTCGGCTGCCGACCAATGAGTGGTGTCCGACGGTTATGCGGCCGACCGTTTGGCGCTTGTGGGCGAAATCGGGCTCGTGAGTCTGCAGGAGACACCGGTTTCCGCCGACCGCGGCGTACTCGCGGAGGACGATGGTGCCGGAGCAGTCCGCGTAGTGCCTGCTGCCCAGCTTCGCGCCGTAGCCGAGGTACAACGTCCCGGCCCGCGTGTCGAGTTGCTGGAAGGCGGGGTGCGCCGAGATCCAATTCCACGATTCCATCGCCGCGTAGTCGTCGAAACGGACCAACCCCAGCCCACGGACCACGTTGAATGCTCCGATCCGAGTGCCTTCACCAAGCTCGAACCGCCCGACGTTGCGGACAACGGTCGGACCGATTCTGGCGGTGCCGGCGATTCGATGACCGAACAACCTCAGTACACGGTTCTTGAACGACGACGGCGGAAGTAGCAGCCAGCAAAGCATTTCCAGCATCGATACGCCTTTCTCCGCCAGGCGTCTCACGGCGGACATCGTCGGTCGGTACTGCCGAATCTACTGATGCCCGAATGCGCACACGTTTACCGCCACGACAGTTTGTGGGGCGTATCACGGATGCCGCGAGATGGGCTGGTTGTCGGATATCCGTGTGGGCACAGCTGATTCGGGGTAGTTCAGGACGTTGATCTGAAGACATCGATCCATGCACTGACAGGTGGCGGATGCGAGATCGCTTGTCGTTGCGTATGGTCGGGACGTCACGCCAGTGTTGCGAACATTGGGTGCCCACGACCTGGATCAGTGACCAGGATCGTGATGAAAATGCCGGTACGGCGCCGGGGGACGTCCGACAAGCGAACATTGTGATGTCGCGTAATTGCGCAATTGTTGTTGTGGACCTCCGTGTGCCGTCAAGGGGACGGGAGCTTTCACCTGATCGCACCAATGTCATCAACGTCATCGCGCGAACTGCCCTCCATCGGCAATCGATTTGCGCTCTCCGGCTTCGCCGGGACGGGCTATGACCGCGGCCGAAGTCTGCCGGTGCAGATCATGTGGCTGGTCGTTTCGCGATCCGTTCTGTTCCGGTGGTGGATGCCCAACCGGGTGCGGATTGCCGTTCTGCGGGCATTCGGCGCCAGGATCGGGGAAGGCGCGCTGATCCGCCACGATGTCAGGATCCACTGGCCGTGGAAGCTGGACGTGGGCGCGTGTTCGTGGATCGGTGAGGGGGCGTGGATTCTCAACCTCGAACATGTCACGATCGGCTCGAATTCATGTGTCTCCCAAGAGGTTCTGCTGTGCACCGGTAGCCACGATCGGGCCAGTCCGACGTTCGAGTTCGACAATGGGCCCATCGTGATAGGTGACCGGGTCTGGCTGGCCGCCCGTGCAACCGTGTTGCGGGGGGTGCGGATCGGCGACGGGGCGACCGTCGCCGCGACCACTCTTGTCTCCCGGGATGTTCCTGCCGGAGACACGCTGTTTCCGCCACGGCCGACGAAGGAGGCCGCATGCGGGTGACGATCATCGGTATCAACTACGCGCCGGAAGTGACCGGAATAGCCCCGTACACCACCGGGATTGCCGAAGGCCTCGCCGAGCGTGGGCATGACGTCACGGTGATCACGGGGTTGCCGCACTACCCCCAGTGGCGTGTCGCCGAGGAGTACCGCGGCGTGGGCCGCTGTACCGAGGTGGTGCGAGGTGTGACTGTGCACCGCGTCGGCCATTACGTGCCCGACGAGCAGAGCACAATGGGTCGAATCCGGATGGAGGCCAGCTTCGGATCCGCTGTGGCCCGCCACAAGTGGGATGATCCAGACGTCGTCATCACCGTGAGTCCCGCGCTGCTGTCCGCTGCTCCCGTGGTGGCGCGGGCCCGGTTGTCGAAGACCCCGGTCGGGGTCATCGTGCAGGACGTGTACAGCAAGGGCGTGGTGGAAACCGGGGCGGTCGGAGGGCGCTCCGCCGCGGCGACCGCACGGCTGGAATCGGCGGTCCTGAGGTCAGCGACCGGCGTCGCGGTCATTCACCCACGCTTTACCGATTCGCTGGCCGAGATAGGCGTGCACAGTGCCGATCTGGCTGTCATCCGGAACTGGACCCATATCGACGACGCTGCCACTGCGGGCGCACCGTCGGCAGTGCGAGAGAATTACGGTTGGCAGCCGAACGAGACCATCGTGATGCACACCGGCAATATGGGTGTGAAGCAGGGACTCGAAAATGTCGTTGCCGCAGGGAAACTCGCCGGCGACGCGGAGGCGGACGACCGCGACATCCGCTTTGTCCTGATCGGCGACGGTAACCAGCGGCGCATGCTCGACGCTGTCGCCCGGGACGCCGAGGCAGTGCAACTGATCGACCCGTTGCCTGACGGTGAGTTTCGCGCGGCGCTGGCCGCCGCCGACATCCTGCTCGTCAACGAGCGTCCCGGAGTGGGCGAGATGGCTGTTCCGAGCAAGCTGACGTCGTACTTCGCCGCGGCCCGGCCGATCATCGCCGCCACGGAGCCGACCAGCGGCAGCGCCGAAGAGCTTCGTGCATCCGGAGCCGGACTCGTCATTGCGCCGGGTGATCCAGAAGCCCTCGTCGAGTCGGTGCGACAGCTTGCCGGCGACGAGCAGACCCGCCGGCGATTCGGCTCCTGCGGCGCGCGATATGCCCGCGAACGCCTCGGTGCGGCCAACGCGGTTGCACAGTACGAGAAGTGGGTGAGCGATCTGGCTTCCCCTGCTCGAGGACTTCCGGCATGAATACTCAGGTAAGTCGCAACGACTGCTTTTACGCCGGACAGCCGGCCACCTATCTGGTGGGCCCGCTGGAGCGGGTGCTCCCGCCGGACCTGCTCAAAGCGCGGCTGCAGACGATCGCTGCGGCGGGGCCGCAGAACCGCCTCGGATTGCGTCCGAGCCGCAGATCGCGGCGGTGGGAATTCGATCCGGCGTGCGACGGGGTGGTGTTGACCAGCGGCCCGGCCCCGGATATTTCTGACCCCGCCCGGGCGATGCTCGACCTGCTGGCCGGTGGTCCGGCGGTTCCGCCGGCTACCGTGCACGTCCACATCGCCGACCGATGGCTGTTCCTGAATTTCGACCACGGTCTCGGCGGCGGACGGCTGTTCAGCGAGGTGATCGCAGCGGCCGGCTCAGTCGGTCACGGGTTCAGTGAACCCGCACCCGTGGCGTCCACCCGTAACCCTGGCCTGCGCGCCTTTGCCCACACCGTGCGCAAAGACCCCATGCGGTTGCTGCGGGCACTGGACGAACCGGTGCGCCGCAGTGCCGCCGTGGTTCCCATCGGGCAATTCGACGAGCCGGAATCGTTGGCATACACCCGAAGTCGACCCGGCTTCCTGGAAGAGGTGCGGGCGAACCGCGACATCTGCCTGCCACGCGCACCACTGGCGGCAATCGTCATCTCGGCCTTTCTGGACGGACTGCACAGCCACGGAATAACGCCGGAAGACGAGGTCGGCCTCCTGGTCGACCTGGGTCGGTACCTTCCGCCCGGGGCGGGCACCTTGGCGAATTTCGTCGGCATCGCGCCCATACCGATTGCGCCACCTTACGACCCCGCCCTGGTGGCCGGTGCGATAAGCGAGTACACGCACGGGTGTCGAGCCCTGGTCCGGTACGGCATGGCATATGCCGCGCGGCTCCGTACCCGTCCAGCTGACCTTCCCCGTTGGCAGACCGACAGCCGACGGGCCCGGGTCGTCGTGACCGACCACGCCAACTCGGCTTCGGGCAGCAAGATTTCCTGGGCGACAACGCCGAACGGACACCACTTCGTCCGCAAGGCGCCGGTGCGCTACTCGAACCAGATCTCGTTGGCCATCAACCGCGTCGAGTCCGAACTGCATCTCACCGCGTCGTATTACGCAAGCACCTTCGACCCCGAGGCGGTTGCCGCGGTCCTCGACCGGATCGTGGCAGCGGATTCGCCGCTGGTGCGCATGGGCCAGATTGCGACTCCGAGCAGTCGGGCAGGGCGGTGAGATGGTTCGGACACCGATGCCGTCGACTCAGAGTGGGCCGCGAGCGCGCCCGACAGGGGTGATCACCACCGTCGACCAGGTGTTGTCGAGTGCCAGCAATGCGCTGATGGTCTTTGCGGTGGCCCAGGTTTCACCGGCTGAGCAGTTCGGCATCGTCGCCCTGCTCGTCACGGTGGCCACCACCTGGATCGGCTTCAACAGGGGGGCGCTGGGTACCGCGCTGCTGCTGACCAGCAACATGCACCGGCGCGAGATATCGGCCGAAGGCGGGTACGCCACCAGCTGGTCGCTGCTGACATCGGTCGTCGCAGGGGCGGTATTGCTTGTCCTGTCAGGAGTTTTCGGCCAGATCTGGATCGGAATGGCGTTCGCCGTGAGCCTGGTCGCGGTGCTGGCACAGGATGTGCTGAGATTCGTCGCGATCGCACAAGGCAGACCACTCGCCGCGGCCGTCTGCGATGGGTTCTGGGTGATGTGGATCCTGGCCGTCTACCTGATCAACCTGGTCACTTCCGGGATGTCGGCGGTGGTCACGGTGTACCTGTGGGGCGTGGGCGGACTCATTTCGGCGGTGGTGCTGATGCGGGTCCTGCAGACCAGGCCGCGGGGCCATCGCCTCGTCGGGTGGTGGCGCACGTATGACCGTGCTCGGCTGAGGTTCGGGATTGTCTATGCGCTCAACCAGGTTGGTGCCACCCTCGTGACACTGACCGTGACGGTAGTGGTGAGCGGCACCGCGGCGGCCGGGCTGCGCGGCGCGGCGACACTGTTCGGGCCGATTGCAATGCTGGTGTCGGCACTGCCGCTGGTGTTCGTTCCGCACGTCCGCCGTGCTGCGTCATCGATCGGTGAGCAGTGGCAGGTACTCGTCAAGACATCCATCGCGACGTCGGGTTTGACCTTGGTGGCAGGCCTGTGCCTGGCCGTCATCCCGAGCCGACTGGGCGCCGCCATCCTGGGCGACACCTGGACGTATGCCTCGGCGCTCGTCGTCTATCTCGGGATCGAATGCGCGGCAATGTGCTGGATGGTCAGCGTGTACAGCTTCTTCCAGGCGCGCGGCATGAGCAGGACCGTGTTGCGGATCAAGCTGTTCCAGATCGGTTTGCAGCTCGGTCTGTGCCTGTGCGCCGGACTGACAGTGGGCACAGCGGTCGCCATCGCCATCTCGCTGGCCGTGGCGGGGGTTCTCGCCGCTCTGGTCGGTGTTGGGCTCGCCCGGCGCGTTGTGTGGCACGGCGCGACCGAGGCGCCCCCTGCCGACCAGGACGCCGAGGTCGAGCTGCAAAAGCCGCTGGAAAAGAATGGGATTGGCTGGCCGACGGTCGATGTCCTCGAAGCCGAGATGAGAGGCCGCAGATCCGATGAGTGAGGATTTCACCGGTGCGGTTCGGCCGGCCGTTCTTCACGTCGTAACGCTGATCACGCCGGATGGCGCCTACGGCGGACCGGTCAGGGTGGCGTTCAACCAAACCCGACAACTGCGCGCGGCCGGTCATCGGACCCTGGTCGCAGGTGCGGTACGCGGCTATTCGAAGATCCCCACCGTGCTCGACGGGGTTCCGGTCCGACTGGCGAAGGCCCGCCGCATCATTCCCAAGTTGGGATTCTCCGGATTGCTCGCTCCGGCATTGCTCCGGTGGATGGTGCGGAACCGCAAGTCTTTCGACGTGATCCACGTGCACCTGGCGCGCGATCTCATCACGCTGCCGGCGGCCGCGATCGCGCTGATACTGCGGAAACGCCTGATCGTGCAGACCCACGGAATGATCACCGACAGCAGCCATCCGATTGCGCCCATCCTCGATCGCATTCTGACGCGGCCGATTCTGCGTCGAGCAGCTGCCGTTCTGTATCTGACCGAAGACGAGCGGGCCGCGCTGCTACGGGTGCAACCCGAGGTCGCGGCGCGGCACCTTCGCAACGGCGTTCCAGATTACGAAGGGGCGCGCACGGCGACCGGTGCCGACCGGAGGACCGGGTGCGTCGAGGTGCTGTACCTGGCGAGGTTGCAGGCACGGAAACGTCCCGTGCTCTTCGCGAAAGCGGCCACCCGCCTTCTGTCGGCAGGGTGCGATGCGCGGTTCACCCTGGTCGGTCCCGACGAAGGCGAGGGGGCCGAGGTTCTCGATACGATCATGCGATCCGATACCCGGCCCGACGAGATCCGTTGGGAGGGAGCGTTGCCACCCGGCCGCACGGTGGCGCGGATGGCTGCCGCTTCCATCTACGTATTGCCCTCTGTCGACGAGCCCTTTCCGATGTCGGTGCTGGAGGCGATGTCGGTCGGATTGCCCGTGGTGATCACCGAGAGCTGTGGACTCGCGGAAACGGTGCGTGCTTCCGGTAGCGGAATCGTGGTGGACGAATCGGAGGACGCACTGATCGAGGCGATGCGCACGTTGATCATCGACCAACGGCTGCGGGAGAATATGAGCGCTGCTGCGCGCCAGACGGCAGCCGCGGTCTTCAGCATGGAAGCCATCGCTCGCGACCTGGCAGCCGTCTACGTGGGGGAGGACGATTGACTCGGCGTGTGCGTATCGGCGTGACCGTTGTCGCCACTGCCGTGGTGGTGCTTCTGCTTCTCGTGGCCGCCGTCGGCACGGTCGTGTTCCGTTACGCACCGCAAGACGACTTGCGCAAGGCCGACGCGGTGTTCGTGCTCGGTGGTGAGCACGATGGCCGCGAGGATTACGGTTTTCAGCTCGTCCGCGACGGCATAGCCCCAGTGTTGGTGTTGTCCAACCCATATCGGTCGTCGGATCCGGTGATGAAAAAGGCATGCAACCGGCATCCGCCAGGCGTCGAAGTGCTGTGCGTGCCGCCGAAGCCCTCCACCACGCTCGGTGAGGCGAAGCTGATTCGCCAATTGGCCCGCGAAAGGGGCTGGAGCACCGTAGTGGTGGTCTCCTGGCAGTACCACCTGCCCCGGGCCCGTTTCATTTTCGAGCATTGTTTCTCAGCGTCGACAGACTCCACCGTGATGCGCGCAGTACCGCGTGAATACCGCCTGTCTGCCGGCTCGTGGGAGTACACCTACCTGTACCAGTTCTTCGCGTTGGGCAAGGCGGTGATGGAGTCGAAGAAGTGTGACTGAGCCGGTGAGTCACCACTTCAGCTTGTACTGGACACCCACGAATACGTAGACGCTGAGATATCCGATCATGGCAAATGCGCTGCAGTACATGGCGGTTAACGCGAGTGAGCGCGCAATGCGCCGGATCGCCTGCCAGGGGTACTCGCGTGGGTCGATCGCGGCCAGAGGGAGCAACACGGTGGTGATGGGAGCCGCCGCCACCAGTAGTCCCTCGCCGACGAGCAGAACCGGCGGCGGCGTATCCATCGAGGACTGCAGGGCGGTGAGACACCCCAGCAGCGCGCACATCACAGAGTTGATCGCAATGATGCGCCATCTGTCGGCATTTCGATACAGGTAGACCGCGGTCGGGGCGCCCACTGCAGCACCCGCCGCAACCAGCAGCAGATCGGTGATCACGGCAGGGTGTTCTCGCCTCTCGCAGGCGCCGATCGCCATCCCAGCACCGCGCCGCCGCACACACCCGCCAGCGCACACACGGGTGCCAGCAGCAGCATCGTGAGTGCGCTCAGCGCAGGTTGGTCGATCGCGAGCGCGCTATAGCCGCTGAGGCTGGCCGCGGATCCGGCCGCGCTCCAGGTCAAGGACCGAAACTGTTGGCGCACCGGCCAAGTGAGGACGGAACCCATCGCGAAACCGGAGATCGTCATTACGATCAGGGTGATCAGCAGCAGATGGGCAGGTGTGTCCCATATCTGGATCACGAGATGGCGCACCGCAGCTCCGGCTGCGGCGCCCACAACGATCCACCGCAGCTGCCGACTGCCGGCCGAACTTGAGGTCACCATCGCTGATCAGGTTAGCCGCCGATCGTCGGATGTCGTGGTGTGGGTTGTCACAGCATCCGTTGCGACTGCATGTGTTTTCGCAGCGTGTGATCGAAAAGCGAGCTGAATATTGCCGTTTCGTTCTGCTCTGGACCAAACCTGACCGGCAGACAACGACGACGAACTGTTAGATTGCAGACGGACCGCATAATCGATGTACGACGCCCAGGGTCGCGCGGTTGTTGTTGTAGAGAATTTCGCAGTTGCGCGTTTGAGTGGATTGCGAGGCATTCCCGCCGGCCATGGGCCGGGGAGGTGCACGACAAAAAATGACCGTCGTGACGATGCCGCGAGAAGTGTTCAACCGCACCCGATGGCAACGGCAGTACCTGGTCAACATTCTGATCACCGACGTCCTCGTGGTGGGTGCGGCGGTGGTGCTGGCGCAGTACGTCCGTTTCGGGCAAGCCCCGGATCTCTCCAGCACCGACGGATACATCACGTTCGTATCGATACTGTTCGGCGCCATCTGGCTGGGTGCGCTCTCGCTGTGTCGAACCAGGTCGCCGCGGGTGACCGGGGCCGGTGCGGAGGAGTACAAACGCGTTGCGTCTGCGTCTTTCTGGACGTTCGGGGGCATCGCGATAATCGCCTTCCTGCTTCAGCTTGAGATTGCGCGCGGCTACCTTGCGGTGGCGCTGCCCACCGGCACCGTCGCCTTGTGTCTGACCAGATGGGGGTGGCGGCGGTACCTTGCCAAGCAGCGGGCGGAGGGGCGTTATCAGACGGCGGTGATGGCGATCGGTGACGCCGACGCGGTCTCCTATCTCGCGCAGGAGTTGACCCGCGATCCACGCGCCGGATACGCCGTTGTGGCAGTGGGTATTCCAGGCTATGGCGCGCCCGCGGGCGAGCGTCTCACCGTGGGAGATCAGGAAATCCCGATCATGGGTGGCGAGGAGTATGTCCTGGACGCCATCCGGGAATGCGGCGCCGACACGGTAGCCGTCACGGGGGTCGACCACTTCGGCTACGAGGGCATCCGGAAACTCATGTGGGACCTGGAGGCGATGGGAGTCGACCTCGTGGTGTCACCGGGTGTGATGGACGTTTCCGGGGCGCGTCTGGAGATGCGGCCGGTAGCCGGATTCCCGCTGGTACATGTCGAGAAGCCGCAGTACGACGGGGCGAAACGATTCGAGAAACGGGCATTTGACTTTGTTTTCGCGGCGATCGCGCTCGTTGTCGCCTCCCCGGTGCTGCTGGCCGCCGCGATCGCCATCAAGCTCGACAGCCGCGGACCGGTGTTCTACACGGCCGAACGCATCGGCATCGACGGCCGGCCGTTCGCAATGCTGAAGTTCCGTACGATGGTCTCGGATGCCGATCGTCAACTGGAGAGCCTGCAAAACCTGAACGAGAGCTCCGGCGGAGTTCTCTTCAAGATCAAGGACGATCCGCGAGTCACATCGGTGGGCAAGGTCCTCCGTCGGCTCAGCATCGATGAGCTGCCACAGTTCGTCAACGTGCTCAGGCAGGAAATGAGCGTCGTCGGTCCTCGCCCACCGCTGCGGCAGGAAGTCGAAACCTACGATGGCGACGTCCAGCGCAGACTGCTGGTCAAGCCGGGTATCACCGGCCTGTGGCAGGTCAGCGGACGGGCGGACCTGTCTTGGCGGGAGTCGGTGCGGCTAGATCTTTCCTACGTCGAGAACTGGTCGATGGTCGCCGATCTGGTCATCATCGCCAAGACCGTGCGGGCAGTGCTGCTCAGCCAGGGAGCGTACTGATCTCCAAAAGCAAATCCACCCAATGCTTTACGGGTGTACGAGATTAAGGAGAAGACGCAGTGAATCAGGTGAAGAAGAAAGCCCTGATCACCGGAATCACGGGTCAGGACGGTTCTTACCTGACCGAGTTCCTGCTCAACAAGGGTTACGAGGTGCATGGACTGATCCGTCGGTCTTCGTCCTTCAACACCGCTCGGATCGATCATCTGTACGTCGATCCACACGATCCACACGCGCAACTGTTCTTGCACTATGGCGATCTCAGCGACGGCGCACGTCTGGTGACCCTGCTGAGCACCATCGAACCGGACGAGGTGTACAACCTTGCGGCGCAATCGCATGTGCGGGTCAGCTTCGACGAACCCGAACACACCGGTGACACCACCGGTATCGGTTCCGCGCGATTGCTGGAGGCTGTGCGGATCTCGAAGGTTCCGTGCCGCTTCTACCAGGCGTCCAGTTCGGAGATGTTCGGTGGTTCGCCCCCTCCGCAGAACGAGCAGACCAGCTTCTATCCGCGCTCGCCCTACGGCGCAGCCAAGGTCTACTCGTACTGGATGACGCGGAATTACCGCGAGGCCTACGGGATGTTCGCCGTCAACGGCATCCTGTTCAACCACGAGTCACCGCGCCGCGGTGAGACTTTCGTGACGAGGAAGATCACCCGAGCCGCCGCGCGGATCAAAGCCGGTATCGACGAGCACCTCTATCTCGGCAACCTGGACGCGATCCGCGACTGGGGTTACGCACCGGAATACGTCGAGGGCATGTGGCGCACGCTGCAGGTCGACGAGCCCGAAGACTACGTGCTCGCCACCGGCGACCGGTACACCGTGCGTGACTTTCTCGTCGCCGCCTTCGAACACGCGGGCCTGGACTGGGAACGGCACGTCCGGTTCGACGAGCGGTACCTGCGTCCCACCGAGGTCGATGCGCTCGTCGGCGACGCCGCCAGAGCCGACCGGTTGCTCGGCTGGAGTCCCACGGTCCGCACGCCGCAACTCGCGCAGATCATGGTGGAGGCCGACATCGCACAGCTCGAATGCCTCGGCAAGCCATGGATCGACACGCCGGCCTTGGCCGGGTGGGGCTGACATTGCCGGGGAATGACAACGTGAACACGACACACCCGCTCGACCCCGCAGCGCCGACGTACATCGCGGGCCATCGGGGCATGGTCGGGTCCGCGATTCACCGAAAGCTGCAATCGGAGGGGTTCACCGATCTCATCGGCCGGTCGCACCGCGAGTTGGATCTGACCGACCGGGCAGCGACATTCGAGTTCTTCGCGAAAACCCAACCACCGGTGGTGATTTTGGCGGCAGCGCGGGTCGGTGGAATCCTGGCGAACAAGACTTACCCGGTGGACTTCATCTCCGAGAATCTGCGGATACAGACCAACGTGATGGATGCGGCGCTCAAATACGGCACCCAGCGTCTGCTGTTTCTCGGATCGTCATGTATCTACCCGAAGATGGCAGCGCAGCCGATCACCGAGGATGCACTGTTGACCGGTTCCCTCGAAGAGACCAACGATGCCTATGCGATCGCGAAGATCGCCGGAATCGTGGCGGTCCAGGCGGTGCGGCGGCAGTACGGATTGCCGTGGATATCGGCAATGCCGACGAACCTGTACGGGCCCGGTGACAATTTCTCTCCGACGACCTCGCACGTTCTACCGGCCTTGATCCACCGGTACGAAGAAGCGAAGGAATCGGGCACGTCCCGGGTGACGAACTGGGGCACCGGCACCGTGCGCCGTGAGTTCATGCACGTCGACGACATGGCTTCGGCCTGTCTACATCTGCTTCAGCAGTTCGACGGGCCACAACAGGTCAACGTGGGCACCGGCATAGACCACTCGATCCGAGAAACAGCGCAGCTCGTCGCCTCTGCAGTCGGATACGAGGGCGAGACGGCCTGGGACACCGGCAAGCCCGACGGCACGCCCCGCAAGCTGCTGGACATCAGCACCTTGCGGGACAGCGGGTGGCAACCGTCGATATCGCTGCATGACGGGATCGAACAGACCCTGGCGTGGTACCGAGAGAATCGGGCGGACGTCAGGCGGGTGGCACTCGCCTGAGGGGCCACGGAGCCGTGGGCCTACGCTCTCGACCATGACCACCGGGCCGCTGGTGCTGTCCGAACTGGGCACCGACCCCGCGTCGGTGCTGCGGCTCATCGCGCAATTCGACGGGCTGGAGGAGCAGGAGGTCAACGCCGACGCCGCTGTGCGGTTTGCGGCGTTGACGGCAGGATGTCCGGTCGGGGTCCGTTGGCCCGGCGGCACCGTCGTCCGCTACGACGCGTCGGGACGACTCGATCCGATCGCCGACACCGCCGCGCCGACATCCGACCAGCACGAGACGCTCGTCTGGGTGGAACGTGACGGATCCGGGCATCCGCTGGACGAGGTGCTGCTGAACCGGCTGCGACGGGTACTGGATCGAGTCGCGGCGCGGACCGGGGTGAGCGGCACTCCGCACCTGGGGGACCCCGCACTGCTGGAGGTCGTACTGTCGGCCAAGGAACATCGCGAAGACCGGGCCCGGGCCATCCGGCTGTTGGGGCTCGACGAGAGCCGGCCGACATTTGTGCTGGCGGCATCAGGGCATTCGCCGCGGGAGACGGTGCGGCTCATCACCGGTGAGTTGCCTGGGCCGGCGGTGCGGTCCGCCGTCATCGGTAACGCGACGGCCATCGTGTGTCAGGGATCGTTCGACATGCGTGAGTTCTCGGATCGCCTGGAGCACATCATCGTCGAGCAGTTTCCGACGGTGGTGAACGTCGGCACCGCGTCGGGGCCGTGGGTCGGAATCGGCTCCGTGGGAAACGCATTCAGCGCGTCGACCTCCTGGCATGAGGCCGTGCGTGCGTTGCGGTTCGCCTCATCGACCGGATTCGGCAGGCGGGTGGTCGCCTACGAGCGGCTGAGCTCACTGGAGCTGCTGGCCGATCTGCCGATCGACCGGGTGCGTCGCAACCGGGATGTGGCCCGTATCAACGAGATTGCGTCATCTCCTGCCGGGGAGCTCGACGTGCAGACCACCGAGGCGTTCTTCGTGTACGGCTCGCTGCGGCGGACCGCCGCCGAACTGCACGTGCACCACAGCACCGTCGCGGCGCGGCTGGCGCGTGTGCAGGCCGCGATGGGATGGGATTTCGAGGATCCCGTGGACCGTTTCCTGGGCACGCTGGTGCTCATGGTGCGGCGGATCGCGATGTCCTCGGCCGAACTCGCCGATGCGGACCTGCTGTAGGTGCCGGGCCTCGCCCGCGAGCGGCCACTTTGGCACGCCATATCGCGATGCGCGTGTCGCAAGTGGCCAGTCGGCAGGCACAGGCCGGGCCGGTCGACGTGCGTCGGATGAATTGATGGAATAGACCGACGTATGACGGGTGACGGCCATCACTTGATTGGCCAAGATTGCGGTGCAGCCCGCACGAGCCCGCAACCGACAAAGGAGGCCGACATGGCCGTCATCGACCCGACCAAGACCTGGGTCCCCGTGGAAGAGCGTCTTGCCGTCACCACCAACGAGCGGCACCGTCAGGTGCTCAGCATCGTTCTCGAGCACATGAAGGCTGAGGCCGAGCCCGACATGGAACGGCTGATGGCCACCCTGGCCCCGAATCCGGACTACCACTTCTGGTACGCGAACGCCGATATGGGTCCCAAGACCACCGAGGGCGTGCGCGCCTACTACGAGGCATTCGTGGCCAGTGGCGCCAACCATCTCGTTTTCGAGATCGATCGCCTCGCCGTCGACGATGATCTGGTGATGACCGAAGGCTGGATGAAGATGATCTACCCGGGCGCGGCCGCGCAGGCGATCGGTGTCGAGGTCGAGGACCCGGCCGGCGATTACCTGCTGCTGTTCCGTCAGCTCATCAACTGGCCGATCGACGCCGACGGCCTGATCATCGGCGAGGACGCCTACCAGACCGGCCCGGTCAGCGTGACCAAGCTGAGCAAGGAAGACCTGCCGCAGGCCTACATCGACCAGAAGCGCGCTGCCGCCCAAGCCAATGCCTGACGCTCGAACCGACATCGCGTCGCTGCTGCTCGACCGCGTCGGCGACCAACACCTGGGCCTGCGCACCCGTGACCGGGACTGGACGTGGGACGAGGTGGTCGCCGAATCCGCCGCGCGTGGCGCGTTGGCCACGGAGATGCGGGACTCATGTCAATTCCAAGGCCCGCTGCACATCGGCGTGCTGCTGGACAACGTGCCCGACTTCCTGTTCTGGCTCGGTGGTGCGGCACTGGTGGGCGCCACCATCGTCGGGATCAACCCGACCCGGGGCGCCGCCGAGCTCGCAGCCGAAATCCGGCTTGCCGATTGCCAATTGATCGTCACCGACACAGCGGGAGCCGAGCGTCTGCGCGACCTCGATCTCGGGTTGACGCCGGACCGGTTCCTGGTGGTCGACGGCCCGGACCATGCAGCGCAACTCGACTCGCATCGCGTCGCCCCTGCGGTCGCGCCCGGGGTCACCGAGGACTCCATGATGTTGCTGCTGTTCACCTCGGGAACGACGGGAGCCTCCAAGGCTGTCATCTGCAGCCAGGGCAGGCTGGCCCGGATCGGCTACGCGGCCGCCGAGAAGTTCGGCCATGTGCGCGAGGATGTGGAGTACTGCTGCATGCCGCTGTTCCACGGCAACGCCATCATGGCGCTGTGGGCGCCGGCGTTGTCCGTCGGTGCCACCGTGTGCCTGACGCCATCGTTCTCGGCGTCTGGATTCCTGCCCGACGTGCGGTATTTCGGCGCGACGTTCTTCACCTATGTGGGCAAGGCGCTCGGGTATCTGATGGCCACCGCGGAACAACCCGACGATGCCGAGAACCCTTTGGTCCGCGGCTTCGGTACCGAGGCGTCGCCCGATGACCAGAACGCGTTCCGCCGCCGCTTCGGCGCCGAACTGTTCGAGGGCTACGGCTCCAGCGAAGGCGGTGGGGCAGTGGTGCTGGCCCCAGACATGCCCGCAGGTGCGCTGGGCAGGCCCGCGCATCAGGGGGTGGCGATCGTCGACCCCGAAACGCTGAAAGACTGTGCGCCTGCGATCTTCGACGAGTACGGCCGGGTGCTCAACCCCGACGATGCGGTCGGGGAGATCGTCGACAAGTTCGGCACCCGGACCTTCGAGGGCTACTACAAGAACGACGAGGCCAACGCCGAACGCATCCGCAACGGCTGGTACTGGACCGGTGATCTCGGCTATCTCGACGAGCAGGGGTTCATCTACTTCGCGGGCCGTCGCGGCGACTGGATCCGGGTGGACGGTGAGAACACCTCCGCGCTGACCATCGAACGGGTGCTGCGCCGCCATCCCGAAGTGGTGGCGGCCGGAGCCTACGCGGTGCCTGACCCGCGCTCGGGTGATCAGGTCATGGCCGCGATCGAGGTGTCCGATCCCTCCGGCTTCGACGCCACCGCGTTCGTGTCCTACCTGTCCGAGCAGGATGACCTGGGTGCCAAGGCAATTCCGCGGTTCCTGCGGGTGTCCGAGAACCTGCCGGTGACCGGGTCCAACAAGGTGCTCAAGCGGGAACTGCAGCAGGAACGCTGGCACACCGACGAGGTGGTGTACCGGTGGGCGGGACGCGGAGCGCCGGCGTATCTGGCCATGGGCGACGATGACAAGAAGGCGCTGGACGACGAGTTCGCGCAGTACGGGAGGCAGCGTTATCTATGAGGCGTGGCGGCATGAAGTGGGCAGAAGAGTGTGACGTCCTGGTCGCCGGATCGGGCGGTGGTGGCGTGACCGGCGCCTACACCGCGGCCCGAGAAGGGCTGTCGGTGATCCTGGTCGAAGCCAGCGACAAATTCGGCGGCACCACAGCCTATTCCGGTGGTGGTGGGGTCTGGTTCCCGTGCAACCCGGTGCTCACCCGGGCCGGTACCGACGACACCATCGAGGATGCGCTGGAGTACTACCACGCCGTCGTCGGCGACCGTACGCCGCGGGAGCTGCAGGACACCTATGTCCGCGGCGGCGCCGGGCTGATCGAGTACCTCGAAGCCGACGACAATCTGAAGTTCGCGCCGATGCCGTGGCCCGACTACTTCGGCAAGGCGCCCAAGGCGCGGGCCGACGGCCAGCGCCACATCGCGGCCCGGCCGCTCAAGGTGGAGAAGGCCCCGCACCTGCGCGAGTTGGTGCGCGGCCCGCTCGATGCCGACCGGCTCGGTGCCGAACAACCCGACGACTACTTCATCGGCGGGCGGGCGCTGATCGCCCGGTTCCTCAAAGCCATCGAGCAGTACCCGAATGCCTCGGTGCGGCGCAACACCCCGCTGGTGGAGTTGGTCGTCGAGGACGGCATCGTGACCGGCGCAATCGTCGAATCCGACGGGGAGCGCCACGCGATCCGGGCCCGACGCGGCGTACTGCTTGCCGCGGGCGGCTTCGAAGGTAACGACGACCTGCGCCGCGAATACGGCGTACCGGGCGTGGCCCGCGACACGATGGGGCCGCCGGCCAACCTCGGCCGCGCACACCAGGCGGCGATCGCCGTCGGCGCCGACGTGGACCTCATGGAGCAGGCCTGGTGGTCCCCGGGGTTGACGCACCCCGACGGCCGCTCGGCGTTCGCGCTGTGGTTCACCGGCGGCATCTTCGTCGACCAGAACGGGCAGCGTTTCGTCAACGAATCCGCGGCCTACGACCGGATCGGCCGGGCGATCCTGCCGCGGCTGGCCGACGGTTCGATGACGTTGCCGTACTGGATGATCTACGACGACCGGGAGGGGGAAGTCCCTCCCGTCAAGGCCACCAACGTCTCGATGGTCGACACGCAGCGCTATCGCGACGCCGGGTTGTGGCACACCGCGGACACGCTTGAGGAGCTGGCCGCCAAGATCGGTATCCCCGCCGAGAACCTGACCGCGACCGTGGCGCGCTTCAACGGCTTCGTCGACGCCGGCTCGGACGAGGACTTCGGGCGCGGCGACGAGGCGTACGACCGTGCGTTCTCCGGCGGCGCATCCCCACTCGTCGCGATCGACAAGGGCCCGTTCCACGCTGCTGCTTTCGGCATCTCCGACCTGGGCACCAAGGGCGGGTTGCGTACCGACACCGCGGCCCGGGTACTCGACGCGGACGGTCAGGTGATCGCCGGACTGTACGCCGCGGGCAACACCATGGCCGCCCCGAGCGGCACCGCCTATCCGGGCGGTGGAAATCCGATCGGAACCAGCATGCTGTTCAGCCACCTGGCGGTCAAAGACATGCTAGGGAGAGACATGTGATGAGCGCTTGCGCGAAGAACCGAGGTAGCAATGAGTGACATCCGGGAAATTGACACCGGCGCTGCGATGACGCGGTTCGCGCGCGGCTGGCACTGCGTCGGCCTCGCTGACACCTTTCGGGACGGGAAACCGCACGGTATCGAAGCCTTTGGCACCAAGCTGGTCGTCTATTCCGACTCCGCAGGTGCACTGCACGTACTCGACTCGTACTGCAGGCACATGGGCGGTGACCTGTCGATGGGCTCGGTCAAAGACGACAACCTCGCCTGCCCGTTCCACGACTGGCGTTGGGGTGGTGACGGAAAGTGCAAGCTGGTGCCGTATGCCAAGCGGACACCGCGGCTGGCGCGTACCCGCAAGTGGGACACAACCGAGGTCAACGGCCAGCTGTTGGTCTGGCACGACCCGGAGGGCTCGACGCCGCCGGCCGAGCTTACCCCGCCCACCATCGAAGGCTACGAAGACGGGATCTGGTCCCCGTGGCAATGGAATTCGATTCTCATCGAAGGGTCGCACTGCCGCGAGATCGTCGACAACAACGTCGACATGGCGCACTTCTTCTACATCCATCATGCCTATCCGACGTACTTCAAGAACGTCATCGAAGGCCACACGGCGAGTCAGTTCATGGAGTCCAAGCCACGTCCGGACTACGCGACGAGAGAACTCTGGGACGGCACCTACTTGCGTTCGGAGGCAACGTATTTCGGTCCGGCCTACATGATCAACTGGTTGCACAACGACCTCGCCCCAAACTTCACCGTCGAGATCGCCCTGATCAACTGCCACTACCCGGTGACGCACGATTCATTCGTGCTGCAGTGGGGTGTCGCGGTCCAGCAGAATCCGGCACTGCCCGGCGACAAGGCCGAGAAACTCGCGGCCACGATGAGCCGGACGTTCGGTGACGGCTTCATGGAGGACGTCGAGATCTGGAAACACAAGGCACGTATCGACAACCCGCTGCTGACCGAGGAGGACGGCCCCGTCTACCACCACCGCCGGTGGTACGAGCAGTTCTACGTCGATCTCGCCGATGTCACACCGGACATGACCGACCGCTTCGAGCAGGAGGTCGACACCACGCACGCCAACGAGCTGTGGCACCAGGAGGTCGCCGACAACCTGGCGGCGCTGAACGCTGCCCAGGCTTCCCGCTGACGTCGGGCCGTAAGCTTGGCCGCGATGAACACAAGGCCAGCGTTGGACGTGACGACTTTGCGCGACGGGCTCGAGGGCCTGTCGTGGCGACGTGTCGATGTCGTCGACGAGACCGGATCAACCAATGCCGACCTGTTGGCGCGGGCGGCGTCGGGCGAGGACATCGCCGGCGCGGTGCTGTTCGCCGAGCATCAGCACGCCGGCCGCGGCCGCCACGGCAGGCATTGGTCAGCACCGCCCCGCTCACAGGTGATCGTGTCCTTCGGTGTCGACGGCTCGGCGGTGTCCCCGAACCGTTGGGGGTGGCTGCCGTTGGCCACCGGCCTGGCCACCGTCGATGCGGTCGCCGAGGTCGCCGGGACGCGCGTCGGCCTGAAATGGCCCAATGACGTCCTGGTAGGACCCGGCGGCGGAAAGCTGGCCGGAATCCTCGCCGAGGTGGCCTCGCCGGCTCCGGTCATCGTTGTCGGCCTCGGCCTGAACGTGACGATGACCGCCGAGGAAGCACCCGATCCGCGCGCTACCTCGCTCACCCAACTCGGCGCGGCGACCGTGGACCGCACGCCGCTGGCGCGGGCCCTGCTGCGTCATCTCGACGCACGTGTCACCGCCTGGCGCGATGACGACCCCTCGCTCGCGGCCGACTACCGTGCCCGCAGCGTCACCATCGGCAGCCGCGTCCGCGCGATCCTTCCCGGCGACAACACCTTGGTGGGCACTGCCGTCGACGTCGACGACCTCGGGCGCCTGATCATCGACACCGCAACCGAACAGGTCACGTTGTCGGCGGGCGACATCACGCACCTGCGCCCCGAGGAGTCGTAGAGTTCTGCCGTGGGCTACCCGGAGAATGTGCTGGCCAAGGACGAGCAGGTGGTGCTGCATCGGCACCCCCACTGGAAACGCCTGATCGGACCGGTCCTGGTCCTGGTCCTGGCCACTGCGGCCTCGGCGTTCGTCGCAGCCGTCGTCAACACCATGGACTGGCAGGCCACCGCCAAGAACGTCCTGTTCATCGTGATCGGCGCGATCTGGCTGATCGTGGTCGGCTGGCTGACGGTCTGGCCGTTCCTGAACTGGTGGACCACCCACTTCGTCATCACAGACCGCCGGGTGATGTTCCGGCACGGCCTGCTGACCCGCTCGGGCATCGACATCCCGCTCGCGCGGATCAACAGCGTCGAATTCCGCCACGGGCTGACCGACCGGTTGATGCGCACCGGCACGTTGATCATCGAATCAGCGTCGCAGGATCCCCTGGAATTCCACGACATTCCGCGTGTGGAACAGGTGCACTCACTGCTGTATCACGAAGTTTTCGACACTCTGGGGTCTGAAGAGTCGCCCAGCTGACACTGCGGCGCGTGACGGCCGGGCACATTTCCGCCGCCACTCGGGCCGGCGGGTGTGGAATCCGGTGGAAATGGCTATCTATCAGCCATGACCGCACGGCCGAAACACGTGGAGACCGCCTTCGATCAGGCCGTGGTGGTGATACCGGCCCACAACGAAGCCGCATTGTTGCCTCACTGCCTGCGCGGGATCACCACGGCCGCGGCGTGCTGGCGGGGGCCGGTGCTGGTCGTTGTCGTCCTCGATTCCTGTGACGACAGCAGCGCCCAGTTGGCGGGCCAGTTCGGCTGCGACGTCCACTTCGTCAGTGTCGAGGCAGGCAACGTCGGCGCGAGCCGAGCCGCCGGCTTCGCGTATGCGCGCTCGCTGAGCAACCACGTCGACGACTCGCGTGTCTGGTACGCCACCACCGACGCCGACAGCCGAGTGGACCCCGACTGGCTGCTGCGTCAGACCGCGCCGGCTGCCGACATGGTGCTGGGCGTGGTGCGGGTGGCTGACTGGCGGCATCACCCCGCCGCACTGGTCCGGCGGTACCTGCATGCATACGAGTCCGATATGCGGGGCAGCAACGGTCACAACCACATCCATGGCGCCAACATGGGTTTCCGTGCCGACGCGTACTGGCGGGTTGGCGGCTTCCGACCGCTGACGACTGGCGAGGATGTCGATTTGGTCGAAAGGTTCCAGACGGCGTCCTATCGGATACGGCGGGACCCGTCGCTGTCGGTCACCACGTCAGCGCGGCGGAATGGCCGCGCTCCCGGCGGCTTCGCCGGTTACCTACGCGATTTATCGCGATCCGTATTCCCTTCGGCCGAAAGGGATTCCGCATGACGGCGGGCTTGGTCCGGAACTGGTTGGAGTCGGGCCGGCTGGAGTTGCCCCTACCAGGTTCCTGTGCGACGGCGCGGCGGTGGCAGCGGCTTGCGGAGCTGACGGAGATCGACGTCGTCGCCGGGCGACTCGCAGAAGCTCACGTCGACGCGGTCGCGATCCTCGATGAGCTCGGTGGCAAACCGCCTGCGCCAGGCGAGTTGTGGGCGGTGTGGGCCGCCGAAGACCCGGAGGCTGTACTCAACGCCCACACCACTGGAGACCGCGAAACAGACCGCGAAACAGACACAGTGAGACTGTCAGGAACCAAACCGTGGTGCTCGGGGGCGGGGCTCTGCACACACGCGTTGGTCACAGCTCGCCGAGACGACGGCCGCCGCGCTTTGTACATGGTGGCGACTGACAGCGCCGGCGTGCAGCCCCTGCCGAGTACCTGGAGGAATGCAGGCATGGCGGCCAGTGACACCCGCTCGGTCAAATTCGGAAATGTGCTCGGTGTACCCGTCGGCGGTCCCGGCGACTATCTGGATCGTCCCGGCTTCTGGCACGGCGCGATCGGCGTCGCGGCGTGTTGGCTCGGCGCCGCCCGCGCGGTCGCCGCACCCTTGTACAGCCGCGTCGCGCGCGGAGATGCCGACGAGCACGCGTTGGCTCATCTCGGCGCTGTCGACGCTGCGATCGCGGCCGCCGAAGCGATGCTGGCCGTAGCGGCTGCGGCGATCGACGCCGACCCGTTCGACCGGTCCGGGTCGGCCCAATTGCTGGCCAGGCGAACCCGGGCCGTCATCGAAACTGCTGTTGACGAGGCGATCACCCGCACCGGCCGCGCACTCGGGCCCGCGCCGTTGTGCCAGGATGCCCAACACGCACGTCACGTCGCGGATCTGACGATCTACGTGCGGCAGAGTCACGCCGAGCGTGACCTCGCCGCGCTCGGAAGACTGGCGGGGGAGCACCGATGACTGCCGCGGAGTCCGCTGAATCATACGGCAACGCACCGCGGTTCGGGTCACGGCCGCTGAGCTGCGGCGGCACCCCCGGCCACGTCTGGACCAGCTGGGGCCGCTCCTTCGGCGAGTTGGACCTCAGCACTTGTCCCGCGCTGGTGGTGGTCGCACCGCATCCCGACGACGAGACCCTCGGCTTCGGGGCGACCATGGCGGTGCTGGCGGCGCGGGGTATCGACGTCCAGGTGGTGTCGGTCAGTGACGGCGGGGCGGCCCAAGGCGATCTCACCCCGTTCGACAGATTCCGGCTGGAACGCACCAGGAGAGCCGAGTTGGTAAAGGCAGCAAAGGTTCTCGGTGTGGCCGAGCCGATCAGCCTCGCATTACCTGACGGCGAGCTTGCCGCCTACCAGGACTCGATCACCGATCTGCTGACCGGGATTCTCCAGGCTTGCCCGCCCGGCACCTGGTGTGCCACCACGTGGCGCGGTGACGGGCACCCCGATCACGAGGCCGTCGGACGGGCCGCAGCCACGGCCGCGCGCCGAACCGCAGCAGTCCTGCTCGAGTACCCGGTCTGGATGTGGCACTGGGCCAGGCCTGGAGACTCCGCAGTGCCCTGGGATCGGGCGCTTACGGTGCCATTGACGGCCTCCGCCGTGAGGCTCAAGCAGGTTGCCGCGCAATGCTTCCGCAGTCAGTTCCACCCACTTGCTCCTGGTGCGGGCCCAGTGCTGCCGCCGTTTGTGTTGCCCCGCCTGCTCGCGGTCGGAGAGATGGTGTTCCGTTGACGGCGCGCCTGCCCGACGCATACTTCGACCGCATGTATGCGGCCTCGGCCGATCCGTGGCAGCTGGCGACCCGCTGGTACGAGCAACGCAAGTACGCGATCACTCTGTCGATGTTGCCGTACCGGCGCTATCGGCATGCCTTCGAACCGGGTTGCTCGATCGGCACCCTCACCGCCCTGCTCGCCGGACGCTGCGATCACGTCACCGCAATGGATGTGGCGGCCTCAGCGCTGCAGATCGCCGACGTCCGACTGCGTGCCGATGGCTGCCGCGACGGGACGCGGGACCGCGTCACCCTGATACGTGGTTCTCTCGACGATCCTTGGCCACCAGGGCCTTTCGACCTACTTGTGCTCTCTGAAGTGGCGTACTACCTGGACGAGGAATTGCTGGCTGAGCTGCTCCGCCGGGAGTGTCCGCAGTTGGCCCGCGGCGCGACGGTGATAGCGGCGCACTGGCGTCACGAGGTCGCCGACTATCCGCTCAGCGGTGATCAGGCCAACCGGGTCATCGCGGCGACGCCGGGGCTCATTTCGATCGGCGGCTACCGCGACCGCGACGTGGTCATCGAAGTCTTCGATACCCTCAGTGCCGCATCCGTCGCTGCGCGCAATGGTGTACCGGGAGCTGGTCACGGATCTCCAGAGAAGGGTTAGATATCGCCGGGTTGGGTATCCGATGCGTGACTGCGCGACGAATCTGGTTCGGGCGCTATGTCATTCCCGTGCCGCGAACCCGTGGCCGAGCCGGATTGAAGGAGAAGCACATGAGCGCCGTCGACAAGGCCAAGAACAAGGCCGAAGAGCTCGCAGGAAAGGCCAAGGAAAAGGTCGGACAGGCCACCGGAGACAGGGACACCGAGGCCGAGGGCCACAAGGACCAGGCCAAAGGCAACCTGAAGCAGGCCGGGGAGAAGATCAAGGACGCCTTCAAGGACTGACCCCACGACGATGTCTGGTCGTGATGCATCGGCCGCAGGTGCCGATGCGGCCCACGACAAATCCGTCGGTCAACCCCACACCGAGGCCGAAGGTGACGTGATCGTCGCCGCGGAGAAGAGCGCGGCGGAGATCAGCTCGCCAGCCCACCCGCTGGGCGAGGCGGGGCCGCGCTTCAACCGCGCTTCACCCTTCATGATCGGTATGGCCGGCGCGGCAGGGGTCGCCGTCACCTACGGCGGCATCGAGTTGCTGATCGCAGCGCGCGGGGCGGTAATCCTCATCGTCGTCGCCGGGTTCGTCGCGATCGGCCTTGAGCCTGCCGTGTCCTGGTTGGTGCGCCACCGGATCCCGCGCTGGGCCGCGGTGACGGTGGTGTTCTTGGCGGCCATCCTCATGGTCGCGGGGTTCGTGGCGGCCGCGATTCCGCCGCTGGTCACCCAGGGCAGCGCACTCGTCCACAACGCTCCCGACTACCTGCATGACCTGCAACACCGATACCCGATCGTCGACCAGCTGGACAACCGATTCCACCTGCAGGACAAGCTCAATGGTGCACTCGCAGGCGGAAACGCTTCCGCCTTGGCCGGTGGCATCGTCGGTGCCGGGAAAATCGTCGTCGGCGCGGTCAGCGGGGCGGTGATCGTACTGGTGCTCACCGTCTACTTTCTGGCGAATTTCGCGCGTATCCGCGCTGCGCTCTACCGGCTGGCGCCGCATTCTCGTCGTCCCCGGACGATCTTGATCGGCGATGCGATCTTCGCCAAAGTCGGCGGATACGTGCTGGGCAACATCCTGGTATCGGTCGTGACCGCAGTTCTCACCTTCATCTGGCTGATGGTGTTCGACGTGCCGTACCCGTTGCTGCTCGCCGTACTGGTCGCGGTGCTGGACCTGATTCCGATCGTCGGTTCGACGCTCGCCGGCATCATCGTCGCCCTGGTGGCTTTGACTGTGTCGGTACCTGTTTCGCTCGCCACGGTCGTGTTCTTCGTCGCGCTGCGACTGGTCGAGGACTACCTGCTGGTGCCGCGGATCATCGGGCGGACCGTCGAGGTGCCACCCTTGGTCACTGTCGTCGCGGTACTGCTCGGAGGGGCGTTACTCGGAATCGTCGGCGCATTACTGGCCATCCCGATAGCTGCCGCAATCCTGCTACTGGCGCGCGAGACGCTCTTCCCGCAGCTCGACCGTCGATGACCCGTCTGACATCGGGGCCGAGATGTCAGGAACTCTTCGACACGGGGTCCGACGAGTCGCCCAGCTGACGCGCCTTCGAGCGACGGCCGGGCCGACGGAGGACCCCGTCTGATCCGCGCGTGCGCAGCGGCGTCACAGTCGCGGGCTTATGGAGCTCGGAATGGTTCTCCAGCGCTTCGGCGAAGCCGCCACCGGTGAGCGTGGATTCCAGTGCCAGGTCGGGCTTGTCGACGAACTCGTCGGGGAACACCCAGCGGCGGAACGCCCAGAACCGGAAGGCCATCTGAAGCAGGTTGCCCAGGATGTAGGCCGAGATGAAGTCGGCGATGTTCTCGACCGTCAGTGAGACCTCGGGAACCCGAAGGCCGAGCACATAGCTGGAGAAATACAGCGGAAGCATCGACAGCAGCACACCCACGCCGCTGAACGCGAAGAAGAGCAAGGCCTCGTGGTGGCGCTCGCGGCCGCCGCGGTTCTGGAAGCTCCATTCCCGGTTGAGGATGTAGGAGGCAATGACTGCGACAATGCCGGCGATGATCTTGGCGGTGACCGGTTTGGGTTCCAGCACCGTGAGCTTGAGGGTGTAGAAAATGGCCGAATCGATGACAAACGTCGTCGCGCCGACGATCGCGAACTTGATCAGCTCGTGATGCCGCTCGGCGTAGGGACGGACGAACCGCGGCAATCGAGCGATTGTCGCATCGGCAAAGGACACAACTAGGCAGTGTACGTAAATGCCCCGTCGGATGCCGCATCGTTGCGGGCCCCGGACCTTAACCGCAGGTCAATGCGCCGGTCATGACGAAGTCATGAATTCGCGCATGACACCATGGAGTGCGTGCCGACAACTCCCCAGAAGCCGCCTTCGCCCGTGAGCAGGCGGAATCCGACAGTGGTGATGATCGGCGGCGGCCAGCTCGCCCGGATGACCCACCAGGCGGCCGTCGCGCTGGGGCAGACCCTGCGGGTGCTGTCCGCCGGTCCGGACGAATCCGCCGCGCAGGTCACTCCTGATGTCGTCATCGGCTCCCACACCGACCTGGACGCGCTGCGCCGGGCGGCGGACGGCGCGACGGTGTTGACGTTCGACCACGAGCACGTGCCCACCGAACACCTGGACACACTCGTGGCCGAAGGCGTCACGGTCAACCCGCCGCCGCAGGCGCTCGTGCATGCCCAGGACAAGCTGCTCATGCGTCGCAAGCTGCACAGCCTGGGTGTCCCGGTGCCGCGCTTCGCCGAGATCACCTCGGTCGCCGACGTCGAGGAATTCGTGCGGGAGATCGACGGCCCGGTGGTGATCAAGACCGTGCGCGGCGGCTACGACGGCAAGGGCGTGGTGATGGCCGACGACCTGGCGACCGCGCGCGAGGTCGTGGCCGGCTACCTGGCCGACGGGGTACCGGTGCTGGCCGAGGAACGGGTCGCGATGCGCCGGGAACTGGCCGCGCTGGTGGCGCGCTCTCCGTTCGGACAGGGAGCGGCCTGGCCCGTCGTCGAAACGGTGCAACGCAACGGTATCTGCGTCGAGGTGTACGCGCCGGCTCCCGGACTGTCCGACGAACTCGGCTCGGCCGCACAGGAACTCGGCCTGCGAGTGGCGAACGAACTCGGCGTCGTCGGGGTGCTGGCGGTCGAGTTGTTCGAGACGGTCGACGGCACGCTGCTGGTCAACGAGTTGGCGATGCGTCCGCACAACTCCGGGCACTGGACCATGGACGGTGCGGTCACCAGCCAGTTCGAGCAGCATCTGCGGGCCGTGCTGGACTACCCGTTGGGTGACACCTCTGCGATTGCCCCGGCCGCGGTGATGGCCAACGTGCTGGGGGCTCCCGAGACACCGGCGATGTCGATGGACGAGCGCCTGCACCACCTCTTCGCGCGGATCCCCGACGCGAAGGTGCACCTGTACGGCAAGGGTGAGCGGCCCGGACGCAAACTCGGACACGTCAACATCATCGGCACGGACATGGATGAACTTCGCGAGCGTGCGGTGCGTGCGGCGCACTGGTTGTCGCACGGCGAGTGGACCGACGGATGGGATGAACATGGCGAGTAATGCCGAGCGAGAAGCGAATGCGGACCGCGCATCAGCACGGGTTGGCCTCATCATGGGCAGCGACAGTGACTGGTCGGTGATGTCCGACGCGGCCACCGCACTCGCAGAGTTCGAGGTGCCGTTCGAGGTCGGTGTCGTCTCGGCGCACCGCACCCCGCAGCGGATGCTCGACTACGCCAAGACCGCCGCAGAGCGGGGGATCGAGGTGATCATCGCCGGAGCGGGTGGCGCGGCGCACCTCCCCGGCATGGTGGCGTCCGCGACACCGCTTCCGGTCATCGGCGTCCCGGTGCCGCTGGCCCGTCTCGACGGCATGGACTCCTTGCTGTCGATCGTGCAGATGCCGGCCGGGGTGCCGGTGGCCACGGTTTCCATTGGCGGAGCACGCAATGCGGGCTTGCTGGCCGTACGGATCCTCGGTTCGTCAGATCCCGCACTGCAGGCCCGGATGGTGAAATTCCAGGCGGATCTGGAAACCATGGTGTTGGAGAAGGATGCCGCTCTGCGTGATCGCCTGCTGGGCTGACTGGGTCGCCGGCTGACTCAATCCCCGATGAGCTCGCGAATGCGGGACGTCAGGGACTCGACCGGTTCATCGGTCGACATCACCACGACGGCGGTGCGGCCGTTACCGCCCCGGTAGATCGGCCAGGTCGCGGCCAGCGCCTCGGCGAGGTCCGACCGCGGGTTGGTCACGTCGCCGCGCAACCATCGGCGCAGGACATGGTTGTGCGCGGCGACGACGGCGTTGGCGAATAGTTCCGCGCGCAGGCCTGCCGTCCAATCCTCGGTCTGCGTGGTCCGTAGGTGTTTGGTGAACAGCCGGACATACCGGGACACCACCGCTGTTTCGAAGTCGCGCAGGGCAGGTACCGAGCGGGTGAGCCGGTACCGCGTCCGGGCCCGCTCGCCTTCGGCGAGATAGTTCTCGAATACCGAGGTGGTCGCCACCGCGATGACCTCGGCGGGCAGCGTTTCGGCCGGTGCCGCCGACAATCTCTCGTCGGCGCGGCGCAGCAGCGCCTCGTGATCGGGAAAGATCAACGCCTCTTTCGATCCGAACTGACGGAACGCAGTGGTGCGTCCCACCCCCGCCCGTGTCGCGATGTCGTCGACGCTGGTGGCCTCGTAGCCACGCTCCTCGAACAACTCGAATGCCGCGCTCACCAGGCGCTCCCGGGTACTTGGCAGGTCGGGCATGAGTGCACCTTTCATGGTACTGAGTGCCGATGCTATGGTACTGGGTACCAAAAGTAGCAGGGCGATGTACTCGATGTGCAGTCCGCGCAACGATTGATCCAAGAGAGCCAAGGGCTGAAAGCGAAGGAGAAGATCATGGCTGGTTGGGCCGGTAACCCATCATTCGATCTGTTTCAGTTGCCGGAGGAGCACCAGGAGCTTCGGGCGGCAATTCGGGCGCTGGCGGAGAAGGAAATTGCCCCGCACGCTGCCGACGTCGACGAGAATGCGCGTTTCCCGGAAGAAGCTCTGCAGGCCCTGAACGCCTCGGGCTTCAACGCGATTCACGTGCCGGAGGAGTACGGCGGCCAGGGCGCGGACTCGGTCGCGGCCTGCATCGTGATCGAGGAAGTGGCCCGGGTGGATTGCTCGGCGTCGCTGATCCCGGCGGTCAACAAGCTGGGCACCATGGGCCTGATCCTCCGCGGCTCGGATGAGCTGAAGAAGCAGGTGCTGCCGTCGCTCGCCTCGGGTGAGGCGATGGCGTCCTACGCGCTGTCCGAGCGCGAGGCGGGCAGCGACGCCGCCGGCATGCGCACCCGCGCCAAGGCCGACGGTGACGGGTGGATCCTCAACGGCACCAAGTGCTGGATCACCAACGGCGGGAAGTCGACCTGGTACACCGTCATGGCGGTGACCGACCCCGACAAGGGCGCCAACGGCATCTCGGCGTTCATGGTCCACAAGGACGACGAGGGCTTCGTCGTCGGCCCCAAGGAGCGCAAGCTCGGCATCAAGGGCAGCCCGACGACCGAGTTGTATTTCGAGAACTGCCGCGTTCCGGGGGACCGGATCATCGGCGATCCCGGCACCGGGTTCAAGACCGCGCTGGCCACACTGGATCACACGCGCCCGACCATCGGTGCGCAAGCCGTCGGTATCGCTCAGGGTGCGTTGGACGCGGCGATCGCCTACACCAAGGACCGCAAGCAGTTCGGCCGTCCGGTCAGTGACAACCAGGGCGTGCAGTTCATGCTCGCCGACATGGCGATGAAGGTGGAGGCCGCGCGGTTGATGGTGTACTCGGCCGCGGCGCGCGCCGAGCGCGGGGAGGGCAACCTCGGCTTCATCTCCGCGGCGAGCAAGTGCCTGGCCTCGGATGTGGCCATGGAGGTCACCACCGATGCAGTGCAGCTGTTCGGCGGCGCCGGTTACACGGTGGACTTCCCGGTCGAGCGCATGATGCGTGACGCCAAGATCACCCAGATCTACGAGGGCACCAACCAGATTCAGCGCGTGGTCATGAGCCGCGCCTTGCTGAAGTAACTTCGCGACACCCGGTGGCCAGTTGTCGCACGCTTTCATCGAAAGGCTGTGCGATAACTGGCCATTGGGCTTTTCGGGGCACGTTGAGCTGATAGGCCGTGAGTAGTTACTGGGCGGATTCTCTATGGAGGTCCGGTTCAGAGGAGGCTGCTCATGTCGGTGTTGGATGTTGCGCTTGATCCTGCGACGGTGATCGTTGCGGTGGACCCGGGCAAGGTGCTCAATCGCGTGTGGGTTAGTAACGGTTCGGGGTTGCTGACTGCGCCGGCCTCGTTGCCGGTGTCACGGGACGGCATTGCCCGACTCGACCGGTTGCTTGTCGAGCACCGCGCCACCGAGCCGGTGATAGCAATCGAAGCGACGGGCAGCCTGCACCGATCGTGGGTCGTTGAACTTGAACGCCGTCATCCCGGCTCGGTGCGATTGTTCGCGCCCTCAGAGACGAAAGCGGCCCGAATTCAGTTGGGGTCGGGCAGGTTCAAGACTGATGACCGCGATTGCGCGGCGCTGACATATCTGGCTCGTCAGGGAGCGGGCCGACCACATGCTGAAGAGTCGGCGGTTGATGCGTTGCGCGCGGCGGTGCGCCATCGCCGCGGTTTGGTGGCCGACCGACGCGTCGCCCAACAGCGGATGCACGATCAGCTCAACGCCCTGTGTCCCGGCCTATCGGCGCCCGCTGGCCACGGACGTTGTTTGCCGCTGGAGTCCTCGACCGGGCTGGCGGTGTTGGCGTGCGCGGTGGCGTTCGCGGGTCGGCCGCCACGATTGCCGTCGTTGGTATGCCGGGCCCCCGGACGCCTGAGCGCGCGTACCGCGCAGTATTGGATACAACGCTGGCGTGGCTGCCTGCCGCCGCCAGCCGATGCCGATCAACGCGCCCGGCGGCTCGGGCGTGACCTGGACCGATACCGGTGCTTGCAGTCCGACATCGCCGCGGTTGGTGAGGAGATTGAGCAGTTGCTCGCCGACACCGATGGCCAGATTTTGACCACCCTTCCCGGTGTCGCCTCGATCCGCGCTGCAGCTTTCGCTGCTCACAGCCTTCCTATCGAGCGTTTTCCTGATGCCGAACATCTCTACTCGGCAACGGGTTTGGCGCCTGCGGTGTATGAATCAGCCACCCTGCACCGCCGCGGCCACATCTCCCGGCAAGGATTGTCCGAGCACCGCGACGCCCTCATGGGCATGGCCTGGGGCCTGTCTCAAAGTTCGCCAGGTTTCGCCCAGCGCTACGCCGAACTACGGGCTCGCGGAATGGCCCCCATCCAGGCCCGGGTCGCACTGGCCCGCACCGTGTGCCGGTTGGCCTACCGACTTCTCACAACCCAACAACCCTTCGATGAACAGCGCTATCGTCGAGGAAGGCGCAGCGGCGAACGGTGACGGCTATCAGAGCTATGCCGCACGACGGCGAAACCTAGCTTGCCGCCCGCTCGCCCTGGGCCGCCCATCACGGCGCACACGAAAGCATGCCTGGCCCCAAACGGCGTCTGATCAGCCTGCCGGACCCGCGACCCACCAACCCTCACCGACGCACTGTTCATCGCGCGAAAAGCCGGACATCCCGCCCGGCTGCCGAACCACGCACAACACCCACTATTGACTGCTGACGCGAAAGCTAGCCGCGGGTGACTTTCTCCGTGGTGCGACGCCGTTCTTGTGCGCCCGCATCGGGATTGGCCACCTGCACGAGTGACGCCCCGGCGGCGAACACTGCGATCAGATTCGCGACGAGCTCGTCTGGGGTGGCCCACGCTGCGGTCGAGAGCACTCGGTCGTCGGCGGTGAAACCCTGTGTGGCAGAGGCATTCCGGGCCGCCTCCAGTACCTCGGAGACCGATCGTCCGGCCAGGGCCGGGCCCGGAACGCGCTCGGGCACGATCTGGTCGCCGTGGACCCGCACCGCGGTGGCGTAGTCGGTGACCCCGATCGGCAGATCCGGCGCCGGCTTGCCGAACGGGTCGAGCGACAGCACCGCGACCTCGCCACCGGAGACCGCGTCGTCGGCCTCGTCGAGCCGGTCCCGGGTGGACAGGGCCACGTCAGCGTCTCCGTCCAGCACTACTTCGGCACCGATCCACCAGATCCCGAACAGTGCCGCGGCGGTCTGCCAGTGCGCGGGCAGGAGCACCGCCACCCGGGTCCCTGGGCCGGCGCCCATCTCGTCGCGCAGCAGGTTGGCGGTCTTGGCGGCCCAGTTGGCCATGGTCACCGTCGACAACTCGATGCGCTCACCGGTCGCGTCGTCGTAGTAGGTGATCCGTGGACCTGCCGGGTCCGCGGCCAACAACGGATCTAGGATCGCAGCGCTGACTGTGCTCATAGCCTCTGGTTTTACTCGAGGACGATCAGTTCACACACTTCGGATCGTCCGAACCCGCATTGAGGATCGGCGACGGCGGTGGTGGCGGGCTCTGTTCGCCGGTATCGCTGTAGCTGTCGCCGGCCGCGGCCGGATCCACGATGCCCGCACCTGCGGTCGGATCCATGCCGTCGGAGCCGGGGCCGGTGTAATCCGCGGCCAGAACCACCCGTACCGCACCGGGTGGCAGCGACGAATCCTCGTTCACCGGCAGCCCGCCGAGATCCTTCGACACCGCCTGGGCGCCGAGGTCATCGCTCTTGGCGGCCAGCACCTGGCTGGATGCAGGCGGGGCGCCCTCGTGGTTGCCGGTGGCACCGGGCAGGAATCCCTTGTTGCTCAGCACCTGTGACACCGCGGCGGCCAGGCCGTTGATGTCGGTGCCGTTGACCACCTCGACGGTGGTGTTCTCGGGTGAGTAGCTGAGTTGTTCGGTCTTGCCCTGGTCCTGGTCCTGCAGCAGGCTCGACACCCACTGGTGGACCTCGTCGGGATCCACCCGGACGACGCTCTGCATGCCGTCGTCGCTCCAGCCGTCCTCACGCAGGATCGGGATGGTGGCGAACGCCACGCTGCCGGCAGCCAGCTTCTGTAGCTGTTCGACGAAATTCATGATGTCCCAGCCGTCGGAGATCACCACCGAGCGTTGCACGGCATCCTGCAGCCGCCCCAGCGTTCCCGGGCTCGACAGCGTCTTGCTGGAGATCACCTCATGAGCCAGTGACGCCATCACCGACTGCTGGCGGGTCACCCGGTCGAGGTCGCCGCGCGGCAGGTCATGACGTTGCCGAACGAAGCTCAGTGCCTGCGGGCCGTTGAGTTTCTGCCAGCCGGCCGGGAAATCGGCGCCCGAGAGCGGTTCGTAGACGGCATCTTTGAGGCAGACATTGACGCCGCCCAGGGCATCGGTGATCAGCGCGAAGCCGAGCAGGCCGATTTCGGCGTAATGGTCCACGGTGACGCCGGTCAGTGAGGCGACGGTCTGGATCAGCTCCTCGCGGGCCGCCTCGGTGGCCTTGGGTTCGGCGACGGCGGGATCTTCACCCTCGACCTCGACGAGCTGCTTCATGCGGTCGAGCTTGACGTCCCCGAACACGCCGTTGATCTTCATCTTTCCCCAGCCCGGTGCTTCGACGTACGAATCACGGGGGATGGAGATGGCCGTGGCCGACTTCCCGTTGTTGGGGATGCGGATCAGGATGATGGTGTCGGTGTTGGTCGAGACGTCGTCGCCGGCGCGCAGAGTCTCCAACTCCTCGGCCGACAACGGGTTGCCGTGGGCGTCGGTACGACTGTCCATCCCGACGAGCAGGATGTCGATGGCACCGTCCTCGCCGCCGCCGCCGAGCGCCGCCGAGCTGATGTGGTTGATGCCGGATTCGAACGAGCGGATCTGCGACCAGGCCACCCCTGTTCCGAGCACCACGGCCGACGCCGTGGCGACAGCAAGGGAGCGAAGGAGGGGGTTGCGCACGTGCCCAGGCTACTTGCGGCCCGGACGTGAGCCGGGTAACGCGGACCGGCGTGCCAGACTCGGCGCATGGCGCAACGGATTGTGATCACCGGGGCCGGCGGCATGGTCGGTCGGGTATTGGCTGATCAGGGACGTCGTGAGGGTCGTGACGTGCTGGCCCTGACCTCGGCGGAATGTGACATCACCAACGTTGACACGGTGCGCGCGTTCGTCGAGCCCGGCGATGTGGTGATCAACTGCGCGGCATACACGCAGGTCGACACCGCAGAGACGGACCAGGACAGGGCCCACGCCGTCAATGTCGTCGGCCCGGGCAACCTCGCCGCGGTATGTGCGCAGGCCGGTGCCGACCTGGTGCACATCTCCACCGACTACGTATTCGGCGTGTCGGCGCAGCGTCGCACCCCATACGAGGTCGACGACCCGACCGGGCCGGTCAACGTCTACGGCCGGACCAAACTGGCCGGGGAACAGGCGGTGCTGACCGCCAAACCCGACGCGTATGTCGTTCGCACGGCATGGGTGTACCGCGGTGGTGACGGCAAAGACTTCGTGGCGACCATGCGCAGGCTGGCGGCCGGGGACGGCCCCGTGGATGTGGTCGCCGACCAGATCGGGTCACCGACCTACACCGGAGACCTGGTGACGGCCCTGCTACAGATCGCCGACGGCGGCGTCCGGCCCGGCGTGTTGCATGCCGCCAACGGCGGGTCGGCCAGCCGGTTCGACCAGGCGCGAGCGACCTTCGCGGCCGTAGGTGCCGATCCCGAGCGGGTCCGGCCGGTCGGGAGTGACCGTCACCCGCGACCCGCGCCGCGTCCGGCCTACACAGTCTTGTCCGCGCGCCGATCCGCCGCAGCGGGCCTGACCCCGCTGCGCGATTGGCGGGAAGCCCTGGCAGCAGCGGTTGGAAAAGAGAGCCCGTCCGGCCCGCTACCCTCTACGCCGTGACTGAGGATGCGGCCCGCCCGCTCGTGGTGGTGACGGTGACGTACTCGCCGGGCCCACACCTGGACCGTTTCCTGGCCTCCCTCGCCCTGGCCACCGACCGTCCGGTGACGGTCGTCATGGCTGACAACGGCTCCACCGACGGCGCACCCGAACAGGCCGAGAAGCGCTACCCGAACGTTCGTCTGCTCCGGACCGGCAGCAATCTGGGTTACGGCAGCGCCGTCAACCGCGGCGCCGAGCAGATATCGGATGCGGAATGCTCGGAATTTTTCATCGTCGCCAACCCCGACGTGCAGTGGGGCCCCGGTTCGATCGACCTGCTGCTCGACGCGGCGAAGCGGTGGCCGCGCGCGGGTGCGCTCGGGCCGTTGGTCCGCGATCCCGACGGCTCGGTGTACCCGTCGGCGCGCCATCAGCCCAGCCTGGTCCGGGGTGGCATGCATGCCGTGGTGGGTCCGTTCTGGAAGTCGAATCCCTGGACGGCGGCCTACCGTCAGGACCGGCAGGACCCCAGCGAGCGCGAGGTCGGCTGGCTGTCCGGTTCGTGCCTGCTGATGCGCCGAGCCGCCTTCGACGCGGTCGGCGGGTTCGACGAGCGCTACTTCATGTATATGGAAGACGTCGACCTCGGTGATCGGATCGCCCGGGCCGGCTGGCAGAACATCTACGTCCCGACGGCGGAGGTGCTGCACCACAAGGGGCACTCCACCGGCCGTGACCCGGCGCGGAACTTGGCCGCCCATCACCGCAGTACCTACACTTTCTTGGCTGATCGATACCCGGCGCCCTGGCAGGCGCCGTTACGGTGGACAATTCGGGGCGCGCTGGCAGCACGTGCGGGCCTGGTGGTCGGTAGTTCACGACGTAAACAGGCGAAAGGGCACTGACGTGATCAATCCCGCGGAGGTGGACGCCGTCGTCCTCGTCGGTGGACGAGGCACCAGGCTGCGGCCCCTGACCCTCTCGGCGCCTAAGCCGATGTTGCCGACGGCGGGCGTGCCGTTCCTGACCCATCTGCTGGCCCGGATCGCGGTGGCCGGCATCAAACATGTCGTGATGGGCACCTCGTACAAGGCCGAGGTCTTCGAGGAAGCTTTCGGTGACGGCTCCGATCTGGGGCTGGAGATCGAATACGTCACCGAGACCGAAGCACTCGGCACCGGTGGTGCCATCGCCAACGTGGCCGACAAGCTGCGCTACGACACGGTCATGGTGTTCAACGGCGACGTGCTGTCGGCGGCCGACCTCGGCGCGGTGCTGGAATCACATGACACCCACCAGGCCGACGTCACGCTGCACCTGGTGCGGGTCAGTGATCCTCGTGCGTTCGGCTGCGTGCCCACCGATGCCGACGGATTCGTGACCGCGTTCCTCGAGAAGACCCAGGATCCGCCGACCGACCAGATCAATGCGGGCTGTTATGTGTTCAATCGCAACGTCATCGACGAGATCCCGCGCGGACGCGCCCTGTCGGTCGAGCGCGAGATCTTCCCCGAGGTGCTCTCCCGCGGACTGAAGATGTGCGGGTATGTGGACGCTTCGTATTGGCGTGACATGGGCACGCCGGACGATTTCGTCCGCGGCTCTGCCGATCTGGTTCGTGGCATCGCGCCGTCACCGGCGCTCAACGGCCAGCGCGGTGAGTCACTGGTCCACGAAGGTGCGGCGGTCGCGCCGGGCGCCTTGCTGATCGGTGGCACCGTGGTGGGCCGCGGAGCCGAGATCGGTGCGGGCGCCCGCCTCGACGGCGCGGTGATCTTCGACGGGGTGCGTGTGGAAGCCGGTGCGGTGATTGAACGTTCGATCGTGGGCTTCGGTGCCCGCATCGGTCCCCGGGCGCTGATCCGCGACGGGGTGATCGGCGACGGCGCCGACATCGGTGCCCGTTGCGAGCTGTTGCGCGGCGCCAGGGTGTGGCCCGGGGTGTCCATCCCCGACGGCGGCATCCGGTACTCCACCGACGTCTGAGACCCTCGGGTATCTGCGCCGGTTCGCGCCGAAACTACGCTTTGTGACGGGAATCGGCGGAGATGTGTCACAGACCGTAGCCTCGGTGGTGCTCAGCCCGTCTTGTGCAGGTCGGAGTCGGCAGGTGCATATTCGGCGCCTGCGCCGAATATCCCTGAGGGCGTGGCTGTTTCGATGGTGGCGGCCTCGTCCATCCCCCCGGCCGGATCGTCGAGTGAGGTTTTGGTGCCAAGGAGCGGTACCAACATCGGCGTCGTGAACACGGGGTGGTCCACCACGGTGGAGATCCTCAGCACCGGGTGGTCGGAGACCAGTTCTTCGATCGCACCCCTGGCCGCGAATTGCGTCTCGGTGCAGAGCGCCTGGCCACCACCCACCCAATCATGCAGCCGGCGTGCCTCTTTCAGGAACGCTTCAATGTCCTCGGTGTAGGACTTCTTGGGTTCGTAGCAGGTCCGGGTGTCCTGCACAGCGCGGCGGGTCACGGCGACGATGCTGACACCCATCTGGACCAACCGCACAGTCTGCGGGTTGATATCGATCATCATCTGCGCACCCGTAGTGGACCCGGGTGTCAGAAACTTCCCAGCGGCGCCGATGCTGCCCGCATACAGCAACTTGGAGTCGCTGGGCAGGACCGGGATCTGGCGATAGTCGCCGAGCATGCTTCCCACCGGATCTAGGTACGAGGCAACTGTATTGGTGGTCGCAGGCTCCTCCGGTATCCCGAACGGGTATGCCCTTACCCGCATGACGCCCGCCGGGATGTCGACCGCTACCGAACTGCGATTATGGATGGTGAGGTTGGCCGACAGGTGGATGATCGAGCCCGAGGAGCCCACTGGAGTCAGTTCGGCCTGCACATCGACCAAGGGAAGTGAACGCGCCGGCAGATAGTCCGATTGCAGCCAGAACTGGACCAGGCCCAACACCGGGAACAATGCGACGACTGCCACCGCACCCCGGTTGATCGCTCCATGGGTGTACCTGGCCAGATAGATCATCCAGAAGAGAGCGACCCCGCCGAACACCAGCGCCATCCCGGTGATACCGATCAGTTGCCGAACCGGGCTGCGCTCGTCGACGAGCCACACGTACGCCGCCAGACACACCACGAAGATCTGGCTTGTCATCGCCGTGAGGAAAGCGCTCGATGATTTTCTCAGTATCGAGCCGATCGCGAGCGCGCATGCGATCCCGACACCAAGAAGCAGTGCGGCACCTAACAGATCCCAGGCTGAACGAGTCAGCGTGGCGTCCCAGACCGCGAGCCACAGAACTACTGCGGTCTGGACAGTCAGGCAGACAAGCAGCAGAGCCTCTGTGACCCGGGGGCGGCTACCCAGCGCGGCTTCGATTTGCGAGGTCTGCTGCTCCGGCGGCTCGTCGCCATTCTTGCCGCCGGCGGAGTTTTCGGCAGGGGATTCGATCTGCAGACTCATGGTGCCTCCCACCCGTATTTCCGTGGCGTATCAACGGTAGGGAGATCGGGCCCAGCAGCGCTTGAGTAGTCGACTACCTAACTTCGGCGGCCTCTGGCGCAGAAAAGTGTGTTTGCCGGTCGCCGTCGAGCCTTAGGCTTCTATCGACAGAAGGGGAGGATCATGTCCAACGGCATGTTCAACGTGCGACGGCGCAGAGGGGTGGCGCCGCTGGCGGCTCTGGCGGTGCTCGGAGGGGTTCTGGGGGTCACCGCGCCGGAGGCCGTGGCCTGGCCCATCCCGCTGACCGGAGAAGACAACACCTACCTCAAGGCCACGCGCGGGGTGTTCCCCGGTGACGATGACCAGTTGCTGATGGTGGGCCGGGAGATATGCCGCCTGCTCTACACCGGTACACCGGCACAGGCGGTGATCGATCAGATGGCGGGCCAGTACGGCGCCGCTCCGGATCAAGCCGCGGTTGCGTTGCGCGCTGCCCGCCGGTCCTACTGCACGCAGGCGCCGGGCTAGGCGGATCCCGTCACGGTGCCGGCGAGCTGGTTCAACCCGAAGTCGGTACCCTCGGGCAGCGCCTCGAGCGGCCACCACCGTAGATCCAAAGACTCGTCACTGCAGGCGATCTCGGCACCTGCCGGGGCCCGTACCACGAACTGCATGTCGAGGTGGCGGGTCGGCACCCCGAGTGAGCAGGTCACCGGATGCACGTGCAGCGCGGCCAGTTGAGTATCGATGGTCAGCCCGGTGATCCCGGACTCCTCGGTGGCCTCGCGCAACGCGGCGGCGCGAATGTCGGAATCTGTTTCCTCACAATGCCCGCCGAGCTGCAGCCACCGGCCGAAGCGCGGATGCAGGGTGAGCAGCGTCTGGGTGCCGGTGTGGTCGACGACCAGCGCCGAGGCGGTGATGTGACCAGGAACGCACGCCCGGAGACAGGCATCGGGACGGGCAACCAGAAATGACAGCACCGCATGTCGCAGCGTGTCCTGACCGGGATCGGCTGTCTGCCAGTGTGTCAACACCTCGACGGCGGAGGCGTGCAGGCTCGCGGCGCTCACTTCACGACCAGCAGGCCGTCGGTGGGCACCGGGTCGCGGGGCGGCTGCGGATCGGCGGGGTGACCGATCGCGATGGCTCCCAGGGGCTCCCAATCCGGCGGGAGATCGAGCTCGGAACGGACCAGATCGGCGGCGAAGATCGTGGATCCGATCCAGCAGCTGCCCACCTCACGCACCGCCAGCGCCACCAGCAGGGCCTGCACCGCCGCGCCCACGGCGACGGTGAACATGGTGTGTTCGGCCTGCGTGCGGGCTTCGTCGGGATAGCTGTGGGCACCGTCGGGAACCATGAACGGAATCACCAGTTCCGGAGCGTCGTAGAGGATCTGACCGCGATTCAGGCGACGCTCGACGGCCTCGGGATCTCGGCCGTCGCCGCTCAGATCGGCCCGCCACTTGTCCTTCATCCGGTCCAGGAGCCGGACGCGGGTGGCACCGTCCTGTACCCAGACGAACCGCACCGGCCTGGTGTGGTGTGGCGCAGGTGCGGTCAGTGCTTCGCCGACGGCAGCTTCGATGAGCGTGTGGTCGACGGGCTCGTCGGAGAACGCGCGCACCGAGCGGCGCAGCAGTTGAGCCTGGCTGCGTCCCAGCTCGATCGACTCGGCTGTGCCGAGCCAGAACAGGTCGTCCTCGCCGGAGCGCAGCAGCGTGGCCGCGTTCGACCCGTCGTCGGTCAGCTCAAGCCCGCGCACGACGGCGACCGGGATCGCGGTCAGCTTGCCCTTCACCAGATCGGCTGCGGCAGCGATCTCGTCGGCAACGGCCACCTCGGTGACCAACAGCTCGTTGCCGTGCCGGTCGCGCGCTCCAGCGTAGCCGTGGAGAACCGTGAGCCCGGACGCGCCGATCGCGAAATCGGCCTGACCGTTGCGCCAGGCGCGGCCCATGGTGTCGGTGATCACGATGCCGACGGTGACGCCGAGTTGCTCACGCAGGCCGACGCGTAGCGCCTGCGCGCTGCCGTCGGGATCGACTGGCAGCAGCGCCAACTCGTTCGAGTCGACGTTGGAGCCGTCGACGCCGGCGGCGGCCTGGACCAGCCCGATGGCGTTCTCGGTGATCAGCGTCCGGCCCTTGCGGGCCAGTACCCGAACCGCCTCGCTGTCGATCAGCTTGCGGCGCAGAGCATCCCGCTCTTCCGGATCGGAAGGAGCGGTGACGATGCGGCCCTCGCACTTGGAGACGACCTTGCTGGTGACCACCAGTACATCACCGTTGCGCAGCCAAGGTGCCGCTTCGGCGAGAACGGTGGCCAGGTCATCTCCGGGACGGAACTCAGGAAGCCCTGCCACCGGCAGGATCTCGACCTTGTCGGCGGACCCGTGCTCGGTGTTCACCGCGGTGCTCACAGCGCAACGCCGACCAGGTCAAGGCCGGTCCGCACCATCTCGGCGGTGGTCGACGGATCTGTCATCAGCAGCGGCACCGCGCGCACCTGAACTCCCTCGATGTCGGCCTCATCGCCCTCGTGTATCAGCCAGCCGTCCAGGATTCCGGTGCCCGACCGGGCGCCGAAATGCCGGCCGACGGCCTGTGAGGTGGATTCCACACCGACGATGGACAGGCACTCATCGGCCATGCCGCGCAACGGTTTTCCATCGATGATGGGGGAGTAGCCGACCACCGGCGCCTTGGTCGAACGCAGCGCGCCGCGGACACCGGGTATCTGCAGGATCGGCCCGATACTCACGACGGGATTCGACGGCGCCAGCAACACCACATCCGCGTCGGCGATCGCCTCGACGACGCCCGGCGCGGCGGTTGCCTGATCCGCTCCGACGAACGCAAAGCTGTGTGAGGGCACCTGCGCGCGGTGACGCACCCACCACTCCTGGAAATGGATGGCCCGCCGTTCCCCATCCTCGGGGTCGGTGATCACCACGTGGGTCTCGCTGCGGTCGTCGGTGACGGGCAGCAATCGCGCCCCCGGTGACCAGCGCTTACACAACGCTTCGGTGACCTGCGACAGCGGGTAGCCGGCGCGCAGCATCTGGGTGCGGACCAGGTGGGTGGCCAGGTCCCGGTCGCCGAGTCCGAACCAGTCGGGTTGCACGCCGTAGGCAGCGAGTTCTTCCTTGGCGTGCCACGTTTCATTGCGGTGGCCCCAGCCGCGTTCGGGGTCGATACCGCCACCCAGCGTGTACATGCAGGTGTCGAGGTCCGGACAGATACGGACGCCGTGCATCCAGGCGTCGTCACCGACGTTCACGATCGCGGTGAGTTCGTGTTCATGCTTGCTGTCGGTCCCGGCGAACTGGCCGAGGCCCAACAAGTGCTGTACCCCCAGCAAAAACCGGGCGCCTCCGACGCCGCCGACCAGAACGGTGATCTTCACAACGTCCGACCCTAAGCGTTGAGGGCGCGCGGATGGAAACGACGTCGTCACGGGCAGGACACGCCGATGTCGCGACGCGCCGATTTGACATTACGAGATGGTATGAAATCGCCCCCTGGCGCTTGACCCTGGCAGCTAACACGTGTGTAATCACAGATGTGTCATTTCCCGGTTGGTGACCGATTCCGGTGTCGCGGACCGAGATTCGATCAACTGTTCGAATGGGGTGACCGCACATCGCAGTAGTGGGGCTCCACTTAGGATCTACGAGACCGAGTGAGGAGGCGGGGGATAATGTCTTATGAGAGCGGCGATTTCGATCATGTGGTCCGGTTTGACGATCGGCTACTCGGCTCGGTAGACAACGCACCGCACATCAACACGGGACCGACACCGCTGGGGGCGGCCGGACGTCCTCAACTGAGTCTGGTTCCGGTGAGTTCGGTTCCCGAACACATTGATGTTGATCCGGAAGACGAAGACGACCAATGGCAGGAACGTGCGCTGTGCGCACAGACCGACCCAGAGGCGTTCTTCCCGGAAAAGGGCGGGTCTACCCGCGAGGCCAAGCGCATCTGCCAGGGCTGTGAAGTCAAGGATGCCTGCTTGGAGTACGCGCTCGCGCACGATGAGCGCTTCGGCATCTGGGGCGGATTGTCCGAACGGGAGCGTCGCCGCCTCAAGCGCGGCATCATCTGACGCTCGCCGGCGGAGCGCTCGTCGTGCGATGTAGCGATGTAGCGCTCGACGTCAGTCGTCGTCGATCGTTGGGTCGATGACTGACGGTTCTACTCCCAGATAGGTGGCCACCTGTGCCACCAGGATTTCATGCAGCAGGTCAGCTAGCTCATCGGATCCTTTGACCCGGCGCTCGATGGGCTTGCGGAACAAGACAATTCGAGCCCGGGTCGCATTTCCTCTGACATCAACCCCAGCGGGTATCAACCGCGCCAGCGCGATCGGTCCGTCGGCGATGACCTCGGCCGGCCATTGCACGCCCTCGGGATCTTTCGGTGACATCCGCGGAATCTCATCCACCGCGACATCGAGTTCTTTGATCCGCGCCGCCCACCGACGCTCGATCGGTTCATAGGCTTCCAGCACTGCCATGTCGAACCGCTCGCCCCGGCTACGCCAGCCGGGAACCGAGCGCGGAAGCAGCGGTCCGCGCATATCGCGACCGCGACGCGATCGCCATGGGTTTCGCTGGGCCACGGCGATGATCGTAACGGTTCGGGATCGGGGACCCGACGGCTGCGCGTGTCCGGCACCGCACAGCCACCGTCCAAAGTAATCTCTGTTGCGTGAATGTTCCCCGTCGCTGCTGCCGGCCCGGGTGCCCGCACTATGCCGTGGCGACGTTGACTTTTGTCTACTCCGACTCCACGGCGGTGGTCGGACCCTTGGCCACGGTGTCTGAACCCCACTCCTGGGACCTCTGCGTCGGCCACGCCGGCCGGATCACGGCACCGCGAGGCTGGGAGTTGGTCCGTCATGCGGGCCCACTGCCCACTCACCCCGACGAGGACGACCTCGTGGCACTCGCCGACGCCGTGCGTGAAGGCCAGCCCGGTGCGGTTCCCCACAGTGGGGTGGTGGCCGGATTCTCCGATCCCTCCACCGGTGTGGGGGCCAGTGCGGTGATGGCGCCGCAAGTGCGTCCCGCCGAGACCAACGGCCGCCGTCGCGGGCACCTGCGGGTGTTGCCGGACCCCGACAACTAGCACGGACTAGCCCTGATTAGATCCTGATTAGACGACGACCGGCCCAAGAGTAGTGAACGTGTCGGCGCCGCCCGACGGTTAGGCTGGCGCCAACGATCCCGTTTCACAAGGAGCTATATGTCTAGGCCAGCGGCGGCTGTTCACGATGTCATCAAGGCCTATGACGTCCGTGGTCTGGTCGGTAGCCAGATCGACGAAGCGTTCGTTTCCGACGTCGCCGGTGCGTTCGCTCGCCTGGTCCGCGCCGAAGGCGCCACACAGGTGGTGATCGGCTATGACATGCGAGAGAGTTCGCCGACGCTGGCGGCCGCATTTGCCGACGGTGTGACAGCCCAGGGCCTGGACGTGGTCCGCATCGGGCTGGCCTCCACCGATCAGCTCTACTTCGCCTCGGGCCTGTTGGACTGCCCCGGAGCGATGTTCACCGCCAGCCACAACCCGGCCGCCTACAACGGGATCAAACTGTGCCGCGCCGGGGCCAAACCGGTAGGCAAGGACACCGGACTGTCCACGATCTCCGACGAGGTGATTTCGGGGGTGCCTGCCCACGACGGCCCGGCCGGCGTGATCTCCGATCGCGATGTGCTGGCGGACTACGGCACGTTCCTCCGCTCGCTGGTCGACCTCAGTGGGCTGCGTCCGCTGCGCATCGCAGTGGACGCGGGCAACGGGATGGCCGGCCACACCACGCCTGCGGTGCTCGGGCCGATCCCGGGGGCCACGATTCTGCCGTTGTTCTTCGAACTCGACGGCAGCTTCCCCAATCACGAGGCCAACCCACTGGATCCGGCCAACCTCGTCGACCTGCAGGCCCACGTACTGGCCAGCGGCGCCGATATCGGCCTGGCGTTCGACGGTGATGCCGACCGCTGCTTCGTGGTCGACGAACTCGGCCGTCCGGTGTCGCCGTCGGCGGTGACCGCATTGGTGGCCGCCCGTGAGCTCAAGCGGGAAATCGGTGCCACCGTGATCCACAATCTGATCACCTCGCGCGCTGTGCCCGAGTTGGTGATCGAGCGAGGCGGCACTCCGGTGCGGTCACGCGTCGGGCACTCCTACATCAAGGCTCTGATGGCCGAGACCGGCGCCATCTTCGGCGGGGAACACTCGGCGCACTACTACTTCCGTGATTTCTGGGGCGCCGATTCCGGCATGCTCGCGGCCCTGCACGTGTTGGCCGCCCTGGGGGAGCAGGATCGTCCGCTGTCCGACTTCATGGCGGACTATCAGCGGTACGAGGCCTCCGGCGAGATCAACTTCACCGTCAGCGACGCGCCGGCCTGTGTCGACGCCGTGCTGAAGTCGTTCTCCGGCTCGATCCAGTCCATCGACCACCTCGACGGCGTCACCGTCGATCTCGGCGATGGCAGCTGGTTCAACCTGCGCACGTCGAATACCGAACCACTGCTGCGTCTGAACGTGGAAGCACGCACTGCCGAGGACGTCGCCGCGCTCGTCGACAGAGTTTCGGGACAGATCCGTGGGGTGAGCGAGCCGGTGCCGTGAACGCCGTGGACGCCACGGTCGACCTGGACGACGGTGACGGACTTCTGGCCGCCGATCGCAACGGTCTGCTACGGGCGGCGGCCATGGCGGGCGCCCAGGTTCGGGCGACCGCCGCGGCAGTGGCCGAAGGACTGCTCGACCCGCTGCACGCCGATCATCCTCCGCGGACGGTGATTTGGGTCGCCGGTCGCGGCGCTGCCAAGAGTGCAGGCGCCATGTTGGCCGCCGCCCTCGGCGCATCGATCGGCGCGCCCATCGTGGTGGTCGCCGAGACCCCGCCGTGGCTGGGGGCACTCGACGTGGTGATCGTGGCCGGTGACGATCCGGGCGATCCGGCTCTGGTGAACGCGGCGGCCACCGGGGTGCGTCGCGGGGCCCGGGTGCTGATCGTGGCGCCGCACGAGGGCCCGTTGCGTGATGTGGCGGCCGGACGCGCGGTGGTGCTGGCACCCCGGTTGTGGGTTCCCGACGACTTCGGACTGACGCGATACCTGGCCGCGGGTCTGGCCGCGCTGCAAGTGGTGGATCACGGTATGCGCGTGGATCTGGCCGCGCTGGCAGACGAATTGGATGCCGAGGCCCTACGCAACAGCGCCGGACGGGACCTGTTCACCAACCCGGCCAAGACCCTGGCCGAACGGATGTCGGACAGCGCAGTCGCACTGGCCGGCGACAATCCGGCCACGCTGGCGCTGGCCCGACACGGGGCGACGGTGATGCTGCGGCTGGCCGGTGAAGTGGTGGCCGCCGCCGGACTGGGTGACGTTCTCGCTGCAATCGGCAGCGGCGCGGTCGCCCACCCTGCGACCCGGTCACTGTTCCACGACGAGGAGATCGACGGACCGCTGCCGCGCCGCATGCGAACGTTCGCCTTGATCACCGATACCGAACGACAACTGGTGGGGGCGAGGGTCAGCGGCTTCGACGACATCGCGATGATCGGTGCCGAGGATGTGCCGGACCAGGCTGGGACGACCCTGCCGGTGGGGCGCCCGGAACAACAACTGGCGGTTCTGGCTGTCCGCTTGGAGATGACGGCCGTATATTTGAAACTGGTTCGAGGATAAGACGTGCATCTGCTACGGGGAGCGGTGCGGACCTATGCCTGGGGTTCGCGCACTGCAATCGCTGATTTCACCGGAAGGCCCAGTCCGACAATCCATCCGGAGGCCGAGCTGTGGCTCGGCGCACATCCGCAGGACCCGGCGTGGTTACAGACCGAACACGGTGAAGAGTCGCTGCTGCAGGCCGTCCAGGATGACCCAGAGGGGCAACTGGGCAGCGTGGCGATCGGCAGATTCGGCGATGCGCTGCCCTTCCTCGTGAAGGTGCTGGCCGCTGACGAGCCGTTGTCGCTGCAGGCCCATCCCAGCGCCGCGCAGGCGAGGGAGGGCTTCGACCGCGAGGACCGGCTCGACATCCCGGTGTCCTCACCCGTCCGCAATTACCGTGACCGCAGCCACAAGCCCGAATTGCTGGTTGCGTTGGGACAATTCGATGCGCTGGCCGGATTCCGCCCGGTAGACCGCACGGTCGAGCTGATGCGTGCGCTGGCGGTCTCGGATCTCGACCCGTTCATCAACCTGCTGTCGGATCAGTCCGATGCTGACGGGTTGCGGGCCCTGTTCACCACCTGGATCACCGCGCCTCAGCCCGATCTCGACGTGTTGGTGCCGGCTGTTCTCGACGGGGCTGTCCACTACATCCGTTCCGGGGCAAAGAAGTTCGCGGCCGAGGTCAAGACGGTGCTGGAACTCGGTGAACGATACCCCGGCGATGCCGGGGTGTTGGCCTCCCTGTTGCTGAACCGCATCAGCCTGCGACCGGGGGAGGGCATCTACCTTCCTGCCGGAAATCTGCATGCCTATCTGCATGGTGTCGGTGTCGAGGTGATGGCGAACTCTGACAACGTGCTGCGCGGCGGGCTGACCCCGAAGCACGTGGACGTGCCGGAACTACTGCGGGTGTTGGACTTCACCCCGACCCCGGAAGATCGGCTGCGCTCGGAAACCGTCACGGACGGAACGGAAACCATCTATCGGACGCCCGCGCAGGAATTCGCGGTGTCGGCGCTTACGGTCGACGGTGAACACCTCGGTGACGAGATCGACGTGCACTCCCACCACGATGGTCCGCAGCTGCTGTTGTGTATCGAAGGCGCGGCCGTGATCTATGCCGACGACGACAAGCTCACCCTGCAACGTGGCGCGGCGGCGTGGGTGGCGGCCGAGGACGGACCCATCCGGCTGACCGCGGCCGAGCCGACGAAACTGTTCCGCGTGACGATCGGGATCTAGCCGGCAGATCGGCCGCGGGCGGTAACGGACTCCTCGGAGCCGTTGGGGCGCCCGCGGCGTTCGGCCAGCCACGCCTTGATGTTGTGGCGGATCGCACGTCCGACGATTCGTGGGGGTGGAGTGAGCCACAGGCTGTCGAGCATGCTAGTTCGCCGCAGAAACCACTCGGCCAGAACGGGATCCGTTTCGGCTGCGCCGAGGAACTGGTCGAAGAGACCGAACAACGGGCTGTACCAGAAGGCCTTGTCGCCTTCTGCCCCGTGCTTCACCTGATCGGCAACCGAGTTCATCATCCACACCGGGTAGGTGGTTTTCGCGGTGCGCCGTGCCAGCCGGCGAACCAGATCTTGGGTTCCTTCGGCGAGCACCTGACGCAGATTGGCCGCTTGCACGGTCGACATGGTCACGCCCTGCCCGTATGTCGGATTCAAGCTGACCACCGCATCGCCGAACGGAAAGATCCCGTCAGGGAACCGGTCCAGTTTGTCGTAGCGCCGCCACTTGGCCACCGGATATCGGTGAAAGTTCATGTCACCCACCGCTTCACCGGCGCGCAACGCCGTCGCCAGGTGCGGTGGCAGCGCGGTGCCGCCCAATTGTTTGATGCCGGCGAAATCGCTCGGCGGCTCGGCCTTGGCGACACCGAACGCGGTGACCGTCCAGATGCCATCCTCGTGGAACAGCATGCCCATACCAAGACCGCTGTCATGCGCCGCACTGACGACGACCATTTTCTCGTTGATCAGCTCCGCGGGGATACGGACCCGCTGTGACGCATACGTGACCCCGACTTTGATCGATTCCTCGGGCGGTCGCTCGTAGCCCCACTGTTCCAACCACACCGGCAGCCGACTGCCGCGGCCGGAAGCGTCGACCACCATGTCGGCGGCAACCTGTTCACCGTCGTCGAGCACGAGGCCGGTGACCCGTTCGGTACCGAGGTCGTACTGCGGTTCGCTCACTCCCCGTCGCAGGATCTGTACGTTGGGCAATCCCGACACCCGTCTGCGAATCTGCCATTCCAGCTGTCCGCGGCTGGGCACGTACGCGGTGAAGTTTGACTCGAGCGTCTGTCCGGTACCGAGCAGGTGCCCGCCGGCCTCGAAGTGGATGGAGGACGGTCGGTTCTCCACCACCGGAACGTTCGCGGCCACCATGTCGACGAGCAATCCGGGAAAGAGGGCCTCCAACTCGTCGGCCCCGCGAGCCATCAGGAGGTGCACATGTTGGCCTTGCGGTATGGCGCCGCGATTGACGGGCTGATCCGGCAGCTCGTCACGCTCGTACAGGGTGACGTGGCCGTAGTGGTCGGCGAGGACCCGCGCCGCACACAGCCCGGCGATGCTGCCGCCGATGACAACGGCGTGGGTCGCGAGGGTTCTGGTTGAGCGGTGCATTAGATCGACACGGTACTGGGCCCACGGCGTCCGGCGCACAAAAATCAGAAGCAGCGTCAACTGTAACGACGGACCACGTGTCCTCGACTGGTGTGAGTGTGTTCCTTGGTTTCCGGATGTGGAGCTCCGCCTGCGCTGAGCTGCAGGCACGGTCTGCGGAGCCGCGCGGCGGGGCCGGGGATTCCCGCCCGGTGGGCCTGTCTAACAAACGTGCAACAACTCGTGGCACAATCCTGTGGCTGGAGGCGTGATATGGCTCTCATGTTGATACCCTCTGCAAGGAAACTCACAGTCAACGGATGGGGCAATGACAACGGTCAGCGACGCAGACGGCGCGGCAACGGGGGACCTCTATTTCGACAGGGTGGAGGCCCTCTCTCGTGCGACGGTCCGTCGACGCTTCGATCCGTACGTTGACATCGACTGGGACGCACCCGAAAACGCGTTGGCGGACGACGACCCGCGCTGGCAGCTCGACCCGGACAGTGCTCCGCTCGCGGCTACCGAATGGTATGCCCAACAGCCTTTGCAGCGCCGTATCGACATGGGACGCTGGGTAACTGCGAACACCCTGAAGGTCACCCTCCAATTCGAAATGATGTTGATTCGCGGAGTGGTGCATTATGCGGGCAAGATGCCGAATGGTTCGCCGGTATTCCAGTATCTGCTCCACGAACTGATCGACGAATGCAATCACATCCAGATGTTCCAGGAATTCGTCAACCGCACTGGCGAGGACGTGCCAGGAATGCGGAGAGGCTCCCGGTTTATCGGACCGATCCTGGGCTTTATCGGCGGTTATGCCAACATCATTCACTTCATCGGGGTGCTGTGCGGTGAACAGCCGCTGCACTTCCAGCAGACGCTGCAGCATCGTGGCGCAGCGCACGTGCCGCCGCTGCTGAACAAGATCACCTATATTCACCTGGCCGAGGAAGCGCGCCACATATCGTTTGCCGACGACCTTCTGGCTCAGCGAATGCAGAGCGTCAGCCGGCGAAAGCGAGCGTGGTACGCAATTCTTTTCCCGTTCTTCCTGCGATGGTTGATCGGGGAAATGATGGGGCCGCCACGCACGTTTGCCCGGCAATTCGGTGTTCCGCGACGGGTTTTCAAGGCTGCCTTCTGGCGGAGTGATCAGTCGCGCCAGATGATGGCGGAATCGGCTGCCGATGTTCGGCGAGTAGCCGAGGACCTGGGTCTGCGGACGGCGTGGTCACGCTGGATCTGGCGAGTGTTGGGTATCGATGGTCGACTACCGCGGTACCGCGGTGAGCCTGATCGCGGCTCCGCGATCACGCGCGTCACCGGGCTTCACACAGCAGTGGCGGCACGCCTTGCGGCCGTAGCGATCATGGCGGGTGTTGCCCTGCTGGTGGCGCCGGACGGCCTGAAGATCATCGGTTGCGCTGCCGCCGGAGCGGGCGTGTGGGCGGCCTATCACGCGTTCCGGGAGCGCCGCGGCGGTGTGATGGGCAACCAGCCGTTCGAATGGCCGAGGCTTTTTGTGTGGATAGTGGTGTGCGTGGCCATGATTCCCGCCGGCGGCCTGATCGGGCTCGCCCTGGTGGTCTTCATGATCCTGGCGCTCGCCGAATTCATGCCCACCCTCTGAGCTAACCCGAATCGTTTGCGCAGGACGTTGCCGACCGGCAATGTCCTGCGACGCATATCCGGCGAGAACCGCCGAGCCCGAGCAGGTCTGGTGCCCTGGCCTCAACCGGCCTCGGCGCATGACGACTTGCGCGGCGGGCGCCGCGTCATTCGAGGAGTTACAGGCCGATCCGGCTACCGGTCAGGCGGGCTTTTGGAACGTGTACACGCGGTATTGGATGAGGCCGGCCTTGGACAGCCACTTCATCCAGCGTGTGCCGACGATCATCGTCTTCTGGGCGTCCGCCGACCCCTGCTCGCGAAAGAACTTGAGCAGGAAGGGGTACGTCGGCAAGGTGTTCTTCCGGATGTTGCGTTTCTCGGCGAGCTCGAGCCCCGCACGCTTACCCATGGACCGGTAACCCCGCAGCGGGACATTCCCGAGCGTTCCGTAGGACTTCGCGATCCGGGGACGGATCGCCATCCAGATCGGGGTCTTCCCGAAGAACATCAGGGTCGGTACGAAGTCGGACACCGCCAGGTACCCGCCCGGCTTGAGCACCCGCGCGGCTTCGGCGAGGAACTTCTCGCGGGACGGGAAGTGGAAGATGCATTCGACGGCCAGGACGCGGTCGAAGGAGTTGTCCTCGAACGGCAACTGGCAGGCGTCAGCCTCGACCCAACCGATCTTGTTGCCGTTGACGGGCTTGGTCTGGGCCTCGGCCGCCGCGAGCTGGCGCGGGTCGATGTTGAGGCCGGTGAGGTCCATGTCCGAGTAGGTGGCGTTGACCTGCTGGATGGTCCCACCGAACCCGCAGCCGGCGTCCAGCAGCTTCTGCCCGTCGGCAACCTTTCCGGCGGCGAACAGGACATGGTCCATCTGCTCCATGGCCGCGATGTAGTCATCCCGGGTGCCCTTGGCGGTCTTGGGATCTTCCCAGTAGCCCCAGTGCACCTGGTTTTCCCACAGCTGGCCCGTCTCGCCACCTTCCTGCCGTTCATCGATCAGCAGGTCGAAGTAGGGGAGCTCAGCCATGCGCGGACCGTATCACGATCGGTGTCGAATGTGACGTACGCCCCACTCTGGCGACAAGGCACGGTTCGGCGAAGTTTGAGAGTCCTACCGGTTTCACCGCCACCGTGATGGGAGCATGACGGAATGTCTGCCCTTCGGCGAATCAAATCGGTCGAACAGTCGATTGCCGACACCGACGAACCGTCGACCCGGCTCCGCAAGGACCTCACCTGGTGGGACCTGACGGTTTTCGGTGTCTCGGTCGTCATCGGTGCGGGCATTTTCACCATCACCGCCTCCACGGCGGGCAACCTGACCGGGCCTGCGATCTCGATCGCGTTCGTCATCGCCGCCGTCGCCTGCGGGTTGGCCGCGTTGTGCTACGCCGAGTTCGCCTCCACCGTGCCGGTGGCCGGCAGTGCGTACACCTTCTCTTATGCCACGTTCGGCGAGTTCGCCGCGTGGATCATCGGATGGGACCTGATCCTGGAGTTCGCCGTCGCGTCCGCGGTGGTGGCCAAGGGGTGGTCGAGCTACCTCGGAACCGTGTTCGGGTTCGGGGGCGGGATCGCGGATTTCGGTGGTGTGGAAATCGACTGGGGCGCATTGGTGATCATTGCGCTGGTGACGACCCTGCTGGCGGTGGGCACGAAGTTGTCAGCACTTTTCAGTCTGGTCATCACCGTCATCAAGGTGGCGGTCGTGCTGTTGGTGGTGGTCGTCGGCGCCTTCTATATAAAGGCCGCCAACTACACCCCCTTCATTCCGCCGAACGAGGCGGGCGAGGGCGCCAGCGGCGCCGACCAGTCACTGTTCTCGTTGTTGACCGGCGCTGCGGGCAGCCACTACGGCTGGTACGGGGTGCTGGCCGGTGCCTCGATCGTGTTCTTCGCGTTCATCGGGTTCGACGTCGTCGCGACCACCGCCGAGGAGACGCGCGATCCGCAGCGCGACGTGCCCCGCGGCATCCTGGCCTCACTCGGGATCGTCACCGTGTTGTACGTCGCGGTCTCGGTGGTGCTTTCCGGCATGGTTTCCTACACCGTGCTGCGCGACGCGCCCGACGGCCACGCCAACCTGGCCACGGCCTTCGAAGCCAACGGTGTGCACTGGGCGGCGAAGGTCATCTCGATCGGGGCGCTTGCCGGGCTCACCACGGTGGTGATCGTCCTGATGCTGGGACAGACCCGGGTGCTGTTCGCGATGTCGCGTGACGGTCTGTTGCCGCGACAGCTGGCCGTGACCGGCAGCCACGGGACACCGATCCGCATCACCCTGATCGTCGGCGTGCTAGTGGCGATCGCCGCCTCGGTGTTCCCGATGGGCCGGCTCGAGGAGATGGTGAACATCGGCACCTTGTTCGCCTTCGTGCTGGTCTCTGCGGGCGTCATCGTGCTGCGCCGGACCCGCCCCGACCTGAAGCGCGGATTCCGCGTGCCGTGGGTGCCGGTGTTGCCGATCGCCGCGATCCTGGCGTGCCTGTGGTTGATGCTCAACCTTACCGGGCTGACCTGGATCCGGTTCCTGCTCTGGATGGTGATCGGGGTGGTGGTGTACGCGGTGTACGGCCGGAGGCATTCCACGCTGGCCGGTAGGGAAGTCGCGGCGACGCCGTCGCAGTAGCTGAAATCGACGCCTGGCCACTGTGGACCCCCCGTGGCCTGCGTCACTTTACAAATGATTGATATATGTCTAGACATCGGACATAAGCGGGCCTATAGTCAAGCCATTGCAGTGACAGCACTCACATAAGGAGGCTCCTCGTGGTGGCGGAACTCTCGAATGGACCCGACGTCGCAGACGTCGGCCAATGGCGGGACAAGAAGCGGCATCTGTGGCTCATGGGGCTGATCGCCCCGACGGCGATCTTCGTGATGCTGCCGTTGGTCTGGGCGCTCAATCAGGCCGGCTGGCATGTCGCGGCGCAGATCCCGCTGTGGATCGGGCCGATCCTGCTCTACGTCCTGCTGCCACTGTTGGACCTGCGGTTCGGGCCCGACGGCCAGAACCCGCCCGACGAGGTGATGGAGCAGTTGGAGAACGACAAGTACTACCGCTACTGCACCTACGTCTACATTCCGTTCCAGTACGCGAGCGTCATCATGGGCGCGTATCTGTTCACCGCGTCCGACCTCAGCTGGCTCGGGTTCGAAGGGGGACTGGGCTGGCCGGCCAAGATCGGTATCGCACTGTCGGTGGGGGTGCTCGGAGGGGTGGGCATCAACACCGCACATGAGATGGGGCACAAGCGAGAATCACTGGAGCGCTGGCTGTCCAAGATCACGCTGGCCCAGACCTGGTACGGCCACTTCTACATCGAGCACAACCGTGGGCACCACGTCCGGGTCGCCACGCCCGAGGATCCCGCGTCGGCGCGTTTCGGCGAGACCTTCTGGGAGTTCCTGCCGCGCAGCGTGTTCGGGAGCCTGCGCTCGTCGTGGGAGTTGGAGGCCCAGCGCTTGCGCCGGCAGGACAAGTCGCCGTGGCACTGGTCGAACGACGTGCTCAATGCGTGGGCCATGTCGGTGGTGTTCTTCGGCATCCTGATCGCGGTGTTCGGACCCGCGCTGATCCCGTTCATCATCATCCAGGCCGTCTACGGCTTCAGCCTGCTGGAATCGGTGAACTACCTGGAGCACTACGGGCTGCTGCGGCAGAAGATGGCCAGCGGTCGCTACGAGCGGTGCGCCCCGGTGCACAGCTGGAACTCCGACCACATCGTGACCAACCTGTTCCTGTATCATCTGCAGCGGCACAGCGATCACCACGCCAACCCCACTCGCCGCTACCAGACGCTGCGCAGCATCGATGGTGCGCCCAACCTGCCCAGTGGCTACGCGTCGCTGATCGGGCTCACCTACCTGCCGCCGTTGTGGCGCAAGCTGATGGACCACCGGGTGCTGGAGCACTACGACGGTGACATCACCCGGGTGAACATCCAGCCGCGGCTGCGGGCGAAGGTGTTGGCGCGGTACGGGGCCGGTGATGCGGCATGAGCGCCTACGAATGTCCGGGCTGCGGCTACGTGTACGACGAAGCGAAAGGCGCTCCGCGAGAGGGGTTCCCGGCCGGAACGCCGTGGAGCGATGTGCCCGACGACTGGTGCTGCCCGGACTGTGCGGTGCGGGAGAAGATCGACTTCGAACCGATGGGAGCGGTGAAATGACCGACGAGCGCTTGCGCGAGGAGTCGACCGGCACCGAGCCGTACAAGCTGTACATCTGCGTCCAGTGCGGATTCGAGTACGACGAGGCCAAGGGCTGGCCCGAGGACGGCATCGCGCCGGGGACCCGATGGGATGACATCCCCGAGGACTGGAGCTGCCCGGATTGTGGCGCCGCGAAGACCGATTTCGAGATGGTCGAGGTCGCACGGCCTTGACGGCTTCGAGCGACGTGCTCGAAACACGGGCGGAAAGCGATATTGTCGCCCGTGTGAGTCGGCCGCGAGACAAACAGCGCATCCCGTATGCGGAGGCATCCAGGGTGCTGCTGCGCGATTCGATTCTCGACGGCATGCGGGAACTGCTGTTGACCCGCGACTGGTCGGCCATCACGCTCTCGCACGTGGCCCAGGTCGCGGGGATCAGCCGTCAGACGATCTACAACGAGTTCGGCTCCCGACAGGGGCTCGCCGAGGGTTATGCCATGCGCCTGGCTGACCGGCTGGTCGACGCGGTCGACAATGCGATCAACAACAACGTCGGCGAGGTGCACGCGGCGTTCCTGGAGGGATTCCGGGCGTTCTTCCTGGAATCGGCTGCCGATCCGCTGGTGATCTCGTTGCTCACCGGCGCCTCCAAGCCCGACCTGCTCCAGATCATCACCACCGGCAGCGGCCCGATCATCTCCCGATGCTCCGCCCGGTTGACCGGAACCTTTCAGAACAGCTGGATGAAAGCCAGTGACGAGGACGCCGGGGTGCTGGCCCGGGCGATCGTGCGCCTGGCGATGAGTTACGTGTCGATGCCGCCCGAGGCGAACCACGACGTGGCCGGTGACCTGGCCCGACTCATGACGCCTTTCGCCGAGCGCTACGGTGTCATAGATACCCCGTAGCTGTCAGAGCGCCGCTGCCGTTACTCCGCATGAGCGCCTGTCCCGCGAGCCCGCAGGCTAGAGGTATCTGCGTGTGGCGTCGCCGTTGGGCGCGTCTGTGCGCGTGCAAGCAATCACGACTGAAAGAGGGCTCTACATGACCGAGTTGAAGGCCGACAGCCTCAACGGTATCGACTACAAGGTGGCCGACCTCTCGCTGGCCGAATTCGGCCGCAAGGAGATCCGCCTGGCCGAGCACGAGATGCCCGGCCTCATGGCGCTGCGTCGCGAATACCACGACGTGCAGCCGCTCAAAGGCGCCCGCATCTCCGGTTCACTGCACATGACCGTGCAGACCGCGGTGCTGATCGAGACGCTGGTTGCTCTCGGCGCCGAAGTCCGATGGGCTTCCTGCAACATCTTCTCCACCCAGGACCATGCCGCCGCGGCGGTCGTCGTCGGTCCGAACGGCACCCCGGAGGAGCCCAAGGGCACCCCCGTGTTCGCCTGGAAGGGCGAGACGCTGGAGGAGTACTGGTGGGCCGCCGAGCAGATGCTCACCTGGGAGGGCGAGCCGGCGAACATGATCCTCGACGACGGCGGTGACGCCACCATGCTCGTGCTGCGTGGCGCCGAGTACGAGAAGGCCGGCGTGGTCCCGCCCACCGAGGAAGACGACTCGGCCGAGTGGAAGGTCTTCCTGGCCCTGGTGCGCAAGCGCTTCGAGACCGAGAAGGACAAGTGGACCAAGATCGCCGCGTCGGTCAAGGGTGTCACCGAGGAGACCACCACCGGCGTGCTGCGGCTGTACCAGTTCGCCGCTGCGGGTGAGCTGGCGTTCCCGGCCATCAACGTCAACGACTCGGTCACCAAGAGCAAGTTCGACAACAAGTACGGCACCCGGCACTCGCTGGTCGACGGCATCAACCGTGGCACCGACGCGCTGATCGGCGGCAAGAAGGTGCTGATCTGCGGCTACGGCGACGTGGGCAAGGGCTGCGCCGAGTCGCTGGCCGGCCAGGGCGCGCGTGTGCAGGTCACCGAGGTCGACCCGATCAACGCCCTGCAGGCGCTGATGGACGGCTACGACGTGGTGACCGTCGAAGAGGCGATCGGCAGCGCCGACATCGTGGTGACCGCGACCGGCAACTTCGACATCATCCTGCTCGAGCACATGAAGGCCATGAAGGACCACGCGATCCTTGGCAACATCGGCCACTTCGACAACGAGATCGACATGGCGGCCCTGGAAAAGTCGGGTGCGGTGCGCCTGAACATCAAGCCGCAGGTCGACCAGTGGACCTTCGGTGACACGGGCAAGTCGATCATCGTGCTGAGCGAGGGCCGACTGCTCAACCTCGGAAACGCCACGGGGCACCCGTCATTCGTGATGAGCAACAGCTTCTCGAACCAGGTGATCGCCCAGATCGAGCTGTGGACCAAGAACGACGAGTACGACAACGAGGTCTACCGCCTGGCCAAGCACCTCGACGAGAAGGTGGCGCGCATCCACGTCGAGGCACTCGGTGGCTCGCTGACCAAGCTCACCAAGGAGCAGGCCGAGTACATCGGCGTCGACGTCGACGGCCCGTACAAGCCGGAGCACTACCGCTACTGAGTTACTGAAGTTGCGCGAGCAGACGGAAAATTGCCCCAAATCAAGTGATTTGGGGCAATTTTCTGTCTGTCGACCGCTTTGGTTACTTCTTGTTGTCGTGCTTGCTCTTGCTGCCGGCGTCCTTCTTGGCCGGCTTGGCGGATTCGGAACCGGAGCTGGACGCACCGGCACTCGAACCGCTTGAGGTGGAGGCAGATTCGCTGGACTTGCGGGTGCTGTTCGCGCCCAGCCCATTGCGGACGTTCTTCACCGCGTCCTTGACGCCCTTGACCAGATTGCCGCGCGGGGCCTTGTCCGTCGGGCCGGCCGGCCGGGTCGACGGCGCCTTCAGGCGGGTCTGGACCTTAGGCGTCGCCTTTACCGCCGTCCCGGCATCGTCAGCCGATTCCGTTGCCGTTCCGGCCGTCTCGTCTGCGGTGCCTGCCTCGTCCGCGGCATCGACCTTGGTGGCGGCCGGGGCTTTGGCGGCATCCGCGGTCGCGGGTAGGGCGGCGGGTACGGCGGCCGGCTTCTCCACCGACACCGTGACGGTCTTGTTCGCGGTCGTGTGCGTCAGCTCGTTGGCCGCCGCGATGGCGTTGGCGGACGAACTGTCAGTGACCGAACTGTCGGCATCCGTGACCGGACCGGCAGCCGGGTCGGCGGCCTCCTCGGTGCCCGTGGTGAGGCCTTGCAGCTTCTTCACGATGTTCTCGACCGCGGCACCCTTCAGCGCTTCACGAAGTTTGGTGACGCCTGCGCTTTCGGCGGTGTCGCTCAGAATGTCGCCCGTCGCGAGCGGATGCAGCCCGAACAGCGGGGGCTTCGGGGCAGGAGCATTCCCCTTGCCGTCCCAATCGTCCCAGCCGCTGCCGAGCAGCACGCCGACCGTCTGCGACAGCCCCTGCAGGGCGCCGATCGGGCCGACGGCCTCACCCTTGACCGAGATGGGCAGGGCGCCGAGCTTGATATCCATGCCGAGGCTGTTGAAGATCGAGCCGCCGACCGAAGGAATCGTGACCTTGTTGCCGTCTTCGTCGGTGTACTCGTAGGTGCTCCGATCGGTGGAGCCCGGGGTGAGCAGACCGCCGAACGCAATGTTGAGCCCGGCGATGGTGACGGTGTCCTTGATCAGCCCTGCATCGTTGATCATGGGCGCCAGTGCATCGAGGTTGAGGTTGGCACCGTTGAGGAACGCGTCGACCATGCCGGCCGGTACCCCGAGCAGGCTGGAGAGCGCGGTCGTCGAGTCGCCGGCCTGAAGCGCGTTGGAGATCGCCACGGCGCTGTTGAGGAGCGCCACCGCGGGGCTGACCACCGGTCCGATGGAGCCGATGAGCACGCCGCTCAGGGGCGACGCCAAGACGCTCATGACCGCCGAGAAGGCCTCGGGGTCAACACCTTCGGCCAGGAAGCCCGGGAACAGGTCGAGCGCCATGCCGTGCATACCACCCAGGGTGTGCTTGACCACCGCGTCCCTGGTTTCCTCGTCCGCGCCGATCAGGGTGAGGCCCGTGATCACCTTCATCGCATTGGCGGCGAACTGTTGCGACACGGCCTCGAAGCTCGACGGGTCTTCGAACAGCTGCTTGGCGTAACCGATCTGGTTCGCGATCGCCTGTTGCAGTCCGACTCCCGGGGCCAACAGGAAGTTGTCTCCCAGGATCGTGCCGTTGGCTTTCGCCGTGTCGAAGGCTGCCTGCAACGGCGCGAAGGGGTCCCAACCTGCCGTCAGCCGGACCGCGTCGGCCTGGATGTCGTGCTGGACGCCGGCCCGGACCGGGGAGATCCCCGGGGTGGCAGCGATCATTCCGGCAGCGGCGACAACGACTCCGGCTGCGGTGAGCCAGTGACGGGTGGTTTCTTGCTTTGCGCCCACGGCAGTGTGGGGCTGAGCAACGAGATGCACGGCATCTCCTATCGCATCTGTAAATAATCGGACAGACCATAGCCCGGCCAAGTAGTTGCAGATGCAAAATTTGGGCAACGAATGTAGCCAGTTTAAGGTTCTGCGACTTCGAGCAACGCTGTGCAGCGCGGGAATCTGCTGCTCGCCGGGCTCGAACCCGATTTGGGCTAATAATTAGACATTTTCTTATGCCGCGAACGGTGGCGGGATGAGGCGTCGATCCGCGTCGCCTAGCGGCTGCGGGATCGTGTGTTATCTGTCAAAAAATTTGTCTGACAACATGATTCATGGGGTTCAGCCCCGATCCATGCCCGCAGCCGGTTCGTCGGTCATCCGCTCGGACGGGGTGGGCGTCCGATGCCGAGGCATATCGGTGCAGCGTCACTTGTGGGCGGGTGGGCGCCAACCGCGGCTCGCGGTACGGGTCGTGCCGACCCGATTTGGACGCGAAACTCCGTGGCCACCCGGCCGGGTGGCTACGGTCAGCTAACAACTTTGGTCAGCTTTTAAGCTTCAGTTCTAGCCGGCGATCTGCTGGCGGGCCGCCTCCGCCTTGATCAGCTCGGCGATCTGGATCGCCGCCTCGAGTTCCCTGGCCTTGGCGAGGTCATCGAGCGCCGACGGCCTACGCCAGTGCGCCACGGGCGCGATCTCGTCGTCGAGCAACTGTTCCCGGCACCGGCCCCGTTGGATCTTGCCGCTCGACGTCGTCGGAATCGACAGATGTTCCACCAGCAGAACCGAGTTCGGCTCGACTCCGTACCGCGCGGTCACCGCGGCCCGGATCGCATCGGCCACCGTGGCGAGGTCGTCCGACCCGTCTCGTTGTCGCGCCATCTCCTGCACGATCACCATCTGTTCGACCGCGCCGAGGCCGGGAGTGATTGCGAAGACGGCGCCGCGACCGGAGACGAGTGTCGGATGGCAGTCCTGCACCGTCCGCTCGATGTCGTTCGGGTAGTAATTGCCGCCGCGGATGACGACGAGGTCCTTGCAGCGTCCCGTGATGTACAGCTGGCCCGAACGCAGGAAACCCAGATCGCCGGTGCGCAGGAAAGGGCCGCCGGATTCGTCCGGCAGCGCCGCCGAGAACGTCTGCGCCGTCTCGTCCGGCCGGGCCCAATAGCCCCAACCGATGCTGGGGCCGGCGATCCAGATCTCACCGACTTCGTCTGCCCCACAACGCTGGTGGGTCAGCGGGTCGACGATGGCCACCTCCTGGCCGCCTCGCGGGCGACCGCATCCCACCAACGCCAGAGCAGACGGATGTCCCGGGTCGACGTCGACGACTCGATCGGCCTGAAGGCCGGTGCGATCGACGTGTGCAACGACCGGCAGTGCGGAGTCCGACCCGCCGGACACCAGCAAGGTCGCCTCGGCGAGCCCGTACACCGGACACAGCGCCTCCGGCCGGAACCCCGCCGGTGCGAACGCCTCGGCGAACTTCTCCAGCGTGGCGGCCTGTACCGGCTCGGCGCCGTTCATGGCGGTGGCCAGGCTGGACAGATCGAGCGCCGCGCGCTGCTCTGCGGTGCTCTCGTCGACACACCGGTCGTAGGCGAAGTTCGGTGCGGCGGTGAAGGTTGCGCGAAGCCGGGAGATCGCTTCGAGCCAGCCCATCGGCCGCTTGACGAAGGAGGACGGCGACATCAGATGGGTGGTGCATCCGACGTAGAGCATCGAGAGGATCCCGCCGATCAGCCCCATGTCGTGGTGGGACGGCAGCCAGAACACGCTGGTTGCGGTGTCGTCGCCGTGCCAGACCTGGCGGATCGACTCCATGTTGTGCAGAAGGTTGCGGTGCGTCAGGGCGACGCCCTTCGGGGTGGTGGTGGAGCCGGACGTGTACTGCACCATGGCGATCGCATCCGGGTCGACATCGGGTGCCGTCCATCCGCTGCCCTCCGCGGCGGCGCCGTCCACCTCATCGGTGCGGACCCACTGCAGGTCACGCCCCTCGGCCAACTCGTCGATCGCGGCCTTGATCTTCGCCTGCGTCTCGGCGGTGGCCAGGGCGAAGCGCGCATGTGCGTCGGGCACCACCGCGGACAGGCGTGGAGCCAGTCGCTCGTGCACCGGCACGGCGACAGCACCCGCGTAGATGCAGCCGAAGAACCCGGCGACGGAATCGAGCCCCGGCCGACACAGGACCAGCACGCGTTCACCGGCAGCACCCAGGTCTTGCAGGGTGGACGCGATCGCACAGGCCCGCCGGTCCAGGTCGCGGTAGGTCAGCTGGGTGCGGTTCTGGTCGTCGCCGTCATAGGAGAAGCTGAACGCAACCTTGTCCTGATACGTCGCGGCCCGCTGCTGCAGCATCTCCAGCAGGGTGGCTGCGGCGAGCGCTGTGTTCTGGTACATCCGCTACCTCATACGTCGGCGATTCCTGGGATCAGGCGACCGTACCGGACGCTCCGGAGGGCCCTCGGATTACCCGCAGGAGGCGGCGCCACCCTCCGGATAGGATTTTCACCAGCAATCGATCGGGGGTGTGCATGGCTGAAGACGCAGTCATCCAGGAGTTAGCTGCCGCTGTTGAACGCAGCCCAGAGCTGGCAGAGTTACGCCTGCACCTGGCCACTTTGTTGGTCGAGCGGGGCCGCTATGCCGAGGCGCTGACACATTGCAGCGCAGTGCTGGCCCAGGACTCCTCGAACACCCGGGCCGTGACGCTGCTGCAGCAGTGCAGCGCCGGCCTGGCGGGTGCGTCAACGCCCACCGCACCCGCGGAGCCTGCTCGGGGCTTCGACTGGACGGCGGCCGAGAAGGAGGTCGCCGACATCGTCAAACCGGCATTCGTCTCCGAACCCGCCGAAGCCGTCAACGAGAACGACTACGACGCCCTGCAGCGCACGTCGGTCCGACTCGACGACATCGCGGGAATGTCCGAGGTCAAAAAACAGCTCGAGCTCTCACTGCTGGGCCCCATCCGCAACCCCGAGCTGATGAAGGCATTCAAGGTGTCCGCCCGTGGCGGGCTGCTTCTGTACGGCCCGCCCGGATGCGGCAAGACCTACATCGCCAAGGCGGTGTCCGGCGAACTCGGGGCGAATTTCTATCAGGTCGGGATCGCCGACGTGTTGTCCCGTTGGCTCGGTGAGAGCGAAAACAGCGTCCGGTCGATCTTCGACAACGCGCGTCGCAACGCGCCCTGCGTGCTGTTCTTCGACGAGGTGGATGCGCTCGGCCATCGTCGTTCGGCGCTCAGCGGATCGGCCGGGTTACGGACCGTTGTGAACGCCCTTCTGGAAGAACTGGATTCGGCCACATCCAACAACGACGGCGTCTATGTGCTGGGTGCCACCAACGCGCCATGGGATGTCGACGCCGCGCTGCGCCGGCCCGGTCGGTTCGACCGGATGATCTTCGTGTCACTGCCCGACGCAGAGGCCCGCGCCGCGATCATGAAGCTGCATCTGCAGGACCGGCCGGTGGAGGGTATCAACCTCGCGTCGGTGGCCAAGCGGACCGACGGTTTCTCCGGCGCCGATCTGGCCCATGTCTGTGATACCGCAACGCAATTGGCGATGGCCGAATCTCTGCGAAGCGGTCAGGTGCGGCCCGTTCAGATGTCCGACATCGACGCCGCGGTGGCGCAGATCCGGCCGTCGACCGGGCCGTGGTTCGAGACCGCACGCAACGTGGTGGAGTTCAGCAACCGCGACGGCACCTACGACGATCTCGCAAAGTACATGCGGCGGAACAAACTTCGGTGACGTCGGCAGCTGCAGGCCCCGGCGATGTCGCCGAGGCGTATCTGGACACCAGAAACTACCAGCGGGCTGCCGAAGTGTTGCAGTCCGCCTTGGCCGAAGATCCCAACGACGCCGGGCTCCTTGCGCAGTACGCCCGTGCGTGCCTGGGGTTGAAGGACTATCGGGGTGCGGCGCAGGCCGCGCATTCGGCACTGGCCGCCGCTCCCGGTGACGAACACGTGATGCGCGTGTACGCCCTCGCACTGAACGGACAGGGACGGCGGCAGGAAGCACTGCAGATGGCGTGGAGGGCGGCCACGGAGAATCCGCACATCTATTCCGTGCACTACACCTATGCCAGTCTGTTGCACGAGGCCGGGCGTTCGCGCGAGGCGCTCGACGTGATCGACGAAGCACTCCGGTTGTACCCCCAGTCGGCGGACTCGCTGGTGCTGCGCGGCGACATCCACCGGGCGCTGGGGAGTTCCACCGCTGCCGAGGACAGCTACCAGGCGGCCCTGCGGTTGGAACCCGACCACGCCTCGGCGGTCCACAACCTGGCGGTCGCCAGGCTGAAGTGGGGAAAGTTGACGACGTCGATCAACGGTTTCCTCGGGGCAGGCCGGCTGGACCCGGGGCTGGGCGCGTTGGCCCGCCGCAACATCGGAGTGGTGCTGATCCGGGTCCTGCGCGTCTGCACCGCGTGCGTCATCCTCCTGGCCCTCGCGATGATCTCCGTGATGGCCGTGCACGGAGATTCCCAACCAACCGTGGTACCAAGGATTTTCACCGCCCTGCTGACGCTCGGGTTGGTGGCGGTGATCGCCTGGCTGGTGCGCAGCGTGCCACGCCCGACGCTGCGCGCAGTGTTACGTGAGCGAACCTTCCTGGCCGTCCGGCTAGGGTTCCTGGGGGTCGCGATCGTCGCCGGAGTGGTCACTACGGCGGTGGGATCGACTGCGCTGACAGATGTCTTGGGCCCGTTTCTGTTGTTCGGGGCCGTGAGTCTGCGGGTGTACGGCTGGCTGAGCGGTCAATAGGGGGATGGTAATGAAGCAGGTGACGATCGCCTTCGACATCGACGGGACGTTGCGGGACAACACGATCACCGATGGCTACGTGGCCAACGAACGCATCCGCACGCTGCTGATCACCTTGGCGAGCATGAAGAACACCCGGATCATGCTCTGGTCCGGCGGCGGTGAGGGCTACGCACGTCGGGCTGCCGACGCCATGGGCCTCGTGAAGTACGTCGACGTCTACGCCGACAAGGGCTACGGCGGCTACGACGCCGACGGCCATCCCATCTTCCACACCGACCTGAAACCCGACATCGCCTTCGACGACATTGAGGAATGCGCGCTCGGCAACCTGAATCTCATTGTGCAGGAACGCGGATTCACGCCGGGTTACGTTCCGCCCGCGCAGCGGCCGAGCTGACGTTCGGCTGCCACTCCAGCGTGACGCTCGAGGGCTGGAGCCCCTCTGGCGTGACATCGGGGGAGTGACGGCCGCCGCAGAGCTAGGCTCGCGGGGTGCTCATTGCGATCGAGGGTGTCGACGGCGCAGGCAAACGTACGTTGACGGGCGGCCTGCGGGCGGCGTTCGAGGCCGACCACCGCTCCGTCGGCAGCCTGGCGTTCCCGCGCTATCACCGCTCGGTGCCCGCGGACCTGGCTGCCGAGGCGCTGCACGGCGCCCATGGCGATCTGGCCGAATCCGTCTACGCGATGGCCACCCTGTTCGCGCTCGACCGCGCCGGCGCCCGGGACGAGATCGAACACCTGCAGGCGGCCTATGACATTGTCATCCTGGATCGCTACGTGGCGTCCAACGCCGCATACAGTGCGGCCCGGCTCCACCAGGGTGCCGACGGGGAGGCCGTGGCCTGGGTGCGTGAGCTCGAGTTCGACCGTCTCAAACTGCCCAGCCCGGATTGGCAGATTCTGCTCGATGTCCCGACCGAGTTGGCTGCTGCGCGGGCCGAGCATCGCGCCAACACCGAGGCCGACCGCGCCAAGGACGCCTACGAGCGTGACGGCGGGCTGCAACAGCGCACCGGTGCGGTGTATGCCGCGCTGGCGGCCGTCGACTGGTGCGGCCGATGGGCGGTCGCGGGCCCGGATGTGGACCCAGCCGCCCTCGCGGGTCGGCTAAGCAGCAGATAAAGCGGAGAAACCGCGTGTGGTACCCCGGTTTTATCGCGATCGGGTGACACCATGGACACCATGAGGCAAAGGATCCTTGTCGTCGATGACGACCCATCGCTGGCCGAGATGCTCACCATCGTCTTGCGTGGTGAAGGATTCGACACCGCGGTCATCGGCGATGGCAGCCAGGCGCTCACGGCGGTCCGCGAATTGCGGCCTGACCTGGTCCTGTTGGATCTGATGCTGCCCGGCATGAACGGGATCGACGTGTGCCGGGTGCTTCGTGCCGACTCCGGCGTACCCATCGTCATGCTGACGGCCAAGACCGACACGGTTGACGTGGTGCTCGGCCTGGAGTCCGGCGCCGACGACTACGTGATGAAGCCTTTCAAGCCGAAGGAGCTCGTGGCCCGGGTCCGCGCGCGGCTGCGCCGCAACGAGGACGAGCCTGCCGAGTTGCTCTCGATCAACGATGTCGAGATCGACGTGCCCGCCCACAAGGTGACCCGGCAGGGCGAGCAGATTTCGCTGACGCCGCTGGAGTTCGACCTGCTGGTGGCGCTGGCACGCAAACCACGCCAGGTGTTTACTCGTGATGTGCTGCTCGAACAGGTGTGGGGATATCGCCACCCCGCTGACACCCGTTTGGTGAACGTGCATGTCCAGCGGTTGCGGGCCAAGGTCGAGAAAGACCCGGAGAACCCGCAGGTGGTGTTGACCGTTCGAGGAGTGGGATACAAGGCCGGACCCCCGTGATCTTCAGCTCCAGACGGCGCATTCGTGGTCGCTGGGGAGGTTCTGGCCCGCTGTTGCGCGGATTGGGGACACTCGGACGGGCGGTGAGCCTGGTCTGGCGCCGTTCGCTGCAACTGCGGGTCGTGACGCTGACTCTGGGGCTCTCGCTCGCCGTCATCCTGGTGCTCGGCTTCGTGCTGACCAGCCAGATCACCGACCGGATCCTCGAGGTCAAGGTCAAGGCCGCCACCGAAGAGGTGGAACGGGCCCGCGTCACGGTCGGTGGCATCGTCGGCGGTGAGGAGAGCCGGTCGCTCGACAGCAGCCTGCAACTCGCGCGCAACACCCTGATCGATCGCAAGGCCGACGCCCGAGCGGATGTGGCCGGCGCGTTCGACGCGGTGCTTATGGTCCCCGGCGACGGGCCGCGCGAAGCCGCTGCGGCCGGGCCGGTGCAACAGGTGCCCAAGGCGCTACGTGACTTCGTCAAGGCCGGACAGGTCAGCTATCAGTACACCCCGGTCGCCACCGACGCGTTCTCCGGCCCTGCGCTGATCGTGGGCAGCCCGGCGTCCTCGTCGGTGCCCAATCTTGAGCTGTACCTGATCTTTCCGCTGAACAACGAGGAAAGCACCATCTCCCTGGTGCGCGGCACCATGGCGACCGGCGGCGTGGTGCTGCTGGGGCTGCTGGCGGCGATCGCTCTGGTCGTGGCCCGTCAGATCGTGCAGCCGGTCCGGTCCGCCTCACGGATCGCCGAGCGGTTCGCCGAAGGCCACCTGACCGAGCGGATGCCCGTACGCGGCGAGGACGACATGGCCCGGCTCGCAGTGTCGTTCAACGACATGGCCGAGAGTCTCTCGCGCCAGATCCAACAGCTAGAGGAATTCGGTAACCTACAGCGCCGCTTCACCTCTGACGTCAGCCACGAACTGCGGACGCCCCTGACCACGGTGCGCATGGCTGCCGACCTCATCCACGATCACAGCGAGGACCTCGACCCCGCGCTGCGCCGGTCCACCGAGCTGATGGTCAACGAGCTGGACCGGTTCGAGACCCTGCTGGCCGACCTGCTGGAGATCTCCCGCCACGACGCCGGTGTGGCCGAACTGTCGGTGGAGTCGGTGGACCTTCGGACGACGGTGCAGAGTGCGCTGGACAACGTCGGGCACCTGGCGGCCGATGCCGAGGTCGAGCTCGACGTCAACATGCCGGGTGACGAGGTGATCGCCGAGGTGGATCCGCGTCGGGTGGAACGCATCCTGCGCAACCTCATCGCCAACGCCATCGATCACGCCGAGCGCAAGCCGGTGCGCATTCGGATGGCTGCCGACGAGGACACCGTCGCCGTCACCGTGCGTGATTACGGTGTCGGCCTGCGTCCCGGCGAGGAGAAGCTGGTGTTCAGTCGGTTCTGGCGGTCCGATCCGTCCCGGGTACGACGCTCCGGTGGCACCGGCCTGGGCCTGGCCATCAGCATCGAGGACGCGCGCCTGCACCAGGGCCGGTTGGAGGCCTGGGGTGAGCCCGGCAAGGGAGCCTGCTTCCGTCTGACGCTGCCACTGGTGCGCGGCCACAAGGTGACCACCAGCCCGCTGCCGTTGAAACCTGCCTCGCAGCAGCAAAAGTCGCGGCAGCGCCCCAACCGCGACCGGGAGCATGCGGAGGAGAACGTGTGAAGCGCCTACTGACGGTGGTGGTCGTCGGTCTGGTAGTTCTGGTGTCCGGATGCGCGGGAATTCCGAATTCGTCCTCCCCGCAAGCGATCGGCACTGTCGACAGGCCGGCACCACCGAACCTGCCCAAACCGGCGCCGGGCATGGACCCCGACGTTCTCCTGCGTGAATTCCTCAAGGCCACCGCTGATCCCGCGAACCGGCACCTGGCGGCCCGGCAGTTCCTCACCGAGTCGGCGTCCAGTTCGTGGGACGACGCCGGCAGCGCACTGCTGCTCGACCGGGTGGTGTTCGTCGAAACCCGTGGCGCGGACCGGGTTTCGGTGAGCATGCGGGCAGACATCCTGGGATCCCTTTCCGACATGGGGGTGTTCGAGACGGGGGAGGGGGCACTGCCCGATCCCGGCCCGATCGAGCTCGTCCAGACTCCGGCCGGTTGGCGCATCGACCGGCTGCCCAACGGTGTTTTCCTTGACTGGCAGCAGTTTCAGTCCACCTACAAGCGCAGCACGCTCTACTTCGTCGACCCGACCGGAACCACGGTCGTGCCCGATCCCCGTTACGTCGCGGTGTCCGATCCCGACCAGTTGGCCACCGAGCTGATCTCCAAACTGGTCTCTGGGCCTCGCCCGGAGATCGCCAGGGCTGTGCGTAACCTGCTCGACGCGCCATTGCGGCTGCGCGGTCCGGTCACCCGGGCCGACGGTGGGAAGACCGGAGTGGGGCGCGGCTACGGCGGCGCCCGAATCGACCTCGAGAATCTCTCGACCACCGATCCGCACAGCAGGCAACTGCTTGCCGCGCAGATCATCTGGACCTTGTCGCGGGCCGGGATCAGTGGGCCGTACGTGATCAACGTCGACGGTGCCCCGCTGGACGACCGGTTCGCCGACGGCTGGGAAACCTCCGACGTCGCGGCCACCGACCCGGGTGCGGTGCCCGGCGCGGCCGCCGGTTTGCATGCGCTGGTCGGCGGATCGCTGGTCGCGTTGGACGGGCAGAGCACCAGCCGCGTGCCCGGCGCGTTCGGCTCGGCACCCAATCAGAAGTCGGCCGCGGTGTCACGCAACGGTCAGGATGCGGCGTCTGTCGTCGTGTTGCCCGATGCCCCGGAGGCGACTGCCGCCTCGCTGTGGATGGGCCCGCTGGGGGGCCCCACCGCGATGGCCATCGAGGGCCGCACCCTGAGCCGCCCGAGTTGGTCTTTGGACCAGGCCGTGTGGGTGGTGGTGGACGACGTCAATGTGGTCCGCGCCATCCGCGACGCGTCCGGTGTGCCGGCGCGTATCCCCGTCGACGCGGCGGCCGTGGTCACCCGATATCCCGGCCCGATCACCGAACTGCAGCTGTCCAGGGACGGCACCCGCGCAGCGATGGTGATCGGTGGGCAGGTGATCCTGGCCGGGATCGAGCGGACCCCGGAAGGCCAGTTCCTGCTGACCTATCCGCGGCGTCTCGGCTTCGGCCTGGGCAACACCGTGGTGTCGTTGTCCTGGCGTACCGGCGACGACATCGTGGTCAGCCGAACCGATCCGGCGCACCCGGTGTCCTACGTCAATCTCGACGGGGTGAACTCGGACGGGCCCAGCCGCAATCTGCAGGTCCCGGTGGGCACGGTGGCCGCGAATCCGTCGACGGTCTACGTCGCCGACCAGCGCGGGGTGATGCAGCTGTCCGCATCGGTCAGCGAGGACAACCCCGGCTGGGTCGAGGTGCGGCCGCTGATGGTTCCCGGCTCGGCCCCGGTGCTGCCCGGCTGACCGACCCCCGCGCCGTGTCGGTGCCGACATGCAGACTGCCGGCATGCTCGACCTCATCCTGCCGCTGGAGTGCGGTGGCTGCGGGGCGGCGTCGACCAGGTGGTGTGCGATGTGTGCCGCGCAGCTGAGCGTCGGCGACGACGAGCCGCACCTGGTCACTCCGCGAACCGATCCGGGGGTTCCGGTGTTTGCCCTGGGCCGCCATGCCGGTGTCCGGCGGCGCGCAATCGTGAGGGCCAAGGAACACGGCCGCAGCGACCTGATCGTCCCGCTGGCCGGCGCGCTGAGTGCCGGCCTGCAGCATCTGCTGACCTGGGGCGTCGTCGGCACTCCGGTGACGCTGGTCCCGGCACCGACCCGCTTCATCGCGGCTCGTCGGCGCGGTGGCGATCCGGTCCGCCGGATCGCGACGGCGGCGGTTGCCGGTCTGCCGGGTGTCGGCGTGGTGCCCGCGCTGCGCCTGCGGCCGTGGGTGCGTGATTCGGTGGGCCTGTCGGGCGCCGCGCGCCAGCGCAACATCGCCGGCCGCGTACGTCTGATCAGGCCGGTCGCGGGTGAAGTGGTGCTGGTCGACGACATCGTCACCACCGGAGCCACCGCGGCCGAATCGGTGCGGATGCTTACCACTTCGGGGGCCGACGTGGCTGCTGTACTGGCGATTTCGCATGCCTGACGCGCGCGTCATTTCGCTGAGATCAAACCCACATGAAGAACTGAGAACACGTATTTGAAATTGGTGGCACGAGTGGGTGAACACGGACTACCGTCGGCAGCAACCACCCGTGAACGACTCACGGCGGCGCCCCCCGAACGCGGCGCCACTTCACCGCCAAACGGTAGGAGGTGAGTACCCGACACCTTTCGCCGATGGGTGGAGCAAACTATTCGGCCCATCGGCACCATCTCGATTCGTTGAGAAGTAGGGCACGCGTGAACGCGTGTGACAACTGAGAGAAACGAGTTGCCGAGTATGTCAACCCATTCCCCGGACACAAGCGCCACCATGGTGGTCGACCCCGACGAGCAGGTCGGCGACACCACCCCGGAGCCGAACGCAGAGGTTGTGGTCAAAGGTCGAAACGTCGAAGTTCCCGATCACTTCCGGATCTACGTCTCGGAGAAGTTGTCGCGCCTGGAGCGGTTCGACCGCACCATCTACCTGTTCGACGTCGAACTCGACCATGAACGTAACCGCCGTCAGCGCAAAAACTGCCAGCACGTCGAGATCACGGCCCGCGGCCGTGGCCCGGTGGTGCGCGGCGAGGCCTGCGCAGACAGCTTCTATGCGGCCCTGGAATCAGCGGCCGGCAAACTCGAAAGCAGGCTCCGCAAGAGCAAGGACCGCCGCAAGATCCACTACGGCGACAAGACCCCGGTCTCGCTGGCCGAAGCGACCGCGCACGAGACGCTGTTCGAACAGCAGCCGACGGCGACGGCCGATGCCGGATTGTCCGATGGCCTCGACGACCATGAGCCGGGCCGGATCGTACGGACCAAGGAACACCCGGCGAAGCCGATGACCGTCGACGACGCCCTCTATGAGATGGAGCTGGTCGGCCACGATTTCTTTCTGTTCCACGACAAGGAGAGTGATCGCCCGTCGGTGGTGTACCGCCGCCACGCCTACGACTACGGGCTGATCCGTCTGGCCTGACCGCGAGAAGGCGCAGAATCGCACCTCGGAGCATTCCGGGGTGCGATTTTGTCTCTTGGCGCCAGCAGAGCCAGCGACTTCGACCGGTCACCTACGATGGACGTCAACTAAGCCCGTGCGATCCCGCCCACGGGATCCATCGAACCCACAGGGGAAATAGCGTGCTGTCGAAGTTGCTCCGTCTCGGTGAAGGCCGCATGGTCAAGCGCCTCAAGAAGGTGGCCGACTATGTCGACACCTTGTCCGACGACATGGAGAAGCTCTCGGACGCCGAGCTGCGAGGCAAGACCGACGAGTTCAAGAAGCGGATCGCCGACGGCGAGGACCTCGACGACCTGCTGCCCGAGGCCTTCGCGGTCGCCCGCGAAGCCGCCTGGCGCGTGCTGACCCAGAAGCACTTCGAGGTCCAGATCATGGGCGGCGCGGCGCTGCATTTCGGCAACGTCGCGGAGATGAAGACCGGTGAGGGCAAGACCCTGACCGCGGTGCTGCCGGCCTACCTCAACGCGCTCAGCGGCGAGGGCGTGCACGTGGTGACGGTCAACGACTACCTGGCCAAACGCGACAGTGAGTGGATGGGCCGCGTGCACCGGTTCCTGGGCCTGGAGGTCGGCGTGATCCTCTCGGGCCTTACCCCGGAGGAGCGCAGGACGGCGTATGCCGCCGACATCACCTACGGCACCAACAACGAGTTCGGGTTCGACTACCTGCGCGACAACATGGCGCACTCGGTCGAGGACATGGTCCAGCGTGGCCACAACTTCGCGATCGTGGACGAGGTCGACTCGATCCTCATCGACGAGGCCCGTACCCCGCTGATCATCTCGGGCCCCGCCGACGGCGCCTCCAACTGGTACAGCGAGTTCGCCCGACTGGCCCCGTTGATGGAGAAGGACACCCACTACGAGGTCGACATCCGCAAGCGCACCATCGGTGTGCACGAGCTGGGCGTGGAATTCGTCGAGGACCAGCTGGGCATCGAGAACCTCTACGAGGCGGCCAACTCGCCGCTGGTCAGCTACCTGAACAACGCCATCAAGGCCAAGGAGCTGTTCCAGCGCGACAAGGACTACATCGTCCGCGACGGCGAGGTGCTCATCGTCGACGAGTTCACCGGCCGTGTTCTGCTGGGACGCCGCTACAACGAGGGCATGCACCAGGCGATCGAGGCCAAGGAGCACGTCGAGATCAAGGCCGAGAACCAGACACTGGCCACGATCACACTGCAGAACTACTTCCGGCTCTACGACAAGCTGTCCGGCATGACCGGTACGGCCGAGACCGAGGCCGCCGAGCTGCACGAGATCTACAAGCTGGGTGTGGTGCCGATCCCCACGAACAAGCCGATGGTCCGCCAGGATCAGGGCGACTTGATCTACAAGACCGAGGAAGCCAAGTACATCGCGGTCGTCGACGACGTGGCCGAGCGCTATGAAAAGGGTCAGCCGGTGCTGATCGGTACCACCAGCGTCGAGCGCTCCGAGTACCTGTCGCGGCAGTTCACCAAGCGCAAGATTCCGCACAACGTCCTGAACGCGAAGTACCACGAGCAGGAGGCGAACATCATCGCCGAGGCCGGCCGGCTCGGCGCCATCACCGTCGCCACCAACATGGCCGGTCGTGGTACCGACATCGTGCTCGGCGGCAACGCCGACTTCCTGGCCGACAAGCGGCTGCGCGAAAAGGGCCTGGATCCGGTGGAGACCCCGGAGGAGTACGAGGCCGCCTGGGACGACACCCTCACGGCCATCAAGGAAGAGGCCAACAAGGAGGCCGAGAAGGTCACCGAGGCCGGTGGGCTGTATGTGCTGGGCACCGAGCGCCATGAGTCCCGGCGTATCGACAACCAGTTGCGCGGCCGCTCGGGCCGCCAGGGCGACCCGGGCGAGTCCCGGTTCTACCTGTCGCTGGGTGACGAGTTGATGCGACGGTTCAACGGCGCGACGCTGGAGTCGCTGCTGACCAGGCTGAACCTGCCCGACGATGTGCCGATCGAGGCCAAGATGGTGACCCGCGCGATCAAGAGCGCGCAGACCCAGGTCGAGCAGCAGAACTTCGAGGTCCGCAAGAACGTCCTCAAGTACGACGAGGTGATGAACCAGCAGCGCAAGGTCATTTACAAGGAGCGGCGGATGCTCTTGGAGGGCGAGAACCTCCAGGAGCAGGCCCACGACATGCTCGTCGACGTGATCACCGCCTACGTCGACGGCGCCACCGCCGAGGGTTACGCCGAAGACTGGGATCTGGCCAAGCTGTGGGAAGCGCTCAAGACGCTGTACCCGGTGGGCATCGACCACCACGACCTGGTCGATTCCGATGCAGTGGGCGAGCCCGGTGAGCTGACCCGTGAGGAACTGCTCGACGCGTTGATCAAGGATGCCGACCGCGCCTATGCCGAGCGCGAGAAGCAACTCGAGGAACTGGCGGGCGAGGGCGCCATGCGCCAGCTCGAGCGCAACGTCCTGCTCAACGTGATCGACCGCAAGTGGCGCGAGCACCTCTACGAGATGGACTACCTCAAGGAGGGCATCGGCCTGCGGGCGATGGCGCAGCGCGATCCGCTGGTCGAGTACCAGCGCGAGGGCTACGACATGTTCGTCGGCATGCTCGACGCGCTCAAGGAGGAGTCGGTCGGATTCCTGTTCAACGTTCAGGTCGAGGCTGTGCCATCGCAGCCGAGCGCCCAGGTGGCACCTGTGGCCGCGCCAAGCGGGCTGGCCGAGTTCGCCGCGGCCGCCGCAGCGAAAGCCGGTGAGGCGAATGCAGCTGCCGCCGCCGGAACCGACTCCGGTGCGGTGGCCACCAAGGAGCGCCCGGCACCTGCATTGCGAGCCAAGGGAATCGACAATGACGCTCCGCCGCTGACCTACACCGGACCGTCCGAGGACGGAACCGCGGAGGTGCAGCGGTCCGGCGGTGGCGGAAAGCATTCCGCGGCGTCCGGTGGTGGCACGCGGCGCGAGCGGCGCGAAGCAGCCCGTAAGCAGGCCAAGACCGGCCGGCCGTCGAAGTCGCACCGCAAGGGTTAACCCAACTGCAGCGCCGTGAGTTGCCAACGGCCGCTGCGCAATTCGATACGTCCGGCGATGGCGCGTACGCGCGCCCCGCGGGTGTAGGTGGCGAAAAGCTCGGCGGCCTCGGGTGAGGCTGCCGGGCGTAACCCCACCCGTCGCAGGCTGGCGGTGGTGACGTGCCGGGATGCGGTGGAGGCGACGACCGCGTCGAGCAGCAGTTGGCTCATCAGTGATTTCAGCTGGGACGGCGGTCTGCGCCGGTCGACGACCTCAAGCACCCGGCGCAGGGCCATGTCGGCGAATTGTGCGGCGCCGGGCTGCAATTGGCGTTCGGGTTCGGGGCTGACCAGCCGCAACCGGCGCGGGCTGGGCCGGTGAAGCACGGTCGGGGTCGGGCAAGCGGGCGCAGGCACGTCAGCCGGTGGGCTGCCCAGCGGCAGCGCCGGCGGCTCGCAGTCGATGACAGGTGCGGTCAGCGGCTGCACAGCGCGTTTCGGGGTGGGCACAGGCAACCTCCAGCGGTCGGCGTCACGGACGACATCTGCTGGAGAGGTGCAGACCTACCCATGATCGCATGGGTTCGGCGTGCCGGAAGCACGGATGATCCGGCGCTCGGTTTCTCCGGTTAGCGTGACGAGAGTCGTCGAACCAGGGGGAACAGAATGGTTCAGCCCAGCATCGATTGGCCGGCCGAGCCGCTGCGCTCGCTGGTGTGGACGCTGCAGGCGTGGGTGATCACGTTCGTGGTGTTCCTCGCCGTGGCGGTGCTGATCGCGAGGTTCACCCGGTGGGGACAACAGTTCTGGCGGGTCAACGCACCGTTCTTCACCGGCAGTTGGCGTACCTGGGCGTTGCTGGCGTTCATCCTGTGGCACACCGTGTACGCGGCGCGGGTGGTGGTCATTTTCACCTACCAGTACGCGGACCTGATGAATGCGGTGCAGGCGGGTTCGGAGGCACTGGCCACCCACGACGACGCGAAACTGGACGCCGCGCGCCAGGCGTTCATGACGTCGTTCGCGATCAGCGGGATTTTGGTGGCGCTCACCGTGATCTACACCGTCGTGGACCTGTTCCTGCGCCGCGTCTTCTCGATCCATTGGCGGGTCTGGCTCAACGCCCGGCTCGTCGACGACTGGATGGCCGGCGATGCGTTCTACCGCAACCGCTTTCTTGATTCGCCGGTGGAGAACCCTGATCAGCGCATCCAGACCGACGTCGAGACCTTCACCACCAAGTCGGTCGACCTGAGCATCGGGGCGGTGAGCAAGTCTCTGTTGATCGTCATGTTCACCGGGGTGTTGTGGCAACTATCGGGGCCATTGCAGTTGGGCGGCTGGGTGATTCCGCGGGCGATGGTCTTCGTGGCGTTCATCTTCTCGATCACGGTGACGGTCATCGCGTTCTGGATCGGCCGCCCCCTGGTCCGGCTGAACTTCCTCAACGAACGGTTCAGCGCCAGCTTCCGGTACGCGCTGGTGCGGTTGCGCGACAGCGCCGAGCGCGTTGCGTTCTACCGCGGTGGGGAGCGCGAACGGAAACTGCTGCACTCCCGGTTCGCCGAGGTCATCGCCAACATGTGGCGGATCGTGTTCGCGCAGTTGCGCCTCAACGGCTGGAACCGCGGGGTCGGCGACGTGACGACGGGCATGATCCCCTACATCGTGCAGGCGCCGCGGTTCTTCGCCGGCCAGATCACCCTCGGTGGCCTGCTGCAGACCGTTGCGGCGTTCGGAAATGTCTGTGGCGCAATGTCGTTCTTCCGGGACAGCTATGACGAGTTCACCGTCTACCGGGCCGCCCTGATGCGCATCGACCAGATGCTCGAGAGTGATCACCGGGCTCGGGAGCTTCCCCGGATCTCGGTCGCTGCCACCCGCGATTCGCTCGCGCTGACGAAGGTGCAGGTCGACGACCTGCAGGGGCGTCCGCTGATCGCGGATCTGTCGATGGTGCTGAACCCGGGCGACAGCGTGGTGGTCAAGGGACCGTCCGGGTGCGGTAAGACCACCCTGCTGCGCAGTCTGGCCGAGTTGTGGCCGAGGGCCGGGGGACTGGCGGAGTATCCGTCCGGGTGGTCCACGCTGTTCCTGCCCCAACTGCCGTACCTGCCGCTGGGTGACCTGCGGGCCTCGGTCGTGTACCCGCTGCCGATTGCCGAGGTGGGCGACAGCGAACTGCGGGACACCTTGCGCGCGGTGGCCCTGGGACATCTGACCGAGCGCCTGGACGAGGAGGCCGACTGGGCGTCGGTGCTGTCTCTGGGCGAGCAGCAGCGGGTGTCCTTTGCGCGGGTCCTGCTGGTCCGGCCGCGGGTGGTGTTCCTCGACGAGTCGACTTCGGCGTTGGACGAGGGACTCGAGGACGCCATGTATGGGCTGCTGCGGGAACGGTTACCCGACTGTGTGGTGGTCAGTGTGGGGCACCGGTCCACCATCGACCGGCATCACCGGTCACGGCTGCAGTTGGAGGGCAGTGGGCGCTGGGAGCTCTCGATGATCCCGGGATGAACTCTCGGTAGCTCCGGCGTGAAATTGACGCGCGGTAGCACCCGTGATGCGGAGCAGCGGATTCGCCGGTTAACGTGACGGGTTCAAGGGGAGTGAGAAGGGGAGGTTGGCGCCGCATGGTGAACAGGCTGTCGGCGTCCGACGCAGCGTTCTTCCACCTGGAGAACACGGCTACGCCGATGTATGTGGGGTCCCTGTCGATCCTGCGCAAGCCGCGGGCCGGCTTGAGTTACGAGACCCTGCTGGAGACCGTCGAGCACCGGTTGCCGCAGATCCCTCGCTACCGGCAGAAGGTGCGTGAGGTGACGCTGGGCCTGGCCCGGCCGGTCTGGGTGGATGACCGGGATTTCGACATCACCTACCACATTCGGCGCTCGGCGCTGCCGTCTCCGGGCAGCGACGCACAGCTGCACGACCTGATCGCCCGGCTCGGCTCGAGGCCGTTGGACCGGACGCGTCCGCTGTGGGAGATGTACCTGGTCGAGGGGCTGACCAAGAACCGCATCGCCATCTACACCAAGACGCACCAGGCACTGGTCAACGGGATGACCGCCCTTGAGATCGGGCACGTCATCGTCGATCGGGCACAGAAGCCGCCGGAGTTCGGCGAGGACATCTGGATCCCGGCCCGCGAACCCAGCGACCGTCAGTTGATGCTCGGTGCGATCGGGGAGTGGATTACCCGCCCGACCACCCAGCTCGCCGCCTTGCGTGACACGGTGACCGAGGTGGCCACCAGTGCCAGCGAACTGGCGGCGGTGGGCCGTCGCGTGGCCGATGTGGCCCGCACGGTGGCGCGCGGCACGGCCCCGAGCAGTCCGCTCAACACCACGGTCTCGCGCAACCGCAGGTTCTCGGTGGACGAGCACCGGCTGGAGGATTACCGGCTGGTGCGGGCCCGCTACAACTGCGACATCAACGACGTGGTCCTGGCCGTGGTGGCCGGCGCGCTGCGCAACTGGCTGCTGTCGCGCGGGGAACCTGTCACCCCGACCACCACAGTCCGGGCGATGGCGCCGATGTCGGTGTACCCGGATGCCGAACTGGACTCCACGGGACCGGGCCAGGCCATCAGCGAGGTATCGCCGTTCCTGGTCGACCTCCCGGTCGGCGAGGGCAATGCGGTGGTGCGGCTGTCGCAGATCGCCCACGCCACCGAATCGCATTCGACCGCCGCCAGCCTGGTCGATGCGCGCACCATCGTGACCCTGTCCGGGTTCGCGCCGCCGACCTTGCACGCCATGGGCATTCGGGTGGCGACAGGTTTCTCGGCCCGGCTGTTCAACCTGTTGATCACCAATGTGCCCGGGGCCCAGAAGCAGATGTATGTCGCGGGCACCAAGCTGCTGGAGACGTACGCGGTACCGCCGTTGCTCCAGAACCAGGTGCTGGCCATCGGGGTCACGTCATACAACGGCATGTTGTACTTCGGGATCAACGCTGACCGGGACGCGATGAGCGACGTCGACGTGTTGCCGAGCCTGTTCCGCGAATCCCTCGAAGAGTTGCTGGAGGCGGCCAGATAATCGTGGCGAAGCGCGTGGGCTGTTTGACCTGAGCTGCAATTCGCGGTCTGATGAATTGATCATGCCAGCTGAGATACGAAACAGTAGACCCGACAAGAACACGCACGAAGCCAAGAGATCAGTCGTCAAGAAGACCGAAGATGCGCTCAAGTCGGTTGCCGAGGTGGTGCCCCACCACCCGGTACTCGACGTTCCGGTAGAGCAGAAGGCCTACACCCGCCGCGCCGGTGTGGACTGGGTGGTTTTCGGGGTCACCGCCGTCATCGCGCTCGCATTCCTGGTCTGGGGATTCGTCAGCACGGATTCGCTTGCCAGCGCCTCGAAGAACGCCCTCGGCTGGGTGATGGCCGATGTCGGTTGGTTGTTCGTCCTCACCGCGTCCGGGTTCGTGATCTTCGTGATCTGGCTGGCGATGAGCCGCTACGGCAACATTCCGCTGGGCCGCGACGACGACGAGCCGGAATTCCGCACCGTGTCCTGGGTGGCGATGATGTTCAGCGCCGGCATGGGTATCGGTCTGATGTTCTTCGGGGTGTCCGAGCCGCTGTCGCATTTCGCCTCCCCGCCGCCGGGAACCGGGGGGCCGGGCAATCCCCGAGCAGCCGAGACCGCGATGGCGACCACGATGTTCCACTGGACGTTGCATCCGTGGGCGATCTACGCCGTCGTCGGTCTGACCATCGCCTACGGCGTCTACCGCAAGGGCCGGTTACAGCTGGTGTCGGCAGCGTTCGAGCCACTGCTGGGCAAACACGCCAACGGGCCGTGGGGCAAGGTGATCGACATGCTGGCGATCTTCGCCACGCTGTTCGGGTCCGCGGCCTCGCTCGGTCTCGGCGCGCTGCAGATCCGCAGCGGGCTGCACATCGTCGCCGGACTCGGTGAAACCGGCAATGCCGTCCTGATCGGCATCATCACGATCCTCACCGTCGCGTTCGTCCTGTCGGCGGTGTCCGGGGTCGCGCGCGGGATCCAGTGGCTGTCCAACATCAACATGGTGCTGGCGCTGGCCATGGCGCTGTTCATCTTCTTGGTCGGCCCGACCATGTTCATGCTGAACATGATTCCGACGTCCATCGGCAGTTACTTCGGAGATCTCGCCCAGATGGCCGCTCGGACCGGGGCCGAAGGCGAAGCGGTCAGCACCTGGCTGCAGAGCTGGACCATCTTCTACTGGGCCTGGTGGATCTCCTGGACCCCCTTCGTCGGGATGTTCATCGCGCGGATCTCCCGCGGCCGGACCATCCGGCAGTTCGTCACGGGTGTGCTGCTGGTGCCCAGCGTGGTGTCGGTGGTCTGGTTCTGTGTGTTCGGCGGCGCGGCCATCTTCGAGCAGCAGAACGGTGTGGACCTGGCCGGGATGGGCAGCCAGGAGCAACAGCTGTTCAGCCTGCTCGGCGAGTATCCGATCGCGACGGTCACCAGCGTGGTGGTGATGGTGCTCGTCGCCATCTTCTTCGTGTCCGGTGCCGATGCGGCGTCGATCGTGATGGGTTCGCTGTCCGAGCGCGGCACCATCAAGCCGACACGGCCCACGGTGATCTTCTGGGGTGTCGCCACCGGTGCGGTGGCCGCGGTGATGCTCTTGGTCGGTGGAGCCGACGCGCTGAACGGCCTGCAGTCGATCACCATCATCGTCGCGGTGCCGTTTGTGCTCGTGATGATCGGGCTCGCGGTGGCGCTGGTCCGAGACCTGCGACAGGACCCGCTGGTGGTGCGCCGCGAGTACGCGCTGGAGGCGGTCAACGATGCGGTGGTCGCCGGTGTCACCCAGCACGGCGACGATTTCGTGATTTCGGTGGAGAAAGACCCGCAAGCCGACGACCGCAGAGACGCCGCGGACGATTAACCTCGCGGTGTGCGCGTCTACATCCCGACGACCCTGGTCGCCCTGCAGCAGCTCGTCGCCGACCGTCACCTGCTCGTCGTGAACGGGACCGCCTTCGCGGTCACCCCGACGTTGCGGGAAGCCTATGCCGAGGGTGACGACGACGAACTCGCCGAGGTGGCCTTGCGGGAAGCCGCGCTGGCCTCGCTGCGGTTACTGGCCGGCGGCCCGTCCGACTCGGGGCTGCCGCCGCGACGCGCGGTCGTGGTGGCCGACCCGGGGGCAGACGTCGAGGTGACGATTCGCCCTGATCTCGATGACGCCGTGGTGCGGCTGTCCGGGCCGTTGCCGATCGATGCCGTGGTCGCGGTGTATGTCGACAATGCCGATGCGGAGTCGGCGGTCTTGGCCGCGGTCGACGTCATCGACGAGGCGGACATGGGCGACGAGGACGCCGAACTCACGGTGGGAGACGCCCAGGATCACGACCTGGCGTGGTACGCCCCGCAGGAATTACCGTTCCTGCTCGAACTGCTCTGATCGACGAGACGGGGATTTTGATGCGCGGATTCGGGCTGTTGGCGGTACTGGCCGTGGTCTTGGCGAGTGCGGCATGTTCGACTGGCGGAGGCGATGCCTCCTCGGCAGGCTCTGCGGAGCCGGCTGACGGGGCAGAGTCTCCGCAACCGCCGCCACAACCCGGCGTGAACGTGACCACCACCGACTTCCGGAACGTCAAAATCTTTGACGGCCATAGTGATCGGCTGTCGGCACCGTCGAATGTGCGGGTGAAAGGGAACCGGATCGAACGGATCTCCACCGAGGAGCTCCCGGCCGATCCGGCCGCCACGGTGATCGACGGCGGCGGGCGCACGTTGATGCCCGGCCTGATCGACAACCATTGGCACACGATGCTCGTGCGGCCGCCGGTGGCACAGCTGACGACGTTGGATCCGGGGTACCTCAACCTGTTGGCCGGTGCCGAGGCCGGCGACACCTTGATGCGTGGATTCACCACGGTGCGCGATCTCGGTGGCCCGAGCTTCGGGCTGAAGAAGGCCATCGACGAAGGTGTGATCGACGGGCCGCGCATCTTCCCTTCGGGCGCGATCATCACCGTCACCAGCGGCCATGGTGACTTTCGGACGTCAGTGGACCTACCGCGCAATCCCGGTGACCCGCAGTCGCGTCAGGAGGAACTCGGCGCCGCCATGGTGGCCGACAGCCCCGACGAGGTGCGGATGCGTGCGCGCGAGCAGCTGTTCCAGGGTGCGTCGCAGATCAAGCTGACCGCCGGGGGCGGAGTGTCCTCCCCGCACAGCCCGCTCGACGTCACCACTTTCACCGAACCCGAACTTCGGGCGGCCACCGAAGCGGCCGGCAACTGGGGCACCTATGTAGCCGTACACGCCTACACCCCGCAGACCATCCAGCAGGCGATCCGCGCCGGCGTCACGTGTATCGAGCACGCGCACCTGATGGATGAGGCGACGGCAAAAGAGATGGCGGACAAGAACATCTGGCTGAGCACGCAGCCCATCCCGGCCGAGATGATCGGTGCGTTCCCGCCGGGCTCAGACGAGGCCGCCAAAGCCAAGGAGATCGTCGACGGCGTCAACAACGTCTATGAGCTGGCCCGCAAGTACAAGCTCAAGACGGCCTTCGGCACCGACATCCTGTTCTCGCCGCAGCTGGCGCCGAAACAGGGCGCGCTGTTGGCCGGGCTCAGCAAGTGGTTCTCGCCCGCCGAGACGTTGACGATGGCCACCGGAACCAACGCCGAACTGCTGGCGATGTCGGGCAAGCGCAGTCCGTATGCCGGAAAGCTGGGTGTGGTCGCCGAGGGTGCCCTGGCGGATCTGTTGCTGGTCGACGGTGACCCGCTGGCTCATCTGGACCTGGTTGCCGACCCGGAACGCAATTTCAAAGTGATCATGAAGGACGGGAAAACGTACAAGAACACTTTGGCGTCCTGACCTGTGAGAGCGGTCGTACGACTAGCTACGGGGCAGTAACCTACGGTACCGTAGGTTCATGGCCAAGAACTCGATCAAGGTCTCGGCCAATGTGGCCGACACGGTTCGCCCTACCGTTGCCGGCGCCGAGCACCGTCCCGCGTGGAACGCGCTTCGCCGCATCGTAGGTCAGGTGACCACGCCGCTGCTGCCCGACGATTACCTCAAGCTGGCCAACCCGTTGTGGTCGGCGCGGGAACTGCGCGGCCGGGTCGTCGAGGTGCGACGCGAGACCGCCGATTCCGCGACATTGGTGATCAAACCGGGCTGGGGATTCTCGTTCGACTATCAGCCCGGCCAGTACGTCGGCATCGGCGTGCTGATCGACGGGCGCTGGCGCTGGCGGTCGTATTCGTTGACCTCGACGCCGGAGAAATCCGCGCGCACCATCGCGATCACCGTCAAGGCGATGCCCGAGGGGTTTCTGTCGACACACCTGGTCGACGGGCTGCGTCCGGGAACCGTGGTGCGGCTGGCCGCGCCGCAGGGCAACTTCGTCATGCCGCAACCGGCGCCGGCAACAGTCCTGTTCGTGACGGCGGGTTCGGGCATCACCCCGGTGATGTCGATGCTGCGCACCCTGGTGCGCCGGGGCCAGATCACCGACATCGTGCACGTGCATTCCGCGCCGACCGATTCCGATGTGATGTTCGGTCAGGAGTTGGCGGAGCTGCACGATGCGCATCCCGGTTACCGGCTGTTGTTGCGCAGCACCCGGACCGAAGGCAGGCTTGATCTGGCGCAACTCGGTGAGTTGGTTCCCGATTGGCGTGAGCGTCAAGCGTGGGCGTGCGGGCCCGAAGGCATGCTCAACGACGCCGAACAGGTGTGGGAGGCCGCCGGTATCGCCGAGCACCTGCACCTGGAGCGATTCGCGGTGTCGCGGGCAGCCCCGCACGGCGCCGGGGGCACGGTGACGTTCGAGCGCAGCGGCAAGGAGGTCACGATCGACGGCGCGACGCCGTTGATGGACGCGGGGGAGCAGGTCGGGATTCAGATGCCGTTCGGCTGCCGGATGGGGATCTGTCAGTCGTGTGTGGTGGGACTGGTCGAAGGGCATGTGCGCGATCTGCGCACCGGCGTCGAGCATGACCCGGGCACCAGGATCCAGACGTGTGTTTCCGCCGCTTCCGGAGACTGCGTCCTGGATGTTTAAACTTTACTGGCTAGTAACCTACGGGGTCGTAGGTTACGCTACCGTAGGTAATTGAGAGGAGGCTGACGATGGCAGTAACCGACGTACCCGCATTCGCGCATCTGACCGATGCCGACATCGAGAATCTGGGCATCGAACTGGATGCGATCCGACAAGACATCGAAGACTCCCGTGGTGAGCGGGACGCCCGCTACATCCGTCGCACCATCGCGGCGCAACGTGCGCTCGACGTCGCCGGCCGCGTCATGCTCGCAGCGAGCTCGAAGCGTTCCGCGTGGTGGGCGGGCACCGTCACCCTGGGCGTGGCCAAGATCATCGAGAACATGGAGATCGGCCACAACACCATGCACGGCCAGTGGGACTGGATGAACGATCCCGAGATTCACTCCTCGTCGTGGGAGTGGGACATGAGCGGGGCGTCCAAGCACTGGCGGTTCACCCACAACTTCATGCATCACAAGTACACGAACATCCTCGGTATGGACGACGACGTGGGCTACGGCGTCATCCGCGTGACCCGGGATGCCAAGTGGAAGCCGTTCAACCTCTACGGCAACCTGCTCTTCAACACCCTTCTCGCAATCGGTTTCGAGTGGGGCGTGGGGCTGCAGCACCTGGAGCTCGGCAAGATCTTCAAGGGTCGCGACAACCGCAACGCGACGCTCGTCCGGGTCCGCGAGTTCGGCGTCAAGGCCGGCCATCAGCTGGCCAAGGACTACGTGGTCTGGCCCGCGCTCACGTCGTTGTCGCCCGGCGCCACCTTCAAGTCCACCTTGAAGGCCAATGCGGTGGCCAACGTCATCCGCAACATCTGGGCCAACGCGGTGATCTTCTGCGGCCACTTCCCCGATGGCGCAGAGAAATTCACCAAGACCGACATGGTCGGTGAAAGCCGCGGCCAGTGGTACCTGCGCCAGATGCTGGGTAGCGCCAACTTCAACTCGGGTCCGGTGCTGGCGTTCATGAGCGGCAATCTGAGCTACCAGATCGAGCACCACCTGTTCCCGGATCTGCCGAGCAATCGGTACGCCGAGATCGCGGTCCGGGTGCGGGCGCTGTGCGACAAGTACGACCTGCCCTACACCACGGGGCCGTTCCTGGTGCAGTACGGCAAGACCTGGCGCACGATCGCCAAACTGTCGCTGCCGGACCGGTTCCTGAAGGACACGGCCGACAACGCCCCGGAAACGCGCAGTGAGCGGATGTTCACAGAGCTCGACGGGTACGGCGTCACCGATCCGACGACGGGACGTCGTCGCGGTCTGAAGACAGCCATCGAGGCAGTGCGGGGCTGGCGCCGACGCTGAGCCGACGAATGTGAAGAAGGTGCCGAGAAATCATGATTTCTCGGCACCTTCTTCACATTGGGGTCCGGATTCCAAGCAATCACCCCAGGTACTCCCAGGGTCCTTGCAGCCCCCGCTCATATTCTTCGCTCGTGAAGAAGATGCTGGCAGCTGCCATGGTGCTCGGGGCTTCCGCCGTTCCGGTCGGTGCGTTGGCCACCGGCGTCGCTTCGGCCGACGACTACGCCGGGCAGAAGTATTCCGACGCACAGTCGGCACTGGCCGATGCCGGGATGAAGGGCGTCGTCGCGACCCGCTCAGGCGATTCGGAGGCCGACGACGACTGCGTCGTCACCAGCTCCGAGAAGGCGCCCTGGCTCAAGGGCGACAATTTCGCGCCCGTCACCGACACCGTGCTGCTCAACCTCAACTGCAGCGCCGGGGTCGCTTCGGCCAAGACGCCGGGCAACTCGGCCGCCAGCCCTGAGGGCCGCGCCGCCATCGCCGCCGCCAAGCAGCAGGCTGCGGAGGAGCAGCAGCAGGCCGAGGCGGATCAGGCCAAGACGAAGCACTGACCCGACCCCGCGCCGCCCATCAGCTGCCGAGTTCCCACACCTTCGGCCAGTCCTTGCCCCGCAAGGCAGCGTCGATACCGCCATCGACGAAGATGACCGACCCGACGAAGTAACCCGAATCGGGACCCAGTAGGAACGCCACCAGCGAAGCCACCTCTTCGGGCCGCCCGCCGCGCCCCGCTGGGATCGTCTTGAGGAACTGCTCCATTCCCGCACCGGTCAGCGGATCCTTGCGGCCTTCCTGGGTCATCGGAGTGTCGATGAGCCCCGGCGCGATCGCGTTGAGCCGGATGCCGTCGGCGATGTACTCCGCGGACTTGGTGCGGGCGTAGTACGCCAGGGCGGCCTTGGTCGCCGGGTACGCCTGCAGCGCCGCGAAATCGCCGTAGGCGGAGGCGACGGTGTTGGCGCCCGCCTCATCACCGGCCAGGCAGGCCTCCGCCAGCTCCACCGGCCAATTGGGTTGAGTGGTCGTCGAATTCGAACTGATCAGCACCACCGATGCGTTCTCCCGGCCGGCCAGCAGTGGACGCAGACCTTCCAGCAGCTCGATGGCGCCGAAGTAGTTGACGGCGATGAGCAGGTCCGCCGGACGGCCGGTTGCGGCGGCCAGACCGGCGAACGGGACGAAACCGTCGATGCCGCCGTCGGCCAGCTCGGTGACCTTGACGATCGCCTCCGCACGTCCGTCCGGGGTGCTCAGGTCCACGTTCACGTCGGCCCCGCGCAGGTCGACGCCGATCACCCGATGCCCGTCGGATTCCAGCCGTTTCTTGGTTGCCGCCCCAAGCCCAGAGGCGCTGCCGGTGAGAACGAAAGTAGCCACGTTCAGCGACCATAGTCGCCGAGACGTCGGGGCAGGTCAGGCTTCCCGCAGAGCGGTCAACAGGTGACGGGTCGCCGCGACGCGGCCCGCCGCCGGCCCGGTCAGGGTGTCCAGCGCACATTCGGGATCGGCGGGTGGGCCCATATGGCCGCAGCCGCGCGGGCAGTCCTCGATGGTGTCGGCCAGATCCGAGAACGACCTGATCACGTCGTCCGGTTGAATGTGCGCCAGCCCGAACGACCTGATGCCGGGGGTGTCGATCACCCAGCCCTGGCTGTCGAGCGGGAGCGCCACCGACTGGGTGGAGGTGTGCTTGCCCTTGCCCACTCCGGAAACCTCGCCCGTGGCCCGATCAGCCTCCGGGACAAGGCGATTCACCAGCGTGGACTTGCCCACGCCGGAATGCCCGAGGAACACGGTGACTTGATCGGTCAGCAGTGGTGCGACCGCATCGAGTGGATCCTCGCGGCCCGCCGTGACGATGGTCAGGTCCAGATCCGCGAACTGTGCAGCGAACGGCTCGGGGTCGGCCAGATCGGATTTTGTCAGGCACAGCACCGGTTTCAGCCCGCCGGCGTATGCGGCGATCAGCGCGCGTTCGACGAAACCGGTGCGCGGCGGCGGGTCGGCCAGGGCCACCACGATCAACAGCTGGTCGGCGTTGGCGACCACCACCCGTTCCGTCGGATCGGTGTCATCGGCGGTGCGGCGCAACACTGTTCGGCGTTCACCACGCCGGACGATCCGGGCCAGGGTGTCCGGGCGGCCGGACAGGTCGCCGACGATGTCGACGTCGTCGCCGACGACGATCGGGGTGCGGCCCAGTTCACGGGCCCGCATCGCGACCACGCGGTGATGCGGGTCGCGATCCAGGGCGCAACCCCAGCGGCCGCGGTCGACGGTCACCACCATCGCGGACTGGGCATCGGCGTGGTCGGGGCGGATCTTGGTGCGCGGACGGGTACCCCGGCCCGGCCTGATCCGGACATCGGATTCGTCGTAATCCCGCGCTCCCAAGGTGGTTTACTTCCCCTTTTTGTGCGGGTCAGTGTGCGGGTCGCCCGCCAGCATCTGCTCCCACATCAGCGGGAAGTCGGGCAGGGTTTTGGCGGTGGTAGCGATGTTCTCCACCTCCACACCGGGCACCCGCAGGCCGATGATCGCCCCTGCGGTGGCCATCCGGTGGTCGGCGTAGGAACGCCAGGTCCCGCCGTGCAGCGGCCGCGCCGTGATGAGCAGGCCGTCCTCGGTCTCGGAGCAGTCGCCGCCAAGTCCGTTGATCTCGGTGGTCAGTGCGGCCAGTCGGTCGGTCTCATGTCCGCGCAGGTGCGCGATACCCCGTAGCCGTGACGTCGAGCCGTCAGCGGCCAGTGCGGCCAGCGCGGCCACCGTGGGAGCGAGCTCGCCGACGTCGTGCAGGTCGGCGTCAAACCCGCCGTAGCCCTCGGCGCCACTGACCTCCAAATCGGTATCACGTTGGTGGACAGTCGCATTCACCTTCGTCAGTAGCTCGAGGATGGTGTCGGCGGGTTGGATGCTGGCCGACGGCCAACCGGCGATCCGCACCGTTCCGCCGGTGACGATCGCAGCCGCCAGAAAGGGCGTGGAGTTCGACAGATCCGGTTCGATATGCCAGGCGCGGGCGGCGACCGGACCGGGGGAGACCCGCCAGCGGTTGGGGACCGAGTCATCGACCTGCACACCGGCGTCGCGCAGCATCGCCACCGTCATGGCGACATGCGGGGCCGACGGCACCGAGGCTCCGGTGTGCACGATGGTGAGCCCGTCGGTGAAGGTCGCACCCGACAACAACAGCCCGGAGACGAACTGCGAGGAACCCGACGCGTCGATCTCGACGGTGCCGCCGGTGACGGCGCCCCGCCCGAGTACCGCGAACGGCAGACTGTCACCGTCCACCTCGACGCCGAGCCCACGTAGCCCGTTGAGCAGCGGGGAGATCGGCCGGGACCGGGCCTGCTCGTCGCCGTCGAAGGTGACCGAGTCGGTGCCGACTGCGGCGACCGGGGGCACGAACCGCAGCACGGTGCCGGCCAGTCCGCAGTCGACCCGCGCATCCGGGGGCGGCGCGATGTGGCCGCTGACAGTCAGCTCGGTGTCGTCGTGTTCGGCTGCCGTGACGCTGACGCCGAGGGTGCGGATCGCGTCGATCATCAGGTCGGTGTCGCGGCTGCGCAGTGCGCCGCTGACAGTGGAGGGACCCTGCGCGGTGGCCAGAGCGGCCAGTACGAGTGCACGGTTGGTCAGAGACTTCGAACCCGGCACCGTGACGGTGGCGTCGACCGGCACCGTCGTCGACGGGGCCTGCCAGTGTTCTGTTTGCTCCTCACGTGCACTCACGCACTACATCCTGCCTTGTCCGCGGACTCTGCAACCATGGGCACTATGTGTGGACGTTTCGCGGTGACCACCGATCCGGCGCTGCTGGCGCAGAAGATCCAGGCGCTCGACGAGAGTGCCTCGAGTTCGGGGGACAAGGGCGACAAGGATGTCGCGGGCGCCAACTCCGCCGCCAATTACAACGTGGCGCCCACGACCACCATCTCCAGCGTCGTCAAACGGCACACCGAGCCCGAGGATGAATCGACCCGCCGGGTCCGGTCCATGCGCTGGGGGCTGATCCCGCCGTGGGTGAAGACGGCCGAGGGCGGCGGCCCGGACACCAAGGGGCCGCTGCTGATCAACGCGCGCGCGGAGAAGGTCACCACATCACCGGCGTTCCGCAACTCCGCCAAGAGCAAGCGGTGTCTGATCCCGATGGACGGTTGGTACGAGTGGAAGCCCAATCCAGACGCCGGGAAAAAAGGAGCCAAGACCCCGTTCTACATGTACGGGGCCGACGGCGAGCTGCTGTTCATGGCGGGGCTGTGGACGACGTGGCGTCCGCAGGGCGCACCGAAGGACGCGCCGCCGCTGCTCAGTTGCACGATCATCACCACCGACTCCGCGGGCCCGCTCGGCGAGATCCATGATCGGATGCCGCTGACCATCAGCGCGCCCGACTGGGACCGCTGGATGGATCCCGACGCCCCCATCGACGAGGGCCTGCTGCGTGGTCACGGGGATCTCGACCGGATCGCCGTCCGTGAGGTGTCGCGACTCGTCAACAGTGTCCGCAACAACGGCCCGGAGCTCATCGAGCCGGCCGAGCCCGAAGAGATGGGGTTGTTTTGAGCGGCATCGATGCCGGTGTGGTCGACCCTGCCCTGGTCGACGCAATCGGTGCCGACCTGCGATCGGCCGGATTCACCACCGACGGGGTGGCCGAGCTGCTCGGCGCCGACGCCAACGCCGCGCTGGGCCGGGGCGTGTGGTGGCCGGTTCTACGGGTTACCCGTGCCGCCCCGGCAGACCGGCAGAGACTGGCCGTGCTGGTGCGTCTGCTGCTGCTCGGGACCGAGGAGGCGCGCGATCTGGTCGAGGCGGCATTCCCGTCGACCAGCCTGCAGGCCCTGGCTGCCAACGGCGTCCTGGAGTTCACCGGCGACAGGGTTCGAGCCGCCCTCGACATCCGCCCGCACAGCGACGGAGTCCGGGATTTTTACGTCGTGTCCGATCAGGATGCCGCGGTGCGCCGGGGGCCGTTGCGGCACGATCACGTGCTCGGGATCGGCGGGGCGTCGGTGTCATTGGCGCGGGCGGTCACGCGTAACCCGGTGCGCCGCGCCCTCGACCTCGGAACCGGATGCGGCATCCAGGCGCTCCATCTGGACGCACACTGCGACGAGATCGTCGCGACCGACACCAACGAGCGGGCGCTGGCACTGGCCGCGATGACTGCGCGGCTGAACGGCATGACGTGGGACCTGCGTCGGGGCAGCCTCTTCGAACCGGTGGCGGGCGAGCGATTCGATCTGATCGTCTCCAATCCACCGTTCGTGGTGGGTTCGGGTGCCCGCGATTACATCTACCGCGATTCGGGTGTGGCCGGAGATGCGTTGTGCCAGAGCCTGATCGAGCAGATCGGTGACCATCTGTCCCCGGGTGGCACCGCCCACATCATGGCGAACTGGATTGTGCGCGAGGGTAAAGAAGGCGAGACCTGGCGCCAACGTGTTTCTGGTTGGCTGGCCGGCACCGGCCTGCACGCCTGGGTGGTGCAGCGCGAGCTGGCCGACCCGGTCCGCTATGTCTCGTTGTGGCTGGCCGACGCCGGAGAAGACCTCGATCGACAGGCGCAGCGCGGTGGTGAATGGCTCGACTGGTTTACCGAGCAGGGGATCACCGGCGTCGGGATGGGCATGATCTCGCTGCGGGTGCCGCGGGACGGGGAACTGCCCGAGCAGATCCTCGAGGAGATCACGGGCGCCGACGAGGCGGTCACCGGAGCCGAGGTGGACGCGTTCTTCGCCCGGCGGGCGTTCCTGCGCGACACCTCCGACGACATGCTGCTGGCGGCCCGGCTCTCCACGGCGCCGGTGTTCCTGGAGGCGCAGGCACTGCCCGGGCCGGATGGCTGGCAGGAGGTGGGCGCCGCGGTGCGCCGCCCCGGCGGCCCAGCCGCCGTCATCGGGGTTGACGAGGTGATGCGAGCGCTTCTGGCGGGCTGCCGCGGCGAGGTGCCCTTGGGTGCCTTGATCCAGCTGCTGGCCACGCATCACGGCGTCGATGCCGACGCGCTGGCGCAGGCTGCGCTGCCGGAGGTGCGGGAGGCGATCGGCCGCGGGATCCTCTACCAGGCGGAATGACAGCTCTTTAGAGGATTGCTCGGTTTTGTTAGAGTAATCCTCGTGGCGCTGGCAAAGGGGAGGGGCGCGCGGGACCGATTGTTGACGGTCGCGCGACGACGGTTCGCGTCGGAGGGGACGATCGCCCCGACGCTCGACGAGATGCGGCGTGAGGCCGAGGTGAGCGTCGGATCGCTCTACCACCACTTTCCCGACAAGCCGGCGCTGGCAGCGGCCGTCTACGCCCAGGTCATGGCCGAGTACCAGGCGGGTTTCGTGGAGATGCTGCGCGGGCAGGACACCGCCGAAGAGGGAATCCGCGGCGGGGTGCGACATCACCTGAACTGGATCGCGGCGCACCGCGGCGAAGCCGCACTCCTGCTCGGTGACCGGCTCGACAGCAGCGAACTACGGGCGGCCAACCAGGACTTCTTTGCAGCGATCCAGGCCTGGTGGCGGCCACACCGCGCCTACGGAGTGCTGTCGGCCATCCATCCCGGCGTCACGGCCGCTCTGTGGTTCGGCCCCGCGCAGGAGTACGCCCGCCACTGGGTGGCCGGCGATGTCGCCGAGATGGACAGCGAGGTCGTCGAGGTGTTTGCCGATGCGGCATGGAATGCATTGCAGGCCAAACCGATTGAGGAGGATTTCTGATGGGCAAGCCCTTGTATCGCGGCATGGTGGCCGAAGGCGACGATCCGGCTGCGCCACAACGGATTGTGGTCGACCGCAGCAGCGACCGAGCGGTGGTGACCCTCGACGAACCTGACCGGCTGAACGTCCTGTCGGCACCGCTGGTCCGGCAGCTGCGCCGGGCTCTGGAGGAGCTGGTGGCCGACAACGACATTCGTGCTGTCGTGTTGACGGGCGCGGACCCGGGCTTCAGCGCGGGCGGCGACCTGCGCATGATGCGTGCAGCCATCGAGAATCGGTACCAGGCCGAGGGAACCGCGGACGTATGGCGCTGGATACGACGCGAATTCGGAGGTATCGCCCGCCTCATCGCGGGTTCGGACACTGTCTTCGTGGCCGCCCTCAACGGTCCGGCTGCCGGCGTCGGGCTGGCCTGGGCGCTGACGTGCGATCTGACCATCGCCAGCGAGCGGGCGGTTATCGTGCCTGCCTTCGCCCGCCTCGGATTGATCCCGGAGGTCGGCACCAGTTGGGCGCTCACCCGGCGACTCGGCTATCAGGGCGCGCTGGCCTACTACCTGAAAGGCGAGCACATCGACGCCGAAACCGCGCAGCGGCTGGGCCTGGTGCACGAGGTCGTCGCCCACGAGCAGCTGCTCGCCACCGCCGACGAATGGTGTTCCCGGGTCGCCGCGCTGCCGCCGCACGCGGTCGCGATGACCAAACCCCTGTTGCGGACCGCGGCCGACGCCAGTTGGAACGACGCGCTCATGCTCGAAGAGTTCGCCGAACCGACCTGTTTCACCACTGCGGCTTTCGCCGGCAGCGTCGAGACCATGCTGTCCGGCGGGGCGCGTTCGCGCTAATCGTTCCTGATCTTGCGTGCGGTCACCACCGCATAGGGCGCGTCGAAGGCGACTCGGCCGTCGTCGTCGGTCTGTGCGCTCAGCGCCGCGGTGAAGGCGTCGAGCAGCCGGCTTCGCGTCGCGTCATCCAGCCGGCTCAGCAGGTTGACGTGCATCGGCGATTCGTCCGAGATGAATCGGACCGCCGATTCGACAGAGTCGAATTGCCATGTGTGTGAGTCGGTTTCGAACTGGACATCGTTGAATCCGACGTCGAGGCGCGAGTGTACGACATCGGGATCACCCCACTGATCTGGCGAGTAGGCCGCCGCCGGCGGCGCACCGAGGGTTTCCACGATCGGGGTGAAGAACGGGTTGCCGGCTTCGTCACGGATCCAGGTGGAGAACGCGAAAACCCCGCCCGGGGCCAACAGCCGGGTGACCTCGGCGACCAGGCTGGTGGGCTCGACGAAGATGATCCCCATGTTCGACACCACGGTGCCGAATCCGCCCTCGGGCAGCCCGGTGTGGGCCGCGTCGGCGACCACCCACTGCACCGCGTCGGCTCCGGGGCGCATTGAGGCGATGGCGATCAACTCGGCAGTGAGATCCACGCCGGTGACGCGGGCCCCGGCCTCGGCGGCGGCCAGTGCAGCGCTTCCGGTGCCGCACGCCAGGTCGACCAGGCGGGTGTCCTGGACCGGCCGCAGCCGGTCGGCGGTGGTGACGACCTCATCGGCGATGACGGCGATCTGGTCGGCGACGGCCTGATAGCGGCCGGCGGCCCAGTTGGTGGGCCGCGGGTCAGGGAGTTGTGCGTCAGACATGCCGACGAGCCTAGAACGGGTACGCCGAGCGTCGAGTGGCCAGTTATCGCACGGTGCGCACGTATCGGTGTGCGATAACTGGCCACTCGGCGTCAACGGCGGGGATCAGGGCTGGACGTATCCCGGCGGATTAGGGGTGTCCACCCACAGGTCGACGCCGAGTTCGGACCCGGGCACGCAGTCGTACACCGACAGATCGGTGACGCCGTTCGCGAGCAGCACGTCCTCGCACAACAGGCTCTGGCCGGTGTACTCGCGTGCGGGCTTGTTGAAGATGGCATAGGCCGCGTCGGCGTAGACGTCGGGCTTGCGGGCCCGGCCCATGGCCTCGTCACCGCCGAGCAAGTTCTGCACTGCTGCGGTGGCCACCAGGGTGCGCGGCCACAGCGTGTTGGACGCAATGCCGGCCTCGCGCATCTCTTCGGCGATACCCAAGGCGCACAAGGTCATTCCGTACTTGGCCATCATGTACGCGGTCGGCTTGAGCCACTCCGACTCCAGCCGGATCGGCGGGGACAGCGTCAGGATGTGCGGGTTCTCCCGACCCTTCATGTGCGGGATGCAGGCCTGCGACACGGCGTAGGTGCCGCGGATCTGGATGCCGTTCATCAGATCGAAGCGCTTGAGCGGAACTTCCTCGATAGAGCCGAGATTGATCGCCGAGGCGTTGTTGACACAGAGGTCGATGCCGCCGAATTGGGCGACCGCTTGTTCTACTGCTGAGGCCACCGAGTCACCGTCACGCACGTCGCCCACGATCGGCAGGGCTTGCCCGCCGGCCTCCTCGATCTCCTTGGCCGCGGTGTAGACGGTGCCCTCGAGCTTGGGGTGCGGCTCGGCGGTCTTGGCGACCAGCGCGATGTTGGCGCCGTCGGCGGCGGCCTTCTTGGCTATCGCCAAGCCGATACCGCGGCTGGCGCCGGAGATGAACATGGTCTTCCCGGACAGAGTCATGAACACACGATATGCCGCGCGAGTTGTACCGATACCGCTGGTCCGGTGGAAAGACAGGGGGACGATAGGGCCAGCGGCCGAGCCCGCAGGAAGATGTCGGCCGCCGATCTATTGGAGGAGACATGAGCGTTGTTCCTGCAGGAACGGTCCTGACCTGTGCTCACGAGGGTTGTGGGTGCCGGATCCGAGTCGAGTCGGAATGCCATTGCAAGGGTCCCGAAACCAGCTACAAGTGCACGCGCGGCGCCGACATGGTGCCGGTCACCGAATAGTCAGCCCGCGGCGTTGGGTTGCAGCGGCGGACAGTTGCCGGCCGGGTCGGCGACGAGTTCGAAATGCCACAGCTCGTTGGCGTAGATCTGGCACAGCCCGAAGCGTGCGCCGTTGGCGATCAGCCAGTGATCGGCCTGCGGACCCCCGACATCGACCGCCTCACCGGTCACATGCCGGGATGCGGTCGGCGTCTGCACGTACTGGCGCGCGGCCGCCAGGCTGCCGTACGTCTGCACCGCCTGATCGAGCAGTGACTGCTGGAAATCGGCCGAACGCCACCCCGAGTTGATCGTCATGGTCACGCCGTCGGCGGCCGCGGCATCGGCGGCGTTCTGAATGGCGGCCAGCAGCCGCGGGTCCAACCGGCCGATCGCCGGGTTCTGCACGTCGTACGGGGTCAGCACCTGCCCGTCGGGCAGCGAGCCGTCCCCCTGGGTCATCGGGACGGGGTTGTCGACCAACCGGATCTGCGGTCCGGCGGGCGCCGGCTGGCCGAGCAGAATCGCCAGGACGGCGACGCTCGAGGCCACAGTGGTGCCCACCAGCTTCGTTTTCACTGTGCCCACATTACTGCGCCCGCCCCCGGGCCAGGCCGACCGCCAGGACCTCTACCAGCGCCTCGATCTCGGCGGGGTTCTTCAGGCGATCAGGCACCCAGGCCAGGGCGATCCGAGCCGGCGACCAGGTGCTCTCGTCGATCGGCACCAGAGTGAATTCCGGTGGCGAGAAGATCTTGCCGATCAATGACTCGGGTGCGTAGGGCACCACCGCGACGAGACGGCGGTTGAACACCTGGGCGGCCATCTCCAGTTCGCCGCCGAACTGATTGGTGGTGCGGACGATGCGGGTCACCCCTCGGGCATTGAGCGCACGGGTCAGGCCGGCCAGCATGACGGGATTGGGTCGGGCGAAGTCGATGACCACATCGCGCTCGCGGAGCTCCTCGATGGACACCAGGTCCCTGGTGGCCAGTGGATCGTCGAAACGGACCGCCACGGCGCCCTGGAAGGTGGCCACCACGCGGTACTGCAGCCGCTTGTCGGCGGTGGGCAGATGGATCAGCCCGAGGTCGAGGTGGCCGGACACCAACTTGGCCGTCACCTCGGCGGCCGACCCGGGGACGCTGAACTCTGTCGGTGCCGGCAAGTTGGCGACGGCCGTCTGGACCTGCGCCACGAAATCCGACGGCGCATAGGCGGTGGCACCGACCCGGACGGTGGCGGCTCCCTCGGTGAGCCGGGTCGCGGTGGCCTTCAATTCCTCGACCTGGCGCAGGATTTCGCGTGCGGGGCCGAGCAGTTTGGCGCCCAGCGGCGTCAACCGGACCTCGTGGTAATTGCGTTCGAAGAGCTGCCCGCCGAGTTCTGATTCCAGCACCTTGATCTGCTTGCTCAGCGGGGGCGGCGTGATCATCAACCGGTCGGCGGCCCGCTTGAAGTGCAATTCCTCGGCGACCGCCACGAAGTACCTGAGTCTGGTGAAGTCCATGCGGTCTTTTCGGCGTGAGGGCGAGGGGACCCCACGAATCGTACGAGGGACGGCCGATCAGTCGGCGGTGGGCGTGGTGTTCAGCCTGCAGGCACAGCGCTCTGCGGCACTTCGAGCACCCCGGCCTCGATCAGCTCCTCGATGTCGGCCTCGTCGAGGCCCAACAGTTCGACGGCGATGTCACGGGTCTGCTCGCCGAGCAGCGGCGCCTGGATCAGCGGTGGATCAGCGACGCGATCCGAATGGATCTGCACGTTCTCCATGGTGAACGGCTCGTCGGCGTGGGGGTGCAACTCCTCGCGGAAGGCGCGGCGCTGCACGTAGTAGTCCCAGCCGGCGATGTCGTCGGCATGCAGCGCGGCGCCGGCCGGCACACCGGCCGACTGCAGCAGCTCCATCGCCTCGGTCGCCGGGCGCTGTGAGGTCCAGGACCGAACCGCCTCGTCGATGCGGCCACGGTGAGCGTCTCGGCCACTGCGGCTGCCCAGTTGCGTGTCGGCGCCGAGGTCCGGACGGCCGATCACCCCGCACAGGGCGTGCCAATCAGCGTCATCGCGCACGGTGACCGCGAGCCAGGTGTCCTCGCCGGCCGCCGGGAACAGGCCCCACGGGGCATCGTGGGCCGGTCGGACCGAGGATTCGTGGCCGCGGCGCAGCAGTACGTCCGCCGCGATCTCGCCGGCCAGATGGCTCAACATCACCTCGGACTGCGCGACGCTGGCCGACCCACCGGTTCCGGTGCGTTCGCGGCGCAGCAGCAGCGCCAGCGCTCCGAGCGCGCCGATCCGGGCGGCCACGTGATCGGGGTACACGGTGACGGTGTCGCAGAACGACTCTGGTTCATCCGGGTACACCCACAGGTCGGTGAACCCGGCGGCCGCACGGACCAGCGGGCCGTAGCCCATCCGCTTGGCCCACGGCCCGGTGGGCCCGAACGCCGAGCTGTCCACCACCACGATGCCGGGGTTCACGTCCCGCAAGGTCTGGTAATCCATCCCCAGCGTCTCGGCCACCCCCGGTTTGAAGTTGGTCAGCACGACGTCGGACATCGCGACCAGCTGGTGCGCCAGCGCCCGGCCCCGCGGCGTGCGCAGATCGATGCCGATCGAGCGCTTGTTGCGGTGGCCGGCGGCGTAGGTCGGCGACATCGAGGTCAAGTTGCCCCGCAGGCCGTCCGGGAACGCGGAGTTCTCGATCTTGATGACGTCGGCGCCGAGATCGCCGAAGAGCCGCCCGGTGTCGGACCCGACGACGATCACGCCGAGATCCAGCACCCGCACACCTTCCAGCGGGAGGCCTTCGTTGCGGCGGTCGCGGCCGGCGAGCAGTGGTGCCACATCGAGGTGGCGCGGGCGCCGGTCGGCCTCGTGGTCGGACCGGGTCAGCGCGTTGGCCCGCTGCCCGTCGATCTCGAGGACGCCGGCCGGCACGGGCGCCGACATTCCCGGGGCCAGCTCCACCTCGTGGAAGTACCCGCGGCTCATGACCTGCTCGGCGCCGAGGGTTTCGGCCAGTGTCAGTACCGCCGCCGTCGGCACCCCGTGGCGCTGGCCGGCGACCTCCAACTCGGCCCGGGTCTGCCCGGCGCAGAACCGGCCGACACCGGCAAGCAGCTCGGGCGAGCTGAGCCGCACCTTGAGCCGGTCGAATGAGGGATCGGCGAACTCGTCGGGTCGACCCATCCACTCGAACATGCCGTGCCACTGGCGTTTTGCCAGGAGGCAGATTCGCACATGCCCGTCCTTGCACGCGATGATCGGGTACCGCAGTCGCTCGGCGTTCCAGTTGCGTCGCTGGCGGCTCAACGCCACTCCGGCCGAGGCCGTCCCCACCGTCCCGTGCGGGGGATCGAGGGTCTGCATGGCCCCGTCGAGAATCGAGAAATCAATGAGATCGGCTTCCCCGGTACGCAATCGGTCCAGGTACACACTGACGGTCATCACCGCGGCCTGCGCTGCCGCCACGTGATAGGGCAGCTGCGCGGCCGGTGGCACCAGGGGCTCTCGCCCCGGGATACCCGAGCGGGACAGCTCGCTGGTCAGCGCGTGCAGCACCGGGGTGGTGGCGTGCCAGCCGCGATAGCTGGTGTCGCGGCCGAAATCGCTGATGGACAGGATCACCAGGCCCGGATGCTCGGCGTGAATGTTGCGCGCCGCCAAGGCTTTCTCTGCGGCCGAGCCCGGCGGGGTGTCCTCGATCAGGATGTCGGCCCCGGCCAGCAGGTGAACCCAGCGACGGCGGTCGTCGGGGATCGAGAGATCGATGCCGACGGTGCTCATGCCGTGCCGGTTGATCGCGGCGCCCACCGAGTCGGGATCGACCCCGGCACCCGCGGCGAGGCGGTCGTCGGGTGCCGCGGTGACGCCGGGCATGTGCACCTGGGTCACCGCGGCGCCGAGGTCGGCCAGCAGGCGGCCGACCGCTGTCATCGGGCCGCGGGACAGGTCGAGGATGCGCACCCCGGCCAGCGGCGGGTCGTAGTCGTCGGGGTTGGTCATCTCTCAGCTCCGGCGGGCCTGGCGGAACGGGATGTCCCGATCGACCTCGGGTTCCTTGGCCAGGCCGAGTACGCGCTCACCGATGATGTTGCGTTGGATCTGGTCGGTGCCGCCGCCGATCGAGGTGAAGAACGCGTTGAGGGTCAGGAAGTTGATGTCGTCGGCCTCGGCGTTCTCGGGGCCGGCCAAAAGCGCTTCGGCGCCGATGATCTCGGTCTTGAGGCGCGCCTCGGCGTGCAGGATGTTCGACATGGCCAGCTTCCCGAGCGACATGATCGAGCTGGAAGTCCCTTGGGCCGCAGCGGCCTTGGCGCGGGCGTTGTTGAGCGAGTTGAGTTCGCGCAACGCCAACACGTCGGCCAGGTCCTTGCGAACTGCCGGATCCTCCAGGCGGCCGTGGTCGCGGGCCAGGCCGATGAGGTCGTCGGCCCGGGTGCGGTTGCGTGAGCCGCGCCCGCCGTCGCCCATGATCGACCGCTCGTAGGCCAGCGCGGTCTGCAGCACCCGCCATCCGTTGCCTTCACCGCCGAGCAGGTACGCATCGGACACTCGCGCGTCGGTGATGAAGACCTCGTTGAAGTGCGATTCGCCGGTGATCTGGACCAGCGGACGCACCTCGATACCGGGTTGGCGCATCGAAATCATGAAGAAGCTCAAGCCTTTGTGCTTGGGCACATCCCAGTCGGTGCGGGCGATCAGCAGCGCGTACTCGGACGTGGTGGCACCCGAGGTCCACACCTTCTGGCCGTTGACCACCCACTCGTCGCCATCGCGGACCGCGGTGGTGCGCACGGCGGCCAGATCGGATCCGGCCCCCGGCTCGCTGTAGAGCAGGCAGGTGCGGGCACGCTCGGTCAGGAACTCCCGCACCAGGTCGTTCTTGAGCCGATCGGTGCCGAACTTGAGCGCGGTGTTGGCCGGGATGCTGTATTTGTCCTGGCGCGCACCGGGTGCCTTGACCGCCCGGAACTCCTGCTCGATCACCGCCGCCAGTGCGTTCGGATACGCCCGCCCGAACCATTCGGTGGGATAGGTCGGCACCGCGTAGCCCGCGTCGAGCACCTTCTCCAGCCAAGCCACCCGCTCGGGGGAGCTGACCCACGGATTCGTGGATTTCGGTAACCCGGACCAGTTCTGGGCGAGCCAGTCGCGCACCTCGGTGCGCAGTAGGTCGGCGCCGGGCAGTTCGTCGGTGGTCATCGTCAGGCGCCTTTCGACGAGAGGTAGCGCTCGCGGTGCAGCCCCGAGCCGCCGAGCAGATGCAGGCCGGTACGGGCCCGGCGCAGGAACAGGTGGGCCGGGTGCTCCCAGGTGAAGGCGATGCCGCCGTGCATCTGGATCGCGGACAGGGCGGTCGCATGGTAGGCCTCGGCGCAGGCAAATCCGGCCAGACCGATTGCACCACTGGCCGTTTCGCTACCGGCGGCAAGTTCGGCCGCGGCATGCTGGGCGGCCGAGGTGGCTGATTCCACCTGAACCAGCAAGTCGGCTGCCATGTGTTTGAGGGCCTGGAAGCTGCCGATGGGGCGGCCGAACTGGATCCGGGTCTTGAGATAGTCCACTGTGATGTCGAAGATTCGCCTGGCCCCGCCCACCTGTTCACCGGCCAGCGCGACCAACCCGAGGTCGAGGGCGTGCTGCACTGCATCCCACTCGGCGGTGCCGACGCGACGGGCCCGGGCGGCGTCGAAGGTGTAAGTCGACAACGGGACGGTCGCGTCGAAAACCGTTGCGGCCGTGCGCTCGAAACCGTCCGCGTCGGGTGCGATCTGGAAGACGCCGAAGTCTCCGTTGACGCGGGCCACCACCAGGATCACGTCGGCAACCTGACCGTGCATGACGTAGTGGGCGTTGCCGGTCAGCGTGTGGTCGGTGCCTTGCGGGCCGGCGGTGGCCGAGGCGGCGCGAACCGCGACGCCCTCCGGCGCCCAGGTTCCCCGGGAGCCGGTCACCGCGACGGTGCCCACCGACGTGCCCTCGACCAGGCCCGGCAGCAGCCGCTGCTTGTCGGCGTCGGAACCTGTCGCGCCGATCAGAGCCGATGCCAGCACCGCGCTGGACAGGAACGGTGCCGGCAGCAGTGCGGCACCGGTCGCCTCCGCGACGGCCTCGAGTTCGAGGGCGCCCAGGCCGACGCCGCCGTACTCGGTGTCGACCAGCAGACCGGTCACGCCCTGGGCGGCGAGCTTGCGCCACAACTCGCGGTCGAACCCGTCGTCGCTGTCCATCACCCGGCGTACGTCCTGCTCGGTGCATTCGTCGTGCAACAACGCGGAGACCGCGGCGGCCAGTTCTGCTCGCTCGGCCACACTGATGGTCATGGGTACCCGCCTTCCTTGTCGGCTCCATGCAATCCGTCGGGAGCCGTGATGTAAATCACGGATTCGGACACCGGTACGTTTCCGATTGCGACATGCCGAAGGCCAGGGCCGGGCCGGATGGTTCAGGTGACGGCGATATCGGCTGTCACTGCCGATGTCGCGCGGATCAGGTCCTCGGGGGACAGCGCGACGTCCAGGCCCCGCTTGCCCGCGCTGCAGAGCACCTTGTCGAAGGCCAGCGCCGAGGTGTCGACGACGGTGGGCAGGGGCTTGCGCTGGCCTAGGGGGGAGATCCCGCCCACGACGTACCCCGTGGACCGCTGAGCGGCCGTGGGGTCCGCCATTTCCACCTTCGGAACCCCCAGTGCGGCCGCGGCGGCTTTCAGCGACAGCTTGTGCGGTACGGGCACGACCGCTACCGCCAACCCTTTGGGTAGCGCGATCACGAGCGTCTTGAACACCTGTTCTGCGACGATGCCGTCGGCCGCCAACTGGGCCACGGCCTCGTCGCCGAACGATTCGTTGCGAGGGTCGTGCTGGTAGGCCACTACTTCGTGCTTGATGCCTGCCGCCACCAGAGCTGCGATCGCGGGTGTCGCTGCACGTGCCACGGCGCTCAGCGTAGCCGGGCAACGCGGGACCACAGTGCGGGGAACGCAGCCCGGGGAACACAGTGGCCCCTGCATGCTGTTATTGCTCTCGACACCTGCTCAGCGCTACTTGTCGGTAGCACGCTCTAGGATCTAAGGAGGATTCTGGTGCCAACCGTATGCCTGGAACGGCCGGCGGATACCCAGTGGTATTCCGCGCCTGATGGTGGCGCCGCGACAGAAGGGAAGGTGTTTCCCACGATGACTGACGTCGAGCAGGCCGAGCCTGACACGCCGCAGCCGACTGAGACCGATGCCGAGCTGACCGCCCGGTTCGAACGCGATGCCATTCCGCTGCTGGACCAGCTCTACGGCGGTGCTCTGCGGATGACCCGCAACCCCGCCGACGCCGAGGACCTGCTGCAGGAAACCATGGTCAAGGCATACGCCGGCTTCCGGTCGTTCCGTGAGGGCACCAACCTCAAGGCGTGGCTCTACCGCATCCTGACCAACACCTACATCAACAGCTACCGCAAGAAGCAGCGCCAACCTGCCGAGTACCCGACCGACGAGATCACCGACTGGCAGCTGGCTGCCAACGCCGAGCACTCGTCGACCGGTCTGCGATCGGCGGAGGTCGAAGCACTGGAATCGCTGCCTGATACCGAGATCAAGGCAGCGCTGCAGGCGCTGCCCGAGGAATTCCGGATGGCGGTGTACTACGCCGACGTCGAGGGCTTCCCCTACAAGGAGATCGCCGAGATCATGGATACTCCCATCGGGACCGTGATGTCCCGCCTGCACCGCGGCCGCAAGCAGCTACGTGACCTGCTGGCCGATGTGGCCAGGGATCGCGGCTTCATCCGAGGTCAGCAGCTTGGCGAGCCGGAGGAGGTGTCCTCATGAGCGGGGACCGTGAGTCGAATCGCGAGGATGAGCGCTGGAGCCCGCCGGTGGGACCCGTCGACCCCGAACATCCGGAGTGCGCCGCGGTGATCGCCGAGGTATGGACGTTGCTGGATGGCGAGTGCACGGCCGAAAGCCGGGACAAGCTCAAGCACCACCTCGAAGAATGCCCGGCGTGCCTGCGTCACTACGGGGTCGAGGAGCGCGTCAAGAAGCTCATCGCGGCCAAGTGCAGCGGTGAGAAGGCCCCTGAGGGGCTGCGGGAACGGCTGCGGATCCAGATCAGCCAGACCACCATCATCCGGGGCTGACCAGGCGCTCGGCCCTGCGTGGACCGACGACAAACCGCCCGATCTCCGAAGGGAGTCGGGCGGTCACAGTCTGCCGAAGCGGCTAGCGCACTGACTTCGAACCGGCGTTGGGGCGCTTGCCGTGGTTCGCCTTCGAGTGCTTGCGGTCCCGCTTCTTGCGGCCACGCTTGGCCATGATGATCCTCCAGATGGTGTAAGAACTTGCTCCCTAGTGTCTCATGCCCCGGGGGCGGCGCTGTCCACCCGGGGTTGTGGTTCGATATAGGCCGCAGAAGTAGTCGGGTTAGCGCCGGAGTGAAGTGGGGTGAAGATGGCCGAGGACGTTCGCGCCGAAATCGTGGCCAGTGTGCTGGAGGTCGTGGTTCACGAGGGCGATCAGATCGGTGCGGGGGACACCCTGGTGCTGCTCGAGTCGATGAAGATGGAGATCCCGGTCCTCGCTGAGGTCGCGGGCACCGTCACCAAGGTCAACGTCGCCGAGGGCGACGTGATCCAGGCCGGCGATCTCATCGCGGTGATCGACTGATTCGGTTCGTTTCCCTGCTCCCGGTGGACGGTGTTTTCTCTGCTCCTCGCGTGCGCGGTGCCTGATGTCCACTCTCGGTGACCTGCTCGCCGAGCACACGATGCTGCCCGGCAGCGCCGTGGACCACCTGCATGCCGTGGTCGGGGAGTGGCAGCTGTTGGCCGACCTGTCGTTCGCCGACTATCTGATGTGGGTGCGCCGCGACGACGGCGTGCTGGTGTGCGTCGCGCAGGTGCGTCCCAATACCGCCCCCACCGTCTTGTTGGCCGACTCGGTCGGCACGCTGGCCGCGGCCGCAGATCTCCCCGTCGTCACCACGGCCTTCGAGTCGGGTGCGATCGGCCGGGGAAACGGTGGCACACAACGACATTCGCCGGACCTTCCCGGTCTGAACGTGGAAGCGGTGCCGGTGCGGCACCGTGATCACGTGGTCGCGGTGTTGACCCACCAGACCGCGCTGGCCACCCGTCGGATGGCCAGCCCGCTGGAGGGCGCCTACCTGGACTGCGCGAGCGATCTGCTGCACATGCTGTCCGAGGGCACCTTCCCGAACGTCGGCGATCTGGCCATGTCGCGTTCCAGCCCGCGGGTGGGCGACGGTTTCATCCGCCTCGACAAGGTCGGCGACGTGGTGTTCGCCAGTCCCAACGCCATCTCGGCCTATCACCGCATGGGCCTGGCGTCCGAGCTGGACGGGCACAATCTGGTCACCGTCACCCGGCCGTTGATCTCCGACCCGTTCGAGGCCCAGGAACTGGCCAACCACGTCCGTGACTCGCTGGCCGGAGGCTCCAGCATGCGCATGGAGGTCGACGCCGGCGGTGCGGCAGTACTGTTGCGGACCCTGCCGTTGGTCGTGCATGGCGCCGCGGTCGGAGCCGCCGTCCTGATCCGCGACGTCACCGAGGTCAAACGGCGTGACCGCGCGCTGCTGAGCAAGGACGCCACCATCCGGGAGATCCATCACCGGGTGAAGAACAATCTGCAGACCGTGGCGGCCCTGTTGCGACTGCAGGCGCGCCGGACCAACAACCTGGAGGCCCGAGAGGCGCTGATCGAATCGGTGCGTCGGGTGTCGTCGATCGCACTGGTGCACGACGCGTTGTCGATGTCGGTCGACGAGGAGGTCAACCTCGACGAGGTGATCGACCGGATCCTGCCGATCATGAACGATGTCGCGTCAGTGGACACCCCGATCCGGATCAACCGCGACGGCGCCCTCGGTGTGCTCGACGCCGACCGTGCGACGGCGTTGATCATGGTGATCACCGAACTGGTGCAGAACGCCATCGAGCATGCCTTCGACACCAATACATCCCAGGGTTGCGTGACCATCAGGTCCGAGCGTTCGGCCCGCTGGCTCGACGTCGTGGTGCACGACGATGGACGCGGGCTGCCCGACGGGTTCAGCCTGGAGAAGTCCGACCGGCTGGGTCTGCAGATCGTGCGAACGCTGGTCACCGCGGAATTGGACGGCTCGCTCGGTATGCACGATCTCCCGTCCGGGGGGACCGACGTGGTGCTGCGGGTGCCGATCGGCAGGCGCAGTCGCGGCATCCAGTGAGCCCGGCGGTGGCCCACAGGGCGTCCACAGTGGGACGCCAGTACCACCGAAGCAATTAATCAGTTGCGTCAATAGAAGATGTGATGACAATTACGCAATTTGCTGTAGCGAATTGTCCAAAAAATAAGCTATGGCCCCGACATTGTCGGGGCCATAGCTTGCGTCGGGATCTGAACCGAAAGGTCAGACTCCGGTGCGGGCCTTGGTGCGGGCGTTGCGACGCTTGAGCGCACGACGCTCGTCCTCGCTCATCCCGCCCCACACGCCGGCGTCCTGGCCGGAGTCCAAGGCCCAGGTGAGGCACTCAGTGGTTACGGGGCAACGGTTGCACACCAGCTTCGCGTCGGCGATCTGAGCAAGCGCCGGGCCACTGTTTCCCACGGGGAAGAACAGCTCCGGATCTTCGTCGCGACAGACGGCCTTGTGGCGCCAATCCATAAGATCAAACTCCTCGTTAGACATGTCATGTGTGCGCGGCAAAGCGCACCAGATTTTCTTCGGCTGTTAACGCGTGCACACGAATGTTTCTGCACTGTTGCATTGATGCTTTCACAGGCTGAACAGATGTCAATAGCATTGAGTTAACACGTGGGCAATGTCACTGGGTGGGGCGGTGACCAGAACCCTCACTCCTGTGTACTACACTTTGAATCTAGCTGCGCCCTAATTCCACCCTAAGTGGTGTGTTTGCGCAGGTCAATCACTTTTATTCATCGGCGCGACAACGCTGAGCGCCTCGGGAACCGACGTGAACGTCATGGTTTCGCGCGTGCCGATGTAATCTCCGTCAATCTGGCAGGCAGCAGGCGTGTTGCTCGTCACGGTGACCGATGAGACGTTGTCGTCGCGGATCAGGTGCTTGGCCTCGAGGCGGGGCTTGCGGGACACCATCTGACGGACCAGTCGCAGATTCGACAAGATGTTCATGCTCGTGGTGGCGAACACTCCCAAGCCGGTGTCGAACGTGGTTTCGGGGTTCGTCCACACCGGGCGGCTGTTCGCATACGTCCAGGGGCTGGAGTTCGACACGAACGCGAAGTGCACCCCGGCAACCGGGTCGGCGCCCGGCAGATGCAGCGTCAACGTCGGTTCCCGGCGTGCGGTCGTGAGGAACTCCCGCACAGCCACCCGGATGTACCGCGATGCCGTGACCTTGCGTCCCTTTGCGCGCTGGGCCTCCACGGCCGCCACCACGTCACCGTCCACGCCCATCCCGGCGGTGAACACGCCCCAGCGCTCACCGCAGTCCATCAGGCCGATGCGGCGCCACGGGCGTCCCATCCGGTAACCGCCGAGCAGGTCGACGAGTTGGTTGGTGGCCTCGATCGGATCGGGGCTGATGCCCAGCGCCCGGGCGAAGACGTTGGCCGACCCTCCCGGGACGACGGCCACCGCGGGGGCCAGGCCGGCATCGGGGCGGGTGCCACAGTCGCCGAGCACGCCGTTGACTACCTCGTTGACGGTGCCATCGCCGCCGTGCACGATCAGCACGTCCACCCCGTCGCGGGCCGCATCGCTGGCGATCTCGATCGCGTGACCCCGGTGGTTGGTGTGTTCCACGGTCAGCGTCACCCGGCTTTCCAGCGCATGGGCGAGCAGGTCACGACCCGCAGGGGTGGTCGAGGTGGCGTTCGGGTTGACGATCAGCACGGCACGCACGGGGCATGAGCCTAACGGGGCAACGTGTCCCGCCGTTATTCGTAGAGTTCCCCGTCGAGGTAGCGCCACTGGCCATTCACCCGCTCGAAACGGCTTCGTTCATGAAGGATGTGCCTGCTGCCGTCGTGGACGTACTGGGCACGGAACTCCACCACGCCGGTGGCGTCGTCCTCGTTGCCCGCGTCGGTGTCGACGATCTGCAACCGCCGCCAGGTGATCGTCTCGTCGAGGGTCAGGTCGGCGGGTCGAGTGTCGGGATGCCACGAGGTCAGCAGATACGTGACATCACCCACGGCGAAGGCGCTGAACCGCGATCGCATCAGTGTGACGGCGGTGGGCGCTCGGCGGACGCCCGTGTGCAGCGGCTCGCAGCATTCGGCGTAGGTGCGGCCGGTGCCGCACGGGCAGAGGTGGACGCTCGACACGCGCTCAAGTATCCCTACGCGTTGCCGTCGGCGGCGTGTGCGTCGGTACCGTACTAGGGTGACCGCACGCCCGGACAAGCCCTGTTTGCTGCTCGTCAACGGACCGAATCTCAACATGCTGGGCACCCGCCAGCCCGAGATCTACGGCTCCACCACGCTGGCTCAGATCGAGCAGCGGGTGGCCGAGCTGGCTGCGGAGTTCGGCTTCGAGGTCCGCGCGGTGCAGAGCAATCACGAGGGAGTGCTCGTCGACGCCATCCAGGCGGCCCGGCAGGACTGCGTCGGCATCATCATCAATCCCGCGGCCTACAGCCACACCTCGGTGGCGATTCGCGACGCGCTGAGCGCCGCCGAACTGCCTGTGGTTGAAGTGCATCTGAGCAACATCCACACCCGGGAACCGTTCCGGCACCACTCGTATGTGTCGGCCGTCGCGGAGGTGGTGATCGCCGGAGCGGGTCCGGCCGGATACGAGTACGCGGTGCGCCATTTCGCGGAGCGGCAGTCGTGATCCAGCCTCCCTCGATCCGGTACGCAGGTTTCATCACCGCCGCCGAAGGGGTCGCCGCGCTGATCATGGCGGTCGTGCTCCTGGTGCGCGCGGTCGCCGGGGCCGACCAGCACATCGTCAGCGGCTACGGCACCGCCATCTGGTTCGTGCTGATCGGTGGCGGGGTGCTCGCCGGCGGATGGGCGCTGATCACCGCTCGGCGTTGGGGCCGGGGCATCGCGGTGCTGACCAACCTGCTGCTCCTGCCGGTGGCCTGGTACGTGATCACCTCACACCACGTCGTGTACGGCATCCTGGTCGGATTGCTCGCCCTGGTGACGCTGGGTCTGTTGTTCAGCCCGTCCTCGGTGGAGTGGATCACCCGGCGCGACTGAGCATCACGCCGGTCCTTCGGCGGCGACGAGCCGCTCGAGCCGGCCGGCCGCGGTAGCGTCGGCAGGGGTATAGACGACGATGTTCAGGTCCGGCAGGTCGGCCGGGGTGAGCCGGTGATACTCCAGTTCGATTTCGCCGGTCACCGAGTGATCGAAGCGCCGGATCCGGGTCTGAAAGCCCTCGATGGTGTGGTCGTCCCAAATACGATCGAATTCCGGACTTCTCGTGCGCAGCCGGTCGAGCAGGCCGGCGACGGTGGGTTCGCCGAGTCGCCCGCCGTTCTGGATGCGGAACTCCGAGACGAACCGTCGACTCTCCACCTCCCAATCGGGCATCAGCACCCTGATCGACGGATCGGTGAACACCAGCGACAACAAATTCCGGTCCTCGTGAGACACCGTGCGCACCCTCGGATACAGCGCCGCGTATGCGCGATTCCACGCGGTGATCTCCCAATCCGGGTCGATGGCGAAGGCCGGGGAACGGCCGAACGCCTCGAGCAACCGGTACAGGTGTTCCGGCGGTTCGCCGGAGTCGGGCGGCGATTGGGCGCCACTCGGCGAAAACCCGGCCAGTGACAACAGATACGTCTGGTCGGCGGGGGAGAGCCGCAGTGTCTCCCCGATGGCGTCGAGCACCTGCCGCGACGGGTTGATGTCCCGACCCTGTTCCAGCCAGGTGTACCAGGTGACGCTGATGGACGACAGGAACGCCACTTCCTCACGGCGTAAGCCGTTGCGGCGGCCCCTGATCGGTGGCAGACCGTGCTCAGCGCGGTCCACCGACTCCCGGCGTATCCGCAGGAACCCGCCCAGTTCTGCGCGGGCGGCCTGATTGGACATCGCTCAATGTTAGGACGGGTAGTGGCAGTACTAGTGCCAAGACCGTCTTCGCCTGTCGAGCAGTGTCCACAACCATGGGCGCCATGCCCGAATTGAGATCCAGGACCGTCACCCACGGCCGGAACATGGCAGGCGCGCGGGCCTTGCTGCGCGCTGCCGGTGTGTCCGGCGCCGACATAGGTAAGCCGATCGTCGCGATCGCCAACAGTTTCACCGAGTTCGTGCCCGGCCACACGCACTTGCAGCCGGTAGGGCGCATCGTGTCCGAGGCCGTCCGGGCAGCCGGCGGAATCGCACGGGAATTCAATACGATCGCCGTCGACGACGGCATCGCCATGGGTCACGGCGGCATGCTGTACTCGCTGCCCTCACGCGACCTGATCGCCGATTCGATCGAATACATGGTCAATGCCCACCGGGCGGACGCACTGGTCTGCATCTCCAACTGCGACAAGATCACTCCCGGCATGCTGATGGCCGCGCTGCGGTTGAACGTGCCGACGGTGTTCGTGTCCGGTGGACCCATGGAGGGCGGCACGGCGACGCTCGTCGACGGCACGGTGCGCACCGGCTTGCACCTGATCTCGGCGATGGCCGACGCGGTCGCTCCAGGGATCTCCGACGCCGATCTGGAGCGCGTCGAGGCTGCGGCGTGCCCAACCTGTGGATCGTGCTCGGGTATGTTCACCGCGAACTCCATGAACTGCCTCACCGAGGCGATCGGGCTGGCGTTGCCGGGCAACGGCACGACGCTGGCCACCCACACGGCCCGCCGCCGGCTCTACCAGGACGCCGGTGCGACGGTCATGGAACTGGCCAGGCGCTACTACGACGAGAACGACGAGAGCGCTCTGCCTCGCAATATCGCCTCTGCCGCAGCATTTTCCAACGCCATGGTGGTCGATATCGCCATGGGCGGGTCGACCAACACCATCCTGCACCTGCTGGCGGCAGCGCGCGAAGCGCTGGCCGACTTCGACCTGGCTGACATCGAGGGCCTCTCGACCCGGATTCCGTGTATCTGCAAGGTCGCACCGAACGGCAGGTACCTGATGGAGGACGTGCACCGGGCAGGCGGCATCCCCGCGGTGATGGGAGAGTTGTTGCGCGCGGGCCTGCTCGATACCGATGTGCATGCGGTCCATGCTGGTTCCCTCACCGCGTGGCTCGGGGAGTGGGATCTGCGATCGCCCACGGTCTCGGACGACGCCGTCGACCTGTTCTACGCCGCGCCCGGTGGCGTGCGGTCGAGTTCGGCATTCTCGCAGTCTCGCCGCTGGGAAAGCCTCGACCTCGATGCGGAGTCGGGCTGTATCCGTGATGTCGCGCATGCGTATTCCGCGGACGGTGGGCTGGCGATCCTGCGGGGCAACATCGCCGAGGCCGGGTGCGTGGTCAAGACGGCCGGCGTCGACGAGTCGATCCTGCGCTTCAGCGGGCCCGCGGTGGTCGTCGAATCCCAGGAGGAGGCGCAAGACGTCATCCTGGCCGGCCGGGTGCGGCCCGGCGACGTCGTCGTGGTGCGGTACGAGGGTCCGCGGGGTGGGCCGGGCATGCAGGAAATGCTCTATCCCACCTCGTATCTCAAGGGCGTGGGCCTCGACAAGGTGTGTGCGTTGATCACCGACGGGCGGTTCTCCGGCGGATCGTCGGGCTTGTCGATCGGGCACATCTCCCCGGAAGCCGCGGCCGGTGGCGTCATCGCGCTCGTGCAGGACGGGGACCGCATCGACATCGACATCCCGGCCCGCCGCATCGAATTACAGGTCGATGCGGCTGAACTCGATGATCGCCGACGCCGACTGGAGCAGGGCGGTGGGTATTGGCCCAGGCGCCGCGACCGCGAGGTGTCCCCGGCGCTGCGGGCCTACGCCGCGATGGCTCTCTCGGCGGACCAGGGTGCGGTGCGGGACGTGTCGTTGATCGAGGCTGCGAGTCGGGCCGGGGCCCCGGCCCGACTCGCACCGACGGGAGCGCCTACAACGCAATGTTGACGGCTTTGGTCTGGGTGTAGAGGTCGATCGCCGATGCACCCAGTTCCCGGCCCCACCCGGATTGCTTGTATCCACCGAACGGCATCGCGGTGTCGAAGCCGTTGTACTGATTGATCCACACAGAGCCGGCCTTCAGTTGCCTGGCCAGCCGATGAGCCCGTGAGAGGTCACGCGTCCAGATGCCGGCAGCCAGGCCGTAGATCGAGTCGTTGGCCGCGGCGGCGATGTCGTCGTCGGCCCGGAACGGCATGGCTGCCACCACCGGGCCGAAGATCTCCTCGGCGACCACGCTGAATTCCGGCCGTACGTCGACAAATACGGTCGGCTCGACAAAGAAACCCGTGTCGCCCCATCGCTTTCCACCGCACAGCGCACGTGCCCCGTCCGCCAGTCCTGCGGCGAGATACCCGGTGACCTTGTCGAACTGGCTCTGTGAGATCAGCGGTCCGAGTTGCGTTGCGGGATCGAGGCCGTGGCCGATCATGACGCGTGCCGCGGCGTCGGCCACCGCTGCAGTGAACTCGTCGAATATCTGGTCCTCGACGAACAATCGCGTCCCGGCGACGCAGCACTGGCCGTGGTTGAACAACCAGGCGTCGAGTGAACCGGTCACCGCGGCGTCCAGATCGGCGTCGGCGAACACGATGTTGGAGCTCTTGCCGCCCAATTCCAGCGATACCTTTTTGAGGTTGCCACCCGCAGCGGCCAGTACCCGTTTGCCGACCTCGGTGGAACCCGTGAACGCGATCTTGTCCACGCCGTCGTGTGCGGCGAGCGCGGCACCGGCGTCACCGAACCCCGTCACCACGTTCACCACGCCGGGCGGGAAACCGGCTTCGATGAACAACTCGCCCAACATAAGGGCCGAAAGTGGGGTCTGCTCGGCGGGTTTGAGCACGACGGTGTTGCCTGCCGCCAATGCCGGTGCCAACTTCCACGCCGCCATCAGGATCGGGAAGTTCCAGGGCACGATGAGCCCGCAGACGCCAACGGGCTCACGCAGCGTGTAGGCGTGGAACTGTCCGCCCGGAACGAAGGGCATGGAGACGTCGACCGTCGTGCCCTCGATCTTGGTACACCAGCCGGCGTAGTAGCGGAAGACGTGGGCGGCCCAGGCCACGTCGACCGCCGTGGCCACCGCGGCGGATTTTCCGTTGTCGAGTGCCTCCAGCTGCCCGATCTGTTCGGCACGTTCGGAGAGCAGATCACCCACCCGCCACAGGAGACGCTCGCGTTCATTGGGTTTCAGGTTGGGCCATGCCCCCGCGTCGAAGGCGCGGCGGGCAGATCGGACGGCCAGGTCGATGTCCTGCGCGTCTGCGCGGGCGACAGCGGCGAGCCACCGCCCGGTACCGGGGTCTTCGGTCGAGAAGGTCTGGCCGGAGCCCGAGTCGGCCCAGACGCCGTCGATCAACAGGCGCTTCGGACCGTCGAGGAAACGCGCGACCGAGGGCAGTACGGTATAGCCGGCGACGGTCATGGGATCGGTTGTCGTGGATGGCATGGTTCGTCTCAGTTCTCGTCGCGGTAGTACCGGCCCACGGCATCCAGCCGGCCGAGGGTGTGCTGCAGCGGCAGCACATTGAAGTTCTCGTCGAGCTGGTTGCACGCAGCGTCGAACACGCCTTCGACACGGGGCTTTCCGGTAGAGACACCGCTGACAGCTGCGGTGTATCCGCGCTCGAGGAACGCCTGGGGGTGATGGACCACGAGCACGGTGTCGCCGATCGCCGGCATCGGCGCACCCGCGCCGAAAACCCCGTGGGCGTCGACCATCTGGTTGTAGAGGTAGGGAATCCGGCAGCCTCTGGCGGAGTCGAGATCGGTGCCGGCCGCCGCGGACATGGGCTCCGGGTCATACAGGTCGGAGACGAAGCTGAAGACTCCGCCTGGCGTGTAGACGTTGTCGCCCCAGAAGTGGCTGACCTCGGTGACGACAACCTGTGCAGGCCTTTCGGCCATGTCCTGCTTGGCGTGGAAGCCGCCGGAGCCGGCCAGCGAAACCCCGGGCTCCACCTCGGTGACCCCGTAACTCGCGAGCACCGGGAACGTCCCGACGTTGGCGTTGCCACCGACATTGAGATGCAGATCCCGCAGGCCGAGCTCACGTTCCAGCAACTCCTTGGCCCGCAGCATAGTGAAGAACGCCTCGGTCGGTTTCACCACCGATGGGTCCCCGGTCTCTCCATAGCTGATGGCCGAAAACTGGGTCAGACCAGCGACTTCAACGTTCGGGAGGTTCAGCAGCGGACGGATTCCCGCGACGCAGGTGTCCTCGGTCCAGCCGCCGACAAGGCCGCTGAACGCGCCGTCGTCGACACCGACGATCGGCGTTCCGGTCGATGCCAGGTTGGTCACTCGCACATAAAGTCGCTGGGTGATCCCGAGCCGCGACGCGGCGGCGGACACCCGCTGTGCGGCTTCGTAGGTGTAGACCGTGATGAACTCAGGGCGCATGGCGACGACGGCGGGAACCTGGGCAGCCGGGATGTTCTGGATGTGACCGACATTGCCGAGCGGGAACCCGTAGCGATGAATCCGGTGCGCCTGAAGCGTTTCCACCGCGCACGTGGAAGGGATGCCGCACTCCAGCATGACTTTGGTCATGAAGGGGTTGAGGCCGTTCTGCTTGGTCATGGCGTACACCCGCAGCCCGTGCTGGTCGGCGGCCGCGGCGGTACGGCGGGCATTGTCGGCGATCATGTCCAGGTCGATCATCTGTGTCGCCGACGGAACGGCACCGCCTTGGTGCAGCTCGATGGCCGCGGCCAGCATGGCCGGATTCAGTTCGAACGTCCGGTCGAGAAGTGTGCTCATATCTCAGCTTTCGGTGTAATAGGCGGCCAGTTCCGGAAGTGACAACTCCGGGGGATTGTCGAGATCGAGTCCTGTGCAGCTGCGCAAACAGTCCTTGAACCACCGGTCGAAAGGCTGTGAAGATGCGCTCATCCGCTGCAGTGCCACCGTGAAGTCGGCGGATTCCAGGTAGGCGACCAGGATGTCGTCATCGCCAGATCGGGTGATGAACCATGCCTCCTTGCCCACTTCGAGTTGGCGTTGTGATTCGGCGTAGGCCTGCGCGCGAGGTCCGGACAATTCGGCCAGGAATTCCTTGGTTTCCAGGGTCTGCCCGGCGAGGATCGGTAGGTGCAAAAGGTTGGGGGGCATGGGATTTCCTTTCACTTGGTGGTGGTCGCCGTGGAGACGGTGGCTTTGGTGACGCCGTCGGGTACTGGGTCTCGGTGGCCGAAGTCGGCGTAGACGGTCGGCTGTGCTCGGCGCATGTAGTGCGCGCCGAGCAGCCCGATCCCGAAGGCCACGGGTAGCAGCACCCAGAGATGGTTCATCAGGTTCGACGTCGCACCGGTCAGCGCGGGGAAGTGCCAGATGGACAAGACGATGCCGGTCGCGAGGAGTACGGCCGCGGCGATGGGTGCGATGGTGGTGCGCCACAGTTCGCGGTCGGCCCGCTGTGCGAAGAACCCGACCACCGCGCAGCTCGCGAGCCCTTGCAGGCACAGCATGCCCAATGCGCCGAGGCCCAGGAACCCCGCTGCGATGTCCTCCACGTCCAGGCGGGTGAGCGCCATGATGACAAGGACTGCCCCGGCGAATCCCAACTGAGTGCGGCTTGCGACGTGTGGTGAACCGTGCCGCGGATGCACCCGGGCGAGGGCGCGGGGCAGTACACCGTCGCGGGCCAGTGCGAACATGTAGCGGGCCGTGGCGTTGTGGAAGGCGAGGAGCGCGGCGAAAAGGCTGGTGCATACCAACAGATGCATGATGTGGTCGGATATCCCGCCGACATACAAGCTGTTGGCTTTGAAGACGAAGTCGGAATCCTGTTGGGCCGCTTGGACTGCGCCATCGGCGCCGAATGCCGCGATCAGCGACCAGGTGGTGAGGACGTAGAACCCGGTGATGAGGGCCAACGCGATGTAGGTGGCGCGCGGAATGGTGCGGCGCGGTTCGCGCGCTTCCTCGCCGTAGATCGCGGTGGCTTCGAAGCCGGTGAACGACGAGAAGGCGTAGACGATGCTCACCCCGATCGTTGCGGTGAAAACCGAGCTCGGCGTGAACGATTCCAGTGGGAATGCTGCTGGGCCGTTCTTCACCAGGACCATGACGTCGAGCAGGCCGAGGATGACGAACTCGGCTGCCAGCAGAACGCCGAGAACCTTCGCGCTGAACTCGATCCGGAAGTACGACAGCGTCACGAGCACCAGGTAGGCGAGCAATGACCAGACCTGCCAAGGCAGGTCGATACCCATGTCGGCGGATGCGGCGCCCTGGGTCGAGATGCCGACGAATGCGATCAGTGCGACGACGTAGGCGTTGTAGCAGATCAGCGCGATCATGGCCGCTCCCATTCCGAAGGCGCGGCCGAGCCCTCGCGCGATGTACACGTAGAAGGCACCGGCGCTGACCACATGTCGGCTCATCGCCACGTATCCCACAGCGAACAGGGCGAGGGTCACGCCCGCGATGACGTAGATACCCGGGGTGCCGATGCCATTGCCGTGTCCGATGGATGCGCCGGCCCCGACGAACATCGCACCGAGTGGGGATGCCGCTGCCACGACCATGAAAACGATTGCACCCGTGCCGATCTGGCCTGATCGCAGGCTTGGTGGAGGGTTGCTTTCCGAGGGAGCCATACCGGCCAACTTTCTGAGGGTCACATGATGAAAGGAACTGCGGCCGGGGCGTTGTCGAGGTCGCGGTCCGAAGGAGTAGTCGCTCGCTTCGGCGACTCACAGCAGCGTATAAGTCATCAGACAACCTGACAAGAGGTGGGCTGTGATTGCGCCAACTTTTTGCCTACTTCGCGGCGTGGCTCACGTACCAAGCGTGGGTGGAGCAGGCCGACTTATCAGACAAGCTGATAGCGTTTTGGCATGCCAGAGCTGCGTAGATCTTCACTCGTCGAGCAGGCCGCCGACCAGATTGCAGCCCGGATCGCGGCAGGCGAATGGGAAATCGGCGCCAAACTTCCCCCGGAATCGGCGCTGGCCAGCGAGCTTGGTGTGGGCAGGTCCACCGTGCGCGAGGCGGTCAAGGAACTGCGTGGCCGCGGCATGGTAGAAGCCCGGCAGGGCTCCGGTGTCTTTGTCCTTGCGCTGGAGCGATCTGAGGAGTGGGACTCCGTACTACGCCGGGCCGATATCGACGATGTCCTCGAAGTTCGCGAAGTTATCGAGGTGAAAGCCGCTGAGTTGGCAGCCGGCCGAAGGGATTCCAGGGATCTCGACCGGTTGCGCGCGACGTTGACGCACCGGGCGGACGCAGAAAATGGGCGTTCGGATGACGAACTCGTCGACGCGGACCTCGAATTCCACCGCGCGGTGGTGCGTGCGGCGCACAATCCGGTGCTTTCGGAGTTGTTCGAATCCTTTGCGCCGAGGATCCGGTCGGCGATGCTCGACATGTTGCGTCTGTCGCCGGATGACCGGCATCGACATGACCAGGACGCTCATTCCCAGATCATGGAGACGATCCGCCAGCGGAACCCGGCCGGCGCGGGGGCGGCGATGCTCGGGCAGCTGGAATCCGACCGCCGAGGAAACGAACGAGCCGCCACGGCGCGTGATTGACTACGGTGCTGCCGCCAACGCTCGTTGGCGGCAGCACCGTGTTCGTCAGCCTTGTGTGGCAGCCAGATCCGGTCTCCTATGCGACCACGGCCGTACCCGCTCAAACGCTGCGGCGGCGCGTAGTACCGCGGCGTCGGCGCGCAGACCGCCGACAATCTGCAGTCCGACCGGCATCCCGGCGGCGGTAAAGCCGGCAGGCACTGATATTGCCGGGTTGGTCGTCATATTGAACGGATAGGTGAGCAGCCACCCCATCAATTGGTGCGGCAGCGGAGCGTCCGCCAAGCTCTCAGGACAGAACTCGTCGACGGAGAAGGTGGGTTGGGTGGTAACCGGCGTGACGAGAAAATCGAAACCGCGCATGAACACCGTCATCTGATCGACCATGCGGCCGCGCGCGGCGTCGGCACGCTGAATCTCGCGAGCCGTCAGGCGAGCGCCTGCTCTCATCACCTCAATCAGCTGATCATCGATCCGGCCGGCCTCTGCATCCCAGTCTGCCGCGTCGAGCATTGATGAGTAGACCGGCGCCCAAACACCTTCCCACATAGTCGGTTCCGGGTTCTCCCAGCCTGGATCGGCTTCCTCGACATTGCAGCCTAGTTCGGTAAAAGCCGAGACCGCGTGGCGGCAGATGTCGTGGATCTCGGGATCTACGGTGGCATAACCCAGATCTGGCGACCAGGCTATGCGCGCCCCCTCGATGCCCCGATCCAATTCCGCGACATAGTCGACTCCATCCGACGGCAACGAAAGCGGGTCAGCCGGGTCGAATCCCGCCATCGCGTTGAGCATCAGGGCCGCGTCGGCGACGGTACGGGTGATCGGACCATGGTAGGCAAATGTGTGAAACCGGCCGGCGAGGCGGGTCTGCGGGATCCGGCCGAGCGCCGGTTTGAACCCGACGACGCCGTTGACGGCCGCCGGGATGCGTACCGAGCCACCACCGTCGGTACCCTGGGCCAACTGGCCGATCCCTGCTGCGACCGCTGCCCCCGCCCCGCTGCTCGAACCGCCGGCGGTCATGTCGTGTCGCCAGGGGTTGAAGGTCGTGCCGTACAGGTGATTGGACGAGTTGGCCTTGTAACCGCCCTCGGCCGGATTCGTCTTGCCGAGGAACAAGCCGCCGGCCGCCATCAGTCGTGCTGCCACGGGTTCGTCATTGTCGGCGACGACGTCCTTGAATGCGACGATGCCTGAGGTCGTCGGCGTTCCCGCCGCGGCGCACACTTCCTTCAAGGAGTATGGAATGCCGTGCAGCGGCGAGAGCGAGCGCCCGCCGGCGAGCTGCTCGGTGAGCGCCCTCGCTTCGAACATCACGCTGTCAGGATCGTGGTAGACGAACGCGTTGAGTTGTGGATTGATCTCTGACATCCGGCGCAAGACGGCCTCGGCTACATCGACCGGGGTGACCTCGCGTTTGGCGATCCTCCTGGATAGCTCGACCGCAGGCATCCAGCAAAGATCTTCGTAATCGGACATGGCCCTCACTTTCCGACAGTTGGCTTGGAGCAGGCCTGCCTGCGGAGCCTACAACTTATCAGACAACCTGATAAGTCCTACGGGCGTGGAGTGGGGGTGGGAAGGGGGCCTTGTTCGATGTGTCGGCGGTGACAGGGCCTACGGCGTCCGGCGACTCTCGCCGGCCAGCGCAGAGAGCTCGGGGCCCGATACCCGGTAGGTGGTCCACTCGGTCTGCGGCTTCCCGCCGACGGCATCGTACAGCGCGATGGCGTTGACGTTCCAGTTCAGCACCGCCCAGGTCATCCGGGTGTAGCCCTGTTCGACGCACTCGGCGGCCAAGGTGGACAACAGCTTTCGGGCCAGTCCGCGGCGCCGGAAGGCCGGACGCACGTAGAGGTCCTCCAGATAGAGACCGGCGACGCCGTCCCAGGTGGAGAAGTTGAGGAACCACACCGCGGTCGCGGCCACCTGCCCGTCGACCTCCAGCATGTGCGCGTAGGCCACCGGACGGTCACCGAAAAGTGCTGCGTACATCTGCCTTTCGGTGACGGTGCACTCGTCGGCGGCACGTTCGAACTCGGCCAACTCGCGGATCATCGCGGTGATCTCGACCTCGTCACCGGGTCGTGCCCGGCGGATCAACTCGCTCATGTCGCCCCTAGTCCAGTCAGGATGGTTCGGAATTTCGTGGTGGTCTCGTCGACTTCGTCATCGGGATCGGATTCGGCGACAATACCGCCGCCGGCACTGGCCAGGGCCGTGTATCGATCCGCGGACAACACCGCGCACCGGATCGACACCACCCAGCGGCCGTCGCCGCTGCTGTCGCACCAGCCGACAGCGCCGGCGTAGAACCCGCGATCGCCCTCCAGTTCGCCGATCAGTGCGGCGGCGCGGTCGGTCGGCACGCCGCCGACCGCCGGGGTGGGGTGCAGTGCGAGTGCCAGATCGATTGCTGTGGCGTGCTTTTCGCGCAGCCGTCCGATGACGGGGGTGCTCAGGTGCCACAGTGCGTCGGTGCCGTGCAACTGTGGTTTCTCGGCGATCTGCAGATCGACGCACAACGGCTCCAGCGCCTGGCGCATCACATCGACCACCAGTTGATGCTCGTGGCGGTTCTTCGCCGAAGCCGCCAGTGCGGTCGCGTTGGCCGCGTCCACGGCAGGATCGGCAGAGCGCGGTGCCGACCCGGCGAAGGGCTGGCAGATCACCGTCTCGCCCTCGCGCGCCACCAACAATTCGGGGCTCGCGCCCACCAGGGTGGTGCCGGCGTTGGCGCCGCCCGCTGGGGACAGATCGGCCAGGTAGACCGTGGCGGCCGGGTCGGCGTCGGCCAGTCGGCGCAACACGGTCCGGACGTCCCATGCGGAATCGGCGGACAGGCGCAGCGAGCGGGCCAGCACCACCTTGTCGATCGGGATCTGAGGATCCCGCAGCCGCCGGATCGCCTCGGCCACCCGCGCGCGGTGCACCGATCCCGGTGGCAGGGTTTCGCGCTCCACCACCGCCGGGAGCGGATTCACGGGCCAGTCCGGGAGCGCATCGGTGAACCGGACCGCATCGGGTTGAAATAGGGCGGCCGGAGCGGCCGGATCAAATGGCAACGCACCCAGCACTATTGGCGTACCCGACCGCAGCGCGGCCTGGGCGTCGGCGATGTCGGCGAATCCGGTGCGCACGCCCTCGGCCAGGACGGCGCCGTTCGGCCCGGCCAACACGAACGACGGGTTCACTGCGACAGGCACGGGTTGGGGTGACCGGTCAGCCCGAGCGCGGTGATCTGACGCACGCCGTGTTCGAATCCGCACACTGCCAGCGAAGCCGGCACCATCGACAGCCGGATCCCTTCGGATACCGGAAGTTCGGCCCAGCGGGTCAACATCGCACGGGAGAAATGCCCGTGCCCGACGAACACCACGTCCCGGGTGGTCAGATGCTCCAGCGCCGTGCCGACCGCGCGGTCGGCACGGGCTGAGACCTGGTCGACGTTCTCCCCGCCGGGACAGCCATGGGTCCACACCAGCCAGTCGGGCACGCTCTCGCGGATCTGAGGCGTGGTCAGTCCCTCGTAGTCGCCGTAGTCCCACTCGGACAGGTCGGGGTCGATCTCGGCGACGTGCAGGCCGGCCAGTTCGGCGGTGTCCAGCGCGCGGCGCCGCGGGCTGCTGATCACCAGTGGCTCGGTCAACTGCAACTCGGCGAGTGCCGGGCGGGCCAGCACAGCCTGCTCCCGTCCGGTTTCGGTCAGGTCCTGCTCGGTGCGGCCGGTGTGCCTGCCGGTGGCCGACCACTCGGTCTCGCCGTGGCGGAGCAGGATCAGGCGGTGCAGGCGGTCGCTCACACCGGCGATTCTGCCGCACGTTCCGGCAATGCCGCCGGGAGCGTGCTTGGATGAAGGTGTGACGCGAGTATTAGCGGTCGCCAATCAAAAGGGTGGGGTAGCCAAGACAACGACGGTGGCGTCGCTGGGTGCGGCGATGTCCGAGCAGGGTCGGCGGGTGCTGCTGGTCGATCTGGATCCGCAAGGCTGTCTGACGTTTTCATTGGGCCATGACCCGGACAAGCTGCCGGTGTCGGTACACGAGGTATTGCTCGGCGACGTCGAGCCGGGGGCGGCGCTGGTCGAGACGGCCGAGGGGATGACGCTCCTGCCGGCCAACATCGATCTGGCCGGGTCCGAAGCCATGCTGCTGATGCGGGCCGGGCGGGAGTATGCGCTCAAGCGGGCCCTGGCCAAGGTTTCCGACGATTTCGACGTGGTGATCATCGACTGCCCGCCATCTCTGGGCGTGTTGACGCTGAACGGCCTGACGGCCGCGAACGAGGTGATCGTGCCGTTGCAGTGCGAGACGCTGGCGCACCGCGGCGTGGGCCAGTTCCTGCGCACGATCTCCGACGTGCAGCAGATCACCAATCCCGAGCTGGCGCTGCTCGGCGCGCTGCCGACACTCTACGATTCGCGCACCACCCACAGCCGTGACGTGCTGTTGGATGTCGCCGACCGGTACGAACTGCCCGTGTTGGCTCCACCGATTCCCCGCACTGTGCGGTTTGCCGAGGCCAGCGCATCGGGATCCTCGGTACTGGCCGGCCGCAAGAGCAAGGGCGGGCTGGCCTACCGCGAGCTGGCCCAGGCCCTGCTCAAACACTGGAAGTCCGGCAAGAAGCTGCCGACCTTCGCACCCGAGGTGGTGTAGGGAGCGCCTTGATCCTGCCCGTGCCCGTTCACCTGACCGTGTCCCATGGACAGTCCAGGTTGCCGAGGCGCGCGCAGCGGGGTTGCTCTGCGGAGCATGCATGCCTGTCGCCGGGATCGCCATGTTCCGACCGGTGGTACCGGGCAGCAACGGGCGGCTGGGTGAACAGTGCCTTTTCCGGTGGCAGGGGGTCGCCGGAGCGACGAGAGGACGATCTCCATGGCTTCGGTGTTACGGTCCGCGACGGCCACCGACCAGGGCCCGGTGCGGGAGAGCAATCAGGATTCGCTGCTCGCCGACGGCATTCTGTACGCGGTGGCCGACGGTTTCGGACCCGAAGGTGACCACGCCAGCCGGATCGCGGTGGAGGCGCTCGCCGCCGGTTTCACCGCCGCATCCGACCGCGACGGCCTGATCGGGGCGGTCCAGCAGGCCAACGAGCAGGTCTTCGCGCATGTCAGCGCATCGGGAACCAGTTCGGGCGCCACGCTCACCGTGGTGGCGATCTTCGGCGACGAGCAGGGCGGGCCGCTCGCCATCAACATCGGGGATTCGCCGCTCAACCTGATCCGGGAGGGCGCCATGAGTCAGCTCACCAACGATCACAGTGTTTCCGGGGAGCTGGTGCGGACGGGTGAGCTCACCCGCGAAGAGGCCCGCTTCCACCCGCACCGGCATCTGCTGACCCGGGCGCTGGGCATCGGCCCCGCCATCCGGCCCGATCTGTTCGATCTGGAGTGTCGCCCGGGAGACCGGCTGTTGATCAGCAGTGACGGATTGTTCGCCGGTGCAGACGATGCCGACATCGTCGACGCCGCCGCGGAGGACGACCCCGAGGTCGTCGCGCAGCGGCTGGTCCGGGTCGCCAACGACGCCGGCGGCAGCGACAACACCACGGTGATCGTGATCGACATCGGCTGAGCCGGACGCCCGGATCAGTTCGCGCCGAGGGCCACCAGTTGCGTGCCGCGCTGTTCGAGCACGGTGTCACCGGCCACCACCGGCACCACCGGCGACACGCTGGGGGTGCGCGGCAGTGCGATGTGCCGCTGGCCGGCACCGGTCTGCTGATCGAAAACGTCGTAACCGTCGCTGACCGGAACCAACAACTGACCGGCCATCACGGTGGCGGGTCCGACGGGAAGGTGCGGCCCCGACGGGCTGACGGTGAACTTGTACTGAAGGCCGGAGCCTCCGTTGGTACTGAACACCAGGACCGTGTCGCCGGTCCACCAGGTGATCAGGTCCCCGGCTCGGGTAGTCGTCGACTGCGGCGCCGCCGGCTTGGCCAGTGGCAGGCTGGCAAGCGTCTTTCCGGTCTCGTCGATGACGTTGACCATCGGCCTCGGTGTAGGCAGGTACACCGCGGTCGTGGTGCCGGACACCGCGATCACCTTGGCCCCGGACTCGTCGGTGATGTCCTGCAGTTCGACGTAGCGCACCTCGGGAGTGTCTTCTTCGTCGGCCGGGCGAAGCAGCGTCAACCGGATGAACTTGCTCTTCGGGCACGATTCCAGCACCGACACCGCCGAGGAACTCGCTGCTGCCGACAGCTGGCGGCATACCGGTGATGCCGGCACGTCGGGCTTGATGCGGGCGTCCAGCGCGCCGTAGGACAGCATCCGGACCATGTCCGAGCGCCACAGCTCAAGCCGACTGTCCCCGGCCGAGAGCACCGTGGAGCCGTCGGACGACAGCTGGACCTCGGGGTCGGCATAGGCGGTGCGGGCCGGCCCGCGCCTGCCGGTCTTGCCGTCGACGGTGCTGACCTGTCCGCAGCCGCGAGCATCGGGATACACCGCGACTGCGTATTGGTACACCGCCGTCACACCGCACAGTTCGAGGTCGCGGGCATAGCTCCACAGGACGGCGCCGCTGACGGGGTCACGGCCCGCGACGGTGGACCCCTCGGCGGTCACCACCGATCCGCCGGCGAGCACGGGCTCGGTGGTCCTGGGGCTGTCGGCGGTCCACAACTGTTGCAGGCCGGCCGGTATCTCGCGGGCCGGCGTCAGGTAGGGAACGGGCGCTGCAGCGGGCCTGCTGATGGTGGCCCGGGCGTCACTCGTCCACCAGATCAGGCCGGCCGCCAGCGCGACGATCGCGACGATTGCCGCAGCGGCGGCCATGTCGCCGCGAGTGCGGCGTTCGGGTTTGACCACTGACCGGTGTTGTCTGGCGTGCGCCGGTCAGCCGGCCGTGGCGGTCTCGGTCTTGCGGGGGCGGCGCCTGCGTCGACGTCGTCCGGCGGACGACGCGTCACCGGTGGTGTCCGCCGACTCGGTAGCCGGTGCGGAATCGGTGCCCTCGGCTGCCGGAGCGGCGCCTTCGGGATGCCCGGTGGCCGACTCGCCGCCGCGGGTGCGACGCCGGGTGCGGGTCCGGGTCTTGGCCGGCCGCCCCTCGGAGTCGGCCGAGGAGATGCGCTTCTCGTCGGGGCTGGCCTTGGCCTTGGCCTTGCGGGGATCGCCGATGGTGCCCGTGGCGTCGGTCGGGATGCCCAGCTCTTCGTAGATGTGCGGTGAGCTGGAATAGGTCTCGGACGGATCGGGGCAGTTCAGGCCCAGCGCCTTGTCGATCATTTCCCACCGGCCCAGTTCGTCCCAGTCGACCAGGGTGATGGCGACACCGGTCTTACCGGCGCGGCCGGTGCGTCCGATGCGGTGCACGTAGGCCTGTTCGTCCTCGGGGCACTGGTAGTTGATGACGTGTGTGACGTCGTCGATGTCGATACCGCGCGCGGCGACGTCCGTCGCGACCAGCACGTCCACGGCGCCGCTGCGGAACGACTTCAGGGCCTTCTCGCGGGCCCCCTGGCCGAGGTCACCGTGTACGGCGTCGACCTTGAACCCACGCTCGGCGAGCTCGTCGGACACCTTCTGTGCGGTGCGCTTGGTGCGGGTGAAGATCATCGTGGCGCCGCGGCCCTCGGCCTGCAGGATGCGACTCACCAGCTCCGACTTGTCCAGAGCGTGGGCCCGGTAGGCGAACTGCTCGGTGGTGTCGTGGGTGGCCGCCGAGTGCGGGGCCTCGGCCCGGATGTGGGTCGGCTGGTTCATGAACGTGCGAGCCAGCGTGATGATCGGGTCGGGCATGGTCGCCGAGAACAGCATCGACTGGCGATCGTCCGGGGTCAGCCGCAGGATGCGCTCGATGTCGGGTAGGAAGCCCAGGTCCAGCATCTCGTCGGCCTCGTCGAGCACCAGCACGGACAGTCCGCCCAGCTGAAGGTGCCCCTGCTGGGCCAGGTCGAGCAGGCGGCCCGGGGTGCCGACGACGACGTCGACGCCCTTGCGCAGCGCCTCGATCTGGGGCTCGTAGGGACGGCCGCCGTAGATCGAGGTCACGGAGAATTTGCGGTTCGTGCCGGGGTCAGCGTCCGCCATCAAATATCGAGCCGCGCCGGCGAGGTCGCCATAGACCTGAATGCAGAGCTCACGGGTGGGCACGACGACCAGCGCGCGCGGGGTGCCGTTGAGCGGGCGGGTCTCGTCGGTGGAGATGCGGTGGAGCAACGGGACACCGAAGGCGTAGGTCTTGCCCATGCCGGTGCGGGCCTGACCGATCAGGTCGTCCCCGGCGAGCGCCAGCGGGAGGGTCAGTTCCTGGATGGCAAAGGGGTGTTCGATACCGGTCTCACGGAGGGCGCGGACGATTTCGTCGCGGACGCCGAGCTCGGCAAACGTTTTATTTACATGAGTCATGGTTGGAAGAGGTGGCCTTTCACTGTCAAACCTCACGGGCATCCAGCGCACACGGAGTTTGACGATGAAACAACGGTCGGGTTCACCCGGATACGGGTCGTATCCGTCGGCGCTGCCGATCCGCTGGGCCCAGCTCCACAGGGCGGGCCAACTGCGTGCACGCACATTTCCTGGTAGCGGTTCGGGCGCTGAAACAGTCGGCTCGAAGCCGTTACCGTCTGCCATTGTAGCTGGTTGCGGGATGTCAACCGATTTGCCAGCCGATCCCGGTCTCCCGACGGCGTCTAGAGTTGGCTTCATGAATTCGCCTCAGCCTGCCGCGGAACGGATCGCAGAACCGGTCGATTCGGGCGTGACGGCGGATCATCCCGGGGTCAACGAGTTGTTCGCGGTGCTGGCCTACGGCGAGGTTGCCGCGTTCTACCGGCTCACCGAAGAGGCGCGTATGGCGCCGAACCTGCGCGGCCGGATCAACATGGCGAGCATGGCCGCTGCGGAGATGGGCCACTACGAATTGCTTCGGGATGCGTTGGAGCACAGGGGAGTTGACGTCGTTTCGGCGATGACGAAGTACGCGTCGGTGTTGGAGAACTACCACCGGATGACCACGCCCAGCACCTGGCTGGAGGCGTTGGTCAAGACCTATATCGGTGACGCGCTGGCCGCGGATTTCTATCTGGAGATCGCTGACGCGTTACCAGAACAGGTGGCCAAAGTGGTGCGCGCGGTGTTGTCCGAAACCGGGCATTCGCAGTTCGTGGTCGCCGAGGTGCGCGCGGCGGTCACTGCCAGCGACCGCCAGCGGCACCGACTGGCGCTGTGGGCGCGTCGCCTGCTCGGTGAGGCCGTCACCCAGGCGCAGTTCGTGCTGGCCGATCACGACGAACTGGTCGACTTGGTGATGTCCAGTGGTGAGGGGCTGACGCAGTTGGCCGAGTTCTTCGGCCGCTTGCAGAACACCCACCAGTCCCGGATGCAGGAACTGGGCCTGGCGTAGTAGCCGCCAGGCCCAGTCGTCACCGCTCGTTCGGTCTACTGCGTGCAGGTGGTGATCATCGTGTTGTTGTTCTGCGCCATGATCACGCCGCCGGCCGCGTCGGTGATCGAGCAGTTGAGCTGACCGGCGACGCTGGTCGCGGTCACCGACTTGAGCGTGACCCCGGGGTTGAGCACCACGGTCTTCGCCCACGGCAGGGCAACGTTGATGTCGGTCTGCAGGGCGCCCTGCGCGTCGGTGTAGACGATGGTCACCAGGTCGATGAGCTGCCGGTTACCGGTCACCCGGTAAGTGATGGTGTTCGGACTCACCGCGGCTGCGGGCGGGGCCGCCTCAGCCGGCGGAACGACGGGCGCAGGCGCCACGGTGGCGCTGGGCGACGGCGTCACCGTGGTCACGGTTTCGGGGGAGAGCGGCGCCGTCGGTGCTGCGCGCGGCGGGACCGGCTTGGAGGTGGCGTCCTGCGCCGGTTGGGTGGTCTGTGTCGGCTGGGCCACCGGCGAGGTCAGGGTGGCCGACACCGAGCCGCTGTCACCGCCGCCCAGGATCACCACGGTGCAGATCACGGCGACCAGCAGGACCGCGCCGGCCACGACGGCCACCCAGATCCAGCGCCGGTCGATGGGCTCCTCGTAGAACGTGACCTCGTCGTCGTAGTCCGCGTCGTAGTTGTCCGCGTCGTAGTTGTCGTAATCGACCGAGTAGTCCGACTCTTGGCTGTAGTTGTAGCCGTCGGAGGTATGGCCGGAGTACCCGCCCGGCTCATGCGGGTGATCCCCGAAGCGCTCGGTCGCGGTGGTGTCATACGGCGAATAGTGCCTGGTCATGCGGCTGTCCCAGTCGTCTCGTCCAATATCGAAACTGATGCTATCGAGACGAAAGTGACAGATGAGGTTGAGCTCGGTGCGTGTCGGTCACGGTCCGGACTCGGTTCGGTATCTGTGTTTCGCGCACGGCGTAGCTCCGGTCCAGCCCCGCTCGCGGCAGGCAGGCCCGACCGTCCACTAGCCTGCTCAGGGAAGTCGACAAACGTTGTGAGAAAGAAAGAAGGGTCCAGCGTGGAGGTCAAGATCGGTGTCACGGACAGCCCGCGCGAGCTCACCTTCAACAGCGCGCAGACACCCACTGAGGTGGAGCAGCAGGTCACCGATGCACTCGCCAAGGATTCGGGTGTGCTGGCGTTGACCGATGAGAAGGGACGGCGATTCCTGGTGCAGAACAGCCGGATCGCCTATGTGGAGATCGGCGCCGCCGACGTGCGTCGGGTCGGTTTCGGCGTGGGGGCGGAATCCGCCTGAGTTCTACGACCGCGTGAGTGGCACGTGTGACAGTCCGCCCCAGGCGAACTGCACCGTGCCGTCCACGGCGGTATTCCGGTCGATCGGCCGTTCGTTGGTCAGCCAGTACCGCGCCGAGTCGACGCTGATGGCCACCAGTCCGACCGCGATCATCCTGGCGCGGTGCGCCTCCAGGCCCGAATCGCGGCTGATCAGATCGAATACCGCATCGGTGCAGGCCTCGGTCGCCACCTTCACCTGAGCCGCCACCTGCGGCTCGCTGACGTAGTCATTCTCGAAAATCAGCCGGTACCCCTGGCTGTCGTGCTCGATGAAATCGAAGAACGCCTCGACTGCGGCGCGCAGCCGCTGCCGGTTGTCGGTCGTGGTGCGCAGGGCCTGGCGCACACCGGACACCAGGTTGTCGACATGGCGCTGCAGTACTGCCAGATACAGCTCGAGCTTCGACGAGAAGTGTTGATACAGAACGGGTTTGCTCACGCCTGCGCGTTCGGCGATCTCGTCCATCCCCGCCGCGTGGTATCCGCGTTCGACGAACACCTCGCTGGCGGCTGCCAACAGCTGTCCGCGCCGCTCGTCACGAGGCAGGCGGTTGCCGCGCCGACCACCGGTCGCAGGCTTGTCGCCTCTCCTCTCGGCGGTGTTGGCGAGATCGCTCATCAGGTCCTCAATCTGTATTGCTCTGGCGCACTTGGACATGTTCGTCCGAGCCGCTGATCGCACCGACACTACTACCGTGACGCCTCACTGCCGTCGCGCGGGCGACGCGAAACGGCATGGATTTCGAAATGACACCGGCGAGGTCACGGCATAGCTGCGCTCCGAACCGATCCACAGGACTCTGTGCCATTCTGGTCCGGTGACCTACGACCCGGGACGTCGCGGGGGTGGCCGTGTCCCGGCGCTGCGCAACGAGTGGCGGGAGCCGCTACGCGCTCAGCGAGATCCGATTGCCTCCGATTCAGGACGAGCCAGATCCAACCGCGACGAGCATCAGCAGTGGCGTAAGCAGACGTGGATCGGCCGCTTCGTGTCCACGTACGGCTGGCGCGCGTATGCGCTGCCGGTCCTGATCGTGCTGACCGTGGTGGTCCTGTACCAGACGATCACCGGCACCAGCGCGCCGCACTCCGCGCAGGAAGAGGAGGGCCCGGTGCAGGGGCCGCCCACGATCGATGTGGCCAGCACCTCGATCATCGGCGCGCCGCCCAAGGGCCTGACCCAGTTCGACGCGAACCTGCCCACCGGGATCCTGCCCGCCGGCGGCCAGTTCACCGAGGCCGGGGCCCGGACCTGGCGGATCGTGCCGGGCACCACCCCCAAGATCGGTCAGGGCACCACGAAGTCGTTCACCTACAGCGTCGAGGTCGAGGACGGGGTGGACACCACCTCGTTCGGCGGTGACGACGGTTTTGCGCGGATGGTCAGCGAGACCCTGGCCAATCCGAAGAGCTGGACGCACAACGGACTGTTCGCGTTCACCCGGGTCGATGAGACCAGCGGTGTCGAACCTGATTTCCGGGTGTCGCTGACCTCTCCGATGACGGTGCGGGAGGGCTGTGGCTACGACATCGAGCTGGAATCGTCCTGCTACAACCCGTCGTACGACGGACATCAGCCCCGCGTTTTCGTCAACGAGGCCCGTTGGGTGCGTGGTGCGGTGCCGTTCCAGGGGGACATCGGGTCCTACCGCCAGTACTTGATCAACCATGAGGTTGGTCACGCCATCGGGTACCAGCGGCATGAGGCCTGTGAAGGCAACGGGAAGCTGGCGCCGATCATGATGCAGCAGACGTTCTCCACCTCGAACGACGATGCCGCCAAGTTCGACCCGGGAACCGTCTCGGCCGATGGCCTGACCTGCAAGTTCAATCCCTGGCCGTACCCGATCGCCTGACCGCTGCCGCGGTGGTGGGTTTCGCCGCGCAGTGCGGGCATCGACATCCGTGGCTGGATGCGCGGCGGGTGCGATCGCGGTGGGCGGGGCACGGGAAGCATCGGCACCGGATTACCGTTGTGGGTACGAGCAGCTGGGACGATGAACTGATCATCTGAAACTGAGGAGACATCCGGTGTCCGCGAATTTGGACGTGTCGTTACCGCCGTTGGTCGAGCCGGCCGCCGACCTGACGCGCGAAGAAGTGACGCGCTACAGCCGGCACCTGATCATTCCGGATGTCGGCGTGATCGGGCAGAAGCGGCTGAAGAACGCCAAGGTGCTGGTGATCGGGGCCGGTGGGCTCGGTTCACCGACCTTGCTGTACCTGGCCGCGGCCGGGGTGGGCACCATCGGCATCGTCGAGTTCGACGTCGTCGACGAGTCCAACCTGCAGCGGCAGATCATCCACGGTCAGTCCGACATCGGGCGGTCCAAGGCGCAGAGCGCCAGGGACTCGGTTCTGGAGATCAACCCGCTGGTGACGGTCAATCTGCACGAGTTCCGGCTGGAACCCGACAATGCGGTGGAGCTGTTCAGCCAGTACGACCTGATCCTCGACGGCACCGACAACTTTGCCACCCGCTATCTGGTCAACGATGCCGCGGTGCTGGCAGGCAAGCCCTATGTGTGGGGTTCGATCTACCGGTTCGAGGGCCAGGTGTCGGTGTTCTGGGAGGACGCTCCCGACGGCCTGGGGCTGAACTACCGCGACCTCTATCCCGAGCCGCCGCCACCGGGCATGGTGCCTTCGTGCGCCGAAGGCGGCGTGCTGGGCATCCTGTGCGCCTCGATCGCGTCGGTGATGGGGACCGAGGCAATCAAGCTCATCACCGGTATCGGCGAGCCCCTGCTGGGTCGGCTGATGGTCTATGACGCGCTGGACATGACCTACCGCACCATCCGGATCCGCAAGGACCCGGCAACTCCCAAGATCACCGAGTTGATCGATTACGAGGCCTTCTGCGGCGTGGTCTCGGATGCCGCCGCTGAGGCCGCCGCCGGGTCGACGGTCACCCCGCTGGAGCTCAAGGAGCTCATCGACTCCGGGAAACCGTTGGCGCTGATCGATGTCCGCGAGCCTGTCGAGTGGGACATCAATCACATCGAGGGCGCCGAGCTCATCCCGAAGCCGACGTTCGAGTCGGGTGACGCACTGGCGAAGCTCCCGGTGGACCGGACACCGGTGCTGTACTGCAAGACCGGGATCCGTTCCGCTGAGGTGCTCGCCATCGTCAAGAAGGCCGGTTTCTCGGACGCGGTGCATCTGCAGGGCGGAATTGTGGCCTGGGCCAAGCAACTCGAGCCCGACATGGTGATGTACTGACCGCTGGTTTGCCGGTCAACACCTTAGGCTGAGGTTGTGAGTGTGGAACGGCCGCCGGAACATGTGCTGGCGGCGTTCGGCCTGTCCGGGGTGCGCCCGGTACCGCTCGGCTCAGGCTGGGAGGGTGGCTGGCGCTGCGGCGAGGTTGTGATGTCGATGGTGCCCGAGCACGCCCGTGCGGCGTGGTCGGCCAAGGTTCGGGAATCGCTGTTCATCGACGGCGTGCGGCTGGCCCGCCCGGTCCGCTCGACGGACGGCCGCTACGTGGTCGCCGGGTGGCGTGCCGACACCTTCGTCGCCGGGACTCCCGAGCCCCGTCACGACGAGGTGGTGTCGGCCGCAGTGCGATTGCACGAGGCGACCGCGAAACTGGAGCGGCCCCGCTTCCTCACCCAACCGCCCGTCGCGCCGTGGGCCGACGTCGACGTGTTCATTGCCGCCGACCGGGCGGCCTGGGAGGACCGGCCGCTGCATTCGTTGCCGCCCGGCGCGAGGGTCTCGCCCGGTTCATCGGACGGTCAGCGCTCGGTCGAACTGATCAATCAGTTGGCCGGCCTGCGCAGGCCGACCAAGAGCTCCAGCCAACTGGTCCACGGTGACCTTTACGGCACAGTGCTTTTCGCCGGGACGGCCGCGCCGGGGATCACCGACATCACCCCGTACTGGCGCCCTGCCCCGTGGGCTGCGGGTGTCGTGGTGATCGACGCACTGTCCTGGGGCGACGCTGACGACGGGTTGATCGAGCGGTGGCAGTCGCTGCCCGAATGGCCGCAGATGTTGTTGCGGGCATTGATGTTCCGCCTCGCTGTTCACGCGCTGCACCCGCGGTCCACCGCCGCGGCCTTCCCGGGCCTTGCCCGCACTGCCTCGCTGGTCCGGCTGATCCTGTAGCTCACCTTTCTCCCGCGAGCAGACACTTAGGTACCCCATTTCGGGCATTCCCGGGTACCTAACCGTCTGCTCGCGGTCAGAACTGGTGGCGGTACTCGGCCAGACGTACCCGCCCGTCGACGGCCAGCACCCCTTCGGCGCGCAGCCGTGCCAACTGCCGGGTGGCGAGGTGCGGGGCCGGCCGCCCCGATGCCGGGATCACCCGGTGCCAGGGCAGGTCCGAGGAGTCGGTCCGCATGATCCAACCGACGATCCGTGGACTGGAAAGCTCTGCGGCATCGGCGATGTCGCCGTACGTGCAGACGCGGCCCGGCGGGATCGCGGCCACCAGTGCGCGCACGGTCTCCACCTGTTCCTCGGTGACGGCGGGCATGTCAGCCCAGCTGCTCGAGGATCAGCTTCGCGGTCTCGGCGGGCTTGGCCTGGGCCACCATGTGATCGCAGTCCCAATCCAGCAGGGTGAAATCCGGGCCGAGGTGCTCGCTCAGCGCGTCGATGAGACCGTCCCGCGCATATGGTGGGCTGGTGCGGGTGGCGCGGACCAGCACCGTGGGTGTGCCCTTGCGCGGCAGCGCAACCGGTCGGGCCAACTCGCTCCAATACGACATCATCGCCGGGATGCTGATCCGCCACCCGTAGCGGCCGCCTGGTAGTTCGACGAGGTGCTCGTCGAGGTCACGGTCCAACTCATCGGGTGCTACCTCGCCCCACGAACCGTTGGCCTTCTCCGCCCGTGCCTCGGCGCGGTCGGGATAGTCGGGCGAGGCCAACATGGCATCAGCGATCTCCCGCATCCATTCGCCGTCGAGTTCGACCGCGGGGTCCAACAGCACCAGCCCGCTGACCAGATCAGGATGTGCGGCAGCCAGATTGAGTGCCACCGCACCGCCGAACGAATGGCCGGCCACCAGAGTCGGGCCGTCCACCAGCGAGGCCAGCGCCTCGACATTGGCGTCGAGCGTCCACGGGGCGGCCCACGATGAGCGCCCATGCCCGAGCAGATCTGGCGCCAGCACGGACACCTGGGGTAGGTGCTGTTCGGCCAATGTCTTCCAGCGTTCGCCGTGCCCGGTCAACCCGTGGACGAGCAACAGGCGGGCCGGATCGGTGGGGCCGTAGCGGTGGACGTACAACTTCTCGGCTGACATCCGTTCATGCTGCCAGGAGTCGCCGCTCCGCTACTTGTCGGGCTATTCGCTCCAATCCGCTCCGCTACTTGTCGGTCCCTTCTGGTGTCATCTCCTCCATGACCACACACCACATCGAACCGGCATTGACCGGCACCGAGCTGCTGGTACCAGGGCGCGGCGGTGTGGTGCGGGTGTTGGGCGGGCCGGGCACCGGCAAGAGCTCGCTGTTGATCCACACGGCGGTCGAGCACATCGCGGCGGGCACCGATCCCGAGTCGGTGCTTCTGCTGACCGGTTCGGCTCGGTTGCGGGGCGAGGCCAGGGCCGCCATCACCGCCCGCCTGCTCGGGGCGGGCACGCACGGCGTCGTGCGGGAACCGATGGTGCGCACCGTGCATTCGTATGCGTTCGCTCTGCTGCGGCTGGCGGCTCAGCGCAACGGTGATCCGCCGCCGCGGCTGATCACCACCGCCGAACAGGACGGCATCATCCGGGAACTGCTGGCCGGAGATATCGAGGACGGTGCGGATTCTCTCGTGGGCTGGCCCGAGCAGCTGTGGCCCGCGCTCAGTACCGCAGGCTTCGCCACCGAGCTGCGTGATCTGATGGCCCGCTGCACAGAGCGCGGCGTGGATCCGCGTGCGCTGCAACGGCTGGGTCGTTCGGCGGGGCGCCCGGAATGGTTGGCGGCGGGCCGGTTTGCCCAGGCCTACGAGCAGATCATGCTGCTGCGGTCGGCCGTCGGGATGGCCGCGCCGCAGGCCACGGTCCCCGCGCTGGGGGCGGCCGAACTGGTTGGTGCGGCGCTGGAGGCGCTCGGGACCGACGCGGATCTGCTGGCCGCCGAGCGGGCACGGATCAGCCTGCTGCTGGTCGACGACGCCCAGCACCTCGACCCGCAGGCCGCGTTGTTGGTGCGGGTGCTGGCCGCCGGGGCGGGCCTGACCGTCATCGCGGGCGACCCGGACCAGACGGTGTTCTCCTACCGTGGCGCCGATCCGGTGTTGTTGGGCGATCACGGCGGGGAGGATGCCCCGGCGATCATCCTCACCCAGTCGCGCCGCTGTGCACCCGCGGTCGCTGCGGCGATATCGGGTATCGCCCGCCGCCTGCCCGGGGTGGGCGCCGGGCGCGCGATGGAAGGCAACCCGGAGCATGGACAGGGTGAGGTGACCATGCGATTGGCGGCCACGCCGCATGCCGAGAATGCCTACATCGCCGATGCGCTGCGCCGTGCTCATCTGGTGGACGGGGTCCCTTGGTCCGAGATGGCGGTGGTGGTGCGTTCGGTTCCGCGGGTGGGCGCGGCGCTGGCTCGGGCACTGAGCGGCGCCGGGGTGCCGGTGCACGCCACGGGTGCCGATCTGGGGCCGGCCCAGCAGCCTGCGGTCGCGGCGCTGCTGACGGTATTGGAGGTGACGGCGGCCGGGAGGCTCGACGGCGACAGCGCGGTCAACCTGCTCACGGGTCCGATCGGGCGCGTTGACCCGGTGACCCTGCGGCAGTTGCGACGAGCGCTGCGGCGTGTCGATGGTTCCACGCCACCAAAGGATTTCACCGATCTGCTCGTTGCCGCGATCGATGCGGAGCCGGCCGGGTTGTCGGCCGAACACGTCAAGCCGTTGCGCCGGCTGCGGTCGGTGCTGGCCGCCGCCCGTCGCAGTCAACGGGACGGCGCCGATCCGCGCCACACCCTGTGGCAGGCCTGGAACGCCTGCCGATTGCAGCCGCGCTGGCTGGCCGCCAGTGAGCGGGGCGGCACCATCGGCGCCCAGGCCGACCGCGACCTGGACGCCGTGACCACGCTGTTCGATGTGGCCGATCAGTATGTGAGCCGCACGGCGGGGGCGTCACTGCGCGGGCTGGTGGACCACGTGGCGACCTTGGGCTCGTCGATTTCGGCTTCGGATGCGAACGCCAGGCCTGACGCGGTCTCGGTGCTCAGCGCGCACGCCGCACTCGGCAGGGAATGGGACTTCGTGGTCATCGCCGGAGTGCAGGAAGGGCTGTGGCCCAACACCATTCCGCGCGGCGGGATCCTGGGCACGCAGAATCTGGTGGATGTGCTCGACGGGGTGGCCGCGCCCGATGACCGCGCGGTGTCCACCCGCGCCCCCCTGCTCGCCGAGGAACGGCGGCTGTTGATGGCAGCGATGGGGCGGGCCCGGACCCGGCTGCTGGTGACCGCGGTCGACAGCGATGGCGGGGACGAATCGCTGTTGCCGTCCCTTTTCTGTGCCGAACTGGCCGAACTGGCAACGGAATCCGCGCCGCTTCCGCCATTGGCCGCACCGCGGGTGCTGGTGCCGTCGGCGGTGGTCGGCCGGCTGCGGGCTGTCGTGTGCGCGCCGGAAGGTGCCGTCGACGACGAGTCCCGGTCCTGTGCGGCAACCCAATTGGCCAGGCTGGCCGCAGCCGGGGTGCCGGGGGCGGATCCGTCGCAATGGCACACCATGACGGCATTGTCCACCCAGGAGCCGCTGTGGTCGGATCCCGAACACGTGGTGAAGCTGTCGCCGTCGACGCTGCAGATGCTCACCGACTGCCCGCTGCGCTGGCTGCTGGAGCGGCACGGCGGCAGTGACGGGCGCGACGTGCGTTCGACGGTCGGGTCGTTGCTGCACGCGCTGGTCGCCGATTCCGGAAAGACCGAGAGCCAGCTGGTCAACGATCTGGAAAAGGTCTGGGAAGAACTGCCTTTCGAAGCGAAGTGGTATTCGGACAACGAGTTGTCGCGCCACCGCGAGATGCTGGAGACCTTCACCCGGTGGCGTGCGGACTCCCGGGGCCAGTTGACCGAGGTCGCCACGGAGATCGATGTCGACGGCACGCTCGTCGAGCCGGGGCCCGAGGGCCCGGGTGTCCGGGTGCGGGGCCGGTTGGACCGTCTGGAGCGTGACCAGGCGGATCGACTCGTCGTGGTCGACCTCAAGACCGGCAAGAGCCCGGTCACCAAGGATGACGCGCAGAAGCACGCCCAGCTGGCCACCTATCAGCTCGCGGTGGCGGCGGGACTACTGCCGCACGGCGATGAGCCGGGTGGGGGCCGGTTGGTATACCTGGGCAAGGCAGGCGCGGCGGGCGCCACCGAACGCGAACAGGATCCGATGACACCCGACACTCGTGCGGACTGGCTGGGCACGGTCAGGAGCGCCGCGGCGGCCACCGCCGGTCCTCAGTTCGTGGCCCGCGTCAACGACGGCTGCGCGAACTGCCCGGTGCGTTCGTCGTGCCCGGCCCAGGCTGCCGGGGACCGGTCATGACGGAAACCGCGCGGGCCGGTGTGCGGTACAGCCCCGCCGAATTGTCCGCCGCACTCGGACTGTTCCCGCCGACCGAGGAGCAGGCCGAGGTGATCGCGGCGCCTCCCGGGCCGTTGGTGGTCATCGCGGGCGCGGGTGCCGGTAAGACCGAGACCATGGCGGCCCGGGTCGTCTGGTTGGTGGCCAACGGTTATGCCACGCCATCGCAGGTGCTTGGCCTGACCTTCACCCGCAAGGCCGCGGGCCAGCTGTTGCGCCGGGTACGGACCCGGCTGGCCCGGCTCGCTGGTGCCGGTCTGGCGCCAGGCGTCGGCGGCGCCGATGAAATCGCCACTGTCAGTACCTATCACGCGTTCGCCGGCACCCTGCTGCGCGAGCATGGGTTGCTGCTCCCGGTCGAGCCGGACACCCGGCTGCTGAGTGAGACGGAGCTGTGGCAGCTGGCCTTCGATGTGGTGTGTGCGCACCCGGGGGAGCTGGCCATCGAGAAGACCCCGGCCGCCGTCACGGGCATGGTGCTGCGCCTGGCCGGGGCGCTGGCCGAGCATCTGGTGGACACCGATCAGCTGCGCGATACGCATGTTGAGCTGGAGCGGTTGGTGCACACGCTGCCGGCCGGGCCATATCAGCGTGACCGCGGGCCCAGCCAGTGGCTGCTCAAGATGCTGGCCACCCAGACCGAGCGCACCGAACTGGTGCCGTTGATCGACGCGCTGCACCAGCGGATGCGTGCCGACAAGGTGATGGATTTCGGTATGCAGATGTCCGCGGCGGCACGGCTGGCGGCGAATTTCCCTCAGGTCGGCGAGCAACTGCGGCAACGGTTCCGGGTGGTGCTGCTCGATGAGTACCAGGACACCGGGCACGCGCAGCGGGTGGCGCTGTCCTCGCTGTTCGGCGGCGGTGTCGACGAGGGCCTGGCGCTGACCGCGGTGGGTGACCCGATCCAGTCGATCTATGGCTGGCGGGGCGCGTCGGCGACCAACCTGCCCCGGTTCACCACAGACTTTCCGCTGCCCGACGGCAGTCCCGCCCCCACGCTGGAACTGCGCACCAGTTGGCGCAATCCACCGAGTGCCCTGCATCTGGCCAATGCGGTGTCGGCCGAGGCCCGGCGTCGTTCGGTGACGGTGCATGAACTGCGGCCCAGGCCCGATGCCCAGCCGGGCACCATCCGGTGTGCGCTGCTCAATGATGTCGAGACCGAACGTGATTGGGTCGCAGACCATCTGGCCCGGATCTACCACGGGGCTGTGGCACAGGGGACGGCCACGCCGACCGCAGCGGTGTTAGTGCGGCGTAACGCCGACGCCGCGCCGATGGCCGAGGCGCTGAGCGCGCGCGGGGTGCCGGCCGAGGTGGTCGGGGTGGCCGGACTGTTGGCGGTACCCGAGGTGGCCGATCTGGTCGCGATGCTGCGGCTGGTGGCCGACCCCGCCGCGGGGTCCGCGGTGATGCGGGTGCTGACGGGGCCGCGCTGGCGGTTCGGCGCCCGCGACATCGCCGCGCTGTGGCGCCGGGCCAGGGAACTCGACGATCGGCCGGTGGGGGAGCCCAGCGCCGCGGAGATCGTCGCTCAGGCCGCTCCGGATGCGGATTCCGCTTGCCTGGCCGACGCACTCTGCGATCCCGGTGCCGCCGAACACTATTCGCCTGCGGGCTATCAGCGGATCGAGGCGCTGGGGCGTGAGCTGACCATGTTGCGGGCACATCTGAGCCACCCGCTACCCGAGTTGGTGGCCGAGGTGCGACGGGTCGCAGGACTGGATGCCGAGGCCCGCGCTGCGCGTCCGGTGGCGGCGGGTTGGACCGGGACCGAGAACCTCGACACGTTCTGTGATCTGGTCGCCGAGTTCGCCGGGCGGTCGGGTGGGTCGGTGCTCGCGCTGCTGGCCTACCTGGACGTGGCGACCGAGGTGGAGAACGGCCTGGCGCCCGCCGAATTGACGGTGTCGCACGACAGGGTGCAGATCCTCACCGTGCACGCCGCCAAGGGGTTGGAATGGCAGGTGGTGGCGGTGCCACACCTGAGCGGCCGGGTATTCCCGTCTACGGCATCGGCGCGGACCTGGCTCACCGACTCGTCGGATCTGCCTCCGCTGCTGCGTGGTGATCGGGCGACCGAGTCGGAGTTGGGTGTGCCCGTGCTCGACACGTCTGACATCAACGATCGGAAGATCCTGTCGGACAAGATCTCTGACCACAAGCGCAGCCTCGAACAGCGGCGCATCGACGAGGAGCGCCGGTTGCTCTACGTCGCGATCACCCGCTCTGAGGACACCCTGCTGATCTCCGGGCATCACTGGGGTGCCACCGAGAGCAAGCCGCGTGGCCCCTCCGAGTTCCTGTGCGAGATCAAGACCATCGTCGAGGAAGCGTCTGCGCAGGGTCAGCCGTGTGGCGAGATCGAACAGTGGGCTCCCGACCCGTCGGCCGGTGAGGTCAACCCGTTGCGGGACAAGGCTCTCGAAGCGATCTGGCCCGCGGCCCCTGCCAGGGAGTCCGACGTCGACCGGGGTGCGGCGCTCGTGGCGCAGGTGTTGGCCGACGGCAGCCGGACAGAAGTGGGCTCGGCACAGGTGGCCGACACCGCCGACTACGCCGACGCCGACGCGGAGGGCTGGGCTGCCGATGTCGATGCACTTCTGGCCGAGCGGGATCGTGCGCCACAGGTTGCTGCGCTCGAGCTGCCCGGGCAGGTGTCGGTCAGCACCTTGGTGGAGTTGAGCCGGGATCGGGACGCTGCGCTGCAGCGCCTGCACCGGAGATTTCCGCAACGCCCGGATCCGCATGCGCTGCTGGGCACCGCGTTTCACGAGTGGGTGCAGCGGTTCTTTCATTCCGAGCGGCTGTTCGACCTCGATGACATCCCCGGTGCGGTGGACAGTGACAGCGGACGCGCGAACGCCGCCGAACTGTCCGAGTTGCAGGACGCCTTCGTCATGTCGTCGTGGGCCGCACGCACTCCGATCGAGGTGGAGGTGCCCTTCGACATGGCGATCGGGACGACCCGAACCACCGTCGTGCGCGGTCGTATCGACGCGGTGTTCGCAGACGAGGACGGCACGACCACCGTGGTCGACTGGAAGACGGGCGAGCCGCCGGCCACGCCGGAAGCCATGGCGCAGGCCGCGGTTCAGCTCGCGGTGTACCGCCTGGCCTGGGCGTCGCTGCGCGGGTGTGCACCGGAGTCGGTGCGGGCCGCGTTCCACTATGTGCGCTCGGGGCGGACCGTCAGCCCGGATGTGTTACCCGGGGAAGAAGAGTTGGTTGCTCTGCTGAGAGAACCCGTGCCCGCGACGGTGGATCCGGGACAAGAGTTCTAGCCCTCGCCGGAGTGCGTCAGGTTGGCGATCTCGGATCCCCACACCGAGCGCGCGCCGAGGTCACCTATGCGGTAGATCTGGACCATCGAGGCAACCCCCACCACAACGGCGACCACAGCGACGACGCCGTGATAGATCAGCCGTCGGCTGTGGTCGCGCTGTTCGGCGAAGTGCAGGCCCACCAGTGCCAGCGCGACGACCAGCAGGGCGAGCGAGAAGTAGATCATGGTGTCGCCGAGCTCGGCGTGCTCCTGCAGGACGGCGTCCTGTGCGGGTCGGAGATCGTAGAGCCATTCGCCGGCGTACGTCGTGAGTGGCGTCAAACCCGTTGTCACCACGGCCAGGATGAGCGTGAGCCACAGCAGATGCCCCTGCCGGGCGGCCGGCCACAGCGCGCAGAGAATGACCAGCGCCGCGGTCAGCGGTGCCAGTACCACCAGCGCGTGGACGAGCAAGACGTGGGCGGGCAGGCCGTCGATCACTGTCACGAGAACTCCTTGGCCGGGCGGGATGATGTGAACCAGTCAGGTGATGGTGGTGCCCACCAGAAGGCCGATCAGATAGGTGATCACCAGGGCGAGGCCGCCGCCGATCACGTTGCGCAGCACCGCGCGTCCCTTCGGTGCCCCGCCCAGCCCGGCCGATACCGCCCCGGTGAGCATCAGCGCCAGCAGGACCGCCACCACGGTCACCGGAATACGCCACGTTGTCGGCGGGACCAGGATCGCGATCAACGGCAGCAGCGCACCGATGGTGAACGACAGTGCCGAGGATGCTGCGGCCTGCCACGGATTGGTCAGATCCTTGGGATCGATACCCAATTCGACCTCGGCGTGCGCGGCGAAGGCATCGTGGTCGGTGAGTTCCTCGGCCACGGTGCGCGCAGTCGCAGCCGACAAGCCCTTGGCTTCGTAGAGCGCGCTCAACTCGTCCAACTCGGCGGCCGGGTCGTCACGCAACTCGCGGCGTTCTTTGCGTAGCAGGGCGCGTTCGGTGTCGCGTTGCGTGCTGACCGAGACGTACTCGCCCAACGCCATCGACACTGCTCCGGCGGCCAGGCCCGCGATGCCGGCGGTCAGAATCGGCGCCTGCTCCACCGTCGCCGCGGCCACACCCACCACGATGCCTGCCGTGGAGACGATGCCGTCGTTGGCGCCCAAAACCCCGGCGCGCAGCCAGTTCAGCTTCGACGAGAGTGACCCGACGTGCGGCTCGGAGGGATGGCTGGGATTCGTCACGATCCCGACCATATCGATCAAAACCGCGCGCCACCAGCAACGATAGCCTTGCCAAACCTTGGTTCGCGAGGGGTCCGAAACCGGGCCGGGCGGGGAAAAGCGTTGGTGCCCAGTGGTTCTGGTACGGAGGGCTACGAGTTCCGGTACACCCGCAGGGCCGCGGTGATCATCGGGATCTGCAGCGGCAGGCGGGCGATCGCCACGATCCGCATCGGCCACGGCTTGTCCCACCACAGCCGGACCATGTTCACGTTGCCGGGGAACACGGCGATGAACAGGGCCACCGCGGCCAGTGCGCCGAGGCGCCGGGTGCGGGGGACGGCGAGCAGGGCACCGGTGGCCAGTTCGCCGACTCCGGAGGCGTAGGTGTAGAAGCGGGCACTGCCGGGCAGTTCGGCCGGAATGATCGAGTCGAAAGGTTTGGGCGCGACGAAGTGCAGCGTGCCCATGCCCAGGAGCAGGGCGGCCATGCGTTGGGCGGCGGGTGCGGAGGAGATCTGCTGAGCCTCGGGTGCGGTCATGGTTACATTGTGGCGTGCGTCTGATCGGAACGATCCCGGCACATCCCGGGGTGCTTTGCTCGATGATGGGGTCGCGTGGCTAAAGGCAGGCTGCGGCGCCGACTCGCCGCGATGGACCCGAACCTGACTTCGCGCCCGGATGCCGCGCTCGTCGATGTGCTGCGCATCCCCGAGCCGTTCGTCAGCCCGGCCCGCAAGATCTTCATGCGGGTGCTGTACGCGTTGGGAGCGCTGTTCGCGGCGGTGCTCATCGTCTACGCGGACCGCTACGGGTACCGGGACAATGACAGTGTCCCGGATCCCGACAATCCATTGACGTTCCTGGATTGCCTGTACTACGCGACGGTTTCGCTGTCGACTACGGGCTACGGCGACATCACGCCGTACTCGGATTCGGCCCGGCTGGTGAACGTCATCGTCATCACGCCACTACGGGTGGCCTTCCTGATCGTTCTCATCGGTACCACCGTGGAAACCCTGACCACCCAATCCCGGCAGGCGCTGAAGATTCAGCGATGGAGGAACAAAGTGCGCAACCACACCGTCGTCGTCGGATACGGCACCAAGGGCCGGACGGCGGTCGCCGCAATGGTCGGCGACGAGGTTTCCCCGGCCGACATCGTCGTCGTCGACGAGAACGCGGCCGCGCTGGAACGTGCCAAGGGAGCTGGGTTGGTGACCGTGCACGGCGACGCCACCAATTCCGGTGTCCTGCGGCTGGCGGGCGCCCAGCACGCCAAGTCGATCATCGTCGCGGCCGACAACGACGCCAGCGCGGTACTGGTCACGTTGACCGCCCGCGAGTTGGCTCCCAAGGCCAAGATCATCGCGGCGGTGCGGGAGTCGGACAACCTGCATCTGCTCAAGCAGTCGGGTGCGGACTCCACGGTCGTGTCGTCCGAGACCGCCGGCCGGCTGCTCGGTATCGCGACGCAGACCCCGAGCGTGGTGGAGATGATGGAGGATCTGCTGACTCCCGACGCCGGGTTCGCCATCGCCGAGCGCGAGGTCACGCCCAAGGAGGAGGGTGGCTCTCCGCGCCATCTGCACGACATCGTGCTGGGTGTGGTGCGTGGCGGCCGGTTGGTGCGGGTCGACGCACCGGAGGTCGACGCGCTGGAAGCCGGCGACCGGCTGCTCTACATCCGCAGCGCGGATGCCGAGCGATGACGCATAGAACATTCGGCCTGCGCAACGTTCCTCTGCTCTCGCGGGTCGGTGCCGACCGTGCCGATGCCCTGCGCACCGATATCGACGCCGCGACCGAAGGCTGGAAGGACGCGCTGCTGCTGCGGGTCGACCGGCGCAACCAGGTACTGATCTCGGGTGGGCAGGTGGTCCTCGGCAAGGCCTCGAGTCTGGGCACCGAGAAGCCGCCGGAGCATGCGGTGTTTTTGGGACGGCTGGCCGATGGGCGGCATGTCTGGGGCATTCGCAGCGCTCTGGAGGGGCCCGAGGACCCGGACCAGCAGGTCGAGGTGCTCGACCTACGCCGGGCGGGCGAGGTCTTCGACGATGTCAGCGCCCAGTTGGTGGCGACTGCGACGGCATTGCTGAACTGGCACGATCGGGCCCGTTTCAGCGCGGTGGACGGTGGCGCGACCAAACCGGCCAAAGGCGGTTGGTCGCGCGTCGACCCGGTCAACGGCCATGAGGAGTTCCCGCGCATCGACCCGGCGGTGATCTGCCTGGTTCATGACGGCTTCGACCGCGCCGTGCTGGCCCGGCAGACGGTGTGGCCCGAGCGGTTGTTCTCGATCCTGGCCGGTTTCGTCGAGGCCGGTGAATCTTTCGAGACCTGTGTGGTGCGGGAGATCTCCGAGGAGATCGGCATCACTGTGACCGATGTGCAGTACCTGGGGAGTCAGCCGTGGCCGTTCCCACGGTCACTGATGGTCGGCTTCCACGCCGTCGGCGATCCCGAGCAGCCGTTCTCGTTCAACGACGGCGAGATCGCCGAGGCCGGGTGGTTCACCCGGGTCGAGATCCGCGAGGCGCTGGACCAGGGGGACTGGGGTGCGGCCGACGGCGATTCCCGGTCACGGTTGCTGCTGCCCGGCTCGATTTCGATCGCTCGCGAGATCATCGAATCCTGGGCGGCGCTGGACTGAGGCGGCTAGCCGAGTTTGGCCTTGACCTGCTTGATGGTCGGGTTGGTCAGTGTCGACCCGTCGGCGAACTTCAAGGTCGGTACCACGTGGTTACCGCCGTTGACCGACCCGACGAACTCGGCGGCGGCCGGATCCTGCTCGATGTCGACCTCGGTCCAGGCGATGCCCTCTGACTTCAACGCCATCTTGAGTCGTGAGCAGTAGCCGCACCATGTCGTGGTGTACATGGTCACAGTGGGTGTAGCAGTCATAGTGCACATAACGTAGCTGAACGGCAGCCTGATCCCCGCGGTGACGCAGGTCTCCGGACCGCAACGGTATGTTGCCAATCTGCAAGGGGACGGAGCCGAACATGACCCGATTGGTACCGCCGGTGGCCGGCGACCCGCATGTGCTCGACGAGCTGCGACTACAGGTGCGGGCGTTCGTCGCCGAGCAGCAGCGGACCGGCAGGATCGGCCGGTATGCCGACAGTTGGCTGACCGGTTGGGACGAGGACTTCAGCCGGGCGCTGGCCGCCAACGGCTGGTTGGGCATGACGGTTCCGGTCTCCTACGGCGGACACGGGCGCAGCCACCAGGAACGCTTCGTGGTCACCGAGGAGCTGCTGGCGGCCGGGGCTCCGGTGGGGGCACACTGGATCGCCGACCGGCAGATCGTCCCGTCACTGCTCAAGTACGGCACCGAGGAGCAGCGACGAAAGTTCTTACCCGCCATCGCCAAAGGCGAGTGCTACTTCGGAATCGGTATGAGCGAGCCGGATTCCGGATCGGATCTGGCCAGCGTGCGTACCAAGGCGGTGCAGGTCGACGGGGGTTGGGCGATCACCGGTGCGAAGGTGTGGACGTCGGGAGCGCATCTGGCCCACGCGTTCATCTGCCTGGCGCGGAGTGCGCCGGTGGATCCTGCGCATCGCCACGACGGCCTGAGCCAGTTCATCGTCGACCTGCATGCGCCGGGCGTGGAGATCCGGCCCATCGTCTCGATGAACGGCAAGCACCATTTCAACGAGGTGATCCTCGACGAGGTGTTCGTGCCCGACGCCATGGTGTTCGGCACCATCGGCAACGGTTGGCAGCAGGTGACCTCCGAGCTGAGCTTCGAACGCAGTGGGCCCGAGCGCTTCCTGTCGACCTTCCCGCTGCTGGCCGACATGGCCTCGCACATGCGCGACGGATCTCTGCCGCGCCACACCGATCTGGGGCGCTATCTGGCCCGCATCACCGGACTGCACCAGATGTCGATGGCGGTGGCAGGAGCGCTGGAGCGGCACGAGCCGGCCGACACTGCGGCGGCTGTGGTCAAGGTGCTCGGAACGTCTGCAGAAGGCGATATCGCCGATTTCGCCGACGTTCTCGGGGAGACGGAGGACGAGAGCTACGACGCGATGCTGGCCGATGCCGTGGCCCAGCGACCGGGGTTCACCCTGCGCGGCGGTACCAACGAGGTGTTGCGTGGGGTCATCGCGCGGGGATTGGGGATGAGATGAGCGTCGATGCCGAACTGGTGCAGATGATGTCGGCGGTGTTCGCCGCGCACCGTGAGAAGTACGCGCCGGGTGAGGGCATCGCCGAATTATGGGACCAGCTGCGGGAACTCGGGCTGATCCGCCTGACCGGATCCGAGGAATGCGGCGGTAGCGGGGCCGGCTGGGCCGAGGCCGCCGAGTTGCTGCGCGCGGCCGCCGGGCACGGCGTGAGAATCCCGCTGGCCGAACACGATCTGCTGGCTTGCTGGCTTTTGGAGACGGCTGGGCTGGAGGTCGACGACGCGCGACGCTCCGCCTGCCTGCTCGACGCCGACGGTGCGGCTCGCGGGGTGCCGTGGGCGGCGGACGCCGAGCGGGTGGTGGTGCTCTGGCGAGACGATGCGGTCTACCGCGTGGCCGACGTGGACACGGCGTCGCTGGCGGTCGTTCGCGGCCACAACCGAGCGGGGGAGCCGCGCGATGACGTCAGAGCAAATCTCGCCGATCTGACTGGAACACCGGTGTCCGACAACGTGTTCGAGCAGTTCACCCGTCGCGCCGCGCTGGTGCGGGCGATTCAGGTGTGTGCCGCCCTCGACCGGATCCTGGCGATGTCGGTGGCGCACACGACCGAGCGCACCCAGTTCGGCCGGCCGCTGGCGAAGTTCCAGGCGGTGCAGAACCTGGTGGCCGACATCGCTGCCGAGTCGGCGCTGGCTCGCGCCGCCACCGACGGCGCGCTGGCCGAGGCGCTGCGTTCGGATTGGTCCTCGCCACAGTTGGATTTCCTTTTCGCAGTCGCACGTTCCTGCGTCGGCCATGCGGCGTCGGTGGTCGTGCGCAACGCTCATCAGGTCCACGGCGCCATCGGAACCACCCGGGAGCACCGGCTGCATGAGTTCACCATGCCGGCATTGTCGTGGCGTTCGGAGTACGGGTCGGTCGCGCAATGGGACGACAAGCTCACTGAGTACGCCACTCGGGCGGGCGCGGACGGGTTGTGGGAGTTGGTCACTGGTGCCGGCGACTAGTTCGCGCGCCAGGAGGTGCGTAGCGCCGATCGGAATGTCGACGATATGACACCGGCTGTCCTATGGGACTATGAGCCGAGTTGGGTATTCTTCGCCGTGGGCAGGAGGTGTTATGAGCGCTCTGTTGCGTGCTGTGCGCCAACAGCGGGGCATGACGCTTGAGGAGCTCGCCGAGGCGACCGGGTTGACCAAGAGTTACCTGTCGAAGGTCGAACGTCAGCGTTCGACTCCGTCGATCGCGGTGGCGATGAAGTTGGCGCGTGCGCTCGAGGTCGATGTCGCACAGTTGTTTTCCGAGGACCCGGCGGTCACCACGTTGTCCATCGACCGCGCAGGTGAGCGGGGCAACAGCCGTTATCACGCCGTGGCTGCGGGAATGCTCGGAAAGTCGATGTCTCCGTTCATCGTGCGACCGACACTCAAGTTCGCCGAACACCCGCATCCGGAGCACGCCGGGCAGGAGCTGGTGTTTGTCCACGCAGGTGTCGTGGAGCTGCGCTACCAGGACGACCTGGTCACCCTGGAACCCGGCGACTGTGCGTATTTCGACGCGTCGTTACCGCACCAGCTGCGGCAGCGGGGGAGCGCACCCAGTGAGGTTCTGGTGATCACCCACACCGAGTACGGCCGTAACCGCTGACTTACGTTCAGGACCCGCGTGAGCATTTGAGATTCACGTGCACCGTGGGGATGGGCTCCAGATCAGGTAGGTCGTGAATCGTGACGGTCTTCGCCTGCGGTCGTAGGACCACTGAGCGGACGTCGGTCACCACGCACCGGTCGAGCGGGCCGCTGCCGACCCGGTTGATGATCACCCGCTTGCCTTCGGCCTGTAGTCGCGCGATGGTTTCGGCTGCCGACGGTCCGGTCGGGGCCGCCGCGGCGACCGCGGCGCCGAAAGTGAGGCCGCCGGCGACTGCGCCCATAGAAAGCGCCGTGATGGTTGCGATGTGCTTCATGGCTTTCCACTCCTTTTCGATGGTCCGAGCAGTACGCCTCCAATCATAGGACACAATGTGTCATGAAGGAAACCTATTGCCGGACCCGCGGCTGCAGGTGTGAAAGCTGCGCGTTTAGACCGGGTTTCGCCCGGCAGGGTCGTGCCTAGGCCGGCGCTCCCGATGGAGTGCCTGCCACGTTGCGTCGGTACCACGGACGGCCGTGCCAGCGCTGGTAGTGCCAGACTGTGCTCGGTAGGAGGCCGCGCTTGTGTAGCCAGTAGCCACTGGGGGCGGACAGGGTGGGATCTTGGCGGCCGACTGTGATCTCGCCGAGAACCACGCCCTCGCCTTCCTCGGCCCGTCGTTCGGCGACGATCTCGCCGGATGCCGTGGTGATCATGGTCGAGCCCTCGAAGTGGCCGCGGTATGTCGCCGGTAACCAGGGCATTGAGCATTCGAGGTGGCCCGCGTGGGCCGCGTGCACGCAGGGTGCGCCAACGTGGCGGGAGAACGAGGCCGCCGCTGTGCGGGCGGTGAGTCGGTTGTTGTGCTCGAGATGGTCGAACACGGCATGTGGTTGCCACCGCGGGATCGACCACCAGCCCGAGCCGGTCATGAGCAGGTCCACGCGACCCCGCAGGCGTCGGACCGTGTCTGTGCGCATCAGCTCCCAGCACACCGCGGCGCCCACTTGATACCCGCCGGTGTCGATGACGCCGTCGTCATTGCCGCCCACGTAGAACGCGTTCTCCCACATCGTGGGGAGGTCCTTGTCGTGTCGCCCGATGACGCCGGTCGGATCGGCGAGAAAATACGCGTTGCGGACGTGTCCGTCGGGATCACGGCACAGGAAAGAGCCGCCGACCAGGGCTGAGTGGCGACGCGCGAGCGTGGTGAGAAGCTGTGTCGCGGGGCCGTCGGGCGGTAACGCCGCGTCGGCCAGCGAGGCTGCGAAGCCGATCCCCGTGGAGAAGAACTCCGGTAACGCGATGATGCGTGCCCCCGCATGCCCGGCTTCATCGCCGAGTCGCTCGCAGGCGGCCAGGTTCGCCGGAACATCGGCGAGTGCCGCGTCGAGTTGGACTGCCGCTGCCAGAACCATGATCGAACACTCCTCGCGTTGTGAATGCACTGTGGACACGTGGTGTCACCTGCTGACAAGCGTAGCTGGCGCCAAGCGTCGTTGACAGAAGGACACAAAGTGTCCTACGGTCATTCTTGTGTCGCTAGTCCCTCCGCAGTGAAAGGCAGGCCGAGATGACGACTACGCTTGGTGATTCGAAACAGGTTCTGATGCAGCGTGCCCTCGATGGGTTGTCGACCCATATCGAGGAGTCCGCCCTGACGGCGCGGCAGAAACTGGCGTTGACGTGTCGAGCACTTTTCGACGCGGGCCACGACTCCGGCCTGGCCGGTCAGATCACAGCGCGGGCCGGCAAACCCGGTACCTATTACACCCAACGACTTGGGCTGGGCTTCGACGAGATATCCGAAGACAATCTGCTGCTGGTCGATGAAGATCTCAACGTCCTCGAGGGTGAGGGAATGGCCAACCCCGCCAATCGATTCCACACCTGGATCTACCGCGCCCGACCCGATGTCCAGTGCATCGTGCACACGCACCCTTTTCACGTCGCGGCGCTGTCGATGCTGGAAGTCCCGCTGCAGGTATCGCAGATGGATATCGCACCCCTGTACGACGATTGCGCCTTCCTGGCCGACTGGCCCGGCGTTCCGGTCGGCAACGAAGAGGGCGAGATCATCAGCGCCGCACTGGGGGACAAGAAGGCGATCCTGTTGGCCCACCACGGCCATGTGATCGCCGGAGCGAGCATCGAGGAATCATGCTCGCTGGCGATGCTGATCGAGCGCGGCGCCAAACTGCAACTGGCTGCCATGGCGGCGGGCACGATTGCCGAATTACCGCCGCGGCTGGCGCGCGAGGCCCACGACTGGACGCTGCGGCCCAAACGCAGCCAGGCCAACTTCGCCTATTACGCCCGGCGCGCGCTGCGCAATCACCCCGACGCGCTCACCAGTTGAGCGTCGCCGCACCCCCACCCCGATTCGGATTCGAACCGCAAAGGAACAACCAGAATGACCGCCAACACTGAGATCCACGGAATTCTCGCCTATCCGGTGACCCCGTTCACCGACGACCACCAGATCGACACGGGCAAGCTGGCTGCCCTGGTCGAACGCCTGGTAGCCGGGGGAGCGCACGGTATCGTCCCGCTGGGCAGCACCGGTGAGTCGGCGTACCTCACCGAAGCTGAGTTCGATGCCGTCATCGACACCACGATCGGGGTGGTCGACCGGCGGGTGCCCGTCATCATCGGTGCGTCAGATCTGACCACCGCCAACACGATCCGCCGGGCGCAGTATGCCGAGCGGGCCGGTGCCGACGCGGTCATGGTGCTACCGATCTCGTATTGGAAACTGTCCGAACGCGAGATCGCCCAGCACTATGCGGCGATCGGCGCTGCGATCGGCATTCCGATCATGGTCTACAACAACCCGGCGACCAGTGGCATCGACATGCGACCCGAGCTGCTGGTGCAGATGTTCCACGACATCGACAACGTCACCATGGTCAAGGAATCCACCGGTGACATCACCCGCATGGAGCGACTGTCCGAGCTCACCGACGGCCGGCTGCCGTTCTACAACGGCAGTAATCCCATGATTCTCAAGGCCTTCAAGGCGGGAGCCAGGGGCTGGTGTACAGCGGCGCCGAACCTGCTACCGCAGCCGTGCCTGGATCTCTACGCAGCGGCGCAGGCCGGAGACTGGACGAAGGCTGAGGCCATCTACGCCGAACTCAAGCCCTTCCTGGAGTTCATCGTCGCCGGTGGTCTGCCCACGACGATCAAGGGTGGACTGGAGTTGCTGGGCCAGGGCGTCGGCGTGCCTCGGCTGCCGTTGCTCCCGCTCGACGGCGAGGGGCGCGAGGAACTGCGCCGGCTCCTCGCCGTGTCGTGAGGGGCGGCGGCATGGATCGCGCCACCCCGGCGTTGGGCAACGCCACCGCGACGACGTTGCTCGCGGCCGGGCTGATCTTCCTGCTGGCATTGGCACTCGGGGTGTGGAAATACCGGCAGATGGCCGCTTCCGCGCAGCACGTCGCCCATCCGTATGTCGACATCGCCCATCGTGCGTCGCTGCTGTACGCGTTCGCGACGCTGCTGACCGCGGTGTTCGTCGAACTCAGTGCGTGGCCGGACTGGGTCAACCTGACTGCGGCGATGGTGCTGGTGTTCTTCTTCCTCGCCGCGATCATCAGCTACATCGTCCATGGCGCCCGGCGTGACACGACGAATCAGTTCGAACACCCGAATGTCGGGATGCACGTCTCGATGGCGCTGCTGATCGCCGGTGAGATCGGTGGATTCGCGGTTCTGCTCGTCGGATTCGTGGTCGGACAATGGGGCTGAGTTGACCGGGCGGGGCGCGATTCGGCTATGCGCCCCGCCTGCCCAGCAACTTTCGGGTGCGGGCCGGCGCTGCAGCCGGGATGTCGGCGAGGATGTCGGCAAGCGTGACGTCGTCGAGGCTGGCCCGCCAGGCCTGGTGCGCCTCAGCCATTTTCACGGCCAGGATGCACTCGTGACGGCACCAGGCGGCAGGTAGGGCGCCGCGGCCCTGCTGTCGGATCTCGCGGCATTCATAGGGAGCTGCCGCGCCGTCGACGGCTTCGACGATCTGCAACAGCGTGATGTCGGCCGGTTCCCGTCCGAGCCGGAACCCACCGCGCGGGCCGGTCGTCGCGGTCAACACGCCCGCACGGGTGAGTGCCTGCAGCTGCTTGGCGAGATAGGCCGCGGGCAGGTCGAAGTACTCCGCGAGATCGGCGGCCGATGCGGTGGTCCCGGCTCCGAGCTGTGCCAGCGACGTCGCGCAGTGCAGCGCCCACTCGGTGGCCACTGGAAGTTTCACGGGCCGTAGTTTATTACAGATATTAAGGACCTATATAGTCCGAGATATCTATCGGCCAGGACAGGAGTCGTCATGCGGATCGCAGTTGCCGGGGCTACAGGGAACATCGGGGCGCGCGTGGTCGCGGCGCTGCAGGGTGCTGGACACGACGTGGTGGCGATCAGCCGCTCGAACGGGGTGGATCTGTCCACCGGGGACGGCCTCGACGCGGCGCTGGCCGGGGTGCGGGCTGTCGTCGACGCGATCAGTGCCCCGCCCGCGGACCGGGACAGCACCGTGGACTACCTGGGCACCGCCACCCGCAATCTGCTCGCGGCCGAAGCGCGCGCGGGAGTGGCGCACCATGTGCTGCTGTCCATCGTGGGAATCCACGACATCGAGGGCAATCCGCACTATGCCGGAAAACGCGAGCAGGAGCGGCTGATCGAGGCCGGGTCCGTGCCGTGGACGATCGTGCCGGCCACCCAGTTCCACGATTTCGCCGAGATGGTGGTGAGTTGGACCGAGCAGTCCGGCCCCGAAGGTGTCAGCGCCGAAATCGCCCCTCTTCTGGTTCAGCCCATCGATCCCGACGACGTGGCCGCCGTGCTCGCCGAGGTGGTGGTGGGCGACCCGCAGGGCCGTCACGTCGACGTGGCGGGTCCGCAGACCCAGGATCTGGTGGACCTGGCCCGCCGGACCCTGGCGGCGCGCGGGCGTGAGGTGACGCTGGTGCCCACGTGGTCGTCGATCTTCGGGCTGTCGATGTCGGGCAACGCCTTGCTGCCCGGTGAGAACGCCCGCATCGCGCCCACCACCTTCGACCAGTGGCTGAGCCGGCAGCGGTAGGTCGCGGGGCACGCCGGGCCCGGTGATGTCACAGGTTCCTGCCATCATGGACGGCATGCCGTTGGAGGCTCCCTCGCCCGCCCTGGGCGATCTGGACGATGAGCAGCGGGAGGCAGTCCTGGCCGCCCGCGGTCCGGTGTGCGTGCTTGCCGGTGCAGGCACCGGCAAGACCCGCACCATCACCCGCCGGATTGCGCATCTGGTGGCCGGTGGTCACGTCGCGCCCAGCCAGGTGCTGGCGGTGACGTTCACCGCGCGCGCGGCCGGGGAGATGCGGAGCCGGTTGCGCGTGCTGGGCCAGGAGTCGGGGGTGAACACCGCTGCCGTGCAGGCGGTGACGTTTCACGCCGCGGCGCGCAGGCAGCTGCAGTACTTCTGGCCGCGGCTGGTCGGCGACACGGGATGGGAGTTGCTCGACAGTAAGTTCTCGGTCGTCGCACAGGCCGCCAACCGGGCCGGGATGCAGACCAGCACCGACGATGTCCGTGACCTGGCCGGCGAAATCGAATGGGCCAAGGCATCTTTGATCACACCCGAGGCCTACAGCACAGCGGTCGCGAAGACGGGGCGTGACATCCCGTTCGACGCCTCCAAGGTGGCGGCGGTCTATTCGGGCTACGAGGCGCTCAAGGCCCGGCGCGACGGCTCGGCACTGCTGGATTTCGACGACCTGCTGCTGCACACCGCCGCGGCCATCGAAAACGACGCCGCTGTCGCGCAGGAATTCCGCGACCGCTACCGCTGCTTCGTCGTCGACGAGTACCAGGACGTCACGCCCCTGCAGCAACGGGTGCTCGACGCGTGGCTGGGGGAGCGCGACGACCTCACCGTGGTCGGTGATGCCAACCAGACGATCTACTCGTTCACCGGGGCCACGCCGCGGTTCCTGCTGGACTTCTCACGACGGTTTCCCGACGCCGCGGTGGTGCGGCTGGAGCGCGACTACCGCTCGACGCCGCAGGTGGTGTCGCTGGCCAACCGGGTGATCGCCGCCGCACGCGGCCGGATGGCCGGCAGCAAGCTGCATCTGGTGGGGCAGCGCGATCCTGGTCCCGAGCCGACGTTCTCCGAATATCCCGACGAGGTCGCCGAGGCCAATGCCGTCGCCCGCTCCATCAAGAAGCTGATCGAAAACGGAACGGAGCCGGCCGAAATCGCGGTGCTCTACCGGATCAATGCGCAGTCCGAGGTCTACGAGGAGGCGCTCACCGAGGCGGGGGTCGCGTTCCAGGTGCGCGGCGGCGAGGGCTTCTTCAGCCGCCAGGAGATCCGCCAGTCACTGGTGGCGATGCAACGCTTCGCCGAACGTGACATTCCGGAGGACAACCTGCCCGCCCTCGTGCGTGAGCTTCTGGAACCGCTGGGGCTGACGGCCGAGCCGCCGGCGGGCACCAAGGCGCGGGAACGCTGGGAAGCGTTGACGGCGTTGGCCGAACTGGTCGACGAAGAGGTCGCGGTGCGCCCGGAACTGGATCTGCGGGCATTGGTCGCCGAACTGCGACAGCGGGCCGACTCGCGCCACCCACCGGTGGTGCAGGGCGTGACGCTGGCTTCGCTGCACGCCGCCAAGGGGCTGGAGTGGGATGCGGTGTACCTGGTCGGCCTGGCCGACAACACTCTGCCGATCTCCCATGCGCTCGCGCACGGACCCGACAGTGAACCGGTGGAGGAGGAGCGTCGGCTGCTCTACGTCGGGGTCACCCGCGCCCGGGTACACCTGGGGCTGAGCTGGGCGCTGGCCCGGGCGCCGGGCGGGCGGCAGGGGCGACGGCCGTCGCGGTTCCTCAACGGCATCGCACCGCAACTGCAGAACGGGGCCGGTTCAAGCCCGGACCGGTCGCGCCGTCAGCGAGGGCCTGCGCCGCGCTGCCGGGTCTGCAACGCCGCGCTGACAACTCCGCCCGCGATCATGTTGCGGCGCTGCGAAACCTGCCCGTCGGACTTGGACGAGGAGCTGCTCACCGAGCTCAAGGAATGGCGGCTACGGGTCTCCAAGGAGATGAAGGTGCCGGCGTATGTGGTGTTCACCGACAACACCCTGATCGCCATCGCCGAGTCGCTGCCGACCGACGAAGCCGCACTGGTGGCGCTTCCCGGGATCGGTGCGCGCAAGCTCGAGCAGTACGGCCCCGACGTCCTCGAGTTGGTCCGCAGCCGCCAAGATTCGTAAAGATCGTGCCAAAACCGCAGGTAGAAAATAGGTTGTGCGATCTGGCTGTTAGGCTTTAGCCTCGTAACACAGCTCTGGTGACGAGACGGAAGGAGGGTGCCCGCAATGGATAACAACATCGAATTCAGCGGTGTAGCGGTTGCAGGCATGCCGTCGTCCGTGCTCGCTGTCGTCGTTTCCCCGGTTGCCCCGGAGGCACGTCGGCATGCCGCACCCGCTGCCCCCGCCGCCGCTGGATGGCCGGCCGCCGCTGCTGCTATTGCACCGCAGCACAAGCGCCGCCCCGCCGCCGCGACTGGCGCGTCCGTGGATCGGAGCCCCTACTAGGTAGAGCTCCCATCACAGCCAAATGGCCACGGACCCGCAGTCAACCGGATCCGTGGCCAATGTTTTTGGGAGTTGTTCCAACCCTCGAAACCTGGTCGCAGATCCCTCGAAGAGACAGATCGCCGACAACAACGACCAGGAAGCAGGGGGACAAACACATGTCCATTGCGATGACCGCTCCGGAGATGAGCGTCGCGCCGGTGACATGCGAAGAGCGGCTACCGGCGGTGCCATGCCACATCGGGAATCCCGATCTGTGGTTCGCCGAGAGCCCAGTCGATCTGGAGCAGGCCAAGGCACTGTGCGCGGATTGCCCGATCCGTAACGAGTGCCTGGCCGCCGCGCTGGAACGCCAGGAGCCGTGGGGCGTCTGGGGCGGCGAGATCCTCGACCGCGGAACCATTGTGGCCCGCAAGCGGCCGCGTGGCCGTCCGCGGAAGAACGTGGTCGCCGCGTGAGCCTGGCCGCCGCCCAGTGCGGTGGTCCGGGGCTTCGGCGCCGGCCCGCACTGACGCGCCCGCAATTGTCACGCTGGAGTGACGCCCGGATTCGGGCGTCACTCCAGCGTGACATTCGAGAAGCGACCGGCGGTTAGGCTGCTTCGTCCGCGAAGCCCGGAACCAGTTCGGTGGCAATGGCTTTCATCGGCACATGCGCGTCCAGCTGACAGCACATGGCGATGGTGGAGGCGATCACCCGCAGCGGGATGGCCAGGTTCGGCGGCAGATCGAGCTGGCGGGCTGTCCTGATCTGGGCCACCCAGTTGTCCATCTGACCGGCCGCCATCCGCTGAATCCAGCGGCGGTTGTAGTGGAACACGTCGACCTCGATCGGTTCGACGTACTGGCGCAACATGTCGTCGACTTCCTCGATCGAAACCTGTTGGCCCTTCTGGATGAAACCGGCTTCCTCCATGGTGGGCAGCAGCTCGTCGTAGTTCTCGTCCCGGGCCAGCCGGATGCACTCACCCAGAGCCGTCGGGAAGCCGTCGGGCAGTGGCGCGACAGCACCGAAGTCGATGACGCCCATCCGCCCGTCGGGCAGCAACATGAAGTTCCCCGGATGGGCATCGCCGTGCATCATCTGCAGGCGCTTGGGCGCGTCGAAGGTCAGTTCGGACAGTCGGGTGCCCATGAGGTCGCGCTGTTCGGGTGTGCCGTCGCGGATGATCACCGACATCGGGATGCCGTCCATCCATTCGGCGATGACGACCTTCGGCGCGCTGGCGACGATGGCCGGAATGCGAAAGTGCGGATCGTCGCGGTACGCCTTGGCGAATGCCCGCTGGTTCTCGGCCTCGAGCCGGTAGTCCAGCTCCATGTCGGTGCGTTCGATCAATTCGTCGACGATGCCCTGGATGTCGACACCGGGGGCCAGCTGCTTGAACACGCCGACCAGGCGCTGGATCGTCTTGAGGTCCGCACGCAGTGCCTCGTCGGCACCGGGGTATTGGATCTTGACGGCCACCTCGCGGCCGTCGGACCAGACCGCCTTGTGCACCTGGCCGATGCTCGCCGAGGCCACGGGGGTGTCGTCGAAGGAGGTGAACCGCTCGCGCCATTTGGTGCCCAACTGTGCATCGAGCACGCGGTGCACCTTGGCGGCCGGCAGCGGGGGAGCTTCGCGCTGCAATTTGGTCAGTGCTTCGCGATACGGCTTGCCGTACTGCTCGGGGATGGCCGCCTCCAGGACCGACAGCGCCTGGCCCACCTTCATCGCTCCGCCTTTGAGTTCACCGAGCACGGCGAACAATTGTTGAGCGGCCTTGTCCATCAGTTCGGCAGTGACTTCGTCCTTGGACTTGCCGGTCAGACGCTTGCCGAAGCCCAGTGCTGCCCGTCCGGCCATGCCGCCGGCCAGACCGGCCAGCTTCGCATTCCGTGCGACGCTTCCCCGTTTGATGTCGGTCACCAGACCATCATCCACGATGCTCCTGAATGCGCCGCAACTAACTGGCAACATTCGTTTTCAACACGGGCAGTCGGGGTGACGGGACCAATGTCTGGCGGCGATCGCATACCCGTCGGGGTCGAGTTCGAGTGTGGTGTTGAGCGTCGGCGGCGTCTCGGGCGCCGACTCCACACCCCCGGAATGGCTGACGGCGCGGATCACCAGATCGACCTGACGCATTGCCAGGGCGGCGGTGGCCAGGATGGTCGCGCGGCTGGCGCTGCCCACGGCACCTCTGAGCTGGGTGGCCACGGCCGGCCACGCCGCGTCGCGATCGGCACGGTGCAGATCGGCGCAGTGCAGGCAGCTGGTCAGGCCGGGGACGACCAGCGGCCCCACCAGACCGGCGCCGTCGCGGACCCGCACCGGCAGGTGGGCGATCCCGCCGCGATGCAGTTCTTGCAGGAGCCGCGGGTCGGACATCTGGTAATCGGCCAGGACCACCAGGTCGGTGGAGGCCGCCACGTTCCTGGTGTGCGGGTGCGTGCTGTGCCTGACCCGAGCGCCCGAGCAGCGCAGGCCGTTGGTCAGTAGCTCCGACAGCGGTCCGCGGCCGTGCACGCGGATGGAGGCCGACCGGGTCGGCCGTGGGGGTGCGGCCGTCAGTGTCGTGAGCATTCCCGCTTCGGTCAACGCGCCGATGAGCTCGTCGATCCCCTCGGCATCATCGAATGTTCCTGCGGCCGTGACCAATTCGTCGTAGGTGGCGCCGGCCTGCAGTGCCCGCAGCAGATCGGCCAATTGCGCCTGGCTCATTCCGGCCGGCGGCCGCACCAGTACCGCGCGGCGCGGATCCCAGCCCAACTGAACCGAGTCGTCGGGGCGCAGCAGGACCGGACGGCCTGCGGCGAGCACGTAGCGCGTCATGCGATGACTCTGCCACGGTGGCGGACGCCGCCGTTTCAGTTATCCACAGGGTCCGCGAGGGTCAGTTGGCGCCGTCGTCGCCGTTGTCGTCGCGGCGCTCGCCCTGCTCCTTCTCCAGATCAGCCAGAGCCTGTTCGAAGGCACTGTCGATGCCGCTGGTGTCCCCGCCGATCATTCGGTCGATGAAGCCGGCAGGCTCGTCGAGATCGGCGGCGCTCGGCAGCAGGTCGGGGTGCTGCCACACGCTGTCGCGGACATCGGTGCCGACGGCCTCGGTGAGCCGTTCCCACAGCACCGCGGCTTCGCGCATCTTGCGGGGGCGCAGTTCCAGGCCGACGAGCGTGGCGAAGGTCTGTTCGGCGGGTCCGCCGGTGGCGCGCCGACGGCGGAGCATTTCGGCCAGCGCGGAGGTGCCGGGAATGCGGTCGCCCAGCGCTGCGGTGACGACGGTCTGCACCCAGCCCTCGATGAGGGCCAACAGGGTTTCGAGCCGTTCCAGGGCGGCTTCCTGTTCGGGTGTGGCCTTGGGTTCGAAGATGCCTTGATTGAGCAGCTGTTCCATCTCCGACGGGTCGCCGAGGGAGGCCGGGTTGAACCCGCGGGCGAAGTCCTCGATGCCCGACATGTCGACCTTCATGCCCTTGGCGAAGGCCTCGACGGCGCCGAGCAGCTGGCTCGACAGCCACGGCACATGGCTGAACAGCCGGTGGTGGGCGGCCTCGCGGGCGGCCAGGAAGGTCAGGATCTCGCTGCGCGGACGCTCCAGCCCCTCGGCCAGAGGTTCGATCGCCTCGGGCATGAGAGCCGCGACTCCCTTGGGGCCCAGCGGCAGGCCGATGTCGGTGGAGGTCAGCACCTCGCGGGAGAGCTTGCCCAGCGCCTGGCCCAGTTGGGAGCCGAACGCCATGCCGCCCATCTGCGACATCATCGCCAGCAGCGGGCCGGCCATGCTCTTGGCCTCTTCGGGCAGCGCCGACGCCCACACGGAGGAGATCTGCTCGGCCACCGGGTCGCACAGTCGCTTCCAGGTGTCCAGCGTGTTGTCCAGCCAGTCGCTCGGGGTCCACGCCACCGACCTGGTGGTGCCCGCGGGCAGCGGGGTGACCCCGTCGAGCCAGGTCTCGGCCAGTCGTACCGCGTCGGCGACCGCGCCGGCGGTCTTCTCCGGCACCGGGGCGACGAATCCGATCGAGTTGGACGCCAACTGCCGGGCCAGGTCGTAGTTCACCGGACCGGATTGTTTGCCGCCCATGGCGCCGCTTGCGCCGCTGAACATCTCCCCGAGCTTGGTGAAGATCTGCCCGAGATCGCCCATGTCGAAGTTGGCTCCGCCCATGCCGAAACCGAACGGATCCGACCCCGGACCTGGCCCGGAGTTGCCGGAACCGGATCCCGAATCGGGGTCGTTCTTGTCTTTGTCTCGGTCGGGGTCGTTCCCGGCGGAGAAGCCGAAGGGCAGGTCAGCCATACCCACAACGGTACTCATGACGAGGTGCCCGGGTGTGCCTGTGGGTCACGCTGTGGGTGAACACGGTGGTTCAGGCTTTACTGTGGGCGGCGTGAACAGGCGGATTTTGACGCTGCTGGTTGCGCTGGTGCCGATTGTGGCGTTCGGCGTCCTGCTGTCGGTGGTGACGGTGCCCTTCGTCTCGTTGGGGCCCGGTCCGACGTTCAACACCCTGGGCGAGGTCGAGGGTAAGCAGGTGGTCGACATCAAGAGCACCGAGGGCCCGGCCGATCTGGTCCACCCGACCTCGGGGCACCTGAACATGACCACGGTGTCCCAGCGTGACGGACTGACCCTGGGTCAGGCGATGGCGTTGTGGATGTCGGGCCGTGAGCAACTGGTGCCGCGCGATCTCGTGTACCCGCCGGACAAATCCAAGAACGAGATCGACGAGGCCAACAGCTCGGATTTCAAGAGGTCCGAGGACAGCGCCGAGTATGCCGCGCTGTCGTTCCTGAAGTACCCGGTGGCGGTGACCGTGCAGAACGTCACCGATCCCGGTCCCTCGGCGGGCAAGCTGCGGGACGGTGACGCGATCGACGGCGTCAACGGGGTACCGGTGGCCAACCTCGACGAGTTCCAGGCCATCTTGAAGAAGACCAAGCCGGGCGAGCAGCTGGTGATCGACTTCCGTCGCAAGAACGCTCCGCCCGGGGTAGCGACGATCACCCTCGGGGACAACCCGGATCGGGACTACGGGTTCCTGGGCGTGGGTGTGCTCGATGCGCCGTGGGCGCCGTTCGCCATCGACTTCAACCTGGCCAACATCGGCGGTCCGTCTGCCGGGCTGATGTTCAGCTTGGCCGTCGTCGACAAGCTGAGCACCGGTGATCTCAACGACGGCAAGTTCATCGCGGGCACCGGAACCATCACCGGTGAGGGCAAGGTCGGGTCCATCGGTGGCATCACGCACAAGATGCTGGCGGCCAAGGAAGCGGGCGCCACGGTGTTCCTGGTGCCGGCCGACAACTGCACCGAGGCGCGTTCTGCTCCTCAGGACGGCATGGAGTTGGTGAAGGTGGAAACCCTGACCCAGGCCGTCGATGCGTTGCACACGATTTCTGCCGGTGGCGAACCGCCTCGTTGCTGAAACCCGCGCGCAGCCTGTGGATGGCTAGAGTTGTAGAAAATCGGGCGGCCCCGTCGGGCATGCCACGAGTCCACCGAGGCTGAAACGGGAGTTCACGAGTGGGGATGCGGCCCGCGGCGAGGATGCCGAAGCTGACGCGACGTAGCCGGGTACTGATCGGCCTGGCACTGGTGGCAGTGCTGGCGCTGTTGATCGGACCTCGGGTGGTCGACGGCTATGTCGACTGGTTGTGGTTCGGCGAGCTGGGGTACCGCTCGGTGTTCACCACGGTGCTGGCCACCCGCCTCATCGTGTTCGTCGTGGTCGGGCTGCTCATCGGTCTGGTGGTGTTCGCCGGCCTGGCCCTGGCCTATCGCACCCGTCCGGTGTTCGTCCCGGCGGCGGGCCCGAACGATCCGGTGGCGCGTTACCGCACCACCGTGTTGGCCCGGCTGCGCTTGTTCGGGATCGGCGTGCCGGTCTTCATCGGCCTGCTGGCCGGCGTCATCGCGCAGAGCTACTGGGTGCGCGTGCAGTTGTTCCTGCACGGCAGTGACTTCGGGATCACCGATCCGCAGTTCGGTAGGGATCTGGGCTTCTACGCGTTCGACCTGCCGTTCTATCGGCTGGTGCTGACGTATCTGTTCGTCGCGACCTTCCTGGCGTTCGTCGCGAATCTGCTGGGGCACTACGTGTTCGGTGGAATCCGTCTCGCCGGTCGCAGCGGAGCGCTGAGCCGCGCCGCGCGCATCCAGCTGATCAGCCTGGTCGGCTTCCTGATCCTGCTCAAGGCGTTCGCGTACTGGCTGGACCGCTACGAGTTGCTCAGCAATACCCGCGCCGCCAAGCCGTTCACCGGTGCGGGCTACACCGACATCAACGCCGTGCTGCCGGCCAAGCTGATCCTGCTGGCGATCGCGCTGATCTGCGCGGTGGCGGTGTTCTCGGCGATCGTGCTGCGTGACTTGCGGATTCCGGCCATCGGCGTGGTGCTGCTGCTGCTGAGCTCGATGGTGGTCGGCGCAGGGTGGCCGCTGATCGTCGAGCAGTTCAGCGTCAAGCCCAACGCCGCGCAGAAGGAAAGCGAGTACATCAGCCGCAGCATCACCGCGACCCGGCAGGCCTACGGGCTCACCGACGACACGGTGACGTACCGCAATTACGAGAGCAACGGTCAGACCACCGCCGCGCAGGTCGCTGCGGACCGGGCGACCACGTCGAACATCCGGTTGCTCGATCCGACGATCGTCAGCCCCGCGTTCACCCAGTTCCAGCAGGGTAAGAACTTCTACTTCTTCCCGGATCAGCTGGCCATCGACCGCTACGCCGGCCCTGACGGCAATCTTCGTGACTTCGTCGTCGCCGCACGCGAACTCAATCCGGACCGGCTGATCGAGAACCAGCGCGACTGGATCAACCGGCACACCGTCTACACCCATGGCAACGGCTTCATCGCCTCGCCGGCCAATACGGTGCGCGGTATCGCCAACGATCCCAACCAGAACGGTGGTTACCCGGAGTTCCTCGCCAGCGTGGTCGGCGCCAACGGCAAGGTCGTCTCGCCCGGGCCGGCACCGCTGGACCAGCCCCGGGTGTACTTCGGACCGGTGATCGCCGATACCTCGGCCGACTATGCGATCGTCGGCAAGAACGGTGACGTCGACCGCGAGTACGACTACGAGACCAACACCGACACCAAGAACTACACGTACTCGGGCACCGGCGGTGTGCCGATCGGCAACTGGCTTACGCGGTCGGTGTTCGCCGCCAAGTTCGCCGAGCGGAACTTCCTGCTGTCCAACGTGATCGGTGAGAACAGCAGGATCCTGTTCAACCGGGATCCGGCCGAGCGGGTGGAGGCGGTGGCGCCATGGCTGACCACCGACACCTCGGTGTACCCGGCGATCGTCAACAAGCGCATGGTCTGGATCGTCGACGGCTACACCACGCTGGACAACTATCCGTATTCGGAGTTGACGACGTTGTCGAGTGCGACGGCCGACTCCAACGAGGTGGCGGTCAACCGACTGGCACCGGACAAGCAGGTGTCCTACATCCGCAACTCGGTCAAGGCCACGGTCGATGCCTACGACGGCACGGTCACGCTGTACGCCCAGGACGAGCAGGATCCGGTGCTCAAGGCGTGGATGAGCGTGTTCCCCGGCACGGTCAAGCCGAAGGCGGACATCTCTCCGGAACTGCAGGCGCACCTGCGTTATCCCGAGGATCTGTTCAAGGTTCAGCGGTCGCTGCTGACGAAGTACCACGTCGACGACCCGGTGAAGTTCTTCACCAACGCCGACTTCTGGAACGTGCCGCTGGATCCCAACCCGACGGCAAGCAGTTATCAGCCGCCCTTCTACATCGTCGCCAAAGACCTGGTGAACAACAATGGTTCGGCGTCGTTCCAGTTGACCAGCGCGTTGAACTGGCTGCAGCGCGAGTTCCTGGCCGCCTACGTCAGTGCGAGTTCGGACCCGGCGACCTACGGCAAGATCACCGTGCTGACGATCCCCGGTGAGGTCAAGGGTCCCAAGCAGGCGTTCAACGCGATCAGTACCGATACCGCGGTGACGCAGGACCTCGGTGTGATCGGACGCGACAACCTGAACCGGATCCGGTGGGGCAACCTGTTGACCCTGCCGGTGGCCGACGGTGGATTGCTTTATGTGGCACCGGTTTACGCGTCACCGGGAACCAGTGACGCGGCGTCGACCTATCCGCGGTTGATCCGGGTGGCCATGCTCTACGGCGACAAGGTCGGCTACGGCCCGACCGTCGGTGCCGCGCTGACCGAGCTGTTCGGTCCGGGTGCCGGCGCCACCGCGACCAATGTGGCTCCCACCGACGGCAAGCCGCAGTCTGCCGGGACACCGGAAGCAGCACCGGCGGCCCCGCCACCGGCCAACGTCGACGGCCAGGCGCCCCAGGCAGTCCCACCGCCGGCCGCGATCCCGCCGGGTGAATCCGTGCAGCTGTCCCCGGCCAAGTCCGCGGCGCTCAAGGACGTCGAGTCGGCGCTGTCGGACGCACAGGATGCGCAGCGCAGTGGCGACTTCGGCAAGTACGGGCAGGCGTTGCAGCGCTTGAACGACGCGATGAACAAGTTCAACACCGCCAAGTAGTCCTCACACACGCGAAAAGACGCGTAGGTACCGCAGATCTCGGGATTTCGGGTACCTACGCGTCTTCTCGTGGTAGTTGCCGCGCCGAATATTGGTGCATCACCGGGCCGGTCCGGTGGGTGACAATGGACCAGTATTCGGTGGACGTCGCGCGGGTGGGGAGTCGCTGGTGGCGGTGACGATTTCGCAAGTGCTGGGCAGCCATCCCGAGCAACTGGTGTCAGCCGCCGGTGACGTGGCCTCGGCGGCGCGTGACATCGACGATCAGATCGCCCGCGAGCGCCTGCAGTTGACCCGGTTGGCCTCGGACTGGCGCGGCACCGCGTCCGACACCGCACAGGGCCACGCCACCGAGATGTTCGGCGATCAGGAGCTCTACCGCGACAGGCTCAAGTTGCTGCACACCGCGATGTCCTCCGGTGGTGCGGAGCTCGGCAGCATCCGCACCCGGGTGTCGGATCTGGTGTCGAGTCCGGAGGCGGACCTGTTCGACATCTCCGACGAGGGCCGGGTGTCGCTGGGATGGCGGCTGAAGGCCCTGGTGGCGGTGTATCCGGTACTGGCCCTGAAGTGGGGGATGCGTCGGCTGGCGTTGCAGACGTCCATTCAGACCGCGTTGGCCGAATTCGACGCGGCGGACAAGTCGACGGCCAGCAAGATGGACCGGATCAACAAGGGGCTCGTGAAATGAAGCCTCGGGCCGTCGGCTGCGTGACATGAGTGACGCCACGCTCTACGTCGATGAACAGACGATGCGGGAGACGGCGTCCACCTTCGACACCGCGGGCCATGGCGTCAGCGGCAATCGCGCCGGTCCGGTCATCTCCGGTGCCGCCGGGGCGATGCCCTCGCTGGCGGTCGGGGCGGCATGCGGGACGGTGGGATCCGCACTCACCGAGCAGGCCGAGATGCTGGGCGGCGATGTGACGGTGTACGCGCAGAAGCTCCGGGTGGCCGCCGACCGTTACGAGCGCGGGGATGACGAGGCGGCCGAACGCATCGACTTCACCGGGACGGCCGAGCTGCCCGACGCCGGTGAGCATCCGCCGGTCACTGATTACGAGAAAGCGTTGCGTGATGCCGGTCTTCTCACCGGCCCGGTGGTGCCAGGATCCAAATACGCTCAGTGGCTGGAGAATGCGTCCAAGCACGGGGTCGACCCGCAGACCATGGTCGACATCGCCCGCGCACAGAACATCACGCCGCAGTCGTTCGACGTGCTCAACGGACTGCAGGAGGTCAAGGACAAGGACGGCAAGTCGTTCTTCATCCTGCCGCCCGGTACCAGCAAGGAGGACGCGAAGAAGGCGGTGGTGATGACCTACATCCTCAACGCCGGCACCGACTACGACGCCGCCGAGTCCGGTGCGGACGGGAAACTGGGCACCGCCGACGACGTTCACAACGATTTCGAGGAAACGCCCTACTCGGCCGCCGAGGTGCAGCGCATCATCGACCGACAGAACGCGAACTCCTGGAGCTATGACCAGATTTTCGACAAGGGCGGCGGGGGATCGTTGGCGACGACACCCAACGGCATGCTGATGGGGTTGGGCGGACCGGTGATGGACACGATCGGCGTCCACGGCGGGACGACCTACGGCGACGTGTTCGTGATGAACATCGACGGATCCAAGGATCCGGCTGCACAGCTGAGCCAGATCATCCAATCGGGGGCCAACTGGGGACAAGATGGCAGCGGTGTGCCGTTCCAGAGCACCCTCGACCTCGACCGCTTGTTGCACCACGAGGAGCGCCATTCCGAACAGTGGGCCCGGAAGGGATTCGCCTGGATGGCACGGGATTACGGGCTGGGCGCGATCATCGAACAGAAGACCGGCATCAACCCGCTGGAACGCGATGCCGGCTTGTCCGACGGGGGTTATTCGTGAGGTCCTGGCTGGCCGTGCTGTTGACGCTGCTGGTGGCGGCGGGGCTCACCGCTTGCCGGACCGGGGACCGCCCGTGGTCGGATGCGCCGTCCGCCGCCCCGATGCGACCGGCGTTCGGTGCCCGGGTCACCGACGGCGAGCTGGAGATCTGGCTGCCGCCGGGCTGCGTCGGGGTGCGGTCGGCGGAGGTCGGGTTCGGATTTGGCCCGAAGCTCGTGTTGACCGATCCCTCCGGTACGGCGACTCTCGACCGGTTTACCGTCGGTGGACCCTATCCGGGTCTGACCGTGACGGAAGCGCCGCCGCCTGACTTCGATTGGCGCACAGAAGAATATTTGTTCCTCAACGTGCAGTCCACACCTGGGGGGTATCCCGCGACCGCTCGGACGGCCGAGATCGTCGCCGGATCTGACAGTCACCCGGCTGACACCTTCTACTTCGAAGGCGTCGGTTGGCTCGACGCCGCGGGTGTGGCGGAGAAAGAAGGCAAGGAGTTCGCAGGAGTGTGCACGCCGCAAAAGAAGTGATGCGGCTCAGGTCAACTGCCGCGCCACTGCCTCTCTGAACTGGCCGCCAAGTCAACGCCAAGTCGTCTGGGCGATGCTGTGTGGCGAGTATTTTGCACGGACTATCTGCGCTCATCTTGAGAGGACCCCGATGACCCTGACCGATGTCGCCCACGACGGCCTGGACGACGCGTTGAAGGGCCTGCGAGCCCACGTCGCCGCCCCCGTGGCGCTACCTGGGGAAGCCGGCTATGAACGGGCCACCCCGTGGAATGCGGCGGCCGCCGTCGAGCCTGCCGCGGTGGTGCTGGCGGCCACCGCCTACGACATCGCCAACACCGTGGGCTTCGCGGCGGCAAGGGGGTACCGGGTCGGCGTCCAAGCCACCGGTCACGGCGCCATGGCGGTGACCCCCGACACGATCCTGGTGGTGACCTCTGAGATGACCAGTGTCACCGTCGATCCCGTGGCGCGCACCGCGCGGGTGGCGGCCGGGGCCACATGGCAGCAGGTGGCCGACGCGGCCGCACCGCACGGTCTGGCCGGCCTGGGCGGTTCGGCCCCCAACGTGGGCGTCGTGGGATTTCTCACCGGCGCAGGCATCGGACCGTTGGTCCGCACTTTCGGGCTGTCGTCGGACTACGTGCGGTCGTTCGAGTTGGTCACCGGGGCGGGGGAATTGCTGCGTGCCACGCCGGAGGAGAACCCCGAATTGTTCTGGGGGCTGCGCGGCGGAAAGTCGACGCTGGGTATCGTCACCTCGGTCGAGATCGATTTGCTGCCGATCGCCGAGTTCTACGGTGGCGCCGTGTATTTCGACGGTGCCGACGCCGGCGTTGTGCTGCGTGAGTGGGCGGGGTGGTGTGCCGATCTACCCGAGTCGGTATCGACATCCATTGCACTGCAACAGCTCCCGCCGCTTCCCGGAGTTCCAGAACCGTTGGCCGGACGCCTCACCGTGGCGGTGCGGTACGCGGCCGTCGGCGATTTCGCCGAAGCTGAGCGGTTGCTGGCGCCCATGCGCGCAGTCGCGACCCCCATACTCGATACCGTCGCGGTGATGCCGTTTGCCGCTCTCGGCGCCGTGCACGCCGATCCGGTGGATCCGATGCCGATATTCGAGCACCACACACTGCTGCGCGAGCTGACCGCGGAGACGGTCGAGGTGCTGCTCGCCGCAGCCGGGCCGGATTCGGGCTCGGTGCAGACGATCGTGGAGGTCCGGATGCTGGGCGGGGCGCTGGCCCGTGAGGGACGGCACCGCAGCGCGTTCTGCCATCGGGACGCCGCCTTCGCGGTGAGCACCATCGGGGTCCTGGTGCCCCCGATCGCCGATGCCGTGGCGCCGCAGGCCGGCGCGCTCATCGTGGCCCTGTCGCCATGGTCCAGCGGCGGCCAGCTCGCCAATTTCGCACCGTCAGAGGACGCCGGGCGGGCCGCCCGGGTCTATGACGAGGACACCCGGCACTGGTTGGCCGCACTGGCCGACCGGCACGATCCGGCAGGGGTGTTCCGGTGCGGTCAGGTGGTGCGTTTCGTGGGCTGATTTCCGGTCGTTTTCGGGCCAGAAACCTCTCTGAGCACCCGATTTGGAGCTCCGCGTAAGACCCCGGTAACCTTGTATTCGCAACGCGGGGTGGAGCAGCTCGGTAGCTCGCTGGGCTCATAACCCAGAGGTCGCAGGTTCGAATCCTGTCCCCGCTACCAAGAGGAAATGGCCCTCGGACTTCGGTCCGGGGGCCATTTTCATTGCCGTGATGGTGACGAGCCTCCGCTCCGGTCCCAGCGAGAGATCCGACCGAGGGAATCACCCAGAGATCCGAACGGGCGCCTTTTTCGTCATCCTCACACCGGATCGATCCGGCCGAACACGATGACGCCGAGGGCATGCCCACAGAAGCGACCCAGCCGCGCCGCAGCGTCGCGCAGGCCCTCGCCTGCACACCCCCGACGCAGTGAAACCGGGAAGCGGGCTCGCGTCGTCGGCTCGACTTTCGCAGCTCCGGGACCTGGCCCCTGCGCCCGCCACTCAGGCAGCGTCCTGCACCTCTTGAACGCTGCGTGCACAAGACCTGCAATCGGGGGAATCGATGTCAAACTCGCCGCAACTCGGGCAAATGAAAGGAATCACAGCACCGCCCAACCTTTCTCGCTTCTGGGCGCCTCGGTGGCGCCCGCGCTGCCTGTACCCCACGAGGCGCGCAGTCCAAACCTGCATTCGCGACGTGAATCCCCGCTGCCGAAACCGGGTACCAGGACAGCAACAGCCAGTGCCGGCGGCTGAAGCCCACGAAGCCACGCCAACCACGGGCCACGCGACGGAGACGGCGTCAGATCACGTACGGCGCAATGAGCGTGGTGGCGCCCAGGACCACCACTCCGATCAGGAACGCGACGACCGTAAAGCCCATCACCTGACGGACATTGAGTTTCGCGATTGCCAGGAGGGGCAGGAGCCAGAACGGCTGGATCATGTTCGCGACGCCCTCGCCGACGGCGACTGCCATGGAGATCAAACCCAAATACGCCGGTGAGTCCTGACCGATCGCCAGCGCCGAATCGACGGCGATCGGGCCCTGTACCGCCCAGTGCCCACCGCCCGACGGCACGAACAGGCTGATGATCAATGAGCCGATGAAGGTCAGGAACGGCAGCGTGTATTGGGACGCGCCGTTCACGAATGCCTCGGCCAACAGGGTCTGCAGCGGTTTGGCACCCTCCACCGCCTGATAGCCCAGCAAGCCGACCAGGCCGCCGTACAGCGGATACTGCAGGAGCAGTGGGCCGGACACCTTGGCGGCACCGGTGAAGGCCCGGATGAACCGGATCGGCGTCCGGTGCAGCAACGCACTGGTGATGGTGAACAGCATGATCATCGACGAGATGTTCAGTGCGAAGCCACTCAGGACGAAATAGGCGATACCCGCGGCGAATACCAGGACGTTGAGGATCCACAGGTTTTCCAGCCATTCGGCGAACGTCTTCTTGCCTTCCGCCGGCGAAGCCGCCGATTCGGCCACGTCCTCGGGCGCATCCTCGTCCTCGAACACTGCGGGATCGGGTGCGAGGCTCTGCGTCGGTTCCATCCGCCAGATGGCGAGCGCAAGCAGCGCCAGCACGACGATCACCGACAGCCAGCTGTAGGGCTGGAAGATCGTCTGACTCAGTGGCACGGTGACGCCGGTGATCTTGTGGATCACGTTGATCGGGCTGCTGCTGTCCGTGTTCGCCAGGGCGATCGACGACGAGAGCCCCTGCGTCCACACGATGAAGCCCATGAACGCCGCCGCGATGAGGTAGCCGAAATGCGCGTCGGTGAATCGCTTCGCAACCTGCCGGGCGACCAGCGCACCGGCCACCAACCCGAGCCCCCAGTTCAACAGGGAGAGAACAGCGCTCACGCCGAAACAGAGGAAGGCGCCCTGAACCTGGTTGTTCGGTTTGGCTGCGATGGCGACGATGGCCCGTTTCAGAATCGGCGCCTCGGCGAGGGTGTAGCCCGTCACCAGGATCAGAACCATCTGGAAGGCGAACGTGAAGATGTTCTGCGATCCCCACACACCGCCGTACCACGCCTTGAGCATGCCGTCGGGCGTTGCACCATGCACCAAGAAGGCGACCAGGCCGGCGACGATGAGGGTCAGGATGACCGCGAACAGATATGGGTCGGGCATCAGACGCTCGACATAGCGGACACACAGCCCGGTCAGGGACTGCATGATGCCGCGGCGCCTGGTCCGCGGTTCTTCGCTCGTGGTCATTGATCCACCTCGCCGTTTGGTGTCCCATCGCTGCCGCGATCGGCAGCAGCCGCCGCGGTTCGGCACGGACTCTAGTCTTTGGAACTCTCCGCAGTGGGCGGTTGGCCGGGAAGGATCGACAGCGGCCACTCGCCGGCGAACTGCCGGGTGAATTGGGCACACTCGATGCGAATACCGCACTGGCCCAGCGTTTCGCGCGGCCTGCCTGCGATCCTGTGCCGCCGCATTTCGGGGCGGTTCGATAGGCGAGCACTGCCTGCGCCGATCAACCGCAGCAAAAATCGGTTTCCCTGATGTCGGGTGTCCGACCTACCCTGGGTGGCTGCGCAAGCACAGCTCGGGGGAGCTAGGAGAGTGGGAAACAATGACGGGCCCGAGCACGGGGGAGATCGCGACGCAACCGCGTGCCCAGTCGAGCGTCAATGTCATCATCGCGCTGTTGGTCAGTTCGGCGTTCGTGATGATCCTCAACGAGACGATCATGAGCGTCGCGTTACCCGCCCTGATCGTCGACCTGGACATCACGGCGAGCACCGCGCAATGGCTCACCAGCGGCTTCCTGTTGACCATGGCGGTGGTCATCCCGATGTCGGGTTCGCTGTTGCAGCGGTTCCCGGTGCGCAGTATCTACCTGGCGTCGATGTCGTTGTTCTGTACCGGCACGCTGGTGGCCGCGCTGGCGCCCGGGTTCACGGTTCTGCTGGTCGGACGCATCGTGCAGGCCTGCGGCACCGCGGTCATGATGCCACTGCTGATGACGACGGTCATGACTCTGATTCCCGCCGACCGGCGCGGCCAGATGATGGGCACCATCTCGATCGTCATCGCCGTCGCACCGGCGATCGGGCCCACGCTGTCGGGGTTCATCCTCGGCTCACTGGACTGGCGGTGGATGTTCTGGATCGTGCTGCCGATCGCCCTGCTCGCGCTGAGCGCCGGTCTGGCGTGGCTGCGCGTCGACGACGAACGAGAGCATCCGACCCCGATCGATCCCATCTCGGTCCCGCTGTCGGCGATCGCGTTCGCGGGCTTGGTGTTCGGGCTGTCGCTCATGGGCGAGTCCGCCCACAGCCGGCAGGCGGTACCTGCGTGGGTGCCGATGGTGATCGGTGCGGTGGCGATGGTGGCATTCGGTGCGCGGCAGATACAGCTGCAACGACGCGACCGTGCGTTCCTGGACCTGCGGCCGTTCACCTATCGACGGTTCTCGGTGTCGCTGAGCCTGGTGGTCCTCGGCTTCATGGGGTTGTTCGGCGCCATCATCATGGTGCCGCTGTACGTGCAGGACGTACTGAAGCAGAGCGCGCTGGTGGCCGGGTTGGCGACGCTGCCCGGCGGGCTGTTGATGGGGTTGGCCGGGCCGCTGGTCGGGCGGGCCTATGACCGTCACGGCGCCCGTCTGCTGGTCGTGCCCGGGTCGTTGATGTTGTGTGTGTCATTGTGGGGTTTCACGCTGCTGTCGGCGGCATCGCCGGTCTGGGAACTGGTGGCCTTACAGTCGGTCATGATGCTGGGCCTGTCGATGATGTTCACCCCGTTGATGACTGACGCGCTCGCAGTCCTGCCCGACCGGTTCTATTCGCATGGCAGTGCCATCCTGACGACGCTGCAGCAGGTTGGCGGTGCGGCGGGAACCGCGTTGTTCGTGACGGTGATGACCAAGGCGTCCCACTCGGGTGGGGCCCCGGATCTGCCCGGTGTGCATGCGGCCTTCACCGCCGCCGCGGTGATCAGCGTGTTCGCCGTGATCGGGTCTTTCTTCACCGCCCCGCGCCCGAGCCCCGCGGGTGGCACGCCGACACATTGAGCCCGGGCGCTGAGGCGAGGTCGGGCACAATCGGTCGCATGGGCAAAGTCGTGGTCATCACGGGCGCGGGGAGTGGTATCGGCCGCGCGACGGCCCGGGTTCTGCTGGACGCCGGGCATCGGGTGGTGCTGGCGGGCCGCCGCGCCGAGCCGCTGGCCGAGCTGGGAGGCGGGAATCCGAACGCCCGCGTCGTGCCTACCGACGTCACGGATTCAGCCGCGGTGCAGGGGCTGTTCGCCGACACGGTGTCGACATTCGGCCGCGTCGATGTGCTGTTCAACAACGCGGGGGTGTTCGGCCCGTCGGCTTCGATCGCCGACCTCGATGACCAGCAGTGGCATTCCACGTGGCGCACCAACGTCGACGGCGCGGTGTTCTGCGCCAGGGAAGCCACGCGCGTCATGGCCTCGCAGTTACCCAGGGGCGGCCGCATCATCAACAACGGGTCGATCTCGGCACACCGGCCCCGCCCCAAAAGCCTGGCCTACACCGTCACCAAACACGCGATGAGTGGCCTGACTGCGTCAATGTTGTTGGACCTGCGCGATATCGACATCTGCGTCACTCAGATCGACATCGGTAATGCGGCCACCGACATGACCGCCGGGTTCAGCCATCAGACCCTGCAAGCCGACGGAAGTCTCGCAGCTGAGCCGACTTTCGACGTCGGGCATGTAGCCCGCGCCGTGGCGCACCTGGTCGATCTGCCCCTGGAGGTGTCGGTGCCGTCGCTGACGGTGATGGCGCGGGCCATGCCATATTTCGGCCGCGGCTGACCGAGCAGCCGCCGAAGGTCAACCGCCGAAAAACAACAGAGCCGGAGGCCTCCGGGCCACCGGCTCTGTACAGCGGAATCGTCATCTCAGTGATCTGCATCCTGAAGCTCGTGCCGCTGAACTACTGCGATCAACTCTTCGCGAACCGACGAGTTCGGCAGTTCGTTGATCCGCGCATAGAGGCGGCGCCGCATGTTGGCGCGCTTCTGGTTTGCGCGAAACTGTGCGAAGGACATACTTCTCACTCCTCGAAAGTGCCCCGGATCACGGGTACTCGTTGTTTGTTGACGTCCACACCTCGGGGATCGCCCGAGCGAAATGGACATCTCCTATGCTCCTCGCATCGGCTGTCTAAAAGCAATTCTTAGAGTGTGAGTTTCACGACAGCTCAACCTGTTTCACCTTCCCGGAGTGGGAGCGGTCACAGTCGGGGGCTGCGGTGATGCCGACGACTGTGTAGAAGGAGTAGGACTTCTCCTGTGGGGTGTCGACGTCGGATAAACGGGCATTATTTCCCTGGGCCACAACCACACTCGGTTGTGCCGGGTTCACGTCGAGCAGCGTGTCGCCGGTGTCGGGCACCCACGGCGGCCAGCCGGGGCGGCCATTCGTTCTTCTGCTCCTCCGAGCCGTAGGGGTAGATGGAGAACATCGACAGCGAGCCCTGCACGGAGACGAAGCTGCGGAACCCGCTGTCGCCGGCCCACAACTCCATGCAGGCCAGTCCGTAGCCGACGGCGTTGGTGCCCGCGCAGCCGTAGCCCTGCAGGTGCATGCCGAGAACGCCGAGCTTGCCGAACTCCTTGGCCAGCTCCCGGCGCAGGGTGGCCGATTCGTACAACACGGCCCACTGCCTGTCCGATAGGGAGTAGGCGGACGGCCGGTTGCTGGACCTGACCACCCGGTTGGGTGGCCTATGCTCGGTGCGGCGAACGGCGTGGCCCGAGGGTGTTCCGTCGTCAGTGACCGGCGAAGACAGCCCAGGGAAAGATCAGCGTGCAGGTGATTGTTGGCGATCCGGTTCTCGTTCCCTCCGTTCCTCGGCGGGTTCGTGATGACCTGATCGGGTTGAGTGGTGTGGCCATCGTGATGGTGGTCATCTGCCATTTCTGGTTCGGTCGCGCCTGCGGCGGGCTGGATGTCCTGCTCGTTCTGACCGGCTTCTTCATCGGTGGTCGCGTCCTGCGCAGTCTGACGAACCCCTGGGGGCTGGCCGTAGAGCTGGGCCGGGTGGTGCGCAGGGTGGTGCCGCCGTTGGTTCTCGTGCTGGCCGTGTGTGCGGTGCTGACTGTGCTCGTCCAGCCGGAGACCAGGTGGGAGGTCTTCGCCGACCAGACCCTGGCCAGCCTGGGCTTCTACCAGAATTGGCAACTGCTGGGCTCGGCCGACGACTATGTGCAGGCGGGCGAGACAGTGACCCCGCTGCACCACCTGTGGGCGCTCTCGATGCTGGGCCAGTTCACTCTGGCGTTCGTTGTGCTCGCCGGGGTGATCATGGCGGTGACGGCGCGTCGGGGACGCCTCGCGCGACCCGCAACTCTGGTCGGGGTGACCGCTGTCGCGTTGGTGGCCTCGCTGTACTACGCGGTCACGACGCAGTCGGACAGCCCGATGCTCGCCTACTACAGCACCTTCGCCCGGGCCTGGGAGGTGTTGGCCGGGGTTCTCGCGGCGGCCCTCGTGGCCGGCCCGGTGGGTCGACTTCGGTGGCCGGGTTGGCTGCGCGCCGGTGTCGCCGCGGCCGGTCTGGCGGCGATCCTGGTGTGTGGTGTGCTCACGGACCGGACAGTGCAGTCCCCGGGCGCCTGGGCGTTGATTCCGGTGGCGGCGACGGTGCTGGTGATAGTCAGCGCAGCTCAGGCGATGCCGCCGAGGGCGAACGAAATCCTGCGCAGCGGCCCGCTGGTGGCGTTCGGATCGATGGCCTACCCGCTGTACCTGTGGCACTGGCCGTTGTTGATCTTTTGGCTGGCCTTCATCAATGACGATGCCGTCGGCCTGGTCGATGGCGCCGCTGTCGCGCTGGCCGCTGTGCTGATTGCCTGGCTCACCGCATGGTCAGCCAGGGCGCAATGGCAAGCCCGGTGGTACCGGCTCGCCCGCATGTGGGCTGTGCCGGGTGCCGCGGTTCTGCTGATGACGGTGATGCTCGTGGCGTCGTCGCTGATGTGGCGCGGACATGTCGCCCTCGCCCGGGCCAGCGGCGCGGAACTGGGCATGCTGTCGATGCGCGACTACCCGGGCGCGCTCGCGCTCACCGAGAATCACCGGGTCGCCAAACTGCCGATGCGCCCGAGCGCGCTGGAGGCCGATGACGACATCCCGCCGTCATCGATCGACCATTGCGTCACGGGATTCACCGGTGGTGAGGTCGTCACCTGCGTGTACGGAGATCCCGACGGCGCCCACACCATCGCGTTGGCGGGTGGGTCGCATTCGGAGCACTGGCTGACGGCGCTACATCAGATCGGTCGCCAACACGGCATCAAGGTGACCACCTATCTGAAGTTCGGCTGTCCGCTGACCACCAAACCCGTGCCGATCATCGCCGGGTCGTTCGAGAAATATCCGTCCTGTCGGACGTGGTCGGACAACGCCTTGGCGCAGATCATCGCCGACCGGCCGGACTACGTGTTCTTCACCTCGACGCGCCCGATCCTCAACGGCCCGGGCGACTATGTGCCCGATTACTATCTGGGCATATGGGATGAGTTGTCCGCCAATGGAATTCCGATGCTCGGCATGCGTGACACACCGTGGATGCTCCGTGACGGCTGGTTCTTCTCGCCGGTGGACTGTCTGTCCAAGGGGGGTGACGTCGAGTCGTGTGGGGTGCCGCGCAGCGAAGCCCTGGCGCAACGCAATCCGACTCTCGATTACCTGGCCGACTATCCACTGATGAAGGTTCTCGACCTCACCGATGCGGTGTGCCGGCCGACGATCTGCCGCGCCGTGGAGGGCAACGTGTTGGTGTACCACGATGCCCACCACCTGTCGGCGACTTATGTGCGCACACTCACCACCGAGTTGGCGCGGCAAATGTCCGACGCCCTCGGATGGTGGTAGTCGTCATTCGACGATGAAGACCGGAATCTGTCGGTCGGTCTTGGTCTGGTATTCGGCGTAGGGCGGGTAGGCCTCGACGGCGAGCTTCCACCAGTGTTCGCGCTCGTCACCGGAGATTTCGCGGGCGGTCAGCGAGACGGTCTTGTCGCCGTCCTGCACCGTCACGGCGGGGTTGGCCTTGACGTTGAAGTACCACGACGGATGCTCCGGCGCGCCACCCTTAGAGGCCACCATCGCGTAGCGGCCGTTCTCTTCCACGCGCATCAGCGGTACGTACCGCTTCTTGCCGGACTTGGCGCCCGTCGTCGTGAACAGCACGATCGGGCGGTCGAGCACCTCGACGCCCTCGGTGGTGCCTTGTTCCAGGATGCGTTGGGTCTGGTCGCGTACCCAGTCTGTCGGGCTCAGTTCGGCATGTTCACTCACGCACCCCGCAACACCGGCGTGCGTGCTGTTATTCCGTGCGCCGCCGTTCAGGTCCGGCATGGCACGAGGGCCGGGGGATGCGGTCCGGGTTGTTCGGCCCGAGCGAGCGCGGCATCGCCGGCCAGCAGCGCCAAGGCAATGACGGCCAGACCGGCTCCGATCCAGGGCACCGCCGGATAGCCGAACCCGGTTGTCAAGGCCATTCCGGACAGCCACGGCCCGAGGGCGATCCCGACGTTGAACGCGGAGGTGGTTCCGGCTGCTGTCAGCGTCGGCGCAGAAGCACCGAGTGCGAACACCCTCGAGTTCAGCGCTGGATTCGTGCCGAATCCGGTCAGTCCGAGCAGCACGCTCAGCGCGCCGACCCACAACGCGTGGTGGCTGACGACCGCGATCGCGGCCAGGACGACGCACAGCGCGCCGAACCCGACCAGCAGTACCCCGCGCGGCCAGCGATCGGCCGCGTAGCCGCCCACCGCCATCCCGGCCAGTGCCCCAACGCCGTAGCCGAACAGGACCACGGGCACCCATTCGGACCCCAGACCGCTGGTGGTGATCAGCATGACGCCGAGATAGGTGAAGGTACCGAGCAGTGCCGCGGTCCCGACTGAGGTCATGGCGTAGGACAACCACAGCCGCGGAACGGCAAGTCCACGCAACTCGTCGGCCATCCGCGGTGCGGCGTCGGGGCGTCCGGCCGGGACTGCAGCCAGGACGGCGACCGCAGCCAAGGTGGACAGGGCTGCGACGGCCCAGAACGCGCCGCGCCAGCCCAGATTCTGACCGATCCAGGTGCCTGCAGGTAGCCCGATGACCGTGGCCACCGTCAGTCCGCCGGCGACGATGCTCATCGCGCGGCCGCGCCGATCGGGGGTGACCAGTGACATCGCGGTACCCGCACCGACGGCCCAGAAGCCGGCGTAGACGAACGCCGCGACGAACCTCACCGCCAGCAGCACGGGATAGGAGGAGGTGAGAGCACCGGCGATGTGCGCGAGCACGAAGATCGCCAGAAATACCAGCATGGCGCGCCGACGTGGCCAACGCAGCGTGACGACGGCGAGGACGGGAGCGCCGACCAGCATGCCGAGCGCGAACACCGATACCAGCAAGCCGGCCTGTGGAACCGTCACACCGAGATCGGCCGAGAGCTCGGGCAGCAGGCCGGCCAGCATGAGTTCGCTTGTGCCCTGGGCGAATATCGCACCGCCGATGATCCAGATCGCGACCGGCATCAGAGCATCGACCCACCGCTGGCGTCGATCCATTGGCCGGTCACCCACCGCGAGTCGTCGGAGGCGAGGAATGCGACGATGTCGGCGACGTCGTCCGGCTGGGCGACGCGGTTCAACGGCGACTGGGCCGCCACCGCCGACCGCCCCTCCGGCGAGGCCAGTCGGGCCGCGTTCATGTCGGTGTCGGTACTTCCAGGGCCCACGGCATTCACCGTAATCCCTCGCGGCGCAACGTGTTTGGCCAGGGTAGCGGTAAATGAGTCGACGGCGGCCTTCGACATCGCGTAGGCGAGTAGCTCGGGTACCCGGGAGCCGTGGGTGAACCGCGTAGAGATGTTGACAATTCGGCCGTTATCGCGGATCCGGGTCAACCCGTGCTGGGTGATGAAGACCGGCGCGCGAGTGTTCACCGCGAAGATCTCGTCATAAGACTGCTCATCGAGGTCGTCGAAAGCGGTTCGCCCGCCGAGTATCCCGGCGTTGTTCACCAGAATGTCGAGGCCGTCGGCGTGGCCGTCAAAGGCCTCCCAGAGTTGCGATGCGTCGCCTTCGACGCCGAGTGTCGCCGGGACCGTGAACGCCTCTCCGCCGGTTTCGGTGATCTGCCGCACGGTCTGTTCGGCAGCGTCCGCTCGGCTCCCGTAGTGCACGCCGACCCGGGCGCCGTCACGGGCCAGGCGAAGGGCGATGGCCCGGCCGATTCCCCGGCTGGCGCCGGTCACCAGGGCGGTCTTGGCGATCAGAGTGGGCACGTTGGCATCCTTTCTTTAGCGGGCGATACAAAAATCGACGCTAGCACATTAACTAGCGGTCGCTATAGAATGGCTGGGTGACCCCGGTACGCGGACGGCCCCGCTCATTCGACCGCGATGCGGCCCTGGACAAGGCGATCCTGCTGTTCTGGGAGCGTGGATACGAGGCCACGTCCACGCGTGATCTGAGCAGCGCGCTGGGTATCGGAACCCCAAGCATCTACGCCGCTTTCGGGGACAAGCAGCGCCTGTTCAGCGAAGCGGTGCAGGTATACGACGAGCGGTACGGCGGGTTCATCAACGCCGCATTGAGCGAAGAGTCCACCGCCCGAGAGGCCTTCGCCCGGATTCTCCGGGAAGCTCCGGCCCGCTATACCCGCCGCGGCCTGCCCAACGGCTGCCTCATCGTCAGCGGCGACGACGGCACCGTCGACCCGGACGTGCGGGCCGCCCTGCGACGTATCCGTCGTCAGAAAACCGGTGAACTCGCCGACAAGGTCAGCGCGGACATCGCGGCCGGAGATGTACCGGCCGATACCGATGCCCAGGCGCTGGCCCAGTACGTCATGTCCACCTTGAGCGGCATTGCGCAAGCCACCCGGGACCGCATTCCGCGGGCCACGCTCGACCAGGTCGCCGAGATCGCGGTCCGGGCTCTGCCGTGAGTTCGGTTACCGCAGCTTCAGCACCACTTTGCCCTTGGCGCTGCGGTTCTCCAGCGACGCAATGGCCTGTGCGGCCTGCTCGAGCGGAAACACCTCGGGCTGTGGTGCGGCCACCGCGCCGGAGGCCAGCAGCGGCTGCAGTTCGGCCCACTGCTCCTGCAGGTAGCCGGGATGGGAGAACGTCCAGGCGCCCCAGCCTGCGCCGACCACGTCGACGTTGTTGAGCAGCAGGCGATTGACCTTGACCGTAGGGATCTCACCGCCGGTGAACCCGATGACCAGGAGCCGTCCGCCCACGGCCAGGGATCGCAGCGAGTCGGTGAAGCGATCCCCGCCGACCGGGTCGACCACGACATCCACGCCCCGCCCGCCGGTGAGTTCCTTCACCGCATCGCGGAACCCGTCGGCCAATACCACATCGGAAGCGCCTGCGGCCCTGGCAATCTCGACCTTCTCCTCGGTGGACACCACCGCGATCGTGCGTGCGGCTCCCAACGCCGGGGCCAGTCGCAGCGCCGAGGTGCCGATGCCACCGGCGGCGCCGTGCACCAGGACGGTCTCGCCCTCGGCCAGCCGGCCGCGGGTGCGCAGGGCGAACTGGACGGTCAGGTCGTTGAACAGGATGCCGGCGCCGGCCTCGAACGACACGGCGTCCGGCAGCGGGAACACGCGCTCGGCGGGCAGGGCGACGACTTCGGCCATGCCGCCCGACAACATGGTCAGGCCGAGCACGCGGTCGCCGGCGGCGACGTGGGCATCGGCCGGGGCGCTGCGCACCACGCCGGCGATCTCGGCACCGGGGGTGAACGGAAGCTCCGGCTTGTACTGGTAGAGACCACGGGTGAGCAGGGCGTCGGGGAAGGCGACGCCGGCGGCGTGGACGTCGATCACGACCTGCTCGGCGCCCTCGGCGCTGGAGGGCTCCTCCACCTCGGCCACCTGCACCGCGTCCGGACCGTCGAGTCGGGTGATCTGTGCTGCACGCATCGTTGTCTCCTTCTGGTGGGTCGCCAGCCAATTGTGACAGGTGTCAAGTCAGTGGCTTACCATCACCGGATGCTCAACGCCCGCGCTGCGGTGGTGCTCGAAGCCGGAGCCGATCCCCAGCTCACCGACGTGCAGATTCGTCACCCTCGCGGCGACGAAGTGCTGGTTCGCATCGACGCGGTGGGCATCTGCCACACCGATGTGAGCGTCGCGGCGCGGTTCCGAAAGCTGCCGATGGTCTTCGGTCACGAAGGTGCGGGCACGGTCATCGAGGCCGGGCCGGATGCCGTACCCGCGGTGGGGGACCAGGTCGTGCTCACCTTCGCAAGTTGCGGCGGCTGCTCCAACTGTCAGGCGGACACCCCGGCCTACTGCGAGCGTTCCACCGACCTGAACATGCGCGGTACCCGCGGAGAGTCCAGCGCACTGCACGCCGACGGTGTCCCCATCGGCGGCGGATTCTTCGGTCAGTCCAGCTTCTGCACGTACGCGATCGCCGGCAGCCGCAACGCTGTGGTGTTGCCCGAACCGATCGACCCGGCGCTGGCCGCCCCACTGGGCTGCAGTGTGCAGACCGGAGTGGGCGCCGTGCTCAATGTGCTTGCGCCGCAACCTTCGGATGCACTTGTGGTGTTCGGGGCAGGCGCGGTGGGGCTTTCCGCGGTCATGGGTGCCCGAATCGCAGGGTGTCGGGTCGTCGTCGCTGTCGACCCGATCGCCGAACGGCGTTCGCTGGCAACTGAGTTGGGTGCCACCGCCACGATCGATCCGACCGCCGGCAGCGACGTGGCCGCGGCTGTGCTCGAGCTGACCGGGGGAGCGGCAGCGGCGGTCGACACCACCGCGCGTCCAGATGTCCTCATGACAGCGATCGCGGTGTTGCGTGAGCGCGGCACCCTGGCGCTACTGGGCCTTGGCGCGTTGACGGCCGAACTGCCGGTCGCCGCCATCATGGGCAAGGGGCTGTGCGTGCGCGGCGTGGTCGAGGGCGACAGCGAACCGCAGACCTTCATCCCGCGGCTGGTCGGTCTTTACCGCCGTGGCGAACTGCCGCTCGACAAGTTCGTGAGCCGCTACCCCTTCGACGGCTTCGGCCGTGCGTGGGCTGCCGCAAAGTCCGCTGACGTGGTAAAACCGGTGCTGATCACCGGCGCGGTAGGCTCGTAATCCCTCTGTTTCACCCGGCAACGACGCCAACGATCGGAGCATCATGACCCTTCCCCAGCTACCACCGGGACGCACCGTCGAGGTGCGCGCCGTCGACGGCGTGCGGCTGCATGCCGAGGTGTTCGGGCCCGAGGACGGCTACCCGATCGTGCTGGCTCACGGCATCACGTGTGCCATCGGTGTCTGGGCGCACCAGATCGCCGATCTGGCCACGGACTTCCGCGTCATCGCCTACGACCATCGCGGACACGGCCACAGCGAGACCCCGCGCGGGCGTCACCGCTACAGCCTCAACCACCTCGCCGCCGATCTCGACGCGGTGCTGGACGCCACGCTGAGGCCTGGTGAACGTGCCGTCGTCGCCGGGCATTCGATGGGCGGTATCGCGATCACTTCATGGTCGCAACGCTATCCGGCCCGGGTGCGCGCCCGTGCCGACGCCGTCGCGCTGATCAACACGACCACCGGAGACCTGGTGCGCGACGTGAAATTGCTGAGGGTGCCTGCGCCGCTGGCGTCGACGCGCGTCCGGGCGGCAGGTACGGCGATCCGGACCTTCGGCGGTACTCGGATGCCGCGGATCATCGAGCGCCCCAACAAGCGTTTCGTCGCCCGTCTGGCGGTGGGCCGTGACGCCGACCCGTCGGTCGCGGAGTTCATCTATCAACTGTTCGTCGAGACTCCGGCCGCCGGACGCGGCGGCTGGGCCCGCACCCTGGTGAACGGGCTGGGCCCACGGCACATCTCGCTGCAGAACCTGTCGGTGCCCACGCTGGTGATCGGCAGCTCCAAGGACCGCTTGCTGCCCATCAACGCCGCCCGCCGGATCGCCGACGACGCCCCCAACCTGCATGCCTTCGTCGAGATGCCAGGTGGGCACTGCGCCATCCTGGAATGTCCGTCGCAGGTGAACACCCAGTTGCGGTCGCTGGCCGAATCGGTCGCGGCACCCCAGGCGGTCAAGCAGTAAGGCGGCCCGCGACTTCGGCGGCCGCGCGCTGACCAGACCGCACCGCCCCGTCGAGAAATCCGGTCCACTCGTTCGCGGTTTCGGTGCCGGCCCAGTGGATCGCGTCCACCGGTTCCCGCAGCCACCTGCCGAACTGTGTCCACGATCCCGGCGGCACCGCCGCCGTCGGCCCGCCCGGAGCGAATTGTTCTGTGCTCCAACAGTGGTCGATGTAGTCGATCGGCTTCAGTGCCGCATCGCCGAACAGGGTGGCGAACCCGGACAGGGCCTGCTCGCGCCGCTCTGCAGGTGACAACCGGTCGAAGGTGCGGGCGTCGGTGAAACCGAGCAGGATTCCGGGGCCCCCGGAACTGCCGTCCGCCGGGCTCACATCGAAAGTGATGAACACCGGGCCCTCGTCGGACAAGGCTTCGCCTGAGCAACCGTTGGTGCGCCAGAACGGTCGTTCATAGGCGGCATATGCCTTGCTGAGGTTGCCCTGCGGCCAGTTTGCGGCCAGGTCGGTATACGGCTTGGGCAGCGCCGGGCTGAACTCGATCCCGCTTCGGTGCTGCGGCGGGATCGCCACGATCACCGCACGTGCCTGCACCACGCCGGAGGGACAGGTCACCGTGACGGTGCCGTCGTCGTGGCGTTCGATGCGGCCCACCGGGGCGTCGAGCACCACCCGATCTCCGAGTTCCTCGGCCATCTTCGACGCGATCTGCTGGGTGCCGCCGGGAAACCGGTCCTGTTGGGCGCCGCCACGGACGTCGAGCATGCGGTCGAGCCCGCCGGCGGCCTTGACGTAGCGGGCGGCGTGCAACATCGACACTTCGTCGGGCTCGGCACCCCACGTGACCCGCGACATGATCGCCATGAGGTTGCGCGTCGAGGCGTTGGCGCCTGCCGAGCGCAGCCACTGCTCCAGAGTGAGCTCGTCGAGCTTCTCGGCGTTCGAACTCTTCCACGGCTCATTGACCCGGATGAGCCGGCAGAGCCGCTCGAAGCGCCACTGAATGCGGGATACGTCGAACAGTTCCATCATCGACAGGCGCGGGATCGTGCTGCGGTAGGACCGGACCCGGCCATGCCACCGAATCAGATTCTTGCCGCGGTCGTAGGTGGGCACGGTGCGGCACCCGAGTTCGTCGGCCAGCGCCAGCACCGCGTCCTGGGTGGGGCCGACGAACGTGCCGCCCAGGTCGACCGGCACCCCGGCGATCGTGGTGGTCGACGAGCGTCCGCCCACCCGGTCGCGTCCCTCGAGCACCACGACCTCGTGTCCGAGCCGGGTCAAGGCGCGGGCAGCGGACAGGCCGGCGAAGCCGGCACCCACGACGACGACGTCGGTGCTCGTTGGGATGCTCACCTGTCTAGGCTCTCACGCGTGAAGGTCATGACAGCGTTGTTCGGGCCGCGCGACGCGATAGGTCGGGCTGCGGCCCTGCGCGAGGCCGGTGCCAGTGGGGTGTTCACCTTCGAGGGACCCCACGATGTTTTCACCCCGCTGACGCTCGCCTCCACGGTCGGGGATCTCGACCTGATGACGAATGTGGCAATTGCGTTTCCCCGCAACCCGATTCACCTGGCACACCAGGCCATCGACCACCAGATCCTGTCCGGTGGAAGGTTCACGCTCGGGCTCGGTACCCAGATCCGGACGCAGATCGAGAAGCGGTTCGGGGCGAACTTCGACCGGCCGGTGGCCCGGATGTCCGAGTTCGTCGCGGCGTTGCGGGCGATCTTCGCGGCCTGGGACACCGGGGAGCGGCTCGACTTTCGAGGCGAGTACTACCGGCACACTTTGATGACGCCCACGTTCACCCCGCGGGACAACCCGTACGGCCCGCCCCCGATCTATGTCGGTGCGCTGGGCCCGCGGCTCACCCGGGCCACCGCGCAGTTCGCCGACGGCCTGCTGGTCATGCCGTTCGGGTCGAAGCGGTTCCTGCACGAGGCGACGTTGCCCGCGGTGCGTGACGGGCTCGCCGCCGCCGGACGTGACGCGGGCGAGCTGGCGATCGTCCCGGAGATCATCGTGTCGGTCGGATCCGAAAATGACCCGACTCACGACGCGACGCGACGACTGCTGGCCTTCTACGGATCGACCCCGGCCTATCGCCCGGTGCTGGACGTGCACGGCTGGGGCGATCTGCAGCCGGAACTCAATGCACTGTCCAAGCAGGGCCGCTGGCAGGAGATGGGTTCGCTGATCGACGACGAGGTGCTGCACACCATCGCGGCATGCGGTAGCCCCGCCGATGTCGCCGCCCACATCCGAGACCGCGTGGCCGGGGTGTCCGACCGGATCTGCCTGTACCAACCCGGCCCGATCGCGGTGGACTCGCTTGCCCAGATCGTCGACGCGCTGCGCGACTGAACGCCTAGGGTGGGTGGTACTCGTCGGGACCAAAGGAGGTTCGCCATGGGCGGTGACCGCCATGCGGCGGATCCGGACTATTCGGATGTGCTCATCATCGGGGCCGGGATCTCGGGGCTGGGCGCGGCCTATCGTGTCCACGAGAAGAGTCCCGGGCTGACCTACACCGTGCTGGAACGCCGCGCGCGAATCGGCGGAACCTGGGACCTGTTCCGGTATCCGGGGATCCGCTCGGACAGCGACATCTTCACGCTGAGCTTCCCGTACCAACCCTGGACCCGGCCGGAGAACGTCGCCGATGGCGGCGATATTCGCGACTACCTGACCGAGACCGCCCGGGAACACGGTATCGACCGCCATATCCGGTTCAACACCCGTGTGCTGTCGGCGGATTGGGATTCGGGCACCGACACCTGGACGGTGCATACCGAGCAGGACGGCCAGGCTGCCACCTTCCGGTGCCGGTACCTGTTCTGCGGCACCGGCTACTACAACTACGACGAGCCTTACACCCCGGAGTTCCCCGGTATCGAGACGTTCGGTGGCGACGTGGTGCACCCGCAGTTCTGGCCCGAGTCACTGGATTACTCGGGCAAGCGTGTCGTGGTGATCGGCAGCGGGGCCACCGCGGTCAGTCTCGTGCCCGCGCTGGCGCAGCAGGCCTCTCACGTGACGATGCTCCAGCGCTCACCGACCTACATGGTGTCGGCGGACCGCATCGTTCCCTCGGTGCAGGCGATCCGTAAGTTTCTTCCGCGCAAGCTATCTCATCAGATTGTGCGGTTCCGCAACGCGATGATCCACGTGCTGAGCTACTTCTTCTTCCGTAAGGCACCCGACCTCGGTCGGCGGTTCCTGCGCAGCCGGACGGTGGCCCTGCTGCCCGAGGGGTATCCCGTCGACGTGCATTTCAAGCCGCGGTACAGGCCGTGGGATCAACGGTTGTGCCTGGTGCTCGACGGGGACCTGTTCGAGCACATCAGCGACGGACGGGTCGACGTCGTCACCGATCACATCGATCACATCGACGCCGCGGGCATCGTGTTGAAGTCGGGCGGGCGGGTGGACGCCGACGTGATCGTCACCGCGACCGGCCTGCAACTACAGGCCCTCGGCGGCATCCGGTTGTCGCTGGACGGTCACGAGGTCAAGCCGACCGAGCGGTATGTCTACAAGGAGTTCCTGCTCGAGGACGTCCCGAACCTGGCTTGGTGCATCGGCTACACGAACGCGTCGTGGACGCTGCGGGCCGACATGACCGCCCGGGCGTTCGCAAACCTGTTGGCCTACATGGGCGCTCACGGCTACACCCACGCCTACCCGCACAAGGGTGCGGCGCCGATGCCGGAGAAGCGGACCTGGGACCTGGAGGCCGGCTACATCCAGCGTTCCGAGCACGCACTGCCGCGTTCGGGCACCAAGCGGCCGTGGCACGTGCGGCACAACTACGTGCTGGATGCCATCGACCACCGCTTCGACCGCATCGACGAGTCGATGGTCTTCGGCCGCGCCCCCGCCGCCGAGTCGGTGGCTTCCTGATCGTCAAGGGGGCCGGATACGAAGTCCTGTCGAGAGCAACTGCGTCGCCGACAGCCCAAAGGTGGTCTTGAAGCTGTCGGCCAGGTGTGACGGGCTGGCGAACCCGGCGTCGGCGGCTGCGGTGGTCAGATTGTCACCGGCGGCCACGGCAGTCCCGGCCGCGACCAGCCGGCTCCAGATCCGGTAGCGCCGCAGACTCGTCCCTGCCTCGCGGCGGAACAGGTGCAGGAACCGCGATTCGGAGAGACCCGCGGCGGCTGCCAGTTCGCGTGCGGATACCGCTGCGGCGGGATCCTCGCGAATCTGCTTGGTCACCAGTTCGATCCGCGGGTCGATCCGATGCGGGGTATCCGGGGCGGCCAGGTCCAGCCAGCGCCGCGCGGCGTCGTCGTCCTCCGGCACGGCCGTCAGTCTGGTCTCAGCGGCATGGCCTACCCCGATACCGTCCCGGAACTCGGTGAACTGCTGTCGGCACGACGCGCTGCGTTGCGAACTGGGATCGAGGTAGCTCGACACCAACCCACCCTCCATCGAGAGGTGATGGGTGAGCCGCGGCGGGATCAACACGCTGCGTGCGACGGTTGCGCTGCCCTGGAGTGTCACGGTAAGTGGTCCGTCGGCGCCGACGGCCAGGCACCACACCGATCCAGAATGCGGCTCAAGGCCGAGTCCCGGCCCGGCGTAGAGGGCCTGCCCCGGCCACAGCCACACCGTCGGACAGCAGATTTGTGGAAGCGTGGGCACGGGTTCAGGCGGCATGCTGGCCTCCTCATCAATTGATCGGAGGCTACCGTGGTCATCGCAGTGATCGTCGTTGTCGGGGTGTTCTTCCTCGGCATGGGTGTCTACGCACTGGCAGCTCCGCAGGCGATTCTGCATCCGTTCGACTACGACCTCAGAACCGCCGCGGCCCGCGCGGAAGTCCGTGGCGTGTATGGCGGTTTCGGTATCGCGATCGCCGCGGTCCTGGCCTACGCGGCCCTGACGACAGGGGAGGTCCGCACCGGGATCCTGATCACCATCGGCGCCGCGCTGGTCGGGATGGCAGTTGGCCGCGGTGTATCGGCGGTGTTCGACGAACGTACGTCGTTCTATCCCAACTGGTTCTACTGCCTGGTCGAGGTGATCGGCGCGGGCGCGCTGTTCTGGGTGGCCTGAGCCGGTCGCCGCCGGCCTGTTTGTCACGCCAGCGTGGCACTCGAGCCCGAGCGTCACGCCAGAGTGACGAGGTGACACGGACGGCCACTGCGTTGTCACGCCAGAGTGACGAGGTGACACGGACGGCCACTGCGTTGTCACGCCAGAGTGACTGTCGCCGTCGACAGTCACTCTGGCGTGACAATCGCCAGGCGCGCCCGGCCAGCACGGCCAACACCGTGCGGACCAAGCGCCTTCTGGCGAACGGACTACGGGGCGACGGTGAGCCAGTCGGCGAAGCCGGACGGATCGTGACGGCCGAGTGCGCCGTGCTCGAACAGGCCCCAGCCCTCGACCGGTGCACCGTTGCCTTCGGTGCAGACGGCGCGACCGACGTGGTCGATCACACCGAACGCAGTTCGGCCGACGACCGCCGGATCGGTCATGTCGTAGGTGCGCCGTTCGGTGAACTTCTCGCCCTTCCACACGCCGTGGATCCAGTCGACGTCGCCGCCGTAGCCGCCGCCGACGTGAATCGGCACGGGCAGTTTGGATTCCACGTCGAAGCGGACGGGGGTGCCGTCCGGCGTGGTGGCCTCGATGGTGGCCCCGGTCGGGATCCGGGTACCGGAGCGGTAGTGGATCTTCACCCGCGGCCAGCCGAGCTGCTCGACGCGGCCGTCCTTGAAGACCCGGCTGCAGTCGTTGAGCGAGCGGAACCCGCTGGGATCCTCCTGGATGATGAACACGATCGAGAAGTCGTCGAACGCCATCGGGACATACAGCCACCACATGCCTTCGAACGGTGGGTCGGCCGGCCGCCCCGCAGGCTCGGCCTCACCGACCGGGCGGATGCCCCAGGACCGGTCGCGGGAGCCGATCCAGGTCTCCGGGTCGACGTCGATGCGCTGGCCGTCGATCTCCAGATAGCCGCTCCAGGAACCTGTTTGGGCGAAGCGCTGAGCGTCGAGTGTGACCCGGTTCCCCTGCCGCATCAGGTGCGGCTGCTCTTGCACCACGTCGAACAGCCCGTTCCAGGTGAGATCCGCGGCGACACCCTCGGTCTCGTCGAGCACGATGCGGATCTTGCGCAGCGGTTCGGTGACCTCGACGCGGTAGCCCAGGACGTGCTGGTTGAGCCGGTCCTGATCGATCGCGTCGGACAGGTGCACGGCGGTCTGCTCGTCGCCGCGGCGTACCAGGAAATATGCGTCCTTCACCCCGAGGTTGGGGTAGTAGCCGAGACCGGTGATGACGAAGATGTCGCCGGTGCGGTCATGGGCGTTGAAATACGAACGGTCGTAGAAGTTCCGGTCGGACGAGCCGGGCCAGGCGATCGGCTGGGGGACTTGGTGGACGGGGTATTCGTCCAACGGGCCGAGCATTCAGGACTCCTCGATCAGGCGCCGCAGCAACGGCGCGTGGTAGAACATCGTTTCGACATCGTCGGGCTTCTCGGTCTCGCCGAAGTGCACGCGCCGGGCACCGGTGCGCATGAACACGCAGCACCAGATGACGCCCGAGTAGATGTAGAACCAGCGCAGGTCGCTGAGTTCGGCGCCGGTCAACTCACGGTAGGTCGCGCGGACATCTTCCTCGCGCATCACGTCGGGCAGACCGGGCAATCCTGCCATGCCGGACAGTTCCTGAAAGACCATGTGCGCGAAGATGATCCAGGAAACGTCGAGCTCGCGGGGGCCAAGGGTGGCCATCTCCCAGTCGAGGACCGCGGCAGGGCGGAAGTCGTCGTACAGCACGTTGCCGATGCGCGAATCACCCCACGTCAGAACAGTTTCGGAGGCCGCCACGTCCTCGGGGAAGTTGTCCTCGAGCCATTTCAGCGCTCGTTCGACGAGTGGTGAGCGGCCGATATCGGGGACCGAGAATTCGTACCAGTCCTTCAGCCAGCCGAAGTGCCGGCGCAGCGGGGTGTCACCGGGCGGATCGATCTCGGACAGGAACCCGAACCGCTCTGCGGCGTCCGGGATCGCATGCAGCTTGGCGAGCACCGCCACGGTGCTGTCCTGAAGTTCGCGCTGGCGTTCGATCGGGGCGTCGGCGAACCAGTTCCCGCCGAAGGTGTAGGGCATGACATCGGGCGGCACCTGGCCGTCGACCCGGTCCATCAGGAAGAACGGCGTGCCCAGCACTTCGCCCGTGGTGTCCATCCAGCGCACGTTGGGGACGGGCACATCGGTGAGTTCGCCGACCTGCCGCATCACCTCGAACTGGTGGTCAAGCCGGTACGACGAGAACACCGGGACGTCGTCCTGGGTGGGGGCGACGCGGGCCACCCACTTTTGCTCCTTCGGCTCGCCGTTCTCTTCCCAGCGTCCGGTCAGCATGATCGTTTCTGAGGACATACCGTTGGAATCCACACCGCTTTCCACGGTGATCTCGGGGGTGACACCGCCCGGCATCACGGTGGACAGCCATTTCGACAGCACCGAGGGGAGGGTGGTGACGTCGCGGCTGGAGCGTTGCAGGTGGTCGACGTTCTCCACAGGAGCGTCCACGGCCTCGTTTGCCATTCAACTGTTCCTTACGGCCACAATTACGATACTGTTAGTAGCGTTATGAAAGCAGAGCCATCACCGGTTGGCAAGACCGCCGGAGCGGGGCGTCCCCGTGACCCGCGCATCGACGCTGCCATATTGCAGGCCACCATGGACCTGCTTGTCGAAATCGGTTACGCGAACCTGACGATGGCCGCGGTCGCCGAGCGCGCGCAGACCACGAAAACCGCGCTGTACCGCCGGTGGTCCAGTAAGGCCGAGTTGGTCCACGAGGCGGTGTTCCCCGCGACCGCGTCGGGCCTGACCGCGCCGGCCGGTGACATCGCCGCCGACATCCGGGCGATGATCGGCGCCGCCCGCGATGTGTTCACCAGCCCGGTGATGCGTGCGGCCCTGCCCGGACTGGTCGCCGACGTCGTCGCCGACACCGACCTGAACTCCCGCGTGATGCAGCGGTTCGCCGGGACGTTCGTCACCGTGCGGGCCCGGATCGTCGACGGCATCGTCCGGGGTGAGGTCCAACCAGACGTCGACCCCGACCGCCTGGTGGAGCTCATCGGCGGGTCGACCATGCTGCGGATGCTGCTGTGGCCCGAACGTGAACTCGACGACGAGTGGGTGGCGCAGACGGCGGCCATCCTGGTGCACGGGGCCACCGTCAAACCGTGACGTCCGACGCCTTTACTTCAGACTGAGGACAAATCTTTCGAGCGGTCCCGGCGCCGCATAGCCTGCGGCCACGTGACTGTTACCGACCCACGTCCACTGGCCACCGCCAAGCCGAGTGCGCGCACCGTCGCGTTGGGCAGTGCGGTCGGCACCACGATCGAGTGGTACGACTTCTATCTGTATGCCACGGCTGCGGCCCTGGTCTTCAAACCGCTGTTCTTCCCCAATATTTCGTCGACGGCAGGCACACTGGCCTCGTTCGCGACCTACGCCGCAGGGTTCGGGGCCCGGCCCCTGGGCGCCCTGATATCGGGCCACTACGGAGATCGTCTGGGGCGCAAGTCTGTTCTGGTAGCGGCACTCGTCGGCATGGGCCTGAGCACCTTCGCGATCGGACTCCTGCCGACCTACGCCCAGATCGGGCTGGCCGCACCCGTGCTGCTGGTCATCCTGCGGTTGCTCCAGGGGCTGGCGGTGGGTGCCGAATGGGGCGGTGCGGCACTGCTTTCGGTGGAACACGCGCCGGCCGGTCGACGCGGTCTGTTCGGCAGCTTCACTCAGTTGGGTTCGCCGGCGGGCATGTTGTTGTCGACGGCGGTCTTCTATCTCACCAGGACGGTCACCGGCCCCGACGCCTTCCTCGCCTATGGTTGGCGAGTCCCCTTCCTGCTCAGCGCCGTTCTGGTCGTCATCGGCCTGGTGATCCGGCTGAGGCTGACCGATGCCGAGATGTTCACGCAGGTCCGGGATCGCGGCGAGGTGGCACGGCTGCCGGTGCTGGAGGTAGTGCGCACACAGCCGCGCAACGTGTTGATCACCACGGCACTGCGGTTCTCGCAGATCGCCCTGTTCGTCCTGTTGACCACGTATTCATTGACGTACCTGCAGGATTCGTCGTCGGCGGGCAGCCAGGTCGGCTTGACAGCTGTGTTGATCGCCTCCGCGGTGGGCCTGATCAGCACGCCGGCGTGGGCCGTGCTGTCGGACCGGGTCGGCAGGCGGCCTCCGTATCTGTTCGGTGCGGTGGCCGGAGTGTTGGCCCTGATCCTGTTCTTCGTCGCCGCCGGAACCGGATCGCACATCGCGATCGTGTTGTCGATCGTGTTCGGTGTCAACGTCGCCCACGACGCCATGTACGGGCCGCAGGCCGCCTGGTTCTCCGAACTGTTCGATACGCGGGTGCGCTACAGCGGTGCGTCGCTGGGTTATCAGATCGGTGCCGTGCTCTCGGGTGGCTTCGCACCGCTGATCGCCGCGGCACTGCTGGTCGCCGGCGGTGGCAGCCCCTGGCTGATCGTCGGGTATTTCGCGGTGCTGACGGCGATCACCTTCACGGCTGCCTATTTCGCGCGGGAAACACATCTGGACGAGATCGGGGACGCACGATGACCAGGATCTACCTCAACGCCTTCGACATGGCCTGTGTCGGACACCAGTCCCCGGGGTTGTGGCGTCATCCCGAAGATCAGGGCTACCGGTACCGCGAACTCGGGTACTGGACGGAGCTGGCCCGCACGCTCGAGGCCGGTGGCTTCGACGCGCTGTTTCTCGCCGACGTGCTCGGCGTCTACGACGTCTACGGCGGTTCACGGGATGCGGCGGTGGCCGACGCCGCACAGGTACCCGTCAACGACCCGACGCTGGCGGTTTCGGCCATGGCAGCGGTCACCGAAACCCTGGGATTCGGTGTCACGGCGTCGTTGACCTATGAGCAGCCCTACGCCTTGGCGCGTCGGTTCGCCACCCTGGATCACCTGACGGGCGGTCGGGTGGCCTGGAACATCGTCACGTCCTATCTCGACAGTGCCGCACGCAATCTGGGACTGGACACCCAGATCCCACATGACGAACGGTACGAGATAGCCGAGGAGTATCTCGAGGTCTGCTACAAGCTGTGGGAGGCATCGTGGGAACCCGACGCCGTCGTCCGAGACCGGGAGCGGGGCGTGTTCACCGACCCGGCGAAAGTCCATGACATCGAGCACAAGGGGCGCTACTTCAGCGTCCCAGGGCCGTTCCTGTGCGAACCGTCTCCGCAGCGCACCCCTGTGCTGTTTCAGGCGGGTGCCTCGCCGCGGGGAGTCCGGTTCGCCGCGGCGCATGCCGAGGCGGTGTTCGTTTCCGGCCCGTCGCCCGAAATCGTGGCCAAGCCGGTCAAGGCGCTGCGCGCCGCCGCCGCGGAACACGGCCGAGATCCCCGGTCCATCAAGGTGTTCACGATGCTGACCCCGATCGTCGCCGAAACCCACGACGACGCGGTCGCCAAGCTGGACGACTACCGGCAGTACGTCAGCACCGAAGGTGCGCTGGCGCTGTTCGGCGGCTGGACCGGGGTCGATCTGGCCGAACTCGGGGCCGACGAACCGCTGAGATACGTCCAGACCGAGGCCAATCGTTCGGCGCTGGCGTCGTTTACCACGCAGGACCGGAATTGGACGGCGGGGGAGCTGGCCGACGAGGTCGGTCTGGGCGGGCGTGGCCCGGTGGTGGTGGGTTCGCCGACCGAGGTCGCCGACGAACTCGAACGCTGGGTCGACGAGGCCGACGTCGACGGGTTCAACCTGGCCTATGTCACGACACCGGGCACCTTCGTCGACTTCGCCCGCCATGTCGTTCCCGAACTGCGTCGTCGCGGCAGGGTGCCCGACCACGGTGAGCGGGTGACACTCCGTGAGCACCTGGGAGGGGCCGGACCGTTCCTCTCGATTGACCATCCCGGTGCCGCTCACCGGCCGCCGGACTGGGCCTGAGGCATTGACATGAACCACGGTTGAGGTCCGACACTGGTGGAATGAACCTGAAGGACCGGCAGGACATCAGGGCCGTCATGGCCGCCACCACCGACCTGTGGGTAGCACACGACATGGATGGCTGGGGCCGGTATTTCACCGAGGATGCCGACTTCGTCGCGCACGGCGGATTGTGGTGGACCTCGCGTCAAGCGAATGTCGAAGGGCACCGCGATGTTCCGGAATCCGTTGTCCGGCAGAAGTGCAACTACACCCAACGGGTCGAGTCCATCGCCGAGGTCGCTCCGGGTGTGGCGCTGGTGCACACCCGCTGGGACTGGCCCGGCCATGTCCAGCCGGGCGCACAGGCACAGGACCGGAGCGGCATCATCAGCTACGTCCTCGTCGAGAACGACGGGCACTGGCTGATCCGCTCCGCGCACAACACCCGGGTGCGCTAGCGATGGCCATCCAACCCTTTCCCACCGATTGGCAGACCGCGCTGGTGTTGGTGGCACACCCGGATGATCCCGAGTACGGCGTCGGGGCCGCCGTCGCGAAATGGACCGACGAGGGTAAGTCCGTGAAGTACGCGCTGGCCTCGCGCGGCGAGGTCGGTATCGCCGGTATGCCGCCCGAACAGGCCGGCCCGTTGCGGGAAGGAGAGCAGCGGCGGTCGGCGGCGATCGTCGGGGTCGATGACGTGTCGTTCTGGGACTTTCCGGACAGCAACATCCGTGACACCCCTGAGCTGCGGGCCAAGATCGCCGACACCATCGTGGCGGTGCGTCCCGATGTCGTCGTCACCCTCTACAGCGGGCCCAGTTGGGCGCCCGGCGCACCCAATCAGCGCGACCACATCGAATTCGCCCGTGCCGTCGCGGCGGCATACGACAGCCTGACCGACCCGCCGGCCTGGCTCTTCGAGAACGGGCCGGACCCGTCGCACTGCGAGGTCGTCGACGGCTATACCGATGTGGCAGTGAGTTCTCTTGCCGCCCATGAGGTTTACCTGTCGGTGCTCGACCCGCAGACGCCCGTCGTCGAGCATGCCCGACAACAGGTGGAGATGTCGACTCCCGCCCTGCCGGGATTCGGTGGACGCACGGTCGGCTTCATTCTGAAGCGGCATCGCTGAACCGGGCAGGAGGCGGCCTACCATCGCACCTGTGCGTGCAGTGGTCTATTCCGAGGTGGGCGGTCGGCCCGTCGTGGTCGACGTGGCCGATCCCGGATGTCCTGACGACGGGGTGGTCGTCGAGGTGGCGGCCACTGGCGTGTGCCGGTCCGACTGGCATGCGTGGCGGGGCCACGATCCAGTGGCCTTGCCGATCATTCCGGGACATGAGTTCGCGGGGACTGTCGTGGCGGTGGGCGCCGAGGTATCGGGCTGGCAGGTGGGCGATCGGGTGACCGCGCCGTTCGTCCTGGGTTGCGGTCGCTGCGAGTTCTGCGCGTCTGGCAACGCCCAGGTGTGCCCCGACCAGCTCCAGCCGGGGTTCACTCTGCCCGGCTCCTTCGCGCAGCGGGTCGCGGTCCCGCGGGCGCAGGCCAACCTTGTGCGTCTGCCCGACGCGGTCTCGTTCGTGGCGGCAGCCTCGCTGGGCTGCCGGTTCGCGACCTCGTACCGAGCCCTGGTCGCTCATGGTGAGGTACAGCCCGGCCAGTGGGTCGCCGTCCACGGGTGCGGCGGGGTAGGCCTGTCGGCGGTGATGATCGCGAAAGCCTTCGGCGCCAAGGTCGTTGCCGTGGACCGCAGCGCTCAGGCACTGGACGTCGCGAGCCGTCTCGGAGCCGATGAGCAGATCAACGCCACCGAGGTCCCTGACACCGCAGCCGAAGTCGTGCAACGGACCGGCGGCGGGGCACACGTCGGGGTTGACGCGATCGGGCATCCGGCGGTCGCAGCGGCCTCCGTGTCCTCGTTGCGGCGGCGCGGTCGGCACATCCAGGTCGGGCTGCTGCTGGGTGATGCGGCACAGACCGCGTTCCCGATGGACCGGGTGATCGCCCAGGAACTCGCGATCCTCGGGTCGCACGGTATGCCGGCCGTCGACTACCCGGCGATGCTGGGTCTTCTCGCGTCCGGTGCACTGCAACCGGAGTTGCTGGTAACCCGGCGGGTGGAGCTCGAGCAGGCGGGCGCGGCGATGGCCGCCATGGACACGCCCCCCGGGCCGGGGATGACGATCATCGAGCCGGCCTCGACGGGCTAGCTGTCGATCTGGCCCCGGTTACGTTGGGCCACTGCCTGATAGCGGTCTCCCAGACCGTCGAAATCACGGGCCTGCGCGCCGGCGATCTCCTGCTCGGCGGCGAGCGCGGGACCGACGATCGGCCGGCTGCCGCGGGTGTAGATCTCTTTGAGGCCGGCCATGGTCGGTCCAGGCACCTCGGCGATCTGACCGGCCAGTTCCAGTGCCCGCTCCAGCAACTGCTCGTGCGGCACCACCTCGGTGACCAGGCCGAGGTGTTCGGCGCGGGCGGCGTCGATGACCTCGCCGGTCATCGACAGCCGGCGTGCCATGGCCGCACCCACCACGTGAGGCAGTCGTGCGGTCATCCCGCCACCGGGCAGGATGCCGACCCGGGCGTGGGTGTCGGCGAACACCGCCCGCTCGGAGGCGACCAGGAAGTCGCAGCCCAGCGCCATCTCCAGTCCACCGGTGAACGTGGCCCCGTTGATCGCCCCGACGATCGGGGTGCGCAACTCGCCGGTCTTGGTGATGCAGTTGTGCGACCGGAACTTCTCGAAGTAATCCATTCCGAGGGTCTGCGCCTCTTTGAGGTCGACGCCGGCGCAGAAGGCGGGGTCGGTCCCGGTGAGCACGATCGTCCGTACGGACGGGTCGGTGTCGGCCTCGTCCAGGGCGCTGTACAGCTCCTCGATCAGCTCGCGTCCCAGCGCGTTCCGCGACTGTGGACGATGCAGGGTGAGGACCCGGACGGCGCCGTGGTCAGTGGTCAGGACGGTCGTCATGAGTTCGAATGTAGCCCGTCCACTCCAGTAGCGGAGAAAGTGCTGTCCATTGGCTCGTAACTACCTGTGAGCCTGAGGAATTCGAGTAGTCGAGTACGCGCGTGCTTTGCCGCCGGCCAGTCCATCCTGAGGTACAGCCGCGGTCCGGCCGCGCACTCGACGCCGAAGGAGTTCCATCATGTCGACCGTCCGCGCCTCCAACGCCGTGCTCGCCGTCAACGCCTTCTGCGGTGACGCCAAAACCCTGCTGGCCTTCGACCTGACCGCCTCGGCGCGCACCGGTTTGGCCGGATTCACCGTCGAGGTTCATCCGCCCGGAGTTCCGCCGTACTTCGTCGACAACAATCTGCGGCTGGCGGCTTCGCCCGCGCATGCCCAGGTACCGGGACAGTCCCCGTTTTCGAGTGTGAATGCCCCGATCCACAAGTTTCGCTGGGTGCATGTGCCCGGCCTGGTGCATCAGGGCGGTTCACCGGCCTTCGGTGCCTACACCTACGTCGTCACCCCGCGCTACTTCAGTGGTGACGGTGCGTTGCAGCCGCCGGATTCGAGCCGTGCGGTGGCCGTCGAGGTGGAAGTCGGCCCCTTCGTCAAGGGCAACCTGGCAGCCGGTTTCACGCGCGGCTATGTGCAATCCCAGGCGTTCGTCCGGCATTTCGGGTCGGCCACACACCTGCGGCCTGCGGACGGCTCCTTGATCTTCGATACCTCGGCGGCGGCAGCCGCCGGACCCGGTGGCCAGACCTACAGTTACGCAGCGGAATACGAGTGGCTGGGGTTCACGGCCCGCAAGCATGTCCTCGACCTGTTGTCGGAGGCGCAGTCCGATCCGTCGCTGTCGGTCGACGTCTTCGCCTACGACCTCAATGAACCCGACGTGTGTTCCCTGCTGCTCAAGTTGGCCGCGAACAATCAGGTCAGGATCATTCTCGACGACTGCCCCGAGCACCACAACACCACGAGTCCGACGGCCGAGGACCAGTTCTACGACATGTTCACCGCGCAGGCGGGCGCCGGCTCGATCCTGCGGGGCCACTTCAGCCGCTACGCCCACGACAAGGTGCTGGTGGTCTCCGACAAGGACGGCGCGCGCACCGTGCTGACCGGGTCGACCAACTTCTCGATCAACGGACTGTACGTCAACGCCAACCATGTCCTGGTCTTCGATGACCGGCAGGTCGCGGCCACCTACGCCGCGGTGTTCGACGAGGTATGGCGAGAGGGGGTCAAGACCAAACCGTTCGCGGCGTCGCAGTGGGCAGCCGTCCCTTACCCGTTCGGCGGCGCCGGGTCGGACACCCCGGCCACGTCGATCACGTTCTCGCCACATACCGCCGGCACCGCCGGCCAGATCCTGGGCGGGCTGGTCGAGCGGGTGAACGCCGAATCGACGACAACATCGCCGCCGGGGTCGGTGTTCTTCGCGGTCATGGATCTGGGCGGCACCTCGGCCAACCCGGTCTACGACGCACTGAATCAGATCCATTCGGACCCGGCGGTGTTCAGCATGGGAATCTCCGACGCCCCCAAGGGTGTCTCCCTGTACGTAAGGGGCCAAAAGACCGGCCTGCTGGTAACGGGAAAGCCTGGCCACGTGGTCCTGCCTCCGCCGTTCGACCAGGTGCCACAAGTTGTCGGGCACGAGGTGCATCACAAGTTCGTGGTGTGTGGTTTCCGTGGTGCCGAGCCGGTGGTGTACTGCGGATCGTCGAATCTGGCGTTGGGCGGGGAACAGGCCAACGGTGACAACCTGCTTGCCATCCGTGATGAAGACGTCGCCACGGCCTTCGTGATCGAGGCTGTGGAATTGGTCGATCACTATCAGTTCCTGGACACACTCAGCAGCAAGTCCGGAACATCACCGGGCACCGCCGGGGCGACCGCCGACCGTAGGAGTGCCGCGGCTGCAGCGGGCTGGTTCCTTGGAACCACCGACGCCTGGGCGCAGAAGTATTTCGATCCCGACGACCTGCACTGTGCTGACCGGATCTTCTTCGGCAACTGAGCTATCCCGAAGTGGGCATCGCCGCGAGAATTACGGGGATGTCGGTGTTTTCGTCGACGTAGTAACTGGCGCACACCCGGTGATACCCGTCGGCGATCTGCAACGGAACAGCGCTGGACAGCTGACCGCGAACCAGCAGGATCGGTGACAGCGGGGTGCCCTGATCGACCTTTTGCAGGTCCGCCTTGACGTGGGCGTTGTCTTTCGGCAGCAGGGGCAGCCCGGCCGCACGCAGGATGTCCTTGGCTTTCTTGTGCGCGACGGTGCCACCACGCAATGAGTCGATGATGGCGGCAACCGCGTCCTTGTCGGCGATCAGCTCCAGGTAGTCGGCTGCAGCGGGGTAGTCGTGGGTCTCGGGCTTGTCCAGCCAGTGGATCTTCGGCATCTGGGTGCCCCTTTCGGTGTCAACCGGCGGGTGAGTGTGCGTCACGCGGACGTGCTGCCATCCTGCCCGCAGAATCGGGAATGAGCACGCGTAGTCAGCTACTCGACCGAACCCGGAAAAACACTGTGAGACAGCCGATATCTGGCTGAGCGCGACTACCGCAGGAAGGTCTCGGCATTGTTGGCCAGGTCCAGCAACGGCTGCGGCAGGGCGCCGAGGGCGAAGGTGACGGCCGCGGTGACGGTGATGACGGCGGTGGTGAGCCCACTCGGAACGACGACTTCGGGTGCCTCCTCGGGCGGGTCGGTGAAGAACATGAGCACGATCACCCGCACGTAGAAATAGGCCGCCACGGCACTGGCGATGACGCCGATGATGACCAGTGGGATGGCCCCGCCCTCGCCTGCGGCCTTGAACACCGCGAACTTGCTGACGAATCCGCTGGTCAGCGGAATTCCGGCGAACGCCAGTAGGAACAACGAAAACACCACGCCGACAATGGGATATCGCCGGCCCAGACCGGCCCACTGCGCCATCGAGGTCTCCTCCTCGTCGGCGGCGTTGCGAACCAGGCCGACAACCGCGAACGCGCCCAGTGTGCTGAATCCGTAGGCGAACAGGTAGAACAGCGTGGCGGACACTCCGGCAGGGTTGGCGGCGATCACGCCGGTGAGGATGAAACCCGAGTGGGCCACCGCGGAGTAGGCGAGCATGCGTTTCACGTCGGTCTGGGTGACGGCGGTGATGGTGCCGACCACCATGGTCAGGATTGCGATGGCCCACAGCACGGGCCGCCAGTCGTCACGCAACTGGGGCAGCGCCACGTAGAAGATGCGTAGCATGGCGCCGAACGCGGCGATCTTGGTCCCCGCGGCCATGAACGCGGTGATCGCGGTCGGGGCGCCCTGGTACACGTCGGGAATCCACGAATGGAACGGAACGGCACCGACTTTGAACAAAACCCCGACCAGTAGCAGGGCGACGCCGACCAGCGCGAGCGGGGTGTTGGGTGCCTTGGTGTCCACGGCGGTGGCGATTCCGGCCAGATCCAGGGTGCCGGCGTAGCCGTACAGCATGGCCGCGCCGTACAGGAAGAAGGCCGACGAGAAAGCGCCCAGCAGAAAGTATTTCATCGACGCTTCCTGCGACAGCAGCCGCCGGTGTCGGGCCAGCCCGCACAGCAGGTACAGCGGAAGCGACAGGACTTCCAGGGCGATGAACATGGTCAGCAGATCATCGGCGGCCGGGAACAGCAGCATGCCGCCGATGGCGAACATGGTCAGCGGGAAGACCTCGGTCTGCATCACCCCGGCCTGGGTGGCCATCTTCTCGGCCACGCTTCCCGGCACCGCCGAGGCCTGTGGGGTGAAGCCGTCCAGGCCGGCGATGCCGTCTTGCGTGGCAGTCCTGGGCTGCCGTTCGGCGATCAGCAGGATCCCCAGTGCGCCGACGACGGCGATGGTGCCCTGGAGGAACAATGCGGGTGCATCGAGGACCACCGAGCCCAACACGGCGGGCCGGCCAGGGGTGCCGTGAAGGTCCCGGGCCAACAGGACGACAGCCACGACGGCGGCGAGCAGTCCGCCCAGTGCAAGGGCGACCTGTACCCGGTAGCGGGCCGATCGGGGCAGGAAAGCCTCGACCAGTACACCGGCCACTCCCACCCCGAACACGATCAGCATGGGGGAGAGCAGGCCGTATTCGATGCTCGGCGTCACCATGATCAGCGGACCCCCTCTGCCAGCTTGGGTAACACCTGCGGTGGGGGATCGTTCTGTCCGATGGTGGTCAACGTGTGCTGGACGGCCGGATTGATCACGTCCAGAGCGGGTTTGGGATAGATGCCCAGCACCAGCAGCAGCGCGATCAGGGGGACCACCACGGCGAGCTCGCGAGGCACCAGGTCGCGGATCCGGTGTCCGTCACCGGAGAGCCCTTCGGGGACCGGCCCCGTCATCATCCGTTGGTACATCCACAGGATGTACACGGCGGACAGCACCAATGCGGTGGCGGCGAACACCGCGACCACCGGGTAACGCGTGAATGTGCCGATGAGAACCAGGAATTCACTGATGAACGGTGCCAGGCCCGGCAGGGACAAGGTGGCCAGGCCGGCCACCAGGAACGTTCCGGCGAGGACTGGAGCCACCTTCTGCACACCGCCGTAGGAATCGATCAACCGGGAACCGCGGCGCGAGACCAGGAATCCGGCGATCAGGAACAGTGCGGCCGTGGAGATCCCGTGGTTGATCATGTACAGGGTCGACCCGGCCTGACCCTGACTGGTCATCACGAAGGTGCCGAGGATGATGAAACCGAAGTGTGAGATCGAGGTGTAGGCGATCAACCGCATCACATCGGTCTGGCCGATCGCCAGGACGGCACCGTAGACGATGCCGATCACCGCGAGAGTGATGACCAAGGGCCGGAAATACGTTGACGCATCGGGGAACAGCGGTAGACAGTAGCGCAGCATGCCGAACGTGCCGACCTTGTCCATGATGGCCATCATCAGCACCGCGCTGGCCGGGGTGGCCTGAACCGCGGCATCGGGCAGCCAGCGGTGGAACGGCCACAAGGGTGCCTTGACCGCGAATGCGAACATGAAACCCAGGAACAGGAAGTTCGCCACCATGGGGTTGATCACGAGGTCGCCGGACGAGACTGCGGCGACGATCGCGCGGAAGTCAAAGGTGCCCGAGGTGAATGCGTCGCTGCCCGCGGTCACCACATAGAGCCCGATCACCGCGGCCAGCATGACCAGACCGCCGAACAGGTTGTACAGCAGGAACTTCACCGCCGCTTTGGATCTGTGCTCGCCGCCAAAGCCGCCGATCAAGAAGTACATCGGGATGAGCATGGCCTCGAAGAACACGTAGAACAGCAGGATGTCCAGGGCCACCAGGGACATGAACACCATGCCCTCGACGGCCAGCGTCAGTGCCAGGTAGGCCTGTACGCCTCGACCGCCCAACCCGGTCTGGTGAGTGGCGTCATTCCAGCCGGCGACGATCAGCAGCGGCAGCAGCACGGCGGTGAGGACTACCAGGGCCAGGGCGATCCCGTCGACCCCGAGAATGTAGCCGGTGCCGAACGACGGTATCCAGCGGTGTGATTCGACGAACTGGTACTGCTCACCGGCGGGATCGAAGCCCACTGCGAGCACGACGGCCAGACCCAGCGCGGCCAGCGACACCACCAGCGCCAGCCATTTGGCCAGTGTCCGCTGCGCTGCGGGCAGCAGCATCACCACGGCGGCTCCCACTGTCGGGGTGGCCCACAATACCGTCAGCCACGGAAATGTGCTCACCACAGTCGCACCGCCAGGATCGTCGCCACCACCAGAGCCGCCCCGCCCAGCATCGAGAGCGCATAGGACCGGGCGAAGCCGGTCTGTAACTGGCGCAACCCATCCGATGTTCGGCTGACCAGCGCCGCCAGGCCGCCCGCGGTGCCGTCGACCACCTTGTCGTCGACGGTCACCAGGGCCGCCGTCAAGGTCTGGCCACCTCGCATGAACACCGCCTCGTTGAATGCGTCGCCGTACAGGTCGCGCCGGGCCGCCACCGTCAGCGCCGAGCCGTCGGGCACGTCGGCCGGAACCGGCCGCTGCGCATACATCCGGTAGGCCACCGCGATACCGACTGCCACGACGGCCAGCACCACCACGGTGACCACCCACGCGGGTATCGCGTGGTGCGCCTCATGAGCGCCGACCACCGGCTCCAGCCAGTGCGAGAGCGTGCCGCCGATGGCCAGCGCGCCACCGGAGACCACCGAGCCGACCGCGAGCAGGATCATCGGCCAGGTCATCACGGCCGGGGCCTCGTGCGGATGAGTTTCTGGTGCCCAACGCTTTTCACCGAAGAACGTCATCAGCATGACCCGGGTCATGTAGAACGCGGTGATCCCGGCGCCCAGGATGGCCGCGCCGCCGAGGATCACCCCCCGGACGCCGCCGGCGCCCAGCGCCGCTTCGATGATGCTGTCTTTGGAGAAGAAGCCGGCCAGCGGCGGGATCCCGATGATGGCCAGATAGCCGAGTCCGAACGTGGCGAACGTGATCGGCAGGACCTTGCGCAGTCCGCCGTAGCGGCGCATGTTCACCTCGTCGTTCATCGCGTGCATCACCGACCCCGCGCCGAGGAACAGGCCGGCCTTGAAGAATCCGTGCGTGAGCAGGTGCATGATCGCGAACGCGTACCCGGCGGGCCCGAGACCGGCGGCCAGCACCATATAGCCGATCTGGCTCATGGTCGACGCGGCCAGTGCCTTCTTGATGTCGTCCTTGGCGCAGCCGACGATCGCGCCGAACAGCAGCGTGACCGCGCCGACGACGACCACACCGGTCTGAGCCCCCGGGGCCAGGTCGAAGATCGGCCCGGACCGCACGATCAGGTAGACGCCGGCGGTCACCATGGTGGCGGCGTGGATGAGCGCCGACACCGGGGTCGGGCCCTCCATCGCGTCCCCGAGCCAGGACTGCAGCGGCACCTGGGCCGATTTGCCGCAGGCGCCCAACAACAGCAGCAGGCCGATCGCGGTCAATGTGGCTTCGCTCAATGCCGGTGCGGCGCCGAACACCCCGGCGAACGAGATCGACCCGACGGTGGCGAACATGATCATCAGCGCGATCGCCAGTCCCATGTCGCCGACCCGGTTGACGACGAATGCCTTCTTGGCTGCGGCGGCCGCCGACGGCTTGTGCGACCAGAACCCGATCAGCAGATACGAGGCGAGGCCCACGCCTTCCCACCCGGCATACAGCCCCAGGTAGTTGTCCGCGAGCACGAGAAGCAGCATGGCCGCCAGAAACAGATTCAGGTACGCGAAGAACCTTCGCCGATCAGGATCTTCGGCCATATACCCGATCGAGTAGATGTGGATCAGCGAGCCCACACCGGTGATCAAAAGCACGAAACACACCGACAGCTGGTCCAGTTGCAACCCGAAATCGACCTGCAAGCCGGCCACCGGCACCCAGGAGAACAGGGATTCCTGAACCGAGCGGTGTTCGTCGTGACGGCCCAGCATCTGGGTGAACATCACCGCTCCGACGGCGAAGGCGCCCAGCGCGGTCGCGCAACCCAGCAGATGCCCCCACCGGTCGGACCGTCGGCCGCTCAACAGCAGCACCGCTGCTCCGGCGGCGGGGAGTGCGATCAGAAGCCACACAGGTAGTGTCATGTCGCCCTCAGTGCTTCAGCAGGCTGGCGTCGTCGACCGAGGCCGAATGGCGGGTACGGAAGATGGTCATGATGATGGCCAGGCCGATCACCACCTCGCAGGCGGCCACCACCATGGTGAAGAACGCCACCACCTGACCGTCGAGATGACCGTGCATGCGGGAGAACGCCACGAACGCCAGATTGGCGGCGTTGAGCATGAGCTCGACGCACATGAACATCACGATGGCGTTGCGCCGCAGCAGCACTCCCGAAGCGCCGATGGTGAACAACAGCGCCGACAGGTAGAGATAGTTGTCGGGATTCATCGCATCACCCCTCCCCGTTGGCCGAGTTACTGATCGCGCGCCGCGGCAGGATAGCGCTCACCGACGATGCCGCATCGGAGCCATCGGGCAGCCGGGCCGGGACATCGACGGCGTTATGCCGCGCGTAGACACCGGGATTGGGTAGCGGCGTCGGATGACCTCCGGCCTGGAACCGTTCGACGGCCAGTTCTCGCTGGGTTTTGCGTCGCTCGAAGCGCTCCCGGTGCGCCAGTACCATCGCGCCGAGAGCGGCAGTGATGAGCAGTGTGCTGGTCAGCTCGAATGCCCACAGGTACCGCGTGAAGATCAGTGCCGCCAGTCCTTCCACGTTGCCACCGCTGTTTGCCTGGGCCAGTCCGGTGAACCCGCTGACAGACACGCTGCCGATCCCGGCGATCAGCAGGATGCCGAACCCGGTGCCCGCCGCCAGTGCCGCAATACGTTGGCCGCGTATCGTTTCGGCAAACGATTCGGACAGGTCGACACCGATGAGCATCAGCACGAACAGGAACAGCATCATCACCGCGCCCGTGTAGACCACCACCTGCACCACGCCGAGGAACAAGGCGTCCTGGGCGATGTAGAGCACGGCGAGCGCGATCATGGTGCAGGCCAGGAATACCGCGGAGTACACCGCTTTCGGCGCGGCGACCACGCCGATGGCGCCGAGTACCGCGACCGTCCCCAGGATCCAGAACAGCACGGCTTCCGTTGTCGACGTCCGCACCGAATGTTCAGCGGCGAGCATCAGGATGTCGGGGCTCACTGAGCGTCCTGGGAGAGCGGGGTGATTCGGCCGAGGTAGTAGTCGTCGTCCGTACTGCCCGGCGCCATGTCGTGAGGGGGCGCCTGCATCCCGGGTTGCATCGGAGCCAGCAGTTTGTCCTTGCCCCAGATCAGATCTGCCCGGTTGTCGTCGGCCATCTCGTATTCGTTGGTCATCGTCAGGGCCCGGGTCGGGCAGGCCTCGATGCACAATCCGCACCCGATGCAGCGCAGGTAGTTGATCTGGTAGACCCGGCCGTAGCGTTCACCCGGCGAGAAGCGTTCGTCGGCAGTGTTGTCGGCACCTTCGACGAAGATGGCGTCGGCCGGGCAGGCCCAGGCGCACAACTCGCAGCCGATGCACTTCTCCAGGCCGTCGGGGTAGCGGTTGAGTTGATGCCGGCCGTGATAGCGCGGCGCTACCGGTCCCGGTTTCTCCGGGTACTCCTCGGTGATCGGCTTCTTGAACATCGACCCGAAGGTGACCGCGAATCCGGCCAGGCCTTCGAGAAATTTGGGCATCTTAGGCATCGACGACCTCCTTCTCGGCATTCGGCAGTGGCGGTATCGGATACGCGCCCGCGCTCTGCTGCGGAATCGGCTGAACGGTTCTGCCCCGCAGTGCTTTCCACAGTGCGGCGGCCAGGACCGCCACCACCACGACCGCGGTGGTCACCAGGCCGGTGGCCCAGTTGTGGTAGCCGTGCTCACGCAGGCTGTGGGTGACGGCGACGACCATGATCCAGACCAGCGACACCGGGATGAGCACCTTCCAGCCCAATGCCATGAACTGGTCGTAGCGCAGACGGGGCAGGGTGGCCCGAAGCCAGAAGTACAAGAACATGAAGGTCCACACCTTGGCGGTGAACCACAGCAGCGGCCACCAACCACTGTTGGCGCCGTCGATCAGGTTGAACGGGAACGGCGCGTGCCAGCCGCCGAGGAACATCGTGGTGGCCAGGGCCGACACGGTGGTCATGTTCACGTACTCGGCGAGCATGAACATCGCGAACTTCAACGACGAGTACTCGGTGTGGAACCCGCCGACCAGTTCGCCCTCGGCCTCGGGCAGATCGAAAGGTGCCCGGTTGGTTTCACCCACCATCGACGTCACGTACACCACGAACGAGGGCAGCAGCAGGAACACATACCAGGTGCGGTCCTGGGCCGCGACGATGCCCGAGGTGGACATGGTGCCCGCGTAGAGGAACACCGCGGCGAACGACAGGGCCATCGCGACCTCGTAGGAGATCACCTGTGCACTGGAGCGCAGACCGCCCAGCAAGGGATAGGTGGACCCTGACGCCCAGCCGGCCAACACGATGCCGTACACCCCGATCGAGGTGACCGCCAGGATGTAGAGCACCGCGACGGGCAGATCGGTCAACTGCAGAGCGGTGCGGTGACCGAACACCGAAACCTCGCCGCCCATCGGGATCACGGCGAACGCCATGAATGCCGGGATCACCGAGATTATCGGGGCCAGCAGGTAGATGGGCTTGTCGATGCCGGCCGGGGTGAGGCCCTCTTTGAGGGCGAGTTTCACGCCGTCGGCCAGGGACTGCAGCAGGCCCCAGGGGCCGACACGGTTGGGGCCGGGCCGCATCTGCATGCGGCCCAGCAGCTTCCGTTCGATGAGGATCGCCGCGAGCACGGTGAGCAGCAGGAAGACGAACACCCCGAGCGCCTTGGCCAGGATCAGCCACCACGGGTCGTGACCGAACAGCGTGGGGTCGGGGTAGGTCATGCGTCGGCCCGCCCGATCGAGGCCCGCGTGATCGAGACCAAAGCGCCGGCGGTCACCCCGAGTTGCCGATGGATCGCCGATCCCGGGGAATTGGTGGGCAGCCACACCACCCGGTCGGGCATATCGGCGACCGACAGCGGCAGGGTGACTGACCCGCGGTCGGTGCTCACCGTCACCGGATCTCCCGATGACACACCGATTTCAGTGGCGGTGCCGGGGGAGAGCCGCACCACCGGGCTGACCGCCGTGCCGGCCAGGTAGGGTTCACCGTCCTGCAGGCGTCCGGCGTCGAGCAGCAGACGCCAGCTGGCCAGCACCGCCTCACCGGGTCCGGGTGTCGGGCGTGCCTCGGGTGTCGCCGACGGCTCTGCGGCGCGGGGTCCGGTCCAGCTGCCGAGCCGGGCCAGCTCGCCGTCCGCGGCGTCGGGGCCGGTCAGCCCGAGGTCGATGCCGATCTCGTCGGCAAGGTAGTGCAGCACCCTCAGGTCGGGGATCGCGTTCGTCTGCAACGCCGGCGTGAACGGGCGAATCCGGCCTTCCCAGTTGATGTATGCGCCGGCCTTCTCCACCACCGGCGCCACGGGGAACACCACATCGGCCAGCTCGGTGACCTCGCTCTCGCGCAGTTCGAGACTCACCACGAATGGGGTGGCGCGCAGTGCGGCCAGCGCCGTGGCCGGGTCGGGCAGGTCGGTGAGCTCGACGCCGCCGACCAGAAGTGCGGCGAGTTCTCCGTCGGCTGCCGCGGCCAGGATGGCGCTCGTGTCGCGTCCGGTGTTGCCGGGTAGTTCGGCGGTGTTCCACACTGTGGCCGTCTGGGCTCGCGCGTCGGGATCGGTGACGGGGCGACCCCCGGGCAGCAGGTTGGGCAGGGCACCGGCCTCGACGGCGCCGCGCTCTCCGGCCCGGCGCGGGACCCACGCCAACCTGGCCCCGGTCGCCGTGGCCAGGCGCTGTGCGGCCGACAGTGCACCGGGTGAGGTCGCCAGTCGCTCACCGACCAGGATCGCCGCCCCGGGGCTTCGCAGCCGCTCATCGGTCTCCAGCGCGGCCAGTGCATCCGCCTCGCCCCCGGGCACCGTGGGGATCAGCGTGCCCGCCATCTTGGTCAGCCCGCGGCCGGCGAGCGGTGCCACCGAGAGCACCTGCTGGCCGTTCTTACGTGCGGCCTTGCGTAGTCGCAGGAAGACGATGGGGGATTCCTCTTCGGGCTCCAACCCGGCCAGCAGGACGGTCGGTGCCTTTTCGAGTTCGGCGTAGCGCAATGTCATCGGTTGTCCGGCGATACAGGCGGCCAGGAAGTCGGCCTCCTCACGGGAGTGCGGCCGGGCACGGAAGTCGATGTCATTGGTGCCCAGCACCATCCGGGCGAACTTCGAGTAGGCGTAGGCATCCTGCACGGTGCAGCGCCCGCCCACCAGCACACCGGTGTTCGGCGCGGCAGCCAGCAGGCCTGCCCCGGCCACCGTCAGCGCTTCTGACCACGACGCCGGGCGCAACGCGCCGTTCTCCCGGACCAACGGCGTCGTGATCCGATCTCCGACCGTGGCGTAGGTGAACGCCCACCGGCCCTTGTCGCAGTTCCACTCCTCGTTGACCTCGGGATCGTCACCGGCCAGGCGCCGCATGACCTTCCCGCGGCGGTGATCGGTGCGTTGGGCACATCCCGACGCGCAGTGCTCGCAGACACTGGGGCTGGACACCAGGTCGAAAGGCCGGGCCCGGAAACGGTAGGCCGTCCCGGTCAGCGCCCCCACCGGGCAGATCTGCACGGTGTTGCCGGAGAAGTAGGACTGGAACGGCTCGCCGGGGGCGATGCCCACCTGTTGCAGCGCACCACGTTCCAACAGCTCGATGAACGGGTCGCCGGCGATCTGTGCGGAGAACCGGGTGCAGCGCGCGCACAGCACGCACCGTTCGCGGTCCAGCAGCACCTGCGACGAGATGTTGATCGGCTTCGGGTAGGTCCGCTTGACGTCCTCGAACCGGGTTTCGGGGCGGCCGTTGGACATTGCCTGGTTCTGCAAGGGACACTCACCGCCCTTGTCGCAGATCGGGCAGTCCAGCGGATGGTTGATCAACAGCAGTTCCATCACACCGCGCTGGGCCTTGTCGGCTGCCTCGGAGCTGAACTGGGTGTGCACCACCATGTCCGGGCTGACCGTGGTGGTACACGAGGCCATCGGCTTGCGCTGACCCTCGACCTCGACGAGGCACTGCCGGCACGCCCCGACCGGATCGAGCAGTGGGTGATCGCAGAACCGGGGAATCTGGACACCCATCAATTCGGCGGCGCGGATCACCAAAGTGCCCTTGGGAACACTGATCTGTTCACCGTCGATGGTGAGCGACACCATCTCCACCGGCGGGGTGTCCTTGGTCGGCTCGGCCAGCGTCATGCACGGCCCCCTTTCCTCGCGGTGAGAAACATCTAGGCACCCGCCCCTTCGGTCGCCATCAACGTCGAGGCGTGCGGATCGAACGGGCAGCCCCCGTCCAGGTGCGCCACGTACTCGTCGCGGAAGTACTTGATCGAGGACATGATCGGGCTGGCCGCACCATCTCCCAACGCGCAGAAGGACTTTCCGAAGATGCCGTCGGCGATGTCGAGCAGTTTGTCGATATCGGCCGGAGTACCGGCACCGCTTTCCAGTCGGGCGTAGATCTGGGCCAGCCAGTAGGTGCCTTCGCGGCACGGCGTGCACTTACCGCAGGACTCGTGCGCGTAGAACTGTGTCCAGCGTCGTACTGCCCGGACCACACAGGTGGTCTCGTCGAAGATCTGCAGCGCTTTGGTGCCCAGCATGGATCCGACGGAGGCCATGCCCTCGTAATCCAGGGGCACATCGATGTGTTCGGCCGTCAGCAGCGGTGTCGACGATCCGCCCGGAGTCCAGAATTTCAGGGTGTGCCCGTCGCGGACGCCGCCGGCGTAATCGAGCAGTTCGCGCAGGGTGATGCCCAGTGGCGCCTCGTACTGGCCGGGCCGGTTGACGTGGCCCGACAGCGAATACAGCGTGAAGCCAGGGGATTTCTCCGATCCCATCGACCGGAACCAGTCCACCCCGTTGACCATGATCGGGGGAACGCTTGCGATGGACTCGACATTGTTGACCACCGTCGGGCACGCGTAGAGGCCGGCCACCGCCGGAAACGGTGGGCGCAGTCGTGGTTGGCCGCGACGGCCTTCCAGAGAGTCCAGCAGCGCGGTTTCCTCGCCGCAGATGTAGGCACCGGCGCCGGCGTGCACGGTCAGTTCCAGATCGAATCCGGTGCCGAGGACGTCGGTGCCCAGATATCCCGCCTCGTACGCCTCGGCGACCGCGGCCTGCAGTCGGCGCAAGACCGGCACCACCTCGCCGCGGACATAGATGAACGCGTGGCGGGCCCGGATCGCGTACGCGGCGATGATGATGCCTTCGACCAAAAAGTGCGGTGTGGTCAGAAGGAGCGGAATGTCTTTGCATGTACCGGGTTCTGATTCGTCGGCGTTCACGACGAGGTAGTGCGGTTTGGCCCCGGCGCCGTCATCACGCGGTGCCGTCGGGTCGCTCCGCGGGCTCCGCTCCTGCGGGATGAACGACCACTTGGTTCCGGTCGGGAATCCCGCGCCGCCGCGTCCGCGCAGCCCGGAATCCTTGACCAGCGCAATAACGTCGTCCGGCCCCATCGCCAGGGCGCGCTGCAGCCCGCGGTAACCGTCATGGCGGAGGTAGGTGTCCAGCGTCCATGGTTCTGGTTCATCCCAGAATCGGCTCAGTACCGGGGTCAGCGCGGTCACGAGATCGGACCTCCCGCTTCGGGAGTGGACATGTCGCGTTTCCGGGCTTCCCGCAGTCCGGCCAGCGTGGCCGCGCCGGGGGCACCTCCCGGGGTGTGCGGATTGGTCAGACCGGCAAGAGTGCGGGCGGTTTCCCGGAAGGTACACAGTGGTGCACCGCGGGTCGGGGCCGGTGGCGTTCCGCCGCGCAGGCCGTCGACGAGATCCCGCGCCGACGACGGGGTCTGGTTGTCGTAGAACTCCCAGTTGACCATCACCACCGGTGCGTAATCGCACGCGGCATTGCACTCGATGTGTTCGAGCGTGACCCGGCGATCGGCCGTGGTGTCCCCGGCATGGATGCCGAGATGATCCTGCAGCGCATCGAGGATCGCGTCGCCGCCCATGATCGCGCACAGCGTGTTGGTGCACACCCCGACGAGGTAATCGCCTGTCGGGGTGCGCCGGTACATCGAGTAGAACGTGGCGACCGCGGCCACCTCGGCATCGGTCAGGCCCAACAGCGTGGCACAGAAACCGATTCCGGCTGATGTCAGGCAACCGTCCTCGGCCTGCACCAGATGCAGCAGAGACAACAGCGCGGAGCGGGCTTCGGGATAACGGGCGATGATCTGCTCCGCGTCGACGGTGAGCCGCGCCGTCACCTCATCCGGATATGCCGCGGGCCCGTTGATCGGCGGGCCCGCTTCATCGGGGCGCTGCCCCAGCTCAAGAAAGACGTCGCTCATCCGTGCTGTCTCCTCTTCGCGCAAGCGCTCATCGGTCCACACCGCCCATGACCGGATCGATCGAGGCCACCGCGGCGATGGCATCGGCCACCATGCCGCCCTCGCACATCGCCGCCACCGCTTGCAGATTCGTGAACGAGGGGTCGCGGTAATGCACGCGGTAGGGCCGGGTGCCACCATCGGAGACCATGTGCACCCCGAGTTCGCCGCGCGGGGACTCCACCGCGACGTACACCTGCCCGGCAGGCACCCGGATACCCTCGGTGACGAGCTTGAAGTGATGGATCAGCCCCTCCATCGAGTGACCCATGATCTTCGCGATGTGCTCGGGCGAGTTGCCCAGCCCGTCCGGGCCGACCTTGAGATCGGCGGGCCAGGCCAGCTTCTTGTCATCGATCATCACGGGACCGTCGCCCATCTTCTCGAGGCGGTCCACACACTGCTCGACGATCTTGAGCGACTCCCGCATCTCCTTGACCCGGATGATGTAGCGACCGTAGGAATCACAGCGGTCATCGGTGATGACGTCGAATTCGTAGTTCTCGTAGCCGCAGTACGGCTGTGCCCGGCGCAGATCGTGGGGCAGACCGGTGGACCGCAACACGGGGCCGGTGATCCCCAGGGCCATACACCCGGTCAGGTCGAGATATCCGACACCGACCGTGCGGGCCTTCCAGATGTAGTTCTCGTTGAGCAGATCCTCCAAGTCCTGCAGCCGGTTCGGCAACAGGTCGAGCAATGCCCGGACCTGACCGAGCGCACCGTCGGGCAGATCGGCGGCCAGCCCGCCCGGCCGGATGTAGGCATGGTTCATCCGCAGCCCGGTGATCGACTCGAACACGCGCAGAATCTCTTCGCGTTCCCGGAACCCGTAGAACATCGCGCTCATCGCGCCCAGCTCCATCCCACCGGTGGCCAGGGCCACCAGATGCGATGTGATCCGGTTGAGTTCCATCAGCATCACCCGGATCACGCTGGCGCGCTCGGGAATGGCGTCGGTGACACCGAGCAGCTTCTCCACGCCCAGGCAGTATGCGGTCTCGTTGAAGAACGGCGAGAGGTAGTCCATCCGCGTGACGAAGGTGACGCCCTGCGTCCAGTTGCGGTATTCCAGGTTCTTCTCGATCCCGGTGTGCAGATAGCCGATGCCGCAACGGGCTTCGGTGATGATCTCGCCTTCGATCTCCAGGATCAGCCGCAGCACACCGTGCGTGGACGGATGCTGGGGGCCCATGTTCACCACGATGCGTTCACCGGCATGCTCACGGGCCGCTGCCACCACGTCGTCCCAGTCCTGTCCGCCGACCACCACGACGGGGGATTCGGTACTCATCAGTTGTAGGACCTCCGCTGATCGGGCGGCGGGATCTGCGCGCCGTGGTATTCGACGGGGATGCCGCCGAGCGGATAGTCCTTGCGCTGGGGATGGCCGACCCAGTCGTCGGGCATCTCGATCCGGGTCAGCGCGGGGTGACCGTCGAAGACGATGCCGAAGAAGTCGTAGGTCTCCCGCTCGTGCCAGTCGGTGGTCGGATACACGGCGTACAGCGACGGTATGTGCGGATCCGCGTCGGGCGCTGCGACTTCCAGTCGGATCCGGCGGTTGTGGGTGATCGACATCAGCGGGTACACCGCGTGCAGTTCGCGGTCGGTGTCGTCGGGATAGTGCACCCCGCTCACGCCCAGGCACAACTCGAACCGCAATTGCGGATCGTCGCGGAGCACACTGGCCACCGCGGGCAGCTGGACGCGACTGACCTCCAGCGTCAGCTCGTCGCGGTAGACCACCACGCGCTCGATGGACACCGCATAGCGTTCCTCACCGAGGATCTCGGCAAGCCGGTCGACCACCGCGTCGAAATACTGGCCGTAGGGCCGAGGGGAACTGCCGGGCAATGCCACCGAGCGCACCAGCCGCCCGTAACCCGATGTGTCGCCCGTGCCCGAGGCGCCGAACATGCCGCGGCGCGTCCCGATCACCTCGGCGCCCTCGCTGTTTCCGTTGGCCGTGCTCACCGCAACAACCCCTTGAGCTCGATGGTCGGTGTGACGGCCAACGCTGCCTGCTCGGCCTCTCGGATAGCCTCCTCGCGGTTGACGCCGAGCGGCATCTGCTGAATCTTGTCGTGCAACTTGAGGATTGCGTGCAGGAGCATTTCCGGCCGCGGTGGGCAGCCGGGCAGGTAGATATCCACCGGTACCACGTGATCGACGCCCTGTACCACTGCGTAGTTGTTGAACATGCCGCCGGAGGAAGCGCAAACCCCCATGGCCAGCACCCATTTCGGCTCGGCCATCTGGTCGTAGATCTGGCGCAGTACGGGTGCCATCTTCTGGCTGACCCGGCCCGCCACAATCATCAGGTCGGCTTGCCGCGGTGTCGCCGAGAACCGCTCCATCCCGAACCGGGCGATGTCGAAACGCGGCCCGGCTGTGGACATCATCTCGATCGCGCAGCAGGCCAGACCGAAGGTGGCCGGCCACAACGACCCCTTACGTACGTAACCCGCGACGGCTTCCACCGTCGACAGCAGGATTCCACCGGGCAGTCGTTCCTCTAATCCCAATTCAGGCCCCCTCGCCGCCAGACATAGGCGTAAGCCACGAACACCGTGAGCATGAACAGCAACATCTCCACCAGCGCGAACAGCCCGAGATTGTCGAAGGCCACGGCCCACGGGTAGAGGAAGACGATCTCGATGTCGAACACGATGAACAACATCGCGGTGAGGTAGTACCGGATCGGCATACGCTGGCCGGTCACACCTGCAGCCCCGGGTTGCATCGGTTCGATACCGCATTCGTAGGCCTCAAGTTTGGACCGGTTGTAGCGGCGCGGGCCGATCACGAGTGCGATTCCCACGGAAACCACGGCGAACGCGGCCGCGATCGCTCCGAGAACCAGGATGGGCGTATATAAATTCATGCCACTTATCGCTCCCTCGGGTGGGCTGTCGATGTGAGCTAACCCACAGCCTAGCGAGGTTTGCGGCCTGTGCCACACATTTTGGTTAGTATCGTTTCATATCGGGGCAGCGTGTCGCTGCGGCCATAGCCATGCCGCGAAAGTCAACGGCAACAGGGCAATTCGCGGAAAAGTTATCGGACCGGAGCGCGCAGCAGCGAGACCACCGCGTCACCCAACCGGATCGGGTCGATCGGGTGCGGGACCGCCGCTTCGGCCTGTGACCAGCTAGCCAGCCACGCATCGTCGGGTCGCCCGGTCAGCACCAGGATCGGTGGGCAGTTCGCGATCTCGTCCTTGAGCTGTTTTGCCACTCCCATGCCTCCGGCCGGAGTGGCTTCCCCGTCGAGAATGGCCAGGTCGACACCGCCGGCATCCATCTGTGCGACCACCGTCGGTGCCGTCGCGATCTCGACGTATTCGAGTTCGGGCAGTTCCGGGTGCACGCGTTTGCCCAGTGCGAGTCGTACCTGTTCGCGGGTGCGCGGGTTGTCGCTGTACACCAGGATGCGCAGCGGCGCGGGGCCGGCCATGCTGCCGATGCTACTGCGCGCGGTGCCGTAGGCCGGTCAACTCAGCGAATTCTGTTGCAGGCCATCAGACTCGGGTGAACACGAGTTCACCGGACAGGATCGTCGTCGGACCGACCATCCCGAGCATGTCGCCCGACACGCCGAAGTCGTCCCGTTGGACCTCGCACTGACCTGACAACCGCAGTGCGCCGTCGTCGAGTGCCTCCACATCGACGGGCAATTCGATGGGCTTCGACACTCCGCGGACGGTCAGGACCGCCGTCAGCCGCACTCGGTCGTCGGACGGCTCCAAACCTGTCACCTGCACCGTGATGTTCGGATGGCCCTCGACATCGAAGAAATCGGCAGACCGCAGATGGTTGTCGCGCTTCCCGATGCCGGTGCGAACAGATGCCGCTTCGATCACCACCTGGCCGGTCACTCCGGCGCCGGCCGCCCCTTCACCGCGGAATTCGGTGAACTGCCCGGTGACGGTGGTCAGGCCCCACATCGTCTTGTTCCTGAATGTCACCTTGGATCGGTCTGGAACCAGGATCCAGTTCCCGGCGCTGGCGGTCAGGATGTCGCTGGTCGTGGCCATGAGACCTCCAATTTTCGTTCGGATCGGCTGAGCAGCTCGGTTCAGGCGAACAACGGCGCGATGTCCTTGGGATCGAAGTATTCGTCGATGCGGTGGATAAGACCGTCGGTACCCACTTTGATCACGATGCACACCCGCAGTGCGATCAACGTGCCGTCGGAGGCGCCGGCGCGTAGGACGTGCTGCTGGACGAATCCGCCGTCGAAGAACTCTCGATCGAGCACCTCGTAGTGGCGTTCGCTGGTCGCATTGATGAACCAGTCGATGACCTTCAACGCGCGGGTGCGGTCGTTGTCCTTGGTGTCACCGGCGTGCCAGACCGATACATCGGCGGCCCACAGCTGGGCCACCGCGGTCTTGTCTCCGCGCTCGATCGCATCGAACAATCGGTGCGCGACGCCGTCGACGACTTCGACTTCGGCAGGGGACATCATCGGCTCCTCGGGTAGGGCTTGACCTCAACGGCTATTCAGGTTTCAGACTCGAATCATGAACTCCACGCCCGCACATTCGCTGTTCGACGAAGCCTACGAGTCCGGCAGCCCGCCGTGGGTCATCGGCGAGCCACAACCGGCCATCGTCGAGTTGGAACGCACCGGCCTTCTGGGCGGCAAGGTGCTCGATGTCGGCTGCGGCGCCGGTGAACACACCATGCTGCTGACCCGGCTCGGGTACGACGTACTCGGCATCGACTTCTCCGAACTTGCCGTGGCCCAGGCCCGGGAGAACGCGACGCAGCAGGGTATCGACGCGCACTTCGCCGTCGCCGATGCGACCCGGCTCGGTGAGGCGGAGGGCCCGCGGTACGACACCATCGTCGACAGCGCGCTGTTCCACGTCTTCGACGATGCCGACCGGCCCCGCTATGTGGCCGCCCTGCACCGGGTGTGCCGGCCGGGTGCGACGGTGCACGTATTGGCGCTGTCCGACGCGGGCCGCGGTTTCGGGCCCGAGGTCAGCGAGGAGATCATCCGCCAGGCCTTCTCCGAAGGCTGGGAACTGGAATCTCTGGAGACCACGACATACCGCGGTGTGGTGGGTGCCGCGCATGCCGAGGCGATCGGCGAGCCGGTCGGGGCCCGGGTCGACGAGCCGGCGTGGCTGGCCCGGGTCCGCAGGCTCTGACGGGTTCACGGCTCGTCGTAGCCCGGATGAGCGGCGGCGAGCCGTCGGCGCACCAGGACGCGCAGGCAGGCGGTGACGTCGTCGGCTCGGTCGTCGAGCTGCCCGGCGCGGATCGCCGCCGCGAGTGAGGCCTCGTCGGTGAAACCGATACCGGTCAGTGCGGCAAACGAGGCGGTGGCGGCCGCAGAGGTGCCGGAGGCCAGCAGTTCGCGTTCGACCATGCGCAGCGCATTGGCCGCAACCCGAGCCTGAAACTTGACCGGAGCGGCAACCGACTCACTGTCGCGCACCTCGGTGTCGAGGAACTCCGCGACCGCGGCCACCAGCTCGGCCGCGGTCGGCCGTCCGTACAGGTTGCTCACCAGCTGCTCCCGTCCAGCAGACCCAACAGATCCCACTCCGTCTCGCAGACCCGACGGCCGATGGTCGCCAGCTCCACCGATCGGGTCTGCCCGCTCAGATGGCGCTCGGCCTGATAGCGGCAGATCACGCCCCAGCGCAGGGTGGCGAGCACGAGCCACCAGCGGATCGCCGACCGGTCCAGCGTCTGCCCGCCGGCTTGCTCGTAGGCGCTCAGGAAGTTCTCGATGCTGCCCAGCCCACCGGCGCCGAGGTCGCCCGGCGCGCCGAACCGCCAGGCCCGGATGCAGAACCAGGCCAGGTCCTCGTACACCTCGCCGAGGTGCACCAACTCCCAGTCCAGTACTGCGGCCAGACCCGAGTCGTCCACGATCAGGTTGCCCATCCGGAAGTCGCCGTGCACCAGCCGCAGCGGTGACGCGTGCGGCCGGTTGGTTTCCAGCCAGCGAAAGGCCCATTCGAAAGTGGCGGTGGTGTCGCCCATTTCGTCGAGCTGCCCGCGCCACTGGGAAATCTGGTCCAGCTCGACGAGGCCGGCCAGCTCCGGCGGTTCGGCCCGGTGGATGGCGGCCAGTGCCTGCGCACACTGCGTGAGCAGCCGGGCTCGGCCGGCGTCGTCGAGCATGCGCTGAATGCGCCGCACGATGGTCTCGCCGCCGATGAAGTCACAGATCAGAAAGGGATCGCCCAGCGCGGCAACCGAATCGTCGGCGACCAGCACGTGGGGGACCGGCGCCCCGGCCGCGGCGGCCGCCCGTTGGGCACCGGCCTCCAGCTCCATCCCGGCGTGGACCTCATCGGGTGCACCGGTGCGCAGGATCAGCGGACGCCGGGCCGAGTCGGTGACGGCATCGAAGGACCACGTCGTGCGGCTGGCCCCGCCGGTCAGCTCCCGCAGGTTCGCCACGCTCACCCCGTCGCCCAGCACCGGCGTGAGCACGTCGACGAGCCGGGGGGCGAGCCTGGCGGTCTCGCTCACCGCTTGGCCTTGCCGAACCCGAACAGCCGCTGCGCGACTCGGCGCATCTGGATCTCCTCGGCGCCCTCGGTGATCCGGTAACGGCGGTGGTGGCGATAGATGTGCTCGAACGGTTCGTGACGGCTGTAGCCGATGCCGCCGTGCACCTGCATGGCCCGGTCGGCGGCCTCACACACCAGACGATTGGCGCGGTAGTTGGCCATCGAGACCTTGTCGGACACCTCCATATGGTGGTTCTGGTCCAGTTGCGTTGCGGCATAACGGACGAGCAGCCTGACCATCTGTGCCTCGGTCTGCAATTCCACCAGCGGCCACTGCACGGCCTGGTTCACCGCCAGCGGCTTGCCGAACACCATCCGCCGGTTGGCGTAGTCCACGGCACGGTCGATACAGAACTGGGCGGCGCCCAGGCTGCTGGCCGCCTGCCGAATCCGGTTCTCGTGCAGGAAGGTCTGACCGACCTCCAGCCCACGGTCGATCTCGCCGAGCACGGCGTCGGCGGGCACCCGCACGTTGTTCAGCTCGACCTCGCCGTGGTCGGTGGGCATGTTGAACGTCCACCAGTAGAACGGCACGGTGAATCCCGGTGCGTCGGTGGGCACCAGGAACGCGCTGATCCCACGGGCTTGCCCGGGCTCGCCGGAGGTCCGGGCGAAGATCAGGTCGTGGGTGGCACGGTGCACCCCGGTGTTCCACCGTTTGCGGCCGTTGATGATCCAGTCATCCCCGTCTTGGACGGCCGTGGTCTCCAACCACGTGGCATCCGATCCGTGGTCAGGTTCGGTCAAGCCGAACGCCATGGAACGCTTGCCGGTGAGCATCGCCTCGACCCAGTCCGCCTTCTGGGCCTCGGTGCCGAAGCGGTCCATCATGATCACCTGAGGGAAGTTCCCGACGATCGAGGACTCGTCCTGCAGGTCGTTGTGCAGCCCCAGACCCTTGTGCGCCAGATGTTCCCGGATTACCGCCATGTCCAGGTTGCTGCCGTCGCGCCCGCCGAAACGGGCGGGCAGCCCGTAGCGCAGCCAGCCTGCGGCGTCGGCCCGTCGCCGCATCTCGTCGAGCAGATCTTCCCAGGCTCTGGCCGGCACCCCGCCGTTCTCCCAATCGGTGCGGGCATACTCGCGGCGCTGATCGAAGTACTGTATGTGCTCGCGCTCGAGCGGCTTGATCTCAGCTTCGATGAACTCGTCCATCTCGGCAAGTACGTTTGAAAGGTGTTCGGGTAAAGCGAAATCCACTGAGATCTCTCCTTCTCGGATCAGAAGCCGTACAGGGTTCTCTTCCAGATGGTGGACAGGGTGGTGATGGCCTCGGCGTCGCTGATCTGGATGCCGAGCCCGGAATGACCGACGAATACCGTGGTGAAGTTCTCGAACAGCAAGGCGATGGCCGCCGCGACGTGTTCCGGTTGTAGGCCCTTGGCGTGGCCCTGGTCCTGCGCATGGTGCACCGAGGCGATGACGATGTCGATGCCGAACCGCCGGAACTTGTTCTGCACATCGGCGAATCGTTCCTGGGTTGCGGCCAACTGGGCAACCGCGATCATGATGCCGATGTTCTGTTTGAAGATGTTCCAGTAGCCGGTGACCACCGTGGTGAAGAACTCGGTGTCTTCCGGAGAGTCCGGCAGGTGCAGATTCAGCCCGGACGGCTCGACGACGTCGTGCAGGAAGGATTCGGCCAGCGCTGCCAGCAGATCCTCCTTGTCGGTGAAATACCGGTAGAACACCGCTGGACTCTTGCCCGCGGCCGAGGTGATATCGGACAGCGTGGTGCCGTGAAAACCGCTCTCGGCGAAGAGTTTCCGCGCGGCGAGCTCGATCGCCGATCGGGTTTGGCGGCCTTTGGTGCCCAGCTCGGCAGCGGTCATCGGCGCCTCAGTTCAAGATCCGGTCGCCCGCGCGCAGCAGCGCGCTGGGTAGCTCGTGGCCCACGGCTTCCTGTGCGACACGCGCGGCGTCGATCGCGGCCGACAGGTTGACATCGACGGCGATGCCGCTGTCGCGCAACAGGTAGACCAGATCTTCGGTGGCGATGTTGCCGCTGGCGCCCGGCGCGAACGGGCAACCACCGAGTCCGCCGACCGAGGCGTCCAGGCGGGTGACCCCGGATTGCACGGCCGCGTACGCGCTGGCCAGTCCGGCGCCGCGGGTGTTGTGGAAGTGCGCACCCAGTGGCAGGTCGCCGATCAGCGGCCTGACCTGAGCGATCAGCGAGCTCACCCGACGCGGCGTGGTCGTGCCGATGGTGTCGGCGATGGCGATCCGGTTGGCGCCGAAACCTACTGCGGACGAAACGATGTCGAGCACCCGTTGCGGATCGGTCGGACCGTCGAACGGGCAGTCCCAGGCGGTGGCGACGATGACCTCCACCGAGGTGTTGCTGTCTGCCGCGATGGCCACGATCTCGGCGATCTGAGCCGTGGCCGCGGCCGAGGTGCGTCCGACGTTGGCCTGGGAGTGGGCGTCGGAGGCGGACACCACGTACTCGATCGAGCCCAGCCCCGCGGCAATGGCCCGTTTGGCGCCGTTGGGGCTGGCGACCAGTGCGGAGAACTCGACGCCGGGGAATCTGTGCAGTTCCTCGGCGAGTTCGGCCGCGTCGGCCAGTGCGGGCACTTTCGAGGGTGAGACAAATGCCGTCGCCTCCACCTCACGTACCCCGGTGGCGACGATGGCCTCAAGGATCGCGACTTTGGCGGACAACGGAATCGGCGTCTCGATCTGCAGGCCGTCGCGCAGGCACACCTCGCGGATGTCGACCTTGTCGGGCAGGTTCATCTCACAGCACCCCCTCGGCGCGCAGGGTTTCCAGGTCTTGTGCACTGCGCCCGAGCAGGTCGCCGTACACCTCGTCGTTGTGTTGGCCGGGCCGAGCCGAACCGGCGTTGCGGATGGTGCCAGGTGACTCGGAGAGGACCGGGACGACGCCGGGGCCCTTGACGTTGCGCTGCACGCGCTCGTCCCAGTGGTCGGCGAGCATGCCGCGGGCCTGCAGTTGCGGGTCTTGCATGACCTCGGCGACGGTGTTGATCGGCCCGCTGATCACCCCGGCCTGTGACAGGGTGTCGATGATGTCGTCCGGCTGGCGTTTGGCTGCCCAATCACCGATGATCTTGTCCAGCTCATCCTGATTGCGGCCCCGGGCAACGTGATTGGAGAACCTGTCGTCGGTTGCCAGCTCCGGACTGCCCATCGCGGCGCACAACCGGCGGAATACGGTGTCCTGGTTGGCCGCGATCACCACCCAGCTGCCGTTGGCACTCTGGTAGATGTTCGACGGCGCGATGCCTTCCAGCCGGGTGCCCGACGGTCCGCGGACCACACCGCCGACGTCGTAGTCGGGAATGGTGGATTCCTGTACTGCCAGGCAGCTTTCGGTCAGCGCGGTGTCGACGATCTGACCCTCACCGGTGACGGTCCGCCGGTACAGGGCAGCCAGCGCGCCCTGTGCGGCGAACATGCCGGCCAGGCTGTCGCCCAGTGACAGGGCCAGCCGCGGTGGGGGACCACCGGGGAACCCGTTCATGTGGCGCAGCCCGCTCGAGGCCTCGGCCACCGAGGCGTAACCGGCCTTGCCGGCATCGGGCCCCGTCTGCCCATACCCCGACACCCGCACCAGGATGATGCCCTTGTTGCGTTCTCGCAGAACGTCGTAGCCCAGATTCCACTTCTCCAGGGTGCCGGGCCGGAAGTTCTCCACGATGATGTCGGACCTCTCGACCAGGTCCAAAAAAAGCTCGCGGCCCTTGGCGGTGCGAAGGTCCAGGGTGACGGCCTTCTTGTTTCGGGCGTGCACGGTCCAGAAGAAGTGGTGCCCGTCGAGCTCGGCCTGTCCCCAGGTGCGCAGCGGATCCGGGGTGGCCGGGAGTTCGATCTTGATGACCTCGGCGCCCATGTCGCCCAGCAGCCTGCCGGCGAACGGGCCGGAGATCAGGGTGCCGAGTTCGATCACCCTGATGCCGTCCAGAGCTCCCGTCGTCATGCCGGATCCATCGAAAATCCGTGCCGGTGCAGCCAATCCGTGCAGAGCGCGACGGCCTGGCGCAGGGTGCCGCGCTGATCCGGGCCCGAGTAGTAATGGTTGGCGCCGGGGATCTCGTGCATCTCCTTGTCGGGATGCCCGATCGCCTCAAAAAGTCGGCGGGTGTGGCTCGGAGTGCAGGCGTCATCGGCAAGGTTGCCGATCACCAGCGCGGGAACCGCGATATCCGGGCCGGCCTTGACAGCATCACCGTTGGCATCGTCATAACTCCACTGCGACAGCCAGCTGCGCAGTGTGCAGAAACGGGCCAGCCCGACCGGGCTCATGTTGACCACCTGGGGATCACCCAGATAGCACGTGCCGGGCTGACGATCGTTGGGATCGACGGTCGGGTCCAGCCAGCGCGGGTCGGCCATGGTGCCGTGCACGACGAACGCGAATTCGTCGTCGGGACGTCCCGCGTCCCTGAGTTCGGCGAGTTTTTCCTTGACCCACTTGGTGATCCGCCGGTTGCGGGCGATCTGGGCCTGGTGGTAACGCTCCAAGAACTCCGCCGTGTAAGGCGGCTGATTGGGGTTGTCCGGGTTGTAGAGATCCAGTTCGGGGTCGCGCTTGGAGGGATCGTTCTCGTCGAGGATGGATGCGTCCATCCATTCGGTCATGGTGCCGTGCCGGCTGATGTGGGCCGCGAGCAACATGATCCCATCGGCCGGGATCAAGCCCAGTTTCGTCAGATCGGGCCCGTCGCCGGAGGGGCTCGCCGTCACCGTCGGATTCTGTGCCTGCTGTTGGTAGAACACCGAAAGGGATCCGCCGCCGCTCCACCCGGCCAGCACCACCTTGTCGTATCCGAGTCGGTTCTTCGCGTCCTTGATGCACTCGCCCAGATCCTCGACCACCTTCTCCATCAGCAGGGCGGAGTCGGTGCCGCGGAACCGGCTGTTGCAGTAGATGACATGGTGCCCGGCACGGGCCAGCGCATTGATCATGGGCAGGTAGGCGCCGCCGCCGATCGGGTGCATGAACACCAGCACAGTATCTGAGGGCTTCGACTTGGGCCGCAGCAGATAGCTCTCCAGCACCACGAGTTCGGCGACACCGCCGTACACGTCGCGCACCGACGAATTGTTCTGGTAGGCAACCAGATACGGAATGCGGTCGTACTCGTGCTTCACAGGTGCTTCGGTGGTTGCAGTCATGTCTAGTGTTGCCCCAGGTCGTTGGCGAGGATTTCGGCGGACGGGATGAGACGACGGCGGGTGTCGATGGCGATCACCGACCAGTCGACCCGGTCGTAGTCGTCGAACTTGCGGCGCGCGCGTTCCCGCGCCTTCTCGGGCGCCCCATGGTGAACGCCCTGCGGTGCATGGGAAACCAGGCCGGGCGGCATCGGGATGCCGTAGAGGGTTCCGCCGTGGAAGAACGCGATCTCGTCGTAGTCGACGTTGCGGTGGTACCAGGGGGTGCGCTCGGTGCCCGGCACGCTCTCGGCGGGTTTGGGCAGGAAGTTCATCACGTACACACCGGTGGCCTGCATGAAGAGGTGCACCGTCGGTGGCAGGTGCACGCTCTCGGAGGTGATGACGGTGTAGTCCTCGATGTTGAAGGTGAACGGGAAGTTGTCGCCCCGCCAGCCTTCCACGTCAAGGGGATTGTGTTGGTAGAACAGCGAAGTCGGACCGCCGTCATGAATGAGGCGCACCTCGTACTCGTCCCGCCCGTCATCGTCGATGGGTTGCGGTTCGGGGATGGTGACCTGTGCCGGATCGAAGGGGAAGTGGCGGCCCAGGGTGCCCGCAGGCGGGACCCGGAAATCGTCGGTGGCCTGGATCATGAGGAAAGTACTCGCTCCGTCCTCTCCACTGTCGGGCACCTGGCGGAACGTGCAGGCCTTCGGGATGTAAACCCAGTCGCCCTCGCGGTAGCGCAGTGGACCGAACTCGGTTTCCAGCAGGCCGGAGCCCTTGTGCACGAACAGCAGCAGGTCGCCGTCGACGTAGCGGACGAAGAACGGCATTTCCTCACTACGCCGGCTCAGCAGCACCTGGCAGTCCGCGTTGGAGAACATCAGCAGCGGGCCGCCGTGCGCATCGGTGGCGTCGCCGGGCTTGAGCTCACTGGACAACACATCGGTGGGGCGCAAGGGGCCGACGGTGCGGTAGGCGGTGGGGTCATTGCGCCGGTACATGTTCGCGGTGCGGCCGACGAAGCCGCCGCGACCGAGTTCGTCGTCCTTGAGGCCGTCGAGGTCGGCATGTACCCGCTTCGGGGTCTTGCCTTTACGCAGGTGGACGAATGATTCCATGCTCGACTCCTGAAGGTGCGGGGCAAAAACTGAAAGTGACTTTACTTTTCGTTACGACGCCTGACAAGGGGTGACGGGCAACGATCTGTGGCGTTTTGGGCCCGGCTCTCCGGGGTAGCCCTTGATGGGCGCCCGCGCCCGCTGCTGCCCGTCGGTGCCAACGAAAGGACTCGCATGCGAAAGGAATTGGAAGGCCGCAGGGTGGGAATCCTTGCCGCCGACGGTGTGGAGCGCATCGAACTCGAACAACCCCGCGCCGCGGTCGAGAACGAGGGCGGTCACGTCGAACTGTTGTCGCTCAAGGCCGGCGAAATCCAGGCCCGTGATCACGACCTCGAACCCGCAGGCACGTTTCCGGTGGACCGTACGGTCGCCGAGGCGAAGGTCGACCAGTTCGACGCGTTGATCCTGCCCGGGGGCACCGTGAACCCAGACAAGTTGAGGCTCGACAAGACCGCGGTGGCGTTCGTCCGCGATTTCGTGCAGTCGGGCAAGCCCGTCGCAGCGATCTGCCACGGCCCGTGGACCCTCGTGGAGGCGGATGTGGTGCGCGGCCGCACACTGACCAGCTATCCGAGTATCCGCACGGATCTCGGCAACGCCGGGGCCACCGTGGTGGATCGGCAGGTGTGCGTCGACGGCAACCTGATCACCAGCCGCGCCCCCGGTGACCTGCCTGCGTTCTGTGAGGCGATCACCGAGGCCTTGGCGTGTAGCCCGGCCCAGACCTGAGCGCACCCGTCAGATCATCGACGTACGGGGGATCTTCATCCCCAGCGCCAGCGCACCGGCCAATTCGCGGCTGGTGTCGTAGTCGAACACCACGTGGCCGGACAGCACGTCGACATCGCGTTTGAACCGCTGCAACGGGCTGGAAAGGAAATGGATGCTGGCTCCGCCCGCGCCCATCAGGTCGGCGATCACCGACTTGGATTCGGAGACGATGTGAGCCGCTGCCAGACGGGCCTGCGCGCGAACCGGCCGGTCCACTGCGTCGCCGGTCGCCACGATGGCCTCTATTTCGCCGACCGTGTCGGCCAGCAGGGCGCGTAGAGCGCGCACCCGAACCTGCGCCCCGGCCAGGTGGGCCTGTGCGATCGGCTTGTCCTTCTGTACGACGCCCTCATAGGGCAGCACCCGTTCACCGAGGCGTTGCGCGTAGATCTCGGTGACCCGCTCGGCGCTCCCCAGTGCGGGCATCGCCGCCAGCAGTGCCAGTGCGGGCACCATCGGCCACCGGTAGGCGCTGCTGTCGTGCAAACCGGCGCCCGGGGCGGTACCGGAATAGATGTCGAGCACCTTCACCAGTCGGTGCTCCGGGACGAACACGTCGGTGACGATGGCGTCGTTGGAACCGGTGGCCCGCATGCCGTCGGTGTGCCACACGTCGGCCACGGTCACGTCACCGATTGGTAGCAGCGCCAGCGCCGGGTACAGCGCATCGTCGGGTCCGCACAGCGCGGCGACGATGATCCAGTTTCCGTGCATCACGCCGGTGGCCCAGGACCACCTGCCGGTGAGGCGGATGCCGCCGTCGGTCGGCAGTCCGCGCCCGGTCGGCGCGAGTGGGGCGGGGGCCAGGAACGGGCGGCTCGCGAAGGCCTCTTCCTGGGCCTGCTCGCCGAACAGCGCGAGCATCCAGTTGTGCAGGGCCAGGAAGCCGATGGTCCAGGCGCTCGACGTGCATCCGTGGGCCATCCGGCGTACCGGATCCAGGATGGCCGGGAAATCAGCCTGCTGACCGCCGTAGCGGGCGGGCACCAGGAGTTCGGTGAAGCCGGAGTCGACGAGGTCGGTCACCGTGGCGTCCGGAAGCCGGCGCAACTCCTCGGCTTCGCCGGCCCGATCGGCCAGTCGAGCGACGAATTCGGTGGTGATGACGCAGTCCGTGGTGGGGGGCGAGGTCATGGCCGAAAGTTACCATACTTTTTTGTATGGTCTTCTCGAGGTCGACCTGAAGGTCTCCGGCCGGGCATTTCGAAAACTGGTTGGCGACGATCGGATAACCCTCCGGACACCAGTTGTGAACAGATACGCATCGGCGTTCATCTGCCGCTGTCCGCGCGGTCACGAGTGCCGAACCGTTTTCCCAGGTAGATCGCACGCCGGCCCGGAATAGATAAAGTCAGAATCACTTTTTGAAATGTCCGGACGTGCAGTTCGGCGGCGCGCCGCGGGTTTTCCCCCGTCATGGGCGCGTGATTTACTCATGGCGCAACAACTGAATTCTTCGGTCCGCTCATCAGAGGCACCGGCTCAGGCGAGCGGGCGTGACAGTGCAGTGACTCGGTCGCTGCGGTGTCGCTTGGCGATGCTTATCGCTGATCACGCAAATGGCGTAGTTGACCGGAAACGGATGGATTCGCAGTATGACCTTCATTGACAAGATTCGTGGCCATTGGGCACGCCGCATGACGGTGGCGGCTGTGGCAGCGCTGATGCTGCCTGGCTTGATCGGAGTGACCGGCGGGTCGGCGACCGCGGGAGCATTCTCCCGGCCGGGTCTGCCGGTGGAGTACCTGATGGTCCCGTCGCCGTCGATGGGCCGCGACATCAAGATTCAGTTCCAGAGTGGTGGGCCGGGTTCGCACGCGGTCTACCTGCTCGACGGCCTGCGTGCTCAGGACGACTTCAACGGCTGGGACATCAACACCAACGCGTTCGAGATGTTCCTCAACAGCGGCCTGTCGGTGGTCATGCCGGTCGGCGGTCAGTCCAGCTTCTACAGCGACTGGTACAACCAGGCCTGCGGTAAGGCCGGTTGCACCACGTACAAGTGGGAGACCTTCCTGACCAGCGAGCTGCCGCAGTGGCTGGCCGCGAACCGCGACGTCGCGGCGAACGGCAACGCAGCCATCGGCCTGTCCATGGCCGGCTCCGCCGCGCTCATCCTGGCGACCTACCACCCCGACCGGTTCATCTACGCCGGTTCGATGTCGGGCTTCCTGAACCCCTCCGAGGGCTGGTGGCCGTTCCTGATCAACATCTCCATGGGTGATGCCGGCGGCTACAAGGCCAACGACATGTGGGGCCCGACCGAGGACCCGAACAGCGCCTGGAAGCGCAACGATCCGATGCTGCAGATCCCCACGCTGGTTGCCAACAACACCCGTCTGTGGATCTACTGCGGTAACGGCCAGCCCAACGAGCTGGGCGGCGGCGACCTGCCTGCCACCTTCCTCGAAGGCCTGACCATCAAGACCAACCGCACCTTCCAGGACAACTACATCGCCGCTGGTGGCACCAACGGTGTGTTCAACTTCCCGGATTCCGGTACCCACAACTGGGCCTACTGGGGCCAGCAGTTGCAGGCCATGGTTCCGGACCTGCAGCGGGTGCTCGGCTAAGCCGGACAACACGCGATAACGAAATCGCCCAGAACACCAAGTGTTCTGGGCGATTTCGCTATGTGTGGGTCGTGCTCGATCTAGAAGCCGCCGGCCACCTTCACCACCGCGCGCCCGGAGTACCGCCCGGCACGGACCTCGTCGAGCACGCCGACAACATCTTTGACGTCGACCTCGTGGATGAGCTTCTCGAGGTGGCGCGGTTTGAGGGCGTGGCCCAACTGCGCCCACAGCTCGCGGCGCGGCTCGATGGGCAGCAGCACCGAATCGATGCCCAGCAGCGATACGCCGCGCAGGATGAACGGCATCACCGTGGTGTTCAGCGCTGCGCCGCCGGTCAATCCGCTGGCAGCCACCGCTCCGCCGTATTCGAGCGTGCTCAGCACATCGGCCAGCGTGGCGCCGCCGACGCAGTCCACCGCTCCGGCCCACCGCGTCTTGCCCAGTGGTCGGGGTTTGGCGTCGGGGTCGGCAGGAAGCCGGCCGATCACCTCAGACGCACCCAACGCGCGAAGATGGTCGGCCTGGTCATGCTTGCCGGTCGACGCCACCGCCTGATAGCCCGCGGCGGCCAGCAGGTCCACGCTGACAGAGCCCACACCGCCGGTTGCCCCGGTCACCACAATCGGTCCGTGAGGCGGCTTGATGCCCGCGGCCGACAAGCGCGAGGACACTCATGGCGGCGGTGAACCCCGCGGTGCCGATCGCCGCGCCCTCGCGCGGACTCAACGCTCCCAGCGCTACCACCTGATCGGCGGGCAGCCGAGCGTACTCGGCGTAGCCGCCGTGATGGCCGGTGCCGATCTGGTAACCGTGGGCCAGCACCAGATCCCCGGGCACGAAGTCCGGCGACTCCGAGCTGACCACCTCGCCGGTGAGGTCGATGCCCGGGACGATCGGATAGTCGCGCACCACACCACCTTTGGGGGTCAGTGCCAGCGCGTCTTTGAAGTTGACGCTCGAGTACTGCACCCGGATGGTGACGTCACCTGGCGGTAGGTCGGATGCCTGCAGTGTCTCGACCGCTGTGTCGATGCGGTCCCCGTCCTGCCTCGCCACGAGCGCTTGAAAAGTATCCATGACGCTCACCCTACTTGCGCGAGCAGACGTGAAAACCCCCGAAATCGCACCATTTCGGGGGTTTTCACGTCTGCTCGCGCAGAGAGGGTTACTTCAGTTCGGCCGAGGACAGGCCCAGCAGGCGGCGGGCGACCACCAGCTGCTGAATCTGCTGGGTGCCTTCGAAGATGTCGAGGATCTTGGAGTCGCGGGCCCACTTCTCCAGCAGGGTCTGCTCGGAATAGCCGGTGGTGCCTGCCATTTCGACAGCCTTGAGGGTGATGTCGCTGGCCACGCGGGCGGCCTTGGCCTTACCCATCGAGGCTTCCTTGGAGTTGGGGATGCTGTTGTCGGCCTGCCATGCCGAGCGCACCGTCAACAGGTAACCGGCCTCCCAGTCGGCCTCCATGCGCAGGAACTCCGCGGCCGCGGCGCTCTGAGCGTGGGCGGGCTTGTCGTAGGAGATCTCGATACCGGCGTCGGTGAGAATCGCCCGCAGGTCCTCCAGCGCGGCGCGGGCAATACCGACCGCCATGGCCGCCACGATCGGCCGGGTGTTGTCGAAGGTCTCCATGACCCCGGCAAAACCCTTCTCCACGTGGACTTCCGGATCGCCCAGGAGGTTCTCCTTGGGGATGCGCGCGTTCTCGAAGCGGATCACGGCGGTGTCGGACGCCTTGATGCCCAGCTTGTGCTCAAGGCGCTCGACGGTGACCCCGGGATGTTCGCGCGGCACGATGAACGACTTGATCGCCGCCCGGCCCAATGATTTGTCCAGCGTCGCCCACACCACGATGTGGCTGGCCCGCGAACCCGCGGTGACGAAGATCTTCTCGCCGTTGATCACATACTCGTCGCCGTCGAGCACCGCGGTGGTGGTGACTGCCGCCGAATCCGATCCGAAGGACGGCTCGGTGATGGCCATGGCGGCCCACACGTCCTTGCCGAGGCGCTCGAGCTGCTCGGGCGTGGCAACCGAGGAGATGGCGGCGTTGCCGAGGCCCTGCCGCGGCACCGAGAGCAGCAGGGCGACATCGCCCCAGCTGATCTCCAGCGCGTTGAGTAGTGCGGACATGTTGGCGCCGTTGACGGTGACCTTCTCGCCCTTGGTGTTGGCGTCGTCGCGGAACGCCTCGGCGCCGGCGAACGAGATGGTCTTGGCTTCCGAGATGCCTTCGAACAGAGTGGCCAGGGTGTCCAGCTCGACCGGGTAGGCGTGCTCGGCGAGGTCGTACTTGCGCGAGATCGGGCGAAGCATCTCCGCAGCGCCCTGGTGGCCCTTCTCGATGACCGCCTGGAGCTTGCGGGGCATTTCCAGATTGATTGCCATGATTAGTCTTTCGGTTCAAATACGCGGAACGATGGCTGGACTAGATCACCACGACACCCTCGGCGACGCCGATGGCCCGCAGATCGCGGTACCAGCGTTCGACCGGGTGTTCCTTGGTGTAACCGTGACCGCCGAGCAGCTGGACGCCGTCCAGGCCGATCTGCATGCCCTTGTCGGTGCCGAGCTTGCGGGCCAGTGCCGCCTCGCGGGCGAACGACAGTCCCTGCTCGGCACGGGCGGCGCCGCGCCAGGTGATCAACCGCAGGCCGTCGAGTTCGATGGCGATGTTGGCGGTCATGAAGGCCACCGACTGGCGGTGCGCGATCGGCTCACCGAAGGCCGTGCGTTCCTTGATGTAGGGGACGACGTAGTCGAGCACCGCATGCGAGGTGCCGACGGCCAGGGCGGCCCAGCCCAGGCGGGACAGGGCAATCGCCTCTGAGTAGTCCTGGTCGGTGGCCTCGTCCTCACCAAGGCGGTTGCTCAGCGGGACCGCCACGTTGTCGAGCTCGACCTGGCCGAGGGCGGCCGCGCGGATACCCATGCTCGGATCGGCCTTGACCGTGAGGCCCGGGGAGGAGGCCTCGACGATGAACAACGCCGGCTTGCCGTCCAATTGGGCTGCCACGATGAACAATTCGGCGTCGCCGGCTGCCGGCACCAGCGACTTGACGCCGGACAGGCGATAGCCGCTTGGGGTGCGCACCGCAGTGGTCTTGAGCGCAGTGGGGTCGAACAGGGCGTGCGGTTCGGCGATCGCCACGCACGCCTGCGGCACGTTCTCGCCGGCGAATTCCTTGAGGTAGGTGGCCTGTTGGTCGGCGCTGCCCCAGTGGGTCAGAGCCGAGGCGACGCCGCCGGGGGCCAGGATCGGCAGGGCCAGACCCATGTCGCCGTAGGCCAGCGCCTCAGCGACGAGTGCGTTGGTCACGGTGCTGCGGTGCTCGGCGATGCCGTCGAAGTCCTCGGGCACGTTGACGGCGGTGATGCCCAGCTCAGCGGCCTTGGCGATCAGGTCGGCCGGGTAGCCGGCGGCCTCGTCGGCGTCGTGCGCGGCGGGGCGCAGGATCTCCGCGGCGAACTCCCGGACCGTCTCGACGATCATCTGCTGGTCTTCGTCGGGCGTCAGGTCGAAGTAGTCGGCCCCGCTGGCCTTCAACCGGGTCGGTGCCTTGCCCAGGCCCTGGACCCGCTGGAATTGCCGGGTAGCGGCGCCGGCGGCGGAAAATACCTGTTTCACACCGTATTTCAGGCCGCGGTTCAGCGGATCGCGCAGGCCGTAACGGTCCAGGAATTCCTGGCCGACGATGGGCGTGATCAGCGCCAACCCGATGTCGGTCGCTGTCCGCTTGTGCTTGTGCAGTCCGACCGCGCTTTGCCGGCCGGAGCTGGAGGGACGGGATGGGGTGCCGTTCTTGGACGGCAGGGTGTTGGTCATGTCAGCTGCCTCTGCTGGTCGTGGCGACGCATCTGACCGTATCTTACTCCGGAGTAAGGTATGGCATCTGTTACCAACTTCACAGCGCCGCAGATCAGGGTTCGGCAGCCGAGAGCTGGTCGTACTGCTCGCGGTTTGTGCGCACCTCGTCCATGTGCGCCTCGGCCCACGACTTGACCCCGATCATCAATCGCTGCAAGGAAACGCCCAGGTCGGTGAGCTCGTAGGTGACTGTGACCGGCACGCTTGCGGTCACGGTCCGGGTGAGCAGGCCGTCGCGTTCGAGGGATCGCAGCGTCTGGGTGAGCATCTTCTGGCTGACGCCGGCCAGGCGCCGGGAGAGTTCGGAGTAGCGCATCGGACGCGGTTCGCCGGATTCGCCGGCTTCCGGTCGTGGGCCGTCGCCCCCGAGCGCCGCGAGGACCAGCGCCACCCACTTGTCGCTGATGCGGTCGAGCAGCTGGCGGCTGGGGCAGTTCGCCAGGAAGGCGTCGTATTCCATCTTTGCTCGGGCCCGTTTCTGGGCCGCGGTTGTCGTCGGCACGTCGGCTCCCATCGGTCCCGGTGAGTTACGCACCTGGAAGTGCGTACTTCCCATTGGAGAGTTACCCCACCATCGTGGAGTAGTCAACACCTCACCACCAGACCCAGGAGTGAATGAACACGTCCGTTCCCACATTTCGCACCGCAGTCGTCCGTACCCCGGGCGGGCCGGACTCGATCGAAATCGTCGATGTCCCGCTGACCGAACCGGGCTCCGGCCAGATTCGGGTGAAGGTCGCCGCAGCGGCGGTCAACCCCGTCGACCTCGGCGTGGCTGCCGGGGTGTTCCACGACCTGGGCCTGGTCGATCAACCGAACTGGACCGGACTCGGCTGGGATTTCGCAGGCACCGTCGAGGCTCTCGGGCCAGGTGTAGATCTGGCTGTGGGAGCGCGGGTGGCCGGTGTCGTGGCCGGATTCGACCGGGACTACGGCACTTACGCCGAGCAACTGGTGGTGTCGGCGGCCGACGTTGCTGTCGTGCCGGACGAATTGGACTTGATCGCGGCATCTACCGTGCCGCTCAACGGATTGGCCGCGGCGCAGATCCTCGATCTGCTCGGCGATGCACCGGCCGGTGGGGCTCGGCTGTTGGTCACCGGCGCCGCGGGTGCGGTCGGGGGATACCTCGTCGTGCTCGCCCAGGGGCGCGGTTGGAACGTGACCGGGCCGGCCCGCGAGCGCGACGAGGAGTTCGTCCGCGGACTGGGAGCCCTCTTCACCGCCGACGCGCAGCCGGGCTGGGATGCGGTCGCCGACGCTGGTGCACTGCAGCAGGCGGCTCTCGCGCTGGTCCGCGACGGCGGGCAGTTCGTCGGGGTGCAGCCGAGTGCGCAACTACCGGCGGAGCGCGGCGTCACGATTGCCGCTGTCGTCGCCCATCCCGACGGCGCCCGGCTCGCCGAACTCCTCGGCGATGCGGCGTACGGGCGGTTGCGGACCCGCGTGCATGCGGTGCTGCCATTGGATCAGGCCGCCGACGCGCACCGCGCAGTCGCCAAGGGCGGAGTGCGTGGGAAGTACGTGCTCGAGCCGTGAGCTCAGTTGCCGGCGAGCCGGTCCAGCACCGCGGCGTGCACCAGACCGTTCGTGGCCAACGCACTGCCGCCGTGTGGGCCGGGGGCGCCGTCGACGCTGGTGAAAGTGCCGCCGGCCTCGCGGATGAGGATGTCGAGCGGGGCGATGTCCCACAGCTTCACCTCGGGTTCGCAGGCGATGTCCACCGCGCCCTCGGCGACCATGCAGTACGACCAGAAGTCGCCGTAGGCGCGGACCCGCCACACTGCGTCGGTCAGTGCGACGAAGTTGTCCCGGCGGTCGTCCCACCCGGTGGTGAGGTCCGAGTACGACAGGCTTGCCGAGGCGAGATCGGCGACGCCTGACACCGACAGTTTGCGGGTCGTCCCGGCGAACGAACCGAACGCGCCCTGACCCAGGCCCGCCCACCAGCGCCGGGCCAGGGCAGGTGCACTCACCACGCCGACGGTCGGGACGCCGTCTTCGAGCAGGGCGATCAATGTGCACCACACCGGGACGCCGCGGACGAAGTTCTTGGTCCCGTCGATCGGGTCGATCACCCACTGGCGGCCCGTCAATGTCGTTGTCCCACCGAACTCTTCACCGAACACCGTGTCTTCTGCACGAGCCGCGGCCAGCGATGCGCGCAGAGCCTCCTCGGCGCCGCGGTCGGCGTCGGTGACCGGGGTCAGGTCGGGTTTGGTCTCGATGCGCAGATCCAGGGCTCCGAAGCGGTCCATGGTCAGTGTGTCGGCCTGATCGGCCAACTCGAGGGCCAGCGTCAAGTCATCCGAGGTGGAACTCATGGGTGAAGTCCTACCATGGCCTGGTGTGGGAAATCGGCATACTCCTCTTGCTCGTCGGCGCGCTGGTGCTGCTGCTGGCGCCACGGATCATGGCGCGTCGGGGGATTCGCGGTGAACTGGCGCACGGCACGTTGCTGGTGACCGGGGTGAGCCCGCGTCCTGACGAGACGGGGGAGCAGTTCGTCACGATCACCGGTGTCATCACCGGCCCGACGGTCAACGAGCACGTGGTGTATCAGCGCATGGCCGTCGACGTCAACGAGTGGCCGACCATGGGGGCGCTGTTGCCCGTTGTCTATTCGCCGGGCAACCCGGACAAGTGGGCCTTTGCGCCCGCGGAGCCGCCCCCGGCCTGATCAGGCGTGCGCGATCCGGAGCAGCTCGGCCACACTCGCCAGCTTCACCCGGGGCCGGCCCACCGACTCGCCGGAGGAACGCTCATGCGCGTCGATCAGCTGCCAGTGTTCACCGGTGACGAGCTTCGGTTGATGTTCCAACAGCCATTCGGCCAGTTCGACGTCGTACTCTGAACCGCGTTCGTCGACGCCGGCCGCCGCAAGATCCTCGAGCAGGGTGTCGACGGTGTCCTGTGAGTCCTTCTTGTTGCTGCCGATCACGCCGGACGGTCCCCGCTTGATCCAGCCCACCACGTATTCGTTACGGCTGCCGTCGATTCGGCCGTCGGTGTGCGGGATCGTGCCGGAGCGTTCGTCGAACGGCAGCCCCGGGGTCGGCACGCCGCGGTAGCCGACCGCCCGCACCACCAACTGGACCGGCAGCTCCTCGCGCTCGCCGGTGTCCTTGGCCACCACGCGTCCGTTCGGGTCGCGGACAAGTTCGTTGCGGCCCAACACAATCGACTCGACCCGGTCCTCGCCGTGCAACTCGATGGGGGAGGTGCAGAAGCGGAACACGATGCGCCGCTTGGATTCTTGAGGCGGCTCGTCGACGTACTTCCGCAGCACCCTGATGTTCTGTTTGACGGTCTTGCTCGACGCTTCGAGGTCTTCGTCGGTGATGTCGGCGAAATCAGCCGGGTCGAGGATGACGTCGACGTCGCCGAGGCCCTCCATGTCACCCAGCTCGCGCAGCTCCAGGGTGGTGAAGGTCGCCTGCAGCGGGCCCCGGCGTCCGATCACGACCACTTCTTCCACCCCTCGGGTGTCCAGCGAGGCCAGCGCATGGTCGGCGATGTCGGTGTTGGCCAGGGCCTGTGGGTCGCTGACCAGAATGCGCGCCACGTCCAGCGCGACGTTGCCGTTGCCGACGACCACGGCCCGCCCGCCCGCCAGGTTGGGCGCCATGCCGTCGAAGTGGGGATGGGCGTTGTACCAACCGACGAAATCGACTGCGGCCACGCTGCCTGGCAGCTCTTCGCCGGGGATACCCAGGGCCCGGTCGGATTGCGCTCCGATGGCGTAGACGACCGCGTCGTAGCGTTCCGCCAACTCGGCCGGGGTGACGTGCTCACCGACCTTGATGTTGCCGAAGAACCGGAACCGGGGATCGGCCGCGGTCTTGTCGAACTGGGCGCTGATCGACTTGATCTTCGGATGGTCGGGGGCCACCCCCGAGCGCACCAGCCCCCACGGGGTCGGCAGCATCTCGAGCATGTCGACTCGCACGTCGCGACCGGAGTCGGGTAGATCGGCGAACTTCAGCAGCGATGCGGCAGCAAAGAATCCCGAAGGGCCGGAGCCGACGATCGCTACGTGATATGGGCGCATACCCTGCCTTCTTACGAGCGGAAAAACCGTCACAGACCCGGCCGATGGTGTGCCGGGCCAGGTACCAACCGACTTTAAACACAGATCGTCTGCGCTGCCGCCAGTCGGAGAGAACTGCCGCCGAAATGCCGCCGGGTACCCTGAACATTCGTGGATCCAGACCGCCAAGCCGCCGTAGCCGCACTCGACACCACCCTGACGACCGTGGAGCGGGTGCTCGACATCGATGGCCTGCGCCAGCGGATCGACATGCTCGAGCAGCAGGCCTCCGATCCGAACCTCTGGGACGACCAGTCGCGCGCCCAGAAGGTCACCAGTGAGCTCTCGCACGCGCAGAGTGAATTGCGCCGGGTGCAGGACCTGCGTCAGCGTGTCGACGACCTGCCCGTGCTGTTCGAGCTCGCCGCCGAAGAGGGGGGTGAAGAAGAAGTCGCCGAGGCCGACGCCGAACTCGCCAAGCTTCGCGAGGAGATCGAGACCCTCGAGGTCCGCACCCTGCTCTCCGGTGAATACGACGAGCGCGAGGCCGTCGTCACCATCCGCTCCGGCGCCGGTGGCGTCGACGCCGCGGACTGGGCCGAGATGCTGATGCGGATGTACATCCGCTGGGCGGAGAAACACGACTACCCGGTCGAGGTGTTCGACACGTCCTATGCCGAGGAAGCCGGGATCAAGAGCGCGACCTTCGCCGTGCACGCGCCGTTCGCCTACGGCACCCTTTCGGTGGAGCAGGGCACGCACCGGCTGGTGCGGATCAGCCCGTTCGACAACCAGAGCCGCCGCCAGACGTCGTTCGCCGACGTCGAGGTGCTCCCGGTGGTGGAAACCACGGACCACATCGAGATCCCCGAAGGTGACCTACGCGTCGACGTGTACCGCTCCAGCGGTCCCGGCGGGCAGTCGGTCAACACCACCGACTCCGCGGTCCGGCTCACCCACATCCCCACCGGCATCGTGGTGACGTGTCAGAACGAGAAGTCACAGCTGCAGAACAAGGTCGCGGCGATGCGCGTGCTGCAGGCCCGGCTGCTGGAACGCAAGCGCTTGGAGGAGCGCGCCGAGATGGACGCGCTCAAGGGCGACGGCGGCAGCTCATGGGGTAACCAGATGCGGTCCTATGTCTTGCACCCCTATCAGATGGTGAAGGATCTGCGCACCGAGTACGAGGTCGGAAATCCGGCCACGGTGCTGGATGGAGACATCGACGGATTCCTGGAAGCAGGGATCAGATGGCGCAACAGAAAAGATGACGGCGACTGATTGACGATGACTAATACGGTGCTCGCCCTTTCTCTCGCCGACCGCTGGCACGATTTCTGGGTCGGCGAGATCGGCGTGTGGATCCTGACCACCGGACTGCACATCGCCCTGTTGCTGATCGGCGGTCTGCTCGCCGCGCGGTTCATCAACTGGGCCGCGCAACGGGTGGTGCGCCGGATCGACGCCGAATATCAGGAAAGCGATCAGCTGGTGCGCTCGGAGAGCGCCAAGCACCGGCAGGCCGTCGCCTCGGTGATCTCCTGGGTCTCGGTGGCGGTCCTGTTCATCATCGTGCTCGTCGAGGTCACCGATGCGCTCGCGGTACCGATCGCGTCTCTGGTCGCCCCGGCCGCGGTGCTCGGTGCCGCCCTCGGTTTCGGCGCGCAACGGATCGTGCAGGACCTGCTTGCCGGCTTCTTCATCATCACCGAGAAGCAGTACGGGTTCGGTGATCTGGTCCGACTGACCATCGCCGCGGCCAATGAGGCCGAGGGCACGGTCGAGGACGTCACGCTGCGCGTCACCAAGCTGCGGTCCTCCGAAGGTGAGATGTACACCGTGCCCAACGGGCAGATCGTCAAGGCGCTCAACCTGTCCAAGGACTGGGCGCGCGCCGTCGTCGACATCCCGGTCCCGGTCAGCGCCGACCTGAACCTGGTCAACGACGTACTCAACGATGTCGCAGAGAGAGCCGCCGAGGACGGCGAGCTGTCGAAGCTTCTGCTCGACAAGCCGCAGCTGATGGGTGTGGAGAGCATCGGCCTTGACACCGTGAACCTGCGGATGGTCGCGCGCACCCTGCCGGGCAAACAGTTCGATGTGGGCAGACGGCTACGGGTGCGGGTGGTCCGTGCACTGCGCCGGGCCGGCGTGGTGACGTCGTCAGATGCGTCGGTCGCAGCAGCCGGGGACGTCATCCATCCGGCCGCGGTCGCCGAGACGGTCGCGGCGCCCCCGCCATCGGCTCAGGAGTCGAAGAAGTGAAACCCGACTTCACCAAGGTGACCGAGGCTGCCACCAAGCTCTGGCGCAGCAGGCTGGGCCGGGTTCGCACCTCGACGGTGGTGCTGATCGTGGCGTTCATCGCTCTGTCGTGGCTGCAGCAGGAGTACCGGCCCAAGCAGACCGCGCCGCAGGCGCCCGACACCCAGGTGGTCCCGCCCGGGTTCGTGCCCGATCCCGACTACACCTGGGTCCCACGCACCAAGCTGCAGACCCCTCGTTCCACGACGCCGACGGAGACCCCGGAGACGACCGAGACCACCACACCGACGACGACGGAGACCACCACTCCGACCGAGCCGGTGCCCGGAGAGTCGACCAGTCCCACCACCACCACGCCCTCACCGGGGGCCCCGCGCACGACGGTGTTCGATCCGGACGGTCCGGGACTGATCCCGCCCATCACGTTGCCGGTGTTGCCCGGGGCCGCGCCGGCCCCGCCTGCCGAGCAGCCGCTACCGGGCCAGGAGTCAGTGGCCCCGACATTGCCGCGATAGCCTGACCTGCCGGATACTTCCGCCCCGCTACACTGGCGTGCCGTGATGATCACCCTCGACCGCGTGACGAAGCACTACAAGTCTTCGGCGCGCCCAGCGCTCGATGACGTCTCGTTGAAAATCGACAAGGGTGAGTTCGTCTTCCTGATCGGCCCGTCGGGTTCGGGCAAGTCGACGTTCATGAGGCTGCTGCTGGCGGCCGAGACGCCCACCTCCGGTGACATCCGGGTCTCCAAGTTCCATGTCAACAAGCTCGCCGGCCGGCACGTACCGAGCCTGCGTCAGGTCATCGGCTGCGTGTTCCAGGACTTCCGCCTGCTGCAGCAGAAGACGGTGTTCGAGAACGTGGCGTTCGCCCTTGAGGTGATCGGCAAGCGCGGCGAGGTGATCAACCGGGTGGTCCCGGACGTGCTGGAGATGGTCGGCCTGTCCGGTAAGGCCAACCGGTTGCCGAGCGAACTGTCCGGTGGCGAGCAACAGCGCGTCGCCATCGCGCGGGCCTTCGTCAACCGTCCACTGGTCCTGATCGCCGACGAGCCCACCGGAAACTTGGATCCGGAGACCAGCAAGGACATCATGGACCTGCTGGAACGGATCAACCGGACCGGCACCACGGTGCTGATGGCCACCCACGACCACCACATCGTCGACTCCATGCGCCAACGGGTCGTCGAACTCGAACTCGGCCGGCTGATCCGTGATGAGCAGCGCGGCGTCTACGGAATGGATCGCTAAGTGCGCTTCGGCTTTCTTGTCAATGAAGTTCTGACCGGACTTCGTCGCAACGTCACGATGACGGTGGCGATGATCCTGACCACCGCCATCTCCATCGGCCTGTTCGGTGGCGGTCTGCTGGTGGTGCGGTTGGCCGATCAGTCCCGCGACATCTACCTCGACCGCGTCGAGAGCCAGGTGTTCCTGACCGACGACATCTCGGCCAACGACCCGAACTGCGACGAAGAAGCGTGCAAGGCGCTGTACCGCATGATCGACGATCGCGACGACGTGCGCTCGCTGAGCTTCCTCAATCGCGAGCAGGCCTACGACGATGCGATCAAGAAGTTCCCGCAGTACAAGGATGTCGCGGGCAAGGACGCGTTCCCGGCGTCGTTCATCGTCAAGCTCAACGACCCCGAGCAGCACGAGGCATTCGACAAGGCGATGCAGGGTCAGCCCGGTGTGCTCAACGTGCTCAACCAGAAGGACCTGATCGACCGGCTGTTCGCCGTGCTCGACGGGCTCAGTAGCGTGGCGTTCGCGGTGGCGCTGGTGCAGGCGGTCGGTGCGGTGCTGCTGATCGCCAACATGGTCCAGGTGGCCGCGTATACGCGGCGCACCGAGATCGGCATCATGCGCCTGGTCGGTGCGACCCGCTGGTACACCCAGTTGCCGTTCCTCGTGGAGGCGATGATCGCGGCCTTGATCGGTGTGGTGATCGCCATCGTCGGCCTGATAGTCGTGCGAGCGGTGTTCCTCGAGAAGGCGCTCGACCAGTTTTATCAGTCGAATTTGATTGCCAGGGTCGACTACGCTGACGTGCTCTACTTCAGCGCACCATGGATGCTGTTCCTCGGCTTGGCGATGTCCGGGATTACCGCGTACGTGACGCTGCGGCTCTACATACGAAGGTAGTCGTGAACTAGTGGCGACCAAGAAGTCCAGCCCCGCCGGCAATAAGCAGATTGTGGCCAGCAATCGCAAGGCGCGGCACAACTACATGATCCTCGATACCTATGAGGCGGGCATCGCGCTCATGGGTACCGAGGTCAAGAGTCTGCGTGAAGGCCAGGCCTCACTGGCCGACGCGTTCGCCACCGTCGACGACGGCGAGATCTGGCTGCGCAACGTGCACATCGCGGAGTACCACCACGGCACGTGGACCAACCACGCGCCGCGGCGCAACCGCAAGCTGTTGTTGCACCGCAGCCAGATCGACAACCTGATCGGCAAGATCCGCGACGGCAATCTGACTCTGGTGCCGCTGTCGATGTACTTCTCCGACGGCAAGGTGAAGGTCGAACTGGCGCTGGCCCGCGGTAAGCAGGCCCACGACAAGCGGCAGGATTTGGCCAAGCGCGACGCCGACCGGGAGATCACCCGTGAGTTGGGCCGGCGCGCCAAGGGCATGTAGCTGGCCCATGTGCACCGCGAGCGAGTCTCAGCCGGTCGACAGCTCTCTGGCCATCGCTTCGACGGCGCGAGCCAGCGACCGTTCGCCGTCACGCAATGCCTGGACGAGAGGCACTCCCGGGGCGGTGATAGGGATGAGCCGGTCGACTCCGTGACGCAACAAGACTGACGCGTCGTCGGCGACCCGCCCGGCGAAGATCACCACCGAGACGTCGTGTCGAGCGGCCAACTGAGCCACACCGAACGGAGTCTTGCCGAGCGCGGTCTGCGCATCGACGCTGCCCTCTCCGGTGAATACCCAGTCGGCATCCCGCAACGCGAGTTCGAGACCGACGGTTTCGGCGACGAGTTCGACGCCGGGCCGGCATTCGGCGTCGAGCAGGTCCATGAACGCGAAGCCCAACCCACCCGCGGCCCCGGCACCCGGCCGATCGGGGAGTGCGCTGCCCAGCGTCGTTGTGGTTACCGCCACCAGCCGCGTCAGCGCACGCTCGAGAGTCTCGACGTCCTCCGCGTTCGCCCCTTTCTGCGGGCCGAAGACGGCACTGGCACCGCCGGCGCTGAGCAGCGGCGCGGACACATCGCAGGCCAGCCGGATGCGGGCATCGCGCAATCGCCAGTCGAGGCCACCGAGGTCGATACGGTGGAGCTGAGCCAGTGCTGCCCCGCCCGGAGGCAGCCGGTGCCCGGCGGCATCGGTGAATTCAGCACCGAGTGCTGTGAGCATGCCGGCGCCACCGTCATTCGTTGCAGACCCGCCGAGCCCGATGAGAAAGTCCGTTGCGCCCCGATCTGCAGCGTCCAACATCAGCTGGCCCACGCCGAAGGTGCTGGCCCGCAAGACATCCCGATCCTGCGGGCCGATAAGTTCCAGTCCGGCCGCCGCGGCGATCTCGATCACGGCCAGCGATTGTGCGGGGACGTAGCCGTACCGGGCCTGCGTAGCGCGTCCAAGTGCATCGGCGACGGTGGCGGTGATACATTCGCCACCAAGCGCATCGACGACGGCGGCCACCGTCCCTTCACCACCGTCGGCCATCGGGATGCCGACTACCTCGGCGTCGGGCATGGCCGAGCGGACGCCTCGACCCATGGCCGCGACCGCCTGGGAAGCCGACATCGACTCCTTGAAGGAATCGGGGGCCAACACGACCTTCATCGAACGGCGGTCAACGCCGGTTTGCCCGCGAGCACCGCGGCGGCGTTGTCGACTGCAAGCAGTCCCATGGCGTCACGGGTGGCTTCTCCGGCGCTACCGGTGTGGGGCGTGATCACCAGTCCGGGGGCACCCAGAAGTGCCGGATTGACCTGTGGCTCACCTTCGAAGACATCCAGAGCGGCGCCCCTGATCCAGCCCTCGTGCAGTGCGGTGATCAGAGCGGCCTCGTCCACCACCCCACCACGTGCGGTGTTGATCAGGTAGGAGGTGGGCTTCATGGCACGCAGTGCGTCGGCGTCGATCAGATGGCGGGTGGCAGCTGTCAGCGGGGTATGAACCGAGACAACATCACTTTCGGCCAACAACTCCGCGGTGTGGACGAAGCTGACCCCGTCCTCAACCGTGCCGGGCTCCCGACTACGCGCGGTCGCAACGACTTTCATGTCAAAGGCCTGGGCTCGTCGCGCGACTGCCTGACCGATGCGGCCGTATCCCATGATCCCGAGCGTGGCTCCGGCACTGATGTCCAGTCCGACGAGCATCCGCGGCCCCCACACCCACGGTTCGCGTGAGCGCAGGAAACGGTCGCCCTCGGCGACGCGCCGGGTGCATGCCAGGATCAGCGCCATGGTGTGGTCGGCGGTCGCGCGGTCGAGCACACCGGGGGTGTTGGTCACCGTCACCCCGGCCGCGGCGGCCGCATCCAGATCGATGTTGTCGTAGCCGACAGCCACATTGGCGATGACGCTTAGCTGCGGTCCCGCGGCGGCGAGGACCTCGGCATCGATCCGTTCGGTGAGTGTGATGACAGCGGCTGACGCTCCAGCGATACCGGCCAACAGGTCGGCGCGGCTCGGGGGCGCCTCGGCACCGACGCGGACGGGGTGGCCGACGGTGCGCAACCGGTCCATGGCCCGGTCGGTGAGCAGTCTGGATACGTAGATCGACGCGGTGGTCATTGCTGTGCGCTCCTGGTCAGGATCGGTGACGGTGGGGTAGCGGTGATCTCGTCGAGGGTGCTCGGCGGCGGTGTCGACGTGACCGCCGACCAGGCGTGGCGGTACTGCTGCCACCGCGCTGCCACGGCCTCGCGCCACTGCGGGCGCGGTGTCACCCGGCGCGCCGCCGGTGGTGCGATGACGCGACCACCGAGGACTTCGGCGCACATCGCCGCGGCGCCGATTGCGGGGAGGTGGCTTTCATCGACGACCAACACGTCGCGATCCAAGGTGTCGGCGAGCAGCTGGGGCAGCTCGGGTTCGAATCCGAATGCGCCACAGGCATACAACGTTCGCTGCTCGGCGCCGACGCATGACTCCATGATCATCCGGTCGGCGAAGAGCACGCCTTCGACCACGCCGCGGGCAGCAGCGGGAAGTGCGGTGTCGGAAATGACACCGAGCAGAGCGGTCCGCGGTTCGGCGAACCAGAGCGGCCCACGTTCGGGACGCGTGTGCGGAATGAACACTGGTGCGTGCGCCATGTCCCGAGCCTCGGCCCGGAATGCGGTGGACACCAACGCCTCGACGGCGACGTCGCCGCGTCCGTAGCCGAGCCGTTCGGCACCGTCGGCGAGTGCATCTCCGCCGTTGATGACCCCGTTGATCAACCACCGCCCCGGGCGGACGTCGACGCGTTGCAGCGCAAGGGCTCTCGGATCTGGCCGGTCGAGGGCGTTCGACACCACGTGGGTGGTGCCCATGATCAGCAGTGGTCGGCCACCGGGTGCAGTGCCCAGCGCATATGATGCGGCGGGAGTGTCGCCGGACCCGACCAGCACCGGTATCCCAGTCCGCAGACTGAGTGTTTCGGCCGCGTCCGGAAGCAACTCGCCCAGCACGCTGAGCGACGGCCGGACCGGCGGTAGCTGTTCCGAAGGGATCTCCAATCGGATCAGGACTTCGTGCAGCCATTCGCATGATCCGTCGGTACTGGCCATCAGTCCGCTGTACGACGCCTGGGTGGGGTCGATCGCGCGCTCACCGGTGAGCCACTGGCCCAGCCAGGTACCGACGAAACCGAAGGTCGTTGCCTTGTCGGTGATCTCGGGTTCGATGTTGCGCATCAGCCGATGCGCCGCGCCCATCGCGGTCGCGGCCATCAGGTGGTTGCCGAGCAGTTGACGGTCAGCGGGGCGGAGCGCGCTGATCAGCTGTTCGGTGGGTTCGGCCAAGCCGGGATGGTCCCAGGTGACTCCGTCGGTCAGTGGCTCGCCCTTGGCGTCCAGCAGCAGTGCGGTCGGGCAGTGCGTGTCCAGACCGATGCCAGAGACGCCGGCTGTGTGCGACGACAGTTCCCGGACCGCGGCGATGACGCTGTCACGCCAGGCGGCCGGGCTGACCCGCCCGGGCCGCATCCCACGGGCTGCGGGGTGCGGGACGCGGGCCCGGGCAAGAACAGTGCCGTCGGCGGCGATGACGGCCGCCTTTGTGGCTGACGTACCGACGTCGATGCCGAGATACGTGCCGTCCCCGGCATTTTCGGGATGCCTTCGGCTCATCGGAACCCACTCCCTTGGGGGTTGCGCCAGGACGGCGAGATCAGTCCAGGATCTTGGCGGCGACCTCGGGGCTTTCACCACCGTGGATGACCGCCTTGAGCGCGGACACCATCTTCGCGGGGTTCTCGGCCTGCCAGATGTTGCGTCCGCAGGTCATGCCGTGGCCACCGGCTTCCACCACCGACGCGGCTTGCTTGAGCACATCGAGCGGGCTGTTGGCCGGAGCGCCGCCGGCCGCGACCACGATGGCCGGGGTGCCCTCGACGACCTTGGCGAATTCGGCGGTGGAGCCGGTGTACCAGGTCTTGACGATGTCAGTGCCGAGTTCGGCTGCGGCCCGGGACGCGTACAGCACAGATTCAGTGGAACCCTTTCGGTCACCCCACATCTCACCGCTGGGGTACGCGTGGCACACCACTGGGAGACCCCAGATGTGGGCCTCTTCGACGACGTTGGTGAGCATCTCGAACATCGCCACCTGGTTGGCGGAGCCCGCCGAGATACCGACCGCGACTGCTTCGGCCCCGAGCTTGACGGCATCCTCCACAGAGCCGATCGTCGCGTCGTACGTGGGGTGGAATTCGACGGAGAACATCGAGGCCTTGAGGATCCACGGCACCGGGTTGGGGTTGCCGCCGAACAGGGGACCTGCCAGTCCCTTGGTGATGGTCACGGCGTCCGGTTGCCCCTCGGCGATGTTGGCGAATGTCGAGCCGATGGTGGCCAGGCGTGGCGCGACACCGCGGGGGACGGCTTGATCGAGAGCGACGGTGACGGTCTTGCCGTCGGCGGCGAACAAGCGGCGCAGCCGCAGTTCCCGGCCGAGCGCCGAGGTGGTGCCAGTCTTGTTGATGTCGAATGCAGGTGTGAAGGTGGAGGTCATTGCTGTTGCGTTCCTTTGTGATTGGTTGGGTTCGGATGTGAGGGGGATCAGGCCCAGGGGTCGACTCCGACACGCATATCTGCGCCGGATCCGGCCAAGTCGAGTGCCTCCACGGCGCGGTCCAGGGGCAGCTGGGTGCCGATCAGTTCGGCTACCGGCAGCGCACCGGAGGCCACCATCGGGGCCACGGCGTGGAACCCGTCGAGGCGGCACGACGAGGCGCCGACGATCGTCCACTCGTTGTAGTGCACGTCGTTGGCCGACACCGCCAGATCGGCGTCGGCGCCGAAGCCGGCGAACACCGAGATGCTGGCGCCAGGGGCCAGGCAGCCCAGGTAGGGGGTGAGCGCATCGATGCGGCCGATGGCCATCACCAGCACATCGATACCGCCGTCGGTGAAATCGTCCAGGGCGGCCGCGGTGTCGTCGCCGGGCGCGAGAACCAGATCGGCGCCGAAGCGGGTGGCCATGGTGCGGCGCGCTGCGATGGGGTCGACGGCGGCGACCTTCTCAACCCCGAAGCTCTTGGCGAGGCCGGCGTGAATCAGGCCCAGCGGCCCGCATCCGACGATCAGCGCGGTCTTCGCCCGGGGCATCCCGGCCAGCATCTGCCCGTTGTGCGCGCACGCCACCGGCTCGATGATCGCGGCCTCGGCTGCGGAGACACCGGGAACCGGCACCAAATTCTGCCGGGCCGCGGCCGGCACCCGGACGTACTGGGACAGACCGCCGGTCAGTTGGTAGCCGAAGGCCTGCCGGTTGCGGCAGATGTTTTCGTGGCCTCGGGTACAGGCAACGCAATTGCCGCAGGTAACCAGGGGATAGACGGCCACCTGATCGCCCATCGAGACACCTTCGGGCAGTGCGCCGTTGGCGTCGACGACGGTGCCGGCGAACTCGTGTCCGAGCACCGTCGGGAACGTCACGTTCTTTTGCTTGCGGCCTTCGTAGATCCGAACATCGGTGCCGCACAACAATGCCGCGTCGACGCGCAGCAGTATCTCGCCCGGCTCGAGGATCGGCATGGCGGCCTCTTCGATCCGGAGATCGTTCGGCCGATGCAGAACCGCCTGGCGGAGTGTCCCGCCTCCCGTGCCGCTACCGGCAGCGTCCGTTGTGGGGGATGTGCTGGTCACAGCTGATCGCCTTTCGAATTAACGGTTTCGGGGAGGGCCCTCAGGGGTCGGGTGATGTCGATCTCGGCACCGATGCTCCGAAGCTTGTCGATTGCGTCCGGGTCGGCACTGTCATCAGTGATCAATCGCCACCGAGGAGGCAACGTCGACCAGTAGTTGAACTGGTCGGTGCTCAGCTTCCGGTGATCGGCCACCACCGTGACGTCCCGACTGCGTTGCATCATCAGAGTTTTCAGCCGGCTCTGTTCGAGGGTGCGCGACGCGACGCCGTACTCCGGATGCACCGCGTCCGTGCCGATGAACGCGTGGTCGGCCACCACCGAGTGCAGCATGCTCTCGGCCTCGGGTCCGCTGATCGTCTCGTTGAGCGGACGCAGTCGGCCACCCAACACCACGACGGAGACTCTTTCGTTGCGCAGCAGTACATTCACCGCGCCGATACCGTTGGTGAACACGGTGATGTCGTCGGCGGTGAGGTGCCGCGCCACAAACTCGGTGGTGGTGCCGGCGTCGACGATGACGACCGCGCCGTCGTTGACCAGTTCGGCGGCCCGGCGGCCGATGGCGTCCTTCTCCTGGGTGAACTCCATCTGCCGCTGATGGATCGACAACTCGGCCTGACCGGTGAGCGCCACGCCGCCGTAGGTGCGGGTGATGTGGCGGTCCTGGTGCAGCCGGCTGAGGTCGCGGCGGACCGTTGCGAAGGACACCCCGAATCGGTCGGCGATCTCTTCGACACTGAGCGCACCGGTCTCCACGGTCTGCAGGAGCTGCAGGATCTGTTCGCGTCGGCGCGCTCCGCGGATGTCCCGCCGGCGCGCGATCAGCTCGTCGCCGGCGTCGTCATCCCGGTTGGTCGGCTCGTCGTAATCGCTCACAGGCATCGAAGTTACATGCGCGATGTGCGCAAGTCAACGTTATATGCGTGATTTGATCACTCAATGCGCCGATGTCGCGATTGAGTGCGCAATAGGTGCAAATATGCATGATCCGAATCACTGCTTGACAACTTAGCCGATTGGTTCAATCATATGGACCGTGCAAGGTGACTGTGTCGCGCACCACAGCGATCTTCCATCGGGAATGCCCACAACTCTGCGATGAGCGGAACAGTCACAACAGTCAGATTGGGAGATCGAGCATGACAACCACTCCAGCCACGAAGACGGGCGGTGGCGATCACACGCCGTCGGGGGCGAGTCGCGCGACGAAGGTGCGATGGGCCGTTGCCGTCTTCTGCGCCGTCGGCCTGGCCATCAACTACGTCGACCGGTCGGCCATCTCGGTCAGCCTGCCGTTCATGGCCGAGGACTTCTCCCTGACGCCGACCGAGAAGGGCCTCATCCTCAGCGCCTTCTCGTGGAGTTACGCGCTCATGCAGATCCCGGCGGGCCGGTTGATCGACCGTTTCGGCGAGCGCGTCATGTTCGGTGCATCGGTCCTGGTCTGGTCGCTGTTCACGGCCGCAACCGCGGGCGTCTCCAGCTTCGCCGCACTGCTGGGCCTGCGGCTGGGACTGGGTGTGGGGGAGGCCGGCGCCTATCCGGCATCAGCCAAGACCGTGTCGCACTGGTTCCCGCTGCGCCTTCGCGGTCGCGCGACGTCGGTCTACGACAGTGGTGCCCGCATCGGCAGCGCCGCCGCGACTCCGCTGATCGCCCTGGTGATCGGCCTGTTCGGCTGGCGGGCGGCGTTCCTGTTCGCCGGCGGGCTCGGGATTCTGTGGGCGATCGGCTGGTGGGCCTGGTATCGCCGGCCCGAGATCCATTCCGCCGTCAACGAACTCGAACTCGCGATCATCCACGAGAGTCATCGCGAGCAGGCTGCCAACAACGTGGTACCGGACGCCAAACCAATGAGCATCGGCGAACTGTTCAAGCAGCGCACCGTGTGGGGCATGATGCTCGGCTTCTTCTGCCTGAACTTCATGATCACCTTCTTCCTCACCTGGTTCCCGTCCTACCTCGTCGAGGAGCGCGGCTTCGACCTGCTCAAGCTCGGCATCTTCGGCATGATCCCGCCGCTGGCCGCCATCCTCGGTAGCTGGGCGGGCGGTCTGATCGGTGACCATCTGCTCGGTCTCGGCTGGTCGCTGAACAAAGTCCGCAAGACCTGCCTGGTCGGCGGAATGCTGGTCTGCTCGGTGATTGCGCTGGCCGCCGTGGCTCCCGCAGCTTGGCAGGCGTTGGTGCTGATGTCGATCTCGTACGCGGCCGCCGCCTTCACCATCGTGTCGATCTGGTGCTTGCCCGCCGACGTTGTCGACGCGAGCACCGTCGGGAGCCTGGGCTCGACCCAGAACTTCTTCTCCAACATCGGAAGTGCGTTGAGCCCGATCGTGATCGGTGCGGTCTATGGTGCGACGGGGTCGTTCGAACTGCCACTGCTGCTGACGGCGGCGGTCGTGGTCGCCGGCGCGCTGTGCTTCGGATTGCTGATCAAGAAGGTCGAGCCGATCCGGCGGCCCGTGGACGCCTGACGCTCGCCTTGAAAATGACAACGGCCCCACTTCGGTGGGGCCGTTGTCATGTCTGCGAAGTCAGGCCGGTGCGCCCGGTACCGGGGGCGCGATGCCGGTCCGCTCGTACTCGGCCATGATCTCGACCCGCCGCTCATGGCGGGGGGCCTCCGACCAGGGCGTGGAGATGAACGTGTCCACGATGGCCAACGCTTCCTCGATGGTGTGCATGCGGCCGCCGATGCCGATCAGGAGCGCGTTGTTGTGCTCGCGGGCGAGTGCCGCGGTCTCGGTGTTCCATCCCAGTGCGCAGCGTGCACCGCGAACCTTGTTCGCCGCCATCTGTTCGCCGTTGCCCGAACCGCCCAGCACGATGCCGAGGCTGCCGGGATCGGCAACGGTCCGCTCGGCGGCCGCGATGCAGAACGCCGGATAATCGTCCTCGGCGTCGTAGCTGTATGCACCGCAGTCGATGGGCTCATGCCCGGTTTTCTTGAGGTGCTCGACGATGGCCTCTTTGAGCTCGTATGCGCCGTGGTCCGCGCCGAGATAGATCCGCATGGTCGTCATTCTGCCGCAGTGGAACCGGGCCGCGGAGATACCTGCACCGCGGGCAACACGAAAATGCCTGGGAATAATGGCTTGGCGTTCGCCGTTGGGTCTGGCGTACCATTGACTGTCCTGCCGAAAGTCGGCAGGGATGCGAGGGGCTGATCGGTTTCGACTTCGCGCATCGAATCAAGGGAAGCGTGCCGGTGCAGGCAAGAGACCACCGTAAGCGTCGTTGCAACCAATTAAGCGCCGATTCCAATCAGCGCGACTACGCACTCGCTGCCTAAGCGACTGCGTGTCTGTCAGACCGGGAGCGCCCTCGGCCCGGACCCTGGCATCAGCTAGAGGGACCCACCCACGGGTTCGGTCGCGGAATCCGTGGGGACATCAAACAGCGACTGGGATCGTCATCTCGGCTTGTTCGCGTGACTGAGAGATCCGAGTAGAGGCACAGCGAACTGCGCACGGAGAAGCCTCGAGGACATGCCGTAGGACCCGGGTTCAATTCCCGGCAGCTCCACCGAGAAGATGCAGGTCAGGGATCTAATCCCTGGCCTGTTTTCTTTTCTGTCACTACGGTGTCACCATCGAGCCTGGGCTGGCCATCCCCGCACATGGGATTCATCTGCCCTGGATACGGGTTAGATTGAGGCATGTTTTCTCACCGCAAACGTCGCCCTCAGCAGGGCAGTGCGCGGTCAGGTGGTCGCTGGGTCGGGCTTGGCGCTGCTGCACTACTCACCTCTGGCATCCCTCTTGCGGGCCTCGCCGCACCGCCGATAGCGGCGGCCGCCGACTGCGCCGATGCAGAGGTCGTCTTCGCGCGTGGCACCGATGAGCCGGCCGGTATGGGTCGGGTCGGCGATGCCCTCGTCGATGCGCTGCGCAAGCAGACCCCGGGCATGAAGATCGATAGCTACGGGGTCAACTACAAGGCCAGCAAGCTGCAGCTGCACGGCGGCGACGGCGCCAAAGACGCGATTTCCCACATCAAGTCCACGCTGTCCTCCTGCCCCGACACCAAGATCGTGCTGGGCGGATACTCGCAGGGCGCGAGTGTGATCAACATCGTGGCCGGCAACCCGCTGGGCAACATCACGTGGGGCGATGCGCTCCCGCGTGAATACGCCGACAACGTCGTGGCGATCACCACCTTCGGCGACGTCGGTACCCGAACCAAGCAATCGATAGCAACCCAGAGCGCACTGTACGGGTCCAAGGCGATCGACCTGTGTAACCCCATGGATCCGATCTGTCACGAGGGCCAGGGCAACGAATGGAGTGGGCACACCGAGGGCTACGTCCCCGTGTACACCACCCAGGCGGCGTCGTTCATCGCGTCGAAGCTGCTCGCCGGGTCCGGCCAGTCGCTGCCCGGGTACGGCCCCGCGCTGCCGGATTACGGTCAGCTGCCCGAGTTCGGCCTGTTGCCGGGGTCCGGTCCGACGCCGGTATATGGCCCACTGCCGGGCTCCGGCCCGGACACGTCGCTGCACGGTCCGCAACCGGGGTACGCCCCAGCGCCGGGGTACAGCCCGGAGACACCCGGATACGGAACGCAGCCACCTGGGTCCGATTCGTCGACACCCGCGACTTCCGCACCGCCTGCCGGAATCGGGTGGATCTAGGTAGTCCACGAGGCAAGGGCCGCAGCGATGCGGCCCTTCTTCGTTTTTCAGCGCAGAGACGCGTTCCCACCTGCGATCATGGGTAATCGTTCCCTGCGATGAAACGGGGGAGTTGATCGAATTGTCCAGTGCACAACGCGAGTTCTCGGCGTACGGTCCGTCGCACCTGGTGGTGCTGGCGGTGTTCGTCCTCGGCGCGGTGCTGCTGGTCGTGATCGGCAGGCGGCAGGCGCAGTCGCAGGCCCGGATCCTGAGCCGTATCCTGGCGGTTGCGCTCATCGCGGCCTTTCTCGTGGCGTTGGCCTACAAGCTGACCGATCCCACCATCGACAATTCGGTGCCGCTCCAGTTGTGCGACCTCGCCGAACTCGTGGCGGCGTATGCCCTGTGGTCGCACCGGCATTGGGCCTTCGTCCTCACCTATTTCTGGGGCCTGGTCCTGAGTTCACAGGCTTTGGTCACGCCGGACATCGGCACGGCAAAAGACGGTGCTCCGGACTTCCCCCATCACCTGTTCATCACGTTCTTCACGCTCCACGTGCTCGTGGTGTGGGCGGCCATCTATCTCACCTGGGGACGTGGGATGCGACCGCGGTGGCGTGACTACCGCTTCGCGGTCATCGCGACGCTCTCGTGGGGGGCCGTCACCTTCGCCTTCAACGCGATCACCGGGGCCAATTACGGTTATCTCAACAGGAAGCCGCCCACCGCGTCAGTGCTGGATGTGCTGGGCCCGTGGCCGGTGTATCTGCTGGCCGAGGTCGTGATCGTCCTCATCGTCTGGGCGCTGATGACGTGGCCGTGGGAGCGGATGCGGCGTAGCTGTGAGGTAGCTGTCAGTGGACCGGCAAAGTGATTATTGACACTTACACTTTGACAGGCTAGGTATATTACGCGCGACTGCGAATGTGTATCGCTTGCGACCTGTCCCACCGGGCGACAGTGGCCTGATCGAAGGGGCGGGTTGTGTGTAGACCAAGGGCACGCGATGAGTAGCCACAGCGGCACACAGAACAGGTCGGGCATCGCCCGCTTCATCCGAGTGCTGGCCGTTCCGATCCTGCTCGGCTGGGTCGCCCTGACCATCCTGACGAACGTTTTCGTCCCACCGCTTGAGAAAGTCGGCGAAGAGAACACCGTCGGGCTGAGCGCAAAAGACGCGCCGGCGATGATCGCCATGCGCAAGATCGGCAGTGACTTCCAGGAGTTCGATTCCGACAGCAACGCCATGGTGGTGCTGGAAGGTGAGCAACCCCTGGGCGACGACGCACACCACTACTACGACGGCATCGTCGACAAGCTCGAGGCCGACACCGCCCACGTGCAGCACGTGGCCGACTTCTGGGGCGACCCGCTGACAGCCTCGGGCGCACAGAGCAACGACGGCAAGGCCGCCTACGTCCAGGTCTACCTTCGCGGCAACCAGGGCGAGACGCTGGCCAACGAATCAGTTGCCGCGGTGCGTGACATCGTCAACCAGTCGTCACCGCCGGCGGGGATCAAGGTGTACGTGACCGGCGGGGCACCGCTGGTTTCCGATCAGCACCACGCCGGCGACAAGAGCGTCGCACGGGTCACCGCCATCACGCTCGTGGTGATCGCGGTGATGCTGCTGCTCGTCTACCGCTCGATCGCCACCATGATCCTGGTACTGCTCATGGTGTTCATGGAGCTCGGTGCTGCCCGAGGCATCGTGGCACTCCTGGCCCACACCGGCGTCATCGGCTTGTCGACCTTCGCGGTCAACCTCCTGACGTTGATGGTCATCGCGGCGGGAACCGATTATGCGATCTTCGCGATCGGTCGCTATCAAGAGGCGCGTGGTGCCCGTGAAGACCGGGAAACCGCGTATTACACGATGTTCCGCGGTACATCTCATGTGGTGCTCGGGTCCGGCATGACGATCGCCGGCGCGATGTTGTGCCTGAGTTTCACCCGCCTGCCGTACTTCCAGACCATGGGCGTGCCATGTGCGGTGGGCACGTTCGTCGCGGTCATCGCCGCGCTGACGATGGGCCCGGCGGTCATCGTGATCGGCAGCCGGTTCGGGCGTTTCGAGCCCAAGCGCAGTATCCGGTCGCGTGGCTGGCGTCGGGTCGGCATCGCGGTGGTTCGGTGGCCTGGTCCGATCCTGGCTGCGACGATGGGCCTGGCGCTCATCGGCCTGCTCACCCTGCCGGGTTACAAGACCAATTACGACGCCCGCAAATACCTGCCCTCCGATCTGACCGCAAATGTCGGATATGCCGCCGCGGAAAGGCATTTCAGCGCCGCGCGGATGAATCCGGAATTGCTGATGATCGAGACCGATCGCGACCTGCGAAACCCCGCAGACTTCCTCGTCATCGACAAGATCGCCAAGGGGATCGTCCGCGTCCCCGGAGTCTCCCGGGTGCAGGCCATCACGCGGCCCAACGGCCGCCCGATCGAGCACACGTCCATCCCGTTCCTGCTCAGCCGGCAGGGCACGACCAACACGATGAACCGGAAGTACAACCAGGACCGGATGGCTGACATGCTGGTTCAGGCCGACGAGATGCAGAAGACCATCGACACGATGGAGCGGATGTCGCAGCTGACCCTGCAGATGGCCGACATCACGCATTCGATGGTCACCAAGACCAAAACGATGACCCTCGATATCGCCGAGTTACGCAACAACATCGGAGATTTCGACGATTGGTTGCGTCCACTGCGTAATTACTTCTACTGGGAGCCGCACTGCGCCGACATCCCGGTGTGCTGGTCGCTGCGGTCGATCTTCGACACCCTCGACGGGATCGATGCCCTCACCGACGACGTTCAGGAGCTGGTGCCCGACCTCGAGCATCTCGACACGTTGATGCCGCAGTTGGCCGCGCTCATGCCCGAGCAGATCGAGTCGATGAAGTCGATGAAGACCATGATGCTGACGCAGCGGGCCACCCAGGCCGGTCAGCAGGATCAGATGGCTGCCATGCAAGAGAATTCGACGGCGATGGGGAAGGCCTTCGACGAGGCGCGCAACGACGATACGTTCTATCTTCCGCCGGAAGCCTTCGACAACAAGGACTTCAAGCGCGGCATGAAGAACTTCATCTCACCCGACGGAAAGTCGGTGCGGTTCATCATCAGTCACGAGGGCGACCCCGCGACGCCGGAGGGCGTCAGCCACGTGGAGCCGATCAAGCTGGCAGCCAAGGAAGCGCTCAAGGGCACGCCACTGGAAGGTTCCAAGATCTATCTGGCGGGTACCGCGGCCACCTACAAGGACATGAAGGACGGGTCGTTCTACGATCTGATGATCGCCGGAATCGCCGCGGTGTCACTGATTTTCATCATCATGTTGCTGATCACGCGCAGTGTGGTGGCGGCAGCGGTGATCGTCGGCACGGTGCTGCTGTCGCTCGGCGCGTCATTCGGGCTGTCCGTTCTGGTCTGGCAACACCTCCTCGGCCTGGAATTGCACTGGATGGTGTTGGCCATGTCGGTCATCCTGCTGCTGGCGGTCGGGTCCGACTACAACCTGCTGCTGGTGTCCCGCTTCAAGGAAGAGTTGTCCGGTGGCCTGAAGACCGGCATCATCCGGGCGATGGCAGGCACCGGTTCGGTCGTGACCTCGGCCGGTCTGGTGTTCGCCTTCACCATGGCGTCATTCGCGTTCAGTGATCTCAAGGTCATGGCGCAGGTGGGCACCACGATCGCGCTCGGCCTGCTGTTCGACACACTGATCGTGCGGTCGTTCATGACCCCGGCCATTGCCGCGCTGCTGGGCCGGTGGTTCTGGTGGCCTCAGGTCATCCAGTCGGCTGCGTCGAAGCGACGCCTGGCGTCTCTGAAGCAGGACCACAACATACAAAGCGTCTACACAGCCCAGACTTAATAAGCAGATCTAACATAATTTGTGGAAGTCGAAATCGAACACTTCCGCCGACTCTGGACCGACGGGGCGATCCATGGTCTCGGGTTCTGCAAGTCAATAGGGGTTGCGAAATGTTGAAGTCCATCGCGATCAGCGCCGCAGCGGCCGGAGCGCTCGGATTGGCCGCCCTCGGTATCGGCTCGGGTGTGGCCAATGCTGCACCGTCGCCGGTGGTCGGCTCAGGAGTTGGTTGGGCCGAACATCCCGGCTGGGGTTACGGCCCGGGCCCATGGGGTCCGCCGCCGCCCCCGCCGCCCGCCTACGGGGCTGGTTGGGGTTATGGCGGATACGGTCCGCCGTCGGTATGTGCCACCGGACCGTTCCGGTTGGTTCAAGTCTGTAGCTGATCTGCAAACGGAACTGCCCACGTGTGAGCTGAAAACGCTCGCACGTGGGCAGTTTCGCCTAATTACTTCTTGTTGCCGCCGGGCCGCGGAGGTGGCGGCGGCTTGGCCTTCGTGGTGGGCTCGAACTTGCCACCCTTTTTCGGATCGAATGTTCCTGCCATGGTGATCCCTCTCGCTCGTTTCGATAGTTCCACCACTTCCCACCGTAGTGCGGAACGCTCGTCCGTGGGGAGTGTTCGTGGGGAGCGGCGAGCTGTACCCCGCGGCTGACATCGAATTTCCCGGTCGAAAGCAACACGCCGTGTCGGTTGCGACACGGTCACGGGACGATACCTATCGGTGCATCACTGGTCACATCGACACCATTGATCACTAACGTCACATCAGCCAACTGTGACGTCATGTCGACGTCCCTGCATTGGGAAGGTGTGACATGTCGCGACGTCCTCGAGGTGCTTCGACGATGGCAGCGGCGGCCGCAATAGGACTCGTCGTCGCCGTCGGGGTGGCGCCATCGGCATCGGCCGAACCCTGCGAAGGCGCCGCTGCGGCCGCGCAACCTCTCCCGAACCAGGCCTTCCAGATTCCCAAGCCGTCCAGGCTCGCCCCGCTCAACCGCCCGATCGGGCATATGCCCGCCGGGGCCAACGACCGGGCTCCACTGCCCAAGCTCGGGCAGTTGCCACTGGCCCTGCTGAAGGCGCTGATGCCGAACTCCGGACAGGTCAGGCAGAAAGCGGCTGTCGTGCCCGCGCCCAATCCTGGTGGCGCTCAGCCGGTCCCGAATGCGGCTCAGCCGGCCCCGGTTCCGGCGGAGCCTCAGCCGGCTCCGGCCCCAGCGGCTCAACCAGCCCCGGGTGCGCCTCCTGGCACATCGATCGTGGGTTGGGTGACCGGTCCCGACAGCCCCAACCAGACGATCAAACGCTTCGCCATCACCGGAACCGACCTCGGAATCATGTGGGACAACGGGGATCCGGTGAACCGACAGGTGCTGATGGCCTTCGGCGACACCAACGGCTATTGCGGCATTCCCGGCAAGCAGTGGCGGTACAACGCGTTGTTCCGCAGTCAGGACGGATCGCTGTCGAAGACCGTCGCCGTGCCCGATGGTGTGGTGGCCAACAAGTACTCCGGTTCTCCGGTGTGGCGGCAGGGCATCTCCAAGCAGATCATCAACAGCATCGGCCGGGCGCCGGAGGAGACGGGCATCATCCCGACGGCGGGTATCTCGGTCGGGCGCAACCAATATCTGAACTTCATGTCGATCCGGAACTGGGACAGTCCCGGTGCGTGGTCGACCAACTTCTCGGCGATCGCGATGTCGCCGGACAACGGTGAGAACTGGGGCGTGTACCCAGGGACGATCCGGCCGCCCGGCGGGGGCAACGAAAACTTCCAGATGGGTGCGTTCCTCAAACCGGGCCCCGGTGACCCGTACATCTACACGTTCGGCACGCCGAACGGGCGCGGCGGGTCGGCCTATATCGCGCGGGTGGCTCCGGGACTCATCCCCGATCTCACCAAGTACGAGTACTGGAACGCGGACAACAACGCCTGGGTACCGGGCAATCCGGCCGCGGCGACGCCGGTGATCCCGGGTCCCGTGAGCGAGATGTCAGCCCAGTACAACACGTATCTCAAGCAGTACCTCGTGCTGTACGGCAACGGGATGAACGATGTCGTGATGCGGACCGCGCCGGCGCCGCAGGGCCCGTGGGGGCCCGAGCAGTTGATCGCGCCGTCGTCACAGATCCCTGGCGGCATCTACGCGCCGTATCTGCATCCGTGGTCGACGGGCAAGGAACTGTACTACAACCTGTCGCTGTGGTCGGCCTACAACGTCATGCTGATGAAGACCGTGTTGCCCTGACCCGGCCATTGACGGGCCGCAGCGGCGCCAGCAGGGCGTCGAGCCCGTACTCGAACACCGCGTCGTAGTCGGTGGGGGACTGCAGGGCGGCGACGAGCGCCTGGTCGGGCCAGTCGGCGGTCCACAGGGACGGATCCTCCTCCTGATGCCGGGGGCCGCGCACCGCCGAAAACTGCATCACCGCAGAGGAGATCACGTGCACTTGCACGGCGCGCAACACCAGTGCGGCCCGGGCTCCGGTGACGTCGATCTCGGCCAGTTCGGCGGCGAGCCTCTGTTGTACGGGCAGGAACAGCGTGGGGGTACGGTCCCGCTCGTGGGCGATCGCCAGTAGATGCTGGTGCCGGATCAGCAGGCTGCGCTGGTTGCGGGCGAGTGCGGCAATTCGATTCACGGGGCTGTCACCGTGGGTGGGCAGGCCGGCCATCTCGGTCAGCAGACGGTCGACCAGGCTGTCGAAGAGGGCGTCGCGGCCCCCGACGTGCCAGTAGATGGACGTGACGGCTGCGCCGATGCGCTCGGCGAGCCCCCGCATCGAGAACGCTTCCACCCCGTCTTTTTCTATGAGATCGGTAGCCGCGTCGAGGATGACGTCGGCGTCGATCGGCTTCGGCTTCGGACTCATTCGCCGGTTTCCGCATCCGCGATGCGCTCGGAGGAGGGCAGGTCGAGGTAGCGCTCAAGGTTGCGGTGCATGTTGATGATTCTGCGCTCCTCGGCGGACAGGACGAGGTGGGTGAAGCCCGGCTGGTGCAAGCCGCGCTGCAGGCCGGTGAGCACGGCGATGTCCTGGCTCATCACCACGCCGGGGTGCGCCTCCTCCGCGCCCATCCGGACGTCGGTCGGATTTACCCGTGGTGCCTGCGCCGGCATGCGGGCCATCAGCGTCATCACCAGTTGCCCGCGGTCGGGATCCGAGCCGGGTAACGACGTCATCACCGTCAGATGATCGGCGCCGGTGAGCAGGGTCAGATTGGGGAAGATGTTGTACTGGTGCAGGCACATCACCTGATCGGTGCTGGCCCAGCTGATGTCGACGCCGCGTCCGGCTGCGAATTCCCGGACCTGCGAGGCGATCACGTCGGCCACCGACTGGCCGGGCGACTGCCGGTCCGACGGGAACGGGGTGCCCTCGGCGACGCCCATCAGTGCGCCCTGGGTGTACACGTAGGCGTCCCACACCTCTTCGTCGCTCAGCGCGCCGGACAGCCGTGGGCTCGGCACTCCGTAGAGCGATTCGGATTTGCCCGTGTGGCCCCAGATCGTCTGGGGCGCGTAGACGTCGTCCATACACCGGTGCAGCTCGGGATGCAGGGTCTGGACGTGGTAGGTCTCGCTGTAACCGTCGGCGATGGTCTTCCAGTTGGCCTCGACATCGATGGTCATCGTTGCGTAGCAACGGAAGTCACCGAGACCGCACCAGGCGATGTCTCCGGGGACCGCTTCCAGGTAGTCGACCAGCGGCATCGCCGCGGGGTCGAGGTTGACGAACACCAACCGTTCCCAGGTGTCGACCTGCACCGGCGCCAGCGGGAACTCGGACATATGCACCGACCCGAACCCTTTGCGGTTCGGGATCCGCTTGAGTGCGCCGGCCAGATCCCAGGTCCAGCCGTGATAGCCACATTTCAGTTCCCGCAGCGAGGAGCCGGCACCGGTGCACAGGGTGTTGCCGCGGTGCCGGCAGGCGTTCTGGAAGGCGCGCAAGTCCCCGTCGTCTCCGCGGACGATCAGCACTGAATAGGGGCCGCAACGGTATTCGAAGTAGTCGCCGGGTTCGGCCACGTGATCGACCGTGCATGCGGCCTGCCATACCCGCGGCCACATGCGCTCCACTTCCAGTTGTGCGAATGCCGGGGAGTAGTAGCGCTCGGCGGGCACCAGGGTCGGGCGCTGGGGCGGGTCGCCGATCGCATCCGCCCGTCGGTGCGTGTCAGTTGAGCTGCGGGCCATGGGGCACCTCCCACTAGGTAGGACAAACTCGGCACGGCGGTTCTGTAACGGTGTTACATTGCGACCGTAGCGGCCTCCACGCCTCAAGGGAGCAAAAACGTGTTCGATCTCAAAATCACCGGCGGTACTGTCGTCGACGGGACCGGTGCGGACCGGTTCACCGCCGACGTCGCGATCAAGGACGGAAAGATCGTCGAGGTGCATCGACGCGGCGCTGATGACCCGGCCCTGGCCGGCGACGCCGCCGAAACCATCGACGCCACAGGCAAGATCGTCGCCCCCGGCTTCGTCGACATTCACACCCACTATGACGGCCAGGTCTCCTGGGACGCCGTGCTCGAACCGTCGAGCAACCACGGCGTCACGACTGTGGTGGCCGGCAACTGCGGTGTCGGCTTCGCGCCGGTGCGTCCCGGCCAGGAGCAGTGGCTGATCTCCCTGATGGAGGGCGTCGAGGACATCCCCGGCACGGCCCTGACCGAGGGCATCACCTGGGGTTGGGAGACGTTCGGCGAATACCTGGACGTGATCGGCAAACGTGAACTGGCCGTCGACATGGGCACCCAGATCGCCCACGGCGCCATCCGGGCCTACGCCATGGGGGAGCGCGGCGCCCGCAACGAAGCGGCGACACCTGATGACATCAAGGCCATGGCCAAACTGGTGCAGGAGGCCATCGAGGCTGGGGCGCTGGGCTTTTCGTCGTCGCGCACCATCGCGCACACCGCCATGGACGGCGAGCCGGTGCCTGGCACCTTCGCCGCCGAAGATGAGTTGTTCGCCCTGGGCCGGGCCACCGCAGCCGGTGGTGCTGCGGTGTTCGAGCTGGCTCCGCAGGGTGCCGCCGGCGAAGACATCGTCGCACCCAAGAAAGAACTCGAATGGATGCGCCGTCTCGGCGAGGAGATCGACTGCGCGCTCAGCTTCGCGCTGATCCAGGTGGATGCCGATCCCAACCTGTGGCGCGAGCAGCTCGATCTGTCGGCGGCCGCGCACAAAGCGGGTAGCCGGCTGTTCCCGCAGGTGGCGGCGCGGCCGTTCGGCATGCTGCTGGGATTCCCCGGTCACCACGCCTTCACCCACCGCCCGACCTACCGGCGCCTGCAAGCCGAATGTACGCGTGAGGAGCTTGCCGAACGGCTTGCCGATCCGAAAGTGCGCGCCGCGATCCTGGGCGAAGAGGACCTGCCGATCGACCCCAACAAGCTGTTCGACGGCATGTTCATGCTGGCGCAGAATGCGGCGAACCGGCTGTACCACATCGGGGATCCGCCGGATTACGAGCCGACCGACGAGCGCACCGTTGCGGCGATCGCCAAGCAACGCGGAATGGACCCGCTGGCGGCGATGTACGACCTGATGCTCGAGGCCAATGCCGGTGCCATGCTGATGTACCCGATGTTCAACTACTCCGACGGCAACCACGACGCCATCCGGGAGATGCTCACGCATCCGGCCGGTGTGCTGGGTCTGTCCGACGGCGGCGCGCACTGCAGCATGATCTGCGATGCGTCGTACCCCACGTTCCTGCTGACGCACTGGGCCCGTGACCGTCATCGCGGCGAGAAGCTGCCGCTGGAGTACGTGATCCGCAAGCAGTCGCACGACACCGCGCAGCTCTACGGAATGTCGGACCGCGGCGTGATCAGTGTGGGGAAGAAGGCCGACGTCAACGTGATCGATCTGGATGGCCTGACCTTGCATGCGCCGAGAATGGCCTATGACCTGCCTGCCGGTGGAAAACGGTTGGTGCAGGGGGCAAGCGGTTACGACGCGACGATCGTCAGCGGTGCCGTGACCCGCCGCCACGGTGTGGACACCGGGGCCCGACCCGGCCGTCTGGTGCGTGGGACCCGTTGATCTGTAGGGTCTTTCGCCATGGCGGATTTTCGTTACGACCCGCGTCAGCGTCCGGCCCAGCCGCCGGCGCCGGGTGCTGACGCGTTCACGATCCACACTGCCGCTGTCGCCGAAGGGGTTTCGCTGGCGTACGTCCGCGAGGGCATCGGCGGTGTGCCCCTCCTGCTGGTGCACGGGTACCCCGAGACCAAGCGGATCTGGTGGCGCAACATCGAGGCCCTGGCCGCGGACGGCTTCGAGGTCATCGTCCCGGACCTGCGCGGCATGGGTGACAGCGCGATGCCGCCCGACGATCAGCACGACATCGTCACGTACTCCCGCGACCTGTATGCGTTGGTCCACGAACAACTGGGTCACGAGGCGTGCCTGATTGCGGCCAGCGACGTTGGTGCCGTCGTCAGCACGGACCTGATCCACCGGTATCCGGGATTCGTCAGGCGCTTCTGCGTTTTCAACACCGTGCCGCCCATGGCGGTCGACTTCTCGGGAATCGGCACCCAGCATCCGGGGTTCGTCGGCGGCGCAGCCGACCCCACCGGCGACTACCGCTGGATGCAGGGCGCCTTTCCCGACGAGCTCGCCGCGATGCTGCCCACGCCTGAAGCCCGCAGGCAGTGGGTGGCGGCAATGTATACCAATCGGCTGTGGGGCTCGGCCTACGCGTTCACCCAGTCCGACGTGGACTTCATGACCGAACCGTTCGCCGACGAGGCGCGGTTACGGGCCGGGTGGGCGTCGTATCAACTCGCCTACGGTCGCGCCATGTCAGAGATCCCGCTGATGGACGCCGTGGACATTCCCACCCTGGTGCTGTACGGCCCCGACGATCACGTGGTCGGAGAGGATTTTGTACCCCGTACCGAGCGGGCGTTTCTCAATCGCATTGGGCCGCTGGTGGTTCCGGGTGCCGGTCACTTCCTGCAATGGGAGCGCGCCGATATCTTCAACCGGCTGATCCCGGCGGTGTTCGGCGATGTCATCGCTCGTCATCGGCCGGCTGAGCCAGAATTGCCCCGCCCAGCCAGCGTCTGAGGAAGCGCCGCAGTTCTTCGGTGCTGCGCCCAGGTTCGTTGGGGGCGATGAAGAACGACAGCATGGTGCGCAGGGTGAATTCCACCAGCTCGCGCAGCGCGGCTTCGTCGTATCCGTACTTCTCCCAGTCGACGTCGAACCGGGTGATCATCCGCATGCCGAAGGCCTGACCTTCGCCCGAGGCGACGTTGACCGAACTCGCGGCTGCCTGCGGTCCGGACAGCATGATCCGCAGGTGCGGTATCCGGGTGACTTCCTCCAGGGTGAACATGACGCCTTCGGTCATCGCCTCGGCGGGATCGGTGATCCCTCGCACGCTCTCGGCGAGCCGGTCCAGAAAGCCCTCCACAGAGGCGATCGCGGCCGCGTGCATCAGTGCTTCAGCGGTGGGGAAGTAGCGGTACACGGTCTGGCGGATGACGCCGAGCGATGCCGCGACGTCGGCGATGCTGATCCCGGTCCCCGTCTCGGCGATCAGCTGCACAGCGGCGGCCACGATGCGTTCGGAGGCTTCCTCGTCGCTGCCGGGCGGTCGCCCGTCCCACCCGCGCCTACGCGCCACGGCCCGGATTCCTGGCCAGCAACATTCCTGCAGGATATCGCCACCGGCCGTTGACGGGCCGCGACCGCGTGTAGTAATCATACAACCAAGGCGTTCTTTGTATGATTGCTTGGAGAAGCGAGGTGGCACCGATGACGGATCTGATCGTGCGGAAGATGAGGTTCGCGTTCGCGGACCACCGCGTCCCGTTCCTGTGGAACGAGGCCAACCCGGCGTTCTCGTCGATGGCCAATGCGGTGTCGTTCCTGGCCATCGCCTTCGAGAAGATGATCGGCCACATGATCACCGAGGCCATGCCGTTCATCACCGACCCCGAGGTGGCCGAGGAGGCTCAGGCCTTCGTGCGGCAGGAGGGCCAGCACGCGATGGCCCATCGCCAGCACGCCAAGGGCCTGATCAAGACCTACCCGGGTCTCAAGGAGACCCTCGACGAGGTGGTCAAGGCATACGACGATCTGACCGCCGAGACGCCGCTGAAGTACCGGCTGGCCTACACTGCCGACCTGGAGGCGACCTTCACCCCGGTGTTCAAGCTGATGCTCGACCATGACGACACGCTGTTCGCCCCCGGTGACGACCGGGTGGCCTCGTTGTTCCTGTGGCACTTCGTCGAAGAGGTCGAGCACCGCAGCTCGGCGTTGATCATCTATGACGCGGTGGCCGACGATCCGTGGTACCGGATGCGGGTCGCGCCGTCGATCTTCAAACACGTCTGGGCGGTGCTCAAGATCGCCACCGAAGGCTTCAACAAGCACGTTCCGCTGGAGGAGCGCCAGATCGACGCGGTATCGATGTTCGGCATGCAGGCACGGAGAAAGGCTCTGCTGCAAAAGCTTCCGTTCACCAAGACCCCGTACGACGGACCGGTCGCGAACGCGTTCGCGCATCTGCCGGTGCGCGAGATGCTGACCGCCATGGCCGGTGTCGTGCGCAGCCAGGTACCGGGCCACAATCCGGCCCACGAGAAGTTGCCGGCATTGGCCGACGAGTGGTTCCAGCGCTACGAGGATGGCTACGAGGTCACCCAGTGGTACACCGCAGGTGACGCCACGGCACAGAAAGCGAGCACGGCTGATGTCTGATCTGTGTACCCCGACCTTCTCGGGTTTGGCGCAGCGCCTGGGCTTTTCATGTGACACCGCAGGCGGTCTGGTCGAGTTCCGCAACCCGTTCGGGCTGGAGAACTGGACGCTGCCAGTGCTCGAGCTCACCGTGATCGTCGGCGCGGTGCTGGCCCTGGTGTACGCGATCGTTCGGCTGCGCCGGCACAACGATCCGACCAATCTGGTGCTGTGGTTCGGTGCCATCGCCTATCTGCTGATCATCGAGCCGCCGCTGTACTTCCCGAGTGCGTTCGGGATCGCCGAGCACGTCGACACGATGTTCGCCCACAACGTGTTCACCGTCGACTTCCTGTGGGGTCGGCTGCCGCTCTACATCGTCGCGATCTACCCGATGATGGCGACGGTCGCCTACGAGATCGTCCGGATCCTCGGGGTCTTCCGCCGCCGCGGCGTACTGATCGGCGCGATCTGCGTCGGGTTTGTCCACCACGCGTTCTACGAGATCTTCGACCACCTCGGCCCGCAGCTCCGGTGGTGGGAGTGGACGCTGGACCATCCGATGAACCAGCCGTTCTTCGATTCGGTACCGCTGCCCAGCGTGGTGGTGTTCGCCGCGCTGTGGCCGATGTCGCTGGCCTTCTGTGTGCAGCTGTTCGTCGGCCGCCACGTCCAGGACGGCAAGACCTTCACCGGGCTGCAGATCGTGGGCCGCACCATCGTCGTCGGCGTCCTGGCGTCCATCGGCACCGCGGTGCTGCCCCTGCCGGCCACGCTCGCCGCGTCGATCTCGGGCAGCACGACAGTTGGGGGCGTGGTCTACGCCGCCGAACTCGTCGTCCTCGTTCTGGTGGCGATTCCGGTGCTGTTCACTCAATGGTCGAGCCTGCGCAAGGACCGCGACCTGGCAACCGTGCGCTACTCGAACCCGCTGATCCTGCGCTACGCCGCGGTCTACTTGGCGGTCATGACGGCGCTGTGGCTGACGGCGCTGCCCGCCTACTTCGGCGCCGTCGATGGCGTCACCGCCGACGGCGACCCCACCGGCAGCCTGTGGTACACGGTGGTCTGCGTGGTGATCGCGGGTCTGTCGATCGCGGCAGCGGCCACTGCAAATCCTGGCGACCTGCAACAACAGCCCGCGGCGGTGGCGCCGGGGGTGGCCGCGAACCAGGAATGAGGAGCGACCCCACAGGCGTGCCACACGTCTGACGCAGTAGGTGATGAGGCAGAATTGCGGTGATGCCGACACCGCCGCAACGCCCCGGCGAGCCCGGCCGGCGAGGCCGGGGCCCTGTGCCGCCGCCCGACCCGGCCACCCGTCGGCTGCCCCGTCCCGGCCGGCCCGAGGTGCCGACGGAGCAGCTCCGGGCCCGTCCCCAGCCGCCCGAGGCTGCGACCGAGCAGATCCGGGCGCGCCGTCAGCCCCCTGAGGCCGCGACCGAGAAGATCACAAAGCCCCGACCACCGGCGGGGGCCCGGCCCGCGGGGCCACCGCCGACCAAGCCGCCTGCTGCACCGGAGAAGCCGCAGCCGGCGAAACGCTCGTCGCACTGGCGCAGTCCGCAGGCGATCATCCTCATCGTCGTCATCGCGGTATCCCTCGTGGTGATCGGGCTGACCGGCGGCGAACTGTTCGCCCGCCACAAGGCGAGCTCCCTGCTGGTCTCGGTCGCCGAATGCGTGGTGCAGGACAACGCCTCGGTTTCCTTCGGGGTGAACCCGCCGTTCCTGTGGCAGCACATCACCGGGCACTACACCAACATCTCGGTGGAGACCGGGGGCAAACAGGTGCAGGCCGCCAAGGGGATGACCGCGGATGTGGCGTTGTCCGACATCCGGTTGCAGGGCACCTCGGACTCCAAGGGCACCATCGGATCACTGAACGCGACACTGACCTGGACGGCGGCCGGTATCAAGGACACGGTGGCCGAAAACCTGCCGGGCGTGGGCGCTTTGGTCACCGACGTGAGCACCGATCCGTCCGCGGGCACCATCACCATGGAAGCCGTCGGGGATACCAAGGTGACGGCCAAACCCGTGGTGGACAACGGAGATCTGAATCTGCAGATCACCGACGTCAGCGGCCCGTTCGCGAAAGAAACTGTTCAGGCAGCCCTCGACAGCCTCATGACGAAATTGAACGACGCCTACCCGCTGGGCATCCACGCCGACAGCGTCACGGTGACCGACACCGGCGTGGTGGGCAAGTTCTCCAGCCAGAACGCGTCCATCCCCAACGACGACTCCAACGACGCCTGCTTCGCCAAGCTCTGATGTTGCGAGTCGCGGCGGCCGGAGCGCTGATACTGCTGGTCCTGTCCACCGGGTCGCCGGCCCGGGCGCAGGAGCCCAGCCCGTTGCAGCCGCTCGTCGATGCCGCCGCGCAGCGCCTGCAGACGGCGGATCCGGTGGCCGCCAACAAGTTCCGCACCGGTGGGCCGATCGAGGACCCGAAGCGTGAGCAGCAGGTCATCGACGCCACGACCGCCGAGGCCGACAGCCGCCACCTCGACCCGGCCTACGTGCGTGACGTGTTCCGGGATCAGATCGATGCGACCGTAGCCGTGGAGTACGGCTTGTTCTCGCGATGGAAACTGGATCCGGCGACGGCCCCGGTCACCGCTCCCGACCTGGCCGCGTCGAGGACGACGATCGACGCGCTCAACCACACGATGGTCAACGAGATCGCCGACCAGTGGCCGGTCTTGCACGCACCGGCCTGCCGGGCAGATCTGGCGACCGCTGTCGACGGCGTGGCCGCGGCGCGAAATTTCGACCCGTTGTATCGGCGCGCGCTGGACCACGCCACCAGGTCTTACTGCCGCTGACTGCCGCACACAGCCCACTATTGACGTTTTCGTAGACCGTGGGTGGGTATCCCTGGCCGCAGGAGGTTCAGGAAATGCCTACATGGAGTTGGATCGTCATCGCGGTGGTTGCCGTGGTCATCGTGTTGCTCGCGGTGATCGTGGCGGCATCGATGATGCGTCAGAAGCGCAGTGAGCGGCTCAGGGAACAGTTCGGGCCGGAGTATGAACACGCCGTCGAAACAGCAGGCGGTCAACGTGCAGCGGAACGGGAACTGATTGCGCGCGAACGCAAACACAACAAGCTGAAGATCAGCGAGTTGACACCCGAATCCCGGACCCGGTACGTCGAAGCGTGGGGCGTAACCCAGGCCGGGTTTGTCGACGATCCGGCGAAATCGGTCGGTGACGCAGATCGTCTGGTGACCGAGGTGATGCGCGAACGCGGTTATCCGATAGATGATTTCGAGCAGCGTGCCGCTGATATCTCGGTCGACCATCCCAAGGTGGTCGAGCATTACCGCGCCGCGCACATCCTGCACCTTGCTCAGGATCAAGGGGACATCGGAACCGAGGCGCAACGTGAGGCGATCGTGCATTATCGCGCGCTCTTCGAGCAGTTGGTCGGGGCGGTGCCCGCAGCGAAACCCGGGACGGACGGCCGGGTCCAACATGAAACCCCGGTCGAGCACGACACCCCGACCCAGCGTGATGCCGGCAGGCACGAGGCCGGGACCGATGAAGCCGGCACCGATTCGACGAAGGAGGCGCGAGCATGACCATCCACGACGAGGGCACCGATGTGCCCGCACCCCGCGACGCGGATACGGCGCGACGGGCGCCCGAGTCAGATTCGAGTCCTGCTCAGGCTGAGCCGGTAGACGACGACAACACGCTGTTGTTCGCCGACGAGCATCGGTCCGTATTGCACTCGCGCTGGAATGACGTTCAGGCGGCGTTCGTCGACGACCCGAAAGAGTCTGTGCAGAAAGCGGACAACCTTGTGGCGGAAGTCGTCGAGGAGCTCACCGCGAGTTTCGCCGACACCCGGTCCCGGCTCGAGGCGCAGTGGTCTCGCGGCGAGGAGGGCTCCACCGAGGATCTCCGCGTCGCGTTGACGCGTTACCGCGATTTCTTCAACCGGCTGCTGTCGGTGTGAGACCGGCGGCTACAGACTGTCGACGATGGCGTTCTTCAGCGCCTCGGAGCTGGTACCGAAGACCGCCTGAACGCTGTTGCCCACCTCGATGACGCCTGCCGCGCCGAGGGCCTTCAACCGGTCCTGGTCGACCTTGCTCTTGTCGGCGACCTCCATGCGGAGCCGGGTGATGCAGGCATCGACATTGACGAGGTTCTCCCGGCCGCCGAAGGCGGCGATGATCTGCTCGGCCTGAGTGTCGGCCCGCGCGGGCGCGGTGAGAGTGTCGGTGGCGGCATCGCCGGAGGCAACAGTGGTAGCCGACTCGGGGCCCTCACCGAGGTTCGCCTGTTCCTCGGCCTCGAACTCCGCCTCGGGTTCACGGCCAGGTGTGCGCATGTTCCACCGCGTGATCGCGACGTAGAACAGCACGAAATAGATGACCGAGAACACCGCCCCCATGGCGATGAGCAGCCAGATGTTCTTCGCCGCCGGAGCACCGCCGTAGAGCAGCAGGTCGAGCAGCCCGGCCGAGAACGAGAAGCCCAGGTGGATGTCGAGCAGGTAGGCGATCGCCAGGGACAGTCCGGTCAGGACCGCGTGGATGACGTACAGCGGGAACGCCACGAACATGAACGCGAACTCGAGCGGTTCGGTCACCCCGGTCAGGAATGCGGTGAGCGCGGCCGCCGACAGGATGCCGACCGCGACCTTGCGTTGCTTCTTGTTCGCGGCGAGGATCATCGCCAACGCCGCCGCAGGCAGGCCGAACATCAGGACGGGGTAGAACCCGGAGGTGAGAATGCCCGCGGTCGGGTCGCCGGCAGCGAACCGGGTGAGTTCGCCGGTGACCACGGTGCCGTCCGGAGTCTGGTAGTCGCCGTAGAGGAACCACACATATGAGTTCGGAATATGGTGCAGACCCAAGGGAATCAGCATGCGGTTGGCGAATCCGTAGACGAACGCGCCCAACGCGCCGCTCCCGCCGATGAACCGGCCGAGGCCGGTCAGCCCGGCGTCGAAGATCGGATAGAAGTAACTCATCGGGAAGGCGATGAACAAACTCGCCAGGGACACCACGATCGGGACGAACCGTCGCCCTCCGAAAAAGCCGAGATAGGACGGTAATTGGATGGTGTGGTACCGGTCGAACAACCAGGCCGTCACCAGACCCACCACGATCCCGGCGAACACGCTGTAGTTGATCTGAGCCTGGTCACCGGCCTTGTCCACCTCGCCGGCCAGGACGATGGGGGACATGGTCTTGAAGACCGCGGCCATCACCAGGTATCCGACCACCGCGGCCAGCGCCGTCGAGCCGTCGGCCTTTCGGGCGAAGCCGATCGCGACACCGACGGCGAAGAGCAGCGGCAGATTGGTGAACAGGGCGTCGCCGGCTGCGCTCATCGCCTTGAAGAACGGCCCGATGACGGGGGAGTCGATCCGGCCCAGCAGATCGGGTTGGCCGAGCCTCAGCAGGATCCCCGCGGCGGGCAACACGGCGATCGGCAGCATGAGGCTCTTGCCGAGTCGTTGCAGTTGCGCGAAAGCGGGTATGCGTAAACCGGATTTCTCCTGTGCACCTTCAGGTTTCGTAGTACCGCTCATCGCACCACCGCCCTCCTGGCCACCCGGCGCGAACCGCCGTAAAGCTGTGCGGAAGCTTAGACGAGAACCCGTGAACTCGCGGCCGTCTTCCGGCCACCCTCGTATTGTTGGGACACCACAGAAGGAGCATCACAGTGAGCTTGACGCAAGTACTCGCCCCGGTCGCCGGGCGCGCGGTAGCACTCCAGGATGTTCCGGACCCCGTGTTCTCGGCGGGCATGGTCGGGTACGGTGCCGCGGTGGACCCGCCGCGCGGCGTGATCGACGCGATCGCCCCGGTCAGCGGCAAGTTGCTCAAGCTGATGCCGCATGCCTACGTCATCATGACGGCCGACAATGTCGGTGTGCTGGTGCACCTCGGTCTGGATACCGTCGCTCTGAACGGGGAGGGCTTCACCGTCCACGTCAGCCAGGGAGAGGATGTTGCGGCCGGTCAGGTGGTGATCACCTACGACGTGCCCGCAGTCGAGGCGAAGGGCCTCAATCCCATTGTCCCCGTTGTGGTCATGGACGAACGTGAACCCGGCAATGTGACAGTGGCCGGGCCGGTCGCGGCCGGAGCCGATATCGCTTCGGGCGCAGAGCTTTTTACCGCGGCCAAGTAGATGAGCGAGTAGATGGAAGTCATCATCCTGGCCGATGCCGGCGAGATCGGCAGTGTGGCTGCCGACGCGTTCGGCGCGCTGCTGGACCGCAGACCGGACGCGGTCCTCGGCCTTGCCACGGGGTCGTCGCCGCTGGCGGTCTACGACGAACTCGCCGCCCGATGCGCCGCGGGGGAGATCTCGTTCCGGCACGCCAGGGGATTCACCCTCGACGAATACGTCGGCCTGCCCGCCGATCATCCTGAGCGCTACCGCAACGTCATCGACACCGTGTTCGTCTCGCGCGTGGACTTCGCCCCCGGGGCGGTACAGGGGCCCGACGGCCTGGCGGACGACATCCCGGCGGCGTGCGCGGCGTACGAGGAGGCCATCCGCGTTGCCGGTGGTGTCGATCTGCAGGTCGTCGGCATCGGCACCGACGGGCACATCGCCTTCAACGAACCCGGATCCTCGCTGGCCTCGCGCACCCGGATCAAGACGCTGACCCGGCAGACCCGTGTCGACAACGCCCGGTTCTTCGGGGACGACCTCGATGCGGTGCCGACACACTGCCTCACCCAGGGGTTGGCCACCATCATGGCGGCCCGGCACGTCATCCTGGTGGCCCTCGGTCGCAGCAAGGCCGAGGCGGTGCACCACCTCGTCGAGGGTGCTGTGACCGCCATGTGGCCGGCCACCATCTTGCAGCATCATCCGCACGTCACGGTTCTGCTCGACGACGCTGCGGCGCAGCGGCTTCAGCTCATCGACTACTACCGCGAGACCTATCGCTCGAAACCGGATTGGCAGGGCATCTGAGTGCTGCTGACTGCCGACACGCTGATTACGGGCGCAGAACTGTTGCGGCCGGGGTGGATCGACCTGTCGGGCGGGAAGGTGACAGCGGTCGGAGCGGGTCTGCCGCCCCGGAGTGCCGATCGCGAACTGGGTGCGGTGACCGTGATGCCGGGTTTCGTCGACACCCATTCCCACGGTGGCGGCGGGGGCAGCTTCTCGGCCGCGTCGACGGCCGACACGTCGGCGGCGGTGGCGCTGCACCGTCGCCACGGCACCACCACCATGATCGCCTCGTTGGTCACCGCGAGCCCCGGCGAACTGCTGCACGAGGTCGGTGCGTTGGCGGCGGATGTCCGCGCTGGACTGATCGACGGCATCCACCTCGAAGGTCCGTGGCTGTCGACCGTGCGGTGCGGTGCTCATCAACCCGCGCTCATGCGGGACCCGGATCCGGCGGAGATCGACCGGTTGCTGGCTGCCGCGGCGGGAGCGATCCGGATGGTGACCATCGCTCCGGAGCGTCCCGGTGCGCTGGCCGCGATCCGGCAGTTCCTCGATGCCGGTGTGGTGGTGGCCATCGGCCATACCGAGGCCACCTACGAGCAGACCCGCGCAGCGATTGCGGCCGGCGCGACGGTGGGCACCCATCTTTTCAACGCGATGCGCCCGGTCGACCGGCGAGAGCCGGGCCCGGTGATCGCGCTGATCGAGGATCCCGCTGTCACCGTCGAACTCATCACCGACGGCGTCCATCTCGATCCGGCCATCTACCGACACGTCACGCGTACCGTCGGGCCGGATCGCGCCTCGTTGATCACCGATGCGATGGCGGCCACCGGCATGCCCGACGGTCGCTACCAGCTGGGGCCCGTGCCGGTCGACGTGGCGGACGGGGTCGCCCGTGTCGGGGGAACGGACACGGTCGCCGGCAGCACCGCGACCATGGATCGGGTGGTCCGATTCGCCATGGCCCATTGCGGTTTGGCGCGCGATGATGCGTTGTTGCTCGTCGCCCGTCAGGCCTCGCTGAACCCGGCTCGGGCGCTGGGACTGCCGGCCGGGGATCTGATCCCCGGAGCCGCAGCCGATCTCGTGGTGCTGGATCCGGATCTGTGGGTCACCGGGGTCTTGCGACGGGGCGTATGGGAGCTGGAACCGGCGGGGTAGCGGTACTGTGCCCAGGCGCCGGGAAACACCGAGAACTGTTTCCTGAGGCAAAGATTCGTGTTGCGCCCGCCGTCAATAGCCGTTACATATTCCGGTACCGGCGTAGCGTCAGCCGGGTACGACGCGAGCACCTGGGGGTCGTTTTGTCCGACTGGCCATTCGTCGCACGGGATGCTGAACTGCGCGAAGCCGCGCAGGCGTTGCGTGGCGACTTCCGTGGTGTGGTGCTGGCGGGCGGGGCCGGCGTGGGCAAGTCGGCGTTGGCGCGGGTACTGGCCGAGCAAATGGAGGCCGACGGGCACCCGGTGCGGTTTGTACTGGGCACCGAAACCGGGCAGGCGGTACCGCTCGGGGCGTTTCTGCACGCACTCACATTGACGGACGCGCATGACCCCACGGTGATGCTCGCCGCGGCGCACGAGGCTCTGGCCGCCGAGCCCGATCTGGTCATCGTGGTCGACGATGCTCAGCACCTCGATCAGCTGTCGGCACTACTGGTCCAGCAGCTGGCGGTGCACGGCTCGGCGAAACTGATCGTCACCATCCAGAACCGGGTGCCCACATCCGATGCGGTGACCGCGTTATGGAAGGAACAGCTGCTGCTGCGGTTGGACCTGGAGCCCTTCACCCGGGCGCAGACCGCCGAGTTGATGGCAGCGGTGCTGCACGGTGACGTCGACCCGCGCGCGGTCGGTGAACTACACCGGTTCTCCTCCGGCAGTCCGCTCTATCTGCGGGGCGTGGTCAATGCGGCTCTCGGCGACGAGGTTTTCGTGCGTGATGACGGCCGGTGGCGGCTGTGCGGGCCGCTGCGGGCCAGCGCAGACCTGCACGCCCTGATCAATTCACGATTCGACACGCTCACACCGAACGAGCGGGATGTGGTCGACATGGTGTCTACCGCCGAGGTCCTCGACTTCGATGTGCTGGCAGCAGTCTGCGACCTCGACGCGATCGCCAGCGTGGAACGGCGCGGAGCGATCCAGGTGCTCAACGATGCGGCCTGCACCCTGGTACAACCCGGCCATCCGATCATCGGTGAGGTTGCGCGCGACCGATGCTCGAACACCCGAAGCCGGCAGATCAACACGCAGTTGGCGTCGCTGCTGGCGGCACACCTTCAATCAGCGGGCAACGGATCGGTGCCGGACGTGCGCGGCCGTATTCAACTGGCTCGATTCATGGTGGGAGGCGATGTCCCGGCGGATCCGGACGTTATCGCCGATGCCGCTGCCAGCGCGGTCACCATGTCCAATCTGACTCTCGGAGAAGAGCTCGCGCGGTACGCGGTGGATCACGGTGCCGGGATGCCCGCGGTGATCGTGCTGGCCGATGCGATGAGTTGGCAGGGCCGGGGCGAGCAGGCCGAGCAACTGTTGGCCCGGTCGGTGCCCGATCCCGACGACGAAGCGATGCTGGCCCGGTGGGGTTGTCTGCGGGCATCGAATCTGTTCTTCGGATGCGCCCGCCCGGACGCGGCGCACGAGGTGCTCTCGATGCTCCGCAGACAGCTGCACTGCCCGCAGACGGTGAGCCTGGTGACCGCGCTGGAGGCGGTTTTCGCCTTCCACACCGGTGAGCTGGAGAAGGCGATCGCGTTGGGCACCGCAGTGCTGGACCAGAAGGTGCCGCCGACGGCGACGGTATGGGCCGCGCTGGCCACGTCGAGCGCGTTGGCCTTGTCCGGGTGGTCGGACGAGGCCGTCACGGTGGCGCATGCGGGTGAGCTCGCAGCCGAACAGTGTGTGTCGGGCTCGCCGCGGTATTGGTTCGTTTTCGCCCGGGTATCGGCGGCCCTTGGCGATGTGGAGCTGGACAAGGCGCACGGCATTTGCGAGGCCTACGTCCAGAAGGCGGCCGGCTCGCCGCAGGCAGAGGCGATCAGCACCGCACTGCATGGGCGGGTGGAGTTGGCCCGCGGCCGCCTGGCCTCAGCCTGTGATGCGTTGCAGACGGCGGTGTGGGCCACGCCGCAGGGCCTGCCGCCGGGGTGGCTGATGGTTGCGGTCGCCTGCCTGGCCCAGGCCGAGGGAATGCGTGGTGACGCCGTTGCGGCGGCCGCAGCGTTGGCACGTGCCGAGGCCGCCGCAGCCGGGCCACGCGATGTGTTCCGGCCTGAGTTGGAGCTGGGGCGGGCATGGGCCGCGGCTGCGACAGGTGAGACGGGCCCGGCCGTCGCGCACGCGGTGGCTGCTGCGGACCTCGCCGCGGCGAGCGGGATGGAGGCGATCGAGCTCACGGCCCTGCACACCGCACTGAGATTCGGAGATTCGTCAGGCCACGAAAGGATTCAGCAGCTGGCTCGGCGGCGCGGTACTCGGGTGGCGGAAGCCATTGGCGCGCACAGTCTCGGACTGACGCGGCATGATCCCGCGTTGCTCGTCGCGGCGGCGGACCGGTTCGAGGCGCTCGGTGCGCAGGTGCTCGCCGCCGACGCTGCCGCCGACGCAGCCCGGATGTACGCCGAGGCAGGCTGCCGCGGCAGCGAACTGGAATCGGCGGCCAGGGCGCTGTGGCTGGCGGGCCAGACCGGGGCGCACACGCCGGCGCTGCGCTGCGCCGGTGATCCGCTGCCGCTCACGCATCGGGAGTGGGAGATCGCCGACCTGGTCGGGGTGGGGCTGAGCAACCGGCAGATCGCGGGCCGGCTGTGCCTGTCCGTGCGCACCGTCGACGGTCATCTGTACCGCATGTTCGCCAAGCTCGGGGTCGAGGACCGCGATCATCTGGCCCGGTTGGCGCGCTTCGGTCCGGCGGTGTGACGCTGCCGGTCTCAGGTGTCGTCGTCGCTCGCGGTGCGGGCGCCGACGAACGCGAGGAGTTGTGGATCGGAGGAGGTGAACCGGTCCACTTCCTCACCTCCGTCACAGCGCAGCAAGGCGATCGTGAGGCTGTCCGCGGTGCGGGTCAGTACGCGCCAGTGGGCGCCGGAATCCTGCCAGCGCTGTAGATCGTCGACCCGATCGAGGCTCATGCCTACTACCATGGCACGGCATGGCCGCGAAAGACCGTGTGCGTTTGGCCCGCGTGTATGAGGAGCCCGAACTCGATGAGGGGAAGCGGGTTCTGGTCGATCGGCTGTGGCCCCGGGGCATGAAGAAGACCGATCCGCGGGTGGGCCATTGGCTGCCCGCGGTGGCCCCGTCCACAGAACTGCGGCACTGGTATGACCACAAGCCCGAGCGTCACGACGACTTCGCTGCCCGCTACACCGAGGAGTTGCAGTCCGGTGAGGAGGCCGCGGCCTTCGATGAGCTCCGTGCGTTGGTCGACGAGGGGCCGGTCACATTGGTGACCGCCACCCGCGAGGTCGAACTCAGTCATCTGACGGTGCTGGCCAAGCTCCTCTCCTGAGCCGGCGGCCGCCGACCGGGCCGCGGGAGGAAGGTAAACCTACCCTCAGTCGCTACGGTAGGCTCGGCGCTCAAATGACCGATATCGATACCGACGTGGCCGACGTGTCAGAGGGCCCCGTCCTCAAACGCGAGCTGACCGACATCACCGACGCGGTACGCGCCGTCGAGGCAGCGCCCCTACCGGTCCTCGCCGAGCCGTACGACATCCGGCCGGCCGACGCCGATGCTGACGCCGAGTTGATCTCGGAGTGGATGAACCGCCCGCATCTGGTCGAAGCCTGGGAGTACGACTGGGCGCCCGAGCGCTGGCGGCGCTACCTGCAGGCCCAGCTGGACGGGCAGTACTCGCGGCCGTTGATCGCGAGCTTCCGCGGAAAGCCTGCCGGCTACGTCGAGTTGTACCGGGCGGCCAAGGATTCCATCGCGCCCCGTTATGCCGCCGACCCACATGACATCGGCATGCACGCCGCGATCGCCGATCTGAGATTCGTCAACCGCGGAATGGGCCCGATCCTGCTGCCGCGCATCGTGGCCAGCGTGTTCGAACTCGACCCGGACTGCCGGCGGATCATGTTCGACCCGGACTATCGCAACACCGGCGCCCGCCGGCTGTGCGAGTGGGCGGGGTGTGAATTCCTGGGCGAGCACGAGATGTCGAACCGCCGCATGGCCCTCTATGCACTGCCGCGTACACCCGACGACGCCTTCGGCGTCGCCGGGTAGTTCCGGAACCGTTCAGGCTCCGGCGAATTCACGCCCCGGAGAATTCGAGGTAGCCGTCGTAGTCGGGCTTCATGGCTGCCGCGACGAGCTCCCACAGCACCTCATCGGTGCCGCCACCGACCCGGGCCAGCTTCATGTCGCGCCACCACTTGCCCAGCGGGGTCTCGTCGACGAGGTAGCCGGAGCCGCCGAAGATGTGCATGCACTCCGAGGCGACTTCCTCGCCCAGGCGTGCGGCGGTCACCTTGAACGCAGCGGCGGCCCGGAGATCGAGCTTGCCCTGCAGGGCCACCCCGGCCAGGGCGTAGCGCAGCAGGTCGACGCGGGCCTGCAGATCGGCGATGCGCATCCGCAGCGCCTGGTGCTCGTAGAGGGTATGGCCGAATTGACGACGCTTCATCATGCGCGCCAACGTGATTCCGAGGATCCGCTGAGACCCGGAGGCCACCTGCCCGGAAATCGACATGCGCTCGTGGGCCAGGCCCCAGGAGATCGCGGCGAGCCCGGTTCCGGCGCGGGCCACCAGATGGTCGGCCGGCACCCAGGTGTCGATGTGCACCGCAGCGGTGTCCAGGGGGCCGTTGCCGACTTTGCGGTAGGGGGTCTGCACCTCGACCTGTGAAGTCGGGACGGCGATGACGACGACGTTGCCGTGCCTGCTCGTCGGGTCGTGGTCGACGTTGCGGGCCACCACCATGATGTGATCGGCGACGGGTGAGAGTGAGACGAACTTCTTGATGCCCTTGATCTCGAAACCGTCTCGGGCCGTGCGTACTTCGGTCTCCACGATCTGCAGATCCGAACCGCCGGATTCCTCCGAGGCGGCGATGCACAGCACGGCCTCGCCGCGGACGGCTTGTTCGCAGATCGTGCGGAGGTGATCGGACTTGCCGAACCGGCGAAGCAGGGCGATGGCCGAATCATGCAGGCTGACGCCCACGCCGATGCCCGAGGAACCGTTGCGGCCCAGTGCGAAGGCCAATTCGATCAGCTTGGCCACGTCGGGCTGCTGGCCGTCACCCCACTTCTCGGTGAACACCCCGTTGCGGCCGAGGTGTTCGATGAGTGCACGCGGAAAACGTTCGGTCTCTTCGGCTTCGGCGGTCCATGCCTTGACCTGGTCGTCGAACACGCGATCCAGTAGATCGCGATACTCGTCGATCGAGGTGGTGGCCGGTGACGGGGTGGGCACAGTGGTGGTCATGACTTAGCTGTCTCCAATTGTCGTTTGACCTCCAGGCGGCGCAGCTTGCCCGAGGAGGTGCGGGGGAGTGAGCCCGGTGCCAGGAACACCACGTCGGCGGGCACGATGCCGCATTCGGAGGCCACCTGTTGGATGACCTGGCTGCGGGCCCCGGCTTCGTCGGCGCCGCGGAATTCGGCCGCGATCACCAGGCCGGACCGGACCGCCTTCTCGCCTGCGCCCACGGCTACCACCGCACCTTCGCGAACACCTTTGACCTGGGCGGCAACTCGCTCGATCTCGGTGGGGAAGATGTTGCGACCGGCGACGGTGATCAGTTCCTTGGTGCGTCCACACACCACCAGACCGCCGTCGACGAAGTAGCCGAGATCGCCGGTGGCGAACCAGTCGCCGGGGTTCAGCGGTTCCTGGCCGAGGTATCCCGACATCATCGAGGTGCCACGGATCTCGATCTCGCCCACCTCGCGGTCGACGATTCCGGCGTTGTCGTCGCTGGAGCGCAGGCGCACTTCCATCCCGGCGATGGCCTCACCGAGGACTGCGAGCTGCTGCTGGTTGGAACCGGCGTCGGTGGTGACGGTGATCTGGTCGAGCACCACTCCGCGGCCGGGAACGGGAACCGTGACGGCACAGGATGATTCGGCCATGCCGTAGGACGGGGACAGGGCCCCGGGGTTGAAGCCGAAGCGGGCCAGTTCGGTGCCGAACCGGCTCGTCGCCTCACAGTCCACCGGCTCGCCGCCATTGAGGGCGAACCGCAGGTCCGACAGGTCGAGATCGGTCAGCCGCCGGGAGTACTTGCCGATCAGGCCGTAGGCCATGTTCGGTGCGGCGGTCAGCGTGGCGCGGCTCTCGGTGAGCCACCGAACCCAGCTGAACGGTGAGGCCGCGAACGCTGCGGTCGGCGCATGCCACACCTCGATACCGCGGATCGCCCCGGTGAGCAGGAACGTCAGGCCCATGTCGTGGTACAGCGGCAACCAGGAGCAGCCGATATCGCTGGGCGACAGGCTGATCCGCTCGGCCAGCCCATTCAGGTTGGCGAGTACCGCCGAGGGGGACATCTGAGCGGTGCGTGGTGTGCCGGTGGAACCCGCCGTGCCTTGCAGGACCGCGCATGGGCCGGTTCCCGGCGGCAGCGTTGTGGAGCGTCGATCGTGCGCCACCGCGGTGTCGTCATGGACGGCGACGGACGGCTCGGCCTTCTCCAGCAGATTCAGGTAGTCGCCGTGGCTGAACACCGTGCCCACACCGATGTCGGTGAACCGCTTGAGCGTGGAATGCGCCCACTGTGCGGCGTCTGCTCCTCGGACGGGGCCGGGCAGCACCGAAAGGGCGGCGCCGGAAAGGAGGGCGCCGAGCACCGTCGCGATGCCTTCGACGGTGGGTTCACCCACCACGCCGACCGCCGCCGAACCGTCGTGGCCGATCTGCTCGGCGACGTTCTCGGCACGGGCATACATCTGCGTCCACGGGTGGCGGCTCCAGGTGCGGGTCTCCTGGTCGTACATCACCAGATCGGCGTCGCTCGCGCTCAGAGACGCGGCGAGCGCTGTGGCCAAGACGCTCACTGGCTGCTCTGCGCGGCAGGCACTTTCACCAGGATGGCCGCCTCGAGGTCTCCGACGGTGTCGCAGCTGAGCAGGTCTTCTTCGGACAGGACAACCCCGAGCTTGTCCTCGATCGCGACCATGCCGACGGCGAACGCCACCGAATCCAGACCGGCGTCGTCGACGAGGCGGGATTCCCTGGTCACCCGGCGGACATCGACGTTCATGTCGTCACGAAGGATCTCGGTGAGGGCGGCGCTGACCGCTTCGGGTGTTGTCGACTGCATGGGGTCGCACGGTACACGGCGAAGGAAAGCTAGGCTAGCCTTACCAAGCCTGCTGTGGGATTAGTAACTGAAGCGCGCCAGATCGGTGCCACCGAGGCGCCGGCCGGCATCGACGACAGTCGCCGACGGCACCATCTCGGCGCTGATCACGCCGTGCTCACGGGTGAGTTCGTCGATGATCTCGAAGGCCCCGGCGATCCGTTCCGGGGTGTCCACCACGATCGTCGTCACCGGCACCTGACGCCCGAACTGAAACACCCGGTCACCGTGTGGCTCGGTGTCGCCGCTGAAACCCCATACCGCGCGCAGCACGGTGGCGCCGCCGGCGGCACCGGTCTGCATCAGCCTGCGGACGATCGCCCGGTGGATGGGCACCCCGTCGTGGTGTGCGGTCTCCGAGGTGTGCACCATCAACTTCTGCCACAGCCGCCGGCCCTCGGTGTCGGTGGCAGGAAGTTCGGCCGGGCGGGTCAGCAACTGCCCGCCCCGTTTGCACAGTTGCGCCCGCTCGACGGTGAGCAGCGGATTGTTCGCCAGAAGTTCGGTGAGCTCGCCGAGTACGGCGTTCACCTGCGTCCCGGTTCCGAGTCCGATGATCATCAGCGGCACGTCGGTGTTTCGGCCGAAGAACGTCGCGCGTCGACGCTGGCCGTGTGCGGTGCCGTCGACTCCGAGGAACACGGTGGCTCCCGCAAAACCGCGCCGGTGCAGCAGATCGCACACCGCACGGTAGGCCGGAACTCCGCCGACCCGGTGATGACGCCCGACGTACACCGTCAGCTTGCAGGTATCGGTCACGGTCGGCGCGGGCGACTCGCGACGGATGAGCTGGGCCCGTTCGAGGGTGATCAGACCGCGGGGAATGAGATCTACGGTCTGCTCGGCCAGTGCGGATATCTTGTCGGCGGCATCGACCGCCGCGATGGTGATCGGCGGATCCTCCGAGGCCGTCAACGTCTCGTCGGTACGCAGGTGATGGTGCGGACCGAAGCTGGAGATCCCGCGCAGCACCACGCTGATCGCGATGTCGCTGCCGCCGAACAGATCCAGGAGTCCGTCGGCGACGAAGCGGTGCTCGTGGCGCAACCGTTCGGCGAAATACGCGGTCAGCTTGAGGTAGTCGGTGGTGGTCACAACCGGCCCCCCGCCAACATGCCCAGCCACGCCGCGGTCAGGCCGAGTGCCACGCTGACGACGATATTGCCCACCGCGGGCCAGACGCGACGTTCCTCGCCGAGACGCTGGGTTTCCAGCATCCAGGTGGAGAACGTCGTGTAGGAGCCGACGAATGCGGTGCCCGCCAGCAGCGCAGCGTGCCGATCCAGGGCCAGCCCGCCGAGGAAGCCGAGTAGAAAGGCGCCGCTGAGGTTCACCGCCAAGGTGCCGAACGGGAAGCCCCGGGTGTGCCGTGCGGACACCGCACGGTCCAACAGGAACCGGCAGACCGCTCCGGCGCCGCCCAAGAGCACCACGCCGGTCCACACCACGACGGTCGTCATCGGCGCACCGCCGCCCGACGCACCATCGCGGTCGCGATCGCCACCGCCAGCAGACCGGCGGCGACGCTGACGGCGGTGTATCCCGCGGCCAATGCCCAGTTGCCGTGTTCGAGCATGGTGACCGTCTCGACCTGCATCGTGGAGAAGGTGGTCAGCCCGCCGCATACGCCGGTACCCAACAGCGGCCTGCGGTAACTGGACACCGGCAGCCGTTCCAGCAGTCGCGTGGTGAAGTAGCCGAGCAGAAACGCGCCGACGATGTTCACGATGAACGTCGGCCACGGCCAATGTCCGGGTTCGGGTGCCGCGAGCACCGCCAATCCTGCGCGGGCGAGGGTGCCCAGCGCGCCGCCGACGAAAACTGCGGCGAGTTCGCGGCCGTCGTGACGGGTCATGCTGCAAAGTATGTCGGTCGACGGCCCGACAGCTATCGTCGGCTCACTATGACAGCCCCGGATATTTCCGCACATTCCGCGGTGCGGGTGGCTGCGCTGGGGCCGATCCGGGCGTGGGTGGCCGGCGAGCCGGTGGAACTCGGCGGTCGCAGGCAGCGATCGGTGTTGGCGCGGTTGGTATCCGCACACGGCGAAGTGGTGTCGGTCGACAGGCTCATCGACGACCTGTGGGAGGGGGAGCCGCCACCGAAAGTGTTGTCATCGCTACAGGCCTACATCTCGCATCTCCGTCGCGTGCTCGAGCCATGGCGCGAGCCGCGTACCGTGGCCGGCGTCATCGTCAGCGCTGCCCCCGGATACTGTCTGCGGCTGCCGGTCGAGGCCGTCGACGTGTGGCGTTTCGAGTCGAAAGTTTCTGCGGCAGAGCAGGAAGCCGATCCTGCCGAGCGGGTGCGACTGCTCGAAGATGCGCTCGAGGACGCCTCCGGTGAGCCCTACGCGGAGGTGGCCGACGCGCTGTGGGCGGCACCTGAAGTGGCCCGTCTCACCGAATTGCGGTTGGCCACCACCGAATCGTATGCACAGGCGCAGTCAGTGTTGGGTCGCGACGCGATGGTTGTGCGGGTTCTGGAGCGCCACGCCCGCGACCACCCGGGCCGGGAGGTCGCCGCCGGGCTGCTCGCGACCGCGCTGTACCGGACCGGTCGTCAGTCGGCGGCACTGGACGTTCTGCGACGTACCCGTGAGCACCTCGTCGATGACCTCGGGCTCGAACCGGCGCGTCCGCTGCGGGACCTGGAACGTGACATCCTGCAGCAGGCCGATCATCTTGAGCCGATCCCACTGGCGCAGAGGCCGGTGGCGATTCCGCGAGTCGGGCGGAAGCCGCCACGATCGTGTGGGCGGACCGCTGAACTGGCGGCGATCGCACGGACCGCGGAAACGGTTGAGCGCGAAGGTGGTCGCGTGCTGTGGGTCGGTGGTGAGGTAGGCCTCGGCAAGACCACACTTGTCGATACCGCCGCCGAGCGGCTACGCGCGACCGGCTGGGCGGTGGCCTCGGGACGCTGCCCGGAGGTGGACGGCGCACCGCCGGGTTGGGCGTGGACGGAGGTCATCCGTGAATTCGTGGCCGCGTGCGAACCCGATCAGGTCACGGCGTTGGGCCCGTTGCTGCACGACGGCGGGATGGCCAGTGCCGACAGCAGCGGCACGTTCTGGTTGGCCCAGGCGCTTGCCGGCCTCCTCGAGCAGGTATCAAACCGCCGACCGCTGGTCGTCGTGCTGGATGACCTGCACCGTACCGATGGCCTGACGCTGGAATTGCTGCGCTTCGTGACCGATCGACTCGGTGGTCATCGCGTGCTGATCATCGGTACCTACCGGTCCTCCGAATTGGGCCCGGAGCTGGAGGCAGCCCGTGCAGCGCTGGCCAACCACGTCGCCGTCCACCTCGAACTGGCCGGCCTCGACGAGTCGGCCACTGCGGAACTTGCTGCCGAGTACGGCCTTTCGGCGTTATCCGGCGAGATGCTGCGACTCCTGCGTGAGCGGACGGGCGGCAATCCGCTGTTCATCCGCGAACTGGCCCGGTTGATGGTTGCCGAGGGCGTGGAAGCCGGAAAGGGCGGCGTGCCGGTCGGGGTGCGTGATGTGTTGCGGCGCAGACTTGCCCGGCTGCCCGCGCCGACCGCCACGGCACTGCGTCAGGCTGCGGTGCTCGGTCGCGACGTGGATCTCGACCTTCTCGGCGATCTCGCGCAAGGTAACTCCGAGGATCTGCTCGATGCTCTCGAACCGGCTGTGCTGGCCGGGCTTCTCGACGAACCGGCGCCCGGCCGGGCCAGGTTTGCCCATGCCTTGATCCGCGACACGATCTACGACGACATGTCCATCCTGCGCCGGACCCGGCTGCACGCTGCGGCACTGGGTCTATTGCGCCGGCCGGGAAGTGCAGCGGATTCCTCCTCGCTCGCCTATCACGCCGTGGCCGCAGCGACACCCGACACAGCAAGTGCAGCAGCTGATTTCGCGATGTCCGCTGCCCGCGAGGCCGATTCCGTCGGCGCGCCGGCGGAATCGGTGCGGCAGTGGCGGGCGACCGTTCGGATGCTGGACCTCGCCGGAGTCCGGCCCGCAGGCCCGCAGCCGAACATGTTGGAGCGGGTGGTTCTGGCGCGCTGTGGCCTGGTCGCGGCGCTGGCGCGGGCCGGAGATGTCGTTTCGGCACGCGACGAACAGAAGCAGACGTTGGCACTGACAGTGGGCAATGACGCGTTGACGGTCGGCGCGCTCACCCTGTGGGATGCCCCGCTGGTGTGGCGGCTACGGACCACCGACGCAGTCGACGAGGACATCGTGGTGCCGCTTCGTCGGGTACTGGCCCGCGATCATCCGGGGCCGGTGCGAGCGCGACTGCTATCGACGTTGTTCGCCGAGTTGGAAGGTGCGGATACGCCCGCCGCATTGCAGGCGAGTTCGGAGGCGCTGGCGTTGGCACGTGCGGCGCACGTCGAGGCGCCGGACGTCGACGGCCGGTTGTTGTGTGCGGCGCTCAATGCCCGTGCCTTCGCCGCACTGGGTCCCGACCTCGCCGCCGAACGGGAACCGATGGCCGCTGAACTGCTCACGGTGGCGCAGGAGTGCGGCGCGGTCGACTATGAGGCGGTCGCACGTTGGCTGTTGTTCCTGTCCGCGGCGGGCCGCTCGGATCTGGCTGCCGCCTTGGACCACGTCGATCTCGCTGTGGCGCGGGCAGGTACCGGCCAGTTGGGCTACCTACTGGGCGTCCTCGACGTGTTCGAGGCGCAGTTGACGGTGCTGGCGGGCCGGCCCGACGAGGGGGAGCGCCGCTACGCGGCGGCCGCCGCTCAGTTGTCCGAACACGGTGCGCCCAATGGCGCGTTGATGGCAGTCGTCGGACGGCTGACAGCGGCGCTGTGCCGCAACGATCTCGCTCCGCTGGCGGACGAGTTGCTCGCCATTCACAACGTGGTGTCGAAGGCGGTCACCGACGCCGTAGTCCTGGCTTTGCTTGCTGCGGGAAGAGCGGATGAGGCACACCAGGTTTGGGCCCAACGCCCGCCGGTCGAGCGGTCCTATTACTGGCTGGCCATGACGACACTCCGGGCGCATGCGGCGGCGGCGCTCGGCGACGAGCCGGCCGCCAAGGCCACGGCGCAGGAGCTGCTGCCTTACTCGGGGCGGATGGCGGGACTCGACAACGGCACCCTGCTCACCGGGCCGGTGGATGAGGCGCTGGCCGCCGTCGCCGAATTGACCGGCGACACCGAGCAGGCGCACCGCTACCGCTCCGATGCCGCTGCGCTCCGTCAGCGTCTGGCGGCCGATGCCGCCAGGGTGCTCAGCCGAACACCCGACGGTCGAATCGCCGGTGGCGCACCGACAGCACCCTGATGAGCCCGAGCAGTACCGGACTCACGGTTTCGGACAGGGCGGCGCGCTCCTGCTCGGTCATCACCGCCACCGTGCGTGGTCCGTCGAACGACATCCGCCCGCCCCGCTGCGCCGTCTTTTCGACGGTCGCCCAGTCGTCGACCGACACGTACTGCCGGATCACCGGGAAGATCTCTCGCTCCTCATCGGCGATGTGTTCGTGCAGCAGCGCATGCAGCTCACTGAGGCCGGCGGCCAGCGGCGCCGCGGATTCGCGATCGCCGACGTTCAGCCGGAACCCGGCCGCCAGCGCGCGCAACCGGTCCAATCGCGGATCGAGCGCCGCGTGGTCCTCGGTCAGCTCGGTCAAGTCGACACACCCGCCCGCGGCGGCTTCGATCACCGGCCACAGAACCTGGTCCTCGGTCGCATGGTGGTGGTGGACCGAGTCGCACAGCAGCTCCACGTACCGGGCGACGGCACGAGCGCGTCGGGGCGTGCACGTCAGCTCCCCGTCCGCGAAAGCCGAGGTCAACGTTGCGACGCGGCCGACGTCGGTGACCATGGCGCGGTGCGCGAGGCTGATGCCGAGCAGGTCGGGTTCGGGATCGCCGGGGCGCCGCGCGGTGACGTTGACGAGTCGAGTGGGTTGCGTCGGTTTGTTCACGGCGGCCACGTTGCCGGGCCACACTTGTAGCCGACTTGTGTAAGGCTTGCCCTGACCGTCAAACGCTGTTCAGTTGTCGGAGGGAAGATCGGGAATCATGGCTGCCAATCCCCGCGCCGGGCAACCGGCTCGACCCGAGGATCTGATCGACATCGCCCAGGTGGTGACCGCCTACTACACCGGGCGGCCCGACCCCGACGACATCGCGCAGCAGGTGGTGTTCGGCACCTCGGGACACCGCGGCTCCAGTCTGGACACCGCGTTCAACGAAGGCCACATCCTGGCCACCACCCAGGCTATCGTCGAGTATCGCGCCGCGCAGGGGACCACCGGCCCGTTGTTCCTCGGCCGCGACACCCACGCGCTGTCCGAACCGGCCTGGGCGTCGGCGCTGGAGGTGCTTGCCGCCAATGATGTTGTGGCGATGATCGATTCAGCCGACCGCTACACCCCGACACCCGCGGTCAGCCACGCCATCCTGACCTTCAACCAGGGCCGCGACGCCGACCTGGCCGACGGCATCGTCGTCACACCATCCCACAACCCGCCGCGCGACGGCGGCTTCAAGTACAACCCGCCCAACGGTGGTCCCGCCGACACCGATGCGACCGGCTGGATTGCCAAGCGCGCCAACGAGATCCTGCGTGACGGGTTCAAGGACGTGAAACGGATGCCGCTGGCGCGGGCGGTGCAGACGGCGCAGCGGCATGACTACCTCGACGCCTATGTCGCGGACCTGGCCAATGTGGTGGACCTGCACGCGATCCGGGCCGAGGGCATCCGCATCGGCGTCGACCCGCTGGGCGGGGCCAGTGTGGACTACTGGGGCGCGATCGCCGAACGGTACAACCTCGACCTCACCGTGGTGAACCCGCTGGTGGATGCGACGTGGCGGTTCATGACCCTGGACACCGACGGCAAGATCCGGATGGACTGCAGCTCACCGAATGCCATGGCTGGGCTCCTTTCGAAAGTCATCGGCCACCCCGACACCTATCAGATCGCCACCGGCAACGACGCCGACTCCGACCGGCACGGCATCGTCACCCCGGATGGCGGGCTGATGAACCCGAACCACTATCTGGCCGTCGCCATCGACTACCTCTACACCCACCGGCCCAACTGGCCGGCTGACACCGCGGTGGGCAAGACCGCGGTGAGCAGTTCGATCATCGACCGGGTGGTGGCCGGGCTGGATCGCAAGCTGGTCGAGGTGCCGGTCGGGTTCAAGTGGTTCGTCGACGGACTGATCGGCGGCGGCATCGGCTTCGGCGGCGAGGAGAGTGCGGGGGCCTCGTTCCTGCGCACCGACGGGTCGACCTGGACCACCGACAAGGACGGCATCATCCTGGCGCTGCTGGCCTCGGAGATCCTCGCGGTCACCGGGAAGACCCCGTCGCAGCGGTACGCCGAACTGGCCGAACGCTACGGTTCACCCACCTATGCGCGCATCGATGCGCCGGCCGACCGGGACCAGAAGGCCCGGCTGGCCAAGCTGTCGCCCGAGCAGGTCAGCGCCACCGAACTGGCCGGTGAACCCATCACTGCGAAGCTGACTGCCGCGCCGGGCAACGGGGCGGCGCTGGGCGGGCTGAAGGTCACGACGGAGAACGCCTGGTTCGCTGCCCGGCCGTCGGGCACCGAGGACGTCTACAAGATCTACGCCGAGTCCTTCCTCGGCGCCGACCATCTGGCGGAGGTGCAGGAAGCCGCCAAGGACGTGGTTAATACAGTCATCGGGTGAGCGTTAAGGAGGGCGACTGTCAGCCCGACACCAAGGCGAAGCTGCCCGGTGAAGTCTGGGTCCTGATCGTCGCCAATGCCGTCATCGCGCTCGGCTACGGCGTGGTGGCTCCGGTCCTGCCGGCCTACGCCCGCCACTTCGGCGTCAGCATCAGCGCCGCGACCTTCGTCATCACCGCGTTCGCCCTGATGAGGCTGTGTTTCGCACCCGCCACGGGGGTCCTGATCCAGCGGCTGGGGGAGCGCCGGATCTACGTGTGGGGGCTGCTGATCGTCGCTGTCACGACCGGCGCCTGCGCGTTCGCACAGACGTACTGGCAGTTGCTGTTGTTCCGGTCCCTGGGCGGTGTCGGCTCGACGATGTTCTTCGTCTCGGCGCTGGGGCTGATGATCCGGGTGAGCCCGGAAGACGCCCGCGGCCGCGTGGCCGGCATGTTCTCCTCGGCCTTCCTGGTCGGGTCCGTCGGCGGACCGGTTCTCGGCAGCCTCACCGCGGGCCTCGGCCTGAACGCCCCGTTCGTCATCTACGGCGCGGCCCTGTTGGTCGCAGCCGCCGTGGTGTTCATCAGCCTGCGGCACTCGTCACTGGCCGCGCCCGCGTCCGAGGAAGGCCCGAAGGTGACCGTCCGCACGGCGCTGCGCAACCGGGCCTACAGGGCGGCGCTGTTGTCGAACTTCGCCACCGGCTGGTCGGCCTTCGGGCTCCGAATTGCCTTGGTGCCGCTGTTCATCGTCGACGTGCTGCACCGTGGGCCCGGAATGGCCGGACTCGCGCTGGCCACCTTCGCCGTCGGCAATGTATCGGCGGTGATCCCCAGCGGTTACCTGTCCGACCGGGTGGGGCGGCGGCTGCTGTTGATCGTGGGGCTCACCGCAGCCGGGATCTCGACCGTGATGGTGGGGTTCACCGACGGGCTGACGCTGTTTCTGGTGAGTGCCTACATTGCCGGCTTCTCGACCGGGATCTTCACCGCGCCACAGCAGGCCGCGGTGGCCGACATCATCGGCAACAAGGCCCGCGGCGGCACCGCAGTGGCGGCGTTTCAGATGATGGCCGACGTCGGATCGGTCGGCGGATCGCTGCTGGTCGGGCTGATCGCGCAGTACCTGTCGTTCTCGTGGGCGTTCGTGATCAGCGGGGTGATTCTCCTGGTGGCTGCGCTGGGCTGGGTCTTCGCTCCAGAGACCCGCGGAAGGCCGCCTGCGGAGCACACACCGGCCCGCGCGCTGGGCCCGGAGGCCGGTGGAGAGGTTCCCTGACCAGCGATTTTGAACCTGGGGTAGCCGTGGTGTAACTTCGTGGGGCACGACAAACGGGGCTATGGCGCAGTTGGTAGCGCACCACACTGGCAGTGTGGGGGTCAGGGGTTCGAATCCCCTTAGCTCCACCACGTTTGAGCAGGTCAGTGCATGAAACGCGAAGCGAAAAAGCTCTGACAGCACGGTTGACATCACCATCGGCGGTATCCTCCCGACAGTGGCAACCGTGCGGGAGCGCCTTCGTAGTGACGGAACCACTTCCTACCTGGTCTTATACCGCTTCGGCGGGCGCGGCAGTAAGCAAGGCGTACTCACCTTCGACGACCGCAAATCCGCCGACGCCTTCGTCGCTTCCATCGACGCGCACGGCGCCCAGCGCGCACTCGAAATGCACGGCGTCGACCCCGCACCCCGCAAGCGGGCCACCAAGACTGAACTGATGGTCGCCGGCTGGGTGCGCCACCACATCGACCACCTCACCGGCATTGAACAATCCAGCATCGACAAATACGAGGACTACCTCCGCAACGACGTCGAACCGTTCTTCGGCGCAATGCCGTTGGCCGCGCTCGGCGAAGAAGACCTCAGTCGCTAAATCAAACACATGGAGACCACCGGCGGCCGCAAAGGCACCGGCCACGCCCGCAAGACGATCGCGAACAAATACGGATTCCTCTCCGGCGTGCTCAATGCGGCTGTCCCCAAGCACATCCCGGCCAACCCGGCCGCCGGCCGAAGCCTGCGCAAGGTGGGCCGTGTCGTCGTCGACGATGACGGTGGCCTCGAAGACGACGACATCCGCATGCTCAGCCGCGAGGAGTGCATCGCGCTCTACAGCGCCACCACCGAGTACTGGCAGCCGCTCGTCGAGTTCCTGGTCGCCACCGGCCTGCGATGGGGCGAAGCCGCCGGCCTGCAGCCGCGCCACGTCGACACCGCCGAAGGCACCGTCAAGATCCGCCAGGCCTGGAAGTACACCCGCAGTAAGGGCTACTACATGGGCATCCCCAAGACGAAGCGGTCGCGCCGCGAGGTCGACGTGCCCAAGCGCGTGTTCGACACTCTCGACCTGTCCGGTGAGTGGTTGTTCCGTAACCGCGACGGCGGCCCGGTGCGGTACGCCGGGTTCAGGCGCCGCGTCTGGGACAAGGCCGTAGACCGGGCCGCCCTCGACCCGCTGCCGTCGCCGCACGCCCTGCGCCACACCTACGCCAGTTGGCAGCTCACCGGCGGCACCCCGATCACCGTCGTGTCACGCCAACTCGGCCACGAATCCATCCAGGTGACCGTCGACATATACGGCGACGTCGACCGCACCAGTTCCCGGGCCGCTGCCGACTTCATGGACGGAATGCTCCAGTAGCCGCTGTCTCGACTAACCGCCGCCGTTGCGTGCGCGCTCAGCGGCCCCAATGCATGCGCCCAGCGCACTGTTGGCGTCGGCCCATTCGTCGTTGAGCACTGCGATATCACGCCCATCTGGGAATGTGGTGCGTCTACGTGCGTCGCTGGTGAGTGCATACACCTGACCGTTGGTCATCGCCCACGCGTCTTGGCTGGAGTATTTCGCTCCATCGGAGCCTTGAATGTTGCCGCCAATGTAGGTGGCCTGGGCGCCGTTGACAGCTTGTGCGTCGACGAGGCGCTCACCCGCCGTGAAGCCGCCGTTGATGACGTCGACCGTTCCTGGCCCTGGCGGTCGGCATCTGCTGATTGAGGACTGTGGGATCGGGATGGACGAGGTGCGATTCGGCGCGCTGATACTGCTGTTGTCGTGGCGGCCGGATGAGGTGACGACGCCGAACGTGCAGCCGCCCACGCAGCCAGCGAGAAACGCGCCCGTCGCGATCGCAATCACGACTCCTTTGCCGAACCCCTCAGCCATGGCAATCCTTTCGGTGCATCCACATGACAGTCGGCTACTTGCCGACGAATCGCACTGACCAGTCGGCTAGTCGACGATGCTCCATGGCTGGCAACCGTTGGTCACGAACACGATGTTTGCCCCCTTGACCGGGTTGATGGCAACCTGAGCGTTCTGGTTTCGCCCCGTCGTGCCCTCGTCGAGAACAATCGCTGGTCCGTTCGGGTCGATAACGCGGATAGACCACTCACAGCCGTCGTCGGCGCGGGCACCGTCTGATTTCCAAACGCCCCAGTTCTTTCCGTCAACGCCGCCCATTTTGAAAGTGCCGTCATTGGGCATCGACTTCCATGGGTCGATCGCTTCAGTGGTGGCCGGCGGGCTCTCCGAGACCACGCCAGGATTCCACTCCTCGGTGTCAACCCACTGCCCGACGGTTGGGGTGTCTGTGAACGATGCGGGAAACCAGCTGATCGAATACGGATAGAGCGCCGTGGAGAGGCCACCCGAGTACATGGCGATGAGGTGTCGTGCGCGGCGATCGTCGGTCGATTCGGCGACAGCGACTGATTGGTCATCGAAGATGCTGGTGGAGAAATCAGGGCCGTTCTTGCTGGCCAGGTCTTGAACAACGCCCTTCACGTCCTGTTTGAAAGTGTCAGTGTCTGGACTCACAGGGGCGATAACGACCAAATAGGTGGGTCGATTGTCGTAGCGGGTGCTGGTCTCTTTGACGACGGAATACTGCGGCACCGGGAGTGCAGGAACTGGCGGGGTCGTGGGTTCCGCCGCGGCAGCGGGTTGGCTAGTCGGAGCAGTTGTTGTGGACGACTCCGACGATGTGTTCTTGTCGTCCGACTTGTTGCACTGTGCAACGAGGATCAGTAGGACCACGCCGGCAACGACGAAGGGCCATACCTTCCGCTTTGCAGGACTGGCTGGCTGCGATCCCCCCGAGGTCATGCGCGGATATTAACGGCTTCGCTGGGAGTTCACTGAGTGTTTGGTGACTTGGAGGCTGTCCTGCGAATCCTCTTGACGGTGACGGAATCGTATTCCAGCGCAGTGCGACTGGTGATCAAGTTGGCTAAGAGCTGGTAGCAGCGGACCGGGGCGAGGCCGAGCTCCCGGATCGCGTCCTCCTTGCCGCCGACCGCGGCGACCCTGGCGCGGTCACGGGGGCGGGGCAGTCCTCGGGCGCGATCGCGATATCGGCCTTGCTCGCCGGCGGGTGCCGCCTATTCGACCGCGCGATTCTGCAAAGCGGCGGTCTGGAACGCGTCCGCTCGACCGCAGCCGCCGCGGCCGTGGCCGAGAAAGTCATCTCATTCGTCGGCCGACAACCGGACGTCGAGCAGATCCTTGCCGCGCAGCGTCGCATCGACACCGGATTCGTGCCGCCGCAGGGCCCGTTCCATCCCTGCATCGACGGCGACGTCATCGCCGAGCAGCCCGTTGGTGGTCGCGCGCACGCGCGCCATGCCGGCGACCCCCATCCTCGCCGGAACAACGCGCGACGAATGGCGGATCTTCGACGCGGCGCTGGATGAGGGGGTCTTCACCGAGCAGTACGTGCACGACAGGGCGCGGGCACTCGCCGGCGACCGTCACGACCCGGGCGCGGTGGTGGCTACCTACCGCGCCGACCAGCACACGCTTCGCGATGTCGCCGGCGCGATGGTCACGGACTACCACTTCACCGCGCCCACCGAGCAGTTCGTCAGGGCCCACGCCGAGCGCGGCAACCCGGTGTTTCGCTACGAACTGCAGTGGCCTTCTCCGCGCGCCGGCTTCGGGGCCTGCCACGATTCGTATCTGCCCTTGCTGTTCGGCACCCTGGACGCCGCGCCCGCGCTGGCGGGTGCCGACGAGGCGGCCCGCCAGATGTCGGATGCAGTTCAGCAACTGTGGCTGAAGTTCGTTCGTGGAGCAGAGCCCTGGGAAAACTATGACGGGGTCGGCGGGCCCACGATGCTACTCGGCCCCGAGACCCGAATCGTCCGCCGGCACCGCGCGGAGCAACTCGCGATCTGGGAAAATCGCTATCCCGCCTACGGGTAGGCGGCTTCGACCGGATGCTCCGGTCCTGCGCCTCACTCCAAGTCAGACAAGACTTTTCGCGCAGCTTCGAGTTCGGCTTCGAGCGCGGCGACCTTGGCGGCCTGCTGTGAGCGAGCCTCCTCGATCACCTCGTCGATGGGCGTGGAGAGGTCCTCGTGCAGCTCCTTGGCGGCGCGCGAGACGGCAGCAGCTGCCACCGCGACATTGCGCGCCAGGTAGGTGGCGCCCTGCTTGAGTTCGGCGTGCCACTCACCGTCGGCGGTGCCCGTGACGGTGAGGGTCAGCTCGATGGTCTTGGCTTTCTTGGCCGGCGCCTTCTTGGCCGGGGACTTCCGCGGCTTCTCGTCGGCAGGAGGCTCCGCGACGGGGGTGGTGCTCTCGGGGTGCGTGGTCAGGTCGTCGGGAGTGTCGAAATCGGTAGGTGAGGTCTCTGGGGCCTGAGCGTCTACAGTCATCGTCACGGCGAACTCCTTTTCGGACATCGCCCGCACTGAGCGGGATGGGCGGCGAGGAACATTAGAACACACGTTCGACCTTCGTGGTCAAGTCGACCCGCCTGTGGCGCTCACTTCGTCGGGTAAGCGACCTCGCGGATGCGCGCACCGATGACCGTCGTGTCCAGGCGCCGTAGAAGCTCGAGTGGATCATCGAAAACAGCTTGTGCACCTGCTTTTTCGAGCTCGCAGTCGGCGACGCCACCGCATCGCAGACCGATGAAGGGCACCCCGGCGCGGGTGGCGGCTTCCCCGTCCCACACCGCGTCGCCCACAAAGACCGCCTGCTGGGCAGATGCGCCGGCGCGTTCCAATGCCACCTCGACGATGTCCGGGTTGGGCTTGGCCGTGTCGACATCTTTCGACGACGTCGCTGCCACGATGACCTCGTCGCTGTCGAGAATCTGTCGGGTTATGGCGAGTTCATCGTCCGGCGCGGAGCTGGCGAGCACGACCCGCACCTCGTGCTCGGCGAGATGGTGTAGCAATTCGCGGGCTCCAGGAAGTCGGACGATCAGGCCCGCGCTGTCTTTGTAAAGGCTGCTGTGCCGATCCTTGAGGCGTTGCCGCACAACGTCACTCGCATCCCCGGACAAGTTTGCCACCAGGCTGTCGCCATCCATGCCAATGCTGCGGTGGATTCGCCAGGACTCCACGTCGATGTTCGCCTCGCGGAACGCGCGCGCCCAGGCATGCACGTGCAGGTAGTTCGTGTCGACGAGTGTCCCGTCAACATCGAACAGGACCGCGAAAGGGCTCGACATCGGCATGCGCGCGGTATACCCGCCTGCCCGCAGATCAAACGGATCAGCGGTAGTGCGCCAGTTGCTCGGTCAGTTCCTGCGCGTATGCCAGTTGCCGGGCGAGTTTGGCGCAGACTTCCTGCGCGCGGGTATGGCATTCGGCCACATAGGTTGTGGCCTTGGCGTGCTGCGCGGCGGTCGAGGTAGGGGAGTTGAGGGTGGCGAGGGCGTCGAGCAGTTGTCGCATTTCGTCGAGGGTGAAGCCCAACGGTTTCATGCGGCGGATCGACAGCAGCCGGTCGATGTCGTCGGCGGTGTAGAGGCGGAAGCCGCCCGCGGACCGTGCCGAGGGGACCACCAGGCCGACCTCGTCGTAGTGCCGGATTGTCTTGATGGACAACTCGGTTCGCGCGGCGACGTCGCCGATCTGCAGGTGATCCTGGCTGCTCAACTGTTCCCCCTGTGACGGTCAGTGCGCCGCGGTGAGTCGGCCGCTGAGTCGCGCGTGCCGTTCTGCGCTGTTCTCGTTCATGCCCACGATGGTGGCGGTCTTGCCTTTGGCAGCGTATTTGGTGGTGATGGCGTCCAGGGTGGACACGGTGGACGCGTCCCAGATGTGAGCCTGGCTCATGTCGATGACCACGTTGTCGGGGTCGCCGGCGTAATCGAACTGGTAGACCAGGTCATTGCTGGACGCGAAGAACAGCTCGCCGCGGACCGCGTACACCCGGGTGTTCTCGTCGGGGTGGTCGACGTCCACCACCTCGGTGAAATGGGCGACACGGCGGGCGAACAGCACCATCGCCGTCAGGGTGCCGACGGCGACGCCGTAGGCCAGGTTGCTTGTCGCCACCGTGACTGCGACGGTGGCCAGCATGACGGCGGTTTCGCTCTTGGGCATGCGCCGCAACGTCTTCGGGTTGATGCTGTGCCAGTCGAAGGTCCCCACGGACACCATGATCATCACGGCGACCAGTGCGGCCATGGGGATCTGGGCTACGATATCGCCGAGGCCGACGACCAGCCCGAGCAGGAACGCGCCGGCCAGTAACGTCGAGATACGAGTCCGGGCGCCGCATGCCTTCACGTTGATCATGGTCTGCCCGATCATGGCGCAGCCGCCCATGCCGCCGAAGAATCCGGTGACGATGTTCGCCACGCCCTGGCCCAGCGCCTCGCGGGACTTGTCGGAGTGGGTGTCGGTGACGTCGTCGACCAGCTTGGCCGTCATCAGCGATTCCAACAGGCCCACCACCGCCATGGTGAGTGCATAGGGCGCGATGACCCCGAGCGTGTGCAGGGTGAACGGGACGTTGGGAATGAGCAGCGACGGCAGGCTCGACGGCAACTGCCCTTCGTCGCCGACGTTGGGAATCGACCAGCCGAACCCGACCGTGGCGGCGGTGAGCACCGCGATGGCCACCAGCGGTGCGGGGATCGCGGTGCTCAGTTTCGGCAGCGCCACAATGACGGCGATGGCGGCCGCGACCATCGGGTAGACCAGCCATTGCACCCCGAGCAGATGGGGCAACTGTGCCAGGAAGATCAGGATCGCCAACGCGTTCACGAAGCCGACCATCACGCTGCGCGGCACGAACCGCATCAGCTTCGCGACCCCCAGACTGCCGAGGATCAGCTGCAGCACTCCGGCGAGGATGACCGTGGCGATCAGGTAGTCCAGGCCATGACTGCGCACCAGCGGGGCCACCACCAGGGCGACGGCACCTGTCGCCGCCGAGATCATCGCCGGTCGTCCACCGGCTATCGCAATGGTCACCGCCATCGTGAACGAGGCGAACAGGCCGATCCGTGGATCGACCCCGGCGATGATCGAGAACGAGATCGCTTCGGGGATCAGAGCCAACGCCACCACAAGGCCGGCAAGCACCTCGGTGCGCAGCCGGCGCGGCGAGCGGAGCGCGGCGAGCACCGATTGCTGTTCGTGGGGTGTCACCGCGTCGGTCGATCGTTTCAACACAACTCCGTTTCAGCGCCCGCCCGTCGAACGTGGCGGGGCGAATGTGGGCACGTTTGATGCATGCTTCGTCGCGTGAAAAGCATTGCCGGAACATGCAATCGATCTGGTCACAGGTTCGTGGGCCGCGGGCCTACCGCCGCGGCATCCGGCTTCGTTGCTGAACTCTACCCTTGGGGGAGGGTTGCGTTTCAAATCGGCAAGCTCGGATGTGCCCGACGCCACAGCGCGTCGCGCGCCGAATAGGAGTAGCGCACTACTCGTGTCAGCCGGCGAGGCTCGCAGTTGACTGGCGATCACCAAACAGCCAGAGCATCGCGGGGGACATCATGGCACGTCATGGTCGGGACAGCTTCTACATCGTCGACGAGGGTCTGGTGACGCCGGAAGCGGCTGACGAGATCCGCACGCTGGGGGCGGAGGCGGCTCCGCGCATATCCGATACTGCTGCGCTCGCTCAGTTCCGCTTCTCGCGCATCGGACCGCAAGGTACGCCGGCGAGCCTGGGACTGATCACTGAATTGGCGAAGGCGATGACCACGGCACCGCCGGACCAGGACGGCGACATTCCCTCCGGATACACGTATCTGGGTCAGTTCGCCGACCACGACCTGACGAGGGACGACACTGTCGCCCCGCTCGGTTCGGACCTGACCGTCGAGGAACTCATCCAAGGTCGCTCGCCCGCACTCGATCTCGACTCGCTGTACGGTCGCGGCCCAGCCAGCCAACCGGAGTTCTATACCGACGGGCTGCACCTGAAGATGGGGAGCACCGTCGGGCAGGGTCCGATTCTCCCCGGGTTCGACGGCTTCGACCTGCCGCGCGAACCGGCTCGGAAGACGGCGGTGATACCCGACCATCGCAACGACGAGAACCTGGTGGTCGCCCAGACCCACCTTGCCTTGATCAGGTTCCACAACCGCGTACTCGATACCCTTGGCCCGGTTCCCGCTCCGGCAATGTTCGAAGCGGCACGTGCGCGCGTCGTCAAGCACTACCAGTGGATGTTGCGACACGACTATCTGCCGAAGATCGTCGACCCCGGAATCGTGCATGACGTCTTCACCCACGGCCGCAAGCTTTTCGAGAAGTCGCCGATTCCAGGCGACAGCCCCACCATGCCGATCGAGTTCTCCGTCGCGGCATTCCGTATGGGCCACAGCATGGTTCGCGAGGCGTACAACTGGAACAAGATCTTCGACAACGGTCAAGGCACCCTGTCGTTGCTGTTCGGCTTCTCCGGCACCAGCGGTGGACTGTCGGCTGCCAATCGCTTGCCGTCCACGTGGATCGCCGACTTCCGCCGGCTGTACGACTTCGCGGAGGCGGGGCGTCCCGACCTGGTGGTGCCGAAGGCCAAGTTCAACATGGCACGCAAGATCGATACCAGACTGACGGACCCGCTGGCGACCCTACCGCCGGGCTCGTTCGGCGATGCCAACGCCCCAGTGCCGCCGCCGCAGGCCAACCTGGCGTTCCGGAACCTCATGCGGGCCAACATGGTCAAGCTCGCCAGCGGTCAGCAGATGGCGCCGCTCGCCAACGTCACAGCACTCACGGCCGCCCAGATCATCAAGGGCAACGGAGGCGTTGACCTCAGCGAACTGCCTCAGCCGCTGCAGAATGAACTCGTCGCCAACACCCCACTGTGGTTCTACATCCTGCGGGAGGCAGAGGTGTTCGGTGGTGGGCGACTCAGCGGTGTGGGTGGGCGCATCGTGGCCGAGGTCTTCCACCGGGCGATGGAGGGAAGCAAGTACTCCATTGTGCGTGAGCCTCATTGGCGCCCCAACCTGGGTCCGGATCGGCTCACCTTCCGGATGTCGGACTTACTGCTGTTCGCCTTCGACGGGCGAGCGGACCTGCTGAACCCGCTCACCGACGAACCCGCACAGGAGTCCACGGTCATCGAGCTGCGCCGGGGCGCCGACAGTCCGTTCGTCAAGATCCTGCAACATCTCTTGCGGGCGCGAGGTTTCGGCCTGACAGTCGACGGCGACTTCGGGCCGCTCACCGACGCGGCGGTACGGGTATTCCAAGGCAGTCAGGGCGTCGAGGTCGACGGCATCGTGGGACCCGTTACCTGGGCCCGGCTCTTCATCACGGTCCGGCCGGGTAGCACCGGTGAACCCGTGAAGGCGGTGCAGGTCCGGGTGAACATGAGTCAGGCCACCCCCATCGCCGTCGACGGTGACTTCGGCCCGTTCACGGAGGCGGCGGTGCGCAAGTTCCAGAAGAGCCGCGCCATCGACGTCGACGGTGTCGTCGGACCGGTCACCTGGCGGCAGTGCGTATCCGGACCCGCCTGACCCGGAGTCAGTCCTCAAGCCCATATTCGTCGAACCAGTACGCGAGCTTGCCCCGCCGACTGACCGCGCGCATCCGAGCCTCGGCGGCCGTCCGCATCTTGCTGGTGGTGACGATCAGCAGTTCGTCGCCGACGGCGATGCGGGTGTCCGGCAGCGGAACGAAGGTGCGGCCGTTGCGGATGATCAGCGTGATGACTGCCGGGTCGGGTAGCCGCAGTTCGAGGATGGTGACGTTGTGCAGCCGGGAATGGGGCTGCACCGTCATGGTCAACAGCTCGGCGTCGAGCACGTCCAGCGGTGCGGCTTCGACTTGGATCTCGCGGGTGACGTCGCGGGTGATCAGCCCGAGCGAGTTGGCCACGAATCGGATGCTGGGCGCCTGTATCAGGGTGAAGATCACCACGAGCACGAACACGATGTTGAGCAGTCGGTAGCTGTCGGGCACACCCGCGACGATCGGAAACGTGGCCAGCACGATCGGCACCGCACCGCGTAAGCCCGCCCAGGACAGGAAAAGCTGTTCGCGCAACGGGATACGGAATCCGGCCAGTGACAGGATCACGGACACCGGCCGTGCGATCAGCAGCAGCACCAGCCCGATGACGATCGCCGGGATGATGTCGCCGGCCAGATCGTGCGGGTTCACCAGCAACCCGAGGAGGACGAACAGCCCGATCTGGGCCAGCCAGCCGACGCCTTCGGCGAACGATCGGGTGGCCGACTTGTGTGGCAGGCCGGAGTTGGCCAGCACCACTGCGGACAGGTAGGCGGCGATGAAGCCGCTCGCATGGGCGCTGCCTGCGGCGGCGAATGCGATGAAGCCCAACCCGAACGTGGCGATCGGGTAGAGCCCCGAGGCCGGCAGTGCGATGCGACGCAAGGCGAACGCCCCGGCGAACCCCACACCCAAGCCGAGCAGCGAGCCGGTGACCAGTTCGTAGAGCAGGTCGGTGATGGCGCCCTCAGGGTGGAACACGAACGGCACCACGCTGAACGTCAGCACCAGGATGACCGCGGGCGCATCGTTGAAGCCGGACTCTGCTTCCAGGAGACCGGCCAGGCGTCGGGGCAACGGCAGGATCCGCAGCACCGAGAACACTGCGGCCGCGTCGGTGGAGGCGACGATCGCCCCGAGCAGCAGCGCCAGTTGCCAGTCCATACCCAGCAGCAGGTGTGCGCCGACGGCGGTGATGACGGTGCTGATCACCACGCCGACGGTGGCCAGCACCGATGCCGGGGCCAGTACCCCTCGGATGTCGGAGAACCGGGTGGTCAAGCCGCCTTCGACGAGCACGATCGCCAACGCCGTGGTGCACACGTTGCGGGCCAGCTCGACGTTGTGGAAGTCCAGCCCGATCCCGTCGACGCCCAGCACCATGCCGACTGCCAGGAAAAACAGCAGGCTGGGGAAGCCGATGCGGGTCGCCACGCGCGTGCCGATGATGCTCGCCAACAGCACGATGCCGCCGGTCAGCAAGGTCAGGTACAGCTGGTTCAGGCTCATCGGGAATTAGTTAATCAGGCAGAAGGGCCGCGAGTGCGCGCTGCCGATAGGGGAAAATGGCCGAGTGGGCGAACGGATGATGCGAGTCGTGGTTGCCGGCGCGGGCAATGTGGGCCGTTCCGTGGCCCGTGAATTGCTCGACAACGGCCACAAGGTCCTGCTGATCGAGCAGCTGCACCGGCGCTACGAACCGCACACGGTGCCGGGCGCGGATTGGCTGCTGGCCGACGCGTGCGAGCTCTCGGCGATGGAGGGTGCCGGGATCGAAACCGCCGACGTGCTGATCGCCGCGACCGGTGACGACAAGTCCAACCTCGTGGTGGGGTTGCTGGCCAAGTCCGAGTTCGGGGTGCCGCGAGTGGTGGCCCGAATCAACGACATCCGCAACCAGTGGCTGTTCGGACAGGACTGGGGCATCGATGTGGCGGTGTCGACGCCTGGTTCGTTGGTCGCCGGCATCGAGGGAGCCATCGATGTCGGGCACCTGGTGCGGTTGATGATGTTGCGCGGCGGCCGGGTCGAGTTGACCAAACTCACGCTGCCAGAAGACAACCCGGTGGTCGGTCAGCGGGTGGACCGGTTGGACCTGCCGGTAGACACTGCACTCGTCACCATCGTCCGTGGAAACAAGGTTCGGTTGCCCAAGCTTGACGATGTGCTCGAAGCCGGCGACGAGCTGCTCTTCACCGCCAACCGCACCTCGGAGAATTCACTGCTGGCAGCGATCCATGGCGGGGAGTTCCTGCGGGAAGTGGTTTCCGAGGAGCCGTGACGGGCCTCGAGGTGGCCCTGGGCTAAGCGACTTTAGGCGGTGGTTTGGGTTGGAACGGTTGGTACCACCACCAGTCGGCGCGCTCACCGGTAGGTCCGGGGCACGGCGGGACATCGGGTGCACGTGTCGTGGGCGGACGGGCCAACGACCCGCCTGGCAACCGTTTGCCGGCGCTGTCGGTGACCACGAGCCGGTCGGCGGGGCCGGTGATCGTGATGCCGCCCCGGTGGTGCAACCGGTGGTGATACGGACACACCAGCACCAGGTTGTTCAGTTCGGTCGGCCCACCGTCTTCCCAATGCACGATGTGATGGGCGTGCAATCCACGGGTGGATCCGCAGCCCGGGACCACACAGCACTGGTCGCGGTGTTCGAGTGCCCGGCGGAGGCGGCGGCTGATGGTGCGGGTGGTGCGGCCTGCGCCGATCACCTGGCCGCGGCGTTCGAACCAGGCCTCACAGGTGGCATCGCACAGTAGGTAGCGTCGTTCGTCGTCGGTGAGCAGTGGCCCCAGATGCAGTGCGGCGACGGGTTTGTCGCCGTCTTTGTCCAGGTCGACATGTACGGCCACGGCGGTGTGCTGTCCGTGCGGGCGGCGTGCCGTCTCGACGTCCCAGCCTGCCTCGATCAGGCTCATGAACGCATCCACCAGGTTGGGGAACGGCGGTGCCTGATCCGACGCCGGTTCACCGTCGGTGTCGTGGTCGCGTTTCCAGTCGGCGATCACCGCATCGTGGTGCGACTGCAGTGCGGTGTCGAATTTTGTCGCGTCCAACCGCGGCAACCGGATTCGCCAGGTGGTGTACTCGTCCTCGACATTCTTGGTGATCGAACGCTCCGGTTCGGGCCGGGTTACGGGTTCGGGGCGTGGTTCCAGCTTGACCGCAGTACGCAACTGGCGGACGGTGGCGACGGCGGCCAACTCGGCGTAGTGCTCATCGGAGCCGTCGGCGGCTTTTTCGGCGATCACCCCGACCTGATCCAGCGACAGCCTGCCTTCACGCATCCCTTGCGCGCAGCGGGGAAATTCTTCGAGTCGACGTGCGACGGCCACGACGGTTTCGGCGTTGCGTGGAGCGATGCCGGTTTTCCAGGCCACCAACGCTTGGATGGAGCGGGCGCCCGTGGCGCCGCACAGTTCGTCGCGATCCATCTCGGCGACGATCTCCACGATGCGTGCGTCGATCGCGTTGCGTTGGCCGGTCAGCTCGGCGACCTCGTCGAACAACATCTCCAGCCGCTGCACTGGGCTCACCCCGCCAGTGAAAGAAGCTGCGCCCGAAGACATGACACCATCAAAGCAGAGGGGTACGACAAGTTCGGGTCGTACAACATGGTGGCCTTAGGCTGATGGCCATGGATGCCGAAGACGCCGAGGGTACCGAAGCGCCGGAACGCCGGCTGGTCATCAGGGTCAACTCGAACGCGAAGATGTCGCGCGGCAAGGCCGCGGCGCACGCCGTGCATGCCGCGCTCAAGCTCTACGGCATCGAATACGAGCACCCGGTCATCGTGATCGGTGGCAAGCCCGACGAGATCCTCGCGCAGACGGTGCATGTGCGCGATGCCGGACGTACCGAGCTAGAACCCGGCACGCTCACTGCGGGAGCGAGCTGGGAGTACAAGGGCCGCGCCGAGCCGGACGCCCCTGAGTAGGCCTCTATCCTGTTGCGGCTGTGCGTTCCTGACGCGGCTGCGGCAGCTCCAGGCCCAGATGTTCTCGCAGCGTCGTCCCCTCATAGTCGGTGCGGAACACACCGCGCTCCTGCAAGAGCGGCACGACGCGGTCGACGAACGGGTCGAGCCCGCCCGGCGTGACATGAGGGACCAGGATGAAGCCGTCGCTGGCGTCGGATTGCACGAGATGGTTGATGGATTCGGCGATCGTGGCGGCCGAGCCGACGAAGTTCTGTCGCCCGGTGACCTCGATGATGAGTTCGCGGGTGGTCAGGTTCTCGGCTTCGGCCTTGGCGCGCCACTCATTGGCGACGGCGATCGGGTCGCGGTGGATGCGCACACTGGCCCGGCCCTTGGCGATGGTGTTCTCGCCGACCAATGGGTCGATGGTGGGGAGTGGCCCGTCGGGATCGTGATCGGTGAGGTCGCGGTTCCACAGTTGTTCGAGGAACTTGATCGCGGTGGCGGGGGAGACCTGGGCCAGACGGACCTCGTGGGCGATGTCGGCGGCCTCGGCATCGGTGTCGCCGAGGACGAACGTGGCCGCGGGCAGGATCAGCAACTGGTCATGGCGGCGGCCGTATTTGGCCAGACGACCCTTGACGTCGGTATAGAACTTCTGGCCGTCTTCCAGCGTCCCGTACCGCGAGAAGATGGCGTCGGCGGCTGCGGCGGCGAACTCTCGTCCGTGGTCGGAGTCGCCGGCCTGGAAGATCACCGGGCGTCCCTGCGGGCTTCGCGGGACATTGAACCGACCGCTGATGTCGAAATGGTTGTTGTGGTAGGCGAACTCGCCGGCGGTGGGATCGGACAGGAACACGCCACTGTCCTTGTCGGCGACGATCTCGTCACCCCGCCAGGAATCGAACAGCGTGTGGGTGGCGGCCAGGAAGCTCTCGGCCCGTTCGTAGCGTTGGTTCTCGGGCAGGAAGCCGCCGCGGCGGAAGTTCTCCCCGGTGAAGGCGTCCCACGAGGTGACGACGTTCCACGCGGCCCGGCCTTCGGAGAGGTGGTCGAGTGAGGCGAATTGCCGTGCCACCTCATAGGGTTCGTTGAAGGTCGAGTTGATGGTGCCGGTGAGGCCGAGCCGGTCGGTTACCGCTGCGAGGGCAGCCAGCACCGTGAAGGTGTCGGGGCGGCCCACCACGTCGAGGTCGTAGATCTGGCCGCCTTGTTCACGTAGCCGCAGCCCCTCGGCCAGGAACATGAAGTCGAACTTGCCGCGCTCGGCGGCCTGCGCGAACCGGACGAACGAATCGAACTCGATGTGGCTGCCGGATTCGGGGTCGCTCCATACCGTGGTGTTGTTGACTCCTGGGAAGTGCGCGGCCAGATGAATCTGCTTGACGGGCTTGCTCATGCGCGTGTCCTGTCGATTCAGACGGTGGTGTAGCGGTTGGCGGGGCGGGGCAGGCCCAGCAGGCCGCGAAGGGTGGATGCTTCGTAAGACCGGCGGAACAGGCCGCGGCGCTGCAGGTCAGGGACCAACACTTCGGTGACCTGCTGCAAGTCGTGCGGGAGTGCGGCAGGACGCAACCGGAAACCCGTGGCGCCGGCGGTATGCCAGCCTTCCAGCAGGTCGGCGAGCTGCCCTGGCGTTCCGACGAAAATCTCAGCATCGCTGCGGTATTCGGCTCCCGCGAGTTCGTCGAGGCGTTCGCGTCGTGTGCGCGCCGCGTCGAGCGTGTCGTCAAGGAATACCACCAGGTCGGCGAACACCCGCACCGCAGGGGCATCGGCAGGTCGCGATGCAGCGAGGATGTCGACAAGGGTGGTGACCTCATCGGCGCTGTGTGGGGTGACGAAGCCGACGTCGGCGCCGGCTGCGATGAGTCGGTAAGCGGGGTCGACGTGGCCGAGCGCGGAGACGATGGGCTGGCCCTGCGGCGGGCGCGGGGTGATCGAGGGACCTTTGACGGAGAACGAGGTGCCCTGGAAATCGATGTAGTGCAGCTTTTTTCGATCGATGAACCGTCCGGTGGCCACGTCGCGGATCTCGGCGTCGTCTTCCCAGCTGTCCCACAGCCGGCGCAACACCTCCACGTAGTCGCCCGCCTCGTCGAACAACTCTGCACTCAGCGCAGCACGTTCCTCGGGCAGGCGGCGTCGGCCGAAATGGGCTGCGGCATCCCGACGGGAGGCCACCTGGACCCGCACCCCGGCGCGGCCGGTGCTGACGTAGTCGAGGGTGGCGATCGCCTTGGACGCGTGGAACGGCTCGGTATAGGTGGTGATGACGGTGGGCACCAGACCGATGTGGTGGGTACGGGGTGCTACGCGGGACGCGATCAGTACCGCGTCGAGGCGTCCGCGTACCCGGTCGGTGCGGTCATCGGGGCGGAAGGGATGGTCGGACTGCAGGGTGAGTCCGTCTTCGATCGTGACGAAATCGAGCAGGCCGCGTTCGGCCTGCGTGACCAGATCGGTCCAGTACCGCGGGGTGAGTGATTCGGCAGGACGGGCCAGCGGCTCGCGCCAGGCGGCCGGGTGCCAGCCGGTGCCGTCGAGTGCGACGGCGAGGTGCAGTGGGGTGCCCATCGACGGTTCTCACTTTCAGTCGCGGTCTCAGGCGACAACGCGAGCTCACACCCGGGTAATCCCGGGCGGGAGCTGTCGCGAGTGTCCAACCCAGTCTGACCTGCCTGAAGAGATCGACGCAGGGTGATGCGAAAGTGTGCGTGCAGTTGGCTCACACAGCGGTTCTGGAGGATTCGTCGAGAGGAACCCACGCGGTGGGGCGCGGAATCCACCGTGGAACATTGCGCCGGAACTCGTCGTACTGAGCGCCGAACCGCCGGCGAAGGTGAGGTTCCTCGAAGACCGGGATCGCGATCACGGTCAGGGTGCAGAACAGTGCGAACCAGCCGAACAACCAGGGCGAAGCCATGGCCACCGCGGTACCGAGTTGGATGCAGAACACCGCGGTCATCATCGGGTTGCGGACGTGTCGGTAAGGACCTTCCACCACCAGGTTGACCGGGGATCCGATGGCCAGAGCGCCCTTGCCGATGTGGTCGAACAGGATCACCGTCCACACCAGGAACCACAGCCCGAACGCGATCAATGCAGCGCCCGCGATCGCGAGCAGCGCGCCCGAAGCGGTGGTCAGGTCAGGCGCTTTCGCGCCGGTGGACCAGATGATCAAGGCCGGAATGAAGATCGTCATCGTCGCTGGGGCGATCAGCACCGAGATGGTGTGCCGCCACCAGAGTCGCCGTTGTGACATGTCGAGCTCCTTTCTTCAACTATTGTTGAAGAAAACGCTACGCCTCGGCTTCCGTAAAGGTCAACGGTTGTTGAACTAAACTTTGCGCCATGTCGGAGTCCGGGCGTAGCGGCCGGTGGCGTACGGGCCAACAGAACAAGCAGCGGATCGTCGACGCAGCCCGCGAGCACTTCATGCGTGACGGGTACGAGAAGGCGACGGTGCGCAGGATCGCCGCAGACGCGGGCGTGGACGTCGCGATGGTCTACTACCACTTCGGCAACAAGGAGGGCTTGTTCAATGCATCGGTCCTCGACACCCCGCAGCATCCGTTGCATCAACTGGCGAATCTGCTCGATGAGGGGCCCGAGGAGATCGGCGCACGGCTGGTGCGCGATGTCGTTCAGCGGTGGGACGGGGGAGCGGCCTTCGATCTCTTACTGACGGTGTTCCGGTCAGCGGATATCCAGCCCTTGGCGCGCAAACTTCTACACGACACCCTTGCCGGTCCCGTGGCCCAACGGGTCTCGACGGAATTCGGTGTCGACAACGCAGAGCTGCGCGTCGAGTTGGTCACCGTGCACCTGGTTGGTCTGGCGTTCGCGCGGTATCAGCTCAAGATCGAACCGATGGCCTCGGCGAGCATCGACGACTTGGTCGCGTGGATGGGGCCGACGGTGCAGCGCTATCTGACCCACCCGAACCCGTAGGCGCTCAGGCCCGTAACCGGCTCAACCAAGGATGCGCCGGGTAGAGGCGGGTGAGCCAGCCTGAGAGGCGCGTCCGTGCGTCGTGTGCCAGTCGCGGTGCTACGCGACAGAAATCGTCTTCGTGCTTGGGTGCCGTGCGGCGCGCCTTGAACAGCAGCGCGACTTCCGGGATCAGGTAGGGGATTCCGTCGCGAAACGCGATCAAATCCCGGTAGGGCAGAGTGATGGACTGATCGCGCCGGCACAGCCACTGATCGCCGTCATGGGGTTCGCGGAAGACGTCGAGGTGGTACCGGCCGGTGGCCGGATCCCGGCACCAGGTCTGGAACAGGTCTGGGACGTCGCACACGTCGGCGTACGACCACAGCCGGCCGTCGCCGGCCACGTCCCACTCGAATCCGGCCAGTGCGGCAGCGATCTGTGGGAAAGCGTGGCGGGGGACGGCGATCTCGATGTCGGCGTGTGGCCGCGGTGGATCACCGAGGTACAGGTCGATAGCCCAGCCCGCGGCCACACACCACGGTGCGTCGACGCCGGCCAACCGCTCGGCCACCTCGGCTGGTGTCCATGGGGACCACAGGCGGTCGGCCTCGTCGGCGCTGATCGCCCGGCCGTGCGGGGGAAGGTCGTCAGACATCGGCGTCCACTATCCTCGCCGGACGCAGGCGTCCGCGAAACACGGCCACGAACGGCCGGGGGTCCGCGCGACCGTCCCGCCGGAATGGCATCGAGTCCCGAGACGCGTCGATCCACTCCGAACGGGACATTCCGTCGAGCACGAGCCGGCGCGCGGCCCGGCGGGCGAGCAGATGCAGCAGCAGGGTTCCGGTGCGTCCGTTGCCTTCGCGGAACGGATGGATCTGGTTGTAGTCGGCATATATTCGGGCCAGCCGGTAAGACAGCGTGCCGTCGTCGGTTTCGGCACCCTCGCCGGCGAGCTGGTCGATTTCGGTCTGCAGCGCGGCCAGTGCGCGGGGAATGCGCGCGCATGCGCCGAATGCACTGTCGCCTTTCCGGAGTTCGACGATGCGCGGCTCGCCGGCCCACGCGTACACGTCGCCGAAGACGTGCTGATGCAGGGAACGAATGTGCAGATCCGTGTCCCGGGTGCGCAGGTGCGCCTGCAGGATCCGTCCGGCGGTCGCCACGAACTCCAACTGCGTGAGCGCGGTGACGTCGTGCACGCCGAAGTTGTTGCGCAACACCGATGTTCCCGGAATGTAATACGGCCGCCGCCTCGCGAACACCCGCCGGCGCGGCGTCGGTGAGGGGGAGGGGAGATGCCGCCCCAGGTACTCGCCGTACGTCGCTGCACCGGTGAGCAACGCGGTCAGCGATTCGATCTGTTCGGGCGTGGGCCGCCAGCCTTCCAGGCGCTCGGCGGCGACGGTCTCGGCCAGGGCGTGCTGCGCGGACTCGGCGGGGTCGCTCACCATGCGGAGAACGTCGAGGTCGACGCCAGATAGTCGAGTTTGCGTCGCACGCCGGTGAGTTCGCGGCCGATGCTGCGCAGAGCGGTGCGGTCCTGGGGTGACAGATCCGAGAGTTCGACGTGTTCATCGATGCGGTCGTCGGAGTCGGCAGGGTTCCAGCATGCGGCCCGCGCCCGCCAGCGGATGCTGGACCCGATCGCGTGACATTTGGCCAGTGCCCTGGCGTCGTCGGGATCGAGGTAGCGGGTACCTGCGGCCGCACCGATGCGATCGGCGGTGAGCAGAGCGTCGGAGCCGCAACTGAGGGCGGCCCAGCGCGCGATCCGGACCACAGGGTCCACCGCGGCATGTTTGATGTCGACCCGGACATCGACGGACGTCAGGGTGCGCAACCGGGACGGGACGTAGGCACGGGCAAAGGTGGCGTCCTGCAGCATCGCCGCGAGCGCCGTGGGTTGCGCCCGCACAGCGATACCCGCTTGTTCGCGCAGATCGGTGCTGTCGTCGACAGCTGGGCCGACGGGGACGGCGTCGGCCAGCAGGCCGATCATCACGACACCGCGGTCGGCGGACGGATCCGCGGCCCACCCGCCGATCTCTGATCCCCAGTCCTGGGCGGTGCGGTTGAACCGCACCCGCGAGGCGACCGCGCCGTTGTCGTCGGCACGGAACCCGCAACAACCCAGCAGTTCATGCACGTGCGCTGCCTGGGCCAGGGCCGAATCCGGCGTGACGTCGGAACGGCGGACCACGAGGGTTTCCAGGTCGGATCCGGGTAGTGCGTCTCCGCGGCCGACGCTGCCCGACGCATACCAGTCGAGCCCGGGGGCGACCAGTCGCGCCGCGGTCGACAGCGCCGCGCGGATGACGGACGACCACGCCGCGGCGACCGACGCCGCACCGACCCGGGCGTCGATCACCTTGAGCACCGCGTGGCGAGCCTGGGCACCGGCTGTCACCAGGTCGTGCTCGTTGCCAGCCGACGCAATGCGCCTGCAGGCATCGTCCAACGCAGCCACCGCCATGTCGGTGATTGTGACAGGACACCGGCCCGGTGAGGTTTCGGCAACGCAATGCTTACCGCTCGCTACATGAACGAAACACGCGGGTGACAGCTCGGTCACGCCGAGAGGCTTATCTATCGAGTGACAGTTAAGGAGCTGGCGGCACCGCCCCTGAGCCTGAGAGAAACGCCTATGACCAGCAGCGCTACCGCGGGACCTGATGTGTCCGGCCGTTTCGGCGACCATGACGACCTCGCCGAGTTTGGTTATGACCAGCAGTTGCACCGTCGGCTCGGCAAGTTCGAATCCTTCGCCGCGGGCTTCTCGTTCGTGTCCATCCTGACGACGATCTTCCAGTTGTTCGGACTCGGGTTCGGCTTCGGCGGTCCTGCGTTCTTCTGGACCTGGCCTGCGGTGTTCCTCGGACAGTTCCTGGTGGCGCTGTGCTTTGCCGAGCTGGCCGCCCGTTATCCGATCTCGGGTGCCATCTATCAGTGGTCCCGCCGGATGGGTGGAGAGGTGATCGGCTGGTTCGGCGGCTGGTTCATGATCCTGGCGCAGATCGTCACCGCCTCGGCCGCGGCGATTGCGCTGCAGGTGGTGCTGCCCACGATCTGGTCCGGCTTCCAGATCATCGGCGAGGACCCGGCATTGACCTCATCGAGCGGGGCGGCCAACGCCGTGCTGCTCGGCACCGTCCTGCTGGTGCTCACCACGACGATCAATTGTCTTGGTGTCAAATGGATGTCGCGGGTGAACAGCGCGGGGGTGATCTGCGAGATCGTCGGTGTCATCGCCGTGATCGGGGTGTTCTTCACCCATGCCCAGCGCGGTCCGCAGGTCGTGTTCGACACCGGTCACGCCGGTGGGCAACCCGGGTACGTCTGGGCCTGGATCATGAGCGGGCTGATGGCGGCCTACGTCATGGTCGGCTTCGGCTCGGCCGGCGAGCTTGCCGAGGAGACCCGCAATCCCCGGCGCGTCGCTCCCCGGACCATCAGGATGGCGCTGTCCGTGTCGGCACTCGGCGGTGGTCTGATGATCCTGGGCGCCCTCATGGCGGCTCCCAGCCTGACCGACGGACGCCTGGCGACCGAAGGCCTCCCGTACGTGCTCGACACCGTGTTGTCCTCGCCGTGGGGGACGGTGCTGCTGGTCGACGTCTGCATCGCGATCACCATCTGTACCTTGGCAATTCAGACCGCTGCCTCACGGCTGATGTTCTCGATGGCCCGCGACGGACGGCTGCCGGCTTCGTCGATCCTGTCCCGGGTCAACAGCCATACCGGCACACCGATCTGGCCGTCGGTGCTCATCGGCCTGCTGTGCATCGGGGTGCTGCTGGTCAACGTCGGCAATTCGGCGATCTTCGCGACGCTGGCCAGTGTCTGCATCATCCTGATCTACCTGGCCTACCTGTTGGTGACCGCGCCGCTGCTGTACCGCCGCATCAAAGGCTGGCCTGCCCAGCGCAATCAGGTCGACGCCGAAGGCTTGCCGCTGTTCTCGCTCGGCAAGTTCGGCGTCGCGGTCAACGTCCTGGCCGTGCTCTACGGCTCGGTGATGATCGTCAACCTCGGCTGGCCCAGAGCCGAGATCTTCAATCCCGCCGGGGACATGCCGATCCTGCAGTGGGCCGGACCCCTGAGCATCGCGGCCGCGATAGTCCTCGGCGCCCTGTGCTTCCCGCGGGGCAAGACCCACCCCAAACCCGTCACGATCGGAGCCTGAGGATGACCACAGCGACAACCGCCGGAGCCCGCGACCATGCTCGGGCCCAGGCCGGGACCATCACCGATTCGATGCCGGTCGTGCCGGCCTCGGCGTGGCCCACACCGCCGCAGAACGTGGAACCCGAGCAATTGACCTGGGCTGAAACAGTTCCCGGCGGCCGCTACACCAGCAAGGTGCTGGCCCGCGGCACCCGGCTGCGCCTACGCGATCTGGACGGCACCGCATGCGCTCACCTGCTGGTGTGGCGAGCCGACGCACCGTGGGAGCGTCTCAACGTCGCCGACACCGTGAAAGTGCCGTGGCAGGCCTACCTTTCGGCAGGTCATCCACTGCTCAGTGACCAGGGGCGGGTGCTGGCCACCTTGGTGTCGGATACCTCCGGCCACCACGACGCCCTGTGCGGCACCAGCACTCTGACCGGCAATGCGGCCAAATACGGTGCGGGCGAGGTGGAATCGCCCAGCCCCGCCGGGCGTGAACTGCTCGCGCTTGCCGCCCTGAAGAACGGGCTGACCCGTCGTGACGTCGCGCCGAGTCTGTCGTTCTTCCACGGCGTGCGGGTCGATCTCGACGGCACGTTGGTGTCCACCGGTTCGGCCGGTGCCGGCACCGCAGTCGAACTGATCACCCATCTGCCACTGATCGTGGCGATCGCCAACACCGCCCACCCACTCGATCCGACAGCACAGTTCACCGTCGGATCGCTGGAGGTGTTGGCCTGGTCCGCACCGGCCGACCTGGCTGAGATCGGCGCCACCGTGGCTGACCGCGACCCCGAATACCAACGCGCCTACCTGAATTCCGAAGACGTCTGGAGTGCCCGATGACCCTCACCGCCACCCACACCATCGTCGACGAGATCGTCGCGCCCCGCGCTCCCTGGTCCAAGGTCGTGCGCGCCGGAGACGTCCTGACCATCGTCGACCTGCACGGAAACCAGGCCGTGGACACCCTGTTCTATGGCGCCGACGACCACACCGTGCGCTACAGCGCACCCGCGACGATCGCGGCCCAAGGCAATATCTTCCTGACCACCGGATCGGTGCTGCGCGACAGCGACGGTGCACCGATGCTGACCATCATCGACGACGAGGTCGGCAACCACGACACCCTCGGCGGGGCCTGCTCGCAGGAATCCAACACGCTGCGCTACGGCCACCACACCAAACACCAGCATGCCTGCGTGGAGAACTTCGTCAGCGAAGGCGCCCGGTGGGGGCTGACCAAAGCCGACATCGTCAGCAACATCAACTTCTTCATGAACGTCCCGGTGGACCCCGATGGCGCGCTGGGCATCGTCGACGGCCTGTCCGCTCCGGGCAAGACCGTGTCGCTACGCGCCGAGATCGACACCCTGGTGCTGGTGTCGAACTGCCCACAGATCAACAACCCGTGCAACGGATTCGACCCCACGGCGGTGCGCATGGTGGTGACGCGCCCATGACCGCGATCGAGGTGATCCGGCCCGGCATGGCCACCACGATCCAGGATTGGCCGGGGCGCAGCGGGTACTGGCAGGTCGGTGTACCTCCGTCGGGACCCATGGACGACGTGTCCTTCCGGCTGGCCAACATCGCAGTCGGCAACGTTGAGGGCGCGCCCGGTCTGGAAGCCACCATGGGCGGACCGGCGCTGCGCTTCGACACCGACACCTGGGTGTGTGTGACGGGTGCACCCGCACCGGTCAGCATCGACGGTGTCCGGGTTCCGCAGTGGGTGCCGGTCCAGGTCGAGGCCGGTCAGGTTCTCGACGTGGGAATGGTCGACGGTCCGGGCCTGCGGATCTACATCGCGATGGCCGGTGGTCTACAGGCCGATGAATACCTGGGCAGCGCTTCGACATTCACCCTTGGCCGGTTCGGCGGCCACGAGGGCCGCGTGCTGGCGGTGGGGGACAAGTTGGAAACCGCGGATGCGCCGGCTGGTACGCGTCGGCGCATCCTGTCCGAGGAGCAACCGGCCATCGCCGGCCACTGGTACATCGCGGTGACCGTCGGCCCGCACTCGGCGCCGGAGTTCTTCACGCGCAACGACATCGACACACTGCTCAACCACGACTACGAGGTGCACTTCAATTCCGACCGCACCGGCGTGCGGTTGATCGGACCGAAGCCGGAATGGGCCCGCCCCGATGGCGGGGAAGCCGGGCTGCATCCGTCGAACATCCACGACAACGCCTATTCGGTGGGTTCGCTCGACTTCACGGGAGACACCCCGATCCTGCTCGGCCCGGATGGTCCGAGCCTTGGGGGTTTCGTCTGCCCGGTCACCGTCACCGCCGCCGACCGCTGGAAGCTGGGCCAACTCGCTCCCGGCGCTACCATCCGGTTCGTTCCGGTGAAGGCGACGGCGGCTCCCGCGCCGGCCAGCTTCGGACCCGCGCGCCGCGCGTCGATCCCTGCGGTCTTCTCCGCCGGCGGTGACGAGGACGACGGAATCATCGCCGGCACAACATCCTCGGATGGTACGACGAACGTCACCTATCGCCGGATCGGGGACGACAACGTCCTGGTCGAGTACGGCGAGATGCGGCTGGATCTGGCTTTGCGGGCCCGTGCCCACGCCCTGCACCATGCGCTGGAACAACACCGGCCCGACGGACTCATCGACTTGACGCCCGGGATCCGTTCCCTGCAGGTCAAGGTGGACCCGGCCCGGCTGCCGCAGTCGGCTTTGGTGCCTCTGCTCGCCGAGCTCGAAGCCTCGCTGCCTGCCGCGCAGGATCTCGTGGTGCCCAGTCGCACCGTCCGGTTGCCGCTGAGCTGGGACGATCCGTCGACCCGGGAGGCGATCGAACGCTATATGCACGGCGTGCGCGCCGATGCGCCGTGGTGCCCGTGGAATATCGAGTTCATCCGGCGGATGAACGGCCTGGACTCGGTCGATGATGTCCACCGAATCGTCTACGACGCCGAATATCTGGTGCTCGGTCTCGGCGACGTGTATCTGGGTGCTCCGGTCGCCACACCGCTGGATCCACGCCACCGCCTGGTGACCACCAAATACAATCCGGCCCGGACCTGGACTCCGGAGAACGCGGTCGGCATCGGCGGGGCATACCTGTGCATTTACGGGATGGAAGGGCCGGGCGGATACCAGTTCGTCGGACGCACCACGCAGATCTGGAATCACCGGCACCCGCTGGTGGCCCAGGGCTTCGATCCCGAACACCCGTGGCTACTGCGGTTTTTCGACCGGATCCAGTGGTACCCGGTATCGGCCGAGGAACTGCTGGATCTGCGCGCCGACATGGCTGCCGGTCGCGGTCATGTCGAGATCACCGATGGAACGTTCTCGCTTGCCGAGCATGAGCAGTTCCTGGCCGCCAATGCCGACGACATCGCCGCAACCCGCGCGAAGATGGAAGCAGCTCGCGCCGAGGAGCGCGAGCGTTGGGCGGCGGCAGGAGAATTCGTACGGAAGGAGTCTGCGTGACTCGCATTGCCGAGATCTACCGGAACATCGAAGCCAGTGGACGCGACGAGGTGTTCATCCACCTACGTCCGCAGGCCGAGGTGGAAAGCGACTACCGCACGGCGCTTGCCGCCGACGGTCCACTGGCCGGGCTGGTGCTGGCCGTCAAGGACAACGTCGACGTGGCCGGGATACCTACCACTGCAGCGTGCCCAGACTTCGAGTACATTCCCAATGCCGACGCACCGGCGGTGTCCGCTCTCAAGGCCGCCGGTGCTGTCGTCATCGGAAAGACCAATCTCGACCAGTTCGCCACCGGTCTGGTGGGGACCCGCAGTCCCTATGGCGCCGTGCGGGATTCCCGCCGGACCGACTACATTTCCGGCGGGTCGAGTTCCGGTTCCGCGGTGGCCGTGGCGCTCGGATTCGCCGACATCGCGATCGGCACCGACACAGCCGGGTCCGGCCGGGTGCCTGCGGGCCTGCAGGGCATCGTCGGGATCAAAGCCACGGTGGGCCTTGTCTCCACCGAGGGCGTCGTCCCGGCATGTGCGAGCTATGACTGTGTGACGATCTTCGCTGCCGACCTGGCCACCGCCCAGGCGGCGATGGCGGCGATGAGTGCCGGTGCACCGCAACGTCAGTGGCCGGCCGATGTCGCCTTCGCCGCGCCGGTGACTCCCCGCATCGCGGTGCCGGAAACGCTGACCGGACTCGACGCTGAGTGGCAGGCTGCGTTCGACGCCGCCGTGAGCCAGGCGAAAGCCGTCGGATTCGACACTGTCCCGATCCCGATGGACGACTTCTTCGCCGCAGCCGGCCTTCTCTACAACGGTGCCCTGGTCGCTGAACGGTGGGATGCGGTGGGGGAGTTCGTCAGCACGGCAGGCCCTGACGCGGAGTTGGATCCGACCGTGGCCGCGATCATCACTGCGGCTGGCGCATATTCGGCCACGGATCTGCTGCGTGACCGTCGGCGGGTCGAGGAGTTGCGTCGCACAGCATTGGCGCAGCTTGAGGGCTGTCACGCACTCATGGTGCCGACCGCTCCCGAGCATCCGCGCATCGACGAAGTCGCGGCGGACCCGGTTGTGGTGAACTCCCGGATGGGGCGGTACACCAACTTCTGCAACCTGTTCGACATGTGCGCCATCTCGATTCCCGCCGGCACCGTATCCGACGGTGCCCAGTTCGGAACCACCCTGTTGGCGCAGGGTTTCCACGACGGCGTCATCGCCGATCTGGCAGCCCGGTTCCTCGACACCCCGTCGGCGGAGACGTGGCCCGAGACGGGCGGAGCTCCATGCACCGAACTCGCGGTGTTCGGTGCGCATCTACGCGGACAGCCGCTGGAACATCAGCTCACCGGCCGAGGCGCTCGCTGGGCCGGACCGATTACCACGGCACCGCATTACCGTCTCTACGCGCTCGATACGGTTCCGCCCAAACCGGGGTTGACGCGCGTCGCCGACGGTGGTGTACCGATCGTGGGCGAGCGGTGGGTGCTGTCGCCGGCCGCCCTGGGCGAGTTTCTGGCCGAGCTACCCGCGCCCATGCTGCTGGGCAAGGTGGAACTCGATGACGGCCGGTGGATCACCGGATTCGGTTGCGACCACATCGCTCCCGTGCAGGGGCGTGACATCACGGAGTATCGCGGCTGGTTGGCCGCGATGGCCTGAAGTGCGCGTGCCGCAGGCTCAGCTCCCAGGAACGATCAGCGCGACCATGGTCTCGAGCCGGCGGGCCATCTGTCGGTAGCTCATCGCGCCTGACTGTGCCTGCAACAGTGCGCCCCAGAAGACTGCTTCCAAGGTGGCAAGTACCTCGGGCCAGGCCCCGCCGCCCAATGCCGTCGAGATCCGGCGGGTGATCTCAACGGCAATCCGCCCGCGTACGTCATCGACCACTTCGTCGTCGGTGCTCATCAGTGCCTGGGTGCAGGCCCGCGCCAAGCGAGGCTCATCGGCCATCAACAGTGTGAGAGCGGTGAGCTGCTCGGTGACCCGGCAGGTGGTGCTGGCCGTGGGATCGATGTCGAGCGGCAGCTGAATCACCCGGTCGAGGTAGAGCTCGGCGAACACCACCTCGATGGACGGGAAATGCGCGTAGAGCGCAGCGGGCGCCATCTTCGCGCGGGCCGCCAGTGCGGGCACCGAGACGTCGTTGTGCGCGTCGAGAAGTTGTGTCGCCGCTCCGAAGACGCGGCGCTGCGTGCGGGTGCGCTGACCCTGCGCGTCGTGTAGGCGGGTGACGGTAGCCACCTCTGGCCTGGACATGTGTCCAACATATAGAGCCGTGCCGCGAATGGCAATCATTCGGTGAAACTGCCGGTATTTACATATTTTCAGGGTTGCCGTTCATGTCGATTGAGCACCGATCGACGCGCGGGAGAAGGCTTCGGGTCGATAAATCAGACAGGTGTCCAGTACGATCTGCCCGAGTTGATAGGGGAGGTCCGATGGCTTACGTGATCACGCAGAACTGCTGCAAGGACGCCAGCTGTGTACCGGTGTGCCCGGTGGACTGCATCCGCCCGGCCGAGGTCGGGCTGGATTCCGCGTCGGCCGAGATGCTCTACATCGATCCGGAATCGTGCATCGACTGTGGGGCCTGCTTCGAGGAGTGCCCGGTCGGCGCGATCCACTACGAAGAGGACCTGCCGGACGAACTGCAGCGGTTCAAGGACCTCAACGCGGCCTACTTCGAGCGCCACCCGCTCGAGCCGGTGACCGTGCCGGCAGCACCATCGCGTGCGCGGGTCGAGGCGGGATCGTTGCGGGTGGCGATCGTCGGATCGGGGCCGGCCGCCTGCTACGCCGCCGCCGAGCTGATCGATGTGGACGGGGTGGAGATCAACCTGTTCGAACGCCTGCCCACGCCGTTCGGCTTGATTCGCGCGGGGGTGGCCCCGGATCACCAACACACCAAGTCGGTCATCGACATCTTCGAGCGGGCGTTCACCAACCCACGGTTTGCGAGCCATTTCAACGTCGAGGTCGGCCGTACCGTCAACCACGACGAGCTCCTGGCCCATCACCACGCGGTGATCTACGCGGTGGGCGCGGCCGCCAGCCGGCGACTGGGCATCGACGGCGAGGACCTGATGGGCAATCACGCGGCCTCCGAGTTCGTCGGTTGGTACAACGGCCATCCCGACCACGCCGCCCACCAGTTCGACCTGTCGGGTGAACGGGCGGTCATTGTCGGCAACGGCAACGTCGCCCTGGATGTGGCCCGGGTGTTGTTGATGGACCGCGGCACGCTGGCCGCCACCGACATCGCACAGCACACGCTGGATGCGTTGGCTGACAGTGCAATTCGGGAGGTGGTGATCCTGGCCCGGCGCGGTATCGAGCACGCGGCGTTCTCGGCGGGGGAGTTCCAGGCCCTGGGTCACCTCGACGGCGTCGACGTGATCGTGGACCCCGCGGACCTTCCCGACGGTGACGGGCACGACGACGTCGAAACCTCGTTCAAACTCGCCATCGCCCGGGAATACGCGCAGCGCACATCGACGCCGGGGAACCGCCGCGTGGTCTTCAGGTTCGGCGTCGCTCCGGCTGCCATCGTGGGCGCCGAACGCGCCGAAGGACTCGAGATCGGCAGCGACCGGCGCGGTGCCGAAGTGATCGAGACGTCGCTGATCCTGCGCTCGATCGGATACCGCGGCCTGCCTGTCGCCGGGTTGCCCTACGACGAGGACTCCGGCACCGTGCCCAACGACTCGGGCCGTGTCGTGCCCGGCACCTACGTGACCGGCTGGATCAAACGTGAACCTCGCGGCGTGATCGGCACGAACCGGCTGTGCGCCGAACAGACTGTGGCTCAGCTGTGGGCGGATTTCGATGCCGGGCTGCTGAGCCGTGACGTCGAGGGCCGTGAGTCGCTCGATGCGTTGTTGGCAGCCCGGGGAGCCGAGCCGCTCGGGTGGTCGGGATGGCGGGCGATCGACGCTGCCGAGCGGGACCGGGGTGTGCGGGCGGCACGTCCCCGGGTGAAGTTCGTGTCGGTGGAGGAGATGCTCAGCGCGGGCCTGCGCGGCTGACTTCGGTTTCGATCTGTGGGTCGGGGTCGCGTGGGGTCCGGGTAGCCAGGATCGATCCGGCGAGGATCAGTGCCAGGCCGGCGACGTTGTACACCGTGAGTGGTTCACCCAGCACGATGACGCCGGCGGCCAGAGCGACGGCCGGGTTGACGTAGGTGAACACCAGCGCCCTCGCGCCGCCGACCTCGCGGATCAGCGCGAAGAACACCACGAATGCCAGCGCCGTGCAGATCACCGCGAGTGCGGCCAGTGCGATGAGCACCTTCCGTGACGGCATCTCGTCGGGCCAGGTCAGGACCGCCGGGGTGGTGTAGATCAGCGCCGCGATCGTCAGGCACGCCGCGGTCAACGGGAGCGTCGGCACATCGCCCAGATACCGAGCGGCGATCAGTGGAGCGATCGCGTAACACGTTGCCACCAACAGCACTTCGGCGATCGGCCCGGCGTGACCGCCGGCCAGCCCCGGTCCGGCCAACACTGCCACGCCGGCCAGGCCGACCCCGAGGCCGGTGATCCGCTTGGCGTTCAACCGTTCTCCACCCGTCAGCCGGTCTAGCACCGCGGCGATGATCGGGGCGGTCGCGATCAGCAGGCCGGTCAGCGAGCTGCTCAGGTGGCGTTCGGCGTCGGTGAGCAGGAACCACGCCGCGATGATCTCGAAGAATGCGAAGGCCAGTACGGGTCGCCAGTGCCGTAACACCGGCGCCCACGCGGCCCGCGACAGCACCAGCGGTAAGAGAACGGCGGCACCGACAGCGGTGCGGGCCAGCACCAGCACCGGCACCGACACGCCCTCGACGGCAATCTTGATCAACAGGTACGGGATGCCCCAGATGAGGCTCATGGCGCCCAGCAGCAGCCATCCCCGCACGCTCACCCGGTCCAGACTACGGGCGATGGGCCCGGCACACGGCCAGCCGGGTGCTGATGCGGGGCGTGGCCCGGGCCATCAGCACCCGGTGAACCGCTACGGCCGGGTCAGTTCCGCGTAACGGCCGACGTGGTAATCGGTCGATCCGAACTCGTACTGGACCGCGGTGAGACGCTTGAAGTAGTGGCCGATCGCGAGTTCTTCGGTCATGCCCATGCCCCCGTGGAGCTGCACCGCGTTCTGCCCGACGAAGCGGGCGGCCCGTCCGATGGTGGCCTTGGCTGCCGACACCGCCTTGGCCCGTTGCGCGGGTTCGGCGTCGAGGTTCAGCACGGCGAGATAGACAGCCGCCGAGGCCTGTTCGACCTCCATGTGCATGTCGACCATCCGGTGCTGCAGCGCCTGGAAGCTACCGATGGGAAGACCGAACTGCTGGCGTTGCTTGCAGTACTCGACCGTGTCCGCCAGCACCTTGCGCATTCCGCCGACGGCCTCGGCGCACACCGCCGCCGCCCCCTCGTCGCGCGCCAGGTCCAGTGACGGCCAGGCCTGTCCTTCAGCCCCAAGCAATGCCGAGTCGGGCAACCGGACGTCGGAGAACGTCAGGTCCGATGCTCGGCGGTCGTCCACGGTGCGGTACGGGTGTGTGGTGAAACCCGTTGTCAACGAGGCGATATCGATCAGAAAGAGAGAGATTCCGTCGGTGTCCGCACGTTCCCCCGAGCTACGTGCGGTCACCAGCAGGTGGGTGGCCAGCGGTGCGTCGACGACCATCACCTTGGTGCCGTTGAGAACCCACTCGTCGCCGTCGCGATGGGCGGTGGTGGACACGTCGCGCCAGTTGTCCCCGGAGGCCTGCTCGGTGGCGGCCAGCGCGACGATGGCCGAACCCGCCACGATCTCCTCGAGCAGGGCCGCGGCGGCCGTGTCGCCGGACCGGTGCAGCAGGCCACCGGCCACCACCACGGTGTCCACGAACGGTTCGATCACCAGGGCGTGGCCCAAAGCCTCAGCGATGACCATGGTTTCGACCGGGCCACCACCGATGCCGCCGGCTTCCTCGGGCAGGGTGGCGCCCAGGATGCCGAGCTCATCGGCAAAACCCCGCCAGATCTCGGGCTGCCAGCCGGCGCCGGTCTTGGCCGCGGCCCGGCTGGACGCCAGGTCGTAACGGCTGCCCAGGAACTTGGTCAGCCCATCGCGCAGCAATTCCTGTTCGTTGGTCAGGTTGAAGTCCATCTAGAGCCCCAGTTCTGCCTTGGCGAGGATGTTTCGCTGAATTTCGTTGCTGCCGGCATAGATCGAGCCGGCCCGGTCGTTGAAGTAACGCAGTGGGGCGACCGCCTGCCAGGGTGCTCCGCTGTGATAGCCGTCGGCGGGCGGTTCGTATTCGGCCACCGGTCCGCCCGGGAAAGTGGCGTGCGGTTGGTAGGCGCGGGCGAGCGGGCCCGCGGCCTCCATCGACAGTTCGGTCAGCGTCTGGCTCAGCTCGGTGCTCAGGACCTTGAGCATCGACGACGCCGTACCGGGATGGCCGCCCTCGGCCACCGCCGCCAATACCTGGTACTCCAGGATTTCCAGCACATCGGTACGGAGTCGGGCGTCGGCAAGCCGGCGGCTGAAGGCTGGGTCGTCGATCAGCCGACCACCGGTCGGTCCGGGCATCTCGGTAGCGACCGCTGAGATCTCATCACCCAGCACCTGCAATGCCGGCGCGTTGGCGCCGCCGCCGCGCTCGAACTCCAGCAGGTATTTGGCCACGGTCCAGCCGTCGTCGATCGTGCCGATCACATTGGACTTCGGCACCCGAACCTCGTCGAAGAAGACCTGATTCTGTACCTCCTCGCCGGAAGTCATGACCAGCGGGCGGATTTCGATGCCGGGCGAGGTCATGTCGATCAGCACGAAGGTGATGCCCTGCTGCTTCTTGGCGCCCCGGGTGGTGCGCACCAGGGCGAACATCCAATTGGCTTCCTGGGCATGGGTGGTCCAGATCTTGCTGCCGGTGCACACCAGGTCGTCTCCGTCGGATACGGCAGCCATCGACAGGGCGGCCAGGTCCGAGCCGGCCTCGGGCTCGGAGTAGCCCTGGCAGAAGAACACCTCGCCGGTCAGGATGCCGGGAAGGAAGAAGTCCTTCTGGGCCTGCGTGCCGAATTTGATGATGGCGTGGGCCACCATGCGGATGCCCATGGGTGACAGCGACGGGGCGCCGGCGAGGGTCGATTCGCGGCTGAAGATGTAGTGCTGCGTCAGGCTCCAATCGCAGCCGCCGTGCTCCACCGGCCATGCCGGAGCTGCCCAGCCGCGCTCGTGAAGGATCTTCTGCCACGCCATGCTGGCTTCGTGATCGGCATACACGCTGGTCATCAACTGGCCCGCGCGGCGGAGCTCGGGAGTCAGATTATTGGCGAGAAAGTCGCGAACCTCGTCGCGGAATTCCTGGTCGCTGGTCGACCACTTCAGGTCCATGCCTGCCCCTGTCTACTGGTGTCGCTCCACAGAGTAAACCTAGTTAATCAAGTGACGCACACCACCCCGCTCAGTGTTCGACCCCCGACGCGGGGGAGACGCCGCCAGATGTTGCTGGCCGGCGGTGGTGTCCGGCCAAGGTCACAGGCGATAATCGAGGGCGTGGAGCGTCGCCAGAGCGGTCAGGACCCTCAATCTCCGATGGCACTGCTGCAGAACTTGCCTGCCCTGGTGGTGCTGGAGAGGTTCCCGGTGCCGGTGTTGGCGATCGCCGAAGACGGCACCATCCTCTTCGCCAACAGTGCCTTCGGCGAGATGGTGGGTCGCGACGCCGATGCGGTCAAGAACATGCCGTTTGCTGAGGTGTTCCATTCGCTGCCCGCCGACGAGTCCGCGGTCTCGGTGATGCGGGCCAACGCGGGGCTGCTGGTGGATCTCGTCCATCGCGACGGGTCGATCGTGCGGGCGCGGATGAGCAAATCGGCGCTGTTGCGCGGCGATGATCCGGTGGCCTTGGCGACGTTCGAAGACCTCACCGAGCAGTTGTGGGTCGACGAGCGTTAGGGCTATCCCGCGGCCTTCGTCCGGCGCAGCGACTCGCGTGCCAGGAACTCGCGGAAGTAGTCCAGCGACTCCCGGCTGACGATCGCCGGCAGCAACAGATCCCACGTGCGGGCCACGCGTTCACGGAGTTCGGTGCCGGTGGTGGCGCGTGAGAGTGCCTCGGCGCCCAGCATGGAGCCCAGGATCACCTCGGCGGCGCTCGCGACATCCAGGTTCTCGCGTAGGTCGCCTTCCTCGGCGGCCTGGGTCAACTGCTGAGTGAGCTCGTCGAGCCAGCTCGTGTACACCCGGGTGGCGGCGACGTGGATACCGCTGAACGTTCGCAGCAGCTGCATGCCGATCTGGGCGACTTTGTCCGAGCGGGTGAAGTCGGCCACGACGAACAACCCGTGGATGGTGTTTTCCAAAGCCGGCGAAGAGGATTCGGCGATGACGCGGAACGTGGTCAACATGGCGGTGCCGCCGTCGCTGATGATCGCCTCGGCCAGGGACTCCTTGGAGTCGAAGTGGTAGTACAGCGCGCCCTTGGTCATCTCGGCCCGCGCGATGATGTCACCGAGCCCGGTCGCGGGATAGCCCTGCTCGCTGAACAGGTCGACCGCAGCGGTGATGATCTTCTGCCGGGTCAGCTCGGATCGAGCCTGGCGTGCCATTGTGGCGTTCCTATCATTTGGTGCGGGGGTGCAGCGGCGCCACTTTTTTGATGCCCACTGCGGTGCGACGCCGGATGAACTGTTGCAGGTAACCGAGCCGCTCTGGCTCGACGAACCCCGGCATCGCCAGCCGCCAGCTGTGCTCGAGGTCGGTGAGGAACCGCGGTGGATCATCGAGGTCACTGGTCTGGCGCACACCCAGGTATATCGAAACCAACAGGCGGGCAACCGCTTCGGGGTCGGTATCGGCCGTGAAATCGCCTTCGCCGATGGCCCGTTTGGCGATGCCGGCGAAGCCTTGCACCCATTCGTTCAGGACCCGCGGCCCCACGTCGTCGGTCCTGCCGATGGATTCGACGAGGTTCAGACAGGCCCGGGCCACCGGGTCGCCGATGTCCTCGGCGGCGACCAGGCCCGAGAGGTCGATCAAGGTCTCGGCCCCCGACAGGTTGCGGGCGAGGACATCCTCGACCGCTTTCTGGGCACGCTGAGTCCGGTGCTCGACGATCGAGACCGCCAGTGCGTGCTTGGACCGGAAATGGAAGTACAGCGCGCCCTTCGTGACGTTGGCGTCCGCGAGGATGTCGTCGAGGCTGACCAGGCTGTAGGGCGTGTGCGCGAACTGTCGCGCCGCCGCCTGCAGGATCTGGAGGCGCGTCAGCTCTGCTCGCCGGTCGAGCTGCTCAGTCACCACGGGGCCTTCCTGACTCTGATCGGCCGGCGGCGGCGTCCTGATTTCATCTCACCGCCAGCAGACTCAAAGTCTTCACCGTACGTGCATAACATTCTAAAGGTATGTATCGTGCTTAGGGTGATAACTCTTGGTTCGTCGCGGGTTGCCCACCCGGCGGTGGCACATGCCACGGTCGAGGGCGCTGTGGCGAGCGCCACCATTTGGCGGTCGGCAGTAGCCAAGGGCTATCCTGGAAACGTTGCCATGGCCTGCACCGGCAATCCCCCTCGAATCCCGGTGCCGGCCATGGCGACCTTAATTTCTGGTGCCTACCAAGAGAATTCGATCTTGATGATGCACCCCGTGGTTCAGGCGGAGTGTCACTAGCCGATGTGGGATGACGAAGTCGATGTCGTTTGCTGTGGCTCGGGCTTCGGGGCGTTGGCAGCGGCCGTTGCCGCGGCGGATGCCGGGCTCGACGTGCATGTCGTGCGTCCGGGAGATCCTCGATCGGTCACGCCCGGACCGCAGACACCGTGGCTGGGTGTCGGTGTCGACGATCCCGAGACCCGCGAATATTTCGATGCCCTGTCGGCGGATCTGACGCCGCTCGTCGACGCCGAGTGCGACAGCGCGCTGACCGTCCGGGCAGTCGGGCAATGGACCCCGGTTTCGGGACGGGGCCGGATCGCGCCGTTCTACGGTGCTCGGCTGCAGGACTGGGCGCAGCGTTGTCTGACTTCTCCCTACGGCGTGCTCTACACGCGGTTGGCGGACCGGGGTACCACCTCGATGCGCTCGGCCAACGGTGAGGAGATTCAGGTCAAGATGCTGGGCACACTGGAGACCACGACGGCCCCGGATACCACTGCGGTGCTCGGCGACTGGTTGTCGGCGCAAGCCCGTGACCGGCAGATCCCTGCCGTGGACAACGGCACGCTCCAGCGCCTCGTGTTCGAGGAAGGCGAGATACTGGGCGCGGTGATCGACACCGCAGACGGACCGTTGGCCCTGCGGGCCCGACACGGAGTTGCCGTGTCGACCGAACCTCATTCTGCCGCGACCTCGGCGGCCGATCAGCTCATCGAACCGGGCAAGCTCGTGCAGGTAGGCCTGGTCGGCTACAGCGCGAGCAGATTCGGCCGGGTGGAACTGCTGGAGCTCGAGCGGGACGGATCGGGGTATTGCAGCTCCGGCCGGGTGCATGACTCGAAGCGTGAGTCGGGCCGCTCACATGCGCGGCGCGGCCGAGAAATGCACCGGTACCCGCCCTTTGGCCAGTAGCGCGGCCATCTCGTGGCCGAGAATCGGCTTGGACAACAGGAAGCCCTGCGCGCGGTAGCAGCCGTGGCGCAACAGCGTCAGCGCAGCCCGCTCGGTCTCCACTCCCTCGGCCACCAGTTGTAGGCCGAAAGCCCCGGCGAGTGCGATCACCGCACGCACGATGGGTAGGTCGCCCGGGTCCGAACCCAGGCCGGCGACAAAGCTGCGGTCGATCTTGAGGGTGTCCACCGGCAGGGACTTCAACAGCGACAGCGCGCTGTAGCCGGTGCCGAAGTCATCGATGGCCACCTGCACGCCGACCTTGTGCAGTCCGGTCAGTGTCGAGCGGGTGGTTTCGATGTCCTGCACCACGATGCTCTCGGTGATCTCCAGACAGACCGACCCGCGGGGCAGGCGGAACTCCTTCATCACGCCGGCCACCGAATCGACGAATCCGTCGGTCACCAGCTGCACCGGCGACACGTTGATGCGCAGCACGATGTTGCGGCCGACGCCGTTGGACCGCCACCGGGCGAACTCCGCACAAGCATTCCGGAGCACCCAGCGACCCAATTCACCCGCCAGATTTATGGATTCGGCCACGCCGATGAACGAGTCGGGGGACAGCAGGCCGCGCGTCGGGTGCTGCCAGCGGACCAGGGCCTCGGCGGCCAGCACCTCGCCGGTTCGCATGTCGATCTCGGGCAGATAGTGCAGAACGAGCGCGCCGCTCTCGATCACGCTCTGCAGGTGCAACTCGATGTCGTTGCGGAAGTCGATCTCCATCGCCATCGCATCGGAGAACACGGCGACCCGATTGCCGCCGGAGTTCTTCGCGGTCAGCACCGCGTGATCGGCCCGGTTGAGCAGATCGGAGGTGGAATGCCGGCCCGGCATTCCTTCGGCCAGACCGATGCTGACGGTCCGGGTGAGCATCTCGCCGTCGATGGTGACCCGTTCACGAAGCACCGACTGGAGTCGGTACGCCAGAGTGGTGGCGGCCTCGGCGGTCATCGACGCCGCGGGGACGACGACGAACTCGTCACCGCCGAGTCGCGCGATGAGCTTGGGCGAGTCGTCGCCGCGCTGTAACCGCTCGGCCAGGATGCTGATGAAGGCATCACCGGCGGTATGGCCCAGGTAGTCGTTGATCGCCTTCAACCGGTCCAGGTCGAAGAACATCACCACGACCGGGCCCGGCTGGCCCGGAGCCAGCCGGGCCTCCAGGTGGGCCATGAGCGCCCTGCGATTGTGCAGTCCGGTGAGGTGGTCGTGATCAGCGAGGTACCGTAGCCGGTCCTCGGCCTCGATGCGGGCCTGAACCTGGGCGAACAACGAGGCGATCGCTTTGAGCGCGTTGAGCTCGGCGGGTAACCACTCGCGATCGCCGAACTTGACGAATCCCAATACTCCGGTGGTGACGTCCCCGGACAGCAGCGGCACACAGGCCATCGACGTGCTGGGGATGTGGCGTCCGGCCTCGATCGTGCGCTGATAGTCGTCGGTGGCCGGCTCCGGCCGGAACACCGCCGGTTCCTTGAGGTGCTCGGCCATCGCGAACACCGGGTCGGCATCGGCGAAGTGGATGACCGCGATCGGGTCGGTCGGCGTGTCCTGCGGGCGCGGCGGCCACTCGGCCACGAGCCGAGTCGCGTGCGCCTGGTGATCGTTGTGACGCAGGAAGCTCACGTCCACATCGAAAAACGAGACCAGCTCGGCCAGCACCTGTTGGCTCACCGAAACCGAGGTCGCGGCGTCGACGGCCATCAGCTGGGTGGCGACCGACGTGACGAGCAGTTCGAGGCTGCCTGGCACCTGATACCTCCGCATGTACCTCTGCACCGGCTCTCAGCCGTACTGCGGCGCCGAACCCGATCGGGCTCGCCGTCTGCTGCGTAGGGTCGGACGCGGCGCGTAGGACAACCTGAGCACCAGCGCCTGGGATTCGTCGCGCCCGGTGCCGGTCAACCTGCGAAAAGCGTACTGCAGGTCGCGCAGGGCATCGGCGTGGTCGGGCGAGAGTGCCTGGCGGTCCCGGTCGTCATGGGCATAGAGGAACACCGGAGACACCGGTTGGACCGCCAGCCCGTGGCGTTGAGCGCCGACCCAGACAGCCTCGACCGCCGACCCCGCCAGGGCGTAGTCGGTCAGCCGGCGGCCACGGACCGAGACGACCGCCAGCGCCGAGCTCGAGATGACCCGTTCGTAGGTGTCGTCGCCGAGCGCCGCGCCGGCGTTCCAGTCCGACAACTTCGCCATGACCTCGGGCCGACGCAGGATGTCCAGCACCACCATGTCGCCCGGATCCAACCCGAGCGTGGTGACTTCGATACCGGTATCGGGCATTGGATCGCCGGGCCAGCGCAGTTCCGACATCATCTCCCGGTGCAGCGTGGGGGTCAGATAGCGGATCCGGTCGGCCTCGGCGAGTATGCCCGCGGCGGTTTCGATCTCGGAAGGCGTGTCGAGGATCCTCAGCTCGCCGCCCTCATCGCCTGCGGCAGACCGCAGCGCGTCGAGCACCTCGATGGAGATCGGTGCCGACGTGCCTCGCAGCCGATTGGTCTCTCGGGCCAGCATCGGTTCGTAGAGTTCGGCCAGTTGCGGCGCGCTGCCAACGGAAAATTCGGCGAGCCCGTAGAGGGGAGTGCCCTCGTCGCCGCGGGACCACCGCACGTGCCCGGTCAGGCCGTGAGCGGCCGCGGCGACTCGGGCATTGAACGCCGCAGCGCCCAGCGCCACCGCGCTGCCGCGGTACCCGACATCCATCGCCGTGGTGTATTCCGTCGCCAGCCGGAGGTTGATCCGGTCGTCGCTCGCTTCGATGTGCCACGGTTGGACGTTGCCACCCGAGGGGGCGCGGGTTGCCGCCTCGGTCAGGATGTCCGCCATCCCCGCCGGTCGGGGTGGCGCCGGCGCGGGAACGGATGCGGGTGGCGGTGCTGACGCGTCACGCAGCGGATCGCCGATGCGGTCGAGAGCATCGGCGATATCGACGCGCACCCGCCCCGACGGCATCGGCTCACCCAGGCCGATGCGTCGCACGGCGTTGGCGACAACGGTCGCCCCGAGTACTACTTCCGCGGCGAGTTGGGGCCAGGTGCTCAGCGTCTTGCCGACCTCCACCAACGACGCCGCCATCCGGGGGGACAGCTCGGGCGCGTCGAGGATTCGCAGAACGTGCGGCACCTTGTCCTTACTGCTGAGCCCGGCCAGGTCGCGGGCCGCGATGTCGCCGAGCAGACCGTGCAGAATCGGCCGCGCGGGGTCCAGGTCGAACCGCTCGACGTCCAGCAGCCCACGATCCCCGGTGGTCATCAGCACCGGCAGCCTCCGGGCCCGGGCAGCCTCGCGGACAAGAACTTTCGCGTCCAGCGAATCGCATTCCTCGACGACGACGTCGAGGCCCCGCAGGTACTCGTCGATGGACTCGGCCACCGCGCCGTTGCGATCGATGCGAACCGTGATGTAGGGGTCGATCTCGGCGATCCGGCGCGCGGCCACCACGGCCTTGTTCAAGCCGAGGTCGAACACGGTGCCGGGGACCCGGTTGAGGTTCGCCAACTCGAGTTCGTCGAAGTCGGTGAGTCGAATCTCGCCGCAAAGGCCCTCGACCGCGAGGTTGTGGGCGATCGCGTGGCCGACGCTGAGGCCGACGACCCCGATCTTCAGGCGTGACAACCGCTGCTGCTCATCGGCGCTGATGAGGTTGCGGTTACGGTCCAGGCGCAGCCGATTGAACGCGGCCGGACCCAGAAGGTGAACCAGGCACCGCCGCCACGGGTAGTACGCCCACCTGGTCGGCTCGTCGAGCATTCCCGGGTCGACCGCAGGGATGAGCGTGCGGAGCGCAGCCTGTTGCTGACGGCATTCGTCGATGACCGTGATTCGTGGATCCCGGCGCAGCTGGTCGAGCGTGCTGCCCGAATCGCCGTCGACGTCGACGAAGATCGCTCGATAGTGATCGGGGTCGTGGTATTCATTCAATTCGGAATTCTCGATGTCTGTGTAGGCGCTTTCCTGGGGGCTTTCTAGGGTCATCATCTCGTCCCGGCGGCGGTAACGGCGTCGATGCCGCCGGTTCGGGGGTGCGCGCCGATCCGCTGCGCTTCGGCGAAGTAGCGTGACAGCTGCCCCGGATCGGCGTGGTTGGCGAAAGTGGTGCTGTCCCACCACATCATCTTGGTCTGGTATCGCTCGTCCGGATACGGTGTCGCCGGGATCTTCGCAGCCAGCACGCCTCCGGAGGACAGCCAGCGTTTCAGCACATAGGCGGCGGCGGTGGCCATCCCGAACTGAATGTCCAACAGCGTCATGGCATGCAGCGGCATACGCGCCAGCGTATCGGTGAGTGCGCGGCTCTGCTCTGGGTCGTCACACACCCAGGCGGTCTTCATCTCGACCACTCCGAACGGCAGACGGTCGGCGATCATCTTGCGCACCGCGTCGAGTGCGGGCTGTCCGCTCCATTCCACGACGGCGTGGCTTTCGTCGACGCTCCGATACGGCCCCTTGGCCCGTAGACCGCCGACGACCTTGCCCGAGCTGTTGATCCCGACACAGAACAGCGCCGTATCGTCGCCTGTCCGTAGGGCTTTCAGGTCCAACGCTTGCTCCACTGCATGTTTGCGGTAGTTGGAGCAGGCGCCGCGGACATATTCGTCCCACAGTTCGCGCTCGGCGTGCGGGCGGGCCACGACGATCGTGCACTCGCTGTCGGGGTCCCACCAGGTTGGGCTTTCGTCCAGTGTCACGCAGCGGCGGGCGACGGCATCGAGTTGGGGAGCGGTCATCTGGAATCCATTTCGTCGGTCAGCCGTGCCTTCCGAAGGAACGGCTGATTTGTGTGTACGGCACGTTGTTGCGAATACGTGTGATGAGTATTGCGCCGCCGCGTAGTGGAATTCCAGCGAGCTGAGAAATCTTGTCCAGTCGCGGGGTGAATTCTGCGGGCGCAGCACCGATTAACTCACCGGTACATGCAATTTTGGCAAATTAAACAATCGACATTCATGCCGAATATGTGCCTCGTGGGCGCACATGGCAAAAATCTTGAATTGACGGTGACGCTGAATGCGCGGTCGCCGGGTGGCAGTGCACGCTTTTGCTGTGACCCTTCACAGCCAGCCCTTAGTGAGATTGACCATCGCGGCGAATGGCGACCGAACCGGCGGGGCTCCGGGCCATTCGGTTCGGTCACACATTGGCGGGTTGTGTGTCGGCCCGGAGAGTCGAGATGAGATTCTGGTGTCGATGACACAGGAGTATCCGAAAACGACCGCCCTGCCGGCTCAGGACGTCGGTCGGCTGTTGCTGCGTTGCGCGGACAGACCCGGTCTGGTTTCGGCGATCAGCGGCTTCCTCACCGGTGCCGGCGCCAACATCGTGTCGCTGGATCAGCACTCCACCGAGCAGACCGGCGGCACCTTCATCCAGCGCACGATATTCCATCTGCCGGGCCTGGCCGCGGTGCGCGACGAACTCGAGGGTGACTTCCGGCAACGGGTGGCCGAGCCGTTCGAGATGGACTTCCGTCTCACGGAGGCCTCCAAACCCAAGCGCGTGGCACTGATGGCCTCCCGCGAGGATCACTGTCTGCTGGATTTGTTGTGGCGCAACCGGCGCGGTGAGCTCGACATGTCGGTCGTCATGGTCATCTCGAACCATCCCGACCTCGCCGATCAGGTCCGCGCGTTCGGAGTCCCGTTCCTCTATGTCCCGGCGACCCGGGAGAACCGCGCCGAGGCTGAGCAACGGCTGCTGGAGTTGTTGCGTGGCAACGTCGATCTGGTTGTGCTCGCTCGGTACATGCAGATCCTGACGCCCGATTTCCTCGATGCCGTGGGCTGCCCGCTGATCAACATCCACCACTCGTTCCTGCCGGCATTCATCGGTGCGGCGCCGTACCGCAGGGCCAAGGAGCGTGGGGTCAAGTTGGTCGGCGCGACAGCGCATTACGTGACCGGTGACCTCGATGAAGGGCCGATCATCGAGCAGGACGTGGTGCGGGTGGACCACCGGCATTCGGTCGGTGACCTGCAGCGGCTGGGCGCCGATGTCGAACGCCTGGTGTTGTCGCGTGCGGTGCTGTGGCACTGTGAGGACCGCGTAATCCGGTTCGGAAATCAGACCGTGGTCTTCTGACCACGGGTCGGGAGGAGTGAGCGTGAAAATCTTCAATGGTCTTGACGAGTTCGTGGCGGCAGCGGGTAGCGAGCTCGGCCCGACGGACTGGATGGAGATCACCCAGGAGCGGGTGAATCTGTTCGCCGACGCGACCGACGACCATCAGTGGATTCACGTCGATCCCGAGAGGGCGGCCGGAGGACCGTTCGGCGGCACCATTGCGCACGGGCTGCTGACCCTGTCGTTGTTGCCGCACTTCACCCATCAGCTGTACCGCGTCGACAATGTGAAGTTGGCGGTCAACTACGGCTACAACAAGGTTCGGTTCATCACGCCGGTGCGGGTGGGGGCCAACGTGCGGGCGCGTGCGGCGATCTCCGACGTCGCACAGCTCGACGGTGCGGTGCAGGCCACGATGACGGTGACGGTCGAGATCGAGGGCTCCGAGAAGCCCGCCGCAGTCGCCGAGTCGATCGTCCGCTTCATCGGCTGATCTCAGGCCGGCTTTCCGGCGCACTTTCCGACGAGCAGTCTCCCGCCCGGGGGACTGCTCGCGGCGTTTCTGACACTTGTCAGAATTCATTGACGTCCGTCAAAGTCCGCTGTTAGTGTTCTGCATCACAATGTGAAGGAGCACTGTATTGCAGCGTTCACTGCCGCGGACCGCGATCATCGGCTCGGGCATCAGCGGGCTCACCGCCGGAAAGATGCTCAAGGACTACCGCATCCCGTACACCACGTTCGAGACGTCGGACCGCATCGGTGGAAACTGGGCCTTCGGCAATCCGAACGGGCACAGCAGCGCGTACCGCTCGCTGCACATCGACACCAGCAAGCATCGGTTGTCGTTCAAGGACTTTCCGATCCCCGAGCACTTCCCGTCGTTCCCGCACCACTCCGACATCAAGGCCTACCTCGACGCCTATGCGAATGCCTTCGGGCTGTTGGACAACATCGAGTTCGGCAACGGGGTGGTGCACGCGAAACGGGTCGATGGCGGCGGTTGGGAAATCGAGGATCAGGCCGGCGCCCGCCGCGAGTTCGATCTGCTCGTCGTCGCCAACGGCCACCACTGGGACCCCCGGCTGCCGGAGTTTCCCGGCACCTTCACCGGTGAGCAGATCCACTCCCACCACTACATCGATCCGAAAGAACCGCTCGAGCTGACCGGCAAGCGGATCCTGGTGGTGGGCATCGGGAACAGTGCCGCCGACATCACCGTCGAGTTGTCGTCCAAATCCCTGCAGAACCAGGTGACGCTGTCCACCCGATCGAGCGCCTGGATCGTGCCGAAATACATTGCCGGGCAACCCGGTGACAAGTACTTCCGCACCAATCCTTACCTGCCGTTGTCGTGGCAGCGCAAGATGGTCCAGTTGATCGGGCCGATGCTCGGCACCGATCCGACCATGTACGGGCTGCCGGCCCCGAACCACAAGCTGTTCGAAGCGCACCCGACGCAGTCGGTCGAGTTGCCGTTACGGCTCGGTTCCGGCGATGTCGTTCCGAAGCCGAACGTTTCCCGTTTGGACGGCGACACTGTGCATTTCGAGGACGGGACCAGCGACGTCTTCGACGTGATCGTATACGCGACGGGTTACAACATCACCTTCCCCTTCTTCGACCCCGACGTCATCAGCGCGCCCGGCAACCACATCCGGCTCTACAAGAGGATGTTCAAGCCCGGTATCGACGACCTGGTCTTCATGGGTTTCGCCCAGGCGATTCCGACGCTCTTCCCGTTCGTGGAGTGCCAGTCGCGATTGCTCGCGGCCTACGCGGTCGGGCGTTACGCCCTGCCGCCGGTCGCTGAGATGGAGCGGGTGATCGACGCCGATCAGCAACTACACGGCGGACATTGCACGGACCGGCCCCGGCACACCCAGCAGGTCGACTACTTCTACTACGAGCACGATATTCGGGTGCGCGAACTACCCGCGGGTGCCGAGCGTGCGGCAGAAGGTGCTGGCATGACCGCAGGGGTGATCGCATGACCCACGCCGAGTTGACGTTCCACTCGGCCGGTGACCGGTGCAGTGCGTGGCACTTCCAGGCCGCGGGCGCCGGCTTCGCCGGACCGGAGGGCAGGCCGGTCGTGGTGATGGCGCACGGCTTCGGTGGCACCAAGGACTCCGGACTGCAGCCCTTCGCCGAACGCTTCAGTGCCGCCGGCCTGGATGTGGTGGCCTTCGATTACCGGGGTTTCGGCGCTTCTGAAGGGATACCGCGGCAAAGCGTTTCGGTCGAACGTCAGATGGCGGATTACGGCGCGGCCATCGCGGCTGCCCAACAACTGCCGGGCGTGGACCGTCGGCGGGTCGTGCTGTGGGGGTCGTCGTTCTCGGGCAGCCACGTGCTGCGGGTGGCCGCGCAGTGCACTGATGTGGCTGCGGTGATCGGCATGACTCCGTTGACCAGCGGGCTGGCTGCCAGCCGTGCGGCCGTGGCGCACCGCGACGTCGCATCGGCATTGCGCTGGACCCTGGCCGGCGTGAAGAGTCGCGTGGCCGTGGCGGCGGGTCGGCAGCCGACGCTGATGCCGCTGGCGGCCAAGCCAGGGGAGGCGGGCGCGCTCGCCCTCGACGGGGCCTACGAAAGCTACCGTGCGATCGCCGGGCCCACGTGGCGCAACGAAGTCGATTCGGCCATCGGCATGGAGCTGGTGCAGATCCGCACCGGTGCTGCGGCCAAAGCGCTGAAATGCCCTGTGCTGATTCAGATCGCGGACTTCGACCGGTTCGTGCCGGCCAACTCGGTGATGAAGACGGCAGTCGAGGCCAGGGCCCAGGTCCATCACTATCCGTGCGATCACTTCGACGTGTGGCCGGGGCACGACTGGTTCGACACCGCGGCCGAGGATCAGCTGAGTTTCCTGACCCGGACGTTGGGCACTGCTTGACTTAGTCCGGGAAAGGCCGGCTGCGGTACAGCGCCGCGACGTCGCCTGGCCGCACTTTGAGGGCGGCATTGCGGGGGAGTGCATCGACCACCGCCACCGCCACCGGCACGTGATGGCTGGGCAGTTCCTCGCGCACCAGGTCCTTCAGCTCGGCCTCGGTGGGTGCAGCAGCATCCCGCCGAAGCTCGACCGCGGCGAAGGGAACCGCGCCCAGGCGAGCGTCCGGAACTCCCAAGACGCAGGCGTCGAGCACACTGGGATGTGAGATCAGAACCCGCCGAACCGTTTCCGGCAGGATCTTGAAGCCGCCGCGGTTGATGGCACCGTCGCCGCGCCCATGCAGCGTGACGAACCCGTCCTCGTCCATCGACGCCAGGTCGGTGGTGCGTACCCAGTCCGGACCGATGACGGCGACGGCGGCTTCGAGCACACCGACAGTCCCGGCAGGTACTTCGGCGGCGGTGTCGGGGTCGATGATGCGGACGCGTACCCCGGGCAGAGGCCGCCCGACGCTGTCGGGCTTGTCCGCGCCGTAACGGCGATGCAGCTCAGGTGTCCAGCTGCATACCGATCCGGCGAATTCGGTTGCCCCGTAGGCCCACAACAACGGGATCCCATAGCGCCCCTCGAACTCCGCCCGCAATTGCGGCTCCAATGGTCCGGAGCCGCCCGAGAGACCCTCCAACGACGCCAGGTCTTCGCGAGGAACGTCGGCCTGCAGCAGCATGCGCAGGATCGCGGGCTGCACGCCCGCGCGGGTGATTTGGTAGGTCTTGATCGCCTCGACCCATTCGGAGACGCTGAACTTCTCCAGCAACACCATGCGCTTGCCGGAGCACGGCGCGGCCAGCAACTGGCAGACCCCGATGCTGCCGAACGGCCAGTACACCAAGGCCGGCGGGGTGTCCGCTCCGACCACTTCGGTGCCCGCACCGATCGTCATGCTCAGGACAGTGTGCTCAAGCACGTTGGTGGCCAACGGTATTCGCTTCGGCGGTCCGGTGGTGCCGCTGGTCAGGATGTGCAGACCGGACTTTTCCAGCGTCGGGTCGTGTCGGCTGCCGGGCTGCCGCGTCGCCGTCATACCGACCCGCAGCGGATCGCCGGACAGCACGAGACCGGCCGAGCCCGACGAAGCCACCGCGCCATGCAGCTCCGGTGTCCAGTCATCTACATCGGCGAGAACCGCAGGCAGCGCCAGTCTCTCGACGTCCCGCGCGATCGCGGAGGCGGATTGGTACGAGTAGATCATCACCACGGGACGGCGCGATGCGATGAACCCGAGGATCGCCGCCGCGTGCGCAATCCGGTTGCGCACGACGATGCCGACCGGTTCGCCCGGCCGCACCCCGGCCCCGTCCGATGCGGCCGAGATCTGCTCGATGAACTGCGTGATCTCATTGCCCGAGTGCCATTTTCGGGCGAATTCGATGAACGGCCGGTCGCCGTACGCCTTCAGCCCGGTGGCCAGCCTGTCGGCGAAGTCCGTGCTTGTCGGGCTGGACATGCCGCGCTAGAACTGGGTCGAGCCCAGATCGACGGCGACCCGGCTGGCCGTGACATATCGTGACTCGTCGCTCGCGAGCCAGATCGCCGCGTCGGCGATGTCCTCGGGTTCGGCGAGGTAGTCCGGCAGGAACGGGGTGACCATCTGCATCAGGCCGGGGTTGGTGTCATTGGCCCGGTTGAGCGCGGCCAGCATGTCACCGGTACCCATCGGAGTGTTGACCGCACCTGGATGCAGGCTGTTCACCCGGATCTTGTGCTTGCCCAACTCTGCGGCGAAAGCCCGGGCCATACCCGCGACGGCGTGCTTGCTGGCGGTGTAGTGCACCATGAACGGCTGCATCTTGATTCCGGCGGCCGAGCTGATCAGGATGATCGATCCGCCGCGACCGCCGTCGATGATGTGCTGGGCGCCGGCCATCACCGTGTTCCAGGTGCCGGTGACGTTGATGTCCATGACGTCCCGGAAGGATTCGGGGGTGGTCTCGTTCCACGGCTCGGGCACCGTGATGCCCGCGTTGGCGACGATGACATCGAGCCGGCCGAACTCGGCGACACCCTTACCGACGATGGTTCGCAACGCGTCGTGATCGCGGGTGTCGGCAGCGGTGGCGATGATCCGCTTGCCGGTGGCCTCGACCAGGCGCACGGTTTCCGCCAGATCCTCTGGGGTCGCCGAGTCATAGGGCACGCTCGGGGGCAGCGGTGCGGCGATGTCGACCGCGATGATGTCGGCGCCCTCGTTGGCCATCCGGATCGCATGTGCGCGTCCCTGTCCGCGGGCGGCTCCGGTGATGAAGGCGACCTTTCCGGCGAGCCTCTCGGTCATGAATTCTCCTTGTGGGTGGGTGGTTTCAGAGCTGGCGTTGGGCGGCCTTGACCAGGCCGCCGCCGATGATGAGTCGCTGGATCTCGCTGGTGCCTTCATACAGACGCAGCAGCCGGACCTCGCGGTAGATGCGCTCGACCGGGACCTCGCGCATGTAGCCGGTGCCGCCGTGGATCTGCACCGCGAGATCGGCGACGTTACCTGCCATTTCGGTGCAGAACAGCTTGGCCGCCGAGGGGGCGATGCGGCGGTCTTCGCCGGACACCCACTTGGCGGCGGCGTCGCGCACCAAGGCGCGTCCGGCCATCACTCCCGTCTGCTGGTCGGCGATCATCGCCTGCACCAACTGGAAGCTGCCGATCGGCTGGCCACCCTGGGTGGCCGCGGCGGCGTAGGCCACTGATTCGTCGAGTGCACGTTGTGCGGACCCGACCGCGAGCGCCGCGATGTGGACCCGGCCGCGGGCCAGGGAGGTCATCGCGGCGCGGTAGCCGACGTCCTCGCTACCGCCGACGAGTGCGCTGTTCGGCACCCGGACCGCGTCGAAGGTGACGTCGGCGGTCCAGGCGCCCTCCTGGCCCATCTTGGCGTCCTTGGCCCCGACTTCGACGCCGGCCGCGTCCGCGGGTACCAGGAACACAGCGATGCCGGGGCCATCGGCATCGGCGGGGCGAGTACGGGCGAACACGACGAACAGATTCGCGGTGGGCGCGTTGGTGATGAACCGCTTCTGGCCGTCGATCACCCAGTCGTCCCCGTCACGAACAGCCTTGGTGCGCAAGCCCGCCGGGTTGGACCCCGCGCCGGGCTCGGTCAGCGCGAACGAGGCGACGACGTCACCGGAGGCGATGCCCTCCAGCCACCGGGACTTCTGCTCATCGGTGCCGAACCCCACCAGTACCTGCCCGGCGATACCGTTGTTGGTGCCGAACATCGACCGCAATGCCAGTGACGTATAGCCGAATTCCATTGCCAGTTCGACATCTTGGGCCAGGTTCAGGCCGAGGCCACCCCATTGCTGGGGAATCGCGTACCCGAACAGGCCCATGTTCTTGGCTTGCTCACGCAGGTCGTCGGGTACCTGGTCGGTGGCCAGGATCTCGTTCTCGCGGGGCACCACGGCGGAGCGGATGAAGCTGCGGGTCTGCGCCAGGATCTCGGCGAAGTCCTCGTCGCTGACTTCGGAAGTGGCCGCCGTCGTGGTCACAGGTGAGCTCCATTTCGTCGCGCGGAATCCGCGGGGTCGATGAATCGCCAATATCGTATATGAAATATGATCCGGACCAGACAGAGCCCCCGCGATCGAAAGTTAGGTGATCAGGTGTCGTTGCTGACCGGTCAGACTGCAGTGGTGACAGGCGGTGCCCAGGGTCTGGGCCTGGCCATCGCGAAACGCTTCATCGGCGAGGGCGCCCGGGTGGTACTCGGCGACGTCAACCTGGAAGCCACCGAGGCGGCCGCCAAGGAACTCGGTGGCCCCGAGGTCGCGACCGCGGTGCGCTGCGACGTGACGTCGTCCGCCGAGGTCGAAGCCCTCGTGCAGGCCGCCGTCGAGCGGTTCGGCGGACTGGACATCATGGTCAACAACGCCGGCATCACGCGCGACGCGACGCTGCGCAAGATGACCGAGGACCAGTTCGATCAGGTGATCGCCGTGCATCTGAAGGGCACCTGGAACGGCACCAAGTCGGCTGCCGCGATCATGCGCGAGAACAAGCGCGGCGCGATCGTCAACATGTCCTCGATCTCGGGCAAGGTCGGCCTGGTCGGCCAGACCAACTATTCGGCGGCCAAGGCCGGCATCGTCGGCATGACCAAGGCGTCGGCCAAGGAGCTCGCGCACCTGGGGGTGCGGGTCAACGCGATCCAGCCCGGTCTCATCCGGTCGGCGATGACCGAGGCCATGCCGCAACGGATCTGGGATCAGAAGCTGGCCGAGATCCCCATGGGTCGCGCCGGGGAACCCGACGAGGTGGCCAAGGTTGCGCTGTTCCTGGCCAGCGACCTGTCGTCGTACATGACCGGCACCGTGCTCGAGGTGACCGGGGGGCGCCACGTATGACCCGCGAAGCGGTTGTCTGCGAACCGGTCCGCACTCCGATCGGCCGCTACGGCGGCATGTTCGCATCCCTGTCAGCCGTCGAACTCGGCGTCGCCGCACTCAAGGGACTGTTGGAACGCACCGGCGTGGCACCCGAGCAGGTGCAGGACGTCATTCTCGGCCACTGCTATCCCAACAGTGAGGCACCGGCCATCGGACGCGTGGTGGCGCTCGACGCAGGCCTGCCGGTGACGGTTCCCGGCATGCAGGTCGACCGCCGCTGTGGTTCCGGGCTGCAGGCCGTGATCCAGGCCTGCCTCCAAGTGCGCAGCGGGGACAACGATCTGGTGGTGGCCGGCGGCGCCGAAAGCATGAGTAACGTCGCGTTCTACTCCACCGACATGCGTTGGGGCGGGGCCCGCAGCGGCGTGCAGATTCACGACGGGCTCGCGCGCGGACGTACGACTGCCGGCGGGCAGTTCTACCCGGTGCCGGGCGGAATGCTGGAGACGGCGGAGAACCTGCGTTTTGAATACGGCATCACCCGCGCCGAGCAGGATGAACTCGCGGTGCGCTCGCATCGCAGCGCTGTGGCGGCCCAGGAGTCCGGCGTTCTGGCCGAGGAGATCATTCCCGTGACGGTCCGCTCGCGTAAAGGCGACACCGTGATCGACACCGATGAGCACCCACGTGCCGACACTACGGTGGAGGCCCTGGCCAAGCTCAAACCCGTTCTGCTCAAGCAGGACCCGGAATCCACCGTGACCGCGGGCAACTCCAGCGGCCAGAACGATGCTGCGTCAATGTGCATTGTCACCACCCCGGAGAAGGCCGCCGAGCTCGGTCTGCGGCCACTCGTGCGCATGGTGTCGTGGGGTTCGGCGGGCGTCGCCCCCAATGTCATGGGCATCGGGCCGGTTCCGGCCACCGAGGCGGCCCTGGCCAAGGCCGGCCTGCAGTTGAGCGACATCGATCTGATCGAACTGAACGAGGCGTTCGCCGCCCAGGCGCTGGCCGTGATGAAGGAATGGAAGTTCGGCGAGGCGGACTTCGAGCGCACCAACGTCCGGGGATCCGGTATCTCGCTGGGACACCCGGTCGGCGCGACCGGCGGGCGGATGCTCGCCACGCTGGCCCGGGAACTGGATCGGCGGCAGGCCCGCTACGGGCTGGAGACCATGTGCATCGGCGGCGGCCAGGGGCTGGCGGCGGTATTCGAGAGGGTGGCACCGTGACCAGACTTGCGCAGACCCTGGGGCTCACCGAGTTCCAGACCGAGATCGTCTCGACGGTGAGGAAATTCGTCGACAAGGAAGTCATTCCCACTGCCCAGGAGTTGGATCACTCCGACACCTACCCGCAGGCCATCGTCGACCAGATGAAGGACATGGGCCTGTTCGGGTTGATGATTCCCGAGGAGTACGGCGGGCTCGGCGAATCTCTGCTGACCTACGCGTTGTGCGTGGAGGAACTCGCGCGCGGATGGATGAGCGTGTCCGGGGTGATCAACACACATTTCATCGTCGCCTACATGATCCGGCAGCACGGAACCGACGCCCAGAAGCAGAACTACCTGCCGCGCATGGCCACCGGCGAGACCCGCGGGGCGTTCTCGATGTCCGAGCCCGAACTGGGCTCCGATGTGGCGGCGATCCGTACCCGGGCCAAGAAGAACGCCGACGGCACGTACACGATCGACGGTCAGAAGATGTGGCTGACCAACGGCGGCAGCTCCACCCTGGTGGCCGCGCTGGTGCGCACCGACGAGGGTGCCGACAAGCCGCACCGCAACCTGACCGCATTCCTGGTCGAAAAGCCCACCGGCTTCGGTGAAGTCGTTCCGGGGCTGACCATCCCGGGCAAGCTCGACAAGCTCGGTTACAAGGGCATCGACACCACCGAGCTGATCTTCGACGGCTACCGGGCCAGTGCCGACGATGTTCTCGGCGGTGTCACCGGGCAGGGCTTCTTCCAGATGATGGACGGCGTCGAGGTCGGTCGCGTCAATGTGTCGGCGCGTGCCTGCGGTGTGGGCATCCGGGCCTTCGAGCTCGCGGTGCGCTACGCGCAGCAACGGGAGACCTTCGGCAAGCCGATCGCCGAGCACCAGGCGGTGGCGTTCCAATTGGCCGAGATGGCAACCAAAGTCGAGGCCGCGCATCTGATGATGGTCAACGCCGCCCGGCTGAAGGACTCCGGTGAACGCAACGACGTGGCCGCCGGTATGGCCAAGTACCTCGCCAGTGAGTTCTGTTCGGAGGTCACCCAGCAGAGCTTCCGGATCCACGGCGGTTATGGATATTCCAAGGAATACGAGATCGAACGGCTCATGCGCGACGCACCGTTCCTGCTGATCGGTGAGGGCACCAGCGAGATCCAGAAGAACATCATCAGCAAGCGGCTGCTCTCCGACTATCGGGTCTGAACCGTGTCCATACCCGATTTCGCTGCACGCCCACAGCTGGCCGAGGATGTGGCCCGGCTGATTCGACGGCGGATCTTCGACGGCACGTATCCGGCGGGGAACTACATCCGGCTCGAACAGCTCGCAGCCGAGCTGGGGATCAGCGTGACGCCGGTGCGCGAGGCGTTGTTCGGCCTGCGCACCGAGGGCCTGCTGAAGCAGCAGCCCCGGCGTGGGTTCCTGGTGCTGCCGGTCACCCGTCGGGACATCGACGACGTGGCCGGAGTGCAGGCCCACATCGGCGGGCAGTTGGCCTCACGCGCCGCAGGCCAGATCACCGACGGTCAACTCGACGAGCTCGACCAGATCCAGCGGGAGCTGGAGGATGCGTACACGCACAACGATCATGAGGCGGCGGTCCGGCTCAATCACGCGTTCCACCGCGGCGTCAACCGGGCAGCGGAGTCACCCAAGCTGGCGCAGCTGATGTCCCAGATCACCCGGTATGCACTGGAATCGGTCTATCCGACGGTCGAGGGCTGGCCCGAGCAGTCCACTCATGACCACCGCCGGATCCTGGCCGCGCTCAAGGCGCGCGACGGGGATGCGGCTCGCGACGCGATGGCCGAGCACCTGTGCGCGGCTTCCAAACCGTTGAGCGACCACCTCGACCGGCTGGGCGTGCTGGAGTAGCAATTTTGACCCGCGAGCAGACGCGTATGTACCCGATTTCAGCCCGAAATGGGTACATACGCGTCTGCTCGCCGACGGAAGGTGAGCGAGGATGGCAGGGGTTCTCGACGGGATACGGGTGCTCGACTACGGCCGCTTCATCGCCGCACCGTGGTGCAGCGCGATCCTGGCCGACATGGGCGCGGACGTGCTACGGGTGGAGAAACGTGAAGGCGGGGAAGACCGTTGGGTACAGGCCGTCACCGAGGGCGGCGAGGGTGGCACCTTCCTGCAGTGCAACCGCAACAAACGCTCACTGACACTGGACTCCACCACGCCCGAGGGCGCCGAGATCACCCGACGTCTGGTGGCGCAGTCCGATATCGTGATCGCCAACATGCCGGCGGCCGGGATGCGGACCAGCGGACTGGATTACGAGACGCTGAAAGCGGTCAAACCCGACATCATCCTGGCCAGCGCCACCGCCTACGGGGAGGGCGGCCCGTACAGCGACAAGATCGGTTTCGACGGGGCCGGGCAGGTGATGTCGGGCGCGGTATACCGGCAGGGCCTGCCGGACCTGCCGATCCGAACGGTGGTGCCCTACGCGGATTTCGGGACCGCGCTCACCTTGGTGATCGGCGTCATGATGGCCCTGTATCACCGCGACAAGACGGGGGAGGGACAGCACGTCGAGGGCGCCCTGCTACCGACCGCACTGATGCTGTCGAACGCGTTTCTGATCGAGCGCGAACTGCTGCAGGTCGACAAGCCCAGGATGGGCAACAAGGGTGCGTCGGTCGCGCCGTGCGACCTGTATCGCACCGCTGATGATCAATGGGTCCTGCTGCAGGTCGCCGGACAGCCCATGTTCAAACGCTGGTGCCGACTCGTGGGTCGCGAGGAACTGTTCGACGATCCACGTTTCGCCAACGACGACATCCGCTGGACCAACGGGGACGTCCTCAACGACATCATGGCCGACTGGTGCGCCGACAAGACCAAGGCGCAGGTGCTTGAGCTGTTGGAGAAGGCGAAAATGCCCGCAGCCCCGTTGCATTCCACCCAGGATGTCCTCGACGATCCGCACGTGCAGGCCATGGGCTACCTCCACCGGATGCCGTTCCCCGGGGCGTCACGGGATGTGCCGATCATCGAAACACCGTTCCGGATGTCGGCGACGCCGGGCACCATTCGCCGGCGCGCTCCGCTGCTGGGTGAGCACACCGACGAGGTACTGGGCGAGATCGGTTACGACGCAACACACATCGCAGAGCTCCGGGCGAACGCGATCGTCTAGCGCAGCAGTTCGCGCGCCTCGGCGCTTCCGTTCAGTGCCCGTGTGGTGCGGCGCACGATCTGCCACCGGCCGTCGATGCGACGCAGCATGAAATGGTTCGCACCGGCGCGTGCGACGATCCACTTTCCGTCGCGGTGCACCACGAGCAGTGATTCGCACACCGCAGTCGCGGCATCGACGTCGACGGTGACCCGAGCCGGACCGAGAAAGTGACAGGCGCCTCGGGATATGAGCGCTTGATGCGCATCTGAGTTCACCATGGCAGCCACGTCGGCGCGGCTGCGCATCTGCCAGCCTTCGATGTCGTAGCTGCCGTCCTCGCTCCATAACGCCGCGACGTCATCGGCGGTACCGGCGTCGACGAGTGGACCGTAGGAGGCGATCAGTTGCGTCACCTCGACCTGGTCGGTCAGCGCCTGCAGTCGCCGCTCCAGGTCGTGCAGCCGGGATTCGAACGGGTCAGTCATAGTTCGGTGCCGATGGTGTGTAGGGCTTCGAGCTGATCGCAGAAATGCTCGGCGCTGCGGGCCCGCAGTGTGCAGTTGGCGATCGTGGCGCCGACGTCACGCAATCGGTTCAGCCGAGCGCGGGTGGTGCTCGGATCGCCTTGCGGGTCCAGTGGCACCCCCGGGGACAGCACGACATCGAAATCTGCCGGCGGCCGCCGTTGCGCGAGGAACTCGGCGATCGCATCCGGCGGCAATCCGAAAGGCATCCAACCGTTGCCCAACTCGACGGCTCGACGCAGCGAGCGCTTGGTGCGACCGCCCACCCAGACCGTGAGATCGGTCGTGGTGGCATGCGGTTCGATGGCGAACCCGTCGACCACCGGCTGTCCCCATGCGGCGCGCAGTTTGGCGATGTCGCGGTCGGCCGCGGCCCCACGATCTTCCCATCGGGCGCCGAGCAGCTCGAACTCCTCGGCGAGCGATCCGACCCCGACGCCGAGGACGACTCGTCCGTTACTGAGCCGGTCGAGAGTCCCGTAGCTCTTGGCTAGCGCGACCGGGTGGTGGTAGGGAAGCACCACAACGGCGGTGACCAGCCGGATCCGTCGGGTCCTGGCGGCCAGGAAGGACAGCGTGGCCAGCGGGTCCCAGTACACCGTCCCGCGCACTCCCGCGGCTGAGGCGGGGATGCCGGTGTGCTCTGCACAGGTGATGTGGTGAAACCCGAGGGCCTCTGCTTTCTCGGCGATCAATGACAGCTCGTCGGGGCCGGCGGTGGTTTCCCACGGGGAGAACTCACCGGGGTGTTGCATCACGACTGGGGTGGAGAGTCCGAGCTTCACTGTGCGGACTCCTCTGTCGATCCCATCAGTCTGCGCATCATCTTGTCGGTACGCAGGATGGTGGCGGCACGGTCCGGATCATTGTGGACAAGAGCGACTTTCGCGTGTTGCGACACGACGTGCACGGGGCCATGACCGAGCGCGGCGAGACCTTCGGCGGCGACGTCGTCAGGCTCGGACACCACCATGCCTGGGATGTCGAAGTTGAGCCCGACCCGGTCCATCGCCGGGGTGCGGGTGACCCCCAGGACGAGCTCGAGCACGTCGACGTCGTCGTCCCGTAATTCCAGCCACAGGCTTTCGGCGAAGATCCTGCCGAAGGCTTTGACCCCGCCGTACACCGTGTGCCGGTTCGAGCCGAGGTATCCGGCCATCGATCCGACGAGCAGGATGCCGCCGCGGCGACGGCTGCGCATCGCCGCCCCGAAATGATGGACCAGGGCCAGCGGGGTGGTGATGTTCAAGTCGATGACCCGCTGAAACGCGGCGAGGTCACCGTCGAGAAACCGTGCGCTGTGGGTGTTCGCGCCGGCATTGTGGACCAGCAGACCCACCTCGACGTCTTCAACCGCTTCCGCCACGGTGTCAGCCGAGGACGGCTCCGCCAGATCAGTACTCAGGGTGCGGACCTCGACCCCCTGGGCACGGCAGAGTTCGGCGCACTCTTCCAGCGGCCCGGACTTGCGGGCGACCAGCAGCAGATTCACTCCTGCCGTGGCGAGCCGGAGTGCGAAGGACCTACCGACCCCTTCCGAGCCGCCGGTGATGACGGCCCACGGGCCGTACTTCTGAGCATCGAACGCCGTCGCGTCGAGTTGGGAGCCTTCTGCGATCACCAGTCTGTTGTAGCATCAGTGCGTACTGATTTCTAGAAGCAATTCTAGTTTTGCGAGGAGTTCGTCCGGATGGCGCGCATCGGAACACCCCGGAAACCCGGGCAGGCGTCGACGCCCCGCCAGCAGGCCCGCAACGCTGCGATTCTCGGGGCGGCGGCCCGGTTGGGCGCGTTGCACGGACTCGAGCGAGTGCAGATGTCCGACATCGCCGCCGAGGCCGGCGTCGCTCTCGGCACGCTCTATCGCTATTACCCGACCAAGCATCACCTCTACGCCGCTTCGCTCAACTCGTCCATTCGGTCGATGCCGGAATCCGATGACATTCCGGACGATCCGGTGGCGGCGGTATGCGACTTCCTGGGGGATGCCGCCGAGCGGTTGCTGACGCAACCGGCGCTGGCCAGGGCAATGCTGGTCTCCATCAACGCCATTCGGTCCTCTGCCGATGCGCCTGCCGACCTGTCCATGCGGGAACGGATCCTGGCTGTGGCAGGGATTGCCGAACCCACTGCCGAGGATCATCGACTGACCCGGATGGTCGAGCAGTGCATGTACGGCATCCTGACCTGGGCCACCGCAGGGCAACTCGACACGGACAGCGCGGTCGCCGACGTGCGGTATGCGTGCCGACTGCTGCTGGCCCCGTGGAATCAGCGGCGACGACGTTAGTCCGGCGTCGCGATTTCGGTTCGTGCCCGGATTTTCGCGAAACTCACCGTGGCGGTGACGGCCAGGCCATCATCTGGCATTGCGCGGATCTCGACCTGCACCACGATGGACCGTTTGCCGTCGTGAACAATTCGTGCCACCGCCCTGGCGGCACCGTCGGTGACCGGCCGTAGGTAGCGGTCATCGTCAAATACCTTCCCTCAACATCGCGCGTAGTGCGGAATTGTCGACCTTCCCCGTGGCTCCGTGCGGCACTGCATCTTCGTCGGCCAGCAGCAGCCACCGCGTGGGCACCTTGAACGGGCTCAGTACGTCGCGTGCGGCGGTGCGCAGCGAATTCGCTGCGAGGCCGTCGCCGACGAGTACTGCCCCGACCCGGTTGGTCTGGCCATCGGGAACATTCACGACATGGGCGGCGCGGACTCCTGGAAGAGACCGAAGCGCTCGCTGGACTTCGCCGGGGTAGACCGTGGCGCCACTGACTTTGAACATGTCATCGCAGCGGCCGCGGTAGAACAGGAAACCGTCGCGATCGAGGTAGCCCAGATCGCCGGTGGGGTAGTAGCCGTCCGGGGTGAAGACTTCCTCGCGACTGTGTCGGCAGATTCCACGCATGACGTGCCGCCCGCGGATGTGGATCTCGCCGGTGACGCCCGTGGGCTGAGTTGTGCCGGTGACGGTGTCGACGATGCGAATGTCCATTCCCGGGAACGGTTTACCACAGCTGCCCCACGCGGAACGGGGCATGTCAGCATCCGCCGGATAGCCGCAGTAGGGCCCGAACGATTCGGTCATCCCGAACAGCGACGCCCGCGCGCCGGGCTCAGCACGCAGATGCACCGGGAGCAGGGCCTCCAGGCTTCCCGGTCTTAGCATCGGGAGGTCGGCGCTAGCGGGATGACGAGCGAGCGATTCGGCCTGCTCGGGCCATCCGCGGAACAACGTAACCTGTTCACGCTGAAGGAGTTCCAGGGTGGATTCGGGGTCGGGAACTGGCTCGGTCACCAGGGTGGCGCCGGCCACCAGCGCCGAAAGGATACCGGCGCCGAAGCCACCGACCCAGAAGAGCGGCATCGGCAGGTAGAGGCGGGTCTCGGCGGTGATGCATCGGGCACCGAGCCCGGAACGCACCGCGGCCAAGGCGTTTGCATGCGAGTGGACGACGCCTTTCGGTGCGCCGCTGCTGCCCGAGGTGAACATGATGACCAGTGGGTCGCTGGGCCGTACGGGTGGTAACGGTACGGTGCCGGTGAGAGCGAGGACGTCCGCCGGGGTCCAGGTCTTGCGCAGCGACGGCACCGGACCGTGCGGGTAACGGCGGCCGCGGAACTGTTCGACGGCGATCAGGTACTGCACGGAGGCGGTCCGCAACTGGGCGGTGAGTTCCCGGCCGGTCAGCAGCGTGCTCAGGGGGACGAGGATTGCCCCGATTCTGGTGATCGCCAGGGCAATCCGCACCCAGTCGGTGCAGTTGGGCATGATCAGACCGACCCGGGTTCCCTTGTCGACCCCGGCCAGCATCAACCCGGCCGCCAACTCTCGGGTACTGGCGTCGAGTTCGGCGTAGCTGATGCGGGTGTCCGGATCGATCACCATGGGTTTGGTGGACAGCGCATGGTGACGCAGCAGCGCATCGACGGTGTCCGGCAGCAGCGAGTCAGGCATCGAACAGCCTCACCAAGGCCGGCATGTCGACCTTGCCACTGGACAGCGTGGGCAGCTCGGCGGGCGGGCAGACCGCGAATTCCCGCGGGATCTTGTATGCCGACAACATGTCGCGCAGCGCCTGACGTATCGCGTCGAAGTCAACCGGGGTGTCGGTGACGATCACGGCGGCTACGGTCTGACCGCGCACGGTGTCGGGAAGGCCGAGCACATGCGCGGTGAATCCCAATGTCGCGAGGGCTTTTTCCACCTCTCCAGGTGTCACATTGGCACCCGCCGTCTTGATCATCGAGCCTGCGCGACCGAGGAAGTGGAAGTATCCGTCCCGGTCCACGCGCACCAGGTCTCCGGTGTGGAACCAGCCGTCGGCGTCGAAACAGTCCTCTCTGCTGCGTCCGTAGTAGCCCTGCATCATGTGCGGGCCGCGGATACACAGTTCGCCCGTCTCGAGGAGCATGGTCTCGAACCCGGGCGCCGGCCTGCCGTAGCTGCCGCGTCGGCGCTCGGGTTGATCGGTCTCGTCGCCGTCGAGCAGTACGACGCTGCCGGACTCCGTCATCCCGAGCATGTTGTGGCGTAGCTCGGGATCCCGCGGACGGACATCCGGCGCCATGATCGGGTAGAGGTTGCCGCGACGGGCCGTGAAGCGCCGGCCGGGGTAAGTCGGGTGGTGCGTGAGATGTGCGATCCCGGCGACGAAACCATTGGTGACAGTGGGTCTCTCGGCCTCGATGAGGTCGAGGGTGAGCGCCGGGTCGGTGGCGTTCGAACAGATGAGGGTGGCACCGGCGGACATGGTGGCCAGCAGGCCGAACGCGAAACCTCCGATCCAGAAGAACGGTGAATTGCAGAAGAGCCGATCAGAGCTCGTCAGCCCGCGGATCGTGTTGAGGTTGCGTTGATGGCCGATCAGCGATGCGTGAGTATGCACGGCCCCTTTCGGCGGGCCGGTCGAGCCTGAGGTGTAGACGATGGCCAGCGGGTCGCAGCGGTCGACGTCGTCTTCGAACTCGGCCAGTGCCGGAACGTCGGCGTGGGGCAACTCGAACACCACGTGTCGCAGGCACGGGCCGTCGATACCGGAAAGCCGTTGGGCATAGTCATGATTGCGGTAGGAGCGTGCCGACAGCAGAATCGCGGTATCGCTGTCGCGCAGCTGGGTCTTTAGCTCGGCTGCGGTGAGAAACGTGGAGTAGGGCACCACGACGGCACCGATTCGCGCCGCGGCCAGCATGGCCACCACGAAGTCGGCGCCGTTGGGATAGAGCAGCCCGACATGTGTGCCCTTGCCGGCCCCCAGCTGGATCAGGCCACGAGCCACCGAGGCCGAACGGCTCTCGGCGGCTGCGTAGCTGATCCGGCTGTCGTCGCAGATCAGCAGGGGATGATCACCCCGGTCGCGCAGTCCGGCGAGCAGCGCGGCCAGCGTGTCAGCCATCGGTGGCGAAGTGCTCGCGGACGGCACCCAGGTCGGCCTTTCCCGACGGGGTCCGCGGGATGGTGTCCACAATGGCGATCCTGGTGGGGATCTCGTACCGCGCCAGCCGTCCCTGCAGATAATCGGTGAGTTCGGTCGAGGGGGCAGGGATGCGCAATTCCACCATGGCCACCGGCGTCTCACCGAGGCGCTCGTCGGGAATGCCGATCACCGCCGCGCCGCGTACCGCGGGGTGGCTCTCCAAGGCGGTGCGCACGTCGTCGGGCATCACCTTGAATCCACCGCGGATGATGGCCTGGTCGGCGCGGCCGAGTATCCAGACGAATCCGTCGGCATCGATGCGGGCCAGGTCGGTGGTCCGTATCCAGTCCGTGTCGGCGTCGAACTGCGCCGGTTTGACCTCCAACAGCCCCTTCTCGTCGGACCCCAGCGGGTTGCCGTCCTCGTCGACGACGCGCAGCCGGGCACCCGGATTGGCGCGGCCGACACTGCCGCGCTTGTCCTTCCAGTGTTTCTGGTGATCAGCGAGCGTCCAGCCCGCCACTCCGCCACCGAACTCGGTCGCGGCGTACGAGGTCAGCACCGGGATGCCGAACTTCTCGGTGAACGCATCGGCATCGTCGGCCGACAGCGGGGCGGTGCCGGAGGTGACCGCGCGGATGCCGGCGAGGTCGTCGCGGGTGAGGTCGGAGTGCAGCACCATGCGCAGTGCGGCCGGCACCAGTGACACCGCTCGCGGCTGGTGCTCCCGCACGGCGTCGGCCCAGCGCTGGAGCTCGAATTTGGGCAGCAGGACGAACGGCCGTGCCTCGGCGATACACAACAGGACCCGGAACACGCCGCCGACGTGGACCAAAGGCGAGTTGACGATGGCCACCCCGCGTCGCAGTTCGGTTGGTGCCGGTGAGTTTTCGGGATCGCGGCCGATGACGCTGCGGGCGAGCATGTCGTACGTCAGGTCCACGCGTTTGGGCGGGCCGGTCGTGCCGCTGGTCAGCATCCACACCGCCACCCCCGGGCGCCCGACGTCGTGCGCCGGATCCGGGGCGGTAACCACCTCTGGCGCGGTGTCGAGATCACGGATCGTCACGGTCGTCGTCGTGGGGGAGGGCGAGGCCAGCGCGGCGATGTCCTCGGCCAGGCCGACGAGTACCGGCAGGTCGAGGGCTTCGATGTCGGCGCGGGTGCGATCGTCGCCGCGAGACGGGTTGATCACCACGACGGTGCCGCCGGCTGCCAGCACCCCGAGTAGCGCTGCCACGTGGGCGGGTTGATTGCGCAGGAGGATTCCGACGCGCACGCCGGCCGCCGAGGCACCGATGCGCCGCGCGAGCGTCGCAACCTGCCCCCAGGTGAACCACTGGCCGTCGTACTGGATGGCCGGTGCGGCCGCGTCGAGATCGAGTACCTCGTCGATGCGCCGTGAAAGCGGGTGGGCCATCAGCGGATCCGGGGCTGTGTCTTGGGCAGGGGACGCTCGGCCAACTCGGCCTTGGCGATCGGATTGCCCAACCGCGTATAGATGAGGCCCTGGTCCATCGCGGCGCGATACGGCTTGTCCAGGGACTCCCAGATGGCCTTCACCGTGCCCTGGGTGGCAGTCGGCGGTTTCGCCGCGATCGTGGCGGCGATCTCGCGTGCGCGGTCCCACAGCTGATCTCTCGCCACCACTTCGGTGACCAGGCCGATGCGCAGTGCTGTCTCGGCGCTGAGGCGTTCGTCGTTGCCCATCAACGCCATCCGCAACGTATCGCCGAGACCGACCCGGCGCATCAGGCCGATCGGCTCCAGCGCCGAGACCAGTCCGGCGCTGACATGGGAATCGAAGAAGGTGGCCTCCTGGGAGCAGATCACGATGTCGGCCTCGTTGACGAAGTACAGCGCCCCGGCGGTGCACATGCCCTGCACCGCGCAGACCACCGGCTTCCACATCTTCTGCCACTTGGGGCTGAGCAGTTCACCGGGATCCTCGTGGTTCCAGACGATCTCGGGCTGCCCGTAGCTTGATTTCACATCCAGCCCGGCGCTGAAAGCCCGGTCGCCGGCAGCCCGTAGTACCACCGCGTTGATGCCTTCGTCGTCCTTGACGGCATGCCACGCGTCGCGCATCTCGTGGCACATGGCACGGTTGAACGAGTTCAGGGCCTCGGGGCGGTTGAGGGTGATGGTCGCGACGCACGAGTCGTGGTCCAGGTCGAGCAGGATGGTGTCCACGGCTACCGGGCCTGCCAGTTCGGCTTGCGCTTCTCGACGAAGGCTCGCGGTCCTTCGAGCGCGTCTGCGGTGCGGACCACCCGCTCGCGGAACGTCTCGGCCAGGATCTCTCCTTCGTGCAGCGGCAGATCCAGGGTCTTGTGAATGGCCAGCCGGGTTCCTCGAACCGCCAGTGGGGCATTGAGACACACGGTGTCGGCGATCTCGTGGGCACGTTCCAGTAGTTTGTCGTGCTCGACGATCTCGGTGATCAACCCGAGTTCGTACGCGCGCTCGACGGTCATGCGCTCGTGCTTGCCCATCAGTGCCATCCGCAGCGCCACGGATCGGGGGAGTGCCCGGGCCAGGCGCACCATTTCGCGGGCGGCGACCAGACCGATGCTGACGTGCGGGTCGAAGAATGTCGCCTTGTCCGAGGCGATCACGATGTCACCGGTGGTGACCCAGTCCAGTCCGGCGCCGCAGCAGATTCCGTTGATCGCCACCACGACAGGCTTGGCCATGGTGCGAAACGGCGGGGTGCCCTCCTGCGGCGCCTCCCACTGTTCGTAGGTGGACAGGTAGGGCCGCTCGTTGACGACCTTGCCGTCGCCCGGGATCTCCTTGACGTCGGCGCCGGTGCAGAAGGCCCGGCCGGTGGCGGTGACGATCATCAGCCAGACGTTGTCGTCGTTCTCGGCTTCGGCGTAGGCGGCCCGCAGTTCGGTGATCATGTGCGGGGACAGTGCATTGAGCGCGTCGGGCCGATTCAGGGTGATGGTGGCCTTGTGGCCGTCCACCTCGTACTTGATGGTCTCGTAATCTGTCATCGATTCCTCTTATCGCCCGGTGAAGTCGGGATCGCGGTGTTCCCGGAACGCGGCCAGGCCCTCTTTGAAATCGCCTGTACGGCAAGAGAGTTCCAGGTTGGACAATTCTTGGTTCATGGACTGGGTCAGGGTGGCGTGCTGGCCGTAGGCGATGGCCTGCTTGGCCAGCCCGATCGCGACGGTCGGCCCGGCGGCCAGGCGTGCCAATAAGGAGTCCACTGCCGTATCCAACTCGTCGGCGGGCACCGCGCTGTGGATCAGTCCCCAGTCGGCCGCCTGTGATCCGTTGACCTTCTCGCCGAGTAGCAGCATCCGCTTGGCCCGGGCCACCCCTGCCAGTCGTGGCAGCAGCCAGGTCGCCCCCGAATCGGGGGTGAATCCCCGGTCCATGAACGGTTCCCAGAATGTCGCCCCGTCCTCGGCGATGGTGAAGTCGGCGGCGAGGGCCAGGTTGCAACCCAATCCGACCGCCCAGCCCCGCACGGCGCACACGACAGGTAGCTGAATGGTGGATACCAGCTCGATGATCCGGTGGGCGGTGTGCGGGATCCTCCGGACCAGGTCACCGGTACGGGGCCGTTGCCCGGTGCTGTTGGTGGCAACCCAGTCCGCTCCGGCGCAGAAGTTTTCCGCTGCGCCGGTGAGGGCGACGGCGCGTAGTGAATCGTCGTGGGCGGCTGCCGACAGGGTCGCGACCAGATCGTCGATCATCTGATGGCTCAACGAGTTACGCCGCTCCGGGCGGTCGAGCGTGATGCGCAGGGTGGCGTCCGCGCGGGACGTGGTCAGCGAACCGTCAGTCACCTGGAATCCAGCCTTTCCGAATCCATACAGTTGCCCATACAGTAGGCGATGCGGTTACTATCTTGTACAAGTTAGCAAGGAAAGGTCGTCGATGGAAGGACGCGTACGGCGCATCCGGCAACCTCGGGTTGCCGAGATCGTGGCGTCCAAACTGCGCGACGACATCCTGTCCGGCCGTCTGCGTGAGGGTGACATCCTTCCCACTCAGGAGAGCCTGTTCCAGGAGTTCGGGGTCAGCCCGCCCGCGCTGCGTGAGGCGATCCATCTGCTGGAGACGGACGGGTTGATCTCGGTACGCCGCGGGAACGTCGGCGGTGCCGTGGTGCAGATGCCCTCGGCTGACCGCACCGCCCACATGATCGGCATGGTGTTGCAGACCCGCGCTGCCACGCCCGCCGATGTGAGCGAGGCGCTGCTGCGTCTCGAACCGATCTGTGCGGGCATGTGTGCGGACCGGGAGGACCGTGCCACCGAGGTGGTGCCTTACCTGCAGGCCGAGATCGACCGGCAGGCGGCACAGTTCGAGGACACCTCGCAGTACGTGCCGAACGCCCGGAGGTTTCACGAAGCCCTGGTGTCCCGATGCGGCAACGAGCCGATGATCCTGCTCATCGGTTCGCTGGAGTTGATCTGGTCGACGCACGAGTCGTCGGTGTGGACCGGGGAAGACGGTGCAGGCATGTCCGAGAAGACCATGGGGGCCGCGCTGCGCGATCACCAGCGGTTGTTGGATGCGATCGCCGACGGCAATTCGGCGCGGGCCACCAAGCTCGCGGCCGACCATCTCACCGCCGCGCGGCGTACCACGCTGGCCGCCGGTAACGACAAAACCATTGAAGCGAGGTTGATTTCGCATGACAGATGACCGGGTGCTGTTCGAGGTCGATGCGGACCACCGCATTGCCACCATCACGCTGAACAATCCCAGGCAGCGCAACTCCTACGATGCGGCGATGCGCGACGAGGTCGCCCGGTACCTCGACATCGTGGCCGAGGACGACGATCTGACCGTGGTGCTGCTGCGCGGTGCCGAGGGCGTGTTCAGCACAGGTGCTGACATGAACAACGCCTACGGCTGGTATGGCGATGAGCGCTCGCGCCAAGAGCAGAGGGCTGGAGCAGAGGGGTCCGGCTCCAAGAAGCCCCGCCCGAGTCAGCGGCGCCGACTCACGGTGGACCGCAAGTCGTTTGGCTTCTACCACAACTTCATGGGCTTCCCGAAGGTCACGGTGGGCGAGATCAGCGGCTACGCGCTCGGCGGGGGGTTCGAGATGGCGTTGATGACCGACATCTCGGTGATCGCCCGTGACACCAAGATCGGGATGCCCGCGACGCGGTTCCTCGGCCCCGCCCTGGGCAGCCTGCACATGTTCTTCCACCGCCTCGGTCCGGTGCTGGCCCGGCGGATGCTGCTCACCGGTGACATCGTCGAGGCCGGCTCCATCGAGCACCTCGGCATCTTCACCGACACCTGCGATGCCGACCAGGTGACGGCGCGGGCGCAGTACTGGGCGGCCAAGGCGGCCAAGATGCCCGCCGACGGTGTGGTGATCGCCAAGGAGGCGTTCCGTCTCGTCGAGCAGAGCCAGGCGTATCAGGGGGAGGAGGTGGCCAGCTACATCTTCCACGCCTACGGCACCAACCTGCAGTTCTCGCCCGGTGAGTTCAACTTCGTCAAGACCCGGGCCCAACATGGCACCAAAGAAGCTTTCCGGCTGCGTGACGAACATTTCCACGTCCCGGAACCGCAGTAGAAACCCGTCCTGATACCGTTACAGAAACACGATATAGCGTAAAGGTGGAACCATGCCAACACCCGTCATCGTCGGTGCCGCCCGCACCGCCATCGGCCGCTCCTTCAAGGGGACGCTGGTCAACACGCCGCCCGAAACCTTGATCACCACGGTCCTGCCCGAGGTCGTGCGTCGCGCCGGCATCAACCCCGAGGCCATCGACGACCTGATCTTCGCCGAATCCAACTACGGTGGCGGCGATATCGCGCGCTACGCCGCCGATGCGCTGGGCTGGGAGTCGGTGCCGGGCCAGGCCGTCAACCGGCACTGCGCGGGATCGCTCACTGCGATCGGTAATGCTTCCGCCCAGATCGGCTCCGGAATGGAGCGGGTGCTGGTGGCCGGCGGTGTGCAGTCGCTGTCGTCGTCGCCGCTGATGAAGTGGCGGGTTCCGGGATTCGGTCCCGAGATCGAGTTCATCGAGCCCTGGATGACCCCGACGCACGTCGAGACCCCGGATGCGCCGATGCGCGACATGTCGATCACGGTCGGCTGGAACACCGCGCAGGCGGCCGGGATCACCCGTGAGGAGATGGACGCCTGGGCCGCGCGGTCGCACCAGCGCGCCATCGCCGCGATCGATGCGGGCAAGTTCCTCGACGAGATCGTGCCGCTGAAGGTCAACCAGCCCGACGGCTCGGTCATCGAGTTCAGCGTCGACGAGCACCCGCGTCGCGGCACCACCGCCGAGAAGCTCGCCGAGCTCAAGGTCCTGCACCCGGAGATCGAAGGATTCTCCATCACCGCGGGCAACAGCAGCGGCACCAACGACGCTGCCGCTGCTGTCGCCCTGGTCGGCGACGACTATGCGGCCGCGGAGAACCTCAACGTGCTGGCCAAGGTCAGGGCCTGGGGAGCAGTCGGCGTCGCCGCCCGTGACACCGGCCTCGGCGGCGTCGAGGTGATCGGCAAGGTCCTGGACCGGGCCGGTCTCAAGCCGTCCGACGTGGCGCTGTGGGAGATCAACGAAGCCTTCGCCTCGGTGCCCATCGCCGCAGTGCGCAAGTACGGCATCGACGAGGAGCTGGTGAATTTCTCCGGCAGCGGATGCAGCCTGGGCCACCCGATCTCGGCTTCCGGTGCGCGCATGGTCACCACGCTGATCTACGAACTGCAGCGTCGCGGTGGCGGTATCGGCGTGGCCGCGATGTGCGCCGGTGGTGGTCAGGGCGGCGGACTGGTCATCGAGGTTTAGCTCGTTTGACGTGAGCCCGACGGGTGATCCCGTCGGGCTCACGTTCGTCGGCGGTCTCCGGGGCTGATTCGGCGTCGGCCTTGCCTGCTGCCTGATACTCGTGTAGCTCGGCACGAACAGCTTCGTCGAAGGCTCGGTCCAGGCTGGCGTGCGCGAGTCGTCGGGCCGCCCTGCGCATGGTGTCCACGAGGTCGGCGGCCCAGGCGAGTTCGGCATCGTTGGTGGGGAGCCACCCGGGCCCTCGCTGCCGGACCACCTCGGTATGCCCGCCGCGGGTCAGCTCGCGAGCAGCGGCGTCGAGCTTCTTATCTACCGCCGCACTGGTTTTCAGAAGTATCTCGAGCGGCATTCCGCGGGAGGCCAGTGCGGCGAAGTCATCGATGAGGCGTACATCGCTGACCGAGTAGATGTTCTCGTCTGCAGTGGGCTCGATCAAGCCGTGGGTGGTCAGACGTCGCAGCATCGACGTGTCCAGGTCGCCGAGGCGTCCCTCCAGCTCTTCGAGGGACATGGTGCGTGGCTGCGGGTGCGACCACGGCGCGGTGACCAATTCTTCGAGGTCGGACAGATCCAGCACATCGACGAGGTTCTGTCCGGGCTGCAACCCGGTCAGGAATTTCATGATGTGTTTGAGGGTGAAGCCCTCACTGAGCAACCGGGTGATCGCGCGCAGCTGACGCAGGTGGCGATCGGTGTAGATCGCCACCCGTCCCCGGCGCTGGGGCCGGGGCAGGAGCCCGTTGTCCTGGTAGACCCGTACGTTCCGGGTTGTCGTCCCCGCCTCCCGAGCGAGGTCGTCAATCCGATACTCGGTCACCCCGGAATCCTATCCGGTGCGGATTGGATCGCCGCCGACCTGCGCCAAGGGGACCTCGTTGTCGCGACGTGCGGTGATCTTGTAGTCGTGCAGGTTGAGGTTTCTGAGCTGATTGACGTACTGGGTGGCGAACCCCGGATACATGGTCGCGTTGAAACCGTCCTCGGTCAGGTACCAGCTCTGGCAACCGGAGTTCCAGGTGGTGGAGCGCAGGCGCCGTTGGATGTCCTCGTTGTACCGGCTCTGGGCATCAAGACGGACGTCCAGCGACTTCCAGTCGTACCGCAGGAGCGTCGAGACCGCCTCGACGATGTAGTTGATCTGAGCCTCCATGTAGACCAGTGCCGAACTGTGTCCGGGGCCGGAGTTCGGCCCGAAGGTGAAGTACAGGTTGGGATAACCCGATACCGCGACGCTGCGGTACGCATAGGCGCCGCGGCTCCATTCGGTGGCCAGTTCACGACCTTCGATGCCCGTGATCGGGAACGGGGTACCGGTCTTGCAGACATCGAACCCGGTGGCGAACACGATGCAGTCGAATTGGTGCTCGATACCCTCGACGGTGCGAATCCCGTTGGGGGACAGCCGAGCGATGGGCCAGGTCACCAGCTTGCAGTTGTCGGCCTGCAAGGCGGGGTAGTACTCGCTGGTCATCAGAAGGCGTTTGCAGCCGGCCGAGAAATCCGGCGTCAGCTGACGCCGCAACCACGGATCCTTCACCTGCAGAAGGAGATTGGCGGTGCTGACCGCCTCGACGAGCCGGGTGAACGTGGTGTCCCAGACCACGCCGAGGGCGACCGACTCGTGTCCCCAGTACCAGGCGCTTCTCATCAGGCTCTGGGTCACCGGGAGGTTGCGGTAGAGGCGCTTCAGCCAGCCACTTGTGGGAGTGTTGACCCGCGGCAGTACCCACCCGGGTGTCCGCTGAAAGACCTTGACCGACTTCGCCGTCTTCACCAGTTCGGGCACGATCTGCACTCCACTGGCACCGGTCCCGACGACCGCGACCCGTTTGTCGGTGAAGTCGTAGTCGTGATCCCATCGGGCGCTGTGGATCTTGTGGCCCTCGTAGGTGTCGATCCCGGGAATGTTCGGGAAGCTGGCGTTGGCCAGCGGACCGGCAGCGACGATCACGCTCCGGGCCCGTACCGGTTCCCGGCCTTCGAGGTCGACGGTCCACTCTCCGGCCTCCGCGTCGTAGGAGATACCGACGACGGTGTGCCCGAACCGGATCGTCGGGGCGAGGCCGGACGACTCGACCATGCCGTCGATGTACTCCAGGATCTCGGCACTGCCGGAGTACGTGTGCGACCAGTCCGGGTTGGCAGCGAAACTGTACGAATACAGCCGGGACGGGATGTCGCACGCCGCACCGGGATAGGTATTGTCGCGCCAGGTTCCTCCGACTCGGGAATCGCGCTCGAAGATCACGAAATCGTCGACGCCCTCGGCCTTGAGCCGGATGGCCGCGCCGATGCCGGCGAATCCGGCACCGATGATGGCAACAGAGATGGAAGAAGAAGTCATGTCAGGGCTACCTTCAGGCGACGGGTTCGTAGGTCAGTTCCTGCGACCAGGTCGGCGTGTTCTCGACCAACGACATCGGAATCACTCCGGTGATCTTGACCAGTGAATCGGCCAGCCAGTGGTACTTGGAGGTCCGGTCGATCACCTTGCGGCTCTGCCACGAGATGATTCGGTACATCGGCAATCGGCGGGCGAATTCGCTGCGCTCGCCCACGCTTTGGAACCTGCGCATCGCCTGGTACAACCGGTCCTCGTTGACACCCATCTCGACGATGTTGTCGCGCATCTTGTTCAGCAGCGGGAAGTAGCTGAGCACTCCGACCAGGAATGTGGGCTTGATCCAGCCGCCCACCAGCTCGATCAGCAGCTTGCGCATGTCGGCATGCCCGAGGATGTCCATCACCTCGAAGTCGACGGCCAGGTGCCGGGACTCGTCGGAGTTGATCCGCTTGAACACCTCCTGTGCCACCGGATCTTTGACCTCGTCGGTGATGAACTTGATCAATGCCCCGTCCAGCGCGACCTCGAGCATGGGGATGACGGTACCGAGGAACGTCAGACCCATTCCGTCGGAATGCTTGTCGAGCCAGTTGATGACCAATTGGACGTTGACGTTCGGCGGCGGGATCTCGTCGTCCTCGAGCATGCCCCACCTGCGCATCAAGGCCAGTTCGGCGTTGGCGTGCTTCTGCTCTTCGGCGTGGAAATGCTCGTAGATGCTCTTGAGCGTCGGGTTCGGTGCCTTCTTCGCCAGCGCGGCAAAACCGCGGGCGCCGACGTTCTCGATCCACATCAGGTCGGTCATGAACGGCTTGAGCTTGGCGTGCAGTTCGGGTTCGATCAGCTCGGCTCCCGGTGCGTCCCAGTCGATGTCGACCAGGGCCCATTGCCGGTCTTTGATCATCTGCAGCATGTTGTCGAGATCCATCGCCATGGTTGCGTCCTTTCGGTAGAGCAGGTGTCGGGAAGGCTTCAGTCTTTGGGAAGAACTCGGCCGAGCAGTCCGGCGCCCCGGACATAGAGACCGGGGAAGTGCCGCTTCAGGTGCCAGATGACTGTGGCGTCGATCTGAGGCACCACGTACAGGCGGCCGCTGTCGTGCGCGTCCAGGGTGCGGGCTGCGACGTTGTCCGGAGACAGCCCGGTCCACCGGGCCAGTTGCCGGCTGAGGTTCATCGAGCCGGGGGTGATGCGGCCGTCCTGAAAGACGTTGGTCTTCACGAAGGTCGGGCACAGCACCGTCACCGCGACACCCGTGCCGGCGAGCTCGGCGGCCAGCGTCTCCGACAGCGACATCACGCCGGCCTTGGAGACGTTGTACGGCGCCATCGACGGTGCCGCAGCGAATCCGGCTGCCGAGGCCACGTTGATGATCCCGCCTCGGCCGGCCTCGCGCAGGATCGGCGTGAAGACCTCACACCCGTACACCACACCCCACAGGTTGATCCCGAGCGCCCAGTCCCAGTCCTCGAATCCGATGGCGCCGACGGGCTTGCCGCCGACGCCGACGCCGGCGTTGTTGATCACCAGGGTCGGTGGGCCGCCGAAGATGCTGTTTGCCTGCTTGGCCAACTGCTCGACTGCACTGCGATCGGATACGTCGCAGACCACGGCGTGGCCCTTCCCGGTGCGGAGTTCGTCGATCAGTGCCACCGTCTCGTCGGCCCGGTCGGAATCGATATCGGCACAGATGATCTCGCCACCCCTCCGGGCGAGCTCAAGGGCGAACGACCGCCCGATTCCGCTACCTGCGCCGGTCACGACCGCCTTCGCTTCGGTGGAACGTCGGCCACCACGAAAAGCGTTGAGCAGCAGGTCGATGCCGAACATCAGCACACCTCCATCTGGGTATCGGGTCGGTCGTCCGTGAGCACGGCGGAGATGAACCCCGCCGCTCGCCGCAGCGCCGTCGTTGCTTCGGGCGCCAGTCGGGGTAGTGCCTGGAAAACGTGCACCATGGCGGGCCAGACCTCGAGGGTGCTCACCCCTCCGGCCAGGGTGACCTCGGTATCGAGGTAGCGCGCGTCCGCGCTGAGCATTTCGAACTCGCCGACCTGGATCAGCATGGGTGGCAGGCGATCCGCCTTCTCGAAGTCGAGGCGCAGCCGCGGTTGGTCGGGGTTCTGTGCCGCCGTGTACAGCCCGACCAACTGCCGCGCCGCCGTCGCCGACATCGCCGGATCGCGGCGCACCTGTTCCTGCTGGAGCGCGAGTTCCATGGTGAGGTCGATCAGGGGGGAGAACAGCACGACTCCGGCGGGCTGGAAACCGGGTTCGTCGGCGTGCTGGAGCAGCAGGTCGCAGGTCAGGTGGCCACCTGCGGAGTCCGCGCCGATCACGACGTCCGATGCCGAATATCCCTGCGCGAGTAACCACCGATAGCCCGCTTCGACGTCGTCGGCGGCGGCCGGGAATCGGTGTTCGGGAGCCAGGCGGTAGTCGACCGAGAAGAATGGCATGCCGGTGGCCTGAGAAAGCTGTGCCACCAGCTTGCGGTGCGTGTGTGCCGAACAGATCACGTAGGCGCTGCCGTGGATGTAATACCCGGCGCGCGTGCCGAACTTCACGCCCGGGCCGATCACCCATTCGCCGCGCACCCCGGGCCGGCGGACCGGGATGACCCTGGTGCCGTCGGGCATCGATCCCAACGTCCCCATGATGGTGGCGATCAGTCCGCGGGAAAACCACACGCCGGGTCGGTTCATCGGGATGACACTGGTGAGGCAGCCCAACGTCCATCGGGTGGTGGTGGCCGCGACGACGGCGCGCACGGAACGCCCGCTAGGCACAGCCGGTAGGTCGGGTGGGGCAACTACGGTCACCCGGTTTACGTCACCACAGACTGTTACATTTGTCAATGTAACAATCGGCGATGACGTGACGGCTCAGATGAGCCGGGTGCCGGCTCACCAGGAAGTGGTGGGTACGCGAAATCGCCCGGACGAGAACGTAAGTCCGGGCGATTTCAGTTCGGCGTCATGTCTACTTGCGCTTGGTCTTGGTCGCGGCCGGTTGTGCGATCCGTGCGGCCGCGTGGTCGAGGATGCACTCCAGGCCGTACTCGAAGTTCTTCTCGTCGGCCGCGCCGATGCGGTGTCCCTCATTGGTGACCTGTGCGAGCAGCGGCGTGACATCCGGATCGATGACCATGGTCTCTTCGTAGTCGCCCGGGGCGTTGTCGTTGGCCCGGTTCTTCTCGTAGAGGCGGTGCAGCACCACCGAGCCGCGCACGTGTACCGAGACGGCCGAATAGGTGTCGAAGGCGTCCTCGACCGGCAACCCGGCCTCTACCAGGCCGGAGATCGCGGTCTCCATCTCCTGCACACCGAGGCGTGCGGCACGCGGGCTCAGGGCGGAACGAATGAGAATGAGATCACACAGAATCGGGTTGCCCATGAAGGCTTTTCGCATGGTCCTGGCGTGGTTGGCCAACGACTCGCGCCAGTCCTTCGCTTCGACGTAAGGGGTGGCGACCACGAACTCGCGGAGTGCGCGGTCGGTCATCGCGTTGAGCAGGTCGTCCTTCTTGCGGAAGTACCAGTAGATACTCGTGACACCGACGCCGAGATGTTTGCCCAAGAGCGGCATGCTGAGGTTGTCGATCGACACCTGCTCGGCGAGTTCGAACGCCCCCTTGATGATGTCTTCGGGATTGATGGACCCGCGTTCGCGCCGTTGACGTTTCTCAGCGGTCGGTTGCTTTGCCACTGCGGGCACCTCCATCGAAATCGATTCTGCTCAAGCCGTCCTGTGCCGCGGGTCAATCGCAGGTGAATTTACCGCCGGCCACCACCTGAACTGCGCCAATGTGCGCGTGTCGCGGGGTCTTGTCGCAGTCGAGCTTACCGGTAGCCTCTCTGTTGCTGCCGTCCACAGTGGGTGCCGAGGCGTCGCTCGGAGGCGTTGGACAGGGTTCCGGCTTTTTACTGTAACCCCTATAGTAGGCTTTTCCGGGTAATTGGGCCGCAAGCGAAGGGGCAGTTGGTGTCGGAAGTAGTTCTGCGGGAGCGTCGGGGTCGCACGCTCGTCATCACGATCAATCGTCCGGAAGCGCGCAACGCGTTCAATCTCGCGGTGGTCCAGGGCCTCGCCGATGCCATGGACGAACTCGACGACACCCCGGAACTGTCGGTGGCCGTCCTGACCGGCGCGGGCGGAAACTTCTGCGCCGGCATGGACCTCAAGGCGTTCGCATCGGGGGAGCTGCCCTATGTACCCGGCCGCGGCGCCGGCTTCACCGAGCGTCCGCCCCGCAAGCCACTGATCGCCGCGGTTGAGGGGTTCGCGCTCGCGGGTGGTACCGAGTTGGTCCTGGCGACCGACCTCGTGGTCGCCTCCAAGGTCGCCAAGTTCGGTATCCCGGAGGTCAAGCGTGGTCTCGTCGCCGGTGGTGGTGGCCTCCTGCGACTGCACCAGCGCATTCCGTACCAGAAGGCGATGGAACTCGCGCTCACCGGCGACAGCTTCACCGCCGAGGAAGCCGCCGCGTGGGGGTTCGTCAACAAGCTCACCGAGCCCGGTGCGGCGCTCGACGGTGCGCTCGAGCTCGCCGATCGGATCACCGCCAACGGCCCCCTGGCAGTGGCCGTGACCAAGGAGATCATCGCGTCATCCTCGGAGTGGTCGGCCGACGAGATGTGGAAGAAGCAGGGCGAACTGCTCGGACCGGTGTTCTCCTCCAATGACGCCAAGGAGGGGGCGATCGCCTTCGCCGAGAAGCGGGCGCCCAATTGGACGGGTTCCTGAGTCCGGCGGGCAGGAGCGAGGCGACCGGGGAGTTATCTGGGTCATGGATCTCGGGTTCGCAGGTGCGGCCACCGTTGTCGTGGGCGGTGGCCGCGGGATGGGTTTCGCCACCGCTCAGTGTCTGGCCGAGGACGGCGCGCGCATAGCGATCGTCGGACGGTCCCGGGACGTACTCGATGCTGCCGCAACGGAGCTGGGTCGGCTGGGATCGCCGGAGGCAGTGGGGATCGTCGCCGACACTTCGGACAGCTCCCAGGTCGAGCAGGCTTTCGCCGAGGTCGGCGACCGTTGGGGTGAGCTCAACGCGTTGATCAACACGGTCGGCCCGGGCGCCGCGGGCAACTTCGAAGAGCTGACCGACGACCAGTGGCAGGACGCGTTCGACGCCGGCCTGATGGGCATGGTGCGCTGCGTACGTGCAGCATTGCCGTTGCTGCGCAACGCGGAATGGGCGCGCATCGTCAACTTCTCGGCCCATTCCACCCAGCGGCAGAGCACGCGCCTACCGGCTTACACGGCGGCCAAAGCGGCCGTGAACAGTGTGTCCAAGAACCTGTCTCTGTTGCTGGCCAAGGACGAGATCATGGTCAACGTGGTCTCCCCGGGCAGCATCTCGTCGGAAGCGCTGCGAGGCTGGGCCGACACGGTTGGTGTCGACGGCAACGATCCGTATGCGTTGATGGCGGCCATCGACGAGCATTTCGGACATCCGGCCCACCTGCCGCGTGCCGGACTTCCTGGTGAAATCGGTCCCGTCGCAGCCTTTTTGGCGTCCAAGCGCAACTCGTACATGACCGGGGCCAACGTCAACGTGGACGGCGGATCGGACTTCATCTAGGGGGCGATATGGCAACAGCAGCCGAAGCGCGGGACTGGGCTCGCTCAGCCTTGCGGGGGATCGGTGACTCGCTCTACACCCCGTTCTGCGGAACCGATGGCGACGACATCGACTGGGATGCCTACCGGCACCTGGTGCGATACTGCGTCGGCGATCTCGGTCATCAGATGCTCTGGTGTACCAGTGGTCTGGCCGAGTTCTGGGCGCTGACCCTCGCCGAGCGCAAGCAACTTCTCGAGGTGGCGATCGATGAGGGGCGCCGCGCCAACCCGGACGTGGTCGTGCAGGCCTGCACCGCGGCCACCTCGGCCAAGGACTGTCTGGAGCTCACGCTGCACGCCCAACATGCGGGTGCCGACATCGTCTACATCCAGACCCCCATGATGGAGGCGCACGCGGGGGAGGGCGTCCTTCGCTTTTTCTCCTACATCGCCGAACGCACGGATATCGCTCTGGGCATGTTCAATTCCCCGTCCTCGGGCTATGTCCTGGCACCGGACGAGAGCGCCCGGATCGCCGAGGCGATCCCGGCGGTGTGCGCCACCAAGGAGGGCGCCTTCCGCCCGGCGGCGAGCCGTCGGTTACACGAGCTGGCGCCGTACCTGGCGGTCTGGGAGTGCGACACCACGGTGTACCGGGCCGGCTGGTTGCGTGAGGGCATCGTCTGCCCGGCCCAGTTGGGTACTGCCGGATACCTCTACGAGACCCCGCAACGCCGCATCTTCACCGAATACTGGGACCTGGTGTACGCCGACCGGCTCATCGAGGCGATGGACTTCGGCCGGGAGTCCGGGTTGGACCAGTTCGGTCTGGACATGGGTTCCTGGTTCACCTGCTATCCGGGTCGAGCCGACTATTTCACCCACTGGGCCGGCGCGTTCAAACACGCGGCGTCGGTGCTGGGGTTGCCCGTCGGCGGGTACCCGCACTCCCGTCCGCCCCAGGCATTGCTGCCGGATGCGGCCAAGACCCAGATCGAAACCGCTTATAGCGAGCTCGGTTTGATCGATTCCTGAGCCGCCTTTGTGCAGGTCGCGGTGCCGAAGCCGGGCTTGCGGAATGCACTACCGATAGGTATACAGTATGTATGTCTGAACGGCTGGTGTGGCATCGGGGAGGTATCGCGGATGACGGTCGCTGACAGTGTCGGAACCGAGGCTGTTCTCTACGAGGTGACGGGTGCCGGCGTTGCTGTCATTACGCTGAACCGCCCCGATCGGCTGAACTCCTGGGGCGCGGACATCTCGGCCGGCGTCTACGCGAGTTTCGATCGCGCCGAAGCCGATCCGGCGGTCCGGGTGATCGTGCTGACCGGGAGCGGCCGCGGGTTCTGCGCGGGCGCCTACATGGGTGCCATGCAGGACCTGGGCGCCAGCATCAACGAAGACACCGATGTCAGCAAGATCGTCGGCGAACGTCACCCGCATTTCCTGACCGAACTGCGCAAGCCCGTCATCGCCGCCATCAACGGGGCGTGCGTCGGCATCGGGCTCACGCACGCGTTGATGTGCGATGTCCGGTTCGCCGCTGCCGGAGCGAAATTCGCCACGGCGTTTCCCCGTCGCGGGCTGATCGGCGAGTACGGCATCACCTGGATCCTGCCGAGGCTGGCGGGCTGGGGTGCGTCGGCGGACCTGCTGCTGAGCGGACGCACCTTCTTCGCCGAGGAAGCCGTCGCGCTCGGTCTGGTGAAAGAGGTTGTGGCGCCGGAAGATCTGTTGAGCCGTGCGCTGGAGTACGCCGAAGATCTGGCTCGTAACTGTTCACCGGCCTCGATGGCTGTCATCAAACGTCAGCTCTACGGCGACGCCCACGACGACGTGCGCGATGTCAGCGTCCGCGCCGAAACCTTGATGCACGAATCCATGGTGCGGCCCGATCTCATCGAAGGCATCACCGCGTTCTTCGAGAAACGACCCCCGAACTTCCCGCCGCTGAAAGAAGGTTGATGACATGACCGACACCCCAGAGCGTCTGCCCTACCTGGCCGTCGATGTCGACAACCACTACTACGAGCCGGTAGACGCCTTCACCCGGCACCTGCCCAAGGAGTTCCGGAGCCGTGGAGTGCAGATGGTGCAGGACGGCAAGCGGACCCTGGCCGTGATGGGCGGAACCGTCAACCACTTCATCCCCAACCCGACCTTCGACCCGATCATCGAACCGGGCTGCCTGGATCTGCTGTTCCGGGGAGAGATCCCCGAGGGCGTCGACCCCGCCTCCCTGATGAAGGTCGACCGGCTCTCCGAACACCCCGAGTATCAGAATCGCGATGCCCGGGTGAAGGTGCTGGACCGGCAGCGCCTCGAAACCGTGTTCATGCTGCCGACTTTCGCCTGCGGTGTGGAGGAGGGGCTCAAGCACGACATCGAGGCCACCATGGCCTCGGTGCACGCCTTCAACCTGTGGCTGGATGAGGACTGGGGCTTCGATCGGCCTGACGGCCGCTTCGTATCGGCACCCATCATCTCGCTCGCCGACCCCGAAAAGGCGGTCGAGGAGGTCGAGTTCGTGATCGGCCGGGGCGCCAAGCTGGTGTGTGTGCGTCCGGCCCCGGTGCCGGGTGCGGTCAGGCCGCGCTCCCTCGGTGATCCGTTGCACGATCCGGTGTGGGCCCGGTTGGCCGAGGCCGGCGTCGCGGTGGTGTTCCACCTGTCGGACTCCGGATACATGGCGGTCCCGGCGTTGTGGGGCGGCAGCGGGGTGTTCAAGGGATTCGGCAAGCGTGATCCGCTCGACATGGTGATCATGGACGACCGCGCCATCCACGACACCATGGCCTCGATGATCGTGCACCAGGTCTTCACCCGGCATCCCAAGCTCAAGGTGTGCAGCATCGAGAACGGCTCCTACTTCGTCTACCGGCTGATCAAGCGGCTGAAGAAGGCCGCCAACAATGCGCCGTACCACTTCAAGGAGGATCCGGTCGAGCAGTTGCGCAACAACGTCTGGATCGCGCCGTACTACGAGGACGACGTGAAGCTGCTCGCCGACACCATCGGCGTCGACAAGATCCTGTTCGGCTCGGACTGGCCGCACGGCGAGGGTCTGGCCGACCCGACCACCTTCACCGCGGACATCCCGCAGTTCCCGGAGTTCAGTCTCGAAGACACCCGGAAGGTCATGCGCGACAACGCCCTCGAGCTCCTCGGCGACCCGACCCGGACTGCGCCCGGCGTCGCAGGCCTGGTGTCGGTCTAGCCGCCGCCATGGCCGAATGGACGATCGGCGCCGTCATCGACGCGATTGCCGAGGCGGTACCCGACCGGGAGATGACGGTGTGCGGCACCCGCCGCACCACCTTCGCGCAGGGAGCTGACCGGACCAGCCGGCTGGCCAACTTTCTGGCCTCGCGAGGTCTGGGCACACACCGCGAACGTGGGGACCTGAACCGCTGGGAATGCGGCCAGGACGTGATCGCACTCGTCATGCACAACGACCTGTATCCCGAGATGGTGATCGGCTGCCTCAAGGCGCGCACGGTCCCGGTGAACGTCAACTACTACTACTCGCCCGGCGAGGTGGCCGATCTGCTGGCGTACCTGAAGCCACGGGGGGTGATCTACCACCGCTCGCTGGGGGCGAAGTTCGCTTCTGCACTGACGGATGAGGCGCTGCAGGCCGAATTGCTCATCTCGGTCGACGACGGTGAGGGTGCCGAGCTACCGGGTTCGGTCACGTTGGAAGACGCTCTGGCTCAGGGTGTTACCGACGCCGTGCCGCCGGGCTCCCCGGATGATCTGCTCATGGTCTGTACGGGCGGTACGACCGGCCGCCCCAAAGGGGTGATGTGGCGCCAGGGCGACATCTACGTGTCCTCGATGAACGGTGCCGACCACCAACAGGTGAGCGAGATCCACGACAAGGTGGTCAACACGGGCCCGCCATGGTTCGCGGTGTCACCGTTGATGCATGCCGCCGGGATGTGGACTGCGTTCTCCGGCCTGCTGTCCGGCCAGACCGTGGTGCTGCACGACACCAAGCCACGCTTCGACCCGCGCACCGTGCTCGAAACCGCGCAGCGGGAGAAGATCGGGCTGATGACGATGGTGGGCGACGCGTATGCCGCGCCGATCGTCGAGGAGCTGGGCCGGCGATCCTATGACCTGTCGTCGATGTTCGCGATCGGCACGGGTGGAGCGGCAACCAACCCGAAACATCAACGCGCACTGCTGGAACACATCCCGCAGATCACCATCATCAACGGGTTCGGTTCTTCGGAGACCGGCAATATGGGATTCGGCCACACTCAACGCGAAACTCCCACCGCCGAAACCTTCCAACTGCGGGCCGGAGGTCTGGTCCTGGCCGACGACTACTCCCGGTTCCTGGATCCAGGGGACACCGAGGTGGGCTGGGTGGCGCGCAACGGCCGAATCCCGCTCGGCTACTTCAACGACGAAGCGGCGACGGGGAAGACCTTCCCCGAGGTGGCCGGCGAACGTGTGGTGGTCTCGGGTGACCGCGCCTCACTCGATGCCGACGGCACCCTGCGCCTTCTGGGCCGGGATTCGTTGGTGGTCAACACCGGTGGGGAAAAGGTGTTCGTCGAGGAGATCGAGGAAGTCCTGCGCGCCCACCCCCTGGTCGTCGATGCGCTGGCGGTGGGCCGGCCCAGTGAGCGGTGGGGTGACGAGATCGTGGCCCTGGTGGCCGTGCGCGACGCGGTCGACGCTGATGCCCTCCGGGAACACTGCGCCACCCGGCTGGCCCGGTTCAAACTTCCCAAGGACGTGCTGTTCGTCGAGGAGATTCGCAGACTCGGCAACGGCAAGGCCGACTATCGCTGGGCCAAGGGCCTGGCCTCGGAACAGGCGGAGATCACGGCATGACACGCACAGAGAATCGGGTGATCGACTGTCTGGCCAACGTGCATTTCGGCGAGACGGAGAACCAACCCACCTTCATGAAGAAGGTGCGCGACGATTACTTCAAGGGCCCGCAGTCGATGTACGACCCCATCGACCTGTCGGAGCTGCTCGACGAGATGGACACCCACGGTGTGCAGAAGGCGATCCTGATGGATTCGCTGGCCAAACCGTCGGTGACGGGGCGGAAGTTCGTCGAGGCGCATCCGGACCGCTTCGCGCTGGCGATGGGCGGGGTCAACCTGTTGCGTCCCATCCCGTCGCTGCGTGAACTCGCAGCCGTCGCAGCCGACCTTCCGGTCGCCTATACCGTTGTCGGACCCAGCTTCTGGGGAGACGGGCAGTATCCACCGAGCGATGCCGTGTACTACCCGCTCTACACCAAATGCGCCGAGATGGAACTGCCGCTGTGCGTCAACACCGGCATTCCCGGCCCGCCGATTCCGGGCGAGGTGCAGAATCCCATCCACCTCGACCGCGTGTGTGTTCGGTTCCCGGAGTTGAAGCTGTGCATGATCCACGGCGCAGATCCGTGGTGGGACATCGCGATCCGGATGCTGATCAAATATCAGAACCTGCGGTTGATGACGTCGGCCTGGTCACCCAAGCGGTTGCCGGAGTCCCTGCTGCACTTCATGCGGACCCGCGGCAAGAACAAGATCATCTTCGCCTCGGATTTCCCGGTGTTGCGCATGCGGCGCGTCGTGCCCGAGGCGCTGGCGCTCGACCTGCCTGCCGATGTGCTGGACAACTACCTCTACAACAATGCCGCGGAGTTCTTCTTCGGCAGAGACGACTAGGACGCCCTCGGCGAAGCCGAGAAAGGAGCACTGATGGACCGCTACGAACTGCGCAGGCTGGATTACAGCCTGACCGAGGACCACGTCGACCTGCAGACCGCGTACCGGCAGTTCTTCAAGACGCACTCCGACATCGAGGCCGTGCGTGCGGCCGAACCTTCGGGTTTCGACAAGAGTCTGTGGGAACGGCTGTGCGCCATGGGCGCCACGACGATGGCACTCCCGGAATCCGTCGGCGGTGACGGAGCAACCCTGGTGGACCTGACCCTGGTGGCAGAGGAACTTGGCCGCTCGTTGGCGCCCGTGCCGTGGATCGACCATGTTGTCGCGGCACGGTTGCTGGCCCGGCTGGGAGCATGCGAGTCCGAAGAAATCGTGCAGGGCACGCAGATCGTTGGACTCGATCCCCAGCAGGTGGCACCCACCGGCGCCCGGCTCATCCCGATCGGATCGATCGCCGACCACATCGTCGTCCGCGACGGACAGGATGTCGTGAAGCTGGAATTCTCCACGCGGCCTGCCCGGGTCGACAACATCGGCAAGCTGCCGATGGCGTGGGTGGATCCAGCCGCCGCGGACACCCGGATTGTGCTGGCCAGTGGTGCCGATGCCCTGGCGGACTATCAACGGGCGCTCGATGAATGGCGTCTTCTGACCGCGGCGGCGCTGGTGGGTCTGGTCGAGGAGACCATGACGATCGCCGCCGAGTTCGCCAAGTCTCGGTACACCCTCGGGGTGCCGATCGGGACGCTGCAAGGCATTTCACATCCGTTGGCCAACATCGCGATCACGGTTCAGAGCGGGCGTGGGCTGGTGCGTCGGGCGGCGTGGTTCCTCGACAACGAGCCGGACGAGCGGCCGGAGCTCGCTCCTTCCGCATTCGTCTTCATGGCCGAGGAGGCCGCCAAGGCCGCCACCATGGCGGTGCATGTGCAGGGTGGGCTTGGAGTGTCGGCGGAGGCGGCGGCCACCGCGTACCTGGTGCGGGCGCGCGGTTGGGCGCTGGCAGGTGGTGACCCGGGTGCCACCGCAGTGCACATTGCTCAGATCGTCGCGGCTCGTGAAAGCAAGGTTTAGATATGGATTTCTCAACAGTCGAACTGTCCCCTGAGGACGAGGCATTCCGCTCCGAGGTTCGCGAGTTCCTGTCCAGCATCGTGACCGAGGATGTCATCCGTCGCGACCGCGAGACCGGCGACAACTTCGACGAGGGTGTGCACCTGGCCCTCGGCTCGGCCGGTTATCTGGAGAAGGAATGGAAGACCGAGGCCGACGGTGGGTTCTCGCGGGTGCGCCGGCGGATCTGGGAGCTGGAGAAGCGTCGCGCCGAGGTGCCGTGGGTGACGTGGGGGACCACCGCGATGGTGGCCCGCTCCGTCGCGAAGTTCGCCTCCCCGGAGATCCGCGACGATGTGCTGCGCGGGGTGTTCGACGGCACCGTGCGGCTGTGCCTGGGCTACACCGAACCCGAGGGTGGTTCCGACGTTGCAACGTGTAAGACCCGCGCCATCCGGGACGGCGATCAGTGGGTAATCAACGGGTCCAAGATGTTCACCACCGGCGCGCACAACTGCCAGTACGTCTTTCTGATCACCAACACCGATCCGGACGCGCCGAAACACAAGAGCCTCACCATGTTCCTGGTGCCCCTGGACTCCGACGGTATCGAGATCCAGGGCATCCGGACAGTCGACGGTGACCGCACGAACATCGTCTACTACTCCGATGTGCGGGTCGACGACAAGTACCGGCTCGGTGATGTGAACGGCGGCTGGACGGTGGTCCGGGAGCCGCTCGACGCGGAGCACGGGGCGGTCGCGGCCGCTGACGACGGCCTGGCCGATGTCGCGATCATGATGCACCAGGCCGGATTCATGGCCGAGGCGGCCGACAACGTCGCCGCGCTGGTGGGTAGGTCCGGTGCCGTTGACGACGGATCGGTGGCATATCGACTGGGCCGCAGCGTGGCTCGCCTGGAGGCGTCACTGTCGTCGCCGAGCATCTTCGGCCGGGTGGCGCTGGCACAGACGATGCGCGATATCGCCCCGGATCTGATGGACATCGCGGGATCAGTGGCCGCACTGCCGATCGGGGCCGACGGGGGAGCCGACGACCGCAGTGAGTACGTGTACCGGTTCGCGCCCTTGGTCGGCATCTACGGCGGCACGCTCGAGGTGTTCCGCAACATGATCGCCCAGCACGTGCTGGGTCTGGGCAAGCCGAATTACTCGGCGCCCAAGGCGAAGGCTTCCTGACTGGTCCAGCTTCAGCGCCGAAACGGCATTCCAGCAGGGCTTTACTCGCACTTTTCCTGCTGGAATACCGTTTCGGCGGAGGGGATCAGACCTCGGCCAACTGCTTGTTGAGCTGATCGCCCTCGATGTCGAGGTTGGGCAGGAAGCGCTCCAGCCGCTTGGGCAGCCACCAGGCCTTGTCGCCGAGCATCGACATCACGGCAGGCACGATCGCCATCCTCACCACGAAGGCATCGATCAGCACACCGAACGCGAGGGCGAAACCGATCTGCTTGATCATGGGATCGCCGTTGAACACGAACCCGGCGAACACCGCCATCATGATCACCGCGGCGGCCACCACGACCCGGCTGGCCTGGGTGAACCCGTGTGTCACCGCGTCGTCGCCGCGATGCCCGTGCACATGGGCCTCCTTCATCGACGACACCAGGAACACTTGGTAGTCCATCGCAAGACCGTAGAGCACCCCGATCACGATGATCGGGAGCAGGCTCAGGATCGGCCCCGTCGCGCTCAAGCCGAACAGCTGTTGGAACCAACCCCATTGGAACAATGCGGTGGTGGCCCCGAACGTGGCCAGCACGCTGAGCAGGAATCCGACGGTGGCCTTGACGGGTATCGCGATCGACCGGAACACGACCAGCAGCACCAGCAATGACAGGCCGACGACCACGCCGATGTAGAGCGGCACGGCTTCGGCGAGGCGATCGGTGGTGTCGACGCCCATCGCGGTGATACCGGTGACGCCGAGGTCGACGTTGTGCAGTTCGCTCAGCGGGCCGGCGTGCGCGCGGATGTCGCGGACCAGTTGGGCGGTCGCATCATCGGTTGGCCCGGTGCGGGGGACCACCGAGAACAGCGCGAATTCCTCGTTGTCGCTGACCTTTTGCAGACTGACCGATTCGACGCCGCTCAGTCGGCGCAGGTCGTTGTTGGTGTCCACGAGGTCGGCGATGGTGAGCTTGCCATTGGCCGCTGCGGGCTCGGCCACTACGACCAGCGGCCCGTTGTAGCCCTCGCCGTAGTGAGTCGAGACCAGGTCATAGCTCTCGCGCTGAGGGGTGCCCTGGTTGTAGCTGGAACCGGCCGGCAGACCCATCGACATGTTGAGGGCCGGCAGTGCGAGCAGCGCGGCGATCACCACACCCCCGACGGCGACGGGCACACGGTGCCGCAGGACCGCACCGACCCAGGCGGTCGCGAAACGGTGATTGGTGCTCTCCTCGGCGGTCTGCGCGCGCCGGGTCTTGTCCGAGCAGATGCGCTCGCCGACCAGACCGAGCAGGGCGGGCAACAGCGTGAGCGCTGCGATCACGGCAACAACCACAGTGGCCGCGGCGGCCAACGCCATCGGGGTGAGCAGCGAGATGCCGACCACGGTCAGCGCCACCAGCGCGATCACCACCGTCGTTCCCGCGAAAATGACTGCGCTACCGGCAGTTCCGAGCGCCCGCCCGGCTGCCTCGCCGGCACTGAGACCCTGGTCGATGATCAGCCGCCGCTGTCGGTTGACGATGAACATCGCGTAGTCGATGCCGACGGCCAGGCCGAGCATCAATGCCAGCACGGCCGTCATCGACTGCATGTTGACCAGGTGCGAGAACAGGAAAGTTCCGCCGACACCCACGGCCACCGAGCTCAGCGCGGTGGCCAGTGGCAGGCCTGCCGCAACCAGCGAGCCGAGGGTGACAACCAGGACTAGGGCGGCGACGGCCAGACCGATGACCTCACCGGCACCGACGATCTCGGGCATCTCGACCATGCTTGCCGAGGGCAGTACGTCGATCCCTGTGCCCGAGACCGCATCGCGCGCAGCGGTCACTGTGTGCTCGACGGTGCCCGACGGTAGTTCCGCGGTCTGCTTGTCGAATTGGAACTGGTACAGGGCCGCAATGCCGTCAGCAGACACCAGCACGCCGGGCACGGGCTGACCGTGGACCATCATCGGGTGCGGGACGTCAGGTCCGGCCACAGCCGGCACCTCGGACCGTGCGATGGCCGCCGAGGCGGTCAAGGTGGGGCTCGCCGGCCCCTTGGTCATCTCGGCCTGGGCCAGTGCGCGGGAGTCGAGCACGTGCTCGGACCGTGAAATGGAATCGACAGCCCGCAGCACCGCGGCGCTGTTGTCGCCGTCGTCGATGCGCTGGCCCGCCGGGACGGCAAAGGCGATGAGCCCCTGTCCGCCCGAGGATTCGGGCATGCGTTGCGCCAGGTCGTCGATGACTTCCTGGGCAGGTGTGCCGTTGATGCGCATCTCGTTCGAGATCTTCGGTGGATTGGTCACGAGCAGTCCCGCCACCACGGCGATCAGGGCAAGCCAGCCGCCGATCACGAGCCATGGACGACCGAACGCAAAGCGCCCCAGCCGGTACAGGTAGGTGGACATATAAGTGAGAGTAGGCTCTCAATACGGGAGTCAGCTATCGTTTGTTGCGAAGCCCATCCTCGGTGCACGAACATGACGTGCGCCACGTCCCCCGGATCGGATATGCCTGCTCGTACCAGCCGCCGTCGCACCGACGCCTATGCCAATGAGAGCCGTATCGTCGCGGCTGCTCGCGAGGTCTTCGCTGCGCGCGGTGCGGCAGCGACATTGACGCAGATCGCCGCCCACGCGGGCGTCGGGAATGCGACGCTGTACCGCCACTTCCCGAACCGGCAGGCGCTGGCGGCAGCCGTGTACGAGGATGCGTTCGCGACCGAGGTCGAGCCGGTGATCCTGGCGCTCATCGACAGCGACGCCCCACGTGAGGCCTTCATCGACGTGATCGAACGGCTCGCCGAACTGATGTATCTCCAGCGTCCGCTGCTGCCCTCGTTGGACCACCTCACCGAGCTGACTGCCAGATTGTTCAACCGAAAGCGTGATCTGCTGGAGGCGTTGGTGACGCAGGGGCAGGCCTCCGGCGATCTGCGGGCCGACCTCACGGTCGACGACGTCCCGACCTTCGTCGCCATGGTGACTGCCGCCTCGGTGGCGCTCGACCAGCCGCCGCAACTACGCAGGCGGTACCTGAGTTTGATGCTCGACGCCCTCAACCCGGCAGACGCCCAGCCGCTTCCGCCGCTGTCCGAGGGCAGCGTCTGACCGCGAGGCACGAGGCTCGGGGCGCCCGCCCTGCACCGCTGGCCTCGGCGGGAAGAACCTCGACGATGCCGGGATCTTGCCAGGCCAGGATCCCGGCAAACGTGCTCAGGCCGTGGTGAATACAGGCGGCTTCACCGCACCCGGGTCGGGATTGGCGATAGGCAGGCCCATGAACCGCCGGGCGTTGTCGCCCATGAAGTCGTATGTGCGCCTGATGTCCATGCCCTCGGCGTACTTCCAGAAACCCTTGGGTTCGGCCAGTCCTTCGGGATGCGGATAGTCCGAGCCGAACAGCACCTTGTCCCATCCGACCGTTTCCACCACATCGGACACACAGCCCTCCCAGAACGGGCTGACCCAGATGTTGCGCCGGAACACGTCGTGCGGATGTTCGGGGAAGTTCTGCGGCATCTTCTTGTACAGGTCGGCGAAATCGTGGAACAGCGGGAAGATCCAGCTGCTGCCATTCTCGACGCTGGCGATCCGCAGTTTCGGGAACCGGGTCAGGGTGCCGTGGCAGATCAGCGCTGTCAGCATGTCGGCGATCTCGCGGTGGCCCAGCACCATCCAGCGGAAAGCGCTCTGCGCCATGAAGTTCTGGGTGTACGGCGGTTCCCACTTGTTGACGTAGTCGTCCAGCGGCGGATAGCTGGCGTGCAGAACGATGGGCAGTCCGGCGGCCTCGACGTCACGCCAGAACGGGTCGAACTCCGGTAGTGCGGGGGAGCGCCAGCCGTGCAGGCCGTTGACCGGGCCAGGTTTGATCAACGCGACCTTGCCGTCGTGCTCGAGGATCCATTCGAGTTCCCGTTGCGCCGCATCGACTTCGGACAGGTTGATGATCGGGGTGGAGAACACCCGGTCGGCGTAGTTGAAGCCCCAGTGCTCGAAGATCCACTCGTTGAGAGCGTGGACGATCGCCAGCGTCAGCTGTGGGTCATCGGCACTGGAGTGCTCGACCAGGCTGCCCAGGGTGGGGTAGTTCAGCGCCTCGACCACGCCCTGGCGATCCAGTTCCTTGATCCGGTCTTCCGGGTTGCGGGCGGCCTCGGGTGCGTCGATGGCTTTGCCCTGCATCTCGCGCAGCGTCAGGCCTTCGGTGTTCTCCCCGGCGAAGAACTTCTCATGCGCTCCCGGTGCGGCGACGCGCTCGAAAGTTGGGTTGGGGATGAAGTCGGTGACCCGGTTGTTGATCACCACCCGGGTCTGCCTGCCGAACTGCGCGTACTGCACAGCCCGGCTGTACTTTTCGGGCAGGAACTTGGTCAGCGCGTCCCCGGTCTCGTACATGTGTTGGTCGGCATCGAAAATCGGTGCGTCCCTGAACTGTTCGATGGAATGTTCAGTCACGGTTGTGGTTCCTTTTCTCCCGCGAGCACACGCGTAGGTACCCGAAATGCCGCTCGGCCGGGTACCTACGCGTCTGCTCGGCCATGAAAGTCAGAGCGTCAGGACGGTGGCGCCGGCGGTGCCGGGTGCGCCGTAGAGCTGGGCGAAGCCGACGCGCGGGTTGCCGGGCACCTGCCGGTCGCCGGCCTGTCCGCGCAGTTGGCGTACCAGTTCGTGGATCTGGCGTAGGCCGGAGGCGCCGATGGGCTCGCCGTTGGCGATCAGGCCGCCGTCGGTGTTGACGGGTAGCGATCCGCCGATCTCGGTGGCGCCATCGGCCAGCAGCTTCTCCTGGTCGCCGTCGGCGCAGAATCCGCACTCGGCCATGTGGATGATCTCCGCACCGGCATCGGTGTCCTGCAGTTGCACGACGTCGACGTCTTCGGGTGCCACCCCGGCCTTCTCGAACGCGGCGCGGGCGGCGTACACCGTCGGCGCCACGTCCTCCTCGACGGGCGCGCAAGTGGTGTTGACCTCGTAGGCGCCGTAGCGGCGGGTCCGGACTTCGACGGCCTTGAGATAGACCGGCTTGTCGGTGTAGCGATGGGCGATGTCGGCGCGGCACATGACCACCGCCGCCGCGCCTTCGTCGGGGGCGCAGAACATGTATTGCGTGAGCGGGTAGTTCAGCATGGTCGAGTTGAGGATGTCGTCCTCGCTGATGGGCTTGCGCCGGAATGCGTTCGGGTTCAGCGCCCCGTTGCGGAAGTTTTTGTTCGCCACCTTGGCCAGCGTGCGCTGGGAGATGTTGTGCTCGTGCAGGTAACGGTTGGCCTTCATGCCGAAGAACTGGGTGGTCAGATACTGGCCGTTCTCGGCGTACCAGCTGGGCATCCCGACCAGTGACGGGTCTTCGGTGAAGGCGCCGCGCGGGTGCTTGTCCAGGCCGACGGCGATGCCGATGTCGTAGTCGCCGAGCCGGATCCCGTCGGCGCAGGCCTTGGTGGCGCTGGCTGCCGTCGCGCACGCGTTGAACACGTTGGTGAACGGAATGCCGGACAGTCCGACCATCCCGACGATGGCGTCCGGGTTGGCGACGGTCCAGCTGCCACCGGTGGCAGCGCCGACGTCCTTCCAGTCGACTCCGGCGTCGGCGACAGCGGCGAAGATGGCGTCCACACCCATCGCCATCGCGGACTTGCCCTCGAAGCGGCCGAACGGGTGAATGCCGACGCCGATGATGGCTACGTCGTTGGTCATGTTGTTGCCTCTCTACACCGGCTGGAAGGCGAAGGTGACAATCTCCACCGGGTTGTCGGGGTCATCGTCGTCGGTGGTGAACGGGATCATGGTGAGTTCGACGTCCATGCCGAATTGCAGTTTGGCGGGGTCGTTTTCGGTGAGGCGGCCTTCGACGCGGATGACGGGTCCGGTGTCGTCGGTGAGTTCGACGAGGCCGACGCCGAAGGGGACGAAGTTCTTGCCGGTGGGGCCTTTGTAGGGGGCGCCGGGTGGGAAGCCTTGGGTGGTCCAGGCGATGACGGTGCCGCGTCGGGGCAGCAGGGCTTGTTCGGTGTTGCCGCCGGAGCACTTGGGGCAGCGGGCCTGGGCGGGGAAGGTGGTGGCGGCGCAGTCGGTGCAACGGCTGCCGATCAGTTGGGGTTCGGCGTCAGGCCACGTCGAGATGTCGGGCGCGAGGGCCTTCTGCATGAGTCCGATTCCTCCGTGTTCGGCCAAAATGTCTAGCAACTGTAACTCTTACAGTAACGTAGACCAAGTGACCGCGAGCAAGGCCGAGAACAAGCCCACGTTCTGCCGGATCTGCGAGCCGCTGTGCGGCATGATTGCCACCGTCGAAGACGGCCGACTGACTGCCCTGCGGCCCGACAAGGACCATCCGCTGTCGGCAGGATTCGCCTGCCAGAAAGGCATCGCGTTCACCGAGGTCGTCAACGACCCGGACCGGGTGACCACGCCGCTGAAGCGCACCGGGGACGGATTCGAACCGGTGAGCTGGGATGCGGCGCTCGACGACATCGCCGCCAGGCTCACCAAGATCCACCGCAGTCACGGTTCCGGAGCGTTGGCCTGGTACATGGGCAACCCCGCGGCCTTCAGCTACTCACACCTGTTCGCCGCGATGACGTTCGCCAAGGGCATCGGCGGCGACAGCCACTTCTTCAGCTCCTCGACCCAGGACACCAGCAGTCGCCTGCTGGCCAACCAGTTCCTCTACGGAGCACCGTTCCCGGTGCCGATACCTGACCTGGTGCGGACCGAGCTGCTGATCATGCTCGGCGCGAATCCGGTGGTGTCCCACGGAAGTTTCCTGACCGCACCGCGGATCAAGGACCGCATGCACGACATCGTCAAGCGGGGCGGGCGCGTGGTGGTGGTAGATCCACGGCGCAGCGAGACCGCCGCCCAGTTCGAATGGCTGGGGATCACCCCGGATGCCGATGCGTACCTGCTCCTGTCGATCCTTCAGGTGCTCTTCGTCGAGGGGTTGGTGAGCGCCAGAGCTCGGACCCAGGCCGACGGATTGGATTGGCTGCGTGGGCAATCCGCGGTGTTCACCCCGGAGCACACCCAAGGCCATACTGGGATCGAGCCCGAGACGGTGCGTACGTTGGCGCGCGATCTCGCGGCCACGGAGCGGGCTGCCGTATACGGCAGGCTGGGCACGTGCGTCGGACGCAACGGCACGCTGACCACGTATCTGCTGGACGCGGTCAATCTCGTCGCGGGAAACCTCGACGTGCCCGGCGGCAGTGTGTTCAGCACCCTGGGTATCCCCGGCCAGAAGTGGGGTTCGATGGCGATGGGCGTCTCGTTGCGCCGCAGCTACCGCACCAAGCGCACCCGGATTGGCGGACTGCCGTTGGTCATCGGCGCCGAGCCTGCGGCGTTCATGGCCAAGGAGATCACGACGCCCGGCCGGCGACAGGTCAGGGCGATGTTCGTCGGTGCGGGAAACCCGGTGCTGTCGGTCCCCAACGGCGTGGAGTTGGAAGACGCGTTGGAGGCGACAGATCTTTCCGTCGGGCTGGACCTCTACGTCAACGAGACCACCGCGCACTGTGATTACGTGCTGCCGGTAACGACGATGTACGAGCGCGACGACTTCGCCGTCACATTCCAGATGTTCCAGGCCACCCCGTTCCGCCAGGTGACCGACGCGGTGGTGGCGTCACGCGGTCAGGCCCGCACCGAATGGGACATCATCGTCGACCTGATCAGCCGGATGAAGGTGCGTACACCCGTTTTCGTTGCTCTTCGGCTGGCCGCCAGGCGAGCCGCACGACGGGGCAGGCGGCTCAGTCCGCGCTCGATGGTCGACATGATGATCCGGATGGCCGATGGCGGTGACCGTTTCGGGCTGCGCCGCGGCGGACTGACATTCCGCCGCCTGGCCGAACAGCATCCGCACGGAGTGGTGGTGGCACCGAACATCCGCACCGGCGTGCTCGGTGAGGTTGTGGTGTATCCGAAGGGCCGGATACGGCTCGCGCACGAGGACATAGCCTCGGAAATCACCGCGATGTCGCGGCGCGCGGCGCCCGACGGCTACCCACTGCGCGTGATCGGGATGCGCGAACCGCGTTCGGAGAACTCCTGGTTGCACAATTCGCCGTTGCTGATGCGCGGCACGCGGATTCATCGAGCCCTCATGCATACCGAGGATGCTGCCGCCCGTCGCCTGGCAGACGGTGACGAGGTACGGGTGCGTTCACCGTACGGCCAGATCGACATCGCGTTGGCGCTCACCGACGACATCGTGCGCGGCACCGTGGCGATACCCCATGGATGGGGCCACAAGGGAAGTGGCCGCTGGCGGATCGCCAATCAGGCCGGCGGTGCCAACGTCAACCAGTTGATGTCCAGCGATCCCGCCGATGTCGAGGCGCTGGCCGGCATGTCCTGGCTGACAGGTGTGCCGGTGCAGGTGGAGGCGCGCTGATTTCCCGGCGAAACGGCATTCCGGCAGGCGTCTACTCGAACTTCCCCTGACGGAATGCGGTTTCGGCGACTGGGCATATTACTGTAAGTGTTACAGTTGACCGCGTGAGCGAAGTCGTGGAGCAGTCCGCCACCAGCGTGGAGATCGGCCGGAGCGCCGCCGGCCGGGCCGAAAAGCGGATGCTGATCGACGGTCAGCTGGTGGCTGCGGCATCCGGCGCCGAATTCGACAACCTCAGCCCGACCACCGGCCTGGTGCTGGGGACGACGGCGGCCGGTGGTGCGCAGGACATGGACGCCGCGATCGGCGCCGCCCGGCGTGCATTCGACGAATCCGACTGGAGCGCCAACCGGGGCTTGCGGCAGCTCGTGCTGGGCCAGTTGCAGGAAGCCATCGAGGCCGAAAAAGAGTACCTGCGTGAGGAATTGATCGCCGAGGTCGGTTGCCCGGCGATGACCACGCAGAATGCCCAGCTCGACTGGCCGCTGGCCGACGCGCTGCGCTACCCGGCCCGGTTGATCGACGAGTTCGAATGGGAGCGCACGCTCGACGGCGGTGGGCTGTTCGGTGAGCGCAACGCCCGCACCGTGGTCAAAGAGGCGGTCGGTGTGGTCGCCGCGATCACCCCGTCCAACTTCCCGATCGAAGTGATCCTCAACAAGCTCGGGCCCGCGCTGGCCGCAGGCAACACTGTCGTGCTCAAGCCCGATCCGAACACGCCGTGGAACGCCACCCGGCTGGGCCGGCTGATCACCGAGCGCACCGACATGCCGCCCGGCGTCGTCAACGTGGTACCGACACCGTCCAACACGGTGGCCGGACTGTTGGGCACCGATCCTCGTGTCGACATGGTGTCGTTCACCGGCTCGACGGCTGTCGGCAGGCATCTGATGCGGGTCGGCGCCGACACCATGAAGCGCACCTTCCTCGAACTCGGTGGCAAGTCGGCGATGATCGTGCTCGACGACGCCAAGCCCGGCCACATCATCCCTGGCGCCATCGGGGCGTGCGTGCATGCCGGGCAGGCCTGCGCGGCCAACACCCGGATGCTGGTGCACCGCAGCCTGTTCGACGAGGCGGTCGCGAACGTCACGATGGCATACGGTGCGGTCCCGGTGGGCGACCCGGCACTGCCGACGACGTTGGTCGGTCCGCTGATCACCGCCGAGGCCAAGCAGCGCGTGCTCGATGCGATCGAGGGCGCCCGGCGTGACGGCGCCGAGATCGTGGTGGGTGGCGGCGAACCCGCTGGGCTGGCAGATCACCTGCGCGACGGGCACTTCGTCGCGCCCACCGTCATCGTCGGGGCCGACCCGGGCTCGGCCATCGCCCAGGACGAGGTGTTCGGACCGGTACTGGTGATGCTGCCGTTCGACGATGACGACGAGGCGGTACGGATCGCCAACGACAGTGCGTTCGGACTGGCCGGCGCGGTCGTGTCGGCGTCACCCGAGCGCGGGATGGCGATCGCCCGCCGGATCCGTACCGGGGCGATCGGCGTGAACGGTGGCATGTACTACGGCGCCGACGCCCCATTCGGCGGGTTCAAGAACAGCGGTGTCGGAAGACAATGCGGCATCGAGGGGTTCGCGCAGTACACCGAGACCAAGACCATCGGCTGGCGTCTGCCGCGCCGCTAGCCCTTCCCGCGAGCAGACGCGAAAGTACCCGAGATCGCGCGTTTTGCGGTACCTACGCGTCTGCTCGGCAAAGGAACTCGGCACGGTCGAGGATGCTGTCGAGAATGTGGTCGAAGTTCCCATCGTCGGCCATACCGATCCGGTAGCCCCGTCCGGGGATCGAGGCGATCAGCGGCATCGACTCGGCGTCGATCACCTGTTCCCAGTACTCGCGGGGGAACTGGACGTCGTCGGTGCGGCTCTGTAGCCGTTGCAGTACAGCTGAACTGCGCACCAGCACAGATATGGCCGTGTATGTGTCAAAGGCCTGCCTGGCGGTGAGCCCGGCCGCCACCAGGGCGGCCACCGGTTGTTCGATCTTCTCCAGCGCGGTGCGCGCCGCGGGGATGCCGCGGGTGCCTCGGATCAGGATCAGGTCGCACACAATCGGATTGGCCGTGAACATCTCGCGCATGCGGTGGGCGTGCGCGCGCAGGGATTCCCGCCAGGTGCCTGCCTCAATAGACAACACGCTCATGTCGTACTCGATCAGGACGCGTTCTGTCATCGCATCGAGCAGCTCATCCTTGCGGCGGAAGTACCAGTAGATGCTCGTGACGCCCACATCGAGATGGCGGGCCAGCTGCGGCATGCTGAGGTTGTCGATCGATACCTCGTCGGCGATTTCGAATGCGCCGCGGACGATTTCGTCGACACTGATCGACCCGCGTTCGCGGCGCCGGCGCCCGCTGGTGCCCGCGGGCCTGACCATGGCAGCAACCCCTTCTAGCGGATCGGCTCGAACGTGACAGGAATGGCAGTGGGGGAGCGGAACGGCTGGCCGAAGATGTGCGGATCGTCGTCGGTGACCAGCTCGAGGTGGTGCACCCGCGACAGCAGGCTCTCCATGGCCACCCGGGTTTCCATCCGGGCCAGGTGCAGCCCCATGCAGGTGTGTTCACCGGCGGCAAAGGTGATGTGTGGCACCCGCTTCCGGAAGATGTCGAACTCTTCGGGCCGTTCCCAGCGGTTCTCGTCGCGGTTGGCCGACCCGATGCAGACGTCGATCACCGCGCCGGCGGGCAGTGCCACTCCGTCGAGTTCGGCCTCCTGGGTGGTCGACCGTTGCACTGTGGTGAGCGGGGTTTCATAGCGCAGGCCCTCCTCGATGGCCTGACCGATCAACTCGTGGTCGGCGTGCACCGCGGCGAACTGGTCCTGGTGGGTGAGCAGCAGGTAGATCAGATTGCCCGAGGATCGGTAGGTGGTCTCCAACCCGGCCGGTAGGAGCAACCGGAGGAACGAGTAGATCGCTTCGTCGGTGAGCTTCTCGCCGTCGATCTCCGCGGTGACGAGGTCGCCGATGATGTCGTCGGTGGGCTTGGACCGGCGCAGCTCGATCTGGCTCAGGAAATAGTCCTTCAGCGCCGCGGAGGCTTCGAACGCGCGCTTCCACTTCACCGTGTAACTGATCAGTTCGACGGCGCGCTGCCGGAACCACGGCAGGTCTTCCTCAGGCAGGCCGAGCAGCTTGGAGATGACCCGGGTGGGGAACTCGAAGGTGAAGTCGCGCACCAGATCGGCGCTGCCGGACTCGATGAACTCGTCGACGAGTGCCTCGCAGATCGGGCGGACGATCTCGGGTTCCCAGCGCTGCAGCGACCGTGACTTGAAGGCGGCCGATACCAGGTTGCGATGGTCACGGTGGGTCTTGCCCTCCATGGCCAGGATCGTGGGGCCGATGAACAGCCCGATGGTGTTGTCGTAGATCTTCGAGTTGAAGGACTTGCCGTCCCGGAACACGGTATTGACCGCGTCGAAGGACACCGCGGCGAATTGATGTTCGGGCAGAAGGGATTCCGGTGTCTTGGACCAGTCCATCACCGAACCGCGAAAGACGCCGTGCTTGGCACGGTGCCGCGCGAAGGTCGGGTACGGATCGCGCAGCAGGCCGGCCGTGTCGACGGTCGCTTCCTCAGAAGCGAAGTCCTGCACTTGACTATCCACAGCTCACCCCACCTGTCGGCATCGACCGATCACTCTGATGCATATTACTGTAAATATTACAGTAACTGAATCCGCGCGGCGTTCAGAGTGCGATCGGGGCCCCGTTGCTCATCGTGGCGATGAAGCCGGCGTCGACCTGGATGTCCTGACCGTTGATCCAACGTGCCTCGGGGGAGGCGAGGAAAGCGATCAGCGGAACCACGTCGTCGACGGTGGCATGCCGGCCCACGGTGGCCCGCACCAGGTCCAGGACGTCCTTGCCCATGGTCTGCTCGAAGTCGGACAGGATCGGCGTCTCGACCGGGCCCGGGCTGACCGTGTTGACGCGGACCCCGTACTTGCTCCAGGCGGGCCCGGCGACTCGCTTGACGAACAGGATCGCGGCCTGCTTGGAAGTGGTGTAGACGGGAAAATCCGGATCCTGCCCGGTCTGCCACTGTGTCACCGAGTCGCCGTCAGTGAGTTCGAGAAGCCCGTCGAGGATGTCGATGCGCTGCTGCCAGCCCAGTGCCGCGGTCGACGCAACGGTGACGATCGAGCCGCCGTGGCGCAACAGCGGCAACATCCCTTCGGTCATCAGTCGCATGCCGAGGTAGTTGACCTTGAGTACATCGGCGGCCGGCGCGGTGCCCGGCACGCCCGCGACATGCGCGAGCAGGTCCCAGCCGTCGCCGATCTCGCTCAGTAGTCGGGTGACGTCAGCGGCGTCGCGGAGGTCGCAGGTGGCGTGTTCGGACGCCGGAGTGTCATTGGGTCGTAGATCTACCGCGAGCACGTGGTCGCCGCGCTCGAAGAAGTGCGCCGCGGTTGCTGCTCCGATCCCGGATCCGGCTCCGACGACGACGATTCTGCGTGCGGTTTCCGACATGCCCCAACCCTTCACCGAATGAACGACAGTAAGCATGACTGTAAACAATTCGGTCCGGTTGGACAATCGCCTTCGACCTGTCGGCGGAGTGCTACCGTTAGCCTTCCCGGAAGCATCTCCGGGAGGTGTCATGCGTGCCCCTGGCGAGGAGACGGATTCGATGAGCGCGATCGAGGAGCGTGCGGCAGTGCAGTCGCAGCGCGACGACCTGGACGAGTTGCTGGCGGCCCAGCGCCGGTCGTTCATCGCCGACGGCCCACCCGATGTCGCGTTGCGCCGCAACCGCATCGACCGGCTGCTCGCGATGGTCCTGGACAACTCCGAGGATTTCGTCGCTGCCACCGCTGCCGATTACGGGTCGAGGTCACGGTCGGCGGCGTTTCTCTCCGAGATCCTCGGCATGCTCTCGGTCATCGAACACACCAGGGCGCACGTGCCGCAGTGGATGCGCGCGACGAAGTTGCTGCGGGCAACGCGCTTCGCGGGCCTGCGCGCCGAGGTACTGCCCAGCCCGCTCGGTGTGGTCGGGGTGATCGGACCGTGGAACTTCCCCATCCAGTTGACGGTGTTGCCGGCGGCGGCGGCATTCGCTGCGGGCAACCGGGTGATGATCAAGATGTCCGAGGTCACTCCGCGCACCGCCGAACTGATGGCGACCACCGTGCCGAAGTACTTCGACGCGACCGAACTGCAGGTGGTCACCGGCGGGCCGGAGGTGGCCGCGGCGTTCGCCGGCCTGCCGTTCGACCACCTGTTCTTCACCGGTTCGCCGTCGATCGGGAAGCTGGTCGCCCGGGCCGCCTCGGACAACCTCGTCCCCGTTACGCTGGAGCTGGGCGGCAAGAACCCGGTGGTCGTGGCCCCCGGCGCTGATCTGGAACGGGCGGCAAGCCGAATCGCCCAGGCGCGCATGGTCAACGGTGGTCAGGTGTGCGTGTGCCCGGACTATGTCTTCGTGCCCGATGGGCAGGTGGACCGGTTCGTAGAGGTCGCGCGGAGAACCTTGAGCAACCTGTTTCCCAGCATCGTCGGCAATCCCGACTACTGCTCGTCGGTGAACCAGGCCAACTTCGACCGGGTCGTGGGGTTGATCGCCGACGCCCGCGCCCACGGTGCTCGAATCGACTCCGTCGTGCCCGTTGGTGAGGTTCTGCCGGATCCGGGCTCGCGCAAGATCGCCCCGACCATCGTGCGTGACGTCGACGACCGGATGCGGATCGCGAGCGAGGAGGTGTTCGGCCCGGTACTGGTGGTGCGCGGGTACTCCGCACTCGACGAGGCCGTCCGCCACATCAACACCAACCCATCGCCGTTGGTGGCCTACTGGTTCGGGCCGGACGATGCCGACTTCCGGCATTTCGTGAGCCATACCCGCAGCGGCGGGGTTGCCCGCAATGACTTTGCCGCGCACATGATCCCGTCCGACGCCCCGTTCGGCGGAGTCGGACACAGCGGGACGGGCGCGTATCACGGTAAGGCCGGCTTCGATACGTTCAGCCACTACCGCTCGGTGGTGGGCAACGACCTGCCGTTCAGCGTCACGGGTCAGGCGGCCAAGCCGTTCACCACCTCGATGCGGGTCAGCACCGATCTCATGCTGCGGCGGGCCCGCAGCCGAACCGCCGCCCGGCTCAAGAAGTTTCGCTGACCGCCTGCTCACGCGCCCAGCGGTAGTCGGCCTTGCCGGCGGGGCTGCGTTCGATCACCGGGCGGAACACCACGGCTTTGGGCAGCTTGTAGCGGGCGATCGAGGATTCGGCGTGCCGGATCAACTCGTCGGCTGCGGTCTCGACACCCTCGGCGAGTGCCACGACGGCCACCACTTCCTGGCCCCAGCGTTCACTGGGACGCCCGGTGACCACCACGTCGCGCACCGCCGGGTGCGAGGCGATCGCGGATTCGACTTCCTCTGCGAAGATCTTCTCGCCCCCGGAGTTGATGGTCACTGAATCACGGCCGAGCAGCTCGATCGCACCGCTGTCCAGATGGCGGGCTCGATCACCCGGCGTCGCATAACGCACGCCGTCGATCACCGGGAAGGTCGCCGCTGTCTTGGCGGCGTCGCCCTTGTATCCCAGCGGCACGAACCCGCGCTGCGCCAGCCAGCCCAGCCCGTCGTGACCGGCGGGCAGCACAGCGCTGAAATCCTCGGTCACCACACAGGTATCGGGTCCGGCGTTGAAGGTGCCGGTCGACACCGCGCCGGGGGCCGACATGTGGCTCATCTGGGCGCCCGTCTCCGACGAACCCACGCCGTCGACCACGATGAGGTTGGCCTTGGCGTCGATGAGTTGCTGCTTGACGTAAGGGGTCAGCTGCGCACCGCCGTTGGCCACGACAGACAGGGATGACACGTCTGCAACCCCTGACCTGATCGCGTCCAGCAGGGGGCGGGCCATCGCGTCACCCACCACCGTCGCCACCAGTACCTGCTCGCGTTCGATGGTGCGCACCACGTCGTCGGCGTCGAAACGATCCACCACGCCTGGAAAGACCAGCGTCTGGCCCGTGGTGGTCGCGGTCATCGCGGCCCACTGGGCCGCACCGTGGATCAGCGGCGGCAGGATCATCAGCTTGGTACCCGGATTGTCGACGGCACGCGCGACGATCTCCTCGGCCGACTGCGCTCTCTCGCCGGTCACCATGTTGCGTCCGCCGAACGCGGTCATGAAGATGTCGTGCTGACGCCACAACACGCCCTTGGGCATTCCGGTCGTACCGCCGGTGTAGAGCACGTAGAGGTCGTCGGGGCAAGGCTCGACGGGCACCTCTGCCGAAGCGCCCTCGGCGACGATCGAGTCGTAATCCACTGCGCCGTCGAGTGGCTCGTGGCCGGAGCCGTCGGCGATCTGGATCAGTACCCGCAATGCCGGGAGGTCTGGCAGAACCTCGGCCACCCGCGGCGCGAACGCGGAGTGGTACACCAGTGCGGATGCGCCGGAGTCGGCCAGCAGGTACTGCAATTCGTTCTTGACGTAGCGGTAGTTGACGTTGAACGGCGCGACCCGGGCCCGGAAGGAGCCGAGCAGGGTTTCGACGAACTCGGGTCCGTTGTAGGCGTAGATCCCGAGCAGATCCTGGCCCACCTCGTGACCGGCGAGTGCGCCGCGTTCGATCTGTGCACCCAAACCGTGTGAATGCAGGTACGCCGCCAGGCGATTCGAGCGGTCCACGATCTGGCGGTAGGTGAACCGCCGGTCGCCCTGCACGACCAGTGGCCGGTCCGGAATGGCGGCGGCGACGGCCTCGGCGATGGCTGGAACGGTGAACTGCACGGGCTTCTCCTCTTGGGCGGTCAGCGCTGCCAGGCGTGCAGCAGGTCGTCGGTCGTGGTGACGGTGGCGAGCAGGGACAACGTGTTGTCGATGACCGCGTCGGCATAGGCCGTCGGAATACCGGCCACCGCATCGCGCGGCAGTACCACCCGGTACCCGGCGTTGACCGCGTCCATCACCAGGTTGATGATCGCGATGTTCACCGAGACTCCGACGGCCACGATGGTGCTCACGCCGAGGTTGCGAAGAACGGCATCCAGATCGGTGCCGCCCATCGGTCCCAGTCCGTGCCAGCGGGACAGGACGAGATCATCTGGCTCCGGGCCGAATTCGGGCAGAAGAGTGGCTCCCGGGGTGCCGGGCAGGATGCCGACGTCGTTGCGGCCGATGGCGAAGATCTTGGCGTTGTGGTTGGAGCCCAGCCCGTCCGGGCGCCGTTGCACCAGACAGTGCACCACCCTGGCAGAGACGGCCCGCGCCGCCGGTAGCAGCCTGGCGATGTTGGGTAGCGCCTCCCGGCGCGCCTCGTCGGCAAGGGCGGCCAACCCCGCGTCGGGACCGACCACAGCGCCCTGGCATTCCTGGGTGACGATCGCGGTGTGCCCGGGCGCGACCAGCTCTGTCAGGTTGGGTCTCATACGCCGGCAACAGCGCTCTCGACGGGGGGAACCTCGTAGAACTGGGTGGCCCACTTACGCATGGCCATATACGGTTTCGCGTCGATCTTGGCCAGGGGCGGATGCTCGACATACTTCTGGTAGCGCCAGATGTCGCAGTCCTCCCACACGGTCTTGAGGAACTGCTTCTCTACCTTTGCCCGCACCTGCTCGGGAGGAACATCGGAGGTTTCGCCAGGAACCTTCGGCCACCAGATCGAATAGAACATGTCCGACACCTCGTCATCGACCGGGGTGCAGGCGAAGATCAACCGGTGGTTCGACGAACCCTCGAAGGCGCTCATGGCGAAGCCGAGCCCGGAGAAGTGACTGTGAATCCGCAGCGCCATCTTGTCAGGGTCGTCGCTGCGGGCGTCGGGCCAGCCGGTCAGGAACCGCCACTCCTCGTCGACATGCTCCCAGTGCAGGCACACCGGCGTCACCGTCGCGCCGTGAACATAGCGGAAATGTGAACTGTCGGGCCCATTTTCAGCCACGATCTGTGGATGGACCGGGATCGCGTCGGCCCGGCTGGAGAACTCGGGGTAGGGCCGGTAGTACGCATTCGGGTCGGTGTCGAACTGCGGGAACTTGTGGAAGATGTCGGGCAGTTCCCACTGCGGTTCCTTGCCCTCGGGCTGGTACCACATGAAGATGCAGCCGTACTGCTCCTTGACCCGGTAGGACCGCAGTCGCAGGCCACGGTTCGGCTTGTCGGGTTGGTAGGGGATGTAGGTGTTGTTGCCTTCGGGGCCCCACCGCCAGCCGTGGAACGGGCACTCGACGCAGTCACCGACGACCTTGCCGCCGTGACCGATGTGGGCACCCAGATGCTTGCAGTGGGCTTCCAGTACATGCAGCTCACCGGACTCGTCGCGGTAGGCGGCGAGGTCCTCACCGAAGTACTTGAGCGCCTTTACATCGCCGACCTCGTACTCGGCCGACCAGCCAATCATGAACCAGCCGGTGACCTTCCAGGTGAACGGCACTTTCATGGCCAGCTGCCTCCTGTTTCACTGCTCTCGCAATCCGTACGGAAGACATTACAGTAGTGGTTACTGCACTGGAAGTGTGCGCCGACGACATGTGTGCCCAACCCGAAAAATTTTCCGTCTCAGGCCAGCCCGGAGAGAGCTTAGGGTTGGAACGTCAATGATGAATGTCGTTCATGTTTTCAGGCATGGTTAGGGGTAGGCGTGAGTCCGGATTTCTCAATGGTCGATTCGGCGCAGAAGGCTGAGGAGCTTTATGCGCAAGGCCAATTGGAGCGAATGCTGCTCTTGCCGGCCGAATTCGGCGGGGTCGACATCGAGCAGAACGTGGTGTACGTGCCGGTCGGCTTCACCGCGGCCAAGGCGGAGATCGACAACAACGTCATCTCTCCGCTGATCCAGGAAGGGAAGGTGCAGGCGTATTCGGCAGTGCCTGAGTACGAGGGCGCCAGCTTCGTACCCATCGCCATCCAGATATCTGCTTGGCACCCCGACTCCCCTGAGACAAGCACAGTCGCCGGAACGCTCGCGGCGTGGGGGTCGGCTGTAGAGCGCGGCTGACTCGGGGGGCGATCGGCCGCGAATCGTAACTGAGGTGCTTACCGTATAGTTCGCCGCAGTCGATCAGGAGGTGACCCGTTGTCCGACGACATCGAGGCGATCAAGCAGCTCAAAGCCCGCTACTGCCGGTTCCTGGACACCAAGGACATCGACGCCTGGCGCGCATTGTTCGTCGACGACGTCGTGGTGACACTCGACATGGCCGTCTCGACCGGCGGTGCCGATCCGCAGACAGCACCTCCACTGAAAAGCTTCGACGAGTTCTTCCCGGTGGTGTGGGGCGGTGTCGAACACGCGGCGACGGTGCACCATTGCCACACCCCGGAGATCATGCTGACCTCCGACACGACCGCAACGGGTATCTGGGCCATGGAGGACATGTTGTTTTTCGCCGACGGCAATGAGTTGCACGGGGCCGGTCACTACCATGAGACCTACGAAAAGCGTGACGGCACATGGCTGATCACCAGTCTGCACCTGACTCGTACCTGGTTGAAGTTCAAGACCGCCTAGGCGGTGAATCGTCCGCGTAAGTAACGCTGTGGCGAATTATCTGGCCAAACACCGCCGTGGCGTTACAAACGTGCATCCGAGACGCCCTGGTCGGCAACAAGATTCATCGCCTCGCTAAATGCCTTGATGTAGTCGACCGCGGCGTCCGGACTGCTGCCGTCCACGTGCACCACGGCCCAGGTGGCGCCGTGGCCGGCGAGTTCGGCAAGACCCTCCTGCGCGCGGCGCAGCGAAGCCGCGTCGTCCAGATCGGTATGCGGACACACCACCTGGATGTCGACGGACGACGGGTCACGACCAGCATCGGCGAGTCGGTCGCGCAGGCGCTGTACGGCGGTGCCGAACTGGTCGGCGTTCTCGATGGTGGTGGTCCGCACGGTCGACGCCATGCCTGCCGCGGCGATGATGGGCATCCATCCGTTGCCGTGCGCGACCACACGCCGGATCGCGGCGCCGCCGTTCCCGCCGATCCAGAGCGGGGGATGAGGCTGCTGAGCCGTGCGCTGCAGGGCGACGGGTCCGACCGCCCCGAAATCCTGCCCGGAAAACGGCGTTTCGGGATCCGCCCAGATGGAATGCAGAGCCGCCAACGCTTCGTCGAGCAGTTCGGCACGACGGTCGATGTCCACACCCACTGCCGAGAACTCGGATCGCAGGTAACCGGCCCCCACTCCCGCGATGAGCCGGCCGCCCGAGATCAGGTCGAGGCTGCCCAGTGCCTTGGCTGACAGGTACGGGTTCCGGAAGGGGAGCACGTAGAGGTTGGTCATCAACCGGATGTGCGAGGTGGCTGCCGCCATGAAGCTCAGCGCGGCGATCGGGTCGAGTGTGTTGTGGCCCCCGTTGTTCCGCCACTTGACCGAGGGGGCCGGATGCTCGCTCAACGCAATCGCCGAGAACCCCGCCGCTTCGGCCCGGGTGGCTACCGCGCGGATGGCCTCGGGTTGCAGGAAATCGTCAGGTGCGGTGGGCAGCTCGCTGGGGTATTCCAGGGTGTACTTCATCGATCTCCCCGTTTCTGACCCATTCTCGGGACGCTACTGAAAGCGTTACCGTAACATCGATCGCTGATTGCCGATTCGGATGGAGTGGTGATGGATCGCCGGCGAAAAGTACTGGTCATGGGCGCAAGCGGAAACGTGGGTGCCTGTGTCACCCGCCAGCTTGTCGAGCGCGGTGACGACGTGCGGGTGCTGCTGCGACGGAGCAGTTCGACGAAGGGTATCGATGGCGTCGAGGTAGAACGCTGCTATGGAGACATCTTCGACACCGAGGCGGTGGCTGCTGCGATCGCCGACCGCGACGTGGTGTTCTACTGCGTCGTCGACACCCGTGCACATCTGGCCGACCCCACGCCACTTTTCAACACCAACGTCGAGGGCCTGCGCAATGTGCTGGACGTCGCGGTGAATGCGGATCTGCAGCGTTTCGTGTTCCTCAGCACCATCGGCACGATCGCCGTCGGTGACGATGGGGCCACCGTCGACGAGGACACCCCGTTCAACTGGGCAGGCAAGGGCGGGCCCTACATCGAATCCCGCCGTCAGGCCGAAGATCTGGTGTTGTCGTATGCGCGCGAGCGTGGGCTGCCGGCGGTGGCGATGTGCGTGTCCAACCCGTACGGTCCGCCCGACTGGCAGCCCAGGCAGGGCGCGCTCGTCGCAATGGCAGCGTTCGGACAGTTGCCGGTCTACGTCAGAGGCGTGGGCGCGGAGGTGGTCGGAATAGATGACGCTGCCGATGCTCTCATCCGGGCCGCGGAACGGGGCCGGATCGGCGAGCGCTACATCGTCTCCGAAAGGTATATGTCCCAACGGGAGATGTTCACCACGGCCGCGGAGGCTGTCGGTGCCCGACCGCCCAGATTCGGAATCCCGATGGCACCGCTCTATGCCTTCGGGTGGCTTGCCGGTATGTCGAATCGATTGTTCGGCACCGACTTTCCGATGAACCTCACGGCGGCGCGGCTGATGTGGCTGACCTCGCCCGCCGATCATGGGAAGGCCACCCGCGATCTGGTTTGGAAGCCCGCTCCTACCGCCGAATCGATCGGCCGGGCAGCACAGTTCTACGTCGACCGGAAGAACCGCAACGAAAAGGTCATCGACTTGTGAGCGTCACAGATTTCGATGTGATCGTCGTCGGCGCCGGATTCTCCGGCTTGTATGCACTACATCGCCTACGAGATCAGGGCCTGCGGGTGCGGGTCCTGGAGAAGGCCGGTGATGTCGGCGGCACCTGGCTGGTCAACCGGTACCCGGGTGCCCGCTGCGACATCGAGAGCATCGAATACTCCTACAGCTTCAGCGAGGAGATCCAGCAGGAGTGGGTGTGGACGGAGACGATGCCGGCTCAGCCGGAAATCGAGGCGTACCTGAACTTCGTCGCCGACCGGCTGGACCTTCGCCGTGACATCGCCTTCGGTACCGAGGTCGTGGCGATGACCTTCGACGAAGACGCCTCGCAGTGGACGGTCACCACCGCCGACGGCCAGGTGCTGCGCACACCGTTCGTGGTCGCCGCCACCGGAATCCTGTCGGTGCCACTGGAACCCGACATCGCTGGAACGGACCGCTTCACCGGCACCTCGCTCTACACGAGCCGCTGGCCGCGCGAGGGAGTCGACCTCTCCAGGAAGCGGGTCGGGGTGATCGGCACCGGTTCCACCGGCGTGCAGCTGATCCCGGTGGTGGCGGGGCAGTGTGAACATCTGACGGTGTTCCAGCGGTCTCCGGCGTTCACGCTGCCGTGGCAGGTCCGGTCCTTCGAACCCGGGGAACTCGACGCGCTCAAGGCTGACTATGCGGCCATCCGCGCAGCGCAGCGGGAACATCCAGTCGGGGCGGCGCGGCTCAGTGCGTTCTCGGTGCTGCTCGAGATGCTGGTGCGGCCGCCGGTGAAAACCGCTTCGCCCGAGGAGAAACGGCGTGCCGTCGAGGAATACGGCGTGATGGGCGCGCTCAACTGGGGTGATGTCTTCTTCGACATCGACGCCAACCGGATGGCCACCGAACTCTACGGCCAAGCCGTGGCCCGCATCGTTGAGGACCCGCAGACCGCGGCGTCGCTGACGCCGAGCCACCCGTTCGCGTGCAAGCGGCCCATCATCGACCAGGGCTATTACGAGACATACAACCGTGACAACGTCACTCTGGTCGACCTGCGGAAGGGTGCCGTCCGTGAGGTGACGGCGACCGGGATCTCGACCGAGCAAGGTGACTTCGATCTCGATGTGATCGTGTATGCCACGGGATTCGACGCCATGACCGGCGCGTTGAGCCGGATCGACGTGCAGGGCCGCGACGGCATGATGCTGGGGGAGTGCTGGTCCAAGGAGGGCGCGCTGTCCTATCTGGGCGTGGCCGTGGCCGGGTTCCCGAACCTGTTCACCGTCCAGGGCCCGGGAAGTCCCTCGGCGGCAACGAACTTCGTAGCAGCCCTGGAGCAACATGTGGAGTGGATCGCGGACTGCATCGGCTACCTGAGGTCCGGTGGACGCCGGAGCATCGAGGCGACGGCGCAGGCGCAGGACGAATGGGTCGAGCACACCACGGCGTTGGTGGAGCCCACGGTGCTGATGGACCCGAGTTGCAACTCCTGGTACAACGGCGGCAACGTGCCCGGTAAGAAGCGGATGTATCTTGGCTACACCGCGGGGATCCCCGAATACCGTCGCCGCTGCGATCAGATAGCCGCTGACGGGTATACGGGATTCACCATTGCATAGGGCGGTCCGGATCGCATGGGAGCTCGGAGGCGTGGTGCCGCGCTCGGTGGGTGCGCTCGCCGGGGAATGGAATCCACTGTCGGTCACCGGTCTTCGTCAACTCGGTGAGGTCACTCTCGATGAGCTCGTCGTCACCGGTATGACGCTGACCGGTCCACCGCCGGAGCTTCCGCGCCCACTGGGTGAATACCAGCGGGCAGCCGACGAACTGGGCGTACTTGGTCTCGGCGCGGCGCATCCGACGCCAGAATCTCTGCAGGCCAAACGCATCCGGCCGCGCAGGTTCGGCGCTCTGACATTCGAGGAGCTCGTCTTCGACCACGAGCCCGCGCTGCCGGCCTCGGTGCTGGCCGACGGGCACGGTGGCATTGCCACGGCAAGAGCTCGGCTGTACCGGTGCGGAGACGACGCGCGACCCTGGCTGATCTGGGTGCACGGGGCGGGTCAAGGCGACCCGATGGACCTCCTCGTTGCCCGGGTGCGACGCCTGAGCGGCCTCGGCTTCAATGTCGCCTTACCCGTGCAGCCGGGGCACGGGCCGCGGCGCGGGTCCTGGCCGGAGTACCCGGCGCGGGATCCGCTGGCCAACGTGGCCGGCATGATGCGGGCAGTGTCGGAGGTGCGGGCGCTGATCGGTTGGCTGGAACCGCACGCGTCGTCGATCGCGGTGGCCGGCTTGTCGCTGGGCAGCGCGGTGGCGGCGCTGGTGTCGCATCTCGACGCCCGGGTCGACGCGGTGGCGCTGTACACGCCGATCCTCGGTCTCAACACGATGATCGGGATGCACATGGGACGCTGGGGATCGGCGGGTCAGCAGTCGGCGCACCAGTTGCAGTCAGCCACGGTGGCGGCGATGACCTCTGTGATCGACCCGCTGCGTACCCGACCGTGCGCCGAGCGACGTCTGATCGTGGGCGCCTGGCATGACCGGATGGCGATGCGCAGTTCGGCCCTGGCCATGCACGAGCAATGGGGCGGAGAACTCCACTGGCACGACGGTAGCCATGTGGGGCACCTGTTCTCCGGTGCGGTCCAGAATGTGACCGAGCGGTTTTTAACGACCGTAGCTTGACGTGATCCGGGCCCGCACGCAGTCGATCTCGTGGTGGAGGTCGTGCTGCTCGGGCAGGACCACCCACTGGAAGGCGATCCCGAAGATGGATCCGGTGATGTCCCGCGACGCCACGTCGACGTCGATGTCAGGCCGTAGTGAACCGTCGGCGATCCCGGCGCGCAGACCGGCTTCGATCTTGACGGCTGCCCCGGCCAACTGGGTGCGGACGCCGTCGCGCAGCGGCGACGTGGTCTTCACCGCTTCGAATGCCGATACGAACATGGCCCTGGTCACCGCGGCGTCCTCGGCATGAATCTCCTGCACGCGGTCGAAATGAGCCAGTACCTGTTGCAGTCCGGTGGTGCCGGGTTCGGGGTCGGGGTTCAGGCGCGCCACGTACACCTCCTGGAAGGCGTCGAGGATGGCGTCCTTGCTGCCGTAGCGGGCATGCACCATGGCCCGGCTGTACCCGGCTCGCCGTCCGATCTCAGCGGCAGTCGTTGCTTCCCAGCCCTTTTCGACGATCAACTCAGCAGTAGCCTGCAGCAGCCGGCGCGAGGACTGTTCCACGCGCTCCGGCTGGGTGAGGCCCTGGGCTGGGGAAGGCACCCTTGCATATTAGACGGTCGACAACTAACTTAGTTGTTCAGCGTCAAATTTGTGCGGAGGTCGACGATGACATCAGTCGCAGTGCCGGTTTCCGGACCGGTGCCCACGGGCATCGAGGAGGTGACCGCGTCCTGGTTGACCGAGGCGCTGGGCATGAAGGTGACGGCGGTGCGGGCCGAGCGGATCGCGCTGGACACCGGTTTCTCCGCCGCGTTGTACCGGATCTATCTGAACGGATCGGATGATGTCCCTGAGACTTTGATCGTCAAACTGCCCGCCGACTCGCTGGCGCGGGGCGGGATGGAGATGCTCGGCGGCTACCAACGCGAGCTGTACTTCTACCGGCACGTCGCGCCCGACGCGCCCATCGCAACGCCGCACTGCCACGTCGCACTGATGTCGGGACCCGACTTCGTGCTGGTGCTCGAAGATCTGCGGGACTGGGAGAACGCCGATCACCTGGCCGGGCTGTCGCTACCGCGCACCCAACTCTGCATCGAGCAGTTGGCCGGGCTGCACACCTGGTCGGCCGGCGTCGATGAGGCGGTACTGCAGGAATTCCCGAGCATCGACAGCACGTTGACCCGGGACTTGTTCCTGCCCGCCTTTGCCCCTGGCTGGGAGCTCTACCGGGACCGTACCCGTCAGCCGGTGCCCGCGGCGGTCGCCACGTTCGCCGAGCGGTTCGCCGATATCGCACCCACCGCACTTTCCGCTCTGTCAGACCGGAACATGTTGCTGCACGGAGACATCCGCGCCGACAACATGTTCTTTCGCGAGGATGCTCTCAAGGTGGTCGACTTTCAGCTGACGGTCCGCGGCGCGGGCGCGGCAGATATCGCGTATCTGGTCAGCCAGGGTCTGCCGACGGAATTGCGTCGTGGCCGAGACGAGGAGCTGCTGCGAGAGTACGTCAGCCAGGTTGACGGCTACACGTTCGACGAGGCGTGGCGGCATTACCGTTTCGCGACTGCGCTGCTGCTGTACATGCCGGTGGTCGCCCTGCTCACCTGGGATGTCGCGCCTGAACGGTCCCGGCAATTGTGCCTGGCGCTCATCGACCGGGCCGTCGCCGCGATCGAAGACATCGACGCCCTGGAGGCGTTTGCGTGACCGTTCGCACTGCGCGTGAAGTGGTCGAACAGTACAACTGGGTGGTCTGGAACGAGAAGGACTTCGCCCTTGCCGATGAACTGTTGGGAGAGAACGTCATCCGCCACGACGTGGGCGAGGCGCAGGTGCTCACCCACGAAGAGGCGGTGAACAGGGTGATCGATCACTGGGCGATGTTCGACACGATCCGGTTCGACCTCAACCTGGTCGTCGCCGGTGACGACGGCGAGCATGTGGCGATCGTTTACGAATCCCCGATGACGTTCCCCGACGGCAACGCCATGACGGTCAGCAGCATGGAGATCTTCCGGGTGGTCGACGGCCGGATCACCGAAGTGTGGAACTGTGGTTACAAACAAGGAGTTTGGGTATGACCGACGAGCGCTTGCGCGAGGAGCCGAAATGACCGACCGATTCCTGGACGAACTCGGTTACTACCTGCTGGCCGGTGCGGGTGGTGAAGGACCGGCCACGTTGATGGACGAGGCGCGCCGCGGCGAGGAACTCGGCTTCGGCACCGCATTCATCTCGGAGCGGTGGAACGTCAAGGAAGCCTCGTCGCTCGTCGGCGCGGCCTGTGCAGTGACCGATCGGATGCAGATCGCCACGGCGGCAACCAATCACAACACCCGCCACCCCCTGATCACCGGATCGTGGGCCACCACGATGCACCGGTTGTCGCGGGGCCGATTCACCTTGGGCATCGGGCGGGGCGTGGCGGCCATGTACAACGCGTTCGGGGTTCCTGCGGTGACCACCGCGCAGATGGAGGACTTCGCACAGGTCATGCGCAAGCTGTGGCACGGCGAGGTGGTGTTCAATCACGACGGCCCGATCGGCAAGTATCAGGTGCTGTTCCTCGATCCCGACTTCAACGAGGACATCCGGTTGGCGATCGTGGCCTTCGGCCCGCAGACACTGGCGCTGGGAGGGCGCGAGTTCGACGACGTCATCCTGCACACCTACTTCACCCCCGAGACGCTGCAACGCGCGGTCAAGACTGTCAAAGAAGCCGCCGAGCAGGCTGGCCGCGACCCCGACAGTGTGCGGGTGTGGTCGTGCTTCGCCACCGTGGGCGATCACCTGCCCGAGGAGCTGCGGCTGAAGAAGACCGTGGCCCGACTCGCCACCTACCTTCAGGGTTACGGCGATCTGCTGGTGCGCACCAACGGCTGGGATCCCGCAGTCCTGCAACGCTTCCGGGAAGACTCCGTCGTCACCTCGATACCGGGCGGCATCGACCACAAGGCCAGCGCCGAGCAGATCGAGCACATCGCCACGCTGATCCCCGACGAGTGGCTGGAACCGTCTGCCACCGGATCGGCGCGCCAATGCGTGGACCGCATCCGCAAGGAGTTCGACTACGGTGCCGACGCGGTGATCATGCACGGGGCCACGCCCGACGAGCTCGAACCGATCGTCACCGAATATCGGGCGGCCCAGGCGACGTAGCCCCAGTTCCTCTGCGCGAGCAGACGTGTAAGTACCCGGAAATGGTGGAAATCGGGTACTTTCGCGTCTGCTCGCCAGAAGGGTTACGGCGTGATCACGGTGCGCGACACCGGTTCCGCGACTGCCTGACGGCTGAAGATGCCGTGCTGCAGGGTGACCAACAGGGCATTGCGGGTCTCCTCGGGGGAGATGAGCTCGTCGAAACCCAGGTGGCCCGCCGATCGGAACGAAGCCTCGAGTTCCATTCGCTTGAGCACCTCGGTGTAGTCCTCCCCGGCATGGGTGGCGGCGCTGAGCGCCGCCGCACCCATCGCTCCCATGGTCGCGCCGGGATAGGCGAACGTGGCCACCTGGTCGTCGAAACCCAGCAGCGACATGACCATCGAGCCGAAGCCGAAGGCCTTCCGCAATGTCACGTGCAGTTTGAGAGTGGTGGCGGCAGTCTGGGCGGCGAACATCCGCGCTCCGCTGCGCAGCACGCCGCTGCGTTCGGACTGGCTGCCCGGCAGCATGCCGGGATTGTCGGCGAGGAACACGATCGGCAGGTGGAACGAGTCGGCCACGGTGATGAAATGCGCTGCCTTGTCGGCGGCATCGGCATCGATCGAACCGGCCATCACCTGTGGCTGGTTGGCCACCACCGCGACCGGATAACCGCCCAGATGGGTGAGAGCGCAGATGATCGCGCGGCCGAATTTCGGTTGGACCTCGAACCAGTCGGGCCGGTCGAAGATCTCGTCGATGACCGCGCGCATGTCGTAGATCTGGCGGTTGTCGCGGGACACGATATCGAGAATCTCCGGGGTGAGCCTCGGGTCCGCGGTGTCGTCGGCAAGCCGCGTCGGCGGGTATGACCATGCACTGGACGGGAAATACGACAGGTAGCGCCGGATGTCGTCGATGACCGTCTCGTCGTCCTCGGCGTAGTTATGGATCACGCCGCTGGCCAGTGCCACGTTCGGGCCGCCGAGGTCCTCCTTCGAAATGTCCTCTCCGGTGGACTCTTTCACCACGGGCGGCCCGGCGGTGAAGATCGCTCCCTGATGGCTCATGATGCTGAAGTCGCACACCGGGGCCACCAGGGCACCATGGCCGGCGGAGGGACCGAGGATCGCCGATACGGTGGGCACCTTTCCCGAGCATTTCGCCTGGGCGATCAGATCGGTCGGGGTACGTCCGTAGTGCTCACCGCTGGGGCGGAAACCCGCGCCCTCCAACAACATCACGAGTGGAATCTTGTTGCGCAAGGCCAACTCGGCGAGCCGATACCGTTTGGCGTTTCCGCCCGGGCCGATACTGCCGGCCAGCGTGGTGAAGTCCTCGGCCCCCACCATCACCGGTGTGCCGTCGATGCGGCCCGCACCGGCGACGAGGCCATCGGCGGCGATGTCGCCCCCGACCAGCGTCCCGAACTCCTGAAAAGTGCCGGGATCCAGCAGCCGCGCGATCCGCGCACGGGCGTCGAGCTTGCCCTTGCCGTGGTGCTTGGCCAACCGCTCGGGACCACCCATGCCGTGGGTGTGCGCGCGTCGACGAGCCAGGTCCTCGAGCGTTTCCTTCCACTCCGGGTCGTTCGTCATGCCGGCGTCCTTGTCATGCCACTGTCCTCACTCGTCGCGCGGTGCCCTAGGGGCCTCAGCGTACCGCCGTTGACCATACTGAATTGCTTACTGTAGCGTCGATGAGGTGATCGGGTTGCACATGGTCGGGCACGGTGGCAAAGGCGCGTACAGGCGATGAGTGACCCGGTTCCCGGCGACGTCAAGATCGATCGAGGCGTCCCCAGTCGGTTGGCCGATGTCCCGGACATCGCACGGGAGCTCGAGGCCAGCGGTTACGACGGGTGCTGGACGGGCGAGATCAACCATGACCCGTTCCTGCCGCTCGCGCTTGCAGCCGAGCACACCGAGCGGATCCAGATCGGCACCAGCATCGCGGTGGCTTTCGCGCGCAATCCGATGACCATGGCTCAGCTGGGTTGGGATCTGCAGACGTACTCGGGCGGACGCTTCATCCTTGGCCTGGGCACCCAGATCCAGCCGCACATCGAGAAGCGTTTCAGCATGCCGTGGAGTCATCCGGCGCGCCGGATGCGCGAGTACATCGAAGCGCTGCACGCCATTTGGGAATGTTGGCGCGATGGCACCAAGCTGAGATTCGAAGGCGAGTTCTACACCCACAAGATCATGACGCCGATGTTCACCCCGGAACCGTCGACGCTGCCGTTCCCCAAGGTGTTCCTGGCCGCCGTCGGTGAACTGATGACCGAGGTGTGCGGTGAGGTGGCCGACGGGCTGCTGGCGCACGCGTTCACCACGCGGCGCTATCTGGACGAGGTGACCACGGTCGCGTTGCAGCGCGGCATGGACCGCAGCGGGCGCGACCGTGGCGACTTCGAGCTGTCCTGCCCGGTCTTCGTCGTCACCGGCGCCGACGAACAGGAGATGGCCGCGGCGTCGGTCGCCACCCGCAAACAGCTCGCGTTCTACGGCTCGACGCCGGCGTACCGCAAAGTCCTCGAGCTGCACGGCTGGGGTGACCTGCACACCGAACTGCACCGGCTGTCGCTGGCCGGCCAGTGGGACACGATGGGCGAGCTCATCGACGACGAGGTGCTCGGCACGTTCGCCGTGGTCGCCCCGATCCCCGAACTGGCCGCAGCGTTGCGGCATCGCTGCGACGGTGTCATCGACCGCGTGCTGCCAGGCTTTCCCGCCGCCGTGTCCCCGGAAACCGTCAACGCGGTGCTGCAGGAGTTTCGCGAATGCCCGCCAGTGAGGAGCAATCAATGACCGTCCGCACCGTCGATGACGTCGCCAGGGTGTTCGCCGATCCGTCGGCGTACACCGACGAGGCGACACTGCATGCGGCGCTGACCCACCTGCGGGCGAGCGCCCCGGTGTCCTGGGTCGATGCGCCCGAGTATGCCCCGTTCTGGGCGATCACCAAGCACGCGGACATCATGGAGATCGAGCGCGCCAACGACATCTTCACCAACTCTCCGCGCCCGGTACTGGTCACCCGCGAGGGCGACGAGCAGCAGGCTGCGATCGGAATTCGCACGCTGATCCACACCGACGACCCACTGCACCGCGATCTTCGGGCCATCGGCGCGAACTGGTTCAGGCCGAAGGCCATGCGCGCGTTGAAGGATCGCGCCGACGAGCTGGCCAAGCGGTTCGTCGACAGAATGGTCGATGAAGGACCGGAATGCGACTTCGTGCAGCAGGTCGCCGTGAACTATCCGCTGTACATGATCATGACGCTCCTCGGTGTCCCAGAGTCCGACTTCGCGTTCATGCTCAAGCTCACCCAAGAGCTGTTCGGCAGCGACGACGACGAGTTCAAGCGCGGCTCCAGCATGGAAGAGCAGGGCATGGCGCTGCTGGAGATGTTCCAGTACTTCACCGAACTGACCGCCTCGCGCCGGGCCAATCCGACCGACGATCTGGCCTCGACGATCGCCAACGCCACCCTCGACGGGGAGCCGCTGTCCGATATCGACACGGTCTCCTACTACGCGATCATCGCCGCCGCCGGCCACGACACCAGCAGCGCCAGCATCTCCGGCGGCATGCACGCGCTACTGCAGAACCCCGATCAGCTGGCCCGGCTGCAGAACGACATGAGTTTGATGCCGCTGGCAGTCGAGGAGATGGTCCGGTGGACGACACCGGTCAAGGAATTCATGCGCACCGCGCAACAGGACTACGAGATCCGCGGCGTACGGGTTGCGAAGGGCGAGTCGGTGCTGCTGTCCTACGTCTCGGGCAATCGCGACGAGGACGTCTTCGTCGACCCGTTCCGCTTCGACGTCGGTCGAGATCCCAACAAACACATCGCGTTCGGCTACGGCGTGCATTTCTGTCTCGGTGCCGCACTGGCCCGCATGGAGATCAACAGCTTCTTCTCCGAACTGCTGCCGCGGCTGCGCTCGGCGGAGCTGGCCGGCGTACCGCAGCACATGGCCACAACGTTCGTCGGCGGGCTCAAGCACCTGCCGGTGCGCTACGCGTTGCGCTAGCAACGCGGGGAGACCGGGCCCTAGGTTGAACCCGAGTTACCGCGGGCCGCGGCGTGCAGTGCGTCGCCGCGCGTGCCCTGCTCGTGGTGGCTGAGCGCCTGGATCGAAACATCATGGCCCTCAGCGGCTTTGCGCAGTGCGCCGACGGTGGCCTGCTCCCGCGGGATGTGGCTGAAGGGGTCGAACGAATACCAGCGCATGGCGTTCTCGTGGGTCATCTTGTTGATCTCGTCGTCGGGAACGTTGTTCTCGGTCAGCACATCCCACAGCTCTTCGGGCGCGCCCGGCCACATCGAATCGCTGTGCGGGTAGTCGGCTTCCCAGCTGATGTTGTCGATGCCGATCTTGTCGCGCAACGCCACGCCGACCGGATCGGAGATGAAGCAGGTGAGGAAGTGCTCGCGGAACACCTCGCTGGGCAGCTTGCCGCCGAAGTTCTGATGCGTCCAGGTCGAGTGCATCTCGTAGGTGCGGTCGACGCGCTCGAGGAAGTACGGAATCCAGCCGGTGCCGCCCTCGGACAACCCGATCTTGAGATCGGGGTAATCCTTGATGGGCTTGGACCACAACAGATCCGCGGCCGCCTGCACGATGTTCATCGGCTGGAGGGTGATCATCACGTCGAGCGGAGCGTCGGGGGCGGTGATGGCCAGCTTGCCCGACGATCCGATGTGCACGTTGAGCACGGTGTCGGTGTCGCACAATGCCTTCCACAGCGGGGTCCAATAGTCGTCGTGGAAGCTGGGGTAGCCCATGGCGGCGGGGTTCTCGGTGAAGGTCAGGGCGTGGACACCCTTCTTCGACACCCGGCGTACCTCTTGGGCGCACGCCTCGGCGTCCCAGATCACCGGAAGTGCCATCGGGATGAAGCGGGCGGGGTAGGCGCCACACCATTCGTCGATGTGCCAGTCGTTGTAGGCCTGCACGAGCGCCAGGGAGAACTCGGGATCCTCGGTGGCGAACAGGCGGCCGGCGAATCCGGGGAACGACGGGAAGCAGATCGAGCCGAGGATGCCGCCGGCGTTCATGTCCTTGACGCGCTCGTCGACGTTGTAGCAGCCCTTGCGGATCTCATCGAGGCCTTGGGGTTCCAGACCGTATTCCTCCTTGGGACGGCCGGCGACGGCGTTGAGCGCGACGTTGGGGATGACGATGTCGCGGAACTGCCAGGTGTCGCTGCCGTCGGGGTTGTGCACCAGGCGTGGTGCTTCGTCGGCGTACTTCTTGGGCAGGTGGTTCTTGAACATGTCAGGTGGTTCGACGATGTGATCGTCCACGCTGATCAGGATCATGTCGTCTTTATTCACGAACGCGCTCCATTCACGACGGCCTTACCGTATGGGCGACAGTTTAGCCGGGCGTGACAGGTTCAGACCAGGCGATCAGCAGATTCGCCGGCTCAGCAGCAGCGCGCGCCGGGATCGGCCTCGGAGTTGCGGTGCCGCATCTTCCAGTAGTCACGCTCGGACAGCACCGGTTCGTCCGGATGCGTCCGCTCCCGATGCGCTACGTAGCGCCGGTAGTGGTTGTCACCCATCAATGTTGACCAGTACCAGCCGATGTGGCGTGCGGCCTGGCGTGTGCTCCGGGTAAGGCGTCCCACTGCTTCTGCACCTCCTTCTCGACCTGGGTGGGGATCAGTCCCGACGGTGCGAAGATGCGCGACGGCACCTCCTCGTCCACGGCCAGCGGCCTGGCGGCGCCGCGCAGCGCCTGCAGCGCCATCACCACGCCCGCGATGAACACGATCAGCACCAGCACGGCGAAGACGATCGACAACGTGCCCTGAATGAAGGTGTTGCGGATGACGGCGTCGATCTGATCGGGGGTCTTCGCTGCGCCGAACGTCGACTTTCCGGCCTCCTGGGCCGCGACGTACTGCGAATGCTGCTTCCAGTAACCGACTTTCGGGTCGGCCGAGAAGATCTTCTGCCACGATGCCGTCATCGTCACCGTCAGGTCCCACATCAACGGAAGCCCCGGTATCCAGGCCCACTTCACCAAGCCGCGTTTGATCACCACGACGGTGACCACCGTCAATGCGATCGCGGCCAGCAGCTGATTGGCGATGCCGAACAGCGGGAACAAGGTGTTGATGCCGCCCAGCGGATCCGTCACACCCATCAGCAGGATGGAACCCCACGCGGCGACCACGATGATCGAGCAGGCCCACGCGCCGACGCGCCAGCTGGGATCGCGCAGTTTCTTCAGCGGCCCACCGAGATTGCCGAGGCCGTCGGACAGCATGAAGCGGGCCACCCGGGTGCCGGCGTCGACCGTGGTGAGGATGAACAACGCCTCGAACATGATCGCGAAGTGGTACCAGAACGCCTTCAAGCTCTCTCCGCCGAACACCTGATGGAGCACCTCGGACATGCCGAAGGCCAGGGTGGGGGCGCCGCCGGTGCGCGACACGATCGAGTGCTCGCCGACGCCGTCGGCGGCCGCGGTTATCTCCTGCGCGGTGATCGGCTGACCGGACAGGCCAAGGCCGTTGACGTAATCGGCCGCGGTCTGCGCGGTGGTGCCGGTGGCCGCCGTCGGCGCGTTGATCGCGAAGTACAGGTGCTGGTTGAGGATCGCCGCGGTGATCAGTGCCATGATCGCGACGAACGACTCGGTGAGCATGCCGCCGTAGCCGATCAGCCGCATCTGGCTTTCCTTCTCCAGCAGCTTGGGCGTGGTGCCCGAGGAGATCAGCGCGTGAAAGCCCGACAGTGCACCGCACGCGATGGTGATGAACAGGAACGGGAACAAGGAGCCGGCGAACACCGGACCGGTGCCGCTGGCGGCGAACTGTGAGATCGCGGGTGCCTGCATCACCGGACGGGCGATCAGGATGCCGATGGCCAGCAGTGCGATGGTGCCGACCTTCATGAACGTCGACAGGTAATCGCGCGGGGCCAGCAGGAACCACACCGGCAACACCGAAGCGGCGAGGCCGTAGATGATGATGCACCACGACAGGGTGACCTTGGAGAGCGTGAACCAGTCAGCACCCCAGTCGGTTTCGGCCACCCAACCGCCGGAGATCACCGCGAGTAGCAGCAGTGCGACGCCGATGAGGGACACCTCCGACACGCGGCCGGGGCGGAAGAAGCGCAGATACAGACCCATGAAGATGGCGATCGGAATCGTCATCGCGATCGAGAACACGCCCCACGGACTCTCGGCGAGCGCGTTGACCACCACCAGGGCCAGCACCGCCAACAAGATCACCATGATCACCAGCACGCCGACGATCGCGGCCACGCCACCGACCAAGCCGAGCTCGTCGCGTGCCATCTGCCCCAGCGAGCGGCCGCGGCGGCGCACCGAGATGGACAGCACCAGATAGTCCTGGACGCAGCCGGCCACCACCGCGCCGATGATGATCCAGATGGTCCCGGGCAGATAGCCCATCTGCATGGCCAGCACCGGGCCGACCAGCGGGCCCGCTCCGGCGATCGCGGCAAAGTGATGACCGAACAACACGCGCCTGTCGGTCGGCATGTAGTCGGTGCCGTTTTCGAAAAGCTCTGCCGGAGTGGCATTGTCGTCGCGCGGCCGGACGATCTTCATCTCGATCAGCCGGGCGTAGAACCGGAACCCGATCACGTAAGTGCAGATCGCGGCGATCACGAACCAGACCGCGTTGACGGTCTCACCGCGGAAGAAGGCGATGACCGCCCAGGCGACTGCGCCGAGAACCGCGACCGCCGCGAAGATCGCCTTGTGTTTGACGGTGATCGGAGAGCGGTCGATGATCGCCACCGGCGGAAGGTCTCTGTCGGTGCGGATATAGGTGATGTCGCCTTCGTGGTCCTCGATGCGATCCGCCGGTGGGGCATCTGGTGTTGCCACGGTCTCTCCTTGCTCGCCCAGTGTCATACGCGTCGGGTGTGATCTTTTCATCGAGCCAAACCGCACGGCATCGAATCCCGGTTTCCGCACCCTAACCAGGTGAACGGCGCCGCGTCAGGTGAGGAAGGCGCGCACTGAATTGATCGTGTCTGCCTCGTCCGTGGCTTTGTCATCTCGATAGCGCAGGACCCTGGCGAACCGCAGCGCCACACCGCCGGGGTAGCGGGTCGACCTCTGGACGCCGTCGAAGGCGATCTCGACGACCTGCTCGGGGCGGACGGTGACCACCCAGCCGTCGTCGTCGACCTGCAGTTCCCGGAAGCGCTCGGTCTGCCATGCCAGCATCGCATCGGTCATGCCCTTGAAAGTCTTGCCCAGCATCACGAATCCACCGGTGTCCGGATCACGTGCGCCCAGATGGATGTTGGACAGCTTGCCGGTGCGTCGGCCCGAGCCCCACTCCACTGCCAGCACCACCAGGTCCAGGGTGTGCACGGGCTTGACCTTGAGCCAACCTGCGCCGCGACGGCCGGCCTCATACGGTGCCGTCGGCGACTTCGCCATCACGCCCTCATGGCCGGCGGCCAGGGTGCGGTCCAGGAAGTCCTGCGCGACCGCGCCGTCTGAGGTGACGACGCGGTCGACGCGCCGGTCCTGAGGTACCAGCGCATCGAGTGCGGTCAGCCGCTGCTCGGTGGGCAGGTCGAGCAGATCCTGGCCATCGATGTGCAACAGATCGAAGAAGAACACCGACAGCGGTTCGAGGTCGTTGGCGGTCTTGCGGCCGAACCTGGCGGCGGTGACCTGAAACGGCTGCGGGCGCCCGTCGGCTCGCAGCGCGATGGCCTCCGCGTCGGCAATCAGATCGGTGGCCGGCAGGGCCAGTGTCGCCGCGACCACCTCGGGCAGTCGGTGGGTGACGTCGTCCAGGCTGCGGGTATAGACCGAGACGTCCGAGCCGCTGCGGTGGATCTGTACGCGCGCGCCGTCCAGCTTGGCCTCCAGAACCGCTGTACCGCCGAGCCGTTCGAGCGCGTCGACGACACCGGTGGCGGTCTGTGCGAGCATCGGCCCGACCGGGCGGCCGACCTGCAAACTGAATTCGGCCAGGGCGGCCCGGCCACCGGTGAGCGCCGCTGCGGCCACCGCTGGCAGGTCACCGGCCAGCATGGCCGCACGCCGGACCTCGACCGCCGGGATGCCGGATGCACGGGCCACCGCGTCCGCCATCACGCCCGCCAGCGCGCCCTGACGCAACTCGCCGCCCAGGAGCCTCCGGAGGAACGTCTGCTCTGTGTCGGTGGCCGCCGCGAAAAGGTCGCGCACCGAATCGGCGCGCAGCGACCGAGAGCCCTTGCCCGCGATTCCTTTGATGTCGGTGAATGCGGTGTCGACGCCCCCGATGGTCAACGTGGGGATCGCCGCCGGCGCCGGCAATGAGCGCAGGGCAGCCCAGCCGACACCGATCTGGCGTTGGGGGAGCTCCCCGGACAACCAGGACACTGTGACCGCCACCGTGCGGGCGTCCCCCTCCGTGGCGACCACGGACAGCAGGGCTGCGATGCGGTCGATCTTGGCGAGACGGGCCGAGCTTGTCGCCACATCGGCGGATGCGGCGACGACGTCGGCGAGCAGCATGCGTTCAGCGTGCCACGGAGCTCAGACAACCTCGGGAGCCTGACTGAGTACCTGTGTCAGGACGGCGGCCTGCGATTGCAGGTCCGACGCCCGTTCGGGATGCCCATTCGCGATGTATTCGCTTGCCGCCGAGAGCAGTTCATCGACCTCGGCCTGAATGAGGCCACGAATCTCGGCATCGCTGAGCTCCCGGCGGGCGATCTCGGTCGAACCCACCCCGGACACCGCGCCCGCGATCGTTCCGCCGATGCGGGTGTCGGTCTGATCGGCCTGCGGCGTCTCGGCGTTGTCGATCGCGCTCAACGCCGACCGGAGCGCGGTGACGCTGATGGCGTCGCGGGACTTGCGTGCCGACAGTAGGGACTCGCGGAGTCGGTCGCGCCAAAGCTCTGCCGGGGTCATGGCAGGCGAACCTATGCGGTCTCGGAGGCGGCGTCGAGGGATTTACGCACGCTCAAACTCTGGAGGGCGAAGAAATGAGAACCCGAAAGGCTTACGGGAAGGGTTGATGGGATAGGTTGCTTTACGATTTCGGTCATTTTTGGAAAGGAAGCTAGATGGAGATCGAAGGCAAGAAGGCTATCGTCGTCGGCGGCGCGTCGGGCTTCGGCCGCGCGACCGCTGAGGCACTGGCCAAGCGCGGCGCCAGCGTGGCTGTGCTGGACCGGCCGCAGTCCAAGGGCCAGGAAGTGGCCGACGCGATCGGCGGTTCGTTCTTCGCTGTCGACGTCACCGACTTCGACGGCACCGAGAAGGTGCTGGAAGAGGCTGTCGCGGCGCTGGGCGGTCTGCACATCATCGTGACCACCGCAGGTGGCGGCATCGGCGAGCGCACCATCAAGAAGGACGGTCCGCACAGCCTGGATTCGTTCCGCTCCACCATTGACCTCAACCTGATCGGCACGTTCAACATCAGCCGGCTCGCCGCCTGGCACATGAGCAAGAACGAGCCCGTCGACGAAGAGGCCGAAGAGCGCGGCGTCATCATCAACACCGCCTCCATCGCGGCGTTCGAGGGCCAGATCGGGCAGGTCGCCTACACGGCGTCCAAGGCTGCCATCGCCGGTATGTGCCTGACCATGGCGCGCGACCTCGGCAGCCTGGGCATCCGGGTGCTGGCCATCGCCCCGAGCCTGTTCGCCACCGGTCTGACCGAGGGCATCCCCGACGAGTTCGCCGCGGTGCTCACCAAGGACGCCGCATTCCCCAAGCGTCTGGGCAAGCCCGAGGAGTACGCCAAGCTCGCCGTCGCGATCGCCGAGAACCCCATGCTCAACGGCCAGTGCCTGCGTCTGGACGCCGGCCAGCGCTTCGCCCCCAAGTAGAGTGAATTCCGGCGTGATCGAGGGCGCGCCCCGCGTCCGCGATCACGCCGGAACCCACACCGGGAGGCGTCATGGCGACCATTGCAGACCAAGTCATCTCCGCACTCACACTGAGCGGGGTAAGGCGGGTCTACGGCCTTCCCGGTGACAGCCTCAACGGATTCACCGACGCCATCCGGCGCAGCGGCGAGATCAGCTGGCAGCACGTTCGCCACGAGGAGACCGCTGCATTCGCCGCGGCCGCCGACGCTGCACTGACCGGCCAGCTGGCGGTGTGCGCGGGCAGCTGCGGCCCGGGCAATCTGCACTTGATCAACGGGCTGTTCGACGCGCAGCGCAGCCGGGTCCCGGTGCTGGCCATCGCCGCCCACATTCCACGCACCGAGATCGGGTCGGAGTACTTCCAGGAAACCCACCCGCAGGACCTCTTCCGCGAGTGCAGCGTCTACTGCGAGCTGGTCAGCACCCCCGAGATGGCGCCGCGCATCCTGGAAATGGCCATGCGAGCGGCCGTCGAGGACAACGGCGTCGCCGTCGTCGTCATCCCCGGCGAGATCTTCCTGCAGCGCACGGGGGAGAGCGCCTGGGCGACCTGTCCGGTGCGGCCGACCCGATCGATCGTGCGTCCCGACGACGAGTCGGTGCGTCGGGCCGCCGACATTCTCAACGCCGCAGAGCGCGTCACGATCCTGGGCGGCGCGGGGGTGGCCGGTTCGCATGATGCCCTGATCGAGCTGGCCGCGACGCTGCAGGCGCCGATCGTCCATGCGTTGCGCGGCAAGGAATTCATCGAGTACGACAACCCGTTCGACGTCGGCATGACCGGACTGCTCGGTTTCGCCTCCGGGTACAAGGCCATCAAAGAGGCCGACACGCTGTTGATGCTGGGCACGGACTTTCCCTATCAGCAGTTCTATCCCGAGGCCGCCACCGTCATCCAGGTCGACATCCGCGGCCGTAATCTCGGCCGGCGCACCCCGATCGATCTCGGCCTGCGCGGCAGTGTCGCCGACACCCTGGCCGCACTGCGACCGCTGTTGCGGCCCAAGACCACTCGTGAGCACCTCGACCGGTCGCTACGCCACTACCGCAAGACCCGTGCCGCGCTCGACTCGCTGGCCGTCAACGATCGTGACAAGACCCCGATCCGCCCGGAATATGTTGCCGCACTGGCCAACCGGTTGGCCTCCGACGACGCCGTGTTCACCTGTGATGTCGGGTCACCGGTGGTGTGGGCGGCCCGGTACGTGACCATGAACGGCCGGCGCAGGCTGATCGGGTCGTTCAATCACGGCACCATGGCCAACGCGCTGCCGCACGCCATCGGTGCGCAGACAGCGTTCCCGGGTCGGCAGGTAGTCGCTCTGGCCGGGGACGGTGGACTGACCATGCTCTTCGGCGAGCTGGTGACGCTGAGCCAGAACAAGCTGCCGGTGAAGCTGATCGTTTTCAACAACTCGTCGCTGAATTTCGTCGAGCTGGAGATGAAGGCTGCGGGCATCGTCACGTTCGGCACCGACCTGGTCAATCCGGACTTCGCCGCGGTGGCCCAGGCGATGGGCATGTTCGGGCGCCGTGTCACCGAACCCGGTGAGTTGGAACGGGCCCTGACCGACGCCTTCGCCCATGATGGCCCCGCACTCGTCGACGTACATACCGCACGTCAGGAGCTGTCGATACCGCCGGCGATCACCGTCGAACAGGCAAAGGGCTTCTCGCTCTACGCGATTCGCACCATTCTGGCTGGGCGCGCCGACGAGCTCCTGGACCTGGTCACCACCAACGTCGCCCGTCGCATCCTGGACTGACGGTCAGGCCGGCCGAGGAATCGTGGCCGCCGTGCTCTGGCCCAGCCATTTCGGGATGGCGCGGCGGACATCGGCGGATCCTGACAGCGCCACGCTGCCGTCGAGGACCGCCCGTGCCCAGCCGACATCGCCGCGCCAGATCTCGACCAGCGTGCGCAGGTCGGTCTGCACGGTCCCGGCCACCTCGTAGCCGGGATCGAAATCGCAGACATCGGCCTGCCCGTCGTTCACCGTCAGCCACCACCGCGATGACTTGGGCGCGACTTCGTCGAGGACGAACGCGATCGTGGTGCGCGACCGCGGCCAGTCTTCGATGGGAATGGTGCGGCGCATGTCCCACATCAGCAGGTGCGGATCGAGATCCTGCTCGCCGAGCTCACCGATCCACCGCACGCCCCACGAGCCGAGCGCGTCGACCACGCCGGCGAGCTCCTGCCCGCACGGGGTCAGCGAATAGCTCGTCCGCCCGTCTATCTCGGAACGCTCGATCACCCCGGCGCGGGTCAGCGACTTCAGCCGCTTGGACAACAGCGCCGGCGACATCTTCGGTACGCCGCGACGCAGGTCGTTGAAGTGCGCACTGCCCCGCAGCAGTTCCCGGACCACCAGCAAGGTCCAGCGTTCATCGAGCAATTCCATGGCCTTGGCCACGGGACAGAACTGGCCATACGTCGACATCGGCGGTCTTCCCTCCCGGACAGTGCGCGGCTTTCTAAGTACACCGCTGTCGAGGCTCCGAAGCCAGTACAGATCCAGAACCCGGTCCACTACAGATCTGGTACTGGAATGCCCTGGCCGTACGGGATGACGATGAAGCAACGCCGCGAGAGGAGCCCGCCATGAACGTCACCACCGCCGACAGCGAACTTGAAGCCAAACACCGCGCGCTGTGGGCGCTCGGTGACTACGCGGCGATCGCCGCGAACATCGTGCGTCCACTGGGGCCCGTCCTGGTCGACGCCAGTGGCATCGGGCCCGGTGACCGCGTACTCGACGTGGCCGCCGGGACCGGCAACGTCGCCATTCCCGCCGCCGCGACAGGCGCGCGGGTGACCGCGAGCGACCTGTGTCCGGAGCTTGTCGACGAGGGACGCCGGTTGACTGCCGAGGCCGGGTTGACCATCGACTGGGCCGAGGCCAACGCCGAGGCGTTGCCCTATGCCGACGATTCGTTCGACACGGTGCTTTCCTGTATCGGGGTGATGTTCGCCCCGCACCATCAGCAGGCCGCGGATGAACTGCTGCGCGTGACGTGCCCGGGCGGGCGAATCGGCCTGATCTCCTGGACCCCAGAGGGATTCATCGGCCAGTTGTTCGCCACCATGAAGCCGTACGTGCCCGCGCCTCCTGCCGGCGTGTCCCCGCCGCCGCGGTGGGGCGACGAGCAGTACCTGCGCGCCCTGCTGGGCGAACGGGTCGGCGAGTTGACCTGTGAACGACGCGAACTGGACGTCACCGCCTACCCCGACGGTGCAGCATTCCGTGACCATTTCAAGGCCAACTACGGTCCGACCATCTCGGCCTACCGGGCCATCGCCGCCGACGCGGATCGGGTCGCGGCACTGGACGCCGAGATCGCTGCTCTCGGCGACAGGTTCCTCACCGGTTCTACGATGCCGTGGGAATACCTGCTGACGGTGGCGAATACGCACTGACCGGAGCGGGCAGCTGGCACCATGGCTGCATGCCCGACGACGTACAGGAATTGCCGACGCTCAGTGCCGCCGATCAAGACGCCATCGGGCGCTGGCTGCGAGAGCAGCGGATCGGGACGACTCTGACCGACGTGGCCCCGCTGACCGGCGGGACTCAGAACATCGTAGTGGGCATGTGCGTCGACGGTCGTCGAATGGTCTTGCGGCGCCCGCCTTTACACCCACGCCCGACGAGCGACAAGACCATGCTGCGGGAGATCGCCGTACTGCGGACGCTGGCCGGATCGGCCGTGCCGCATCCGGGATTCATCGCCGCCTGCACCGATCTCGACGTGATCGGCGTGGTGTTCTACCTGATGGAAGAGGTTGACGGGTTCAACCCCGGCACAGACGTGAGTCCGGCGTACGAAGCCGACGCGGACCTGCGCTACCGGGTCGGGCTGTCCTACGCCGGGAGTCTGGCGGAGCTGGGCAATGTTGCCTGGGAGAACAGCGAGCTCGCCGCGATCCGCCGGCCGGGATCATTTCTGGCCCGCCAGGTTCCGCAGTTCCTGGGACTGCTCGACAGTTACCGCCATGAGCACTACTCGCCGGAGTCGTTGACGGGTGTGGGCGATCTGGCGCAGTGGCTGGAGGACAACCGCCCGTCGGACGCTGAACCCGGCATCATGCACGGCGACGCGCACCTCAACAACGTCCTGCTGCGCCGGGAGACTCCTGAACTGGCCGCGTTCATCGACTGGGAGATGTGCACGATCGGCGATCCGCTGCTCGATCTCGGGTGGATGCTCGTGTGCTGGCCCGACGATCCCAATCCGATCAACGCGGGCTCGGCGCTGGCCGCGCTCGGTGGACTGGCTCATCGCAGTGAACTGATCGAGGCGTATCGGGCCGCTGGAGGCCGACAGACCGACCGGCTGGATTGGTATGTCGCGCTGGCCTGTTTCAAACTCGGCATCGTCATCGAGGGCACCTGGTCGCGTTACCTGGCCGGGCGGGCCAGCCGCGACGCCGGTGAGCAACTGCACGCTTCGGCGGAGAACCTGCTGACCCTGGGAACACGGGTCGCCAAGGGGGACAACCCCTTCGGCTGAGCTTCTTCGGCGAGCAGACGCGGCGGTACCCGGAATTGCGCGTTCTCGGGTACCTACGTGCCTGCTCGCGCTCGAAAATCAGTACGTGTCGAGCGCGAGCTTGACGGCAAGGGCCACGCCCGCCGCGCCGATCAGGAACCGCAGCGGGGTGGCCGGCGCATGCCGCACGATCACCGGGCCCAGGCGCGAGCCGATCAGACACCCGGCGCCCAACGGCACCACCGCCGGCCAGTACACCGGCGCGACCACGATGAACGCGACCGCGGCAACCGCATTGGCGACGCCGAGGATCACATTCTTGGCGGCGTTGGCGTGTGCCAGCGTCGCCCCTCCGGTACGCAGCAGCAGGGCCAGCAGCAGCACGCCGGCCGCGGCGCCGAAATACCCGCCGTAGATGGTGATCAAGAAGATGGCGCCGGCCTCCAGAGCGACCTTGATCCGATGGTCGCGATGGTTGGATACCCGCGTCTCCCGCTGACGACCACGCGGCAGCAGGATCGCCACCGACGCGAACGCCAGCAGGAACGGGACCACCTTCTCGAAGCCCTCGGCCGGGGTGCACAGGAGAAGTGCCGCGCCGACCGCCCCGCCGGCAATGGCGATCGGGATGATCCGTTTGATCCAGGCTCGCTGCCCGGCCAGTTCGGGCCGGGACCCCAGCACCGAACCCACGCCGTTGAACACCAACGCCACGGTGTTGGTCACATTCGCGGTGACCGGAGGCAGTCCGATCAGCAGGAGAGCGGGATAGGTGGCCACCGAGGCCAGTCCGGCGATGCTGCCGGTGAGTCCGCCGCCGATACCGGCCACCACGAGCAGGACGACCTCACCGACGCTCATGAGCCATCCACCCCGCCGAGACTACGTAGTCGGAAAGTGTTTGCGTGACCGGACAGGGTGCGTCTAGCATCGCCAACGTGCCAAGGCGACTTGTAGTAGCAACCCGCAGCGGGGTCTGATCAGACCGACCCCCCGCTGTGGGTCGTTCGCTACTTCGTCGGTCACTTCCTCTGAGCAAGAGAAGACCGGCACATGTATCTCACTTCACAGGCACCGCAATCGGGTGATCCGATGTCATTCTCGGCCCACTTCTCCACCCCGTTGCCGCGCGGCTTGCGCGATGCGGGCGAATCGACATCCTGGGAGCAGTTCCTGGGCGAATATTCGCCGTCTGCGGGCCCACTGCGACTGGGGCACTTCAGTTGCGCAGACGAGTGCTCGACAGGCAGTCGACTCGGCCCGCAGGCCCGCAGCTACCGGGCGACGCTGGCCATCGGCGACGAAATCGCCACCTCGACCACGGCGGCCACCGGGCCCGTGGCGGCACTGACCGCGATGCTGCACGACCGCGGCGTCAGCGTCGAGACCACCTCGTTCCACCAGCTGCCTGCGGCGGGCCAGACCGCCACTTTCATCGAAGGGTGCGACGGCCTGCACCGCCGATGGGCCGTGGGACTGTCCGACGACCCGGTGCAGTCGGCGTTGTCCGCGGTGATCGCCTGTGCCAACCGGCTGATGGCGGCGTAACCGCAGTCTGACAGGGGCCGACCGCGGCGAATGGCCAGTTGTGGCACGCAAATACCAGAAAGGCGCGCAACAACTGGCCAATGGGCCGTCGAAATGCCTCAGTGCAGCGGGCGCAGCACGATCGGCATACCGTCGATCGGGACCGGCATGCCGCCGTAGTCGTAGCGCGGCTGGTAACCCGGGCCGGCGAGCTCCAGCTTGTAGCGACGCAGCAGCCGGTGCATCACAGTCTTGATCTCCAACTGGCCGAACACCATGCCGATGCACTTGTGCGCACCGCCGCCGAACGGGGCGAACGCATACCGGTGACTCTTGTGCTCGCTGCGCGGCTCGGCGAAACGATCTGGGTCGAACTTGTCCGGGTCGGTCCACAGCTCGGGCAGCCGGTGATTGATCGACGGCCACGTGACCACGCTCGTGCCGGCCGGGATGAAGTAGCCCAGCAGCTCGGTGTCGCGCACGGCCTCGCGGAAGTTGAACGGCAGCGGCGTCATCATCCGCAGCGACTCGTTGATCACCAGGTCGTAGGTTTCCAGCTTGTCCAGCGACTCGAAGTCCAGCGGTCCGTCGCCGATGCGCGCGGAGTCGTCGCGCAGGCGTTCCTGCCATTCGGGATTGGCCGCCAGGTGATAAGCCATTGTCGTCATCGTCGAGGTGGACGTGTCATGCGCGGCCATCATCAGGAAGATCATGTGGCTGATGATCTGGTCGTCGGTGAAGGTCTGGCCATCCTCGTCGGCGGAGTGACACAGCACGCTGAACATGTCGGTGCTCTCCGACTGGCGCTTCTCGCCGATGCGGCTGGCGAAGTAGTCCTCGAGGGTCTTGCGGGCCTGGATGCCGCGCCACCATTTCAGCGGCGGCACCGATGTCCGCACGATCGCGTTGCCTGCCCGTGTGGTGGTGGTGAACGCGTTGTTGATCGTGGTGACCAGCGCGCGGTCGGTGCCCGCGGGCACGCCCATGAACACCTCGGAGGCGATGTCGAGCGTGAGTTCCTTGATCGCCGGGTGGAACAGGAACCGAGGGTCGTTGGCCACCCAGTCATTGGCCAGCACGGCCGATGCGACCGAGTCGATGTGCGAGATGTAGCCGGTCAGCCTGGTGCGGGTGAACGCCTCCTGCATGATCCGACGGTGGAACATGTGCTCGTCGAAGTCGAGCAGCATCAGGCCGCCCTCGAAGAACGGGCCGATCACCGGATCCCAGGCGCGCTGAGAGAAATCCTTGTTGCGGTTGGAGAAGACCGCCTGGGTGGCGTCGGGACCAAGCGCCATCACCGAGGACAGGGCGGGGGACTGCGCGTAGTAGAGCGGGCCGTTCTTGCGGTACTGCTCGAGGATGAAGTCGGGACCGCCACGGAAGATCTCGATCATGTGGCCGATGATCGGCAAACCGGAGTCGCCCATGATCGGCTTGAGGCCGCTGCCCGCGGGGGGCTCGGCGAACACGAACTGGTCCCACTCCTTGGCCTTGAGGCGCTTTTCCAGCGCGCCCATTCCCGGCAACGTGTTGGGCGTCGGCGTGAACCGACGCTTGGCCTGATCGAGCAGGTAATGCGGGGTGCTGATGGTTGTCATGGGCCGCTCCTGACCAACAAAGTCCGACGAGGTGTGGTCGATGTCACCACTTGAGGCCATCCTGACTGTCAGACTTGACGCATGTCAAGTTTTGAACTGGCGCGTCGTGGATGCAAAGGTCTAATGCCATGACCGCCGAATCGATACCGGGGAGCAGCAATGGCTCCACCGGGCGTCCGCAGGCCCGTCGCAGCCGTGGTGACCGGCAACGCGAGGCCATCGTGACGGCTGTGCGGGAACTGCTCGAGGAGCAGTCGTTCGCCGATTTGTCGGTGAGCACCATCAGTGAACGCGCCGGGGTGGCCCGGTCGGGCTTCTACTTCTACTTCGATTCGAAGTACGCGGTGCTCGCGGTGATCGTGTCCGACGCGATGGAACAACTCGCCGCGTTGACCCACAACTACGCGCCCCGCGACGCCGGTGAAACACCTGCCGCCTTCGCCAAGCGGATGGTCGGAAGCGCGGCCACCGTCTTCGCCACGAACGACCCGATCATGTCGGCCTGCACCGTCGCGCAGAACACCGACGCCCAGATCCGGGAGTTGATGAACGACTACGAGGACGCCGTGATCGACCAGATCGTGGGCCTCGTCGAACAAGACGCCGGTGCCCGCCCGATCTCGGACGACCTCCCAGCCCTGGTCCGGACCCTGGTGGCGACCACGGCGATGACGCTTTCGCACGACTCCGCCTTCGTCGGGCGGGGCACGGACCCGGCCCGTGCGCTCGACGTGGTCGAGCGACTGTGGCTCAACGCACTGTGGGGCGGCCAGGACGCTTAGCGCCACAGGTAAGGTCACCGCTATGGGGAGTGATACCGCGGGTAACGGCCGGGCGGACTTTTCGGGGAAAAAGTGCTTGATCACCGGTGCAGCCAGCGGCATCGGCCGGGCGACCGCCCTTGCCCTGGCGGCCCGCGGTGCTGAGCTGTATCTGACCGACCGCGATGAGGTCGGATTGGCCCAGACCGTCGCCGATGCCCGTGCGCTGGGCGCCCAGGTGCCCGCCCACCGGGCTCTGGACATCTCCGACTACGACCAGGTGGCGGCATTCGCTGCCGACATCCACGCCGCACATGCATCGATGGACGTGGTCATGAACATCGCCGGGGTATCGGCCTGGGGGACCGTCGACCAACTCACCCACCAACACTGGCGCTCGATGATCGACGTCAACCTGATGGGCCCGATCCACGTGATCGAGACATTCCTGCCGCCGATGGTGCAGGCTCGCCGCGGCGGGCACCTGGTGAACGTGTCCTCGGCCGCCGGCATCGTCGCACTGCCCTGGCACAGCGCCTACAGCGCCAGCAAGTACGGGCTGCGCGGACTGAGTGAAGTGCTCCGTTTCGACCTGGCGCGGCACCGTATCGGGGTGTCGGTCGTGGTGCCGGGCGCGGTGAAAACCGGTCTGGTGCAGACGGTTCAGATCGCCGGTGTGGACCGGGAAGATCCGAACGTGCAGAAATGGGTGGACCGGTTCGCCGGCCACGCCATCTCGGCGGAGAAGGCGGCCGACAAGATCCTGGCCGGGATGACGCGCAACCGGTTCCTGATCTACACCTCGGCCGACATCCGTGCCCTGTACGCCTTCAAACGCGTCGCGTGGTGGCCCTACAGCGTGGCCATGCGGCAGGTCAACGTGCTCTTCAGCCGGGCGTTACGGCCGAAATCCGTGCAGCCCTAACGTTTTCCCCAGTGCCACGAGGGGGTGTTGAGCATGCCGAACCCCTCCACCTTCGTCTCGCCCCACTGCTTGTAGAGCTCCACCTCGATCGCGGTGCCGTGCTGCTCATCGGCGGCGGGGGTGGTCTCCAGGAAATCCAGTAGTGCGCGCGAATGCGTCACCACGACCACCTGGGACTGCTTGGCGGCGGTCTTGATGAGGGCGGCCAGCGGCCGGACCAGATCGGGGTGCAACGACGTCTCGGGCTCGTTGAGCACCATCAGCGATGGTGGCCGCGGGCTGGCCAGCGCCGTCGCCCACAGCAGGAAACGCAGTGTGCCATCCGATAATTCGGCCGCACGCAACGGTCTCAGCATGCCGCGCTGACGCAGCTGCAGATCGAACAGCCCGTCGTTGACCGCCACCGAGACGGTGGCCCCGTCGAAAGCGTCGGCCACCGCGCGGGCCAGGTCGTCAAACGTCGTCTCGACGATCGTCTGAACCGCCGCGGCCAGATCCGAGCCGTCGTCGGCGAGCACCGGGGTACGGGTACCGACGTGGGGCCGGCGGGCAGGCGCGCCCGCGTCGACCCGGAACCCGTCGTAGAACCGCCAGTCGCGCAGCCGATCCGAGACAGCCGACAGTTCCGGCAGCGCGTCCGGGTGGGCGTATTCGGCGAGCACGCTGCGGTAGGAAGGCAGTGAGCGGGTCAGCTCATCGAAACCCCGGCCCGATTGCGCGGCGACCTCGGCGTACTCGCGGGTGCGGCTCACCAAAGTCGAGGCCGGACGCAGCACCGGCCCGGCGAACACCACTTCCCGTTTGATCTCGGGATCCTGCGTGAACGCCGACGGTTCGCCACCCGAGCCGGCCATCTGCGGCAGGCCCAGGTCCACCAGGTAACCGAAATCGTCTGCGGAGAAGCCGAGTTCGAGCGACACCGGGCGAGTCCGGACCGTGCCCTGGGTCTGCTCGTTGGGTTGTTCGGGACCCGCCCACAGCACCGATTGCAGGCCGCCCTCGCGGGCCAGCGAACCGATCACCTGGCCCCGCCCACAGTCCGCCAGTAGCCTCAGCGCCCGGTAGATGGAGGACTTTCCGGTGCCGTTGGCGCCGGTGACCACGGTGAGCTGGGTCAGCGGCAGGATCACCTCCCGTAGCGAGCGGTAGCCCCGGACAGCGATGGTCTGCAGCATGGGTTCGAGGCTATTGGTCTGCTGTGACAACCGGGCCGGTGGGAATCCCGTCCATGGACAGTTCCAGCCGAACACCCAGCAGTCGGATCGGCCGGTCCAGTTCGAACTGGTCGAACACCGCCAGCGCGGTGTCGGTGATCGCGTCGGCGTCGGTGCTCGGTGAACTCAGCTTGCGGATCTTGGTCCGGGTGTAGAACGTGCTGGTACGCACCGTGACCGCCACCCGGGTGACGATGCGTCCCTGTTCCACCACTTCGTCGAGGGTCCGTCTGGCCAGGTCCCGGATCGCGTCGTCCATGTCGCTGCGATCGGTGAGGTCCTCGGCGAAGGTGATGACGTGACTGCGTGAGCGAGGAATCCAGGGCTCGGAGCTCACCTCGCTGTCCCCGCCACCCTTGGCCAGCAGCAGGATCCACAGCCCCGTACTGGGCCCGAAGGCCGCGGTGAGCACGGTGGCGTCGGTGGCAGCCAGATCGGCCACCGTGGTGATACCCAGCGTCGCAAGCTTTTTGGTGGTTTTGGGGCCGATGCCCCACAGCGCATCGGTCGGACGCTCACCCATCACCGACATCCAGTTGGTCTCGGTGAGCAGGTAGACGCCCGCCGGTTTGGCCAGGCCGGTCGCCACCTTCGCGCGTTGCTTGTTGTCGCTGATACCCACCGAGCAGGACAAGCCGGTCTCGGCGGCGATCACCGTGCGGATGCGCTCGGCCAACTCGACCGGGTCGTTGACGTCGGCGCCCAGATAGGCCTCGTCCCAGCCCCACACCTCCAGCGGGTGGCCGAGATCGCGCAGCAGACCCATGACCTGTTCGGAGGCCGCGTCGTAGGCATCGGGGTCCGACGGCAGGAAGGTGGCATCCGGACACCTGCGCGCCGCGGTGCGCAGCGGCATTCCGGCGTGCACCCCGAACGCGCGCGCCTCGTACGACGCGCAGGTGACCACCTTGCGGGGCTCGGTGGGATCACCGCTGCCGCCGACGATGACCGGCAGACCTTGCAGTTCAGGGTGGCGCCGCAACTCGACCGAGGCCAGAAACTGGTCCAGGTCGACATGAAGCACCCAGGCGGTCATGGCGCTAGTGGCCGCACAACTTGCGGGCGGTGTCCTGCCAGGCAGTCGTCAAGTGGTCGAGGCTCCGCCCGGCAGACAGTTGGTGCTCCAGGTAATCGGGGTTCAGAAGTGCGATCAGGGCGTCGGTTTGGGCGTCGAGATCACCTGTGGTGCCGGCGGTTTCGAGCAGCATTCGGACGTGGGTGCGGTGCAGCGTGAACGGACCCGAGAAGCGCAGCGCGGGATCGCGGATGGCGTCGGACAGCAGCGCTCGATGACTGTGGACGAATCGGAGGCGATCCGCGCCGTAGGCCAGCAGTCGTTCCAACGGGGGTGCGCCTGGGCCCAGCGGGGGCGGACCGAACATGAAGGCGTCCTGCTCGGCGGTCTCGTCCTCGTCGAGCAGCACCATCATCAGACCGGCACGGCTGCCGAACCTGCGGAACACCGTGCCTTTTCCGACGCCGGCCTCGACCGCGATATCGTCGGTACTGACCGCGTCGGGGCCGCGTTCGGCGATGAGCCGGCGCGCGGCGTCGAGAATGAGGGCGCGGTTCCGGGCGGCATCGACACGCCCTGGGCCGCGTTCCTGTGGCGCCGGGTCGATGCCCATCAGCCGGGGCGGGCGGTCGGAGGCTGCCACCACTGAACTTTAACTCAGCCGGAATTAATCGGACCACAGTCCGGTTGATCGTTGCGAGAATCGAGCGAGTCGAACAAAGGGAGCGTGAACATGGCCGATATCCAGGTGCTGGTGTTGGTAGGGAGCTTGCGGGCGGCGTCGGTCAACCGGCAGATCGCCGAACTGGCAGTGGAGCAGGCGCCCGACGGCGTGGAGCTGCGCATCTTCGATCGGCTGGGGGAGCTGCCCTTCTATAACGAGGACATCGACACCGCCGAGGTGGCCGAGCCGGTGGTCGCCCTGCGGGCGGCGGCAGGCGAGGCCGACGCCGCGCTCGTCGTCACCCCCGAATACAACGGCAGCATCCCGGGTGTGTTGAAGAACGCCATCGACTGGCTGTCGCGCCCGTTCGGCAACGGCGCGCTCAAGGACAAGCCGCTGGCAGTCGTCGGGGCGGCGCTCGGGCAGTACGGCGGTGTGTGGGCGCACGACGAGACTCGTAAATCTTTCGGCATCGCCGGGCCGCGCGTGGTCGAAGATCTGAAGCTGTCGGTCCCGTCCAAGTCGCTCGACGGCAAGCACCCCAGGGAGAACGCCGAGGTGGTCGAGACGCTGCGTGACATTGTGAGCAAGCTCACAACCGAGGTCGGCTGAGGGCTCCTCTTCGCGTTTTGCCGTTTGCGCCGCTTTCCGGCAAAATCTTGCCGCCGGCTGGGTCGTTCCGACCCGGCCGGCGGCTTTGCTATTGGGGGGTCCTGCGCTTTGCGGCAGCCGGACTTGTCGGTGGCTGGTGGTACACCTAGGACTGCGGCGCGACACGGTCTGTCAAGTCGAGCGCGACACGCCGTGAGCGTGGTTGCTGGCAAGCTTACGACCTGGGAATTTCAAAAATGTTATTCAGAACATGTTGTATGACTTCGAACTGTCGGCCACTAGGTGTAGTGTCTGTGAGACCGACAGGCCACCACAGTTCGGGAGCCGGCCGGAGCGTAGCGAATCCGGCCGAGTCGGTTTCAAGACCAGCCGGAGAGCGGCTTCGACCGGCAGGAATTTTGGCGGCCCGAAGGTCGCTGAACTTAAGCGAAACGTAAGACCCGATCAGTTGCCAGTCACCTGTCTAGTTTTTTCACTTTCCGCAAGAGGAGCCGTACCGAAGATGACCGTCACCGTGTACACCAAGCCCGCATGCGTGCAGTGCAACGCCACCTACAAGGCGCTGGAGAAGCAGGGCATCGAGTTCGAGAAGGTGGACATCACCCTCGACAGCGAGGCCCGTGACTATGTCATGGCGCTCGGTTACCTGCAGGCCCCCGTTGTGGTGGCCGGTAACGACCACTGGTCGGGCTTTCGCCCCGATCGGATCAAGGCACTGAGCACGGTCGCCGCGACCGCGTAACGGAGGGCATCACCACGGGAGAGGAGCCGGACAGGATGAGTCATCTCGTCTACTTCTCCAGCGTCTCGGAGAACACCCACCGCTTCGTCCAGAAGCTGGGATGGCCCGAAGCTCGCGTCACCCGAATCCCGCTGCATGGCCGCATCGAGGTGGACGAGCCCTACGTTCTGATCCTGCCCACCTACGGCGGCGGCCGTGCCACTCCCGACATCGACAACGGTGGCTACGTCCCCAAGCAGGTCATCGCCTTTCTGAACAATGAACACAATCGGTCGTTGATCCGCGGCGTCATCGCCGCGGGCAACAACAACTTCGGTGCGGAATTCGCCTACGCGGGCAATGTGGTCTCGCGCAAATGCGGTGTGCCGTACCTCTATCGCTTCGAACTCATGGGAACCCCGGACGATGTCGAGGCTGTCCGTGCGGGGTTGAAAGACTTTTGGAAGGATCAGACGTGCCACCAACCGTCACAGCTGCAGAGCCTGTAACCACCGCCGCGCACGCGCTGCCCGGCGAGACGGATTACCACGCGCTCAACGCGATGCTGAATCTGTATGACGCCGACGGCAAGATTCAGTTCGACAAGGATGTGCTCGCAGCGCGGGAGTACTTCCTGCAGCACGTCAACCAGAACACGGTGTTCTTCCACAGTCAGGACGAGAAGCTCGATTACCTGATCGAGAAGGAGTACTACGAGCGCGAGGTGCTCGATCAGTACAGCCGCAACTTCGTCAAGCAGCTGCTGGATCGGGCCTTCGCCAAGAAGTTCCGGTTCCCGACCTTCCTGGGTGCGTTCAAGTACTACACGTCCTACACACTCAAGACTTTTGACGGGAAGCGCTACCTGGAGCGTTTCGAGGACCGTGTCGTGATGGTGGCGTTGACCCTGGCCGCCGGCGACACCGTGCTGGCCGAGAAGCTCGTCGACGAGATCATCGACGGCCGCTTCCAGCCGGCCACCCCCACGTTCCTCAACTCGGGCAAGAAGCAGCGCGGCGAGCCGGTGTCCTGCTTCCTGCTGCGCATCGAGGACAACATGGAGTCCATCGGGCGCTCGATCAACTCGGCCCTGCAGCTGTCCAAGCGCGGCGGCGGAGTTGCCTTGCTGCTGACCAATATTCGTGAGCACGGCGCGCCGATCAAGAACATCGAGAACCAGAGCTCGGGCGTCATCCCGATCATGAAGCTGTTGGAGGATTCGTTCTCCTACGCCAACCAGCTCGGTGCCCGCCAGGGTGCCGGCGCGGTGTACCTGCACGCGCATCACCCCGACATCTACCGGTTCCTCGACACCAAGCGCGAGAACGCCGACGAGAAGATCCGGATCAAGACGCTGTCACTGGGCGTGGTGATCCCGGACATCACCTTCGAGCTGGCGAAGAAGAACGAGGACATGTACCTCTTCTCGCCGTACGACGTCGAGAAGGTTTATGGCGTGCCGTTTGCCGACATCTCGGTGACCGAGAAGTACCACGAGATGGTCAACGACGGCCGGATCCGCAAGACCAAGATCAAGGCGCGCGAGTTCTTCCAGACGCTGGCCGAGCTGCAGTTCGAGTCGGGCTACCCGTACATCATGTACGAGGACACGGTGAACCGGGCCAACCCGATCGCCGGCAAGATCACCCACTCCAACCTGTGCTCGGAGATCCTGCAGGTTTCGACCGCCTCGGAGTTCAACGACGATCTGTCCTACAAGAAGGTCGGCAAGGACATCTCGTGCAACCTGGGGTCGATGAACATCGCCAAGACCATGGATTCACCGGACTTCGCGCAGTCCATCGAGGTGGCCATTCGGGCGCTGACCGCGGTGAGCGATCAGACCCACATCTGGTCGGTGCCGTCGATCGAGCAGGGTAACAACAGCTCGCACGCGATCGGCCTGGGGCAGATGAACCTGCACGGCTACCTGGCCCGCGAACGGATCCACTACGGCTCCGAAGAAGGCATCGACTTCACCAACATCTACTTCTACACCGTGCTGTTCCACGCGTTGCGGGCCTCGAATCTCATTGCGATCGAACGTGGTACGAGCTTCGGCGGGTTCGAGGACTCGAAGTACGCCTCCGGTGAGTTCTTCGACAAGTACACCGAGCAGGTGTGGGAGCCCGCTACCGACAAGGTCCGGCAGATCTTCGCCGACGCGGAGATCCACATCCCGACGCAGGACGACTGGAAGCAGCTGAAGGAGTCGGTGCAGAAGCACGGCATCTACAACCAGAACCTGCAGGCCGTTCCGCCGACCGGGTCGATCTCCTACATCAACCACTCGACGTCCTCGATCCACCCGGTGGCGAGCAAGATCGAGATCCGCAAGGAAGGCAAGATCGGCCGGGTCTACTACCCGGCGCCGTACCTGACCAACGACAACCTGGAGTACTACCAGGACGCGTACGAGATCGGGTACGAGAAGATCATCGACACCTACGCCGCGGCCACCCAGCATGTGGACCAGGGTCTTTCGCTGACGCTGTTCTTCAAGGACACCGCCAACACCCGCGAGGTCAACAAGGCGCAGATCTATGCCTGGCGCAAGGGCATCAAGACGCTGTACTACATCCGGCTGCGCCAGATGGCTTTGGAAGGCACTGAGGTGGAGGGTTGCGTCAGCTGCATGTTGTGAGCATGCGCTAAGCCCGCCGAATGGCCAGTTATGGCACGTCATTCTCGAAAAGACGTGCCACAACTGGCCATTCGGCTATATCGATCAGATCGGCACCCAGAACGGTTCCGGACCGAGGGTGGCGTTGAACTCCTCGATCTTGGCCGGGGTTGTGAATGTGATGTCCAGATTCTCGCTTTCCCGCGACGTATAGAAGCGGCCCTTGCTTTCGGGCGGAGCGAAGATCGGTGTCAACTGCTCGTTCAAGCCGTTGGGTAGGTACTTGCGATACATGGTGAAGGGCAATGCGTATCGGGCAGTGCCCATCTCGAATTCGATGACGGCGTTGGGCACAGGATTGTAGTCGGGGCCCTGTGGGTAGTCGCCGGTCATGTCGCACCTGATCTGACGCAACGGACCGTCATATCCGCTGATCCGCGCAAATTCGCGCACGATCGCGAAAGCATCGTCGTCGTAGAACTCCTGGTCCGTGAAGGACGCGAAATGGCGCAGCGGCGGTTCCCGTTCATCGGCCTCGGGATGTGGTTAATCCACGGACACACCCACTCCGATGCGCCACGGTCGGGAAAGCGATCGATCTGCGTGTCGCTGGAGGCGTGGGATCGGCAGCCGGCGTCGGCCGAGGAGATCGCTGCGGAGATGCAGCGGTGACGCGTCCGCGTCGACGACGAGGACTTCATGTACGGCCGCAGCTACCACGACCTCGATGGACACTCCTGGCTGATCTTCCTGGATGGACCTGGGCGCGCAGGAGGGCTGAGGACGGACCGGTAACCGGCGGCTCAGGCGAAGGCGTACCGCACGACGACGGGCGCGTGGTCAGACAGCCGCGCGCCGGGTTCGGGTTCCTTGTCGACGGTCACCGACATGGCGGTCCGCGCGAGCCGCGGCGTGGCCAGGTGGTGATCGATGCGCCAGCCCACGTCCTTGACGAACGACTCGCCGGCCCAACTCCACCAGGACAACGGCCCGGGGCGGTCGCCGTGCAGCGTCCGCACCACGTCGACGAGCGTGCGCGGCCCGATCTGTGTGTCCAGCCAGGCGCGTTCCTCGGGGAGAAAGCCCTCCATCTTCTGTGCGGGCCGCCAATTGGTCACGTCGTGCGGAAGATGAGCGAGGTTCAGGTCTCCGAGCAGCAGGAACTCGCGACCCGCGTGAAGCGCCGCCCGGCGGTTCCGGCTCAGCTCGCGCGCGAACGCTCCGAGGAAGCGCATCTTCCGGTCGTACTTGGCGCCGCCGTCAGGCGTATCGCGCATGGTGCCGGGCCGCTGCAAGTGCGCGGGTAGGCCGCCCTTCGGCAGGTAGAGGCACGCCACGGTGAGGGGAACGTCCGCGAGGTCGACCTCGAGGTACCGGCCCTCGCGCGCATGGGCCCCGAGGCCCCGGCTGCGTGGCGGATGCGAGACCCAGGTCCGCACATCCGACGGTGCCTCGCGCGTCAGGATCGCGACGCCGTTGCGGCCCGGGATCGAGCCGCAGTCGATTGCCGCGCGATAGCCGTCGAACGCGCCGACCTCCTCGCGTGGGCAGCGCAACTCCTGCAGGGCCACCACGCCGAGCCCCCGCCCGGCGAGCCAGGCGTCGAAGCCGCGACGGCGTGCTGCCCGGATTCCGTTGACGTTGAACGTGGCAATGCCCAGCGGAGGGTCTGGAGTGTCAGGCATCTGGTGCTGGTGCTTCCGTTCGGAGTGCATCATGTGCGTCATCATCTTCGGCCCACGCGGTCCAAACAGTTCGTCCGATCCAGGGTGCAGCGTTTCGTCGGCGCCGGGCTTGTCGATGTGACATTCCGAAAGTCGCTGCGATTTCAGCTCAGTTCCGCGGGGCGCGCTCTTTGCGGCGGTGGTGGCACGTGGCAGCGTCGTCAGCCTTCGCGGGCCTGCTCCGCACGCAGTGCCTTCAAGCGACGCTCTTCGCGCAGCACGCTCTGGTAGCTCTCGCGTTCGGCGACCAGCCACTCCGGGTTCTCCTCGAGCAGCTGATTGATCTGCTCGGTCGTCAATGCATCACCGACTCCGCCGCGCGAGAGACCGGCGATCGAGATGCCCAGCTTGGCTGCCACGAGATTCTTCGGGTGCGGACCGTTCTTGCGGAGATCCTTGAGCCACTGCGGCGGGTCGTCCTGCAAGGCGGCGAGCTCGGCGCGGGTGATCGCGTTCTCCTGGAACTCGGCAGGTGTCGCGGGCAAATAGACGTCCAGTTTCTTCGCCGCCGTGGCGGGTTTCATGGACTGCGCGTTTGGCCTGCTCATGGATTCAGCGTATCGGTAACCTGAGGCGGTGACCCCACAGTCCCTGACCCTCGGGTACGTCCCCGGCGGGACGCCTGCGAAGTGGGCCCGGATCTGGGCGGAGCGTCACCCCGAGGTTCGGCTGCAGTTGTCCGCGCTCGACGCGGCCGACGCGGCCGGTGCAGTGCGGGACGGCGGCGTCGACGTGGCGTTGCTCCGGCCGACCGCGGACATGTCCGGGCTGGCGGTCATCCCGCTCTACGAGGAGACCACGGTGGCCGTGGTGCCGACGGATCACGTTCTCAGCGCCGCCGACGAGATCACCGCGGCGGACCTCGACGGCGAGCCAACGTTGCTCCCGCTCGACGATGTCGTGGCCTGGGCGGGCGCTCCCGGGGCCCCGCTCGACCATCGACCCGAGACCACCAAGGACGCAATAGAACTCGTTGCCGCCGGGATGGGCGTGCTCATCGTCCCGCAGTCGCTGGCACGGCTGCATCACCGCAAGGACCTCACGTATCGCCCGATCACCGACGCACCCACCTGTCCGGTGGTGCTGGCTTTCCCGGAAGGGGCGCAGTCGGAACTGGTCGAGGAATTCATCGGGATCGTGCGGGGCCGCAAAGCCAGTTCGTCGCGGGGACAGTCCGCGCCGGCACCGAAACGCACCGCACGGGAGAAGACTCTCGCGAAGCAGGCCGCCCGCGCTGCTGCCGGCAAAGTCGCCCGCAAGCCGGGTCCGGGCAAGCGCGGGCGACGCTGACGAATCTGTGCAAAGCGGCGTGACCGGACCGGTGAAAGGTTGGCAAAGCCGTGGCGCCCGCCGGGGGCATCGGTGGGCATTCTGCCGTCGGCAAGATTCTTGAGGTTTGCCAATTGCGCAATTGTTTGTTTGTCTGGCGATTTTTGAGCCTGCTTGAATAACGGACGTACGTATGGGTTCGAGGGCTGCGATGCGTAATCTTTCACAGCGACGGTGACGCTTTTCCGTTCAAAACCCTGGTTGTCGTCATTAGCTGTCCGGGTTGTACCCGAGAGGCCGGCATCCCGCGTGGTCGGACAACATCCAGCTCTGGCAGCGCTGCTGAGTGTTCCTTGTTGTGAATGGAATGTTTGCCATCAAGGGTGGAGCAATTGGACTGTCGTCATCGTCATTATTGTGTATGAATTGCCCAACGCAATTTTTCGCGAACGATGGATAGGGCACTAACTTCCACATTATTCTTCTCCGGTACGGGAGATTGGCGGGCCAGGTGTGACGGGTTTGGGGACCGTAGCCGCCGATTCTCGGGGGAGGAATCATGAGTGGAGACCCGTCATTGCGCTTACTGTCGATCGACCTGCTCGACGACGACGAGCACGACAACTTGGATGTCTGGGGTAACCGCGCAGCCCTGACCGAGCCGGGCGCGGTGCCGGTGTCAATTCCGGAGTTGTTCTCGGCGCAGGTGGACCGGAACCCGGCGGCGACGGCATTGACGTGCGCGGAGCGCTCGTGGACCTACCTCGAGCTGGACCGGGCGGCGAACCGGTTGGCGCACCTGCTGATCGGCCACGGAGCCGGCCCAGGGGAGTGTGTCGCGCTGCTGTTCACCCGTTCCGCCGAGGCGATCATTGCGATCCTGGCCGTGCTCAAATCCGGGGCCGCCTACCTGCCGATCGATCCGGCGCATCCCGACGCGCGGATCGCCTTCATGATCGCCGATGCCGCACCGGTCGCCACGATCACGACGAGTGACCTGCGCCCGCGATTGGCCGAACTCGCCGTTCCGGTAATCGAAGTCGATGACCATGCCCACGATGAGCAGCCCGCCGCCGGCCGATTACCTGATCCAGCCCCCGACGATCTGGCGTACCTGACCTATACGTCGGGTACCACCGGCGTGCCCAAAGCCGTTGCCGTGACGCATCACAATGTCACCCAGCTGCTCCAGTCGCTACCTGCCGTCCTGTCGCTGGCGCCGGAACAGGTCTGGTCGCAATGGCATTCGCTGGTATTCGACGTGTCGGTGTGGGAGATCTGGGGCGCCCTGCTGCACGGCGGCCGGTTGGTGGTGGTGCCCGAGTCGGTGGGAAACTCACCGATGGACCTACATGATCTGCTGGTCAGCCAGAAGGTCACAGTGTTGTGCCAAACCCCGTCTGCGGCAGGCATGTTGTCACCGGAGGGTCTGGATTCGACCACGCTGGTGGTGGCCGGCGAGGCCTGCCCGGCAGATCTGGCCAGGCGCTGGGCGCCCGGGCGCGTGATGGTCAACGCCTACGGGCCGACAGAGACCACGATCTATGCGGCGGTCTGCGAACTGTTGTCGGGGCAGACCTCGACGGTGCCGATCGGCCGCCCCGTGCCGTGTGGCGCGACGTTTGTGCTGGACGAATTCCTGCGACCGGTGCCCGAGGGCACGATGGGTGAGCTGTACGTGGCCGGGGCGGGGGTGGCTGTCGGATACGTCCGGCGGAGCGGCCTGACTGCAGCGCGGTTCGTGGCCTGCCCGCTTGGGGCACCGGGGCAGCGGATGTATCGCACCGGGGACCTGGTGCGCTGGGACAGCAACGGCCAGCTGGAATATCTGGGCCGCTCCGACGAGCAGGTCAAGATTCGTGGCTATCGCATCGAACTGGGCGAAATCCAGACAGTGCTGGCCGAGTTGGACGGCGTGCACCAGGCCGTAGTGATCGCCCGGGAAGACCGTCCCGGCGACAAGCGTCTGGTCGGTTACATCACCGGCACTGCCGATCCGGCGGGGATCCGCACCGCGATGGCCAGTCGATTGCCGGCGTACATGGTCCCGGCTGCCGTGGTGGCGCTGGAGTCGCTGCCCCTTACGATCAACGGAAAGCTCGACAGGCGCGCGCTGCCCGCTCCGGAATACCGAAGCGACGCACATGAATTCCGAGCTCCGAGCACCGAACTCGAGACACTTCTGACCGAGATCTATGCCCAGGTGTTGGGGCATGAGCCGATCGGCGTCGACGACGCGTTCTTCGCCCTGGGCGGGGACAGCATTCTGTCGATGCAGGTCGTGGCACTGGCCCGGGCGCATGGCGTGCAGTTCCGGCCGCGTGATGTGTTCGTCGAGCAGACCGTGGCCAGATTGGCAGCAGTCTGCCGCGCGCGCGACGTCGACGACGTCGTCGACGAAGGCCTCGGTCCGGTGGCTCCGACCCCGATCATCCGGTGGCTGCAAACCGTCGAAGGTCCTGTCGGACAGTTCAATCAGGCGGTGGTGCTGCAGGCGCCCGGGGAAGCGCCCGAGGCCATACTGATCGAGGTGCTCCAGGCCCTGATGGACCGCCACGCGACGTTGCGGCTGAAGGTCGGGGTGAAAGAAGACGGCTGGTCGCTGAGCGTGCCGAACCCAGGTTCGGTGGATGCCCGTGACTGTTTGCGAACCGTCGAGACGCTGTCGGACGCGGAACTGGCAGCGGCGCGGAGCCGACTTGACCTGTCTGCGGGCCGAATGCTGTCGGCGTTGTGGGTGCCGGGCACCGGGGAGCTGGCACTGCTCATCCACCACATCGCAGTCGACGGGGTGTCATGGCGAATCCTGTTGGAGGACTTCAACATCGCCTGGTCCCAGTTGATGCATGGTGAACCAGTACGGCTGCCGCCTGGTGGGACGTCGTTCGCCAGGTGGTCTGCGGTACTGAACGACTACGCCGCTAGCACCGAGGTGGCCGAGCTGGCCGGCAGCTGGCGGCAGGTGATGTCGACCCCGCCCGCCTTGCCCCGCATCGACCCCGCTCGGGACACCTACGCCGACGCCGGGCATCTGTCGGTATCGCTGGATCCCAACATCACCCGCCAGTTGCTCGGTGCGGTGCCTGTGGCGTTTCACGCCGGCGTACAAGACATCTTGTTGATCGCATTCGGATTGGCATGGAACGAATTCTTGGGCACCGGTCCGGCACCCGTCGGGATCGATGTGGAAGGCCACGGCCGGTACGAAGAGCTGGCCGCCGATATCGACCTGTCCCGCACCGTGGGCTGGTTCACCACCAGGTATCCGGTCGCGCTGTCGACGGGGAATCTGCCGTGGGAGCAGGTGGCCTCCGGAGCGACCGCGCTCGGCCCGGTCGTCAAAAACGCCAAACAGCAGTTGCGCACGGCACCGGACGGACTCACCTACGGACTGCTGCGACATCTGAACCCCGAGGTCGATCTGGATGGTCCGGAGCCGACCATCGGGTTCAACTACCTGGGACGCGTCGGCGCCGGCGGGGCGGAGAACTCGGGCGGTGTGTGGCGCATCGATCAGAACGGACTGGCAGTCGCTGACGCGGCATCGTCGGTGGCCATGCCGTTGATGCACACGGTGGACCTCGACGCGGGTACCGAGGACAGCGATGCGGGCCCGCGCCTGCGGGCCGGGTGGACCTGGGCGCCGTCGCTGGTGGACGAGGCGCAGGTGATTCGACTGAGCCAGTTGTGGTTCGAGGCGCTGAGAGGAATCTGTGCCCACGTGGCCGCCGGAGGCGGTGGCCTGACCCCGTCGGACATCGTGCCCGCCCGGCTGAGCCAGCAGGAGATCGACGAATTGGAGCTGCAGTACCGCATCGCAGACGTGCTGCCACTGACCCCGGTTCAGAAAGGTCTGCTGTTCCACTCCGGCCTCGGTCAGGGTTCCGATGCTGCCGCAGCTGCCGACTTGTACACGGTGCAGCTGGATCTCACCGCCACCGGCGTCTTGGATCGCGATCGGTTGCGCGACGCGTTGCACACGGTGGTGGGCCGGCACCCCAACCTGACGGCCAGGTTCTGCGTCCACACGAGTGAGCCGGTGCAGGTCATTTCCCGCGACCCGGTGATGGCCTGGCGGTACCTGGATCTGCGGGAAGATGACCGCAAGCCCGACGCGGAGATCGACCTGCTGTGCGCGGCCGAACGGGCCGCGGTCTGCGACCTGCGCAACCGGCCGGCATTCCGGGCGGCGCTGATCCGGACCGGGGACAATGAGCACCGGATCGTGTTGACCTTCCACCACATCGTCATCGATGGCTGGTCGCTGCCGATCCTGATGCAGGAGATCTGCGCCGGTTACTTCGGGCAGCGGTTGCCGGCGACCGGGACGTACCGGGACTTCGTCAGCTGGCTGGCCGAACGGGACCACGACGCCGCGCGGGCCGCCTGGCGCCATGCGCTGGACGGATTCGAGCACCCCACATTGGTCGCGGTGCCGGCAGATCCGGGGTCACGGGGTGTGGAGTCCTATCGTCTTTCGGCGGACATCACGAAAGCCGTTGGAGAAGTGGCACGCTCATGTCACACCACCGTCAACACCGTACTGCAGGCTGCGTGGGCGCAGCTGCTGATGACGATGACCGGGCAGCGCGACGTGGTGTTCGGCACGGCGGTCTCCGGCCGCCCGGCGGAGGTGTCCGGCTCCGGCACGATCGTGGGTTTGTTGATCAACACCGTGCCGGTTCGAGCCCACGCCAGGGCGGACGACACCGTCGTCGATCTGCTGAGCCAGTTGCAGGCTGCCCACAACGACACCGTCGAGCACGAACACCTCTCGCTCAGCGAAATCCACCAGCTCACCGGTCACGACCGGCTGTTCGACACGCTGTTCCTGTACGAGAACTACCCGATGGACACGGGTGCCTTCTCCAGTGCCCACGAATTGGCGTTCACCGATTTCAGCACCCGCGAGTTCAACCACTATCCGGTGTCGGTGATCGTGATTCCCGGCCACGAGCTCGGCATTCGGGTCGAGTTCGACTCGGCTGCGTTCGACGTGCCAGGCATCGACATGCTGATCGAACGGTTCCAGCGACTGCTTGGCGCCATGATCGAGGACCCCGGTCGGCCGTTGTGCACCATCAACGTGCTCGGTGCGGCCGAGCGCGAGCGCGTCGATGAGTGGGCACACCGGGAGGTGTTATCCATACCGATGAGCACACCCGCGTCCATTCCACAGCGGTTCGCCGAACAGGTGGCGCGGACGCCGCAGGCACCCGCGGTGACGTTCGAGGGCCGCTCGATGAGCTATCGCGAGCTCAACGAGTCGGCCGACCGGTTGGCGAACCAGTTGGCAGCGCGCGGTGCGCGACCCGGTCAATTCGTGGCGCTGATGGTGCCGCGCTGCGCTGAGGCGATCGTGGCAATGCTCGCGGTGCTGAAGACCGGGGCGGCCTACCTGCCGATCGATCCTGCGGTGCCGAGCGCCCGGTTGAGCTTCATGCTTGCCGATGCCGCACCGGTCGTCGCGGTCACCACGAGAGAACTGCGCCCGAGGTTCGGCAACTTCGACCTGCCGGTCATCGAAGCCGACGCCCCGGCCGGCGCGGCCACCGGCGCCGGCGAGCCGACTGTCCCCGTGCCCGGCGACATCGCATACGCGATCTACACCTCGGGAACCACCGGAACGCCCAAAGGTGTTGCCGTCACCCATCACAACGTCACCCGGCTGTTCGATTCCCTCGACGTCGGACTCGCCTCGGCCCCGGGTCAGGTGTGGACGCAGTGCCATTCCTACGGCTTCGATTACTCGGTCTGGGAAATCTGGGGTGCCCTGCTGCACGGAGCGCGGCTGGTGGTGGTCGCCGACTCGGTGGCCGCCTCGCCGAAGGATTTACACGAGCTGGTGGTCACCGAAGGGGTCACCGTGCTGAGTCAGACGCCCGCCGCGTTGGCGGCGCTCGAACAAGCGGGTCTGGAGTCGACAGCGCTGATGGTGGCGGGCGAGGAGTGCCCGTCCGAGGTGGTGGGGCGGTGGGCCCCGGGGCGGGTGATGATCAACGGCTACGGTCCGACCGAGACCACGATCTATGCCACGATCAGTGCTCCGTTGACGCCGGACACCGCTGTCGTCCCGATCGGTCGGCCGGTGCCCGGCGCGGCGTTGTTCGTTCTGGATGACTGGCTGCGGCCGGTGCCCGCCGGTGTGGTGGGCGAACTGTACGTGGCCGGACTCGGTGTGGCTGCCGGATATCTCCGCCGGCCCGAGCTCACCGCATCGCGATTTGTGGCCTGCCCATTCGGCGGGGCCGGGGTGCGGATGTACCGGACCGGGGACCTGGTGCGGTGGGGCCAGGACGGGCAGCTGCAGTATCTGGGGCGCTCGGACGAGCAGGTCAAGATCCGGGGTTACCGTATCGAGTTGGGTGAGATCCAGACCGCGCTCTCAGAACTCGACGGGGTGGCTCAGGCCGTGGTCGTCGCCCGCGAGGACCGTCCCGGCGATAGGCGTCTGGTGGGCTATGTCACTGAAAATTCCACCGGCGGAGTTGATTCCGCTGCGCTACGACGCACGATGGCAGACCGGCTCCCGGCGTACATGGTGCCGGCGGCCATCGTGGTCGTCGCAGCGCTGCCGCTCACGGTCAACGGCAAGCTCGACAAGCGTGCACTGCCCGGCCCGGAGTTCCAGAGCACCGATCCGTACCGCGCACCGGCCACCGGGACGGAGGTGACCGTGGCGGGCATTTTTGCCCAGGTTCTCGGAGTCGAGCGGGTCGGGGTCGACGATTCCTTCTTCGAGCTGGGCGGTGACTCGATCTCGGCGATGCGGGTAGTCGCTGCGGTGAACACCGCGCTGGAGTCCGACCTCGCGGTACGCACGTTGTTCGAAACGCCCTCGGTGAGCGGTTTGTGCCGCCAGTTGGACCGCGACGCCGAATCGCGAGCCGTCCCCGGAACCGGCGCTCTCAGTTTCGAATCCGTGCACGGCGCCGGAAGCGACGAACTGCGGGCCAGCGACCTGAAGCTGGAGAAGTTCATCGACGGACCGACGCTACGGACTGCCTCAACCCTGCCGCGTCCCACCGACAAGCCACACACCGTCCTGCTGACCGGGGCCACCGGATTCCTCGGTCGCTATCTGCTGCTGGACTGGCTCAACCGCCTCCGCCGAGCTGACGACACCGTGATCTGTCTGGTGCGCGCAGGGTCGGACGATCAGGCGCGCCGGAGGCTGGAGGCCACGTTCGACACCGATCCGGTCCTGTACCGCCATTTCCGCGAACTGACCGACGGACGGCTCAAGGTGATCGCCGGCGACAAGGGCGAGCGCAATCTCGGGTTGGCCGAACCGACCTGGCGACAGTTGGCTGAAACCGTCGACGTCATCGTGGATTCCGCAGCGTTCGTCAATGGAATACTGCCGTACAACGAGTTTTTCGGACCCAATGTGGTGGGGACTGCGGAGCTGATCCGCTTCGCGATTACCACGAAGCTGAAGCCGTACACGTTCGTGTCGACTGCCGACGTACGCCATCAGATCGAGCCGTCAGCGTTCACCGAGCACGCCGACATCCGCATCATCAGCCCGGTTCGTGCGCTCGACGGTAGTTTCGCCAACGGCTATGGCAACAGTAAGTGGGCCGGGGAAGTGCTGCTGCGTGAGGCGCACGATCTGTGTGGTCTGCCAGTCGCGGTGTTCCGTTGCGACATGATCCTGGCCGACACCTGCTACGCAGGCCAGCTCAACGTGCCGGACAATTTCACCCGGATGGTGCTGAGCGTCGTGGCCACCGGACTCGCGCCGGCATCGTTCTATCAACTCGACGCCGAGGGCAACCGCCAACGAGCCCACTACGACGCATTGCCTGTCGGGTTCGTCGCCGAGGCGATCGCGACGCTGGGCTGGCAGCTGGCTCGGGCAGGCACACCCGACTTCGAGACGTACCACGTGATGAACCCGCACGACGACGGCATCGGCATCGACGAGTACGTCGACTGGCTGATCGAGGCGGGCTACCAGATCGAGCGTGTCGCCGATTTCGGGGAATGGTTGCAGCGGTTCGAGACTGCCCTCCGTGCGTTGCCCGAGCGGCAGCGCAGGCATTCGGTGTTACAGATCTTGGCGTCGCAGTTCACCACTGATCTGAAAGCCCCCGAGCCCACGCTCGGATCCTACGGGCCGACGGACCGATTCCGGGCGGCGGTACGAGAAGCTGGAATCGGACCTGACGACGATCCAGATATTCCACACATCTCACCACCCATCATCACCAAGTACGTCACCGATCTGGAGCGGTTCGGCCTGCTTCCGCCGCTGGCGTCGTCGGTGTAGTGGGTTGTACCGAGGCGAGATTTGACAGTCCGGGAATTGCGGGCCACCTCGCACGGTTCGTGCACGTATGACAGCCACCGGCGATGTAGCGTCTTTCGGCCCCAACGCGGCTGGATACGAGTGGAAATCGACTGCCGACGTCGAACCTGTCCAAGTGTTTCCCGGAATCACCGTCCGCCCACTCTGGCGGGGCGCCAACGGAGCCAAGGCGGCGATCACCACCATCGCGCCGGGGGCGGTCTGGGTCGGTCAAGACCTGCATGACCCAGGGCCTGAAGAGGTCTACGTGGTTTCCGGTGTCTTCAACGACGGCGTCAACGACTACGCCGCGGGCACCTTCCTGCACGCCCCTGCCGGGTCGTGGCACGTACCGCAATCCACGGACGGGTGCGTGCTGTTCCTCTTCTACCCAGAAGGTTGATGATCAGGCGGGTAACGCCTTGAGGATCTCCGATGCCGCCCGTTTCCACGCGGCGATGTCGGGTGGTCCGGGGATGTTGCCGGCGACCAGCACCACGTTCGCCAGATACCTGTCGGTGGCTACCCGCATCACCGGGAAATGGCTTGGGCCCGTTATGGGTTCAATGACCACGCGTCGGCCGATGCCAGGAACGTCAGTGGCCCCCGGTTTACCGATGCCGGCCAGCAGCTGCTCGGTGATCACTCCGCTGGAGGGAGCCAGAACCTTTATCGATGCCGTGAACGACAGCACGCCGCCCGCGGAGGCGTAGTACTTGCAGCTACGTCCGATGGTCCCGTCGGTGTTGTTGATGTCGGTGTCCAGGCCGTCGTCGATTTCGACGCCTGAAAGGGCCGACATCTGCTCACCGGTGAGCAGACAGTCCGAAGGGAGGACACGCTCACGCCATTCCCCGGTGGACGCGCTTCGGGCATCGCTTCCGGCGACTGGTTGCCCCGTCACCAGGTGTGAACAGGCAGTGGCACATGCGAGTGCCCCGAGAGCCACAGCGAATCCGCATTTCCTGCCGAATGGACCTAGCGAAGGCACGCTGCCACGCTATCTGACGGGCGGGTGTGGTGTAGCCGCCAAAAATCGATGGCTGTCACCAGGTTGTTCCATCAGGCTTGAAGCATGCAGGCCCATCTACATCCGGCTCCGGCCGACTTCGAGCCGTCATCGCGGTCCGTGTACCACCCGGATCCGGTGCTGTTCACCTTGGAGCTGACGACGCTACGCACGACGCCCTGGGCCGCCGAGCGAATCCTGTTGTCGGTCGCCCACGGCGATAGGGTCGCAGGCGCGGCGGTGCAGACGCTGGATTCGGTGCTGTTGGTGAACGGCCTGCCACCCGAGACTGCGATGACCGCGGCCCGGGCGCTGGTGGCGGCTGGGGCGAGCCTTGCGGGCGTGCGCGGAACACCTGCGACAGCCACGCCTTTCACGCAAGCGTGGCAGACGGTCACCGGTGTGCGGGCGAGTGAGTCCTCGCGCGACGTGCTCTATCGACTGGGGGAGCTGAGTCCACCGAACGGGGTCGCCGGGGGATGGCGAACTGCGCAAACCAGGGACGCCGACACTGTCGTGCACTGGTTGAACGAGTTCTTCGTCGAAGCATTCGGCGAGCCGTCGAACGTCGACGCGAGTCGGGCGATGCTCACCTCGATCGCCGATGCCGGTGACCGCATCCTGCTGTGGACGGTGGACGGAGAACCGGTCAGCATGGCGCGGGTGCGCGCAGCCGTCGTCGGCGCCTCCCGCATCGGCCCCGTCTATACCCCGCCCGAACACCGCGGCCACGGGTATGCGGCCGCGGTTACCGCCGCGGCTGCTCGGTCCGCGCGGCGCGACGGGGCACGCGAGGTGGTGTTGTTCGCCGATGCCGCCAATCCGGTGTCCAACCGGGTTTACCGGCGCATCGGGTTCGCGCCCGTCGCCGAGGACGTGCGGTACACGCTGGGCTGAAACATGTGAAGCCTCTGCGAAAACGACGTCACCGCCGAGGTCGTGCACCGCGGCCGTACGTGATGTCGGCGCGCTCGGGGTCCCACTGATTGCGGAAGACGACATCGGACAGCGGCCGACGCCGTACCGGCCCATGCTTGCCTCGTGGCCAGCCCACCACGATGTGTCCGGCGAGGAACCACTCGTCGGGGATGCCGATCGATTCCCGCAAGACCTTGTCGCCGTCGTAGGAGGCCCAGCTGGTGATGCATGCGCCCAATCCCTGGGCACGGGCTGCCAGGTAGAAGTTCTGCATGGCGGGGTAGATCGAGCCGCCCTGTAAGAACTCCGACGAGAACTCATTCTTGAAGGCCGCGAACAACACCGAGGTGTATTCGCCGGCACGATCGTGCAACTCGTAGGTGGCGCGGTTGTTTCGCGCCGCGCGGCTCTGATCGTCCTCGGTGGGTCGTGACATACCGTAGATCGATTCGATTGATTGCAAAGCGATCTGGGCTGCTTCGGCCACCGCGGCGCGCTGTTCGGGGGCATCGAGGATGATGAAACGCCACAGCTGAGCGTTGGCTCCGTTGGGGGCCCAGGTGGCGGCCCGAAGACAGCGGTCGAGCGTCTCATCGTCGACAGGTTCATCGGTGAATCGTCGAATCGATCGAGCGGTGGACAGCGCTTCCCAGACATTGTCGGTTGGATCCGGCATCCCATTGGTGTACTCGACGTAGCCGTCGATGTCGAGTATCGCCGAACGTCTCGCTTGGACGGCAGGGCTGCTGTACGGTCGTATTGCATTTGGACATGTGTACAGCCGTGGATAGGAGTCGATGCTGTGAGCGATAGGTTCTCGATGGAGGGGAAGGTTGCCGTCATCACCGGCGGCGGAACCGGAATCGGAAGGGCGTCGGCGCTGGTCCTGGCCCAGCACGGTGCGGACGTGGTGCTGGCCGGCCGTCGTCCTGATCCGCTCAAGGCGACCGCCACCGAGATCGAGGCGCTCGGTCGCCGCGCGCTGGTGGTGCCGACCGATGTGACGAACGCCGACGAGTGCAATGCACTGGTCGACACGACGCTCGCCGAGTTCGGCCGCCTCGACGTCTTGATGAACAACGCCGGTGGCGGCGAGACGAAGTCGCTGATGAAGTGGACGGACGAGGAGTGGCACCAGGTTCTGGATCTGAACCTCTCCAGTGCCTGGTACCTGTCGCGGGCCGCCGCGAAGCCGATGATCGCCCAGGGCAAGGGTTCGATCGTCAACATCTCCTCGGGGGCCAGCCTGCTGGCGATGCCGCAGGCGCCGGTGTACGCCGCAGCCAAGGCCGGCTTGAATAATCTCACCGGGTCGATGGCGGCAGCGTGGACGCGAAAAGGAGTGCGGGTCAACTGCATTGCGTGCGGTGCCATCCGGACCCCCGGCCTGGAAGCCGATGCGCAGCGACAGGGCTTCGATATCGACATGATCGGTAAGACCAACGGTTCGGGTCGCATCGCCGAACCCGACGAGATCGGTTACGGCGTCCTGTTCTTCGCCTCCGATGCCTCCAGCTACTGCTCCGGGCAGACGCTGTACATGCACGGCGGCCCCGGTCCGGCGGGTGTCTGAGATGGGCGTGAGCATCAGTCACGTCGGGCTTCGGGTCCGCGACATCGACACCGTGAAAACGTTCTACGAGGCACTCGGATTCGCCGAGGTGCAGCGGATGACCGTCCCGGACAAGATGGCCGCAGGCCTGCTCGGGCTGGCCGAGCCGATCGGGTTCGAGGCGGTCTATCTGCAGAACGATGGGTTCGTGCTGCAGTTGCTGACTTTCTCGGGACATCCCGCTCCGGATGAGCCGCAGCGGACTATGGTTGGCGCCGGCCTCACCCACCTTTCGATCGCGGTAGACGACATCGCCGGCGCCCAAGCGGCGGTGCAGACCTCAGGTGGAGCTGTGGTCGCCGATCCAGGCGGCGGATTCGCCTGCATGGTCCGTGATCCCGAGGGGCAGCTGATCGAACTGATCCACTCGCGGGTGCGGCCGGTTCCGGCTGGTTGAGTTTCGAGCGTGATGCGGCGGTGGTGTGTTGACGGCACACCACCGCCGTTCTGGTCTTACCGCAGCTCGTCGACCATGGTTGCGTAGTTGTCCAGAAACTCCCACGTGGTGGACGGGTCGCCGCCCTTCTTGCGGCCGCCACCCAGCACAGCTCGGTTGAAGCCGAGATCGCGATAGCCGGCCAGCGTTTCCACAGTCGGATTGCCCCAGGCCATGATCGTGAGATCGAGCGTGGACGGATCGCGACCGGCCTTTTCGGCTGTCCGCCGGAAATCGGCCAGGGCGGCACCCACGTCGCGGAATGCGGCATCACCGGGGAGCCAGCCATCGGCCCAGCCCAGGCATTCCCGAATCGCCTTCGGTCCGGTGGCCGCAGCCAGCAGCGGCGGACGCCGGACGGGCTTGGGATAGGACCAGACCGGGGCGAAATCGTAGAACTCGCCGTGATGCTCGGACTCGTCGTCATCCCACAGCGTCGTTAGTGCAGCCACCATGTCGGCCAGTGCGCGATAGCGGTCGGCCCATTTCACCAGGCTCGACGTCTGCAGTTCGGCCCGCGCGCCGACCCCGACGCCGAGAACCACCCGCCCGTTGCTCAAATGGTCGAGGGTCGCGACTTCCTTTGCAAAGGTGAACAGTTCACGCTCCAGTGGCAATGCCACGGCGGTGCCGATGCGCAGCGTCTCGGTCGCCTGCGCAGCCGACAGCAGCGACAGAAATGGATCCAGGATCTGCTTCTGCGCGACGAGCAGGGCGGGGTGGAACTGGTGCGCAGCGGCCACTGGGATCTGCGGATGCTCACCGACCCACAATGATTCGAAACCGCGTGACTCCAATTCCGGGCCCAGGATGGCCGGAGCGAGGTCTCGCGGGGTGTTCAGCGAGACGAATCCCAAATCCATGACTCTCCTTTGGGCCGATTTCGGATGCTGTACGATCGTACTGCACCGGCCGCCTCGGCGGCGATGAACAGCCCGAGGAGCGCATCCGGATGGTGGACACCAGCCAGCTCTACTACGACCCCTACAACGTCGCTATCGATGCCGACCCGTACCCCGTCTACAGGCAGCTACGCGACGAATTCCCCCTGTACTACAACGAAAGACGCGACTTTTGGGCGTTGTCGCGGATGGCCGACGTCGAACACGCCCTGCGCGACGTCGCGAACCTCAGCTCGGCCAAAGGTGACATCCTGGAGGTGGTCAAGGCCGAACCGGCGATGCCGATGGGGGTGTTCATCAATGAGGATCCACCGCTGCACACCGTGCATCGGCTGCTGGTGTCACGAGCCTTCACACCCAGGAAGATGAAGGCCATCGAGGAGCAGGTTCGTGACTTCTGCGCGAAGTGTCTGGATCCGTTGATCGGTGGGGACCGCTTCGACTTTGTCGATGACCTCGGTGCCGAAATGCCCATGCGGGTGATCGGGATGTTGGTGGGTATCCCCGACGAGTTGCAGCGCGACGTACGAAAGGTGGCCGGGCGCCGGCTGCGCAACAGCCCTGGTGAGCCTCTCGCCGTGAGCAAAGACAATTACTTCAACGGCAACATGTTTCGCGAGTACGTCGAGTGGCGCCAGGCCCATCCCTCTGATGATCTGGTGACCGAGCTGTTGAACGTCGAGTTCATGGACACCGACGGTGTCGAGCGCAAGCTGAGTTCCGAGGAGCTGTTGGTGTTTCTGGGGGTGATCGCCAACGCCGGCACCGAGACCGTGGGCCGGCTGTTCGGCTGGCTCGGCAAGCTCCTGGGGGAGTACCGCGATCAGCGCCGCGAACTGGTCGCGGACCCGTCGTTGATCCCCGCTGCGATCGAAGAGGTGCTGCGCTACGAGCCGCCGGTGCACGGCATCACCCGCTACGTCGCCAAAGAGGTGACGTACCACGGAACTACAGTTCCCGCCGGGTCGGCACTCCAGCTCATCGCCGGATCGGCCAATCGTGATGAACGCAGGTTCGACGATCCGGACCGATTCGATATCCACCGCAACGCCAACAACCATGTCAGCTTCGGCCGGGGAACGCATTTCTGCCTCGGCGCGTCATTGGCCCGTGTCGAGGGCCGAGTGGCACTCGAGGAGATCCTCAAGCGGTGGCCGGATTGGACGATCGACGAACAGAATGCCGTCCGCGCGCCCGCCGTCACGGTGCGGGGTTGGGACAGCATGCCGGCAATCGTGGGCTGAGGGTTCAGCCTTCGCGGGCCAGGGCGCTGAGCAGCGCCTTGGTACGACGTACCGACGCGGACCGCTCGGCCCGATCGGTACCGACGGCGACCGGTTGGGCCCAAAGGTCGGTGGCACCGGCGTCGAGCAGGGCCTGGAGCTGACGATGCACTTCGGGCTCGGAGCCCACGATGGCGACATCGGCGGCGTCGGTTCCGCCCCCGGCGCGAATGATCTGCTCGTAGTTACGCATTCCGGCATACGCCACCGCGTTGGCGGCCACCGCGCTGCGGGCTTCGCCGACATCGTCGTGTACTGCCACCGGCAGTCCGGCCACTACTCGGGGACGCGGCCGGCCGAACTCGGAAGTTGCCGCGTCGAGAGCCGGGACGATCCGGGACTCCACCGCTTGGCGGGAGGCCATCCACAGCACCACCCCATCGGCGAACTGTGCTGCGATGCGCAGCATCCGGGGCGACAGCGCCGAGAGCAGCAGGGGGATCGGATGGTCTGGACGCGTTGCGCGGCCAGCGGTGTGCGCGCTCCAGTCGGTGCCGTCGACATCGACGTCCTCGCCGCGCAACAGTGGACCGACGATCCGCAGATACTCGCCGGTGTTGCGGGCCGGATGGTCGTAGGACAGGCCCAGTACGTCCCGCACGATCGGCTCGTGTGACGGGCCGAGGCCCAGGCAGAGGCCCGGCCGTCCCATGGCGTTGCCTGCCGCGATCACTCGATTGGCCTGCAACAGCGGATGGCACGGATAGGTCTGCAGCACAGCGGTTCCCAGCTCGATCGACTGAGTGGCACGCCCGGCCATCGCCATCGCGACCAGCGGGTCACCGGCGACACCGCTGGCGTACCACAGGGAGGAGAACCCGTCGGCCTCGGCTTCCTCGGCTTGGGTGACCATCCGGTCAACCGACGCGGCACCGCCGGACAGTCCGATACGCATCGCCTGAGGCTCCTATCCCATCTCCGGTCATCGCATGACGTGTGGATACTGCTGGTGTGGATGGACGTCGAACATCGTCCGGTAGGACGGTGGTTGGCGGCCGTCCTCGTCCACGATGCCGTACTTGGTCGCCAACTCGGCCCCGATCAGCGTCTGGCCACTGGATGCCATGAGGTCTGGGTCGTTGAAAAGGGCCCAGATGACGTGCCCGGTGAGCTCGGGCGTCTCGGCGCTGTCGAGAATGTGGCCGAACTTGTCGGGTTTGGCGGCGATGATGGAGCGGACCCGTTCAGTGAGCAGGGAACCCATCCAGAGCGATACGGTGGCGATGTCGAACTCGCGGAAGTCCACCGCCATGTCGGCGGCCATCTTGTCCACACCGGCCTTCGGGACACCGTAGGCCGGGCCGAACGCATAGTGCACAGAACCGGACGACGAGGTGAAGACCACGAGGCCCTTGCGCTGCGGCAGCATCAGCGGCGCGCACAACACCGTGGCCACATAGCTGCTGCGCACACCGACATCGAGGGTGTCCAGCACGCTGAGCGGCTCCTCCCAGAACTTGGTGCGGCCCATCATCTCGTCGCGGATGATCGCGGCGTTGTTCACCAGGATGTCCACCCGGCCCTGTTCCTCGGCGATCCGGTCGAACAACGCCTTGACCTGATCATCGTCACCGTGGTCCACCCGTACGGAGATGCCCTGACCTCCGGCTGCGGTGACCAGCTCGGCGGTGTGGTGGATCGTGCCGGCGAGGGCCGAATCCCCCTGGTTCTCACTGCGTCCGGTGACATACACCGTGCAGCCATGGCTTCCCAATGCCTGCGCGATACCCGCTCCCGCGCCGCGGCTGGCTCCGGTGACGACCGCGACCGGTCGGTTCTGGTCCATCAGCCGGCGATCTCGGCGGTGGTCTTGAGTTCGGTGATAGGTCGCGCCAAGCCCTTCTCGTCGCAGATCCGTTGCAGCTTGGCCAGGGTCTCGTCGAGGCCCGGGCCAAGTCGTGCACCTGGAGTGAAGTGAGCGGGCAGGTGCCGCATGCCCTGGATCACCCCGATGCTGTCGTAGTGCACGGTCCCCTCGGGGACACACTGGTAATCGGGCATCCGGTCAAGGACTGCGGTCAGCATGGATTTGAACACCGTCCTGGCCACATTGGAGCCGATGCACCGGTGCACTCCGAGACCGAAGCTGAAGTGCCGATTGTTTTTTCGATCCATGAGCAGTGCATCCGGATCGTCGAACAGCGCGGGGTCCCGGTTGGCCATCGCCCAGGACAGCCACAGCCGCTCGCCTTCACGGAGCAGGGTGCCATCCAGGTCGATTTCGTCGGCGACGGTCCGGGCATCACCTGGCGCGGGGGTGAAGAAGCGCAGGAACTCCTCGGTGGCCCGGTCGAGTAATCCGGACCGCTCGCTGCTCAACTGAGTCCGCTTGTCCGGGTTCTGGGAAAGCCATTCGAGCGCATGAGCGGTGAGTGCGGTGGTGGTATCGAACCCGCCGCCGATCAACAGGTTCAGCATGCCGATCAGCTCGATGTCGGGTGGCGCCGCGCCGTCGATGCGCAGTTTGGCCAGGGCGTCGATGATGCCCGGCCGTGGATTGTCCCGAATCTCAGCCAGATTGGTGAACAGGTCGATGCCCATCGCCATATAGAGTTCGCGCACGCGGGCGGCATCGGGGGAGTCCGGCGGCGTGTAGACCGAGGCGTGCGCCGGCTCGTTGTAGATCCTCCACTTGTTCAGTGGCACACCGAGCATGGCTAGGGTGAGGACCGCCGGCACCACATTGGCCAGATCGTCGACGAAATCGATCTGCCCTGACTCGATGCGGTCGTCGATGCAGGACCGCACGATCTCATCGACAAACGGGATCCAGCGCTTGACCGCGGCAGGGGACAGGTACGGATTGAGTGCGGTGCGGTAGAAGCGGTGTTCGGGATCGTCCATCTCCAGCATGCCGCCGCGAAAACCCTCGGCTTCCAACATCGTCGGAATGGAGATGCCCTTGTAGCCGCGTCGTTCGTTGTTCACGTCGTGGTCATTGGAGACATGCGGGCAGCGGGCCAACTCGAACACCTGGTGGCCGCCCGCGGCCACCCAGTGGCCGTCATAGGTATCGGTCCAGGCGATCGGACACCGTTGCTGCATCTCGTGGGTGATGTCGAGGAAGTTCTCCCGGTAGCCGGCGCCGTGGCGGTCGAAGTGATAGCCGGTGGGGGCGTTCATTGCGCGGTCTCCAGGGGCAGGATGTGGATGGCCTGCTCCGGGCAGGACCGCATCGCTTCGTGTACTTGCTCGTGGTATTCGGCGCCGACGACATCGACGGGCACGTTGGCATGGCCGTCGGTGTCATCGAGCTCGAAGACGTCCGGTGCGATCATCGCGCACAGGGTGTGGCCCTGGCAGCGGGAGGTGTCGACTTCTACTCTCACCATGTCTCCCTGACGAAATCGAGTGTGGCTGAACGTATTCGAGTCATCATGTGATTGCGCCGCCATTGACGCCGATGACCTGACCGGTGATGTACCCGGCGTCTTCTGCCGCCAGGAACGAACACACCGCGGCCACGTCCTCGGGGCTGCCCAGCGCTCCGGCGGGAATCGCTTGGTTGAGGTACTTGTCCGGCGGCAGCTTCCCGGCGGCCTGTTGTTCACGCAGCATCGGTGTTTCGATCGCGAAGGGCGGCACCGTGTTGGCGGTGATGCCCTTCGACGCGTAATCGAGCGCCACCGTCTTGGTCAGGGCGATGACACCGCCCTTGGTCGCGGAATAGTGGGCCTGCCCCTGGGCGCCTTTCTGCCCGGCCGCCGAAGAGATCGTGATGATGCGGCCCCACTGCGCGGCGACCATATCGGTCAGTGCGGCACGGATCGTCAGGAACGTCCCGGTGAGGTTGACCGCGAGGTAGCGATTCCACTCGTCGAGCGTGATCTTGTCCAGGCGGGAGAACCCCGAGATGGCTGCGCTGGTGACAAGGATGCCGACCGGGCCCAGCTCCGCGCGGACGGACTCGAAGGCCTGCGCTACGGCGTCCTCGTCCGAAACGTCGACCGCGACGGCAATCGCACGACCCCCGTTCGCCTCGATCTCTGCCGCGACCTTTCCGGCGGCCTCGGCGTTGAGATCAAGAACGGCAAGGTGTTTGCCGTCGGCGCCGAGTCGGGCGGCGATCGACCTACCCAGGCCCGATCCGCCGCCGGTCACCACTGCTACCCGGCCCATATTGGTCCTCCTGTGCATCCGATGACATCTGCCATACTAGTGTATAGCGGACGGTGCGGATGCGCGCAAGAAGGTGGATGCTGTACGAACGTATGGCATAGTCATGGGCACGTGCCGACTTCGAGGAGGGCAACGGTGAACGAGCTTTATTACGACCCGTGGGATGTGGACATCGACCTCGATCCCTATCCGACCTACCGCCGGCTGCGCGACGAGGCCCCGGTGTATTACAACGAGCGTCATGACTTCTGGGGTGTGAGCCGTTATGGCGATGTCGATGCGGCACTGAAGGACACCGCACGGCTGAGCTCTGCCAAGGGCGACATTCTCGAAGTAGTCATGACCGACCCGGTGATGCCCCCCGGAATCTTTATCAACGAGGATCCGCCGCTGCACACCATTCACCGGGCGATCGTGTCGCGGGCATTCACCCCGAAGAAGATGCGCGCCATCGAGGACAAGATCCGCGCCTTCTGTGTGGCATGCCTGGATCCGCTCGTCGGCGGAGACCGCTTCGACTTCGTCGAAGACCTCGGCGCCGAACTCCCCATGCGCACGATCGGCATGCTGGCGGGTATCCCGGATGCAGAGCAACCGGCAGTGCGCGAACACGCCAATCAGGTGCTGCGCAACGAGCCGGGGCAGCCCATGCAGATCAAGAAGGATCGCTACTTCACGGGCGAGATGTTCGGTGAGTATGTCGAATGGCGCGAGAAGAATCCGTCCGACGATCTGATCACCGAACTGCTCAATGTCGAGTTCGAGGACGAGACCGGTACCACCCGCAAGTTGGCCAAACAGGAGCTGATCGTCTTCCTTGCCGTGGTGGCCGGGGCCGGTGTGGAGACCACCGGCAGGTTGTTCGGCTGGATGGGCAAGGTCTTGGCCGAGCATCCGGATCAGCGCAGAGAATTGGCCGAGGACCACAGTCTGATCCCCACCGCGATCGAGGAACTGCTGCGTTACGAACCGCCAGGGCCGCACGTGGCCCGCTACATCGCGACCGATGATGTGACCTTCCAGGATCAGGTGGTGCCCGCCGGCGGCGCGCTGTTGCTCATGCTGGCCTCGGCGAACCGCGACGAGCGCCACTTCGATGACCCCGAACGGTTCGACATTCATCGGAAACCAGGTGGCCACTTGACGTTTGGCCGTGGCCCACACTTCTGCGTGGGGTCGCCACTGGCCCGGCTGGAAGGGCGCGTCGCACTCGAAGAGGTCCTCAAGCGCTGGCCGACCTGGGATGTCGACATGGCAGGCGCACGCCGATCACGAACCTCCACTGTGCGTGGCTGGGACACCATGCCGGCCATCGTCGGCTGAGGAGAAAGGATCATTTCAGTGATATCACCGGACCGTCAGGTCGCCGTCATCACTGGTGCGGCGCGCGGCCAGGGCCGCAGCCATGCGGTGGCGCTGGCCGAAGCCGGCGCAGACATCATCGCCATCGATCGATGTGCCGACATCGACTCCATCCCATACCCGTTGGCCACCAAGGAAGATCTCGACGAAACCGCCCGCCTGGTGCGTGATGCGGGCGGCCGGATCGAAACCGCGGTCGCCGACGTGCGCAACCTGGCCGACCTGCGTGCCGCGATCAACGCCGGGATCGCCGCTTTCGGCGACGTCGACGTCGTGGTGGCCAACGCCGGTGTGGTCGGGATCGGGCTGGGGGAGCCCATGGACGAGCAGGTGTACTCCGACATCGTCGACACCAATCTGCGCGGGGTATGGAACACCATCGCGGCCACCGCGCCATCGATGATCCGCCGTGGCACCGGTGGCTCGATGATCCTGATCTCGTCGATGCAGGGCCTGGTCGGCCGCGGCGGTGACGGCAGCGCGGCCACCTTCGCCTACGCGGCGTCCAAACACGGCGTGGTGGGGCTGATGCGCTCGGCGGCCTATGCCTATGCGCAGCAAAACATCCGGGTGAACTCGGTGCACCCGACCGGGGTGGCCACTCCGATGATCTTCAACGAGCACATGGCCGCGGTATTCGAGGCCAGCCCCGACAGCTCGGCAATGTCGGGCAATCTGCTGCCGGTGCCCTTCGTCGAACCGCTGGACGTCACGAATGCGGTCGTCTTCCTGGCCGGGGAGAAGGCCCGCTACATTACCGGCGTGGCACTACCCGTCGACGCCGGTTTCGCCATCATGTGACCTACCGATCTTCGAGGATGAAGTCGGCGGCCCGCCAGGCCATCGCCATGATCGGCCCGTTGAGGTTGCCTGCCACCATGGTCGGCATCACCGAACAGTCGACCACGCGGAGCCCGTCCACGCCGCGAACCCGCAGGCGGCTGTCCACCACGGTGTCCTCGTCGGGTCCCATTGCGCAGGTGCCCACGGCGTGATACCCGCTGAACCCACCCTCGAGCGCGGCGTCCACGAGTTCCTCGTCGCTGGTTGCTGTCGGGCCCGGGTAGGTCTCGGCGCTGATCCGGTCGACGATGGGCTCCTGGCCGAAGATCTCCCGCATCTTGCGCAGCAGATTGGCGGTGGTCTGCCGATCTTCGTCGGTGCCCAGGTAATTGGGATCGATGAGCAGTGGCGCGCTCGGATCCGATCCGGTGATTTCGCAACTCCCTTGCGCGGTCGGGCGCAGGGCCATGCCCAGACAGGACGCGCCAGCGGCCCGCTCGATCTTGACGGGCTCCCCGGTGTTGTAGGCCGGGATGGTCCACGGCCCGAGCATCAGCTGGGCGTCGACCCGCTCGGCGCCGGGATGGGATTTGACGAAGGCGACGATGTCGAAGGCCGGGGCGGCCAGCGGGCCCTTACGGGTGGCCAGGTACCGTGCCCCGGTTTTTGCCTGGGCCAGGTTGCTCGACAGTTGCCGGTTGTAGCCGAGGTCGGCGTTGAGCCGAAACCGCATGGCGGCACAACGATGTTCACGAAGCCCGCGACCCACCCTGTCACGATCCAGATAGACCTTGACACCCGCGGAATCCAGCACATCCTTGGGGCCGATCCCGGACAGCTGCAGCAATTTCGGGCTGTTGAGGCTGCCCATGGAGATGATCACCTCGCGGTCGGCCCGAATTTCGGTGCGACCGCGCTGGTTTCGGGCCAGCACTCCGACCGCCCGGTTGGTATCGAACAGGATCTTCTCGACCGAGGTATTGGTCAGGACGGTGAGATTCTTCCGCCCCAGCGCCGGCTTGAGAAACGCCCGCGAGGCGCTGACCCGGCGGCCGTTCTTGATGGTCGAGCTGGTGTAGCCGATCCGCTCTTCATCGGATTCGTTGATGTCCTGAACCTCGGTCAGGCCGGCTTTGACGCCGGCGGCCAGCATCTCCCGGCACAGCGGATCGGGGTCACGCGGAACCGAGATGTGCAGCGGCCCACCCGCTCCGCGGATCGGTGACGCTCCGAACTGGTTGTCCTCGAACGATGTGAAGATCGGCAGGATCTCGGCCCAGCCCCAGCCGGGATTGCCCAGCCGTTCCAGCTCGTCGTAGTCGGCGCGGTTGCCGCGGTTGTAGACCATTCCGTTGACCGAGCTCGAGCCACCCAGCAACTTGCCGCGCATCCAGGTCTCGACATGCGAACTCGGCCCGAACGGGACGGTCTGGTATTGCCAGGTGTACTTCTCGTTCTCGAACACCAATCCCGCGCCCTTCGGGATGCTGAACATCGGGCTGCGATCGCCGCCGCCCGCCTCGATCAGCAATACCGAGATCGCCGGGTCGGCGGACAGTCGGTTGGCGAGTACGCAGCCGGCCGAACCGGCGCCGGCGACGATGTAGTCGTAGCTGCTCAAATCTTGGTCCTCGGTGCGACGGGAACGTTCAGTCGAAGGTCGGGCCCGCTGACTTCGGTGAAAGTCATTGGCCATGCAGGTTTTCCATGCTGTGCCACCCAAACTGATCCGGTGGCGTCGAGAGGTGCGGTTGCCGCAGTGAGCACTGCGTCGGCGATCGCGTCCGGTTCCATCACCGGTACCCCGACCCGCTCGACCAGCTTGCGTCGATCGCCGAGCACGGCGGTTTCGGTGATCCCGGGGCAGACGGTGTGCACCGCGATGCGCTCGGGTGCCAGGTTGGGCGCGATGGACCGCATGAACCCGACCACGCCGTGCTTGCCGAGGCTGTAGATCGGGTCGGGGTGCCAGGGCACCAGCCCCGCCAGCGAGGCCGTCGCCAGAATGGCCCGTTTCGGTGCGCTCCCGCAGGATCGCATGGTCTTGACGGCGGCGACGGCGCCGTAGACCACCCCGTCCAGGTTCACGCCGACCGACCTGCGGTACTGGCCCAGGTCCAGGGACCCGATGTCACCGGACCAGTGAATGGTGATGCCTGCGTTGAGGAATGCCAGGTCGACGCCACCAAGCTCGGAGACGCAGCGAGAGAAGGCCGCCTCGACCTCGCCAGGGTCGGACACGTCACAGGCAAACCCCAGACCGCCGAACGACCGGGCGGCCGCTTCGGCCGCCCCGCCGTCGATGTCGACCACGCAGACCCGCATTCCTTCGGCGGCCAGTTTGACTGCCGAAGCACGGCCGATGCCCGACGCTCCGCCCGTCACCAGGGCAACTCGTCCGTTGAGTTTCATCGCGAGACTGGCTTACCAGCGATTGACCGGTGCGCCGTCCATGGACAGAGGCCGATGGTAGGACGCGTCGGTCTTGTCCCAGGTGCCCTTGATGAACCCGGCGACCGCCCCGGAATTCAGCAGCGAGGAATCGCCGTTCATCATCCATTCGATGGTGCACCGCCGCAGCGCGATCTTCCAGACCCCGTCGCGGCGTTCCAGCCGGTCGATGTACCGGCCGCCCATCAGTGACACGATTTTTCCACCCTTGGCGCGCATGGCGCCGATGACGTAGCTCTCGGCATGCGCCATGTCGCCGTCGATCTCGCAGGTGTGGGTGGTGACGTTGTGCAGGTGATCCTCGAACACTGCGGTGTGGGCCGCATTGGCCCATTCGCCGTATTCCGGACCGGTTTTGACGGTCGGGCCGTGCTCGTCGATGCCGTCCTCGAAATACACGCTGCCCATCAGTTCCGCGTCGTGACGGTCATGGCCGCGGGACTGATTCATGACGCAGTCGAGGATGGCGGTCCGGTCCTCGAGGTACTGCACGCGGGTGCGGAGTTCATAGATTTCGTCGGAGTTGCTCAATGTTCGTCCTCTCGTTGTCGGGCATCACAAACAAATGTGTTGTACAGATGTATAGCACGGAGGGCGCCGGCTTCGGCGGATTGCCCGAATCGGCACCCGCCGAAGCGACGGACTATACACTTGTATAGCAACGAACGTTCCGATCGGTGAAGGTGATTCGATATGGCTCGACTCAAGAACAAAGTCACGGTGATCACAGGCGCGGCCCGCGGACAGGGCCGCAGTCACGCGGTACACATGGCCGCCGAGGGCGCCGACATCATCGCGCTCGACATCTGCAGCGATATCGCCACAACACCCAATCCCTTGGCCACCGAGGCGGACCTGGACGAAACTCGGCGCCTGGTCGAAGAAGCTGGACGCCGCATTGTCACGGTCAAGGCCGATGTCCGGGATCGCCGTCAGCTCACCGACGGGCTGGACGATGCCGTCGCGAAACTGGGCGGCCTCGACGTGATTGTGGCCAACGCCGGGATCTCCGCCTTCGGTCCCGGTGTTCCCGTACAGGGCTTCGTCGATGCGTTCGATGTGGACTTCATCGGCGTGGTCAACACCATCACTGCTGGTCTGCCACACCTGAAACCGGGGTCATCCGTGGTCGCCATCGGGTCGATCGCCGCGCTGGCATCCCAGGTGAACAGGAGCGACGGACTGGGACTGCAGGGCCCCGGGGCAGCCGGATACGGCCTGGCGAAGAGCATGCTCTGCGACTACACGAAGTCGCTGGCCCTGGTCCTGGCCGAACAGCGGATCCGGGTAAACGCGGTGCACCCCACCAACGTTGACACCGACATGCTGCACATCGAAGCCATTTACCGGACTTTCCGTCCCGATCTGCCGAACCCGACACGGACCGACGCAGAGGTCGGATTCACTTTCATGCACGCTATTCCGGTTCCCTATGTCGATCCGGCAGACATCTCGCATGCGGTCGTATATCTGGCCTCTGACGAATCCCGCTACGTCACCGGCCAGCAGCTGTTCGTCGACGCCGGTGCAGCACTGAAGGCGGGATTGTGAACACTGACCGGCTTGCCATCGAGTATCTGAGCGTCTTCGGCCTGCCGCCAGTTGAATTCGTGCACCTCGTTGCCGAACTCGGCGTTTCGTACCTCTCGACCGGACTGACGGCCATGCCCCTGGAGTCGCTGGGCTATCCGCCGTTCTCGTTGCGTGACGACGCCGGCCTGAGACGCGACATGCGGTCGGCGATGGACGACTGCGCCGTCACGATCTCGCTGGGCGAGGGCTTTCTCATCGTCCCGGGCACCGATTGCACCGCGTTCGCAGCCGACCTGGACATGATGCAGGAACTCGGCGCACCCCGGATAAACACCCTCGGTCTAGACCCGGACTGTCACCGCACTTTCGACCAGTTCGCCACTCTCACCGAACTGGCCGCCGAGCGCGGGATGAGCACAACCCTGGAGATGATGCCGGGGTCGGTGGTGGGTGATCTCGACACCGCTGTCGCCGCGGTGCGGCATGTGGGGCGGCCCGACTTCCAGTTGCTGATCGACACCATGCATCTCGCTCGCTCCGGTGCCGGCGCCGCACAGGTTCGGGCACTCGACGCGGACGTGATCGGCTACGCGCAACTGAGCGACAGTCCGGTCATCGACAACCTGGCCGACTACATCGTCGCCGCCACCTTTGAGCGCATGATTCCCGGCATGGGGACCCTGCACCTCGCCGAGATCGTCGAGGCGTTACCCGGCGACATTCCCATCGGACTGGAAGTCCCGATGAGAGCGCTCGCGGAGGCCGGCATCGGACCACGTGATCGGCTGCGCCCCTGTGTGGCGGCGGCGCGAGCCCTGGTCCCCGCGTAGCGTCGAAGGCCCGCGGATCAGTCTGCTTCGGACGGCGCCTGGGTGATCGTCATGTACCGCGCTCCCACAGCGTGTTTCGGCTCGTCGTCACCTTGAACCTCGACCGCCAGCGCGATGTGCGCGAAGCTGAGGAGCAGCTGCATGAGCCGATTCTCGTTGTCGTCATATTCGGCAAACGGCTTCTTGTCGAGGTATGTCAGGCCGTCCTGGAGGCGGTCCTTGGCTGCATCGAAGAACGCGACCCGGCCTGCCTCGGAACTGCGCAACCGCTGCTTGAGTCGGTCGTTGGCCGTCTCGCTCGTCCACTGATCGACGAATGGTTCCAGGGTCTCGAATCCTGGTGGTAACAGTTCCGTCGTCATCGGGTCACCTGCTCTGCCTGGTAGGCAGACACCGCCGCGTCCACCTCGTGGTAGAGGTGACGCAACAGGACCTCCTGGGCCTGGAAGTGGATGTGGCTCAATGCACCGCTGCTGATGCCGCGCTGGCCGGCCTCGATGACCGCACGATCCTCGGAATGAATGTCCAGCGTCGTGCACGCGGCATATTCGCGGGCGAAGCGCTCACTGGCGTTGTTGTCGTCGCCGACCCAATACAGCCGCACCACGCCGCGTGACTTGGTAGCCGAGATCGGGTACACCACATGGGAGAAGTGCTGGATGGCCATCCCGAAGATGAAGAAGTTCGGAAACAGCACCAGGTAGTCCATGTTGAACTCCAGTTGCCTGGCCATCGCGGCCTCCAGTTGCTTCATCAGCGCAATCCCTTGCACCTCAGTAGGAGAGAACTCCGGGTTCGTCCACACGGTCTGATATCGATGCGGCCCGGTGAACCCGATGTCGGTGGGGTACCCGAATGGGTTGTCCGGTCCAGTCGGTCCATTGCCGCCGCTGCGGGGATGGATGAACCGAAGGTGGTAGTTCTCCTGGAAGTTGTCGAAGGTCAGCTTCCAGTTCGCGTCGATCTCGTAGACGTACTCGGTGAACGTGGTTGCCTGGGCAACCGGTAGCAATTCCAGCTTGGCAGTCATCGGTCCGAGGAACTCGCGCAGGCTCTGCCTCGGCTCCGGATCCAGGTTGATGAAGATCAACCCGGCGCACACATCCAGGGCGATCTTGGGCAGCCCGCACTGGGATTTGTCGACGTAGAAGTTCCCGAAGTCCGGCGCGGAACGCAGCCGTCCGTCCGGGGTGAAGTTCCATCCGTGATACTGGCAGCTGAACGACGAGCGCTGACCGCCACGATCGAACACCAGTTGAGTGGCGCGGTGTGTACACACATTGTGGAACGCGCGGATCTCACCGTCCTTGCCACGGGTGATCAGCACCGTGGTGTCGGCCACCTCCACATCTCGGACGATGTAGCTGTTGGGCTCGGGGAGTTCGCAGACGTGTCCGATCTGCAGCCACGTCCGTTTGAAGATCGCCTCGCGTTCGAATTCGAAGTACTCCGGCCGGTAATAGGGACCGGTCGGTATCGGGTCGGTGCCCAGGCCGTGGGTATCTGGAAGGGGCATTACGGATTCCGCTGTCATGGCGTTTCCTTGTCTCGTGTCCAGGTCAGCTGACGCAGTAGCCGCCGTCGACGGTGACGACGGATCCGGTGATGAACGAACTGTTCTCGGTGCACAGGAAGACCACTGCGTCGGCGACGTCCTCCGGGGTGCCGAGCCGGCCGAGCGGGGTGCGCGACAACTGCTCGGCGATATAGTCCGGAACCAGTTCGGGACAGGTCATCGGGGTGTCGATGAATCCCGCCGTCACGGCATTGACCCGGATCCGGTCCGGACCCCATTTCATCGCGAAGTTTCGTGTCATCGCCAGAACGCCGGATTTGGCGGCGCCATAGGCCGGCACCATGGGTACGGCTCGCACGGTGGACAGTGAGGACAATCCGACGACGCTGGCTCCGCCGGGGGCAGTCGACTTGGTCAGCGCATCGTGCAGGGCCGTGGTCAGTTCGAACGGCCCGAACAGGTTGAGGTCCACGGTGGCCCGAAAGCCGTCGGGGGTCGATTCGTCCATTCCACCGGCGAAGATCGCACCGGCATTGTTGACCAGGATGTCCAGCGTGCTGAATTCCGCTGCCAGCTCTTGGATCCCGTTGCGGTCGGCGAGCTCAAGCTGGTGGTAGGTGATGCCCTCCAGGTCCACCCCGTAGTCGGCGGCCTGGGGTTTACGTCCGGTGGTGGTTACCACCGCACCGGCATCGCGCAGCTTGGTGGCGATGGCATGTCCGATACCGCTGGTGCCACCGGTGACCAGCGCGGTGGACCCGCCGAAGTCGAAGGTTAGGCGTGAGGTCACGAAAGATCTCCAATCTGTTTGCGAAGCCAGGCTGATTCCCAGAAGTTGGTGCTCTCCGCCAACAGCGCCTCGTGGGCGGCCTTCACCACAGAGCGGGCGCGTGGATGGGCTGAGTCGGTGTTGAGGACGATCTCGCCCAAATGGATGGCGTGCAGTGGTCCGCCATCGGCGAGGTACCGGTCCGCGCGATCGCAGATCGCATCGGCGCCGGCCAGATCGACCAGGTCGGCACTCACTGCTTCGGCTCCGACTGGATACAGCTCAGTGCTGGACCGGCGGTGGAACCAGCCGTTGTAGGTCTCCCAGATGGCCCGGACGTTCCAGCTGACCTTTCCGTAACCCTGTCCTACTGTCAGCTCCGGCGGCAGCGTGATCCGGGCCATGGCATCTCGGACGTCATCACCGGCGTTCATGGCGGTGACGGTCTCGTCGTGGATGTACTGGACCGCGTCGCGCAGTCGGATCAGCTCGGCATTGATTCTGTCGGCCCCGTGAATGGGATCGAAGTGACCGGTGATGAGCACCTCTGGTTGCAGCTGCCGGACCCGCTCATAGGATGCGACGGCGGTCAGCGCGTCCCGATAGCGATCGCCACGCATGGTGACCAGGTTGGGTATGTGCCCGAACAACGGTCCGAACAGGTTGCCGCACAGACAGATCCGCTCATCGGGCAGCCACACCACCAGGGAGTCGGTTGTCTCTCCGCCGGGAGTGGCGATCAGCTCGACGCGGCGACCGCCGACCTCGAGGGCCAGCGTGTCCTCGACGATGGTGTCCGGGTCGGGTACGGCCTGCGCGGGCAGCACCGTACCGAACCGCTCCTGAATGCCTGCGACGGTCGCGCTGATCTTGTCGACGAACGCGAACATCGTGTTGCGAGCTCGGTGCGCCAGCAATCGGTCGGTGTCATCCCGCCACATCTCCCAGTCGGCCTGCGCAACGATATGGGTGCCGGGCTCACGAAACACGTCGGTTCCGCCGACGTGGTCGGCATGGCCCTGCGTGTAGATGATGTAACGGATCGGACCGTCATCGACGGCATCGAAGTTGGCCTTGTGAACCGGGGATTCGAAGCCCATGCCCGTGTTGACCACGATCCGGCCGTCGTTCGTGGTCAACAGGTAGGAGTTGGTCAGTCCCGGTGACATCCAGATTCCGGGTGTGACCTGCAGGGCCTCGGTTGCCGCCGCACCCGCGAGATCTTCGGCTCCCGGCCTGCTGCGGAAGATCGGTTCGTGATCGACGCCGCGATCATCGGAGGCTGCGCTCATCGCAGGTCCTTGCCCGAAGACTCGGGGCGCACGTCGAACTTGTCGAAGTAGAAGCCGAACCTGCTGCGGATCTCCTCGGGGCTCCGGTCGAAGTGACGTTCCAGGTCGTAGGCGATACGACCGTGCTTGCCTCGCGGATTGCCGGACAGGTACCCGTCGAACGACGCCCTGGCCTCTTGCGTCAACTCCACCCCGCCCCGCTGGTACAGCTGTTCGATGAACGGGATCTCGTTGCCGTTGAGGTGGTGGAAGGAGATGTCGATACTGCGTTCGGCGGGTACCAGATCCCGGTCTCGAACACAGGCGCCGAGAAGTCGCTCGACCCGATCCACCCAGTAATCGGCGACCCAGTCGGTATCGACCTTCTCCCTGCGGATGCGGTCGCCATAGGCCATCAGGGTCACGGTCGACTGGATCACGGCAACCGGGTCTCGGTGGGTGAAGGCGAACGTGGCATCGGGGAACACCTCCGCAACGCCGGGATCTGTTCGCAATGCTGGGGTGCCTTGAGCACCCAGGTTCGCGGGCCGCGTAGGAAAGTCAAAGCCTTCAGCACGTTCTTCAGGTAGCCGTAATGCTGGACCTGGTCCAGTCCGAGGTAATAGTCCCGCCACTGCGGCACCTGGGCATACCACTCGACGATGTAATTGGAGAAGTCGAGGTCGAGCTCGATCTCCTCTTCGATCGCTTCGGGGTATCTGTCGTGAACGGCCAGCGCGAAGGGCATGAACTCCTTGACGAAGCCGTACTCGTCGGCAGTGCGCTGATAACGCGGATCGATCCCGTTCGGGCCGGCAGCCTCCCCGCGGATCGGAAACGGTTCACGGCTTTCCCAGTAGGGAAGTGCCCTGCGCCGCTTGTCGGCTGCGATCAGATTCACGAAATGCGTGGTGCCCGAGCGCGGCATGCCGATCACGATGAACGGCTTCTCGATCTCGATATCATCGATCTCGGGGTAACGGCGCATCAAGTCGGTGAACAACACTCGGTTGCGGACAAGCCGAACCGACCTCTCTCGCAGCGTCATCCGCGACAGCGGGTTGAGGTCGTCGGCATCGATCGCGGCGAAGTGCACCGCCAACCGCTTACGGAAGTCACCGTCGAGACCCTCGCCGTCGAAATCGGTGATGCCGGAGGTCTGCACGGCCTCGTCCAATACCTTGTCGATGTCGAGGTCGACCTCCTGGTGCCGAGTCGCCTCCAGCACCTGGCGCTGCAGATCCGTCAGTTGTGGGTCGCGCAGGTCATCGACGGTGATGATTTCTGGCATCGCGTCTCTCTCGTCTTGGGGCGCAGGGATGTTCAGAACTAATCAAATGATTGATTAGAGCGAATCTAAGTTCTCCGATGCGCCGGGTCAAGGGGTTCTGGAGATCTGCCTCACATGGTTGACGAACTATGACCCGCATCATACTGTCGTGTAATCAATCGCTTGATCGATTCGTGGTCAGGCGTGTTGAGCTGCTTCGAAAGCCAACGTCCAACCGAAGGTGCAGACGAATTTGGAAACGGGACTTGCCGGCCGCACCGTTGTGGTCACCGGCGCCAACGCCAATATCGGTCGCGGCATTGCCCTGGCGTTCGCCGCCGAGGACACCAATGTCGTCGTGGTCGGTCGCGACCGCGAACAGGGCGCAAAAGTATGCAAACACCTCCTGGAACGTGGTGCGCGTGATGCCCTGTGGCAGGCGTGCGATGTGACCGACCACGGAGCGGTCGCTGCGATGTCCGCGACGGTGCGCGACAAGTTCGGCGCGGCTGACGTGCTGGTCAACGGAGTTGGTGGCAATACCGGAATGGATGCTTTCGCCGCTACCGACCCGGCCGGATGGCGGGACGATATCGACCTCACCGTGGTCAGCACCCTCAACTGCACCCACGCCTTCCTGCCGTCGATGATCGAACAGCGCCGAGGACGGATCATCAATATCGGCTCGACGTCGGGGATCGTCGGTGACCCGCTACTGGCGGTGTACTCCGCGATGAAGGGCGCCGTCCATGCCTTTACCCGCGTGCTCGCGAAGGAAGTTGGCGTGCACGGCATCACCGTCAATGCCGTTGCGCCGTACTCGACGTTCCCCGACGGGGACGATGCCATCTCCTCGGGAAGTCGATGGCATCCCGACGGAATTTTCATGCGGTTGATGAGCGCCCGCGCGGACGAGCTCACCTCGATCGGGCGGCGTACCGTGCTGGAGCGTCAGTTCGCCTTTCCGGCCGAGATCGGCGCGGCGGTGGTCTACCTGGCCTCAGAAGCGGCCGCATTCGTTACCGGCCAGGTGCTCTCGGTGGATGGCGGTACCCAGATTGCCTGATATGCCGCAGTCGCGATTGGAGTCCAGATGTCAGAATCACTGCTGACGGGTGCGATACGTCAGATCGGTTATGTGGCCGGCGACCTCGATGCGGCAGTTGCCGGTTGGGTGCAAATGGGAGTCGGGCCGTGGCTCGTCCTGCGTCGCATTCGGCAACGGGCCCTCTACCGTGGCGAACCGTGCGAAGTGGAGATCTCCATCGCGCTGGCCAACAGCGGCGAGCTTCAAATCGAGGTGATCCAACAACACGGTGACCAACCCAGTATCTACACCGAGTTCCTGCGGAACCGCGGCGAAGGATTTCACCAGTTGGCTTACTGGCCAGTGGATTTCGACGCGACCCTGGCAAGGGTCGAGGCTGCGGGGTGGCCGGTGGTGTGGTCCAGCGCGGATGAGGGCGGTGTTCGATACGCCTACGTCGAACCGCCCGCACCAGTAGCCACCATCATCGAGTTGATGGAGTTCAACGAGGTCACCGAAGGATTGGCCACTTTCGTCCGTGGGGCGGCGCAGGACTGGGACGGCAGTGAACCGGTTCGCGCCATGAACTGACTTCGACAGATGCTTGACGGGGCATCGCGCAGCCCATACGTTCTAGATAATCAATCAAGTGATCAATTCATGATCCAACCGGCTCCGAGGGGAGTGAACCGACCCGATGACGACGATCGAATCACAACTGGACCAGGCGACATTGGTGGGCTTGTACCGCACCGCCGCACGCATCATGGCGTTCGACACGACATACCGAGCGCAGATGATGAGCGGCAAGTTCGCCGGAATGTACTACTCGCCGCGGGGGCAGGAGTTCGCGGCGGCATCGGTGGCCGCGCATCTGCGGCCCACAGACTACGTGGTCACCACCTACCGCGGGTTGCACGATCAGATCGCCAAAGGCGTTCCGTTGCGCGACCTGTGGGCGGAATACCTCGGTCGCGCAGCAGGCACCTGCCGCGGCAAAGGCGGCCCGATGCACGTCACGTCACCGAAACACGGTCTGATGGTCACCACCGGGGTGGTGGGCTCGGGGCTGCCGATCGCCAACGGGCTAGCCCTGGCCGCGAAGCTGCGTGGCACCGATCAGGTTGCCGTCGTGAACTTCGGTGATGGGGCCAGCAATATCGGCGCGTTCCACGAAGCGCTGAACCTCGCATCCCTGTGGAACCTGCCGGTGATCTTCGTCTGCCAGAACAACAAGTGGGCCGAGTACACCCCGCTCGGCGGCGGGACGACGGTGGCCAATATTGCCGACCGCGCCGTGGCGTACTCGATGAACGGCATCACGGCGAACGGCAACGACCCCGTCGAACTGTACGAGGTGGCCGGCGTTGCGATCGATCGCGCCCGCAGCGGGGACGGGCCCACCCTGCTGGAGGCCGTCACCTACCGATTCTGTGGGCACTACTTCGGCGACCAGAGCGAGTACATCCCGGCCGAGGAGCTCGCCGCGGCCAATGCCGCCGACCCGATTCCGCTCTTCCGGCAGCGTCTCGTGGACGAATTCGGCGTCTCGGGAACCGAACTGGATGACATCGATCGAGCCGCGCAAGCGGAGGTGGACGATGCCGCGGAGTGGGCGTTCGACCAACCGTTACCGGACCCGTCCGAACTGAACACCGACGTCTACGCCGAGGAGATCGCTCGATGAGCACCGCAACCGCGTCCCGCACGCTGATGATGACCGACGCCATCCGGGACGCGCTCGATGTCGCCCTGGGCCTGGACCCGGAGGTCTTCCAACTCGGCGAGGACATCCAAGACCCCAAGGGGGGCGGCTTCGGTGTCCACAAGGGCCTGGAGACCAAGTACGGCTCCGAACGGGTGCGGTGCACCCCGATCAGCGAGCAGGCCATCATGGGCGCGGCAATCGGCGCGGCCATGGCCGGTATGCGCCCGGTAGCCGAGATCATGCTGATGAACTTCATCTCGGTCGCCGCCGACCAGTTGTTCAACCATGCCGCGAAGTTGCGTTACATGTCCGGCGGAGCCACTCCGATCCCGCTGACCGTCCGCACCACCACCGGTGCCGGAGCCGGCTTCGGCGCCCAGCATTCGGAGATGCTGGAGGCCACGCTGATCCATACTCCCGGGTTGAAGGTGGCGGTGCCGTCGACCGCGGCCGACGCCAAGGGCCTACTGCTGTCGGCGATCTTCGACGACGATCCCGTGGTCATCGTGGAGATGAGCAGTCTGTACTTCGCGGTGCGAGACGAGGTACCCGAAGGCGACTACCGGGTGCCGCTGGGCGAGGCGCGCATCGCGCGCGAAGGTACCGATCTCACGCTGATCACCTACGGGCGTCAGGTACTGGACTGTGTGGCTGTTGCCGAAAAGCTCTCAGCCGAGGGCTATTCCATCGAGGTCGTCGATCTGCGTTCCCTGCAGCCACTGGACACCGACACCATCTTCTCCTCGGTGTCCAAAACCCACCGTGCGGTGGTGGTGCACGAGGCGGTCACCCGTGGAGGGTTCGGTGCCGAATTGAGCGCGCAGATCCACAGTGAGCTGTTCCACGAGCTCGCCGCGCCGGTGGGCCGGGTCGGCGGAGCGAACACGCCGGTGCCCTACGCCTCGTCACTTGAACAGAACTTCTTGCCAGGCAATCGCATCGAGCACGCCGTACGCGAGCTGCTGGGCTGAGAGCAGAGGATTCCCGACGATGGCACATGAAGTTCGCATCCCCAAGCTCGGCGTCGCCGTCGAGCAGGCTCAGATCACCGAATGGCAATGCGGAGATGGTGATTCCGTGGAAACCGGCCAGGCCATCTACACCCTGGCCACCGACAAGACCGAAACCGAGGTCGAAAGTCCTGCCGCCGGCGTGATCACCATCATCGGCGAAGTCGACGTCGACTATCCCGTCGGCACCATTATCGCCACGATCGACTGACATCCCGAAAGGCCCACCATGACAGCCCAGCTCACTCCCGAAGAAGTCCAAGCGCCGGCCGAGCGGGCCGAGCCGTATCAGCCCCGGCACACCGTCGATACCAGTCAGGTGCCGTACCGGGTCGCCGACGGCGTACATCTACCGGTGCAGCGTTACTACGACCGGGACTTCGCGGACCTCGAGTACGAGAAAATGTGGTTGCACACCTGGCAGTGGGCCTGCCGCGAAGAGGACATCCCCGACCCGGGCGATTTCATCGAGTACTCCATCGTCGACAAGACCGTGGTCATCGTGCGCCAGCCGGACCGCAGTATCAAGGTGCTCAACAATGTGTGTCCGCACCGCGCCACTCAGCTCGTCGAACCGGACGACGCCGGCACCTTCGGCGGAAATCAGATCGTCTGTCCATTCCATGGCTGGCGGTTCAACACCGACGGCAGCCAGTCCTACATCTACTGCAGGCAGGGCTTTGTCGCGGGCTCCATCGACCCCGACACCACGAAGTTGGGGGAGATTCGCTCTGCCGTCAAGTACGGCTTCGTGTGGATCAACTTCGACGACGACGCACCCAGTCTGGAGGAGTTCTTCGGCGATTACGACCAGCATCTGGCGCCGATGGCGATGGACCGGATGCGGGTGCGCTGGTGGAAGTACTCGGTGGTGCCCGGCAACTGGAAGGTGGCCACCGAGGCGTTTCTGGAGGCCTACCACGTCATGCAGGCCCACCCCGAGCTTGCGATGGGTGCCACCGACGACGACTACAACGCCGACGGCGTCCCGTACTTCCATCACGGCATGGGCCACGTGGACACCGCCACCCCGTTCGACCCGGAGCATCCCGAGAATTACACGTTGCCACCGACCTTGGTGGCCGGCATGGAGCCGGGGCGCTTCTTCATCGACCAGAACCAGGTGCTGTTCGAAGGCACCGACGGGTTCGCGACGGCCCGCGACGAGTACATCGCCGACCGGATCCGTGATCTGCCCGACGATCAGGTGCTGCTGAAGTTCTTCGAAGAGCTTTACAGATATGCCGAAGAGGCCGACATCCCGTTGCCGCCACTGGATCCCAACGCGTCGACCTACGGTTTCGTGTTCCCGAACTTCGTGTTCCTCGGACTGACCGGCAACCTGCTGTTCTACCGATTCCGTCCGAACGGACACGATCCCGACTCGGCGATCTTCGAGGCGCTCGCCATGCAGATCCCGCGGCGCTGCGACATGGACAATGCCGCGCCGCGCCGAGAAGGGCCGTTGGAACCGCACGACTGGCCGTTCGTCCTGCAGCAGGACATGGGCAACATCTACCGGCAGCAGGCGGGTTATCGCTCGGGAGCGATCACCCACTCCACGTTGTCGCCGAAGTACGAGCCGATGATCTTCTCACTGCACAACGAGATCGACCGCTACATTGCCACCTACTGACTCGTCCGGGGGGCGTGGTGTGACCATGCGGGTCGAACCCGCCGGAATCGAGATCACGGTACGCCCGGGCGAGACCTTGATACAGGCGGCCTGGCGAGAGGGCTATGAGTGGCCCACCCTCTGTTATGCGATGGGCCGTTGCACCGCGTGCCGGTGTGAGGTGATCGAAGGTTTGCACACGCTGTCGGAGCGCACGCAGGCAGAGCTCGTACTGCTCGGCGACCTCGACCGCAGGGTCCGGCGGACCAACCCGAGACGCGTGCGATTGGCATGTCAGGTCAGTGCCACCGGTGACGTCACAGTGCGAAAGCCCGGCGTGAAGAGGCAACCGAGGACGAGCGACGAGAGGGCCGGAAAATCCAATGACAGAGCATGATTTCGACGTTATCGTGGTCGGCTTCGGTGCGGCGGGCGCGTGCGCCGCGATCGCCGCCGCCGAACGTGGCGCGCGCGTGCTGGTGGTCGACCGCGCGCTGGGTGGGGGAGCATCAGCCTTGTCCGGCGGCGTGGTGTACGCCGGCGGAGGTACCCCCTATCAGCGGGCAGTCGGCTACGACGACGACCCGGACAACATGTTCGACTATCTGAAGCAGGAAGTGCAGGGCGTCGTCGACGACGCGACCCTGCGTCGGTTCTGCGACGAGAGCGTCGGTCAGTTGGCATGGCTGGAGGAGCACGGGGCGGAGTTCGAAGCGTCTCTGTGCCCGTACAAGACGTCCTATCCGACCAAGCACTACCTGTACTTCTCGGGCAACGAAAAGGCATATCCCTACCGCCTGCATGCGGCGCCGGCTCCGCGCGGGCACCGCCAGATTGCCACCGGGACCAAATCCGGACGTGATCTGTGGCGCCGACTACGTGACTCGGCACTGCGGCTCGGTGTCACGTTCCTGCCGCGCACCACGGTCGATGAACTCGTCATCGTCGATGGCCGGGTTCAAGGAATCCGATGTCGCAGCTGGTATTCCGGAGCCGGCGTGGCGCAGACGTTGCACCGTGGCACGTCTGCCTTCGGAGCCAAGATGATGAACTGGATGCCGCCTGCCGGTAGGCCGATCGTCGGTCTTGCCGACCGTATCTGGCGAAGGCACGCAAAACCTCGCACCTTCCTCGCGGGAAATGTCGTGCTCGCCGCGGGTGGATTCGCGTTCAATCACGACATGCTGCGGCGATTCGCGCCCGCCTATCAAGAGATGCGGCCGCTCGGGACCACCGCCGATGACGGTGCCGGAATCCGGCTCGGCCAGTCCGCGGGCGGCGTCACCGACCACCTGGAGCGGGTCACCGCGTGGCGCCTGCTCACCCCGCCGTCTGCGCTGGTGGAAGGAATCGCGGTGGGCGTGAGTGGAGAGCGGATCGCGGCCGAGGATCTCTACGGTGCCACTCACTGCCACGCCATGGTCAACGAGTTCAGCGGCAAGGGTTATCTGATAGCCGACGCCGACATCTGGAGCCGTGCCCGCGGCCAGGGCAGGGAGCAGGCCGAGTCGATCTTGCGATTGCAGATCGGCTCGATCTTCACCTTCGGGCACCGTAGGGCGTCGACATTGCCGGCGCTTGCCCGCAAGCTCGGTGTGTCCGCCTCCGGGTTGACCGCGACGGTCGATGCCTACAATGCATCAATCGCTGCGGGTAACCAAGATTCGGCCGGCAAAGCCGCTGAACTGTGCGCGCCCATCCTCCGTGCACCGTTCTATGGCATCGACATCTCGATGCGTCCTTCGCTGACGTATCCGGTGCCGGGGTTCACGCTCGGCGGACTGAAGGTCGACGGTGAGACCGGCCGCGTGCTCGACAGTCAGGGGCGGTCCATCGCAGGTCTTTACGCCGCCGGACGCACCGCGGTGGGGATCTGCTCGAACAGCTACGTCAGTGGCCTGGCACTGGCCGATTGTGTGTTTTCCGGGCGGCGCGCGGGCGAACACGCGGCCTCGGTAACGGCCACCAAGGAACCAGAGGGCGACGAGAGCGTGAGAAACTCGGGGTAGACGTCACCGACCGAGGGGGAACACGTGCCCACCAGCCCATCGCTGCTTGGCCGGCCCGTCGGCGCCAACGGTGAGGAGACCCGACGACGCATCATCGATGCCACTATGCGTTGTGTCGCCGAGGTGGGCTATGAGCGGGCAACCATCCGTGAGATCGCCCGCAAGGCCGATATGACCAGCGGAAGCCTCTATCACTACTTTCCCAATAAGACCGAGCTGATCAAGGCCACCGTTGACGAGTGGGCTGAGTTGACGATCCCGCGGATCGCCGCGTCGGCTCAACGCGACGCGAACTTCCGGGACCGATTGGTCGCCGTGTTCGACGAATGCGATCAGCTGATGCAGGAGTATCCGCTCATCGCCATGTTCGACCGTGCCATCCGGGTCGGCAGTGCCCGGCAGCTCGCCGAAAGCCGGGAAACCTTGTTCTCCTCGCTGCGCGAGGTGACCCTGGACATCCTGCGGCAGGCCCGTCGGGAAGGGGCACTGTCGCGGGGAACCGACTTGGAAAGCGTTGCGAATTCGATCTACCTGGTGCTGCAGGGCATGACGGACTACGCGGCCACCGCTGAACCCGACGAATACCACGCCACTGTCAAAGCGCTCAAGCGGCTGGTCAGCGGCACCCTGTTCAAATAGATGCCGGTTCGCATCGGGTGTCAGACCATGTCGTGTGCCCGGTAGAACGCGACCGCATCACGGATGGAGTCCTCGATCGGGGCGGGCGTCCAGCCGAGTTCCCGTTCGGCCTTGCTGTGATCGAGGGCGGACATCTTGTCCACCATGTCGAATGCCCGTCTGGCGAATTTGACCTCGCGTCCGCTCACGTCTCCGACGAACTGGGCCGCCGATGACAGTGCCAGCAGCATCCGTCGAGGTATCGGCAGCCATGGGGCGCGCGCCCCACCCGCTGCAGCCGCCAGCGTGTGCAGCTCACGGGTGCTCAGGAATCGCTCGGAGATGATGTACCGCTCACCGACGCGGCCCTTGCACGAGGCCAGAACCATCGCCTCGGCGGCATCCTCGATTCCGACCACCTCTTGTCCGATGCCCTGGAAATAGAACGGCGCCTTGCCCCCGGCGATCATCGCCACCAGACCGCCGTGCGGCGTGGGCTGCCAGTCACGCGGGCCGTAGGTGTTCGAGATACACAGCGCCACGGCAGGCAGGCCCCTGTCCTTGGCGTACTGCAGGACGAGATCCTCGGCATCGACGCGGGACTGGGTGTAGGCACCGCCGTCGGCGTACCAGTTGCAGGGTTGGTTTTCGGTGACCGGCGTGCCGTCGGTGCTGACGGCCAGTGTGGCGATGGTGGACATGAACACGAACCGCTCCAGATCCGCGTCCACGGCGGCGTCGAGCACGTGTCGGAGACCTTCCACGTTCGTGCGGATCAGCGGTGCCGGATCGCGCAGCCACGCACGGGCATCCACGACGCAGTAGTACACCACATCGCAGTCTGTCATCGCCGCCCGCAACGCGTTGTCGTCGAAGACGTCCCCGTAACAGCACTCGACATCGAGATCGTCGATACCTTTGGTGGAACTCGTCTTTCGGAGCATGACTCGCACATCTTCGCCGCGCTCCACGAGCTTGCGGGTCAGATTGGAACCCACGAACCCGCTGCCGCCGATCACGAGTTTCTTGGCCATGGTCCTAGCCTTCGACGGTTTCCAGCGGATTGGTGAACCAGGCGTTCTCTTCGCGTAACGCCCGACTGCGCCAACCGGCGGGCGTCCGCATCATGGTGTGGTGGTAGTAGCCGCCGCAGAAACTCAGGTCCCCCATTCCCGGCAGCTGCATCGGGTTGTAGAACATGGCGCGTACCTCGGCGGTATCCCCGGCGATGTCGACCTCGATATTGCTGATGAAGTGTTGCATCATCTGCATCGCGCCCAGGGCGGCTTCCAACCAGGCCGCGACCTCGTCGCGGGTTCCGGCGATGGCGCCGGCCGACGAATAGTCGACGGTGGCGTCCTCGGTGAACAGCGACCGCCATAGATCCCAGTCCCTGGTGTCGACGGCCCGGGCGTATTTCGCGAGCAGTCCTTGGATTTCGAGCCGGTCACTGATCTCCTGAAGATCCATTCGTTGCCCTCTTCGCTAGCGGTTGGTGGTGTCGAACTGTGGTTTCACGCTGTCTTGGCCGAGGAACTGTTCTACGCCCCAGCCCTTTTCGTAGATTGTGATGGCCGAGGCTTCGAATGACATCTTGCTGTGCCGCCAGCCGTCCGCCGTCCGCCGATACTCGGTGTGGTAGCGCCCGAACGTCCAGAATGCCTGTCCCTCGGCGGTTGTCGTGCTGATGATGGCGTGGAACTGGCCCTTCGCCTGATCGCCGTCGACCTCGATCAGGGGGTTCATCACATGATGGACGATGAACGGGATGACCTGAAACTGGCTGAACAACTCTGCGATGGCCTCGCGGCCCTGGACGCGGACGGAGTCCAGCGGCCCCTCCCACACACCATCGTCGGTGAAGCTGTCCGCGACCGCCCGGGGGTCGTGATGAGTGGGTCCCGCCCAGCCACCGTCATTGCAGTTGATGTAGCGGTACTGGAGTTCGGTGATGGCGTGCCGGTCTTCGATCAGTTTGATTCGTTGTTCCAGCGTGTACGTCATCGGACCTCCGCATCATAAAATCAATCGCTTGATTGATTCGTATGATGCGTGCCACACTGCCGGGGTGTCAAGGACTGAAATCCCAGGAATGCCTGAGGCCAACCCAATCCGGATCAATCGCACGATCCCCGCGGCCCTGACCGAGAGCTACCGGTCGAATGGTTGGTGGACCGACGACACCATCGGAAACCTGCTGGCGCAGGGGCTGCGGAACGCTCCCGACGCGGATTTTCGGGTGTACTCCGATGTGCGTCCCTGGACGGGGACCTTCGCCACGGTCGAAGGCGTCGCGCGCAGGCTGGCTCAGGGTCTGCGCGACCGCGGCGTCGGGCCCGGCGACGTCGTCGCGTTCCAGCTGCCGAACTGGATGGAGGCCGCGGCCACCTTCTGGGCGTCGTCGTTCCTGGGTGCTGTCGTGGTCCCGGTCGTACATTTCTACGGCGCCAAAGAGATCCGCCACATCATCGCCACCGCCAAGCCCAAGGTGTTCATCACCTTCGAGAGGTTCGGCCGGGCCGGCTACCAGGCCGAGCTCTACGCAGATGTGCCGATCGTCGGGGTGGTGGGCCGCGGCTTCGATGAGCTGTTGGCCGAGGAACCGCTGGCCGGCGATGCCTCCGTCGATGCATCCGCCCCCGCGGTCATCGCCTTCACCTCGGGCACCACCCGGAACGCCAAGGGCGTGGTCCACAGCCATCAGACACTGGGTTTCGAGACACTTCAACTGGCCGCCGCCTACCCGCCGGGCTTGGAACGACAGCTCACCGCGGCCCCGGTCGGCCACTTCATCGGAATGCTCAACGCCTTTCTGATTCCGGTGGTCAACGGCACGCCGATCTACCTCACCGACGCGTGGGATCCCGCGCAGACGCTGTCACTGATGCTCAGGGACGGATTGACGTTCGGTGGCGGTGCCCCCTACTTCGTCATCAGCCTGCTCGACCACCCCGACTTCACTCCCGCGCACCTGGACAACATGCGCTACGCCGGTATGGGCGGGTCCGCGGTGCCCGCGGCGACCGCGCGGCGGCTTCACGATCACGGTGTCACGGTGTGGCGGTCGTATGGCAGCACCGAGCATCCCTCGATCGTCAGCACCCACTACACCGTGCCCGCCGAGAAACGGTTATTCACCGATGGGAGACCGTTACCCGGCGTCGAGGTTCGGCTGACCGACGACGGCGAGATCCTCAGTCGCGGACCCGATCTGTGTCTGGGCTACCTGGATGCCGATCTGACCTCGGCCGCCTTCGACGACGAGGGCTGGTACCACACCGGTGACATCGGCGTGCTGGACGACGACGGTTACCTGAGCATCACCGACCGCAAATCCGACATCATCATCCGGGGCGGCGAGAACATCAGCGCGATGGAGGTGGAGGAGGTGCTGCAGACACTGCCCGGTGTGGCCGAAGCGGTGGCCGTTGCCGCACCGGACGATCGCTTCGGCGAGCGCACCGCGGCGGTATTGCGGATGAAGCCCGAGCTTGCACTGCCGAGCATGGATGAGCTGCGCGCGCATTTCGCCCGCTCCGGACTCGCGAAGCAGAAGTGGCCCGAGGAGATTCATCAGGTCGATGATTTTCCGCGCACGCCGAGTTCGAAGATTCAGAAGGTGCTGGTGCGAAAGATGGTTGCCGAAGCTCGAGGCTGAGCCCGTACCTCATCTGCCTCGGCACTATAGGGATGTGCTGTACAGTCGTACAGATTCTCTGGCCGGCGTATCGGAATGGGTTGACGAATGACCAAGCGACTGATCTTCACGCTGCTGTTGATGGATGCGATCGGGCACAACTTCCATGGAAGTTGGCGGCACCCGCAGGCCCGCAACCGTGAGTTCAAGGGTTTCGATCTGTGGGTGGATTTGGCGAAGAAGGCCGAACGGGCCAAGGTCGATGCGTTCTTCTTCACCGATGTGATGGGTGTGCAGGGGGAATACAACGGCTCGCGCGACGTCGTCTTCGAGATGGCGATGAATGTTCCGATCGCTGACTGCACGATGGTGATCCCGGCGATGGCCCAGCAGACCGAGAACCTCGGTTTTCTCTATACGAGCTCGGTGATCTCGCATCATCCGTTCGTCTTCGCCCGCGCGGCGAGCACCCTGGATCACCTCAGCAACGGCCGGATCGGATGGAACATCGTCACTTCGGCCAATGAGAAGGCTTTCCGCAATCTCGGTCTGTCGGGCAATCTTTCGCATGACGAGCGCTACGCCTGGGCGCAGGAGTACGTCGACGTCACGTACAAGCTGTGGGAAGGTTCATGGGACGTCGATGCCATCGTCGACGATGCCGCCAACGGCGTCTACGCGAACCCGACGAAGGTTCACGACATCAACCACACCGGGCCGCGCTACAGCGTCGAAGGCTTCAACCTGATGGAGCCCTCACCCCAGCGCACACCGGTGCTGGCCCAAGCCGGCGGTTCGCCCGCGGGTCTCGACTTCGCCAGTCGCCATGCGGAATTGATGTTCCTGTCGGCCTTCTCGTTGGAGACGATCACCCAACAGGTGAACAGCGTGCGGGAACTGGCCCGGGCACGTGGCCGCCAGGACGGCGACATCCTGTTCCTGCAGGGCATGATGTTCGTCATCGGCTCCACCGACGAAGAGGCCTACCGCAAGTGGGCTGAGCTCGAGGAGTGGCGCAGCCCCGAAGCCCAAACCGCCTACTTCTCCAGCCTCAGCGGAATGGATCTGGGGCGCTATGACCCGGCCACGCCGCTGCAGGACATCATCGACGAGATCCCCGGAATACAGGGAGCTTTCCTCGCGGTGATCAACGCCTGGCCGGAAGGCTCCAAGCCGACGGTGAAGGACTTCCTGACCTCATTGTCGTTGCCGCAGATGGTCGTTGGCTCACCGGAGACGATCGCCACCCGGCTGATGGAGTATCAGGGGGCCGGTGTCGATGGCGTCCAGGTGATGAATGCGCTGATGCCGCAGAGCTATGAGGACTTCTTCGAGCATCTGGTGCCGGTGCTTCAGGACAAGGGTCTGATGCAGCGGGAGTACCGGCCAGGAACGCTGCGGGAGAAGCTGTTTGGGACGTCTTCGGGTGATATCTCCGAGCGGCACCCGGCCCACGGATACCGCGGCATGTTCGCTTAGCCGTCGGTCTTCTTGGGGCGGCGCCGAGGCGCGGACGAACGTTTGGTCGGGGTCGTCGGCGGCTCGACCGCGTCCAGTTGATCTTCGAACGCCTTGGTGAGCTCGGCATGGGCGGTCTGTACGCCGATACCCTTCTCCAGGTTCAGGAACTTCGGCAGGCTGGAGATCAGCAACTGCAACGCCGGCAGGGACAGGCCGCCCACCGGGTGGGCATCCTCGCCGAATTTTGCTGTCAACGCGTCCAATTGGGCTTTCCGGGCACTCTCGGTGACCGAGGCGATCTCGGCTTGGATCGACTTGCGATGGTTGCCGAGCGCCATGAACTCGGTCATCAGCGCACCGGTGGCCTCATCCCAGCTGTACTCCCACAGCGCGTGCAACGGTTCGTCGGCGCGCTTGGCCAGCATCTTGTCCAGATACTCCAGGTTGCGCGTCGAGTAGCGTGAGATCGCGGCGATGAAAATATCGTCGAGAGCGGGGAAGTAGTACTGCACCAGGCTCGGGGTGACTCCGGCCTTGGTGGCCAACGCGCGATAGGTGACGCTGGCATAGCCGTCTTCGAGCATCATCTTTTCGACGCAGTCGAGCAGGGTGTCACGCGTTTTCGACGTTTCAGCGCCGACGCGTCGGCCAGATGCTGCCATGGTCTCCTCGCTCGATCAGCTCCCGACATTACTACGCCACGAGCGTGGGGCCTGTGCGCGGAAATCGATGAAATCCGCACAACAAGCCCCACGCTCGGGAAGCGGTCGTGGTCCTGCCGGCTAGGTGTGCTGCGGGCTCTGCGCCTTCTTGTACAGCGACTTGAGCAGCAGGTCACGGAAGGTGTGGTTGTCCAACGCCTTCAGACCTGCACCCGCGACAGCGGGCATCCCGGCCAGCTTGTTGAAAAAGCGGCCGCGTCGGTACTCACGACCCCACGCCGCGCGCATTCGCTGCTCGTAGTTCGTGAAGTCGTCGGGCCCGCCGTTGGTGAGCGCGGCGATCGCGCACTCGCCCGCGGTCAGACCGGACTCGAGCGCCTTGGAGATACCCGCTCCGGACACCGGCTTGCCGGCGCCCAGTGAATCCCCGACGAACAGGACGCCGGGACGCCACGGCGGCCACGCCGTGAAGCCCATCGGCAATCGCCACGCCCGCACGCTCTTGTTCTTCTTGAGTTCCTCGATCGGCGGCAGTTCCCATTCGGCCGGCAGGGTCCGCAGGAAGTCGCCGAGGAACTGGGTGGCGTTGATGGACTGCCAGTTCTTGTAGCTGTTCACATAACCCAGGCCGATGTTGAACCGGCCTCCGCCCATCGGGAACACCCAGCCGTAGCCGGGCAGCTGATCGCCCTGGAACAAGAGCTTGAGGTAGATCTCGAAGGCGTCGGAGTCGGGGCGATTGGCGTGCATCTCGGACCGGATCGCGATGGCCGAGTAGCCGTTGTATTCCGAGTCGATCTTCAGTGCCCGCTTGATGGGGGAGTAGGCACCGTCGGCCGCGATCACCGCGTCGCCATAGACCTTCTCACCGCTCTTGAGTACCACGCCGACCACGCGGCCCTTGGCATCGAACTCGGGCCCGGAAACCTCGGCGCCCTGACGCACCTCAGCACCTGTCGACTCGGCATGCTTGAGCAACAGCGTGTCCAGTTCGGTGCGGCTCACGGTGTGGCCGTGGTCGGGCATGCCCGGGCGGCGCGGGAAGGACAGCTCCCATTCGCTGGGGCTGAACACCGTCACCTTGTTGACCCGATGGAACTTGGCCACCTCGTCGGCCAGGCCCATCTTCTGCAGATAACTCACCGCACGGGCGGTGAGTCCATCGCCACACGGCTTGTCGCGGGGGAACTCCGCTTTATCGAGGACCAGCACCTTGGCCCCGGTCTGAGCGGCCTGCCATGCGGCGGCCGAGCCCGACGGGCCCCCACCTGCAATGACCAGGTCGTATCGCTGCGTCATCACCCTCGTCTCATCGGTTGGCTGTCGCTGCGATAGTACCCAAGCAAGCTGTCAGTGGCTCGACGGGCGAACGCCCGGGTCAAACGGCAAAACCGCGTGTTGTGCGGCGGTCTGGGCAGGTCAGCGCTATCAGGGCGGGTACAGTGATCGCGTGCGGCGAACGTCGAGATCACATTCCAGCGATGGCCCGGGCGTCAAGGTTGATGCCCGTAGCGAGCGCTGGCGTGAGCACCGTAAGAAGGTGCGATCGGAAATCGTCGACGCCTCGTTCCGGGCGATCGACCGCCTGGGACCCGAGGTCAGCCTGCGCGAGATCGCCGAAGAGGCGGGTACCGCCAAGCCGAAGATCTACCGGCATTTCGCCGACAAGTCCGATCTGTTCCAGGCCATCGGCGAGCGACTGCGCGACATGTTGTGGTCGGCGATCTTCCCGGTGATCAACCTCGGCGCCGACCCGGCCCGCGAAGTCATCCGGCGCAGCGTCGAACAGTACGTGCAGCTGGTCGATGGACACCCCAACGTGTTGCGGTTCCTGATCCAGGGCCGGTTCGCCGAGCAGAGCGAATCGACCATGCGCGCCCTCAACGAGGGCCGCGGCATCACCCTGGCGATGGCCGACATGTTCTCCAACGAACTGCGCGAGATGGAACTGGACGGGGCCGCGATCGAATTGGCCGCGTTCGCCACGTTCGGTGCGTGCGCGTCGGCCACGGACTGGTGGCTGGGCACTGAGCAGGACAGCCCGCGCCGGATGCCGGCCGAGGAATTCGTCAACCACCTGACCACCATCATGGTCGGTTCCATCAACGGCACCTGTGAACTGCTCGGCATCTGGATCGACCCGGACCTGCCGCTGCATGAAGGTGTCCAGCGTCGCCAGCATGCCAGCTGATCACCTCGTTGACAGCTGACTCCCACGTCCGGAGACTGGGAAATATCCGGTACCGCCGTTCCCAGAAAAGGACCTGAGCTATGACGGCTGCCCAACCCTCACAGGGTCAGCAACCCATCCACACCCGCGCCCTGATCATCGGCAGTGGGTTCTCGGGCATGGGGATGGCGATCGAACTGCAACGCCGAGGCGTCGACTTCCTCGTCCTGGAGAAGGCAGACGAGTTCGGTGGGACATGGCGTGACAACACTTACCCCGGGTGTGCCTGCGACATCCCGTCGCACATGTATTCGTTCTCCTTCGAACCGAAGGCGGACTGGAGCCACATGTGGTCCTTCCAGCCCGAGATTCAGGAGTATCTGCTGGGCGTGGCCGCCAAGTACGGGCTGCGCCGCTACACCCGGTTCAACACCCATGTGGACCGCGCGCACTGGGATGAAGAGGAACTGCGCTGGCACGTGTTCAGCGACACCGGTCAGGAGTTCGTTTCCCAGTTCCTGGTGTCCGGAGCCGGGGGCCTGCACATCCCACAGATTCCCGACATCGAGGGGCGCGAGGATTTTGCCGGTGCGGCTTTCCATTCCGCGGAGTGGGACCACGGCGTCGACCTCACCGGCAAGCGGGTCGCAGTGATCGGTACCGGCGCCAGCGCCATCCAGATCGTGCCCGAGATCGTCAAGGACGTCGCCGAGCTGCATCTCTACCAGCGCACTCCGGCCTGGGTGATGCCGCGGGTGAACAACAAGTTCCCGCAATGGGTTCGGCGCTTGTTCAGCTATGTGCCCGGCACCCGCGCGGCCATGCGTGCCGCCATCTACTGGATCCACGAGGGCGTCGGCTTCGCCATGACGCAGCAACCGCGGCTGCTCAAGATCGGCGAGGCGATGGGCCGCTACAACATCAACCGCAGCATCAAGGACCCTGAACTGCGCCGCAAACTCACTCCGAGCTACCGCGCCGGGTGTAAGCGAATCCTCAACTCCGACAAGTACTACCGCGGGATTGCCAACCCCAAGACGCAGGTGATCACCGAGTCGATCGCCCGGATGACGCCGACCGGCATCGTCACCGCCGACGGCGTCGAGCATCCGGCGGACGTGATCGTGTGGGCCACCGGCTTCCACGTCACCGACTCCTACACCTACGTCGACATCAAGGGCGCCGGCGGCGAGGACCTGGTGGACCGCTGGAACCGGGAGGGGATGTCAGCCCACCGCGGCATCGCGGTGGCCGGTATGCCGAACCTGTTCTTCCTGCTCGGGCCGAACACCGCTCTGGGCCACAACTCGGTGGTGTTCATGATCGAATCGCAGATCCGCTATGTCGGCCAGGCGATTGCCGCCGTCGACCACGCCGGGGCCGCCGCGCTGTCGCCGAGCCCGCACGCGCAGGCGGAGTTCAATGCCGAGTTGCAGCGCGATCTGGCCGACACGGTGTTCAACACCGGAGGTTGCCGGAGTTGGTACATGGACGCTCACGGAGTCAACCGGACCCTGTGGAGCGGCATGACCTGGCAGTACTGGCTGGCAACACGCAAGCTGGATCCTGCGGAGTTCGACTTCATCCATGAGGCCAGCGACACGAAGACACAAGGTGTTGCGGTCCCCGCGGGTCAGTAACCCCAGGGGTAGTGTCATGGGTGCCATCCGGCAAACAAAACAACCTGGTGAAATGGGGTTCTGGTGAGCGAAGGCATGAAGCTGATCGACCGTGTCTCAGCGATCAACTGGAACCGTCTCCAGGATGAGAAGGACGCCGAGGTCTGGGACCGGCTCACCGGAAATTTCTGGTTGCCGGAGAAGGTGCCGGTGTCCAACGACATCCCGTCATGGGGCACGCTCACTGCCCACGAGAAGCAGCTCACCATGCGGGTGTTCACCGGCCTGACGCTGCTGGACACCATCCAGGGCACCGTCGGCGCAGTCAGCCTGATCCCCGATGCGCTCACGCCCCACGAGGAAGCGGTCTACACCAACATCGCCTTCATGGAGTCGGTGCACGCGCGCAGCTACTCCAACATCTTCTCGACGCTGTGCTCGACCGCCGAGATCGACGATGCGTTCCGCTGGTCGGAGGAAAACCCGAACCTCCAGCGCAAGGCCGAGATCGTCATGCAGTACTACAAGGGTGACGAACCGCTCAAGCGCAAGGTGGCTTCCACACTGCTGGAGAGCTTCCTCTTCTACTCGGGCTTCTACCTGCCGATGTACTGGTCGAGCCGGGCCAAGCTGACCAACACCGCCGACATGATCCGGCTGATCATCCGCGACGAGGCCGTACACGGCTACTACATCGGCTACAAATACCAGCGCGGGCTGGCCCTGCTCGACGAGGAAAAGCGTACGGAGCTCAAGGATTACACCTACGAGCTGCTTTTCGAGCTCTACGACAACGAGGTCGAGTACACCCAGGATCTCTACGACGAGGTCGGGCTGACCGAGGACGTCAAGAAGTTCCTGCGCTACAACGCCAACAAGGCGCTGATGAACCTCGGCTACGAGGCGCTGTTCCCCAAGGACGAGACCGACGTGAACCCGGCGATCCTGTCCGCGCTCTCACCGAATGCCGACGAGAACCACGACTTCTTCTCGGGCTCCGGTTCCTCGTACGTGATCGGCAAGGCCGTCAACACCGAAGACGAGGACTGGGACTTCTAAAGCGTGTCGAGCAACTCGGTCGAGTGTTCGACACCACCCTTCTCGGGCGTCGTCGGTTCAGGCCGCGGGGCGGTGTGAACGTCGGTTCCCGCGTCATTTGGGCTGGTTTCACCAACACGGGGGTGTTGGCCAGCGCCGTCCCGTCGGCGGGCTTTGGTGGCCCGGCCCCGTTGCTTAGGGGTCCGGGGATCGCTTGAGGTTTCGTGCTGGTGGGTGTGGCCCAGCGGGCCAGATTGGCCCCAGCGGGCCAGATTGGCCGCGGCGTTGCCGTCACGGGCCGCGCGGATTCGACGGAGCCAAGAACGTCGACGGCGTCAAGCGACACATTCTCGTCGACTCCGCCGGTGTCCTGGTCGTCGCGGTCGTCACACTTGCCGACGTCCACGACCGGGCCGCATTCGGCGAAGCTGTTACGAAGGCTCCGTCTATCTCAGCCAAATCGCGCTGCTACTCCGCAGATTGGACCAGAGCCAGTTGGTTCGACACGCTTGAGCTAGTTGGCGTACGGGTTGCGGCCCTCGCCGGTGTTGAGCAGCAGCGGGTTGTTCACGTCGATGACATAGCTGCCCCCGGGGCTGAGAACGAACCCGGCCCCGTCAAAGGAGTTGCTGCACACCGTCACCGTGCCGTCGGTGCCACAGGTCACGTTGCGGAAGCTGATGCGCGATCCGGGCAGCAACCGGTTCGGCAGCCCGTCGAAGACGAAAAGCGGCCGGTTGTCATTCATGAACGTGGGAGGTCCCTGCTGTGCGCCGGTCACCGCGTTGGCCCCGTCCGGCGCTGCGGGCAGTGGGCCGCTGCAGCCGTACTTGCCCGATCCGCGACCGATCGCGCACGCGATGTCGCCCGGTACCGCGAAGGCGTAGTACTCGCCGTTGTGCATCGCGAAGTCTGACGGCTTCACCGGCGTCAGCGCGTTGAGATTGAGCGGTGGCGGGGGCCTGTCTCTTATACACATCT
>NZ_LZSO01000009.1 GCF_001665785.1 Mycolicibacterium peregrinum
TCTATTACGCTACAAACACAGCCCAATCAGAGGCTGCACACCCATAACCACGTGTGCATCAAACTCGGGGCGATTCACACATCGCACTTCAGGGTCTGAGTCTGGCGCCAGCCCTCCTTCTGTCCCTGGGCGCTGTCGCAGCGATTCTGGTCGTGCGGCCGACGGTAGTCCCGGCTCACCGTCCGCTGATTACCACACTGGCAGCAGAGTGCGTTGACCCGTTCAGTCGACCGGCGTTCTTCGGCTGGTCTGGTCAGGTCAATCCGACGTGAGTAAGGGTGGTCGAGCTCGCCGCCGCGTCCGCGTTGTCGTCGGCATGCCTGACCCGGGTCGGAATGGCAGAAGGGGAAGCGGTAGTTGAGGGCTGGATGGACTTCAGTGGTTGCGCTGTTTTCGCGCATGGATGTACCCTCCTGGGTAGCAAGTTGGTGAAAGTCCCCGGTGACACGAGGCGAAGTTTTCATCCGAAGGCGGTTCCCTAGCAGGGGAGCCGCCTTCAGTTTTTGGGGAGTGAGTGACGTTGTGTCACTTACCTATTCCCCCAAGTGCATGCGCACACGACAGAAGCTCCGATACCCAGAGAGTGCCGGAGCTTCGTTTCGATTGGTGGTGCGCGAGGCCAGGGGAGTGGCTGGCGGATCAACGCGCTGAGCCTCCTCGACGATTAACGCCGGAGCCTATTGCACGTTAGTTGCACGAGGTGCATCTTGCGGTTTCGCCCTAGGGCTTGACCTGCAAAGAATGTGGTGCGCGATACTGGGATTGAACTTGGCACCTCAGAAATTGCCGATATGCCGCTGACCTTGGGAAAGATGACGGTTGACCTGGTGTTATGTGAAACAATGACACGGACATTCGCGGACGTTCGTTCGCTCTGATACCCACATCTGTACCCTTTTGGGGGTACGTTTCGGGGCACGGAGGAGCTAATCATGACCAAGCCAGCACCACGGCGATTCGGAAAGCTGAAACGGCTGCCATCTGGTCGCTGGCAGGCCTCGTATGTCGGACCCGACCGTCAGCGTCACCTGGCCCCGGCGACGTTCAAGGCGCGAGCCGACGGGGAGCGGTGGTTGCTCGACCGCCAGCGAGAGATCGCGTTGGACATCTGGGAACCGCCCACCCCTGTCGAGGACACCGACGACGTACGGGCGTCCGTCACCTTCGCTGATTACGCCGACCGGTGGCTGGCTACCCGGATCGTCAAGGGCCGCCCCATCCGGCCCCGGACGCGCGAGCACTACCGCCAGTTGCTCGACACCCACCTGCTGCCGACGTTCGGGAAACGGCCAGTCTCCACCATCTCGATGGCCCAGGTGGATCGCTGGTACGCCAAGACTGCGACCGACACACCCACCGTCCGGGCGCACGCCTACTCGTTGCTGCGCACCATCCTGGAGACGGCCAGAACCCGCGACCGGCTGATCGAGGCCAACCCCTGCGCCATTACTGGGGCCGGTGCGGCGACGCGCAAGTCCAAGACCAGGCCCGCCACCCTGGACGAACTGTCCACGATGGTGGAGGCGATGCCCGACCGGTTTCAGGCCATGGTGCTGCTGGCCTGCTGGGGTGCGCTGCGATTCGGCGAACTGGTGGAGTTGCGTCGCAAGGACATCGATATGGAGCACGGGGTAGTGCGGGTTCGCCGCGCGGCTGTCCGCGTGGACGGCGGATGGCAGGTAGGTGATCCCAAGTCGGACGCCGGCCAACGTGATGTAGCCATCCCACCCCACATCATGCCGGTGATCGAGCACCACCTAGCGGAACACGCTGGTGCCGACCGGGAATCGGCACTGTTCCCCGCGGAGCATGGAGGCCACCTCCAGCCATCCACGCTGTACCGGCATTGGTACAAGGCCCGCGCCGCGGCTGGCCGGGACGACCTACGGTGGCACGACCTACGGCACACCGGGGCGGTGTTGGCCGCCATGACGGGTGCGACGTTGGCTGAACTGATGGCCCGTTTGGGGCACAGCACCCCGGGGGCCGCGATGCGTTACCAGCACGCCGCCCAGGGCCGCGACCGGCAGATCGCTGACGCGCTGAGCCGGTTGGCAATCGGCGGTTGATCTGATCGGAGTCCGGTCTCCTGACCGATGGCGACAGGCCGATGGATGGTGCGAATTTCGGTTTCGATGTGGCGGTAACGGGCCAGTCTAGCTGGGTAGACGCGAAGCGTCTCCTGTCCAGCGGATTCGCTACGTGCGGGTAGGAAGCACTCAGTCTGTCCGGCCGCGCGTACACGTGAAATCGCGTGAACTCACGCGAATGAAAGGCATTGTTGTACAACAACTCTCGTCCGTTCGACTCATTACGGTCGATATGTCCGGAAGCGACGAACTACGGGAGTAAAGGAGGCCACCAGTGGGCCAGAAACTGACAATCCGAGAAGCCGCCGAGCGACTCGGTTTGAGCGATAAGGGAGTCCGGCGGGCAATCGCCCGGGGCGATATTCGCGCGTACCAGATGGGCAGCACCAACCGCTTGCGCGTGGACGCCGACGACGTGGACGCGCTGTTCCGGCCGCTACCGACCGGTGGGCGGTGCAACAAGGTCGGGTGACAGCCAACCCGTCATCACGAAACACCTACACCCAACACCCTTGTGTGCCAATGCAACCCAGGCAACAGAAGGGCATGAAGTGAGCAGAACGGGTCGGCATCCGATCATCAACTACGGGCACCAACCCGAGCACTGGACCTCGATCCCGTACGAGTTGAGCAAGCTCGATGCAAAGGACGGCATGACGGCCGACGCCGCCGCGCTGATGGTCAAGTTGTACCGCCACGCCAACAACTGGGAGGTGTCGGCCGCGCTGCTGGCCGGCCAGCTGGGCTGGTGCCGCAAGCGAGTAGAGGGCGCGTTGGACGTGCTGGTTGCACTGGGATGGCTGGTGATCCAGCGGTACGCGTTCAGCGACGGCCGCAAAAACAACGCCCGTCGGTACCACCTCCAGCGAGAGCGGAGGTTCACCGACGACGAGATCGACTTGTTGTCACAGCCAATTGTGGTGGGTTCGCGAGGGTCTCGCGAGCATGTCGCTAGCGAGTCGCTAGGCCCTCGCCACGCACGGGGGGTTGCAACCAGAGATTGCAAGGGGGTTGCAACGTCAGGTTACAAGGGGGTTGTAACCGCAGGTGACAACAAACTAGATGAAGCACTAGATCAAGACACTAGACAGGGTGCGGCGCACCCGCGAGGCGCGCGCGAGCAAGCCGACGAGCTGATCAGGCAATGCATCCCCGATACCGGGGCATACGAAACGCCGACCCTGCGCGCACTGGGCGCGATTGTCGCCAACCTGCTGAGCCAGCCGACAGTGCCCCGCGACGCGGTGGAGTTGGCTCTGCACCGCTGGTACCAGCGGACGGAACTCGCCCCGCCTTCAATGCACTTTCTGGTGTCCGACGTGCTCAACCAATTTCCCTACTTAACCCAGTCGCCAGAAGTACCTGATTCGCAAGGAGTTACGTCATGACCCAGCACACCGAGGACAGCGCCCGCCGCCTAGTCATCGACCGCGAGCGCGGGGAAGACCTGGACGATGTCGGCGCACCAGGCTGCTCGGTCGCCATGGTGCTGATCGTTGACCCCGCGGGCCAGTTCGACGGCATCGAGGTACCGGTGTTGCTACGGCCCGACGCCACGATGATCCGCGACATGCTGTGCAGCGTAGCAACACATGAGCAGCAAGGGCCTTTGCCAGTGGAGTGGCAACAGCGCGTTCTGGATGCCGCATGGCGGTGTGGTCGAACCACCAAAACCGGAACCCGTTGTCGCACCCAGGTGGGCCACCAGGGTGATGCCTGCCGGTGGCACATCGGCGCGGAGCAGCTGACGTTGGTGGACGACCAGTGATGCCCGCACCGATCGCCACGGCGTATGACGGCGCGCTGTCGGTGACATGCGGGAACTGCGGTGCTGGACCCGGTGACTACTGCATCAAGGAGTCGGGGCAGCTACGCCGCACCCCCTGCGTGACGCGCTGCCGAGCCATCACTCCCGAGGTGGGGTCAGTGGACCCGGAACCGTACGCCGATGCGGCAGAAGCCCGCACAGCCCCCGCCCGTGTGGTGGTGCCTGACCAGCCCACCCTGGACTACGCCGACCCGTCGGAGCCACGGCACCCGCGAGGTGACGAGTGAACGAGGACACGACGCGACATTGCCGACGCTGCGCGCAGGTCAAGCCGCTGACCGACTTCTGGCGCGACAAGCGGGGGCCAGGTGGACGCCGCACGACGTGTGGGGCCTGCAGCCAGCGTGCCCGCCACACGCCGCCGCCGATCAACCCGCCCACACTCCAGCCGGTCGTGGCGCCGGCCGACCTATTCACCACCCCGCAGCTGGTCGGGGCGCGGTGCCGGGGCAAGTGGGCGCTGTTCGACCCCGCAGACGGAGACGACGCCCCCCAGGTGGTCGAGCGGCTACACACGGAGGCCATCGCGTTGTGCCATCGGTGCCCCGCGTTGGCGGCCTGCCGGTCGTGGATCGAGAGCCTTCCAGCACCGAAACGGCCAGGCGGCGTCGTCGCGGGCCGGCTGATTCCCGAGAAGTCCCGAGGCATTCGCGACGACCTCGCGAAACCAACCCCAGCTGTAACTCCCAGCCCAACCCTTAGCAGTCACAAGCATCCACAACTCAAAGGAGGAAACCGAGCATGAATGAAGGCAACGGCGTCAGTGAAACCGCCACGCCTCCAACGGATCGTGACCTGTTGAAGTACGCGGTGGCCATCGGCGCGGGCGGGGTCAACTATGTGCAAGGGATGGTGCCGGGGTTGGGTGTTGACATCGTGCAGTGGGCCACCCTGGTGACGCACCTGGAGGTCATCAGCAACGACCTGATGGATCTCCTCACTGGGGGCGAGGACGACCTGGATTGGTACTCGGCGGGCTACCCGGTGTACACGATTGTCGAGTTCCCCGATTGCGATTGCGTCCGCGTTCACACGTGGCATCCCGACCCCCGCCACCAACACAACCGCCCGCGCGATCTGGCTGTGCTGGCCTGCCCACGCGGCGGGTTCCACAGTCTCGTCGTGGTGGGGGTGGGGGAGATCGAGGCGGTCAGTCTGGGAGCCCTGGATGAGGGATGACGGGCTGTGGCTCGACGCTGACGACGTGGAGTTCTTCGCGGGCGCTCTGTTGCTGTTGGATACCTGGGCGAAGCGGCTGGGCTACAACACATCTCAGCAGACACAATCTGTCAGGACCAGGCTGACGGAGTTCCTGGAGAGTCGCGCTGCTGGTCGTGCGGACGCGACAGTACGACCGCTGTCCGGGGTGGTGGCTGATGCTGGCGTGGTGGATGCAACCGAAGCGGCCGAGCACCTGGGCTTGACGCCCGACGCGGTGCGCAAGGCTTGCCGCACCGGGCGTTTCGCCGGGGTGGCGCAGAAACGCCTGGGCCGTTGGACGATCCCGGCCACGGAACTGGAAAGGAGCGCGTAGATGAAACGCAACCGCCCCACGGTGATCACCGACGCCCCCGAGCATCGCATCATCCCGGTCGGCCGGGTGGAGTTGCGGGCTGATTCCAGCGGTCAGGTCACCCTAGAGGGCTATGCCTCGACGTTCGAGCCGTACGAAATGTACGGCGGCCCAGAGCGCGGCGGCTGGATCGAGCAGATTGACAAGCGCGCCTTTGCCAAGACGTTGCGTGAGTCGCCTGACCTAATGCTGCTGATCAACCATGAGGGAATGCCGCTGGCGCGCACCAAGTCCGGAACCCTCAAGCTGTCGGTGGACAGCCACGGGTTGAAGGTGTCGGCCAAGCTGGACCGGTCGGACCCCGACGTGCAGCGGCTGGAATCGAAGATGCGGCGCGGCGACATGGACGAGATGTCGTTCGCGTTCCGCGTCAAGGCCCAAACCTGGTCCACTACGCCAGAGTTCTCGAACGACAACCAGGCGCTGCGCACCATAACTGAGGTATCGCTGCACAAGGGTGACGTGTCGGTGGTCAACTACGGGGCCAACCCCACCACCCACGCCGAGGTCAAACACAGGAAGGGCGGCACAACCATGAAACTGTCGGAAGCCTTGGCTATTCAGGCGCGCGATACCAAGCGGCCGATGTCGTTGCTAGAAGCGGAGGCGCTCGCCTCGCGTGACGCAGGACGTACGGAGCAGCTGGGGAGAACAGCGGCGCGTCACGGTGCACGTACCAGATCGGCAATCGAGGTCCAGCTGGCCAAGGAGGCGCGCTCGCTGCGCGCCAAGAAGGCCGTCAGTGACGCCGTGGTGTCCCGGGCCAAGGCGCTTCTCGACTCCTACACGCCCCCGTCTGCGCATACCCAGCGGGACGCATTGTCGGCGGCCGTTGTGCCCGACATGCGGGCCGCGAACGACAGCACAGTGGGGGTGGCCTTCCCCGCCATCGGCCCAGCGCTCCACAACGCGCACGCGTGGAAGCGAGCCGAGAGCGTCCGTGCGCTGCGCGACGCTCAAGTGTGGCCCTATATCGGCGGCAAGCCGTCGAGCGAGTTGAAGTAGACCTCGGGGCTGGAGGTGACTTGAACGGCCATTCGCGGCTCCAGCCCCGACCAAACGTGAACCCTGTTGCCCCGGATGGGTTCACCCGCCAGTGCCAGGGCGGCGGGCCGGACGGAGACGCATTGTCTCCGTCCGGCCGTTGGGCACCGTGACGACCGAAAGGTGATGCGATGACCGCACCGAGTGGTGGTATCGAACTGGCTCAGGTGTGGGTGCCGCTGATGCCCGAGGCATCGCGGCTGGCCCAGGGCGTCAACAAGATCGCCGGTGATGCTGAGAAGCGTTTCGGCCGGTCAGGCAAGGTGATGGGTGGTCATCTGGCCAAGGGGTTGGAGCAGGGCAGCCGTCATGCCGTCGCGTCGATGAAAGACGTCGAGCGAGCGACCGACCAGCTGGCCAAAGCGCGGGCCAAGGACGAGGACGCTGCGGGCCGCGTGCGGGTAGCGCAGACACGGCTGGACGACGTGCTGGCAAAAGGCAAAGCCACCGCCGCGCAACGTGTCACCGCGGAGGAGGCGCTGGCACGGGTGCAGCGGCAGCGCGAGCAGACCACCGAGCAGTTGGCCCGCGCGGAGAAGCAGCTGACGAAGGCCAAGGCGGACAACACCGCCGGGTCGTTGAAGTCGAAGATGCCGCTGGGCCATCAGGCGGCGGAGGGTGGTTCGTCGGCCGGCGGTGAGTTCGTGGCAGGGTTTGCCGACGGGATCAAGGGCCTGGGAGGTAAGGGCGGCCCCATCGCGATGGCCATCATGGCGGCCGGTGGGGTGGCGATAGCGGGCGGCGCGTTCCTGGGTCGGCAGTTGTGGGCCGGTATGCAGCGCGAGCAGCGCCGTGATGTCATCGCCGCGCGCATCGGTGTCGATGAGGCGACGATGGCCCGCTACGGGCAGGTGGCGGCCAGGGCCTACACCGCCAACTTCGGCGAGTCGGTCGAGGGCAATCTGGACAGCATCGGCGCGGCGATCCAGGCGGGCATCATCCCCAAGGACGCGGGCAGCGGCGACATCGAACGCACGCTGGCCAACCTGGAGACGGCCAAAACCGTTATGGGTGAAGATATTCCGCAGGTGTCGCGTGCGGTCGGTCAGATGATGAAGACCGGCCTGGTGGATACGGTCGAGCAGGCCACCGACGTGCTGATCGCCGGCCAACAGCAGGGGGCCAACCTGGGCGGCGACTGGATCGACACGCTCAACGAATACTCCACGCAGTTCCGCAAGCTGGGGTTGGACGCCGGTACCGCCACCGTGCTGATTGGCCAAATGGTGTCCAACGGCGCCCGCGACTCCGACGTGGCGGCCGACGCCATCAAAGAATTCAGCATCCGCGCGGTGGACGGGTCGAAGACCACCACGGAAGCATTTGGCGCCCTCGGCCTCAACGCGCAGGAGATGACGGAGAAATTCGCAGCCGGTGGACCAGCTGCGCGCGATGGTCTACAGCAGGTCCTCGCCGGTATCGCGGCGATCAAGGACCCCGCCCAGCAGTCTCAGGTGGCGGTGAAGCTGTTCGGAACGCAGGCCGAGGATCTGGGAGCCGCGCTGGGGTCGATGGACTTGTCGAAGGTAGCCGACGGCATGAAATCGGTTGAGGGCGCGACCAAACGCGCGTCCGAGACGATGGCGGATAACGCGGCATCGTCGGTGGAGTCGGCACGCCGCAGCATCGAGGTGTCGGCCCAGAACGTCCAGACGGCTTTGGCCAAGGCGTTCGGCCCCCAGCTGGACAAGATGGGCGGCTGGTTCCGCGACCACCAAGGCGACATCGTGCGGTTCTTCTCCAATGTGGGTTCGGCCGCGCTGAAAGGTTTGGATGGGTTCGGCGCTTTCGCATCCGGCACACTGCGGTTCCTGGCCGTCATCGGCTCAGCGTCGCGCACCATCGTGCCGATGGTGCTGGGTCCCATCAGCACGATGGTCAAAGGCCTTGGTAGCGCGCTGTCGCACCTTCCGGGCAAGGCGGGGGAGATGGGTCGCGCGCTGCAGACCGCCGGTAAGGGAATCGACTGGTACCGAGACCAGGTGAAGCAGTCGGGTGACCGGCTCAACGCGATGGCCGACGGGGTGGACAAGCTGCGCTCAGGGTTGCCCGGTGCGGCCGATGAACTGACCCGCATGGGCAACGAAACGGCCGATGTCACCGACCTGATGACCGCGCTGGGCGACGCGGTGATCACCATGCCGGACGGCCACACCATCACCCTCAAGGACAACACCCCGGAGGTGCAGGAGCGGCTGACGGCGTTGGGCATCAAGGTGCAGACCCTGCCGGACGGCACCGTCACCATCCTGGCCGATACCGAGGAGGGCCAGCGGATCATCGACAGCTGGCGACGGCAAGAGACGGGCGAGCCGGTCAACGTACCGGTGGGTGCCGACACCAGCCCAGCTGAAAGCGACCTCGACCGGTTCCTTACATCGTTGACAGGCAAGCGGATTGATATGCCGATGGGTGTCACGCCCCCTGCACCCAACGGGAGCACCATTTTCGCCGGCCCCTACCCACGCGCTCGCGGCGGGATCGACGTGTGGGGTGCGGTGTCTTCCTACGCTGGCGGCAAGCTGCCCAGTACCGCGCTGATCCAGCACCCCGTCGGGTCGCGCGGCCTGGTTCAGTGGGCCGAACCGTCCACTCACGGTGAGGCGTTCATCCCGCTGGCCCCGGGCAATCGGCGACGGTCTACCGCCATCTGGTTGGAGACGGGGCGACGGTTGGGCGCGTTGCGGTTTGAACAGGGCGGGATCCGCTCCGGTGGTGCCGGGGCGTTGGATCAGGCAGTTTCCGACATGCTGGGCACCCCGTACGTTCGGGGCGGTCACAGCCCCCAGGGGGCGGACTGCTCCGGGGCGATGTCGTATCTGGTCAACGCGGCGTTGGGGCTGCCGCAAGATTCCCGCATGGCGACGGGCAACGCGGCGGCGTGGCTGGCTGAGCGCGGATTCGTGGAAGGTGACGGCGGCCCGGGGACGTTACGGATCGGCTGGAAGAATGGCGGCCCCGGCGGCGGTCACATGGCGGGCACCCTGCCCGACGGCCGCAATGTCGAACAGGGCGGATCGGTCGGTGACTTCACCGTCGGCAGTGGCGCCGCGGGCGCGTCCGACGCCCAGTTCACCAACCACATGTTCCTGCCGTCAAACGCCCTGTACCCCGACGGCGCACCGTACGGGTCGGGCGGGGGTTCTGGGGTGAGGGGCTATGGATCGTCCGGCAGCGGGGGCGCCAGCGGGCCATCCGGTGGGTCCGGCGGTGGCTACGGCTCGGAGCAAGAACGCGACAGCGCCATCGCTGACGCACAAGATCGACTGGCCACCGCCGAGGGCGCGGTGCGGGAGAAGGAGGCGCGGCTGCGAGAGGTGAAGGCCGACGCGGACGCCAAGGAGTCCGACCGCATCGCTGCCGAGAACGACCTGGCCGACAGCCAACGCGACCGCGACAAGGCGCACGCGGAACTGACTGAGGCTCAGAACAAGCCGACCGACAGCGGCACCAGCGACGGCAAGAACGGCGGGCCGGACGGCAAGTCGTTCGCCAAGGACATGCTGTCAGGCGCGTTGGAATTCGCAGGTTTGGACGGCTCGGTGTTCTCCAACCCAATGGAATGGGGCATCACCAAGCTGTTGACCGGTGGTGCCAATTACGTTGGCGGACTGCTCAAGAACCTGGACCCCAACAAGCTCCGGCTCAACCCCTACGGTCCGGGCAACATGCCGTACGGCGGGGCACCAGCTGGACCCCAGCATGGTCGCGGCCCGGGATCACCCGGCCCAGGCAACCAAGGTGACGGCGGCCTGGGTGGGTTCCAGCTGGGTGACGGCGGCGGAATGTCCAGTGTGGGCGACACCCTGACGGGTGCCCTACCCCAGGTGTCGGACTTCTTGCCATCCCCGGCGACCAACACGCCGAACGTGGACGCCTCGATCAACATCCACGGTCCTGTTGGCGTGTCGCCGAACGACTTGATGTCGCGTATCCACGCCGAACGGAACGACCGAGCCCGGAGCGCGGGGTCGGGGCTCAAGGGTGTGGGTGGCTTCTGATGGCCAAGAAGCCCACCGTCCCATGCGCGGGTGGCTGCGGCCGGCTGATGTGGCGACACTCTCGAGCGCTGCCGCCGGGCCAAGCGACCTGCCGAACGTGTCGCCGGGCCAAAGCGGCAAGCCGGCCCCGCTCTGTAAGGAGCTGCAACGTGTGCGGTGTTGCCGTGTCCAACCCCGCACAGGTGTGTGCTGAGCACAAAGGGCTGCGTCGAAGAACATGCCGCTGGTGTGCCGCAGATTTCGTCGGTCCCCGCGGTACATATTGCTGTAGCGACTCGTGCCGACACCGCGCCAAGGCGAGAGGTGGAGGATCACGGCTGGCGGACCCGCAACACTGCTGAACCTCGTTGAGCCGGGACGCTACGGTTGACGCCGTGGAGATTCGGAGCGAACAGCAGCTCAACCCCGTCGCGGACGAAGTTTCGGCGATCACAGCCGTAGTCAGACCGATCTTGGCCGGCGTCCTCTACTCGCTGAAGCAAGAGGTGGTCAAAGAGATCGGGGGCTACGAGAACATCAAGCTGATGATGCTGCCGCGGCTCTATAGGGAAGGGGATGGCGACACCGGCATCTGCTTCGAGTACGCCGTCCACGATGCCATCACCCGCGGAGATGCCGGAGTTGCGGAGCGGGTCGCTGATGCGTTGAAGATGTGCAAGATATCGGGGGGTACGGGCTCGATCTTGTTTGGTGCCGAAAAGCAGGGGTCCCAGCAACTGATCGACACCGCGTCCGGTCTCCTGACGAACGACTCTTCCCTGCTGTCGGGCTCACGCGGCCGCCCGGCCAAACTGAAGCGGCATCTGAACTCCGCTGCCGCAGCGTTCCGCAAGAAGGGTGCTGGCGACCTGTTGCCGCAGAGCATCAGCGGGCTCTGGAAGGCCGACTTGTTCCTGGGCTCTCCAGCGAGTGACTACTGGGTCGGAACGTCCGTGAAAATCAACAGGTCGGCCCTCCAAGGGGCCCGGGGTCTCCGGGTTGGGCTGGTGCCTGCAAACCAAGGGAAGTCCGACCGGGTGATACTCGATGACCGGAAGAATCTCGTGGTGTGCCCGCTGCCATACGACGGCAGTTTTGTCGAAACGTTCTACATGGGTTGGGAAGTAATCAAGTCCTTCATGGCGGCCGACGCTCAGATGCCGAAGGAAGTCGCGCTGCCTCGACCAACTGCGAGGACTGTGGCGCGCTACTTAGCCGACCGTCGCGACTTTCCGGTGATCGAAGTAATCGAGGCGTTGGCGGTAATCGCCCAGCCGGAACTGCTGCAGACCGAATCCGAGCTGGCCACGGTGACGCTAACTGGCGGCAAGTCGGACATTGTCACCACGGGTGCAGTCGTTGCACCCATTCCCAGCGTCACACAGATGTAGTTGGGTCGCCGGCCGGTCCTACAGTTGATCGCTTGTGGTGCAGCGTCATCGCGTCGTTGATCATTAGCACCGCGCCGTGCAACGCCGGTTGGAACCCCTTGTGATCGAATGTCGCGGGGTTGTCGCGGAACTGATCTGCCCAGAAGTGGCCGTGCACCGAAGCCGACCCCGTACGCCACAAGTGGATCAACCCCGTCCCCATGTTGGAGTTGAGGTCCACCATGCCCTTCACCATCCTCAGCATGTCTGGTGGCTCGGCCAGCTTGTCGGCGCCCAGTGCCGACGCCCGCTCGGTCAGTACCTTCCGCTCATCCTTCAACCCGTCGAGAATCTGCTGGCGCGCCTCCTCCGACTCCCCATCAACATGAGTGCCCTTCAGGTCGTTAATGGCCTTGCGCTGCTGCTCCACATTCTCGAACCGATACTGAATACCCCGGAGCCGTCGCTCATTCGAAGAGTCGGGCTCTAGGAGCCAGCACACGCGGGTGCCGCACTCCAATGCGGTCCGCAACACGGTGAAGTGCGCCTTGAGCCTCGTCGGACGATCCCTCACCACCGCGTCTATCACCGATCCCAGATGATCCAACGCCATCACGATGCCGTAATGCGCGAGCGGTGAAGTCGCAGGGTTCTCCGCATCGTCGGCCGCCAGGTCGCTACCCGGTTGAGGCTCAATGTTGCGGTCGTCCCGCAGCCACGGATCACCTACCGACTGCATCCACTCCACAATCCGGTTCAGCCTCTGTTGATCGTCAATCACAGGCACCAGTCTGACCCGATGGTGAAGCTGCTTCGCGGTCAGCCTCGACACGCGAGTTGCCGTCATATCCTGTCGCCATGACGGACGCAGTTGGCATCTGGGGATTGGTCGTCGGCGGCATCGGAAGCGCCGCGGGTGTTGGCGCGCTTGTGTACGCCCACATCGCCAACTCCAACGCCAAGAAGTCGAGCCTGGCGGCCGGCGACAGCAAGCAACTGGCTGAACAGGCCAACGACCTGGCGCGCGAATCCAACACCATCGCGACCGACGCTAAGCAACTCGCCGAAGAAGCCAACGGCATCAGCCGCCGCAGCGAGGCGCGCGACACCGAGCAGCACGACGTTTGCTGGGATGAAGGATGGACGTCCAAGGCGCAGGGCATCTTCCGGCTGGTCAAACGGGGCGACGACGAAGCCCACAATGTCAAGGCCACTGTTGAGTTCGACAACGAGGAAGTGGTGATCGCTGAGCCACTCGTGGCCAACGACTATCACCAGTTGCTGTTCCGGTTCGGAAGCGCTGCATACGACCGCGAGCGAGCAGCGATTGCCGACGCGGCGCGCACGCGCTCGATGTCAGTCCAGGCGCGCCTGTATCCCGTCCGGGTTCGGGTCGAGTGGACCACCAAGCTGGGGACACCCCAGCTGTACGAGACCGCCGTCCCCACCATGCTGGTCTAACGGCTGACCGCCACCCCACCGTCACCACCCGCAGACCGGTGAACGGGGGGTGGGTCGAGAGTCGGCGCGGTTCCCGCCGCCCCTCCGCCCGGTTAGGGGTCATCTCCCCCCGCCATTTTGTGGACAAAACACCTGGGCGCAGGGATGCGGCCGATGGTGTGCGCCAAGGGGTTCGGCCGACGGCTGTATCGCCTGGTCGCGCTATGTTCGGGCGTGCTAGCCGAAAGCTCAGTGCGTGTTCACTTTTCACCCGATCTGCTGTCATCCGCGGGCCAGCACTCGTAGGTGACGGACCACCTCATCAAATGGTCGTTGCCGGGCATGGCGGTGCCGGTACTGGGGTGCACCCTGATGAGTTTCTTGCCGCTGCCATCCAGCTGCTCAGCAACCGCCGCAAACACCAGTTGGTGCAGCTGCTGCGACGACATCGGCTCGTTGGGCAGGACAACGGTGGTGTGCTCGGTGATCGCCTGGGGCATGTTGGGCATTGTCCGCTGTGGACCGACCGTCGGCGGGCGGTTTTCCCAAGGTCGTCGCAGGCTGCGCTGTTGCTGGTTCGATACACAATTTCGCCCCGTAGGTCACACCGCGCCGGTACCGTGAGGCCGTGGCAGCGACGGGTTTAGAGGTGCGGTTGCACCAAGGCCGGGAGCGTGCCGAGGTGTCGAAGTTCTCCCGAACGCTCGATGAGATCGTGTTGTCGCTGCGTGAAGTGGACCAGGTGTATCTGCTGCGTGGTACCCGCGCCACGTGGGTGCTGGATCGGGTGGAGCACCAACACAATGACCTTGTGGTGCGGTTGGAACCGCGCAATGTGCCGTCTACCCGTGACGTTTCGGACATGATGGTGCCGGTCCAGGCGTTGGTGGATGGTGCCGAGGTGCTGCAGGACCATGCGACGGTCCCGGAGTTGTTCGCACCCAAGACTGTGACGCGGCTGGCCAAGCTCGCTTCCCCTACAGTCGGCGTCGCGGGGGTGTCGCTGGCCACTTACAACGGCAAGACCCGCGAGCGGGTGGAGTTGGACAACGCGGTGCGCGACAACGCCATCGCCGCGGTGAAACCCATTCAGATCGCTTACGGGTCGGTGACGGGCACGCTGTCAGGCCTGCGTCACGTGCAGCGTCGCCAGGGTGGTGTGCAGGTGACGCTGCGCGACGACTTGGAGCGTAGGGCCGTTGCGGGATTGGTGCCTGAATCGCAGGCCGAGCAGTTGCGGGAGCTGTGGCGGCATCGGGTGATGCTGGGCGGGATCATCAGGCGCAACGGCAGTGGTCAGGCGATCCGTATCGACGTGGACAGCATTGAGCAGATGCCGGAGGACAACACCGGCAGGCCATCGACGGATGAGTTGCTGGGTGTGGCGTCGGGCTGGCTGGGCGACATGACGGTGGACGAATACATCGCGGAGCTGCGTAATGGCTAAGGCCAAACAGGTTGCGTCGCCGGTGATCTACGTTGATACGTGCGTGTTCCTCGACGTGTTGACCGAGGAGAAAACCCCGCATCCTGAAACCGCAGAACCGCGTTGGAAGAGCGCAAAGGCGTTGCTCGACGCGGTAGGTGACGGGCGGGTGGTGTTGGCCACCTCGTCGTTGGTGGACGCGGAGGTGGGGAGTTTCGCGACGCTCCGCGACGACGGCCCAGGGTTCTTGGACAAGGTGCGCGCTTGGTTCGACGCACCGCCTCCTGGTACCCGGTACACCGAGGTTGACCGGGTGATCGCTCGGGATGCTGAACGGTTGCAGAGGGCGTGGAGACAGTACGCTGCGCCGGGCAAGAAGATGAATGGCGCCGATGCGGTGCATCTGGCCGCGTCGGTCAGGCTCAAGTGCGACTACCTGATGACGGGTGATGGTGGTTTCCCCGTCGGCCAGACGATTGATGGCGTGAAAGTCCGTTACGCCGAGGTGGTTTGGCCGCAAACCATTTTCGATGGCCAGTAGTCGATAGCCGCCGGCAGTAGCGGCCTTTTGCCGTTGGTGGGGCGGGCGGGACTTGAACCCGCGACCCGCGGATTATGAGTCCGTGGCTCTGACCGACTGAGCTACCGCCCCCGTCGGGTGTGAACCTACCGCCGCCCCGCTGGCGCCGCTACGAGAAATGCACACATGCACTGATCTGCGCATATGCGTAGCGATGTGCATATGCGCAATTGCGTTGAACCCCTTGGTAATTCGGTGTCAAAGAGCTACCGTCACCCACCATGACGACGAACCTGCAATCGCCACCTGACCCCGCCGCGCTGATCGTCCGGGCCGGTTCCCGACGGCCCAGCACGCTGCGCGACGTGCTTCAGGTCTACGCCGACCGACTGGCCACCGCGCGAGCGTTCGCCGACGTGACGGGTCGTGACGCCCGGACGGTCGCCGCGACCATCGCGTGGGACGTGCTCCAGGGCGATGAGTCCACCGCGCTGCGGCAGCGAGCCGCTGCAGTCACCGCAGGGGAGTGGTCGGGGTGGGACCACCCCGGAGGTGTGGCGCGCGCGTTCACCATCGCGGCGACCGTCCTCGACGCGCTGTGAGCGGCCCCGCACCGCTGCCGTTACCTGAGCCGTGGCGTGAGCTGGTGGAGGCTTACCTACGGGCCGAGGCTGCGGCCGGCCGGTCGCCCGCCACCGTCCACAAGCGTCGCGGTGACCTGGGCCGGTTGGCACGTGGTGTCCGCGGCGTCCCGCACCGTGTGACGGAGGCGCGGCTGGAGGCGTGGATGGAACGAAACCGTCACTGGGCCACAGAGACCCGCCGTAGCCATCGCAACACCACAGTGAGTTTCTTCCGCTGGGCGCACCGCAAGGGGTACATCCCCGCCGACCCCGCGGCCGAGCTGCCGATGGTTCGACCTGCGGCCCCATTGCCCCGGCCAGCACCAGATGCGGTGTGGCGGCATGCGATACAGGTGGCCGACTCACGAACGCGGCTGATGCTGCGTCTCGCTGCCGAGGCGGGGTTGCGGCGCGCGGAGGTGGCCCAGGTCCACACCCGTGACCTGACGACCGGCGCGGGCGGTCCCCAGCTGTTGGTCCACGGCAAGGGCGGCAAGCTGCGCGTCGTGCCGCTGGCCGACGACCTGGCGGCTCTGATCGAGCTGGGGGCCCCAGGGCACAGCCCGGAGATGGCGGCCTACGGCGTCGAGGGGTGGCTGTTCCCGGGCGACGACGACGGCCACCTGTCGCCCCGGTGGGTGGGCAAGCTGTGCACTGCCGTGTTGCCCGGGGGCTGGACGATGCACACCCTGCGTCACCGGTTCGCTACCCGCGCCTACCGTGGCAGTCGCAACCTGCGGGCTGTGCAGACGCTGCTGGGCCACTCATCGGTAGCGACGACCGAGCGGTACACAGCGGTGGACCACGACGAAGTGCGAGCCGCGATGCTGGCCGCGCTTGACCAGTGGTGAGCAAACAGACTGTCAGCTAACTGACGGGGGATCGGCCGGGGCACGGTTGGGGGCACGGGTCGATTGGATGGTAAAAAAAATAGCCCCTGAGCAGGGGCTATAGTGGTGCGCGATACTGGGATTGAACCAGTGACCTCTTCCGTGTCAGGGAAGCGCTCTCCCGCTGAGCTAATCGCGCGGGTTAAAACCTTCTTGGAGGTGGAGACGGGAATCGAACCCGTGTGCACGGCTTTGCAGGCCGTTGCCTCACCACTCGGCCACTCCACCACTGGGGTTGATGCCACAAATCGCACCTTCGAGCGGATGACGGGATTCGAACCCGCGACCCTCACCTTGGCAAGGTGATGCGCTACCAACTGCGCTACATCCGCGCGCCACGAGCGAGATCGTCGCCCGTCGCGATGCAGAACATTAGTCCACCGACGTGCGCAGACACAAATCCCCATTACGGGAGGGCAAAGCGCGGCCAAAAACGGTGTTTCAGAACAGGTGATAGGCCTGCCGCGAGAGGGTGAAGCCGTGGCGGCTCTTCACGTCGAGGCATGTGATGCCCGTCGCAGTGCCTTCGCAGCGCAGTACTCCTGCGGTGATCGAGTCTCGGTCGGCCAGTTGGAGGTCCGCGCGCGGCGCGGTGTCGCCGGCGCATGCGAATTGCGCGGGGCGCCCTGGGCTCAGGGTCATCCCGTGGCCGTAGTCGAATGCACAACTGGCCGGTCGTAGTGGTGGGGCCCAGTTACGTTCGATGATGTCGCAACGCGCCGTCGCGGTATCGAGGTAGCAGCGGACGTTGCCCGACGGTGAGTCGAAGCTCGTCGGGCCTGTGACCTGCCGGTTCACCAGGTCGGCGACGCTCTGGATGTTGGGCGTTACGGCCGGCGCGTGATCTGTCATGGCAACCGGGGCGCTGTGGCAGCCCGAAAATAGTGCACTAGCAGTAAAAACTGCGCCGCTGACCGCCGGCCAGCGGACCCGCAGGTGAACCATGACGGGTGACCATACGCCCGCATCGGCGTGCATATTTGGCAAATCAAACAAGTCGATCGGGTGGATACCGATTCGGGTCTGACCGGGAACGCGTGCTAGTGTTCGACGTCGTTCCCACGGTCTCGTAGCTCAGTGGGAGAGCGTCCGCCTCACACGCGGAAGGTCGCTGGTTCGAACCCAGCCGGGACCACCATCACCTCAGGCGGCTTCGGAGAAATCCGGGGCCGTTTTTTCGTGGCCGGACACACACGTGGCGGTGACGGAGTGTTGTCCGTCCGATTCGGTAGGGTCCTCCGACGTGACTCAGAGCGTGACCGTCGGAACCATCAAATCCGTAACTGCCCGTCTGGCCGAGGAACTCGCCGTGGGCGAGGGGCAGGTCGTCGCCACCGTGGCGCTGCTGGACGAGGGCGCGACGGTCCCGTTCATCGCCCGGTACCGCAAGGAGGTCACCGGCAGCCTCGACGACGGACAGCTGCGCACGCTCGAAGAACGCCTGGGCTACCTGCGTGAGCTCGACCAGCGTCGGGAGGCCGTGCTGGCCTCGATCGAGGAGCAGGGCAAGCTCACCGACGAGCTGAGAGCGGCCCTGATGGCCGCCGACACCAAGGCCCGGGTCGAGGACATCTACCTGCCCTACAAGCCCAAGCGGCGCACCAAGGCCCAGATCGCGAAGGAGGCCGGCCTGGAGCCGCTGGCGGAGCGGCTGTTGGCCGATCCGACGCTGGTGCCCGACGAGGTGGCCGGCGAGTTCCTCAACGACGACGTGGCCGACGCGGCCGCCGCACTGGAAGGCGCCCGTCACATCATCATCGAGCGGGCCTCCGAGGATGCCGAGTTGGTCGGCGCGACCCGTGAGAAGTTCTGGGCCGATGGCTCACTGCGCACCGCCCCGTGGTCCGAGGAAGCGGCGAAAAGCCCTGCCGCTCAGAAATTCCGGGACTACTTCGAGTTTTCCGAGCCGCTCGAGAACATGCCTTCGCACCGGGTGCTCGCAGTGCTGCGCGGTGAGAAGGAACAGGCGCTGTCGCTCAACTTCGACGGCGGTGAGGACGACCTCTACCAGGCGATGATCGCCCAGTCCCTCGGCATCGACATGGCTGCCAAGACGCCCGCCACACCATGGCTGACCACCACTGTGCGGCTGGCATGGCGCGCCAAGCTGATGATCTCGGCCGCTGTGGACGCCCGTATCCGGCTCCGGCAGCGCGCGGAGGAGGAGGCGGTGGCCGTGTTCGCCCGCAACCTCAAGGACCTGCTGCTGGCCGCGCCGGCCGGCACCCGCGCCACCCTCGGTCTTGACCCGGGTTTTCGCACGGGCGTCAAGGTCGCCGTCGTGGATGCCACCGGCAAGGTGGTCGACACCTGCGCGATCTTCCCGCACCAGCCGCAGAAGCAGTGGGACCAGGCCAAGGCCACTCTGGCGGCTCTGATCGCCCGGCACAACGTCGAGTTGATCGCCGTCGGAAACGGCACCGCCTCGCGCGAGACCGACGCGTTGGCCGGTGAGCTGATCGCCGACATCCGGTCGGCCGGCGCGAAGGCACCGGCGAAGGCCATGGTCAGCGAGGCCGGCGCCTCGGTGTACTCGGCGTCCGAATACGCCGCCCGGGAGATGCCCAACCTCGATGTGACCCTGCGCGGCGCAGTCTCGATCGCCCGACGTCTGCAGGATCCGCTGGCCGAGTTGGTCAAGATCGACCCGAAGTCGATCGGGGTGGGGCAGTACCAGCACGACGTGACGCCGGGCTCGCTGGCGCGCAGCCTCAATGCCGTCGTCGAAGACGCGGTGAACGCGGTGGGCGTGGATCTCAACACCGCCTCGGTGCCGCTGCTGGCCCGGGTGTCGGGAGTGACCGAATCCCTGGCCGAGGCCATCGTGGCCCACCGTGAGAGCGCCGGTGCCTTCCGCAGCCGCAAGGCGCTGCTGGACGTTCCGCGCCTGGGCCCCAAGGCCTTCGAACAGTGTGCGGGCTTCCTGCGGATCCGCGACGGTGAGGACCCACTGGACGCCTCGGGTGTGCACCCGGAGTCCTACCCGGTGGTGCGGCGCATCCTGGACCGGTCCGGCGTGACGCTCGCCGAGCTCATCGGTGACGAGCGCACCCTGCGGGGGCTCAAGCCCACCGACTTCGCTGACGAGCGGTTCGGTGTGCCCACCGTGACCGACATCCTGGCCGAACTGGAGAAGCCCGGGCGTGATCCGCGGCCGGCGTTCTCCACTGCCACCTTTGCCGCCGGCGTCGAGAAGGTCGCCGACCTCAAGCCCGGCATGGTGCTCGAGGGCGTGGTGACCAACGTGGCCGCCTTCGGCGCCTTCGTCGACGTGGGCGTGCACCAGGACGGACTGGTGCACGTCTCGGCGATGGCCGACCGGTTCGTCTCCGACCCGCATGAGGTGGTGAAGTCGGGTCAGGTGGTCAAGGTCAAGGTGGTCGAGGTCGACGTGGAGCGGCAGCGGATCGGACTGACCCTGCGGCTCAACGACACTCCGCAGCAGGGAAAGCGCCACGACCGCAACGATCGTGGCGGCCAGGGCGGCCAGAACCGTCGCGACGGCGGCGGCAACCAAGGTCGTGGCAATCAGGGCCGCGGCGGTGACCGGCGAAACCAGAACCGCGGCAACAACTCCGGTCGCCGGGACTCGAATCAGCCGATGGGCTCGATGGCCGAGGCGCTGCGCAACGCCGGCTTCGGTAAGTAGCGGTTACGTCGTCTGCTCCGGGGCCTGGTCGGCCCCGGAGTTGTGGCGGCGCCAGGACCGGTAGTCGCGGTGGGCGGCGAACGCCCCGACGACGGCGGTGACGCACCACACGCCGATCGCCGTATAGGCAAGCGGGGCCGACAGATCACCGATCGACGCGCCGAGTGCGGTGTAGACGAATGCGCGCGGCACCGAGCCGATGAACGCCCCGACTGCCATCTGCCACAACGGCACCCCGAAGGCTCCGAAGGCGTAGGACGCCAGGGCGTCCGACAGTCCGGGAACGAACCGCTGTCCGACCACCGCCCACAGACCGCCGCGTTCGATCTGGTGGTCCAGCCGATCGGCCCGTTGCGTCCCGAGCAGAGCCCGGGCGCTGTCGCGGCCGGCGCGTCGCCCGATCAGGCTGGCCACCACCGCGGTGCCCACCGTCGCACCCAAGGTCACGAAGGTGCCCAACACCGGACCGAACAGCACCCCACTGCCCGCGGCCAGGATCGGGCCCGGCACGAACAGTGCGCCGAGGCAGGCCGACACCACGACATACGCCAGCGGTGCGGCGGGCCCCGTCGAGGCGACCAGGGCCCGGATGTCGTCGACGTCGATGACACGCGCGACGGCCACCAGATAGAAAAGGCCGAACAGAAAGACCGCGAAGGCGACGAGTCGCAGGATGTGCGGTCGCCGGTTGATGGCGGGGGGATCGTCGTCGTCAGTCATGGCGCCCACGATTCTTCCCCACGGCCGTACCGTCATCGCGCGGCGCAGTCACCCGCCGTCGGGTTCCCGCAGCTACAGCGCTGCGCGGCCGGCACTGAGCTCATGACTTCCGCAGCGTGCTGGCCGCAGCCGTCCCAGGTTGTCTTCCCGCAGCTCGGGCATTTGGCGAGGTAACACATGATCTTCCTCGTTCAGCTCGCGGTGCTGTGACTCTTGGCTTTGCGGGCTGCGACGGTGGCCCGGACCTGGTCCATGTCGAGTGCTGCGACCTGTGAGATCAGATCCTCGAGTGCCGCCGGCGGCAGAACCCCGGGCTGACTGAAGACCAGGACCCCCTCGCGGAAGGCCGCGATGGTGGGGATGGACCGGATTCCCATCAGCGCTGCCAACTCTCGTTCCTGCTCGGTGTCGACCTTGGCATGCACGATCTCGGGGTGGCTGGTGGCCGACCGTTCGAAGGTCGGGGCGAAAGCGCGGCATGGACCACACCAAGAAGCCCAGAAGTCGACGAGCACGATGTCGTTGTCTCGGATCGTGGACTCGAAATCCGCGTAGCCGATGTTTCGGGTGGTCATTCTGATCTCCTTGTCTGCGTCAAAGGGGCCCGCGATGTCCGCAGGTCGATTCGTTCGTCTCTTTCAACATACCCCCAGGGGTATTTATTTCGTGCCCTCTTTCCGCCCTCTGAGCGATGTATCCGCGGGTAGCGTGGCGGCAGGACGCGCACTCGCTTGGAATGTGACGAAAGGAGCCAGGAGATGGACATCGCGTTGGTGGCCACCACGAGAGGCCCGTTCGACGAGGCGGTCGCACGCACGCGAGACGCGCTGGCCGACCAGGGGTTCGGTGTGTTGACCGAGATCGACATCAGGGCCACGCTCAACGCCAAACTGGGCGGTGGTGCCGGTGACGAGGTGGGGGACTACCTGATCCTGGGTGCCTGCAATCCTCAGTTCGCCCAGAAGGCGCTCAGTGCATTCCCACCGATCGGCGTGCTGTTGCCGTGCAACGTGGTCCTGCGCACAGGGCCCGAGGGTGACGCGGTGGTCGTGGTCGAGGCGATGAATCCCAACTTGATGGCCGAGGTGACGGACGAGCCGGCGCTGGCCGATATCGCAGCCGAGGTGGGCCGCCGCCTGCAGGCAGCACTCGACAGTCTTTAGATCACTCCGATGCCGCGTCGATCACGCCGTCGAGAATCTCGCGTGAGGTCGACAGGTCCCTGATTGCCTGCTCGAGCCGGTTGCGTTCGGCGGTCAGCTCGGTGAGGAGCCGAGGCGTGGCCTGAGGGGCCGGACCGCCGTCGGTGTCGCGCATGCACGGCAGGAGCGACGAGATGGTGCGACTGTGCAGTCCGGCGGCGTAGAGCTCCTGGATGCGGATCACCCGGTCGACAGCCTTCTCCGGATACTCGCGCTGCCCACCGGATGTGCGGTCGGACGCCAACAGTCCCTGCTCTTCGTAATAGCGCAGCGACCGTTGGCTGACCCCGGTGCGACGCGCGAGTTCGCCTATGCGCATATGCCAGTTATACCCACGCGACTTGACCCTGACATTGGTGTGAGCTCGTAAGGTTCGCCATGACCACGTTGCAACCGCCTTTCGCCTACAGCCCGATCATCGAACGCCCGCCGATCCGTTGGCCCGGTGGCGCGAGAGTGGCGGTGTACATCGGACTCAATGTCGAGCATTTCCTCGTCGATCGGCCCTCGACGAGCATCTGGCCCGGGACGGCGGAGCTGACCCCGGACGCGCTCAACTACGGCTGGCGGGATTACGGCGCGCGGGTGGGGATTTGGCGCACCATCGAGGCCCTCGACCGGCACGGTATCCGTCCCAGCGTGCTGCTGAACACGTCCGTCATCGAGCATCATCCGCAGATCGTCGCCGCGGGTGTGGAGCGGAACTGGGCGTGGCTGGCGCACGGGCAGACCAACTCGATTCTGCACACCGGGTTGGGTGTCGACGAGGAGCGTCGGATTCTCACCTCGATCGCCGACGACATCGCCGATGCGACGGGCCGGCGCCCGCTGGGCTGGATGGGGCCGGGCCTGACCGAAACCGCGCACACTCCGGACCTGTTGGCCGAACTCGGTTTTCACTATGTCCTCGATTGGACCAACGATGACCAGCCCTATCCGCTGACGGTCCCTGGCATGTTCAGTGTGCCGTATTCGGTCGAGCTCAACGACCTGCTGATCTTCGGGAAAGGTTTCACCGGGGGTGAATTCGTACAGGTGGTGATCGATCAGTATGAGCAGCTACACGCGGATTCGGCCACCAGCGGGCGGGTGATGGCCCTGGCGCTGCACCCGTTCGTGATCGGGCAACCGTTCCGGCACAAGTACTTCGATCAGGTTCTGCAGTTCCTGGCCGCTCAGCCCGACGTGTGGTTGACGACCAGCGATGAGATCGCCGCGCATGTGCGCAATGATTGCGAACGCCAGTAGCCGCAGCACGATTGGGCTCGCAATCTGGACCGGCGCTGTGCGGGGTGTCACACTGCGGTAGGGCGGTGGGGCCGCTGAGCGGTGGTCCGCGTCGCCGAGAACGTCGGGAGGACCACGATGACAGCAATCGCCGGCATCGCGCACCGTGAAAACGGTGCCGCACCACCATCGGTGCCTCTCGCCGAGATCGACCTCGGATCGCTCGACTTCTGGAGGACCGACCAGCACCACACTCAACGACGTTCCCGCCGAGATTGCCGAGTTCTTCGGGTCGATGATCACATTGGACGATCCCCGCCACACCCGGCTGCGGTGCATCGTCAACCGGGCCTTCACACCCAAGGTGATCGCGCGGATCGAGCAGAGCGTGCGGGACAGAGCGCATCGGCTGGTGTCCGCCATGGTGGGTGCACACCCGGATGGCACCGCGGACTTCGTCGAGGAGGTGGCTTCGCCGCTGCCGCTGCAGATCATCTGCGACATGATGGGCGTCCCGGAGGAAGATCAGGCCAAGCTCTTTCACTGGACCTCGGTGCTCATGGGGGCCGGGGACGACGAGGTTTCCACCGACGATTTCAGTGGGTATCTGCAGGTGGCCACCGAGTTGGCCGGCTACGGCGTGGCGTTGGCCGAACAGCGCCGCGCGCATCCCGGAGACGATCTGACGACGAGTCTCGTCGAGGCGGAAGTCGGCGGAGAACGGTTGTCGTCCAACGAGATCGCGTCCTTCTTCATTCTGCTGACGGCGGCGGGCAACGATACGACCCGCAACGCCATCAGTCATGGCATGGTGGCGCTGAGCCGCTATCCCGACGAACGCGCCAGGTGGTGGAACGACTTCGATGCGGTATCGCCGACGGCGGTCGAAGAGATCGTTCGGTGGGCGTCACCGATCATCTTCATGCGGCGCACACTCACCGAGGGCGTGGAGCGCAGCGGCGTTCAGATGAAGGCGGGAGACAAGGTCTCGATGTGGTACAACTCGGCCAACCGTGACGAGCAGATCTTCGCCGACCCGTGGCGGTTCGACGTGCTGAGAAATCCCAATCCGCACATCGGGTTCGGCGGCGGCGGAGTGCACTTCTGTCTGGGGGCCAACCTTGCCCGGCGGGAGATCCGGGTGGCCTTCGACGAACTGCGTCGCCAGGTTCCCGACATCGTGGCGATCGGCGAACCGGCCATCCTGCGCTCGGCGTTCGTGCACGGCGTCAAACACCTGCCGGTCGCGTGGACCGCGGTTGACTAGCGCGAAGTTCCTCGAACTCGTGGGTCCGCCGGGGATTCGTAGCCGGTCCGAGCTTCTTGAGGGCGGCGGTCGCGTCCAGTGAGCGCACCGGGCGGCCCACCCGGGCATGTTCGGCGGTGACTCGCTGGATCAATTCGTTGACGGGGGCCTGCAGACCGTGCAGGCGGGCCTGAAGCACGACCTCACCGTTGAACCAGTCGGTTTCGACCTGCGTGTGGCCCCGGGCCACGCTCTGCCACGTGGAGCTCAAATAGTCGTCGTTGACGCTGCCCTGCAGTAGATCCCCGCGCCGTAGTGCATCCTGTTCGGCGGTGACGAAGGGAATGCCGGCTGCGGTGAGCACACGTTCGGCCTCCGTACGGGCGCGGGCGACGAGTTCGTCGGCGTCGGGTCCGGGACGGTATGCCGCGATCACGCCATTGCCCAGGTTGGCGATCAGCTTGCGGTGTTTCCACGCCATGACATCGTCGCGTACCGACGAACTGAACCCGGACGCGCGGAGCGTGGCGGCGACCTGTTCGGCCGGCTCGTCATGGCCGGTGGGGTAGCGGCCGAGATCGAGGATCCCCGCCACCGGGTGGCTCTGTTGAATGACCACACCGGGGTCGAGGTGAGCTGCCGGGAGCATCACGGTGACGCCGTATACATTGGCAAAACTCCGCAGCGCGGCAGGCTCGTTGGCCACTCCGTTCTGGGCGGTGAACACCGGGGTCTCCGGCGGAGCGTGAGCGCTGAGATCATCCAGGGCCAAGGCGGTTTGGTGACTCTTGACCGCGAGTATCACCACCGGGTCGGCCGACCAGTCGACGTCGCGGGCGCTCGGTGCGGCCGGGAGCGCCACTGCATCGGTACCGGCCTGTGTCACCAGCGTGAGGCCGCGGGCGCGGATTGCGGAGAGGTGTTCGCCGCGGGCGACAGCGGTCACGGCGAACCCGGCGAGTCGCAACCGAGCGGCAATCACACCACCGATCGCACCTACCCCGTACACCACCAGCGGCCGGGACGTTGTCACGATGCGACACCCAGCGAGTCGGTGGGCTGTCCGGGCAGCGCCTGGTCAGCAATCGCCCGCAATGTCCGCAAGATCAGCGCGATGTTCGGATCGCGTTGCCTGCCGGCGCGGACGACCGCACTGATGGTGCGGCCGCCGAGAGTGAGGTCGTCCACGAGCAGTCCTGCCAGCCTGGAGGGAACCGACAACCGGGGCACAATGGCCGACGCTACCTCGGTGGCCGCCAGCTCGCAGATGTTCTGGGCGCCGATCAGCCGATGCTTGACCTGTGGGGTGAACCCGGCGCTCTGGCATGCATGCGTCGCGGCGATCTCCAGACCGGAGCCCTGAGGGCCGGTCACCCAGAATCCGTCGGCCAGGGCGGACAGGCCCTGAGTGCGGATTCTCAGGTGGGACTGCGTGGGCGCCAGCAGCACGTGTGGTTCGAACAGCAACGGCACGGTGGTCAGTCCGCCGACGGAGTCCGGCCCGAGGACGTCGTACTGGCAGGTGATCGCGACGTCGACCTCACTCTGACGCAGCAGGCGCAGCGCGCCCGAACTCGTGTCCTGCTGAACCTGCACACGCAGATCCGGCTCGGCGGTGCTGAGCCGTTGCATCAGGGGAACGGCCAGCGTCGGAATCCCCATGTTGAACGTGGCGATAGCGACCTGCCCTGCGACGCGGTCCCTGGTTTCGGCAACCGCGCTCATGGCGTCGTCGACGGCGGCCAGCACGCGACGCACATGCTCGGCGAGGACCTGGCCGCTGCGGGTCAGTCCGAGGGTTCGTCCGTCCCGACGGAAGAGGACTGCGCCTGCTTCTTCCTCCAGGACGCGAAGCTGTTGGGATACTGCAGAACTCGTGATGTTGCGATGATCGGCCACGGCGGTCACCGAGCCGAGGTCTGCGAGATCGGACAGCAGCATCATCCGACGTAAGTCCAGCATCAGGCACCTCCTGCGAGCTGATGATCGCAGAACAGATCGGTGCCGCCGCTGACAGGCGCGGCAGGTTGGGCCCGTCGCACCGCCCTGATCAGGGGTTTGTGACACGCCGGGCGCAGGAATCACGTCGGTTGTAATTCTCGCGCCCGCGGGCGGTGCCTGAGATGTTAAGTCGCACTGAAAGGTTCCGGTAGCCACAGACGCTTGTTCACCACCACCCGCGCGTCGATTCTGACCTGAGCGAGACGCTCAAGGACGCCTCGCCAGCCCACCATCACGCCACCACAAGGGAGTCCACAGATGACTGATGTCACCGAAAAGCCGCTCACCGATACGGGTCTGGACATCGTGCCCGTAGCCGGCTACATCGGCGCCGAGGTCCGCGGTGTCGATCTGCGCGGCGAGTTGGAGAGCAGCGTCGTGGACGAGATCCGCGATGCGCTGCACACCTACAAGGTGATCTTCTTCCGTGATCAGGAGATCGGGCACGCCGAACAGATCGCCTTCGCGCGGAAGTTCGGCAAGGTGACACCGGCCCATCCGCATGAGGAGGAGCCGCCGGAGGGTTTCCCCGAGATCCTGCCGATCGACAGCCGCCGCTACGAGCGCCATCTGGGCCGCAAGCGCACCTCCTACGACAGCAGCTGGCACACCGACGTCACCGCACTCGTGAACCCGCCCGCCGCATCGATCCTGCGCGCGCACATCTTGCCGCCCTACGGCGGTGACACGGCATGGACCAACCTCGTTGCGGCGTACGAGAACCTGCCCAAGGAGTTGCGAGATTTCGCCGACAAGCTCGATATCAAGCACCAGTTCAACGCCCGTGCGGAGGCCGGCAGCCAGCGTGACCGAAAGGTTCGTGAGGCAAACCTGGTGACCTATCACCCCGCCGTCCGGGTGCATCCGGTCACGGGGGAGCGTGCATTGTTCGTCAGCCCAGGATTCACCCGCGGCGCCCGTGAGATCCGCGGTTACTCGCCGACACAGAGCGAGGCGATCCTCAAGCTGCTGTGGGATGAGGCGACCCGCACCGAATACACGGTCCGGTTCCGCTGGGCTCCGGGCAGCATCGCCTTCTGGGACAACCGGGCTACCGCGCACCTGGCTATCCCAGACGCCGGCCACCTCGACTACGACCGGGTGCTCTATCGCGTCACGCTCGAGGGAGATGTCCCCGCAGGCGTCGACGGACGTGTCTCCGAGTCCGTTTCCGGCGAGCCGTTTTTCGGATCCTGAAGAAAGAAGACAATCGATGACAGAGAAACCAGCGCACATCGAGCATCGCAGGCTGGGCAGCGGCGGTCCGGAAGTGTCGGCAATCGGCCTGGGGTTCATGAGCTTTCGCACCTCGGCGGATGCCGAGGATGAGAAGCAGGCGACCGAGCTGGTCGCCGAGGCGATCGATCTCGGCGTCACCTTGTTCGACACCGCTGACGTGTACGGCCCCGAGTTCAGCGAGATCCTGCTGGGTAAGGCAATCCGGGGCCGGCGTGATGCCCTGACCATCGCCACCAAGTTCGGCAATGCGCTCGACCGTGACACCAACCCCGACGCCCGCGCGCTGGACGGCAGGCCCGAATACGTCCGCAGCGCGATCGAGGGCTCGCTACGCCGTCTGGGCGTGGACCACATCGACCTGTACTACCAGCACCGCGTCGATCCCGAGGTGCCGATCGAGGACACCGTCGGAGCGCTCGCCGAACTGGTCGAGGCGGGCAAGGTCCGCCACATCGGGCTGTCCGAGCCTGGTCCGCAGACCCTGCGCCGTGCCCACGCGGTCCATCCGATCGCCGCGATCCAGAACGAATGGTCGGTGTTCACCAGGGACATCGAGGCCGATACGGTGCCGATCGCCCGTGAGCTCGGCATCGGGATCGTGCCGTACTCGCCGCTGGGACGGGGCTGGCTGACCGGGCGCGTGCGAAGCGTTCAGGACGTCAAGGGCGTGCAGAGCCGCCATCCGCGCTTCGGTGCCGACGTGTTCGACCACAACCGGGCGCTGGCCGAGACCGTGGTCGAGATTGCGACACAGATCGGCGTGAAGCCCGGTCAGGTCGCGCTGGCCTGGGTGCTCTCGCGCGGCCAGGACGTGGTGCCGATTCCGGGGACCCGCCACGTGGAGTACCTGCGGGAGAACCTCGGTGCCCTGACCGTGGAACTGAGCGAGGAACACCTGGGGCAGCTCGAGACCATTGCCGATCAGGTCGGGGGACACCGCTCGATTCGTCCGGAGCACTTGGGTGTGGAAGCCCCGGACGCCCCTTCGGTCAGCGCCGGCGCATCGTGACCGTCATCGCGCGCTACGGCGACATCGACGCGGTGCTCGGCGTGCACAGCGAGACACTGGCGCTGCAACTGGCGCATCGGTCGGTGCGCAAGTTCACGGCGGAACCGGTGACCGATGAGCAGCTCTCGGCGCTGGTCGCCGCCGCCCAATCGGCGTCGACCAGCTCGAATCTGCAACCGTGGAGCGTGATCGCCGTCCGCGATCCGCAGCGCAAGGCACGGCTCGCCGCGTTGGCCAACAACCAGCAGTTCATCAACGAGGCACCGCTGTTTCTGGTCTGGGTTGCCGATCTCGGGCGGGCGCGCCGGTTGGCGCAACGGTCCGGGGCGGCGCTGGACGGTGCGGACTACCTGGAAACCACGATCATCGGGTTCGTCGACACCGCATTGGCGGCCCAGAACGCCGTCGTGGCCGCCGAATCACTGGGTTTGGGAACAGTGTTCGTCGGGGCGGTCCGCAACCACCCGGAAGCGGTGGCGGCCGAGTTGGGCCTGCCGCCACACGCGGTGGCGACGTTCGGCCTCGCCGTCGGCACACCCGATCCGACCGAGAATGCCGGGATCAAACCACGGCTGCCGCAGGCCGCGGTGCTGCACCGTGAGCAGTACGACGCACAGTCCGCGGATTCCCATGTGCCCGACTACGACGAACGGCTGGCGATCTACAACACCCGCTACGGCCTGTCGGGCAGCTGGAGCGAGCGGGTGTTGAGCCGGCTGGCCGGACCGCATTCGCTGTCCGGGCGGCACCGGCTGCGTGAGCAACTGGAACGCCTGGGCCTGCCTTCGCGCTGACCTTCGTCCCGTTCGTCACGCTAGCGTGGCTCCCGACGCCGGGAGCCACGCTAGCGTGACAAAGCGCAGCCAAAAGGCGTCAGAAGAAACCGGTGTCGGGCAGCCCGGCCCCGTTGACCGCGATGTCTCCGAGCACCCGAGCCTTGTAGACGGTGGGGTTGTGGGAGAACAGGGTGCGAAGGTTGCGCCAGTGCCGGTCCAGGTGCGACGCTGACCGCACCGACGAGGCGCCACCCGCGTCGAAGATGCGTGAGGCCGCCCGCAGGGCGGGCTGCTCGATGGCCACCTTCACCCGCGCGGCGGCCACGGCGCCCCGATCCTCCAAGCGGGCATCGATCCCGCTGACCCGCGCGGTGTCCAGCGCCGGGGCCAACTCGGTCGCCGCCCGCAGCACCAGCGCCTCGGCGGTGTAGGCCACCGCATCGATCTCCCCGACGATCTCCAGCAACTGGGGGTCTGATGAGGGGGTGTCGGTGGTGGCGAAGGTGTAGGTGCGGTGGCGATCACGGACCAGAGCGGCGGCCTCCTCGGTCAGAGACTTCAGGATTCCGGCCGCGATCGCGTGCAGATACAGCTGCACCAGCGCGCCGCGCGCCCGGTCCACCCCCACATTCGTACCGATCGGCAACACCTCGTCTTCGTGCACCGCGACGTCCTCGAATATGGTTGTCCCACTGCCGGTGTGGCGTTGACCGATGCCGTCCCAGTCGTCCGCGTGGACGATCCCGGCCCGGTCCGCCGGAACCACCGCGGCCACCGGGGCGCCGTTCTCGTCTTCAGCGGTGGCACGCACGTAGTCGGAGAACTGGGCGCCGGTGCTGTAGAACTTGCGGCCGTTCAGCCGCAGCCCGTCAGCGGAGCGCACCAGCTTCGTGTCATAGGCCTGGCCACCCACGCGGGTGGTGGTGAGCTCAGAGCTCACCCCTCCGATCAGGTGACCCTCGGCCACCACCGTCAGCCACCGCTCCTTGGCCTGGCTGCCTGGGACCCGCTGCAGCTCCTCGACTGTCGCGTAGTGCACCCGCAGGATATGGGCCAGGTCGGGGTCGGCCTCCGCCAGCCTGATCGCCAGGTCGAAGAATTCGGGCACCGTGTAACCGCCGCCGAGTTCTCCGGACAGTCTTACCGCTCCCAGGCGGTGCTGGCGCACCAGTTCCAATCCGTGCGTGGGTGGTTCGTGTCCGCCTTCGTCCAGGCGCCTGCGGTAGTCGGCGGCGATCGCGTGGAGCACCCCCTGCAGCTGTTGTCCCCGCGGAACGGCGCGTGCCGTCAGTACCGAGTCAATGGTCATCGATGTCAATCCTTTCCGGTGGTTGCGGCCGATGCGTCGTCGATCCAGGCGTTGTAGAACCAGGGCACCGAGTTGGCCGCGTTGGCGAATCCCCGCACCCGTGGGGCGACGGCGAAAATCTGGGTGTCTTCGAGCAGCGGGATGGAGTACGCGTTGTCGATGACGTAGTTGTTGTATTCCTCAAGCACTTTCAGGCGCTGGGCCGGATCGGTGGCTTCGATCTGGGCGTGCAGCATGCGATCGATCGCGGGGTCCGCGCCATCGAGGGCATACAGATCGCCGCCCTTGCTGTCGTAGTTCTGCCACAACCGCACCGGGTCGGCGGTGGGCCAGCCGTTGCGCCGCAGACCCACCGAATCCTCGACGCTGGCGGTGGGGTAGTTGGCGAAGTCGGTCTGGCGGATCACCAACCGGATACCCAGGCGCCGCAACTGGCGCTGGATCAGTTCGTACATGGGCTTGGCCGTGTGGTCGTAGACGTCCACATAGATCTTCACGGCCAACTCTTGTTCGCCCTTGACCCGATAGCCGTCGGCGTTGAGGTGGGTCCATCCGGAGGCCTCGAGGTGCCGGATGGCCTCGCTCGGGTCGTAGCGGACGGCATCGCTGCGATCGGTGTAGCCGGGGAAGCCTTTGGTGACGATGTTCTGGGCCGGTTGCCAGTTGTCGGAGTAGAGGGTGTGCAGGATCTCGTTGCGGTCGATGCCGAAGCCGATCGCCGTGCGCACGTTGATGTCCCGCATGAACGGCGCGGTCTGACGGACATCGAGGGTGTTGGCGAGCCCGGGGGTGCGCAGACCGCGGACGTCGAAACCCTCCCTGGACAGCAGGCGCTCGTCCGGGGGCTGGGAGTAGCGGATGGCGTCGGCCTGCCCGGCTCGCAGGGCACCCACCCGGACGCTGTCTTCGGTCACCGGGATGACGGTGACGGTGTCCAGGTAAGCCTCGCCCTGATGCGGTGCGGTCACCGGTGCCCAGTTGTATCCCCGGCGTTTGGACAGCACGATCTGCTTGTCCGGGATCTCCGAGGTCGCGACGAACGGCCCTGAGCCGATCAGGTTGGTGACGACGGACTGCTGTTCCTTGGTGGCGTCGATCGTGGCATCGGCGACCAGGCCCGAGGTGTTCAGCGACAGCACCGCGATGAATGGCGCATATGGCTTGCGCAGTGTGACACGGACGGTGCGGTGTGCGGGGTCGGCCGTGATCGAGTCGACCTCCGGGAAATAGGTGTTGCGCGTGATGCCCTTGTCTTTGTCTCCGTTGGCTTCCCACTCCAGGTTCCGACGCACGGACGCGGCGTCGACGGGTTGACCGTTGCTGTACGTGGCGCCTTCGCGGATGGTGAATTCGTATATGCGCTTGGACGGGTCGACGGTCCACTTCTGCGCGATCCACGGCACGAAATCGAACGTCTTCGGGTCCTGGTAGACGAGGCGGTCCAGCATCTGGTCCTTGAGCAGGCTGTTCTGCCAATAGCTGACCTGGATCTGCAGAGAGGCCGGTGCCTCGGCGTCCAGGTAGGTCAGGTTACCGCCGCGAGTGCCGGGCGCCCCGGTGGGCGACGGCGCATCGGAGCACGCGCTCACGGAACCAGCCACGATCAGCGCCGCGGCCAGCACGCGTCGGATCATCACGCCGCCCGGGCCTGCGCGCCAGGGACCGCGTCGAGCAGACGACGGGTGTAGGGGGCGGTAGGAGCGGCGAAAAGTTCGGCTGTGGAGCCGGTTTCGACCAATCGACCGTGTTCGAGCACGCTCACGTGATCGGCGATCTGGCGGATCAGGCTGAGATCGTGAGAAATGAACAGGTAGGTGAGCGCCAGCTCCTGCTGAAGTTCGATGAGCAGGTCCACCACCTGTGCCTGCACATGGACATCCAGTGCCGAGGTCGGCTCGTCGAGCACCAGGATCTTCGGATGCAGCACCAGGGACCGGGCCAGCCCGACCCGCTGGCGTTGGCCGCCGGAGATCTCTCGCGGCTTGCGGTCGGCCAGGTCTGCGGTCAGGCCGACGCGGCCGAGTGCCTCGGCGACTTCGTGGCGGCGCTGGGCAGGGGAGCCGACGCGGTTGATCCGCAACGGCTCGGCGATCGCCTCACCGATGGTGAACCGGGGATCGAGGGCGGCCAATGGATTCTGGTGTACCAGTTGCAGTATCCGCGCCTGCGCGCGCTGCTGTGCGGTGTGCAGCGGTGTCTGCGCGGCGCGCACCGACCCGTCGACCCGAACCTCGCCGGAGTCGAAGTCGGTGAGTCCGGCCAGCACCCTGGCCGCGGTGGTCTTACCCGAACCTGATTCACCCACCAGTGCGTGGATCGACCCGGCCCGCACGTCGAACGACACGCCGTCCAGCGCGCGGGTCTCGCCGTAGCGTTTCACCAGCCGATCGACCCGCAGGATCGGCTCGTCCGAGATGGTGCTCGGGCGCTGGGCGTACTTGTCGGGTGACAGTGCAGGCGCCGCGGCGATCAGCTGCCGGGTGTAGTCGTCCTTCGGTGCGGTGAGCACGCCTGCGGTGGGGCCGGTTTCGCGCACCTCGCCGTCGCGCAGAACCACCACGGTGTCGCTGTGCTGCTCGGCCAGCGCCAGGTCATGGGTGATGAACAGAACGCCCAGGCCATGTTCCAAACGCAGCTCGTCGAGCAGCTGGAGGATGTGCCGCTGCACGGTCACATCGAGGGCGGAGGTTGGCTCGTCGGCGATCAGCAGACGGGGCTCGCCGGCAATGGCGATCGCGATGAGCACCCGTTGCAGTTGTCCGCCGGAGAGTTGGTGAGGGTAATCCCCGGCCCGGCGGCTCGCGTCGGCGATCCCGACGTGCCCGAGCAGCTCGACGGCCCGCCGACGGGCGCCGGCGCGATCGGCGATCCGGTGCACCCGCAGCACCTCGGCGATCTGGTCGCCGACCGGTTTGAGCGGATCGAGTGAGCCAAGCGGGTCCTGCGGAACGAAACCGATGGTGCTCCCGCGAAGTTCGCGCCATCGGCGTTGCGACAGTTGTGTGACCACGCGACCTTCGACGTGGATGTCTCCGGCGGTGACTCGGCCGTTGGTGGGCAGCAGGCCCTGCGCCGCGCGGGCGATGGTGGACTTGCCGGATCCGGACTGACCGACCAGGGCCACCACCTCGCCCGGCCCGACATCGAACGAGACGTCGTCGACCACCTGCCGGCCTGACGGACCATACTCGATGGTCAGACCGGAAAGCGACAGCAGTGCAGGGGAATTCATTCTCAGCCGACCTTCTCTCGGATGACATGGGCGAGCCGCGACAGACTCATCACGGTCAACACGATCGCCAGGGCGGGGAAGAACACCAGGCCTGGTGCGGAGTTGATGTAGTTGCGTCCCTCCGAGATGAGCAGTCCCCATTCGGGTTCGGGCGGCTGCGCTCCGTAACCGAGGAAACTGAGTGACGCGATAGCCAGGATCGCTGCGCCGAACTGCAGGGCCGCCAGCGCCAGCACGGAGGAGTAGGAGTTCGGCAGGATGTGCCGGAACAGGAGTGTGAGGTGGCCGGCACCCAGATGTGCGCTGGCTTCCACGAAAGGCAGGTTCCGCACCGCCAGCACCTCTGATCGCGCCAGCCGGGCGAAGACGGCGATGGACGAGATACCCACCGCGATTGCCGCATTCACCGTGCCGAAGCCGAGGGCCACGATGATGGTTATCGACAGCAGGAGTGTGGGGATCGACAGCAGCACATCGATGACCCGGCCGATCACGCTGTCGGTGAGCCGGCCGAAATAGGCGGCCAGCAACCCGAGAATCGTTCCCACCAGCAGGCCGATCACCACGGCGATGAACGACCCGGCGATGGTGGCACCGGTCCCGGCGATCACCCGGCTGAGCAGATCGCGGCCGATGTAGTCGGTGCCGAACGGGTGCGCGAGACTGGGACCGGCCAGCGGCAGATCCGGATTCTCCTGGAGCGGATCGTAGGGCGCGATGGCCGATGGCGCGATGATCATCGCGGCCACCAGTAACAGCAACACGACCGGTGGGACGTCCCAAGGATTGACGCTGACCCGGCGGTGCAGACGGGGAAGGGGCACCGCGGACAGTGCATCGGTCAGGATCATGCGGGCACCATTGCGCCTTTCGGATCGGTCGACCTCTCGATGCGCGGATCGATCAGCGGGTAGAGCACATCCACCACGAGATTGACCAGGACGAACGTCGCCGACACGGTAATGACGACGGCCTGGATGATCGGGGTGTCCTGGTTGCGGACCGCCGTCTCGGTGATATAACCGATCCCGGTCCGGTTGAAGATCGTCTCGGTGATCACCGAGCCGGCCAGCAGTTCACCGACGGTGATGGCCACGATGGTGACGGTGGGAATGGATCCGTTCTTGACCAGGTGGCCGAAGATGATCCGTCTGTCGTCAAGCCCTTTGGCGCGCAGCACTTCCACATATGGCTGAGCGGCCGCATTGCTCAGGCCCTGGATGAGGACCTGGGCGATCGGTGCGGCGACCGGCAGGGCCAGCGGCAGCGCGGCGAGCACCGTCGACCGCAGCCCCTCGTCGCGGACAGCCGAAACCCATCCCAGGCTGAACGACAACCACTGCAGCGCCACGAGACCGGTGACGAAGACCGGGATGGACAGGAACGCCGGCGGCAGGATCCGGGCGAACTCGCGCACAGGTGACCATGGCGCGAATACCGCGGCAAGGGCGATGGCGAAGCCCAGTAGCGCGGCCAGGATGAACGCCACACCGGCCAACGCCAGCGTCGAGGGCAGTGCGTGCGCCATCAGCCGAGCTACGGATTGACCGCTGTTGAGGGAGTATCCGAGGTCCCCGGTGAACAACCGCTGAACCGATACGCCGAACTGCACGATCGCCGGTTCGCTGAGTCGGTAGTAATCGCGCAGGACCTGCGCGTCCTGATCGGAGATCGGGTTCTCCGGATTGGAGATCTGCGTCTCGATCGGGTCGCCCGGCAACACGTTGAGCACGAAAAACACTGCGGTGTAGGCCAAGACGATCACGATGATCGACTGACCGATCCGCCGCAGGGTGAAGTTCAACACCGTTCGAACGTTAAGGTGACGACGCCGGCGCGCCAATCATTCGCAGCTTTAGGAACTTTAAGCCGATCGTTCAGTTCAGCTTAACTGTTGTCTGCGTGAACAATTGGATTGTCCGTGATCGCAACCGTTGTCCTTGGCGGGTCATGGGATCACCGTGGTGCGCATGGGGGCATTACTCACCGTTGGGATCGAGGTGACCGGCGACGGTCTCGGACGACACGGCGTCGGGGTGGCCGGTATCTCCGGGCTGGCCGGCCGCCTCGAGGCGGCCGGGGTGACGTACTGGGTGATCGGTGCCGAGCGTGGCGAGATCAACGATGTCACCACCGAAGGCCTCGACGCATCTCTGCTCGCCACGATCGCCGCGCGGCACACCAGCAACCTCGGGCTGGTGGTGGCCGCCGCCGCACACCGGGACCATCCGTACAACCTCGCCCGAAGACTGGTTTCGGTGGACCACGCCGCGCAGGGCCGGGTCGGGTGGCTGGCGCTCGACCTCGACCACAGCATCGCCCTCAACGCGGCCACCGACACGTGGACCGGTGCCATCCTCGACGCCGTACACACCGGCGACGCGATCGCGGCGGTGCGGGCGCTGTGGCGGACGTGGCCGCTGGACTCGGTGGTGGGGGATGTGGCCAACGGGGTGTTCTCCGATGTGTCGAGGATCCGACGCGCCAACGTGCGCAACGGATATGACATCGCCGGACCGCTCAATGTGCCGGGGTCGGTACAAGGTGATCTCCCGGTGTGGCGGCAAGCCGGAGCTGATGGGGATTCCACGCAAGGTGCTGATCACCTGATAGTGGAGGACGGCGACCCGATCCCGGCAACAGGCCGGATCGTGGTCCGGCTGAGATCCGCCGGCTCGATCGACGCCGCGCTCGAGCGGATTGCCGGACACCCCAAGGTTTCCGGCGTGCTGCTGAGGTTGGACCCGTCCGAGTTGGACCGCGTCCTGCACGAGGTTCTACCCGCCGCCCGCGCACGGGGCCTGCTGGGTGACCCAGGGGCCGGCACATTGCGTGAACGGCTCCGCGTACCCGTGCCCGCGGCGCCCGACCTGACCCGCAATCCGACGGTGTTCGAGACCGTGCCCAATCCAGGAGGACGACTGTGACCCAAGCAGGCCAACTGATCCTGAACGTGAACGTGCTCAACCTCGGCATCCACACCGGTGCGTGGCGGCGCACCAGCGAGCTGCCGACCGCGTTCGCCGATCCCGGCTACTACGTGCGGATGGCGAAGCTCGCCGAGCGGGGAAAGTTGGACGCGTTGTTCCTGGCCGACGGGCCGGCGTTGCGCGAGCATCCCGCACTGCGCCCGTCGCAGGCACTGGAGCCGAGCGTCATCCTGGCGGCGGTGGCCGCCGAGACCGAGCACCTCGGCCTGATCGGGACCTTGTCCTCAACCTTCAACGACCCTGTCGAGCTGGCTCACCGTCTGCTCACCCTCGACCGGCTCTCCGGGGGGCGGCTCGCCTGGAACATCGTCACGACGTATTCGGTGCCCGCCGGCGCGAACTTCGGCCTTGCCGACTACCCGGACCGCCACGTCAGGTACCGGAGGGCCGCGGAATTCGTCGACGTGGTCCGTGCGCTGTGGCGCGATGCCGCCGACCCCAGCGGGCGGGGAATCGATCACCACGGCGAGGCCTTCACAGTGGTCGGAGCGCTGCCGCAGGGGCCGTCGCCACAGGGATATCCGCTGCTGGTGCAAGCCGGCGGATCACCGCAGGGGCGCGAGCTCGCGGGTCGGGTCGCCGATGCGGTGTTCAGCGCCGAACTCGACCTTGGCGCCGGCATCGACCACTACCGGTACGTCAAGGACGTCGCGGTGGCCTATGGCCGTCGGCGGGGCGATGTCAAGATCCTGCCCGGCCTGATCACCACCATCGGCAGCACCCGGGCGGAGGCCGAACGCCGGTTCTCAGAACAGAACGCCCTGCTGCCGCCCGGCCACGACCTCGAACGGTTGTCACAGGTGCTCGGCGAGGATCTGTCCGAACATCCCCTGGACGCACCGGTACCCGCCCACCTGCTCGGTGAAGTGGCTGATCCCGCGAAATTCGGTGCCTCCCTGGGATTTCGGGAGTCAGTGGTGCGCCTGATCGAAAGCCGTGACCTCACGCTGGGTCAGGCCGTCCGTGAGTTCAGCGGAGCCGGGCACCGCGTCGTCGTCGGGTCACCGGTCGACGTGGCCGACACCATCGAGCGCTGGTACCTGGCCGGTGCCGCGGACGGATTCAACCTGATGCCCGATGTGTTCCCCGACGGATTGGAGATCTTTGTCGACGAGGTGGTGCCGCTGCTGCGGGCGCGCGGCCTGTTCCGTACGGACTACGCCGAATCGACGCTGCGCGAGAGATTCACCGGCCGTGCCCATTCTGGTGGCGTGCCGACCCTGGTGAGGGCCCGGCTCGCCTAAGGTTGATACCCGTGGACACTCGGATCGCTGTCGTCACCGGGGCGAGTCGCGGCGCGGGCCGCGGGATCGCCGCGGCCCTGCTCGCCTCGGGCTGGCGGGTGTATGTCACCGGACGCACGGTGACCGATCCGGGGGAGCGCGGTATCGCCGTCCCCCTCGACCACTCCGACGACGCCGCGGTGGGCGCGCTGTTCGAGAGGATCGGCGAGCAGGAGGGCCGGCTGGACCTCCTGGTCAACAACGCCGCCGCGGTCCACGATGACCTGGTCAACCCGAAACCGTTCTGGGAGAAGCCGATCGAGCTGGCCGACGTGCTCGACGTCGGACTGCGTTCGGCCTATGTAGCGTCCTGGTACGCCGCGCCGCTGCTGCTGGCCGCTGAGCGCGGCCTGATCGCGTTCACCTCGTCACCCGGCTCGGTCTGCTACATGCACGGCCCCGCTTATGGGGCGCAGAAGGCCGGTGTGGACAAGCTGGCCGCGGACATGGCAGTCGACTTCGCCGGCACCAGAGTGTCGACGGTTTCGATCTGGATGGGAATCCTGCTCACCGAGAAATTCAAGGCCGCCTTCGCCGGGCACCCCGGCGCGCTGGCCAAGACCGCCGAGCACGCCGAAACCCCGGAGTTCACCGGCCATCTCATCGACGCGCTGTACCGGGACCCGGACCTGGCGCAGCTGTCCGGGCACACGGTGATCGGTGCCGAGCTCGCGACCCGCTACGGCATCACCGACGAAGGTGGCCGGGTGCCCCCGTCGCACCGGGACATGCTCGGTGCGCCGAGAGAACCCAGCTCGGCCGTGGTCCGGTAGTCACCGTCGCCGAAACCCGGTGTGGCTGCGGATCAGTGGCAGCGTCGCGAGCGTGGCGAACCCGGGCGCGGCGTCACACACCTCCGGTACCGCATTGAGGACCTGCATCGCCGTGGCGACGTTGGCCGCCCGCACGTGCTCGGCCATCGTGGCCTCGCGGGTGAAGCTGGCCAGGCTGAAGAAATGGGTCTGCATGGACGGATCACCTTCGATGGTCAGCGTCCAGCCGTGCTTGGGCCGAGGCCAGTGATCGGGGTACTCGTTGCCGACGGTCCAGAGGGTCTCGATCTCGATGAGTGGCTCGCCGTCGCGAACCCCGACCCAGTTCCACCGCTGCCCGGCCGTGGTCCCTGCTTCCAGCACGTGGTCGAAGATCTGGTGGTCGTGGCGTGCGGGGACAGCCTCAACCGACGAGGTGACCTCGTCGATGTCGGCACCAAGCGCGTCGGCCAGAAGCCACACCTGCTCGGTGAAAAGTTCGTTGTTGAACGCCAGGAATTCGGTTGTGTCGACACCGATCTCGTCGACCGGACGGCCGAACGACATGTTGTCGAAGGTGATGTGGGTGCTGTCGTAATCCGACCAGTCGGCGCGTTCCTGCAGCGTGATCTTGTCGATGCGCCGGCTCATGCCCGACAGCACCAGCGGCAGGGCGCCGGACAGGTTGCCGGGGTTGAGTCCACTGCCGTGCACTGTCGTCCCGCCGGCTGTGCAGGCCTCGAGCAGCTGGGCGCGGCTGGCCTCGGGCAGTCGCTGCGGATGGAACAGGAACGCCGTCGTCACCACGTTCTTGCCGCCGGCCAGCAGCGCGCACACGTCGTCGAGGTTCGTGGTTCGCGGGGTGTACACGACGCAGTCGGCCTCCAGGTCCAAGATGGCCTGGACATCGCTCGTGGCGCGGAGCCCGATCGGCGCCCGGCCCAGCAGGTCGCCGACGTCGACACCGTTCTTGGCATCCGAGTACACCCGCACGCCGACGAGGTCGAGATCGGGACGGTCGTCCAGCGTCGCCGCCAGCGTCTCGACCCCGACCGCGCCCGTGCCCCACTGAATCACCCGGTATGTCATCGGGCTATTCAAGCTCAGATACCGCTGAGATACCGGCGTGTCACGATCTGCTGGAGCAGCCGCGTCACCGGCCCGCCCAACCGGCTCCACCAGGTGGCCGGGCGGGAGAACGCAGCCACCTCGGCATGCACGCTGTCGGTCTCCGGGTCGTAGCGGACCGAGAACAACTCTTCGCCCGATTCGGGGTGGCCGGCCAGCGTGCCGTAGGCGAACCCCCGGCGGTCGGCTTCGTCGAGCACGTAGACCACCCGGCACGGCGCCGGGATCGGGCCGAGCCCGACGATCAGTTCGATGCCCTCGGCGGCGGAGTCGGAGGTGGCCTGCACCCGCAGGCCCGCGCCCCGCTGCATGCCCCACCGCAGCACGTCGGCGCCCGCCTGCTCGAAGCGGTCACGGCCGGTGCCGATCACTGCGGAGGCCCGGATGTGCCGGTAGCCCGTGGGCATTTCGCCGGCCGTGGCGCCGACCTCCGGGTAGGTCAATGACAGCTCTGTCAGGTCGTGCAGTTTCACGTCACCACCATGGCACTAATACGGTGGCTTCGTGGCCCCAGAAATCGACACCGCAGGCGCGCACCCCGGCGGTGGGTTCAATCCGCCCGATCCCACCGATCGCGGCGGCCCCGATTACGGCCGCTTCATCGAGGCGGTGCGCACGCTGCAGGACCATGCCCGCAGCGCCGACGCGCCCGACGAGGTCATCACCGAGGCGGCCGACCTGATCGAGAAGGTGTCGGCACTGCTGGCTCCGTACGAGGCCGACGAGTGGAATTCGCCGTCGGGCCGCCGGATGGACCTCCCCAACCGCGGCAACGTCAACAACGTGCCCGTCCATCTGGAACGGACTGCCGACAACCAGATCGCTGGAACCGCCCACTTCCGGCGCTTCCACCTCGGCCGCAACGGAGCGGTACACGGAGGCTCGCTGGCGCTGCTGTTCGATTCGCTGCTCGGCTACACCGCCGCCAAACTGACCGGCAGCATGTACCAGCGCACCGCGTACCTGCACGTCAACTACCGGAAGATCGCCCCGATCGAGAAGGACCTGCAGGTGCAGGCCGGCATCGACCGAATCGAGGGTCGCAAGATCTTCGTCGCGGGACGACTGCTCGACGGTGACGACATGCTCGCCGAGGCCGAGGCGTTGTTCGTCCGGCTCAAGCCGGGGCAGCCATGAGCGTTGCCACCAATCTCACCGCGCTGAAACGGCGCTGGGCGCGCTGGCGGGATCAGCTGCGCGCCCGCCCGGCCGCGGACTTCACCTACCGGATCGTCGTCGGCGTCGTCGGCACGCTCGTGCTGGCGGTCGGCATCGTGGCGATCCCGTACCCCGGGCCCGGCTGGGCCATCGTGTTTCTCGGCCTGGCGATCCTGGCCAGCGAATTCGACTTCGCGAAGCGGGCGCTGCGCTATGTCCGGGCTCGTTACGACGCCGTGATGGCCTGGTTCGACCGCCAGCACATCGCGGTCAAAGGCGTCAGCGCGGCGTTCACGGGACTGGTGGTGGTCGGCACGCTGTGGCTGTTCGGCGTTGTCGGTTTCGCCGCGGGTCTCGTCGGGTTGGAGCAGGAGTGGCTCAAGAGCCCCATCGGGCTGGGGTCCTGATCAGCAACCCCGATGGCCCACCCCGATAGCATGACAGCGTTCGCACTAGCCCTCGCATGGTAGGAGACTCCCCGATGAGCGCCGCCCTCAGCCCAGCCCCCGCTGCACCGATCCGGGTCGCGGCCGGGACGACCGCCGGCGCGGCGGTGCGCGAGGCGGATCTGCCCAGCCGCGGGACCCCCGACGCGATCGTGGTGGTGCGTGACAGCGAGGGGCGACTTCGCGACTTGTCCTGGACCCCGGACACCGACGTCGAGGTGACTCCGGTGGCCGCCAACACCGACGACGGCCGCAGCGTCATCCGGCATTCGTGCGCCCACGTGCTCGCCCAGGCCGTGCAGGACCTGTTCCCGCAGGCCAAGCTCGGTATCGGCCCGCCCATCACCGATGGTTTCTACTACGATTTCGATGTCGCCGAGCCGTTCACCCCGGAAGACCTGCAGAAGCTCGAGAAGCGGATGCAGAAGATCGTCAAGGACGGTCAGCTGTTCTCGCGGCGCGTCTACGAATCCAAGGATCAGGCCCGCGAGGAGCTCGCCGGCGAGCCCTACAAGCTCGAGTTGGTCGACGACAAGTCGGGTGACCCGGATGTGATGGAAGTCGGTGGCGACGAACTGACCGCCTACGACAACCTCAACGCCCGCACCAAGGAGCGGGTCTGGGGCGATCTGTGCCGCGGTCCGCACATCCCCACCACCAAGTACATCCCGGCGTTCAAACTCACCCGCAGCAGCGCCGCGTACTGGCGCGGTGACCAGAACAACGCGAGCCTGCAGCGCGTCTACGGCACCGCGTGGGAGTCGCAGGAGGCCCTCGACCGCCACCTCGAGCTCATCGAGGAGGCGCAGCGCCGCGATCACCGCAAGCTCGGCGTCGAACTGGACCTGTTCAGCTTCCCCGACGAGCTCGGCTCCGGCCTGCCGGTGTTCCACCCCAGGGGCGGCGTGATCCGTAAGGAGCTCGAGGACTACTCGCGGCGCAAGCACTCCGAGGCCGGCTACGAGTTCGTCAACACCCCGCACATCACCAAGGAACACCTCTACATCACGTCCGGTCACCTGGAGTGGTACGCCGACGGCATGTACCCGCCGATGCACATCGACGCCGAGTACAACGACGACGGCACCGTGCGTAAGCCCGGGCAGGACTACTACCTCAAGCCGATGAACTGCCCCATGCACCACCTGATCTACCGGGCGCGGGGCCGCTCCTATCGCGAACTTCCGTTGCGGCTCTTCGAATTCGGCTCGGTGTACCGCTACGAGAAGTCCGGCGTGGTGCACGGGCTGACCCGCGTGCGCGGCATGACCCAGGACGACGCGCACATCTACACCACGCGTGAGCAGATGCGCGACGAGCTGACCTCGCTGCTGCAGTTCGTGCTCGACCTGCTCTCGGACTACGGCCTGGACGACTACTACCTGGAGCTGTCCACCAAGGATCCCGACAAGTACGTGGGCTCCGACGAGATGTGGGACGAGGCCACCGAGACCCTGCGGTCGGTCGCCGAGGCCTCCGGTCTGGATCTGGTGCCGGACCCGGGTGGCGCGGCGTTCTACGGCCCCAAGATCTCTGTTCAGGTCAAGGACGCGCTGGGCCGCAACTGGCAGATGTCGACGATCCAGCTCGACTTCAACATGCCCGACCGTTTCGAGCTGGAGTACACCGCCGCAGACGGAACGCGTCAGCGTCCGGTGCTGATCCACCGCGCCCTGTTCGGCTCGATCGAGCGCTTCTTCGGGGTGCTCACCGAGCACTACGCCGGCGCGTTCCCGGCGTGGCTGGCGCCGGTGCAGGTGGTCGGTATCCCGGTGGCCGACGCGCACCTGGACTACCTGTACGACGTTGCCGCCCAGCTGAAGTCGCGCGGTGTGCGGGTCGAGGTCGACGGCAGCGACGACCGGATGGCGAAGAAGATCGTCAACCACACCAACCAGAAGGTGCCGTTCATGTTGCTCGCGGGCGACAAAGATCTGGAGGCCGGCGCCGTGAGCTTCCGGTTCGGTGACCGCACCCAGATCAACGGCGTGCCCGTCGACGAGGCCGTGGAGGCGATCGTGAAGTGGATCGCCGAGCGCAACAACGCGGTGCCGACGGCGGACCTGGTACCGGTGGGCTTGTGATGAGCGCTCGCGCGAAGAACCGACGGGTATGCGGATGACGGGGGATGAGCGGTCGATCATCGATCATGGCGTGGGTGAACCCGACCACCTGCAGCGGCTGTGGACACCGCACCGGATGAGCTACATCGTCGACGCGGTCAAGAGCGACCAGAAGGTGGGCTCGGCCGGCTCGTCGCAGCCCTTCACCGACATCCCCGAGATGTCCGACGAGGACGGGCTGATGGTGGCCCGCGGTGAACTGGTGTACGCCGTGCTCAACCTCTACCCGTACAACCCGGGCCATCTCATGGTGGTGCCGTACCGGCGGGTGTCGGAACTGGAGGACCTCACGGAGGCCGAGAGCGCCGAACTGATGGCGTTCACGCAGAAGGCCATCCGCGTCATGAAGGCCGTATCGCGCCCGCACGGGTTCAACGTCGGACTGAACCTGGGCACCTCGGCCGGGGGATCGCTGGCCGAGCACCTGCACATGCACGTGGTGCCGCGGTGGGGCGGCGACGCCAACTTCATCACGATCATCGGTGGCGCCAAGGTTATTCCGCAGCTGCTGAGCGAGACCCGGGAGCTGCTGGCAGCAGAATGGGCCCGCCAGCCGTGAGCAATCTCTTCCTGATGAGCCGGGCGGCGTACGTCAAGCTGTCGCGGCCGGTGGCCAAGGCGGCGCTGCGCGCAGGCCTGACCCCCGACATCGTCACCATCCTCGGCACCGCCGGCACGGTGACCGCCGCGCTGACCCTCTTCCCGATCGGTCAGTTGTGGTGGGGCGCATTCGCGGTGTTCGTCTTCGTGCTCGCCGACATGCTCGACGGTGCGATGGCCCGGGAACGTGGCGGTGGCACCCGGTTCGGTGCCGTGCTGGACGCGACATGTGACCGGATAGCCGACGGCGCGGTGTTCGCCGGTCTGCTGTGGTGGGCGGCGTTCGGCCTGCACAGCGCGACGCTGGTCGTCGCGCTTCTCATCTGTCTGGTCACCTCGCAGGTGATCTCCTACATCAAGGCGCGCGCCGAGGCCAGTGGTCTGCGCGGCGACGGCGGCATCATCGAGCGCCCCGAGCGACTGGTGATCGTGCTGGTCGGCGCCGGACTGTCCGGCGTGCCCTTCCTGCATGTGCCGTGGCTGCTGCAGGTCGCGGCGTGGCTACTGGCGGTGGCCAGCGTCATCACGGTGGCGCAGCGACTGCACGCGGTGCGCACGTCGGAGGGCGCCATGGACCCGCTGCAACCCCCGGGAGCCTCGTGAACATTCCGCTGTCCGGGCAGGTGACCGACCTGGGTTACGCGGCAGGTTGGCAGCTGGTCCGCGCCATGCCGGAGATCGTGGCGCGCAACGTGTTCGACGCGGGTGCCCTCTACGCCTCGCGCGGCGGCGGGCCGAAGCAGCTGCGCAAGAACCTCGCCCGGGTCATCGGGGTGGCCCCGTCCGAGGTGCCCGAGGAGTTGATGCGTGCCTCGCTGGCCTCGTATGCCCGGTACTGGCGGGAGGCGTTCCGGTTGCCGTCGATGGACCTGATCGCCGTGGCCAAGCGAGTCGATGAGGTGTTCATCGGGGCGGACAAGCTGAGGGCCGCCCACGACGCCGGCCTTGGCGGTGTACTGGCACTGCCGCACAGCGGCAACTGGGACATGGCCGGCGTGTGGTTGGCCCAGCAGTACGGCACCTTCGCCACCGTCGCCGAACGCCTCAAGCCCGAATCGCTGTACCGGCGGTTCATCGACTACCGGGAGAGCCTCGGGTTCGAGGTCTTCCCGTTGTCGGGCGGGGAGCGACCACCGTTCGAGGTGCTCTCGGAACGGTTGCGCAACAACATGTTCGTCTGCCTGATGGCCGACCGCGACCTGACCCGCAATGGTGTCGAGGTGCAGTTCTTCGGTGAACCCACCCGGATGCCCGCCGGGCCGGCCAAGCTGGCGATCGAGACCGGCGCGCCGCTGTTTCCGGCGCACGTCCACTACGACGGGGACGACTGCGTGGTCGAGATTTTCGACGCGCTCGACACCTCATCCGGGGAGGTGTCCGTGGTGATCCAGGCGTTGGCCAACCGGTTCGAGGCCAACATCGCCGCCCACCCCGAAGACTGGCACATGCTGCAGCCGCAGTGGCTGGCCGATCTGTCCGACGAACGTCGCGCCCGACTGGGTACCACCTGATGAGCGCCTGCGCGAAGAGGCGACGGAGCTAGCCATGCGTATCGGGATGGTCTGTCCGTATTCGTTCGACGTGCCGGGCGGTGTGCAATCCCATGTACTGCAACTGGCCGAGGTGATGCGCGCCGGCGGACACCACGTCAGTGTCCTGGCGCCGTCGTCGCCGCACGTGAAGCTGCCCGATTACGTGGTGTCGGGCGGCAAGGCGGTCCCGATCCCGTACAACGGCTCGGTGGCGCGGCTGCGGTTCGGTCCGGCCACCCACCGCAAGGTCAAGAAGTGGATCGCCGAAGGCGACTTCGACGTGCTGCACCTGCATGAGCCCAATGCACCAAGCCTCTCCATGCTGGCGCTGCAGGCTGCCGAGGGGCCGATCGTGGCGACCTTTCACACCTCGACGACAAAATCGTTGACGCTCAGTGTGTTTCAGGGGATCCTGCGTCCTTTTCACGAGAAGATCGTGGGCCGTATCGCAGTGTCGGACCTGGCCCGGCGCTGGCAGATGGAAGCGCTCGGCTCGGATGCGGTCGAGATACCCAACGGTGTCGATGTGCCGTCGTTCGCGAATGCGCCCCGGCTCGAAGGCTATCCGCGGCCCGGTCGCAGCGTGCTGTTCCTCGGGCGCTTCGACGAATCCAGGAAGGGCATGCCGGTGCTGCTGAAGGCCCTGCCGAAACTGGTCCGGCGGTTCGCCGACATCGAGATCCTGGTCGTGGGTCGCGGCGATGAGGACGCGCTGCGCGAGGAGGCCGGTGTGCTCGCCGGGCACCTGCATTTCCTGGGTCAGGTCGACGACGCCGCCAAGGCCGCGGCCATGCGCAGCGCCGATGTCTACTGCGCGCCCAACCTCGGCGGGGAGAGCTTCGGCATCGTGCTGGTCGAGGCGATGGCGGCCGGCACAGCCGTGGTGGCCAGTGAGCTGGACGCCTTCGCGCGAGTTCTGGATCACGGCCAGGCAGGCCGCCTGGTGCCGGTCGGCGACTCCGACGCCCTGGCCGATGCGCTGATCGAGGTCCTCGGCGACGACGCACTGCGCGCGCGGTACATCGACGCGGCCACCGGGCGGGTGGCGCGCTACGACTGGTCGGTGGTGGCGGGACAGATCATGCGGGTGTACGAGACCGTGGCGAGCCCCGGGGTGAAAGTGCAGGTGGGCGACTAACCATGTCCACCTGGATTGTGATCGCGGCACTGGCCCTGCTGGTCGTCCTGTTGCTCGTCGCGGGATGGGCGTATCAGACCGCCAACCGCCTCGACCGGCTCCACGTGCGCTACGACCTGTCATGGCAGGCGCTCGACGGCGTCCTGGCCCGCCGTGCCGTCGTGGCCCGTGCTGTCGCGGTCGACGCCTATGCCGGCGCACCCGAGGGCAAACGGCTCGCGAAGCTGGCCGACGCCGCCGAACGCGCCCCGCGTCCGGCGCGTGAGGCCGCCGAGAACGAGCTCTCGGCCGCACTGACCGCGGTCGACCCCGCCGACCTGCCGGTGGCGCTGGTCGCCGAACTCGCCGACGCCGAAGCCCGCGTGCTGCTGGCGCGGCGCTTCCACAACGATGCCGTCCGCGACACCCTGGCGCTGCGGGAACGTCCGATGGTGCGGGCGCTTCGGCTCGGGGGAACCGCCGCGTTGCCTACCTATTTCGAAATCGTCGAGCGCCCGGATTCCCAGGCCGAGGTGAACCCGGTGAGCCGTCGGACCTCCGCGCGGGTGGTGCTGCTCGACGAGACCGGTGCCGTGTTGCTGCTGCACGGCAGCGACCCCGCGATCGACACCCCGGACAAGCCCGCGCCGCGGTGGTGGTTCACCGTCGGGGGCGCCGTCCGCCCCGACGAAGACCTGGCGGCCGCGGCGGTGCGTGAGCTCGCCGAGGAGACCGGGTTGCAGACGACGCCGGCCGAGCTTGTCGGTCCGGTGTGGCGGCGCGAGGCCGTGATCGACTTCAACGCCTCGGTGATCCGCAGCGAGGAGTTCTTCTTCATCCACCGGACCGCCCGGTTCGAGCCGTCGGCAACCGGGCGCACGACGCTCGAACGGCACTACATTCACGGGCACCGCTGGTGCGATGCGACAATGATCGCCGAGTTGGTTGCCGGTGGGGAGGCCGTGTATCCGCTTCAACTGGGTGAGCTACTGGCTCAGGCCAATGACCTGGCCGAACAGTCGAGCGCGCCGCTGGCGAATACGCGTGGAACCGCGCATCGAGAGCTGCAAGCCATCCGGTGACTGCGGATTCAATGGATTTGGCAGCTCTACTAGACTGAATCAGTAGGACTTTAGAGGAGATGGCGATGGATACCGTGGCGCAGAACGGTTCGAGCAACCAGACCGGCACCGCGCGCGTGAAGCGCGGGATGGCCGAGATGCTCAAGGGCGGCGTGATCATGGACGTGGTCACCCCCGAGCAGGCGAAGATCGCCGAGGGTGCGGGTGCGGTCGCTGTGATGGCCCTGGAGCGGGTGCCGGCTGACATCCGGGCCCAGGGTGGGGTGTCGCGCATGAGCGATCCCGACATGATCGAGGGCATCATCGAAGCGGTCACCATCCCGGTGATGGCCAAGGCGCGGATCGGGCATTTCGTCGAGGCGCAGATCCTGCAGAGCCTTGGTGTGGATTACATCGACGAGTCCGAGGTGCTGACCCCGGCCGATTACGCCAACCACATCGACAAGTGGAAGTTCACCGTGCCGTTCGTGTGCGGGGCGACCAACCTGGGTGAGGCGTTGCGCCGGATCACCGAGGGTGCGGCGATGATCCGCTCCAAGGGTGAGGCCGGCACCGGGGATGTCTCCAATGCCACCACCCACATGCGCAAGATCGGCGGCGAGATCCGTCGGCTCACCTCGATGAGCGAAGACGAGCTGTATGTGGCGGCCAAGGAGCTGCAGGCACCGTATGACCTGGTGGCCGAGGTGGCGCGGGCCGGCAAGTTGCCGGTCACGATGTTCACCGCGGGCGGGATCGCCACCCCGGCCGATGCGGCGATGATGATGCAGCTCGGTGCAGAGGGTGTGTTCGTGGGGTCGGGCATCTTCAAGTCGGGCAACCCGGCGCAGCGGGCTGCCGCGATCGTGAAGGCCACCACGTTCTACGACGATCCGGATGTGTTGGCCAAGGTGTCGCGCGGTTTGGGTGAGGCCATGGTCGGCATCAACGTCGAGGAGATCGCCGCACCGCACCGGCTCGCTGAGCGCGGCTGGTAAGAATCCTGCATGGCGATTGAAGAGATCCTCGACCTGGAGCAGCTCGAGGTCAACATCTATCGCGGTGGGGTGTTCAGCCCCGAGTCGGGTTTCCTGCAACGCACCTTCGGCGGTCACGTGGCCGGCCAGTCGCTCGTGTCCGCGGTCCGCACGGTGGATCCGACGTTCCAGGTGCACTCCCTGCACGGCTACTTCCTGCGGCCGGGTGATGCCCGGGCACCGTCGGTGTACATCGTCGAGCGCATCCGCGACGGCGGATCGTTCTGCACCCGACGGGTCAGTGCGATCCAGCACGGCGAGACGATCTTCACGATGTCGGCGTCCTTCCAGACCGACCAGACCGGCATCGAACATCAGGATGCGATGCCCGAGGCGCCCGGACCCGACGACCTGCCCGGGTTCCGGTCCGGGGGAGCGTTCGACGACGCCGGATTCGCGCAGTTCGCCGAATGGGACGTCCGGATCGTGCCGCGGGACAAGGTTGCCCGGCTGCCCGGCAAGGCGTCGCAGCAGCAGGTCTGGTTCCGCCACCGCGACCCGCTGCCTGACGATCACGTGCTGCACATCTGCGCGCTGGCCTACATGAGCGATCTGACCCTGCTGGGTTCGGCGCAGGTCAACCACCTCGACGTTCGCAAGCATCTGAACGTGGCGTCACTCGACCACGCCATGTGGTTCATGCGGCCGTTCCGCGCCGACGAATGGCTGCTCTACGACCAGTCGTCACCCTCGGCGTGCGGCGGGCGTTCGCTCACCCAGGGCAAGATCTTCAACCGCTACGGCGAGATGGTGGCCGCGGTGATGCAGGAGGGGCTGACCCGCTACCAGCGCAACTTCGCGCCTCCGGAGGGCTCGTGAGCCCCCGGGTCGGGGTGCTCGCGCTACAGGGGGACACTCGCGAGCATCTGGCTGCACTGCGTGAGGCCGGTGCCGAAGCAGGCACCGTGCGGCGACTTTCCGAACTCGACGCGGTCGACGCCCTCGTGATCCCCGGTGGGGAGTCCACCGCGATGAGCCATCTGTTGCGCGAGTTCGAGCTGCTCGAACCGCTGCGGGCGCGCATCGCCGCGGGACTGCCCTGCTACGGCTCGTGTGCCGGGATGATCCTGCTGGCCACCGAGATCAATGACGCAGGCACGCCCGGGCGGGAGGCCGTTCCGCTGAAGGGCATCGATATGACGGTGCGGCGCAACGCTTTTGGCCGTCAGGTCGATTCATTCGAGGGCGATATCGATTTCGAAGGTCTCGACACCCCGGTCCATGCGGTGTTCATCCGGGCACCGTGGGTCGAGCGGGTCGGACCCGACGTCTTGGTATTGGCCCGCGCCGCCGACCACATCGTCGCGGTGCGCCAGGGCTCGATGCTGGCGACGTCGTTCCACCCCGAGATGACCGGGGACCGTCGCATCCACAAACTGTTCGTCGACTCGCTCTGACCGCAGCAAACCCACGGCGCCCACATAGCTCAGTCATAGCCGGCACCGACTTAATGGACGTGTGACGACGACGCTTGACGAGGCCTGCGCCGAGCCCGCCCAGGAAACCCCGCCGCCGGCTGCCGCGCGACTCGATCGTGAGCGGCTGGGCTTGGCGGCGCTGCTGATCGCCACCGCCGTGGCCTACCTGTGGAACATCACCGTCAACGGGATGGGCAACGAGTTCTACGCCGCCGCGGTTCAGGCCGGTTCGACCAACTGGGAGGCGCTGCTGTTCGGGTCGCTGGATCCGAACAACTTCATCACCGTCGACAAGCCGCCGGTATCGCAGTGGGTGATGGCGCTGTCGGGTCAGCTGTTCGGGTTCAGCAGCGCCAGCATGCTCATCCCGGAAGCGTTGATGGCCGTCGGCTCGGTCGCGCTGCTTTACGGGGCGGTGCGCCGGATCAGTGGACCCCGCGCTGCGCTGCTGGCCGGTGCCGCGCTGGCGCTCATGCCGGTGACGGCATTGATGTTCCGGTTCAACAATCCCGATGCGGTAATGGTGCTGCTGATGACGGCTGCCGCCTACTGTGCGGTGCGCGCACTGGGACAGAACGGCGCCCGCTGGATGGCGCTCGCCGGTGTCGCGCTCGGGTTCGCGTTCCTGGCCAAGATGCTCGAAGGGCTGATGGTGATGCCTGCCATCGGGCTGGTCTATCTGGTGGCCGCACCCGTCACGGTCCGGCGCCGGCTGCTGCATCTGCTGGGCTCGCTGGCCGCGTTCCTCGCATCGTCGGGCTGGTTCGTGCTGCTCACGCTGCTCTGGCCGGCCTCGTCGCGGCCTTACCTCGCAGGGTCCACCGACAACAACTTCATGAACCTGGTGTTGGGCTACAACGGATTCGGCCGCGTTCTGGGGCACAACCACTACGGCACGCACGTCGACGTCGATCCGGTTGCCTCCGCCGGGCAACAGCACGGTTTCGGCGGATTCGGCAACCAGACCCAGGGCCTGCCGCGGTTGTTCACCGGCGAATTCGGATTCGAGATCGGCTGGCTGGTGCCCGCGGCCCTGCTCGCGGTGGTGCTGGTGCTGGTGTCGCGCGGTCGGGCGCCACGCACCGACATCGTGCGGGCCGGGGCCATCCTGTTCGGCACCTGGCTGGTGATCGATGGTCTGGTGCTGAGCTTCATGAAGACCAACGTGCACCCCTACTACTGCCTGTCCCTGGCTCCGGCTGTGGCGGCGATGTTCGCGATCGGCATCCACGAGATGTGGCGCCGGCGCGACGGCCGGCTGGGCCAGATCGGTTTGGCGACCATGCTTCTGGGCACCGGGGTGTGGAGCTTCTGGATCCTGGCCCGCAACGCGTCCTGGCTGCCACCGCTGCGGTGGGCGATCCTGGTGGTGACCGTGGCCGCCACTGCCGGCCTGCTGTGGGCGCTGCGTGGCGGGTACCGTTCGGCGGCGACGGTCGCTCTCACGGTGGCGCTGATCGGCGGACTGGCCGGATCGACCGCCTACACGGTGGCCACCCTGGGGCAGCCGCACACCGGAGGCGGCCCGAGTGTCGGGCCGGCCGATCCCGACGACGGCCACGGACACAGCTGGCACTCCGACAATCCCGAGGTCAATGCGATGCTGCGGGCCACCACCACCGAATGGTCGGCGGCCATCAACCGGTCGGGGGCTGCGTCCGGACTCGAATTGTCCACCGGCACAGCGGTCATGGCGATCGGTGGCTTCACCGGAAGCGATCCGGTGCCGACGCTGGCGCAGTTCCAGACCTATGTCGACGACCGGCAGATCACCTACTACATCCTCCCGGAACCCAAGAACTCCCAGTCGAAAAGCGGCGACCACGGGTTCTTCGGCAACAATTCCCACACCGACATCTCCGACTGGGTGAAGGCGAACTTCACGTCGACCAAGGTCGGTTCGGACACGGTGTACGACCTGCGCGCTCCGCTCAAGAAGTAGCCACCGCGCACAGCGATTCCGAAACCTCCCACAGCCTCTCGGCGCGGTCGGGATCGGTCGCATAGGGCTCGGCATGGGAGCGCACCGCGCAGTCCGCCAGGTACAGCCCGCCACGGCCGTCGAGGTCGGCGCTGACGGCCGCCCACACCTGGGTGGCGGCACCCTGCTCGGGTGTCGACACCTCGATCGCGTGCGAGCGGGCCCGGCCGCTGACCGCGATCACATCGTCGCGGGGCATGTGCCGGGCCAGGTTGGTGGCGACCATTCCCGGATGAACGGCGAACGCGCGGATGCCGCGGTCGCGAAGTCGGTGGTCGAGCGCGACGGCATGCAGGATGTTGGCGGTCTTGGCTGCGCCGTAGGCGGCGAACTTGTCGTATTCGCGACGGTGCCAGTTGGGATCGTCCAGATCGACGTCGCCGAGACGATGGCCCTCGGAGGAGAGGTTGACGATACGGGTGCCTTCGACGAACTGTGGCTGCAGCAGGTTTGTCAGCGCGAAGTGGCCCAGATGGTTTGTGCCGAACTGCGTTTCGAAGCCGTCGGGGGTACGGCCGAACGGGGTGAACATCACCCCGGCGTTGTTCATCAGCACGTCGATCACCGGGGCGAGTTCGGCGATCCGGGATGCGGCCTCGCGCACACTGGCCAGCGAGGCGAGATCGACGACGACACCGGACAGGTGCGCGTCGGGCACCTCGGCGTCGATGGCGTCACGGGTCTCCGAGAGTGCGTCGGCGTTGCGGGACGCCAGCACGACGTGCGCCCCGGCCGACGCCAGGGCCCGGGCCGACTCGCGACCCAGCCCCGATGTGGCTCCGGTGATCACGCAGGTCTTGTCACGCATACTCATCGGTTGCCGCCCTCGACGATGACACCCGCGGCCTGCTCCATCGGCTTGATGACGGAGGTGAAGTCGGATTCGGCGCCTTCGGTGCGCAGCGTCTGCTCCCAGATCCGTTGCACGGTCTCGGCCATCTCGACCGGCAGGCCCAGCGACGTGGCCTCAGCCAGGTACAGCCCCACGTCCTTGGTCATCAGGCCGGTGGCGAACCCGTAGTCGAAGGTGCGGGGGAGCACCGCACGCGGGAACTTGTCGCGGCTGGCGTGTGTCCCGCCGGATCCGGCATTCAGCACGTCGATCATCACGTCGGCACTCAGCCCGGCCTTGACGCCCATCACCATCACCTCGGCGGTCGCGGCCAGGGTCGTCGCGGCCATCAGGTTGTTGATCAGCTTCATGGTCTGCGCGGCGCCGGGCTGGTCGGATACGAAGATCGCCCGGCCGAGCACCTCGAAAACCGGTGCCAACGCATCGAATTCGGTCCGCGCGCCGGACACCATCACTGCCAGTGTGCCGGCTTGGGCGCCGTGCATTCCGCCACTGACCGGGCTGTCGAGGGCGGCGATACCCCGTGCGGCGAGCGCTGCGTGATTGCGTTGTGCTGCCCCGCCGCCCACCGTGGACAGGTCGACGAAACGCCGGACCCGGGACCCGGCCGCGACGTCGGCCACCACAGATTCAGACACCTGCGGGGTCGGCAGGCTGGCGAGTACCGACTCGGTGCGGTCGGCCACGTCGCGCACCGAGTCCGCCCGCGAGGCGCCCAGCGTCGTCGCCCTGGTCAGAACATCGTCGCGGACGTCGAAGGCCACCACCGGAAATCCCGCCGCCAGCAACCGTTCCATCATGGGCCACCCCATGTTGCCCAGGCCGATGAAGCCGATCGGCTCACTCATCGGCTGCCGGGCTCTCGTCGAGTTCGGCGAACACGGCGCGGGCCGCCCGGTTGCTGTCGACCGCGGCCGGGATACCCGCGTAGATGCCGACCTGCAGGAAGATCTCGCAGATCTCCTCGCGGGTGACACCGTTGGTGAGCGCGCCCCGGATGTGGGTGCTCAACTCGTTGGGCCGGTTCAGCACCGCGATCATCGCGAGGTTCAGCATGCTGCGGGTCTTCAGTTCCAGGCCATCGCGGCCCCACACCGCGCCCCAACAGTATTCGGTGACCAGGTCCTGCAGCGGTTTGGAGAAGGCGTCGACGTTCCCGGCTGCCTTGCGGACGTACTCCTCGCCGAGGACGGCGGTGCGGATCGCCAATCCCTTGTCATACGTGTCTTGATCCATGGCGTGCCTTTCAGTAGCTCGGGCAGATCACAGGGCCACCACGACGGTCTTGGTGGCTGTCACGGCATCGAGTGCCTCATAACCTTTTTCGCGGCCGTATCCGGACTTCTTGAAGCCGCCGAACGGGAGCTCGACGCCGCCGCCGGCGCCGTAGGTGTTGACGTACACCTGCCCGGCGATTACGTCGGCGGCAAGTCGGTGGGCCCGGGACAGGTCCCGCGTCCACAACGCAGCCAGCAACCCGTACTCGGTTCCGTTGGCCAGCGCGAGCGCCTCCTGCTCGTCGTGAAAGCTGTTGACGGTCAGTACCGGGCCGAAGATCTCCTGCTGGGCGATCGGCGAGGCGGGATCGACGGCGTCGATCACGGTGGGGGCGAAGTAGGCGCCGTCGCCGAGTTCCTGGTCCTGCGGCGGGGAGCCGCCGCACAGGATCTCGCCGGTGGCGTTGCCCGACACCAGATCGGTCACCCGCTGCTGCTGTCTGCGGGAGATCAGCGGACCCAGATCGCGATCGGCGATCCCGGGCCCGATGCTGACCTGCCGGAACCGGTCAAGCACCAGCTCTAGGAGCTCGTCGTGCACTGCCGTCTCGACGAGCAATCGCGATCCGGCCGAACACGTCTGTCCGGCGTTCTGCAGGATCGCCCTCGTGATGAAGTCGGCCGCGCGGGGCAGGTCGGCGTCGGCGAAGACGATCTGTGGGGATTTCCCGCCGAGTTCCAGCACCACCGGAACCACCCGGTCTGCCGCGGCGTGGGCGATCTCGGAGCCGACGCGGGTCGACCCGACGAATCCGATGGCATCCACTCCGGGGTGTGCGGCCAGTGCCGCGCCGGCCTCGGCTCCGATCCCGGTGACCACGTTGACGATCCCGGCAGGCAATCCCACCTCGACGGCGAGGCGCGCGAACTCGACTGCGGTGCGGGGTGTTTCATCGGCGGGTTTGAGCACCACGGTGTTGCCCGCGGCGATCGCCGGTGCCACCGCACGGGCCAGCAGCTGCATCGGGTAGTTCCAGGCGATGATGTGCCCCGTGACCCCCAACGGCTCGCGCCGGGTGTAGACGTGCAGGTCCTCGGTGAGCGGGATGGTCTGGCCGTAGTAGCTGTCGATCGCGTGGGCGTAGAAACGGAAATACCGTGCGGCCACAGCGATGTCGGTGCGGGCCTGGCTCAGCGGTTTGCCCGTGTCCTCACATTCCAGCAGCGCCAGCCTCTCCTGGTGGCCGTCGATGACGTCGGCGATCACGCCGAGTGCGTCGGAGCGCTGTGCGGGCGCGGTCTTGCGCCACGCGCCGAACGCCCGGCTCGCCGCCGTGACCGCCCGGTCGATCTCGTCGGCGCCGCCGCGTGCCACCGCGCCGATCGACCGCCCTGTCGCGGGATCGACGTTGTCGTACTGCCGCGCCGAGGGCACCGATGCGCCGTCGATGAATGATTCGGTCATCGCGGCCGCACCCCGTCGAGGAACAGCCGCACCAGGATTCGCATGCGTTTGTCCAGGTCGTCAGGATCCCAGGTCACTCCCCAGAGGGCGCCGGTGGCGGGTCCGCCGACGACCATGCTCAGGAACGCCCCTCCCACCACAGCGGGGTCGTCGATCTCGATGATTCCGGCCTCGGCGTGGCGGGCGAGGACCTCCGCGATGAAGGTCAGAGCCGGCATGGTGCCCTGGTCGTATACGAGCCGGAACAGGCGCGGGAAGCGGTTGCCTTCCGCGTTGAGGATGCGCTGCAACGCGACGCCGGCCGGGCTGGTGATGCCCGCCAATCGGATCCGGCCGATGGCGAGCAGAGTCTCCTCCAGGTCATCGGTCTCGGCGGCACGTAGCGTCTCGATCGGGACCAGCCACCGGTCCACCGCACGTTGCACCGAGGCCTCGAACAGGGCGGCCTTGTCGGGGTAGAGGCCGTAGATGGTGCGCTTGGCCATGCCGGCAGCGGTCGCGATGCCGTCGATGGTGGCGCGCTCGAATCCATGCTCCAGAAACACTTCCAGCGCGCAGTCGAGCAACTCGACGTGGCGCTGCGCGGCCTGCTCCCGGGTGGGGCGGCCCAATTGACGAATTCGGTCCACGGCGTCACAGTAGCAGTAATGAAACGCACTAGGTGCTATTAATCGGGAGTTCTCCCAATTCCGTCAGGAGTTACCATGGCTGCAGTCGATCAACTCCTCGCCCTGCAGACCGCGCCGGATCGCTACGACATCGCACCCGCAGACGTGCGGCAGCTGCAGATCGACGCGGTCAATGAGCGGTTCGCCGTGCAGGCCGATGAAATACCGTTGCTGCGCAACCGATCTCAGTCTGCGGACATCACCAAGGTGGTCGAGATTCAGGATCTGGTGCCGCTGCTGTTCGCCCACGGCGCCTACAAGAGCTACGCCCAGAACTGGCTGACCGACGGTCGATGGGACCGAATGGCCAAATGGGTCGGCACGGTCTCCACGTGTGATCCGGCGGGAGTCGACGTCGGCGGGGTCGCCGGTCTCGACGACTTCGTGACCCGGATGGAGTCTGTCGGCTGCTATCTGACCTGCTCCAGCGGCACCACCGGAAAGCCGGCCATGATCGCCTGCTCGGAATCCGACCTCGACATCGCCTCACAGGCCAATGTCACCGGATTGACCTGGGCCACCGGCATACCGGCCGACGGCACTCGCAAGCTGTTCGGCCTGGGGCCGCGCACCAATGTCGAGCGCAACGAACGCACCCGGATCGCACTCGTCAAGGCCTTCTCGACCGAGGCCGACGCCTATCAGCTGCCCGTCGACCCCATCTCGGTCGGCTCCATCATGGGCATGATCGACCTACGCCGCCGCATTGCCGACGGCACGGCCGACCCCTCGGAGATCACCGCGTTCGAGACCACCAGTGCCGGCCGGCAGAGCGCGATGGACGCCGCCACCGCCGGCGCGGTCGACGAGCTGATCGCCAGTCGGGAACGGCAACTGTTGCTGACCGGGATGTTCGCTTCCCTGTACCAGGTGGCTCAGGGGGTCCGGGCAAAAGGCTACTCCGGCAGCGACTTCCGTGACGACACCGCGCTGCTGGTGGCCGGCGGTCTGAAAGGTGCCGCGCTGCCGCCGGACTACCGGGAGTTCATCTTCGACACGTTCAACATCGCCGACGAGCGGGTGTACCACTTCTACACGATGCAGGAACTGAACACCCCGTTCCCGAAGTGCCCGGCCGGCCGCTACCACGTGCCGCCATGGGTATTGCTGCTGCCACTCGACGAGCCCGGCGAGAACCTCGTCGACATCTCATCCGGACCGGTGCAGGCGCGCGGCGCGTTTTTCGACCTGTCGCTGGACGGCCGCTGGGGCGGGGTCATCTCCGGGGACCGCATCGACACCGATTTCGGTGCCTGCGAGTGCGGTCATCAAGGTCCGACCGTCGGGCCGGACATCACCCGCTACGCCGATCTGGGTGGCGACAAGATCACCTGCTCGGGCACCATCGACGCCTACGTGCGGGGTGAGTCATGAGCCCGCTGAACGCTCCGTTCATGATTCGCGGTGAGCTCGTCGAGGGTGACGCGGTCCGCCACACCTCCCGCGATCTGGGCATCGACTTCATCACGCCGGCAATCGATCTGGATGCCCTGATCACGCCCCGCGCCCAGCTGCCGCCACTGCTGGACGTGCCGCTGGCCGAGATCATCGACTTCCTCGTCGAGACCGGCGAGCGACTGACGCTCGACCACAACCCGCACCTGCAGCGTTGCCTGGATCTGGCGGCCGAGACAAACCCGCTACCCCGCCGGGTGGTGGAGAACCTGTACCGCACTGCTCCAGAGTTGCTGCGCCGCGACAGTCTGTGGGCACAGGTCGAATCGAACTTCGCCGACCCGGCGGTGCTCGACGGCTGGGTGAGCCGGACGGACGCGGCCGGCAACACCGGTGCGATCCGGGCCTTCCCGCCCCGCATGGTGCACATGCTGGCCGGCAACGCTCCGGCGGGCTGTATCGCCTCGATCGCCCAGGGCGCTCTGGTCAAGGCCGTCAACCTGTTCAAGATGCCGTCCTCAGACCCCTTCACCACCGTTGCGGTATTACGGACCATGGCCGAGATCGAAGCCGATCATCCTGTGGTGCGGTCGATGTCGGCGGTGTACTGGGCCGGCGGTGACGAGGCGATCGAGCGCACCATCTACCGCCCGCAGTACTTCGACAAGATCGTGGCGTGGGGCGGTGGACCGGCCATCAACAACGTCATCCGCTACCTGGGGCCAGGAATTCAGCTGGTGTCGTTCGACCCCAAGAGCTCCATCTCGATGATCGGCCGTGAGGTGTTCGCCTCCGATGAGGTGCTGGCCGAGGTGGCCGAGCGGGTCGCCGCCGACACCTGCGTGTTCAACCAGGAGGCATGTCTGGCAAGTCGATTCGTCTTCCTGGAGACCACCGATCCGGCCGAGGCCAGGCGGTTCTGCGCCGCGCTCTGGCCGCGACTCGGCGTCGACCGGCTGTTCGGGTCGGCCGTGGCGCCGTTGCCGCCCACCGACATCCGCGACGAGATCGAGGTGATGGGCGCGATGGGTGACGAACTAGAGGTCTTCGGCCGCTTCGACGGGCGCGGCATGGTGCTGCTGTCCGACGCGCCGGTGGACTTCCATCCGTCGAACAAGGTTTCCAACGTCGTCATGGTGGCCTCGCTCGACGATGCGATCCGCAACGTCAACGTCGCGACCCAGACCGTCGGCGTCTACCCGTATGGGCGCAAGGCCCAGCTGCGCGATGCGCTTGCCTGCGCGGGTGGCCAGCGGGTGTGCCGGGTGGGCACCGCCAACGGTCATGTCGCGGGTGGTCCGCACGATGCGATGTACCCGCTGGCCCGGTTTGTGCACTGGGTGGGCGACGACGACATCCTGACGGCTGACGCCAACGCGGCGCTGCCGGTGGCTACCGGGTAACCGCGGCGGATCGGCGTACGCTCCGTGCATGTCCGTGTCGTCGCCAACCTCGGTCCGGCGGAGGCCGGGTGTCGTCGAGTCGATGATCAGTTGGGCCGGATGGGCCTTCGTCGGCCTGATTGCCCTGTTGCTGGCGTTCGCCGCGATCTTTCCGGTGGGCTTCAGTGGCGCGTTTCCCGACCAGGCCGATGACGCGGCGACCATCGCGGGATGGGCGGTGCTGACCGTGGTGCTGGTCGTCCTGGCCCCGATCGGCATGGCGATCGGGCATTGGCGGCACTGGCACATCTGGTACTGGCCGGTGTTGTGCGCCGCCTCGGCGGGTACCACGCTCGTCTTGCTGCAGGCGTTGTAGATGTCGTATCGAGCGCGGTAGGACCGGCCACGTAAACTGGAGGGCCGGAGTTTTAACCGGAAAAGGGGCGTACCTGCATGAGCGGCCATTCCAAGTGGGCCACCACCAAGCACAAGAAGGCCGTCATCGATGCCAAGCGCGGCAAGATGTTCGCCAAGCTGATCAAAAACATCGAGGTCGCGGCACGTGTCGGCGGGGGAGACCCGTCCGGTAACCCCACCCTCTACGACGCCATCCAGAAGGCGAAGAAGAGCTCGGTGCCCAACGACAACATCGAGCGCGCCCGCAAGCGCGGCGGTGGCGAAGAGGCCGGCGGTGCTGACTGGCAGAACATCACCTACGAGGGTTACGGCCCCAACGGGGTGGCGGTGCTCATCGAGTGCCTCACCGACAATCGCAACCGCGCCGCCGGCGAGGTGCGGGTCGCGATGACCCGTAACGGCGGCAACATGGCGGACCCGGGTTCGGTGGCCTACCTGTTCTCCCGCAAGGGCGTGGTGACGCTGGAGAAGAACGGTCTGACCGAGGACGACGTGCTGATGGCAGTCCTCGAGGCCGGTGCCGAAGAGGTCAACGACCTCGGCGACGCCTTCGAGATCATCTCCGAGCCCACCGACCTGGTCGCGGTGCGGACCGCACTGCAGGACGCCGGCATCGACTACGACTCGGCCGAGGCCAGCTTCCAGCCCTCGGTGAGTGTGCCCGTCGACCTCGAGGGTGCCCGCAAGGTGCTCAAGCTCGTCGATGCGCTGGAGGACAGCGACGACGTGCAGGACGTGTACACCAACATCGACATCCCCGACGATGTCGCTGCGCAGCTCGACGAGGAGTAGCCACTGCCCGAGCCGCCCCCTTCAGCCCGACCACTCGCAAGTACGGGCTGCTGGGGCATGTCCGGGTCAGCGCAGTGCCGTGTCGATGGGCGTCGACCCGGAAATCACCTCGAAGGTCCGGCCTGCGGTCTCCGGCTCGTGCAGTACGGCGAGGAGTACCCGCGCGACGTCCTCGCGGGGGATGCTGCCGCGTCCGGTGGATTCGGCGACCGTGACGCTCCCGGTCCCGGCATCGTCGGTGAGCCCGCCCGGCCGCACGATCGTGGTGCGTAGGCCCGCGCGGGCCCGCACGTCGGCGTCGGCCTCCGACTTGGCCCGCATGTAGGCGCGGAACACCTCGTCATAGTTCTCGTCGAGCGAGCGATCGTCGGCAGCAAGCGCCGACACCATCACGTAGCGGCTCACGCCCGCGGCGTCGGCGGCGTCGGCCAGCAGGATCGCGGCATCCCGGTCGACGGTCTGTTTGCGCGCGGCGCCGCTGCCCGGCCCGGCGCCCGCGGCGAACACCACGGCATCGGCGCCGCGCACGACGTCGGCCACCTCCGGGACCGATGCACTCTCCAGGTCCAGCACGACCGGGGTCGCCCCGGCCGCCTCCAGATCCGCCGACTGGGCCGGGTTGCGGATGAGCCCGACCGCCTCGTCCCCTTGTGCGGCCAGCAACCGTTCGAGGATCAGGGCGATCTTTCCGTGTCCGCCCGCAATGACCACGCGCATTTCCGTACCTCCCACCGACACGGTAGCCCGGGTCGTTCAGCGGGTCAGGAAGCGGCCGATCTCCTCGGCGGTCCGCTCGGGTTGATCGAGCATGATGAGCACTCGCGCATCCTCGATCTGGCGCAGCTGCCCGTCGGGTAGCAGATCGGCCAGTTGCCGCCCGTGTGCGGGCGGCATCACAGTGTTGTCGCTCCACAACACCAGCGACGGGCCCGTGAAATCGGCGAGGGCATTGGTGGCCCGGATCAACTCGGCTTTGTCGAATCGGCTGCGGCAGTAGCTGATCAGGTCGCGGCGGATCCGCCGATCGGCCAGCGCGGCTTCGGTCCAACCCTCGAAAAGATGTTGGGGGATCGGCTTTTTGGCCATCTCGCCCCACAGCATCGGTTGCCGGCGCAGCCATTCGATGCGCATCTGGCGCAACGCGAAGGAGACTGTCCCGGTGGTGCGGCTGGCGAGCCACAGAACCTTGGCGTAGGGCGCCGGTGGGAAGTTGTCGAACGCCTCGGACGGGCAGATCACCAGCCGCGCAATGCGCTTGTCGCGACCCGTGTCAGTCAGGAACAGCGGTCCGCCCCAGTCGCTGACGATCAACGTGACGTCTGCCAGATCCAGGGCGTCGAGGAAATCGGCGACGATGCCCAGCATCCCGTCCATCCTGAGATCCGCGTCCTCCCGCATCGGGACGCGATGCCCACCCATGGGGAGCACCGGCAGCAGATAGCGGAACCCGGCGGGCAGCAGGGGCAGCGTCGTCGTCCACTGCGTGTCGTTCATCAAGAGTCCGTGCAGCAGCACCACCGGCGGCCCGGACGGATCCCCTTCCTCGCGATATTCGATGGTCCCCGCGGGCAGTTCCACTGTTTTCATGGCGACCTTCCTGGCATTAGAACGTTGATTCTAGAATTTATGCTCTAGTGTGTCCGCAGGAGGTTCAGATGGCAAGGTCCACGCGGGAGACGATCCTGACCGCCACGGCCGAACTGATGCGGCACAAGGGCTATGCGGCGGTCGGAATGAAGGACATCGTCGCGGCCTCCGGCGCCCCGATCGGTTCGCTCTATCACCATTTCCGGGGCGGCAAGCTGCAGATTGCCCGCGAGGCACTGGTCGATGCGGGGGCTGCCTACGGGCTGCTCATTCCGACCATCGTCGACGAGTACGACGACCTGGGCCGTGCGGTCGAGGGGGTGTTCAGCCAGGCGGCGGAGGACATGGCAGCCAGTGGTTACGCGAACATGTGCCCGGTCGGCACGGTGGCGGCCGAAACCTCCGACACCGTCGAGGAGTTGCGGGTTGCCGCGGCCGGGGTGTTCACCGCGTGGTTCGACGGCGGCGCGGCCTACTTCGCCCACCGCGGCGTGGACCCGCCGATGGCTCGCGAGGTGACGATGGCAATTGTCGCCGCACTCGAAGGTGCGTTCCTCCTGGCGCGCACGCTGCGTGACGTCGAACCGCTGCTGGCCGCCGGTCGGGCACTGGCCCCGCAGTATCGGGGGATCGCGTTGGGGGCGCGAGTGTTGACCGATACGACGAATTGACCGCACTGCGCCCCTCGTTCGCACGGTTACGGTGATCTCGGTCGTTGGTGGGTGCGCAGGAGGACGGGGTCATGCAGTTGGTCAACGGGGCGGTGACCGATCCGCACGGGGTTGCCTGGATGGTGCGACGCAAGTGGATGTACGCCCCGGATACGTGAGGGGACTCCGACGGTGTGATCGGGGCGATCTTTGCCATCATCTCGCTGCTGGTCCTTCTGGCCTGGCCGTTCTGGTTCGTGGCGAAGTTTCTCGGGGTGCCCTGGAAGATCGTGATCGAGCGGGCGGGTCGGGAACTCGGCACCGAACGCGTCAGGGGTTGGCGGGCTTCTGCGCGACGAATGGACCAGATCCGCCAGAGCATCCTCGGGGCCGGTGCCTCGCACTACCGGTGATGGGCGTGTCCCTGCCACGCGCCGCCGACCCGGCCCGCTAGGCTATCGAACAGATGTTCTGACGAAGGGGTTCGTGTGCGGGTGATGGGAGTGGATCCCGGGTTGACGCGCTGCGGCCTGTCCGTGGTGGAGAGCGGCAAGGGCCGGCAGGTCACCGCCCTCGATGTGGATGTGGTCCGCACCCCGGCCGACGCACCGCTACAGAAGCGGCTGCTGGAGATCAGCAACGTTGCCGAGTACTGGATGGACACCCACCGACCCGACGTGATCGCGATCGAGCGCGTCTTCGCCCAGCAGAACGTGTCGACGGTGATGGGTACCGCCCAGGCCGGCGGGGTGATTGCTCTGGCCGCGGCTCGGCGCGACATCGAGGTGCACTTTCACACCCCCTCGGAGGTCAAGGCGGCAGTTACCGGAAACGGTCGTGCCGACAAGGCTCAGGTCACCGAGATGATCACCAGAATTCTTGCGCTGCAAGCCAAGCCGTCCCCGGCGGACGCCGCCGACGCGCTGGCCCTTGCCATCTGCCACTGCTGGCGCGCCCCGATGATCGAGCGCATGGCCGCCGCCGAGGCCATGGCTGCCGAACAACGCCGCAAGTACCAGGCCCGGTTGAAGGCCACCGCGAAGGCGGCCCGGGCATGATCGCCTCGGTGCGCGGCGAGGTCATCGACATCGCCCTCGACCATGCCGTGATCGAGGCCGCCGGTGTCGGCTACAAGGTGATGGCCACACCCTCGACGCTCGCCAACCTGCGCCGTGGCACCGAATCCCGACTGATCACCGCGATGATCGTGCGCGAGGATTCGATGACGCTCTATGGGTTCGCCGACGGCGACGCCCGCGACCTGTTCCTGACGCTGCTCGGCGTCTCCGGCGTGGGTCCCAAGATCGCCTTGGCGACCTTGGCGGTCTATGACCCGCAGGCCCTGCGGCAGGCGCTGGCCGACGGCGATGTGAACGCGCTGACCCGGGTTCCCGGTATCGGCAAGCGCGGTGCCGAACGCATGGTGCTGGAGCTGCGGGACAAGATCGGTCCGGTCACTCCGGGGGCCATCGGTGGGGCGGTCGGGCACGCGGTGCGGGCTCCCGTGGTGGAAGCCCTTGTCGGACTTGGCTTTGCTGCCAAGCAGGCCGAGGAGGCCACCGACAAGGTGCTGGCCAACGACCCCGAGGCCACCACGTCATCCGCGCTGCGGGCGGCGCTGTCCATGTTGGGTAAGAAGTAATGGGCCGTTTCGACGACACCGAGGAACCTGACGACAGGGAGGTCTCGCCGGCGCTGACAGTCGGTGAGGGTGACATCGACGCCAGCCTGCGCCCGCGCTCCCTCGGAGAGTTCATCGGTCAGCCCCGAGTGCGGGAGCAGCTACAGCTGGTCCTCGAGGGCGCCAAGAATCGCGGTGGCACACCGGATCACATCCTGCTGTCCGGTCCGCCCGGGCTGGGCAAGACCTCTCTGGCGATGATCATCGCGGCCGAGCTGGGCTCCTCGCTGCGGCTCACCTCGGGTCCCGCGCTGGAGCGCGCCGGTGACCTGGCGGCGATGCTGTCGAACCTCGTCGAGCACGACGTCCTGTTCATCGACGAGATCCACCGCATCGCCCGGCCTGCCGAGGAAATGCTGTACCTGGCGATGGAGGACTTCCGCGTCGACGTGGTGGTCGGCAAAGGCCCTGGCGCCACGTCGATCCCGCTCGAGGTCGCGCCCTTCACCTTGGTGGGGGCCACCACCCGGTCCGGGGCGCTGACCGGCCCGCTGCGGGACCGCTTCGGGTTCACCGCGCACATGGACTTCTACGAGCCCGTCGAACTCGAGCGGGTGCTGGCCCGGTCGGCAGGCATCCTCGGCATCGAGTTGGGTCGCGAGGCGGGTACCGAGATCGCCCGGCGTTCCCGCGGCACACCGCGTATCGCCAACCGGCTGCTGCGCCGGGTCCGGGACTACGCCGAGGTCCGCGCCGACGGGGTGATCACCCGCGATATCGCCAAGGCCGCGCTGGAGGTCTACGACGTCGACGAGCTCGGGCTCGATCGCCTGGATCGGGCAGTGCTGTCGGCGCTCACCCGCAGTTTCGGCGGTGGACCGGTCGGGGTGTCGACGCTGGCGGTGGCCGTCGGCGAGGAGGCCTCCACCGTCGAGGAAGTCTGCGAACCCTTCCTGGTGCGCGCCGGCATGGTGGCCCGCACACCGCGGGGCCGGGTGGCCACGCCACTGGCGTGGACTCATCTGGGTATGCAACCGCCAGTTACCGGACTGGGACAGCCCGGCCTGTTTGAATAGACCGCATGGTCGATGTCGGTTTGGTAGCTGTAGCCGGTCTGGTGTTCGCCGCGCTCGCCGCGGTCCTGCATGTCTACATCTTTGTGATGGAGTCGCTGACCTGGACTTCACCGCGTACCCGCGCCACCTTCGGCATCAGCGAGGAGGAGGCGCAGGCCACCAAGGAGCTGGCCTTCAACCAGGGCTTCTACAACCTGTTCCTCGCGATCGTCACGGTGGTCGGGATCGTCGCGATTGGCTTGGGGCACAATGCGGTTGGTGCCGCTCTCGCGTTCGCCGGGGTCGGTTCCATGCTCGCGGCGGCTGTCGTGCTGCTCGCCAGCTCGCCGGACAAGGCTCGCGCCGCGATCACCCAAGGTGCCTTCCCGCTGATCGCTGTCGTGTTGCTCGCGATCGGCCTGCTCTAGGCCGCGGATTTGTTGAACACCACGTGAACCTCGCGGGTGAGTCGTCGGATTCCGCCTGGTAGGGGTGGCGCGGTCGAACGGTAGACGGCGCCGGTCGGAGTGATGTGTTCGGTGCAGTGGCGACCGAACTCGTCGACACCTGGCACCACTTGCCAGCCGGGTGCTTCTTTGACGTAATTACAGCGTTCACACAGCCCTTCGCCGTTGGCAGCGCTCGTCGGCCCGTGGCCGTGATGCGGGGTGACGTGGTCGATGTGCCGGATCGGGGCATTGCAGTACGGGGTGCGGCAGATTTCGTCACGCAATGCGATGAACCGGGCAAGGCCCTTGGGAAAACGCCGAGAACGCGATTCCATCGCGACGAGGGCGCCGGTGTCCGGAGCGGCGTAGAGGCGTCGCAGAGTCGCCCAGGAATTGTCGTCCGCGATGGCCTCACTGATCAGGCGGCGCGCCACGGTGGCTGGGATGGGTCCGTACCCTTCCAGACGTGCCGGGTCGGCGGCGCCGGCGAAGAGCGTTTCGTCGGACACTACGAGATTGACGCCGACGCGGACAGGCGTGGCTGTCTCGCGCCCGGTGATCCGCGCTACCACCGTGTCCGCCATGGCCTGGCCGCGGTTGCGGCCGTCGACGCGAGTGTCGGCTGCGGCATCGAGGGAGCCGCGGACGGCCGCCGCGTCGGTGGCGGGTAGCACGACGGTCATCATGGCCATGTTGTCGGTCGTGGGGCGGAACGTGACGGTGCGATCTTCTGGCGCTCTGGCGGCTCGGTCGGCGACTGCTTCTGGATCCAACCGGCAGGCCACAGTTTTGGCGTCGGCCCTGATGCGTGCGTCGCCGAGGCCGATGAGTGTGGTGGCATCGCCACACAGCTCTTCGTCGAGGCGGCGCCGGTCGGCGGGGGACAGGCAGGCCGCCTCCCGCACGATCAGCCGGGCCCGTGATTCGGTGAGGATGCCGGTTTCCAAGGCATGCAGCGTGTGGCGAAGGTCGCGAACCAGAATCCTGGCATCCGTGAGGTGATGGCTACCGCGGGTTGGTGAGTCCATCCTCGCCAACCCGATTTCCGATCCCAGTCCGCGCCCACGCTGCCGGGCAGGTACGCCCGCCGAGGCTTCGGTGGCCCTGCGTGTGGATTCCAGCGCAGCGGTGGCACGGGCCTGCCCAGCTGCGGCGGCCGACTTGAGGCGTTCGAGCTCCGCGATGCGATCCCGCAGGGTCGCCTCGTCGGCGTCCGGGGTGATCATCGCGTACTGTTCGAACATGTGTGCGATGCTACATGTTGCGGGTGACAGAGACCAGGTATTGCGAAAACCGATCAGCGGGTGCCGCACATACTGATTGGCCGCGGTCCTGGATAAGGACCGCGGCCGCTCAGGGGATTCTTCCCTTGTGGGGAAGTCTGTTACAGCAACCCGAGCAGTTTCAGATCGCTGATGTATTTGACGATGATCTCGCGGGTGACATGCGGGATGTCCTTGTCCGGGCCGATCTTCGCTTCCTGCACCGCGGCGCGGAACACGTCGGTCGGTGCCATCGCGCCGTTGACCGGCACGCCGGGCTGCTGGTAGTTGTGCAGCAACGGCAGCAGTGAGGCCTGACGTTGCTTGTCGGGCATTGCCCGCAACGTGGTCTCGAAGCGGGACAACCACTCCTGGTAGTCCTCCACGCGCTGGATCGGGTAGCCGGCCTCGACGAGCCAGTCGACGAACTCGTCCATGCCGAGGCCGTCGTCATGCGGGTTCATCACGTGGTAGGTCTCGAAGCCGTCCTGGACATGTGCGCCCAGGGTGGAGATGGCCTCTGCGATGAACTCGACGGGCAGACCGTCGTAGTGCGAGCGCTGACGATTGCCGTCCGCGTCCAGCTGGTTGAAGGACTTCGGCGCCACACCGGTGGCGACGAGGCTGAACATCATGCGGGTGAACATGTCCGGCAGGTTCAACTGCCCCGCATAGGTGGTGTCGGCCAGGATCATGTCGCAGCGGAAAACCGTCACCGGCAGGCCGGCCAGATCGTGGGCTTCACGCAGCAGGACCTCACCGGCCCACTTGCTGTTGCCGTATCCGTTGGCGTAGCCGTCATCGACGCGTCGGGTCGCGCTGATCTCACGGATGTCCGCGGACTCCACGAACTTTCCTGGCTCGATTCCGCCGCCCACGCCGATGGTCGACACGTAAGCGAAGGGCTTGATCCGCCTGGTGAGCGCGATACGGATGAGCTCGGCAGTGCCAAGTGCGTTGGGGCCGAACAGTTCGCTGTAGGGCAGCACGTGGTTGACCAGTGCGGCCGGGTCGACGATGAAGTCGACGGTGTCGGCCAGGCGCTGCCAGGTCGCCTGGTCGAGGCCGAGGTCGGCTTCGCCCTTGTCGCCGGCGATCACTTCGAGGTGGTCGGCGGCCAGTTTCTGGTAGTGCGCCAACAGCTTGGGGTCGCCGCTGTCGAACGTCTTGTCGAGCCGTGCGCGGGCTTCCCCGTCGGACTTTGCGCGCACGAGGCAGATGACCTTGCCGTCAACCAGATCCATGCGCTCCAGCCACTCCAGGGCCAGGTAGCGGCCGAGGAAACCGGTTGCGCCGGTGAGTAGTACGGTGCGGATCTCACTGACCGGACCGGGCAGGTTCGGTGCGGCCGCCAAGGTCGCGGCGTCGATGAACTTGTCCAGCGTCAGGTCGGACGCATGGACCTCGGTCGCGTTGCGACCGTGCACCGAGGTGAAGGTCGGCCGCATATTGGCACCGGATCGCTGAGCCTCGATGTACTCGGCGATGGTCCGAAGGTCCGATGCCGGGCTGACGATGGCCGACACGGGCACCTCGACGTCGAAGATCTCCTGCAGCAGGTTTCCGAAGGTCAAGGCGGACAGCGAATCCCCGCCCAGATCGGTGAAGTGGGCTTCGGGTGCGAGATCGGTTGTCGCGGCACCCAACAGGGCGCCGGCGGCCCGGCTCACGGTGTCGAGAACGGGAGCCTGGGCACCGTTGCGCCGCAGCTCGCTCAGTTCGTTGGCCTGTCCCTCGGCCAGGTCGGTGTAGAGCTCCTCCAAACGCTCGCCGTAGTGACTCTTCAGGTTGGGACGGGCCAGCTTGCGGATACCGGTCAGCAGACCGTTCTCCAGGCTGAAAGGCGTTGTCTCCACGATGAAGTCACGAGGAACTTCGTACGACTGCAAGCCGGCGGTGCGGGCTGCGTCCTGAAGTGAATCGCCGATCGCCTGCTTCGAGGCGATGGGGTCGGTGGGCACCACGACGGCCAGCAGATACGAGCGGGCGCTGTTGCCGTAGATGAAGATCTGGCGCACCAGCGGGCTGTCCCCGAAGACCGCCTCCAGTTTGGACACGGTGACGAACTCGCCCTGCGAAAGCTTCAGGACGTTGTTGCGCCGGTCGAGGTACTCGACATGGTCGGGGCCGAGTTCGGCCACGATGTCACCGGTGCGGTAGTACCCGTCCTCGTCGAACATTTCGGCGGTGATCTCGGGGCGCTTGTAGTACCCGGGGAACATCTGCTCGGACTTCACCAGCAGCTCACCGCGCGGGTGGGGCTGGTCGGTGCGGAAGTAGCCCAGATCCGGGACGTCGACCAACTTGTAGTCGATCACCGGCGGACGCTGGATGTACCCGTCGACGAAGACCGAACCGGCCTCGGTCGACCCGTAGCCCTCCAGCAGGTGCATGTCGAGGAGGCGCTCCACCCAGGCCTTCATCTCGGCCGAGATCGGCGCGGAGCCGGTCATCGCGGAGACGAATCGCCCGCCCAGCAGGTCCTCGCGGACCTCGGCGAGCACCGCGTCCTCACTGCCGTCGGAGCGGTCGAGACGGCTCTGGTACTCCTGGAACAGCATGTCCCAGATCCGCGGCACGAAGCTCAGCTGTGTGGGCCGCACCAGGGCGAGATCGTCCAGGAAGGTCGACAGGTCGCTGCGCGCGGCGAAGTATGCGGTGCCGCCCGAGCTCAGCGTGCCGATCAGGATGCCGCGGCCCATGACGTGGCTCATCGGCATGAAGTTGAGGGTGATCGCGGGCAGGGCAGCCTGGTTTTCGTCCCAGGTGGCCTTGGTGGCGATCTGCCACATGTTGGCGACCTTGCTCTCCGGGTACATGGCGCCCTTGGGGGTGCCGGTGCTGCCGGAGGTGTAGATCAGCATGGCCAGCGGGTCGGCTTGGCCGGAGACGTACAGCGGCGCGTCGGCCAGCGACCGACCACGATCCAGGACGTCTGCCAACGGCTCGACGACAATGTCGGAATCGGCGAGGGCTGACTTGGCGGCCTCGAAGGCTTCGCGCTGAGCGTCGACCCGGGGCCGGTAGTCGAAGACCACAAGGCGGCGTGGCGCGGGCCCGGAGCGCACCAATTCGACTGCGTCGTCGAGGAAATCGATGCTCGCCGCGATCACGGTCGGTTCGGTCTCGGCAACGATGGGCCGGAGGGTGGTGACCGGGGCGCTGGTCTGCAGCGGCACGGACACGGCGCCGAGCTCGATCAGCGCTGTGTCGATAGTGGTGTAGTCGACGCTGGTGAACCCGAGGACGGCGACGCGGTCACCGGGCTTCACGGGGTGGTTGCGCCAGGCGTTGGTCACCGCTTGGACGCGGTCGCCCAACTGGCGGTAGGTGATGGTCTCGAACCGGGGGAGCAGCTGGGCCGACGTGCGGCCATCGGCGTCGGTGGCGTACTCGACGGCGCGCTGGCCGAGGGCAGGGCGGTCCGCGTACCCGGCGAAGATGCCTTTGACGACGGCGGGCAACCGCAGTTCGGGCCGGGCGACGGCGGCGTTGACGGTGTCGCTGGGGCGGGCATCGGCGAACTGGGCGTCGGTGTCATACAGGTGTGCGATGCGGCGTTGGAGCCGGTCCTCGCGTGTTTCGGTGGTCATATCGGTCCCCTGAGCAAATCAAAATAACTATGGTCGGCACGTTTGCCGCGCCTACTAATTACTACGTTAGTAAAACTAATTATATTTCGAGATGCCAGTCCGGCGACTGCGAGATGCGTCACGCCCGACGTGCGCCCGCCCCACGGCGATGTGGGACGGGCGCACGGGGGACTAGAGCAGGCCGAGCTGCTGCAGGTTGGTGATGTACTTGACGATCACCGCCGGGCTGACATGGGGGATGTCCTTGTCCGGCCCGATCTTGGCTTCCTGCACCGCGGCCCGGAAGTGGTCCGTCGGGGCCAGGGCGCCCAGCATCGGCCGCTCGGGCTTCTGGTAGTTGTGCAGCAGCGGCAGCAGGGAGGCCTGACGCTGCTTGTCCGGCAGGGCGCGCAGGGTGCTCTCGAAACGCTGGATCCACTGCCCGTAGTCGGCTATCCGCTCGATCGCGTAGCCCGCCTCGATCAGCCAGTCGGTGAACTCGTCCATACCGAGACCGTCGTCGTAGGGGTTCATCACGTGGTAGGTCTCGAAGCTCTCCACGGACTGTCCGCCCAGGGTTGAGATCGACTCGGCGATGAACTCCACCGGCAGGCCGTCGTAGTGCGAGCGCTGGCGCTTGCCGTCGGCATCCAGCTCGTAGAACGAGCCCGGTGCGATACCGCTGGCGACGAGGCTGAACATCATCCGGGTGAACATGTCCGGCAGGTTCAGCTGACCCGAGTACGTCGTATCGGCCAGGATCATGTCGCAACGGAAGACCGCAACCGGCAGCCTGCACAGATCGTTGGCCTCGCGCAACAGGACCTCGCCGGCCCACTTGCTGTTGCCGTACCCGTTGGCGTAGCCGTCGTTGATCGCGCGGACCGCGCTCATCTGGCGGACGTCGACGTTCTCGACGAACTTCCCGGGCTCGATCTGATCGCCCACGCCGATGGTCGACACATAGGTGTACGGCTTGATCTTCGTGGTGAGCGCGATCTTGATCAGCTCGGCAGTCCCCAGGGCATTGGGTCCGAACAGCTCGCTGTAGGGCAGCACGTGGTTGACCAGCGCGGCCGGATCGACGATCAGGTCGACGTCGTCGGCCAGTCGCTGCCAGGTCTGCTGGTCCAGTCCGAGGTTCTCCTCGCCCTTGTCGCCGGCGATCACCTCGAGGTGGTCGGCGGCCAGTTTCTGGTAGTGCGCCAACAGCTTTGGATCGCCGCTGTCGAAGGTGGCGTCGAGCCGGGCCCGGGCCTCCTCGTCGGACTTGGCCCGCACCAGCGCGATGACCTTGCCGTCGACCAGATCCATGCGTTCCAGCCACTCCAGGGCCAGGTAGCGGCCGAGGAAGCCGGTGGCGCCGGTCAGCAGCACGGTGCGGACCTCGGCAGGAGCCTTGGGCAGGCCCGGCGCGGCGGCCAGGGTTGCGGCGTCGAGGAACTTGTCCAGCGTGAGATCGGAGGCACTGACTTCGGCGGCGTGCCTGCCGTGCACCGACGCAAAGGTCGGGCGCTGGGATCCGTTGCGCTGCGTTTCGATGTAACCGGCGATCCCGGCCAGATCGGTGGCCGGGCTGACGATCACGCCGACCGGCACGTCCACGTCGAAGATCTCCCGCAGCAGATTGCCGAAGGTCAACGCGGACAATGAGTCTCCGCCCAGATCGGTGAAGTGGGCGTCCGGTGCCAGGTCTGATGCCGAAGCGCCGAGCAGGGCGCCGGCGGCCCGGCTCACGGTCTCCAGCACCGGGGCGTCGGCACTCAAGGAGCGCAGTGCCCGAAGTTCACCGGCCTGCGTCTCGGCAAGTTCGGTGTAGAGCTGCTCCAGCCGCTCGCCATAGTGCGCCTTCAACTTCGGCCAGGCCAGCTTGCGAATACCGGTGAGCAGACCGTTCTCCAGGCTGAAAGGCGTTGTCTCGAGGATGAAGTCGCGCGGCACCTCGTAACTTTGCAGATCGGCTTCGCGGGCGACCTCTTGTAGGGATTCGCCGATCGCTTCCTTCGACACGCTTGCGTCGGTGGGCACGACCACGGCCAGCAGGTAGGGCTGCGCGCTGTTGCCGTAGACGTAGATCTGTTGCACCAGTGGGCTGTTGCCGAACACTGCCTCCAGTTTGGCCAACGTGACGAACTCGCCCTGGGCGAGCTTGAGCACGTTGTTGCGCCGGTCGACGTAGCGCAGCTGGTCCGGACCGATCTCGGCGACGACGTCGCCGGTTCGGTAGAAACCGTCCTCGTCGAACACCGAAGCCGTGACCTCGGGGCGCTTGTAGTAGCCGGGGAACAGGTTTTCGGTCTTGAGCAGCAACTCGCCGCGGGGGTACGGCTGATCGGTGCCGAAGTAGCCCAGATCGGGGACGTCGACGAGCTTGTAGTCGATCACCGGCGGGCGCTGGACCACGCCGTCGAACAGCGCCATACCGGCCTCGGTCGATCCGTAACCTTCGAGCAGGTGGATGCCGAGCATGTCCTCGGTCCAGGTCTTGAGCTCGGCGGAGATGGGTGCCGAGCCGGTCATGGCGGCGACGAAGCGTCCGCCGAGGACGCTGTCCCGCACCTCGGCCAGCACCTCGGCCTCGACGGTCTCACGGTCCGGGTCGCCCTCGGCGAGACGGTGGTCCACCCGACTCTGGAACTCGCTGTGGATCATCTCCCACACGCGCGGAACGAAATTGAGTTCGGTGGGCCGCACCAGGGCGAGGTCCTCCAGAAGCGTCGACAGGTCGCTGCGAGCCGCGAAGTAGCAGGTGCCGCCGGCGGCGAGCGAGGCGTACAGGATGCCGCGGCCCATCACGTGGCTCATCGGCATGAAGCTGAGGTTGATCGCCGAGCTGACCGGTCCGAGCCACGCCTTGCTGTTGCGCCGCCAGAATTTGCCGACCGAACTCTGCAGGTACATCGCGCCCTTGGGGGCACCGGTGCTGCCAGAGGTGTAGATCAGTAGCGCGAGCGGGTCGGTGCCGTCAGCCTTGGGCGCCTCGGGCGAGGGCAACTCGCCGCCGCGGGCCAGTAGTTCGGCCAGGGTCTCGACGGTGACGCCGGCGCGGATCAGCCGCTCGGCTGCCGAGGCCACCGCGTCACGATGGTCGTCGATCTCGGGGTGGTAATCGAAGACGACCACCCGAGCCGGGGCGTGCGCGGTGAGTGCCAGTTCGACGGCATCGGCGAGGTGGTCGACACTCGCGGCGATCACACTGGGTTCCGTCTCGGTCACGATGGGCGCCAGCGACTCGGGTGAGGAGCTGGTCTGCAGGGGCACCGACACCGCGCCGATCTGGCCGAGAGCCGTGTCGATCACGGTGTAGTCAGCGCTGGTGAAACCCAGGACGGCGACCCGGTCGCCCGGCTTGATGCCGGAATCGTGCAGAGCCGCACCGAACGCGCGCACCCGATCCCACAGTTGTCCGTAGCTGATGGTGTCGAACCGGGGGAGCAGGCGGGCCGTGGTCCGACCGGTGGCCGGGTCGGTGACGAATTCCTGCGCGCGTTCCCCGAGTGCGGGCCGATCGGCGTAACCCTGCAGGACTGTCTGGACGATCTCGGGGAGGAGGAGGCCGGGGACGTCTACGGAGGCGGTGACGGTGTCGCTCGGTATCGCGGCAGCGAACTGTGGATCGGTAGCGGTCAGATCGGCGATGCGGTTCGCCAGTTGCTCCTCGCGAGTATCAAACGACATCAAGAACCCTCTTTACAGATAGCGGAAATAGTCACCGGCGCGACGTTGCACCCACCGGATTACTACGTTAGTGAAGCTAAACTTATTTCCAGAAAACCAGCTTCTCAGCTGTCAATGTGCTGTGAGTCGCGACGTTCTTGCGCACGCCCGGGACAGGCCTGTTATCTGCGTCACCGGATCGTCGGCACAACCGCATGCGCGGGCGTTCGCCCGGCGAGCGCCTCCACCGCCGTTGCTGGATCCGGGACCGCGATCAGCAGGTCGCGCGCCGCCGCCAGCGCCGCCGCCGATGGCGCCACTCCGCCGACAGCGTCGGCCAGGTCGAGTAGATGCACGGTGGCCTCCAATAGCGCGACCTCGGCAACCACGCCCAGCGTGGTGCTGCCGACAACCGGGTAGCGGATCACCGTGTCCCTTGCCCCGGCCATCTCGGGCATCCGCCGCAACTGGGCCGCCGCGTCGCCGAAACGCGCCGAGGCTGCCGCGGGGCTCAGTCTCGAGGCTTCCTGCACAGCCTGTGCGGCGATCCGGTCCGCTGTGGTGTTGGCGACTCCGTCGGGCTGGTTGAAGATGCGCAGCACCTCGGCCGCATCCGTCACTGCGGGCGGGCCTTCCACCTGGGCTTTGACCAGTTCGTCGAACGTGGTTGCCTCTGGACAGACATGGGCAACCAGCGACTGCACGTCCCAGGCGCCACACCGGGTGGCGGTTCGCCACTGTGCCGCGGTGAGCTCGGCGCACCGTCGGCCCCAACGTTCCCAGGCATCGGCCAACGTATCGCGCAGTGACCTTCCGACGAGACGCATGCCCTCACCCTAGGAGCGTTATTCCCGCACGAGTTCGGGGTACCCACCCGGATGTCAAAGGAGGCATCATGACCGAATTCGATACCCGCGGTGGTCGGCTACGCATGCGGCGCAGTCGCGGCGCCGCCAGCGGACTTCTGCTGGTTCTACTGGGAATCTGGGGTGCGCTGATCCCGTTTGTCGGGCCGTACTTCGACTTTGCCTACACCCCGGACCAAGCCTGGGTGTGGACGTCGGCACGCGGCTGGTTGGAGGTGCTTCCGGGCGCTGTCACGGCGCTGGGTGGTCTGCTCCTTCTGGTTTCGGGTAACCGGGCCACGGCCCATTTCGGCGGATGGCTGGCCGTACTGGGCGGAGCGTGGTTCGTGATCGGCCGCGCGCTCGCCGGGCCGCTGGGTATCGGCGATGCCGGGATGCCGATTGCCGTGACCGACGCCAAGCGGGTGTCGTTGGAGTTGGCCTACTTCTCCGGGCTCGGCGCACTGATCGTGTTGCTGGGGGCCATGGCGGTCGGCCGGTTGTCGGTCCGCAGCGTGCGTGATGTCGAATATGCCCAACGCCCGGTCGCCACGGCGGCCTCAGCCGAACCCGTCGCAGTCGCAGACGCGTCGCCGACCGAAGCCCCCGCGCCCAGACATCGGACCTGGGGTGGATTCTTCGGTGGACGTCACACCCACGCGCACTAGCGCGTCAGAGGTCGCGCAGGATCAGCTCGAGCACGTCGAGTCCCTCGACGAGCAGGTCGTCGCTGATCGTCAACGGCGGCAGGAAGCGCAGCACGTTGCCGTAGGTGCCGCAGGACAGCACGATCACCCCGGCCGCATGCGCACCGGCGCACAGCGCCTTGGTGAGCTCCGGGTCGGGTGTGATCGTGCCGGGCTTGACCAGTTCGACGGCGATCATCGCGCCCCTGCCACGCACGTCGCCGATCCGGTCGTCCTCGGCCTGCAAGCGGCCCAGGCGGTCCTTCATCAACGCCTCGATCTGCTGAGCCCGGGCGACCAGACCGTCGGCTTCGATGGTCTCGATCGTGGCCAGGGCCGCCGCGCACGCGATCGGGTTGCCACCGTAGGTGCCGCCCAATCCGGAGACGTGGGGCGAGTCCATGATCTCGGCGCGGCCCGTCACCGCCGACAGCGGCAAGCCGTCGGCGATCCCCTTGGCGGTGACGATGAGATCGGGATCGATGCCCTCGTGCTCGCACGCGAACATCGCGCCCGTCCGGGCAAACCCGGTCTGCACCTCGTCGGCGATGAACACCACGTTGTTGTCGCGGCACCACCCCAACAGTGCCGGCAGGAACCCGTCAGCCGGGACGATGAACCCGCCCTCGCCCTGGATGGGTTCGATGATGACGGCGGCCAGGTTGTCCGCGCCGATCTGCTTCTCCATCACGTCGATGGCCCGCTTCGCCGCCAGCGCACCGTCGGTGGCCAACTCCTTGCCGAACTCGGCGTCGCGGAAGGGATAGGACAGTGGAGCCCGGTAGATCTCGGGGGCGAACGGGCCGAAGCCGTGCTTGTACGGCATGGACTTGGCGGTCAGCGCCATCGTGAGGTTGGTGCGCCCGTGATAGGCGTGGTCGAAGGCGACGACGGCAGGCTTGTGGGTGTAGGACCGCGCGATCTTGACCGAGTTCTCCACCGCCTCGGAACCCGAGTTGAACAGAGCCGAACGCTTCTCGCCGCGCACCGGTGTCAACCGGTTGAGGTGCTCACAGACCGCGACATACTGCTCATACGGCGTCACCATGAAGCAGGTGTGCGTGAACTCGGCGGCCTGGGCGGCCACGGCCTCGACCACGCGGGGCGACGAGTTGCCGATGGTGGTCACGGCAATGCCCGAGCCCAGGTCGATCAGCCGGTTGCCGTCGACATCCTCGACGATGCCGCCGCCGGCCCGGGCGGCATATACAGGCATGGTGTTGCCCACGCCCCGGGCGACCGCGGCCGTTTTACGGCCGATCAACGCCTCAGATTTGGGGCCCGGGATCGCGGTGGCCAGATGGCGGCTCTGCTCGGGATGAGTCAACACTGCCTCCTGAAAACGGAACGGCGGCGAAGGAAGAACGCGTATCGAGCCTAGTCGTCCGGGCCGTCAGTCGGCGGCGAATGGGGTGGCCCGGGTCGGCGGCGGTATCGTGGCCTCGGTCGCCCTGACATCTGACCCGACACGAAAGACATAGTTGACATGGATCTCGTCATTTTCCTGCCCCTGCTGATCGTCATGGGCGCGTTTATGTTCTTCGCGTCGCGTCGTCAGCGCAAGGCCATGCAGGCGACCATCGACCTGCACAACTCGCTGCAGATCGGCGATCGCGTGCACACCACCTCGGGCCTGCAGGCCACGATCACCGGCATCACCGACGACAACGTCGACCTGGAGATCGCCCCCGGCGTCGTCACCACCTGGATGAAGCTCGCCGTGCGCGACCGCATCGAGGAGGACACCGATGAAGATGTCGATGATGAGAACGACGTCGCATCCGGCGCGACCGAATTGACCGAGAGCACCGGTGTCACCGACACCGACGGCCTCAAGAAAGACTGACCGCAGAGCACCCAGGACAAGCACGTACCCTTTGCGGTGCTGACGAACTGATCTCGAGGAGACCCTAGAAACGTGGCATCGTCTTCGGCGCCGGTGCATCCTGCGCGCTACCTGACACTTTTCCTGGTCCTTCTGATCGGCGTATATCTGCTGGTGTTCCTCACCGGCGACAAGCAGGCCAAGCCAAAACTCGGCATTGACCTGCAGGGCGGTACCCGGGTGACGCTGACCGCGCGCACCCCGGACGGCTCGACGCCGACCAGAGAGGCACTCAACCAGGCCCAACAAATCATCAGTGCCCGTGTCGACGGTCTCGGCGTCTCTGGCTCAGAGGTCGTCATCGACGGCGACAACCTGGTGATCACCGTTCCCGGCAACGACGGCAGCGAGGCCCGCAACCTGGGTCAGACCGCCCGGTTGTACATCCGGCCCGTCGCTCGGGCCATACCGGTACAGCAGATCAAGCAACTCGCGCAGGGTGGGGCACCAGGTGCTCCGGGTGCTCCTGCGGCGCCGGGCGCTCCTGCGGTGCCTGGCGTCCCTGCGGCCCCGGGTGCGATCCCCGGGCAGATCCCGGGGGCGCCGGCCGGGCAGCCCGCGGCCCCGCCCGTGAGTGAGCCCGAGCCTGCCCCTCAGCCGCGCCCGTACCCGTTGGATCCGGCGCCGGAACCTACTCCGGCACCGGCGCCGGCGACGGAACCCGCCCCGGCCCCGGCCCCGGCTCCCGGAGAGACGACGCCGCCGGCGCCGCAACCCGCGCCACCGGGCGCTCCGGCGAAAGCCGACGAGGCAAAGACTCGGGCTGCCTTGATCACGCTCGCGAAGACGATCCGCCAGAGCACCAATCCGATGATGCAGATCCAGGCGATCATGGACCGCGCCCAGAACTGCGACAAGGACGACATTCTGGCCGGCAACGACGATCCCAAGTTGCCGCTCGTGACGTGCTCCACCGACGGCCAGACCGTCTATCTGCTGAGTCCTTCGATCATGAGTGGTGAAGAGATCGCGGACGCCACCTCAGGCCTGAACCAGCAGCAGGCCCAGTACGTCGTCGACGTGACCTTCAAGAGCGGGGGAGCCAAGACCTGGGCCGACTTCACCGCGGCGAACGTGGGCACGCAGACGGCGTTCACCCTCGACTCGCAGGTGGTCAGCGCACCCGAGATCCGGGAAGCCATCCCCGGCGGCAACACGCAGATCACCGGTCAGTTCAACGCGGACACGGCCAAGGAACTGGCCAACGTGCTGAAGTACGGGTCGCTGCCGCTGTCGTTCGAGTCATCGGAAGCGGAGACCGTTTCGGCGACCCTGGGCCTGTCCTCGATGCGGGCCGGTCTGATCGCGGGTGCGGTCGGCCTGGCGGCGGTGCTGCTGTACTCGCTGCTGTACTACCGCGTGCTCGGCCTGTTGGTGGCCCTGTCGCTGGTTGCTGCCGGCGCAATGGTTTTCGCCATCCTCGTGCTGCTCGGCAGATACATCGGCTACACACTGGACCTGGCCGGTATCGCCGGTCTGATCATCGGTATCGGCACCACCGCGGACTCCTTCGTGGTGTTCTTCGAACGAATAAAGGACGAGATCCGCGAGGGCCGGTCGTTCCGGTCGGCGGTGCCTCGAGGCTGGGCGCGCGCCCGCAAGACGATCGTGTCCGGCAACGCCGTGACCTTCCTGGCCGCCGCGGTGCTGTACTTCCTGGCGATCGGACAGGTCAAGGGCTTCGCGTTCACTTTGGGATTGACCACGATCCTGGACATCGTGGTGGTGTTCCTGGTGACCTGGCCGCTGGTGTACCTGGCGTCCAAGTCCCCGACGATGGCAAAACCTGCCCTCAACGGTCTCGGCGCGGTGCAGCAGATCGCGCGGGAACGCCGGGAGGCTTCGCATGCGACCGCGGGACGGGGATAAGCACATGGCAGCAAAGAACGACACCACTGCTGAGGACGTGAAGGACACCTCGGTGGAGACGCCGAGCATCGAAGCCACGTCTGCGGCCCTGCCCAAGCACGGGTTTTTCGTCCGGCTCTACACCGGCACCGGTGCCTTTGAGGTCATCGGTCGCCGCAGGTTCTGGTACGCGGTCTCCGGCGTCATCGTCGCGATCTGTATCGCCAGCATGGTGCTGCGCGGGTTCACGTTCGGCATCGACTTCGAGGGCGGCACCAAGGTGTCGATGCCATCGGCCGGTTCCGAAGGGGTCGTCTCCGTCCAGCAGGTCGAGGACGTCTACAACAAGACCCTGAACAAGGCGCCGGAGTCGGTTGTGCTGGTCGGCAGCGGCGCCTCGGCCACGGTCCAGATCCGTTCGGAGACCCTGTCCGAACCGGAGATCGAAGAGCTGCGGACCGCGCTGTTCGACGAGTTCCACCCCAAGGGCAGCGACGGTCAGCCCAGCAAGCAGGCCATCAGCGACTCGAAGGTGTCGGAAACCTGGGGCGGCCAGATCACCCAGAAGGCACTGATCGCGCTGGTGGTGTTCATCGTGCTGGCCTCGATCTACATCGCCTGGCGCTACGAGCGCTACATGGCGATGGCTGCGATGGCCACCCTGGTCTTCGACCTCGTCGTGACGGCCGGTGTCTATTCGCTCGTCGGATTCGAGGTCACCCCGGCCACCGTCATCGGCCTGCTCACGATTCTGGGCTTCTCGCTGTACGACACGGTGATCGTGTTCGACAAGGTCGAGGAGAACACCCACGGCTTCGAACACACCACTCGCCGAACCTTCGCCGAGCAGGCCAACCTGGCTGTCAACCAGACCTTCATGCGCTCGATCAACACCAGCTTGATCTCGGTGTTGCCGATCGTGGCACTGATGGTGGTGGCGGTGTGGCTCCTGGGCGTCGGGACCCTGATGGACCTGGCTCTGGTCCAGCTGGTCGGCGTCATCGTCGGTACCTACTCGTCGATCTACTTCGCCACGCCGCTGCTGGTGTCGTTGCGTGAACGCACCGAACTGGTGCGCAAGCACACCAAGCGGGTGCTCAACCGCCGGGAGAAGGGCAACAAGGCGGCGGCCACCAATGACACAGCCACGGCCACCGATACCACCGAGGCCGACGACACCGGTGCCGAGACGGTGTCGGCATCGATCGTCAGCGAGCCCGCACCGGCCAAGCCGGCCCCGGGCGCACGTCCTGGCACCCGGACCGGACGTCCGTCGGGCAAGCGGAACACTCGGCGGTAAAGCCAGATGGTTCAGTGGCGGGTCGTGGCCCGAACACGGACAGTAGCGACAGTGGCCACGCTGTCCGTGGTCGCCGGGTTGGGCCTGGCGGCATGTTCGGGCAGTTCGGCTGACGAGATCGACTACGCCGTCGACGGCACACTGACCACCTACAACACCAACACGGTGGCCGGTGGCGCGTCCGCCGGCCCGCAGGCATTCGCCCGGGCACTGACCGGGTTCGCCTATCACGGTCCGGAGGGACAGGTCGTCGCCGACAACGACTTCGGCTCGGTGTCGGTGGTGGGTCGCGCGCCGCTGGTGCTCGACTACGTGATCAGCGACAAGGCGGTCTACTCCGACGGCAAGCCGATCACCTGTGACGACCTGGTGTTGACCTGGGGCGCACAGTCCGGCCGGTTCCCGGTGTTCGACGCCGCCAGCCAAGCGGGTTACCGCGACATCGCCTCGGTGGACTGCGCGCCCGGCCAGAAGCGGGCCCGGGTGTCCTTCGCCCAGGACCGCGGATTCCTCGACTACGGCCAACTGTTCGCGGCCACCTCGCTGATGCCTGCACACGTCCTCGCCGACGAACTCGACCTGGGCGACGGAGGTGTGGCCACTGCGCTGCAGAACGGTGACCAGCCGGTCATCGACCGGATCGCCAAGGCGTGGAACACCATCTGGGATCTCAAGCCGGACCTCGACCTCAAACGGTTCCCCTCGTCGGGTCCCTACCGGATCGACTCGGTGTCCAAGGACGGCGTGGTGGTCCTGGTCGCCAACGACAAGTGGTGGGGCACTCCGCCGGTCACCAACCGGATCGCGGTATGGCCGCGCGGGGCCGACATCCAGGAGCGGGTCAACCAGGGATCCTTCGATGTCGTCGACATCGAGTCAGGGTCCTCGGGTCTGCTCAACCTGCCCGACGACTACGTCAGCATGGAAAGCCCGTCCGCCGGTATCGAGCAGTTGATCTTCGCACCGGGCGGTCCGCTGGCCGGCCCGCCGGCGCGCCGGGCCGTGGCGCTCTGCACACCGCGTGACGTGATTGCCCGCAACGCTGCGACGCCGATCATCAATTCGCGACTCAGCCCGGTCAGCGACGATGCGTTCAGTGCGGCCGAGAACGTCGGCGAGGCCGCGCAATTCGCCGTCGCCAACCCGGGTGCGGCTCGCGCGGCACTGAACAACAAGCCGCTGACCATCCGCATCGGGTATCAGACACCCAACGCCAGACTGGCCGCGACCGTCGGCGCGATCGCGAAATCGTGTGCCGCGGCGGGCATCACGGTGCAGGACGCCGGATCGGCGACGGCGGGGCCGGTGGCGTTGCGCAACAACGAGATCGACGGTCTGCTGGCCAGCACGGGCGGCGCCGCGGGTAGCGGTTCCTCGGGCTCTTCGGCGATCGACGCCTACGCGTTCCACTCCGGCAACGGCAACAACCTGCCGGCCTACTTCAACGAGCGGATCGACGGCATCATCGATGCCCAGGCCGTCACGAGCGATCCGAAGGAACTGGCCCGGCTGGCGGGGGAGGGCGCGCCGATCCTGTGGAACGACATGCCGACCCTGCCGCTGTACCGCCAGCAGCGCACGGTGCTGACATCGAACAAGATGTATGCCGTGAGCAGCAATCCGACGCGGTGGGGAGCGGGCTGGAACATGGACCGCTGGAAGTTGTCCACGTGAGCACGGATGTTTCCCGGCTGGTCAGGAAACTGATCCGGGAGGTCCCCGACTTTCCCGAGCCCGGCGTCCAGTTCAAGGACCTGACGCCGTTGCTGGCCGACGCCGAGGGTCTTGGCGCGGTGACCGACGCACTGGCCGCCACCGCGGCCGACGCCGATCTGGTCGCAGGCCTGGACGCGCGAGGTTTCCTGCTGGGCGCCGCGGTGGCGACCCGGCTCGGTACCGGTGTCCTGGCGGTACGCAAGGGCGGGAAACTGCCGCCTCCGGTGCACAGCGTGACGTATCAGCTGGAGTACGGCAGCGCGACGCTGGAGATCCCGGCCGACGGGATTGATATCGCCGGACGCAACGTTGTGATCATCGACGATGTCCTTGCCACCGGCGGGACGCTGGCCGCGGCGATGCGACTGCTCGAGGCCGGCGGGGCCAACGTCCTGAGCGCCGCCGTGGTGCTGGAATTGGCGGCCCTGGGCGGTCGGGACGTGGTGGCACCGCTGAGGGTCAGCAGCCTCCACACGGTGTGAGGGATATCCTCGAACTCTCGGAGGTTGAGCGGAGGTGACGATGGCCGGCGATACGGGTACGGACGCGACCGCGGGCCAGGCGGTGCAGTCGCCTCCGGCGTTGCCGGCCGCCGCGGGACCCGACGCCACGAAGACCAGCGCCTCACGGCGCGTGCGCGCCCGGCTTGCCCGCCGGATGACGGCGCAGCGCAGTGCGGTCAATCCGGTTCTGGAGCCCCTTGTTGCGGTGCACCGCGAGATCTACCCCAAGGCCGATCTGCAGTTACTGCAGCGGGCCTACGACGTCGCCGATCAGCGACACGCCGACCAGTTGCGAAAATCGGGTGATCCCTACATCACCCATCCGCTGGCGGTGGCCAACATCCTGGCCGAGCTCGGCATGGACACCACCACGCTGGTGGCCGCGTTGCTGCACGACACGGTGGAGGACACCGGCTACACCTTGGAGGCCCTGACCGCGGAGTTCGGGGCCGAGGTGGGCCACCTCGTCGACGGCGTCACCAAATTGGACAAGGTGGTTCTGGGCTCGGCCGCCGAGGGCGAGACGATCCGCAAGATGATCATCGCGATGGCCCGCGACCCCCGGGTACTGGTGATCAAGGTGGCCGACCGGCTGCACAACATGCGCACGATGCGGTTCCTGCCGCCGGAGAAGCAGGCCCGCAAGGCCCGCGAGACGCTGGAAGTGATTGCGCCACTGGCACATCGGCTCGGGATGGCGACGGTCAAGTGGGAGCTTGAGGACCTGTCCTTCGCGATCCTGCATCCGAAGAAGTACGAGGAGATCGTGCGGCTGGTCGCCGATCGGGCGCCGTCACGCGACACCTACCTGGCCAAGGTGCGCGCCGAGATCGGCGTGGCACTGAGCGCGATGAAGATCAACGCTGTCGTCGAGGGCAGGCCCAAGCACTACTGGTCGATCTACCAGAAGATGATCGTCAAGGGCCGCGACTTCGACGACATCCACGACCTGGTCGGCGTACGGATCCTGTGTGACGAGATCCGGGACTGCTACGCGGCCGTCGGCGTCGTGCACTCGCTCTGGCAGCCGATGGCGGGCCGGTTCAAGGACTACATCGCCCAGCCGCGCTACGGCGTCTACCAGTCGCTGCACACCACGGTCGTGGGCCCCGAGGGCAAGCCGCTGGAGGTGCAGATCCGGACCCGCGACATGCACCGCACCGCCGAGTACGGCATCGCGGCGCACTGGCGCTACAAAGAGGCCAAGGGCCGCAACGGTGTTCCGCACAGCCATGCAGCAACCGAGATCGACGACATGGCCTGGATGCGCCAGCTGCTCGACTGGCAGCGGGAGGCGGCCGATCCCGGCGAGTTCCTCGAGTCGTTGCGTTACGACCTTGCGGTCAAAGAGATCTTCGTGTTCACCCCCAAGGGTGACGTGATCAACCTGCCTACCGGATCGACCCCGGTCGACTTCGCCTACGCGGTGCACACCGAGGTGGGGCACCGCTGTATCGGGGCCCGGGTCAACGGCCGGCTGGTCGCGCTGGAACGCAAGCTGGAGAACGGCGAGGTCGTCGAGGTGTTCACCTCGAAGGCGCCCAACGCCGGGCCGTCGCGTGACTGGCAGACCTTCGTGGTGTCGCCGCGAGCCAAGGCCAAGATCCGTCAGTGGTTCGCCAAGGAACGCCGTGAAGAAGCGTTGGAGTCCGGCAAGGACGCCATCGCGCGGGAGGTCCGCCGGGGCGGACTTCCGTTGCAGCGCTTGATCAATGCCGACTCCATGGGTGCACTGGCACGGGAACTGCGGTACACGGACGTGTCCGCGCTCTACACCGCGGTCGGTGAGGGCCACGTCTCGGCGCGCCACGTCGTGCAGCGTCTGCTCGCCCAGTTCGGCGGCGACGACGCGGCCGAGGACGAACTCGCCGAGCGGTCCACCCCGTTGACCATGCCGGTGCGCCAGCGCAGCACCGACGACACCGGTGTCGCGGTGCCGGGAGCGCCGGGAACCCTGACCAAGCTCGCGAAGTGCTGTACCCCGGTCCCCGGCGATACCATCATGGGCTTCGTGACCCGTGGTGGCGGCGTCAGCGTGCACCGCACCGATTGCACGAATGCGGCGTCCCTGCAACAACAGTCGGAACGCATCATCGAGGTGAACTGGGCGCCGTCACCGTCGTCGGTGTTCCTGGTGGCCATCCAGGTCGAGGCGCTCGACCGGCACCGCCTGCTGTCCGACGTGACGCGGGTGCTGGCCGACGAGAAGGTCAACATCCTCTCGGCGTCGGTGACCACCTCCAACGACCGGGTGGCGATCAGCCGGTTCACCTTCGAGATGGGCGATCCCAAGCATCTCGGCCACCTGTTGAGCGTGGTGCGCAACGTGGAAGGCGTATACGACGTCTACCGCGTCACCAGTGCGGCCTAGCGCCGCCTGGCCAGGTAGGCCTCCCCGACGATGGTAATCGCCACGATGCCGATCCCTACCATGATGACGACTCCGCGCGCCAGCTTCGCGATCGCCGTCGCGGGCAAGGTGGCGTCCGCGGAGGACTCCGGCGACAACGAGAACGGCAATGAACCCGATCCCAGGACGCCGGCCAATTCGCGCGCCGAATCGCGGGTGAAGTCTCCGGTGATCTGGACCCGGCCGCCGGGGATGGCCTCTCGGATCTCCGGAGCGCTGACCACCCGGGAGTCGAGGGTGAACGCGGTCTGGGTGCCGATGTTGGCCGACGTGAAGTCCGCCCATGTCCGCGCGCCGGCGCCGGTGAATGCCACGTCGACGACGTACCGTCCGGCATCATCGCTGTACCCCGAATCCGCTTCGCTGATCTCCGCGCCGGTCATGATGGATTTGCCCAGCAGGTAGACCGTTTCTCCGTCGACCGAGCAGGTGATCAGTGGACGAGTGGGGTCGTCGTGCCCGGCCAGGGCGTCGTCACGGTCGCCGCAGCGGGTGGCCTGGTACTGCAGAGCCAGGATCTGCATCGACGGGTTGGTGGACTGTCGAAGCTCCTTCTCATCGGAGATCCGTTGCGGATCAACAGGTTTGGCGGCCCCAGTGGCGGGTGTCGACGGGTTTTGGGTCGGATGTTCGGGTTTGGCGGGCATCGCATGGATCACCGGGCGGACCGTCAGCCGTCCCGGCATCGTGATGTCCCGCATCGCCGCCGGGTTTCGGCTCGGGATCGTGACCACCACGGTGTCCCCGTCGATTGCCACTTCGGATCCGGAGAGCCGGACCTCGTGCAGGCGCTTCTCGATGACCTCTCGCGCGTTCTCCAGATCATCGGGCGACGGTGGCGCGCCATCCGACGTCGCGGTCGAGTACGTCAGGCGGGTGGCCTCTCGGTCCTCCCAGATGTGGCGGGTCAGGAACACCGCTGCCACATAGCCGCCAACCAGCACGGCCAGGAACAGCAGCCCGAGCGTGCGGGTCGACGCGCTGGGTCCGCTGCGTCGGGGCGGCGGGAATGCGGGTGGCGGAAATTGGGATGGAAGTGGATAGGACATCGCAATCTCCTGGCCGGGTCAGTCCATGCTCGCCGATTTGATCGTCACGGGTGTGGCCGGCTTGCCGTCGTGGCTGCCGTCGGCAACCCCGTCCGCGGCGATCGCGTCGAGTGTGGCAAGTCCGGTCTTGTCGACGGTGCCGAACACCGTGTACGTCGGTGGCAGCAGTGAATCCTCGTAGACGAGGAAGAACTGGCTGCCGTTGGTGCCGGGTCCGGCGTTGGCCATGGCGACGGTGCCGCGGGGATAGACCACCGGCCGCTGCACGGCAGGATCGGAGAGCCGGTACTGATTGGTCGGGTACTCGTTGGGGAACCGGTACCCTGGCCCGCCGGTTCCGGTGGCGGACGGGTCGCCGCACTGCAGTGTCGCGAGGTCGCCGGTGGTGAGCCGGTGGCACTGGGTGCCGTCGAAGAATCCCTGCCCGGCCAGGCTGGCGAAGTTGTTCACGGTGCACGGCGCCCGGTCATTGGCCAGCTTGAGCCCGATGCTGCCACGGTCGGTGACGATGCCCGCGGGCACCGTGGCGGGTCGGGTCGGCACGGTGCCGGTGCGCGGCGGCGCGGCCCGCTTGGCGGCGGGTTCCGTGGTGGCCGGGTACTGGCAGTTGGCACCGAGATTCTGCGACGGCACGAATGCGGGGAGCTCCTGGCCGGCACCTGGGGAGGCCGTGTAGCGGTCCTGGTGTGGCATGTTCTCTGCGGCCTTGACGACAATGACGGCGAACACCACCGTCAACACCACCGCCACGAGGGCCAGCGCCGTCATCACGTATCCGATGACCAGGCCGGTGATCGCGATACCCCGACCGTGCTCACCGCTGCGTTTGAGCTGCGACAGCGAGATGTGCCCGAAGACGATGCCCAGCGGCGCGAAGAGCACCGAGGACACCAGTGCGGCGACCGCCATGCCGTTGGTGCGGGCAGGCAGGGGATGACCAGCCGGATATGGATACTCCGGCTGGTAACCGCCGTAGGGGGGCGGGACAGTCAACGGGGACTAGTCCAGGGCCACTGACTTCAGCTCGACATCGAGCGCCGGCTTGCCGTCGGCTCCGCCTCCGGCCACACCTGCTGCGGCGATCTTGTCGAGGGTGGCCAGGCCGGTGTCGTCGATCTTGCCGAAGACCGTGTAGTTCGGGGGCAGCTGAGAGTCCTGGTACACCAGGAAGAACTGGCTGCCGTTCGTGTTGGGGCCGGCATTGGCCATGGCCACGGTGCCGCGCGGGTACACCACCGGCTTCTGCAGCGCCGGGTCGTCCGGCTGGAACTGGTTGGTCGGGTACTCATTGGCGAACTGGTAGCCGGGGCCTCCGGTGCCCTGGCCGGTCGGGTCACCGCACTGCAGCACCGAGATGCCGCTGGTGGTCAGCCGGTGGCAGGGCGTGTCGTTGAAGTAGTTCTGCGAAGCCAGGCTCGCGAAGCTGTTGACCGTGCAGGGCGCATGGCCGTTGTTCAGTATCAGGCCGATGTTGCCCTGGGTGGTGACCATGCTGACGCTGATGGTCTTCTCGTCGGTGGGAACCTTGCCGGTGCGCGGCGGGGTGGCCGGCTTGCTGGCCGCGGCCGCAGCCGGGTACTGACAGTTGGCGCCGAGGTCAGCGGGGGCGGCGAAGGCCGGCAGCTGGCCGCTGGCGGCCGGCTGGGCCGGTGCACCCGACGTCGCGGTGGTGGTGTCCGCCGAGGCGGTGGTGCTGCCCGAGTCCTTGCTGGTGAAGACGAACGTGGCCACGACCGCCCCGATGATCACGAGGGCTGCGACCGCGCTCCCCGAGATGGCCAGGATGCGTCGCTTGCGTTCCTGGGCGGCCCGACGCTCCAGCTGGCGCTCCAGCTTGCGCTTGGCGTTCGCACGCCGTTGTTCGTTGGTCGGCACCGCGGCAGTCCTCCTTGTAGGCGGTTGAGGTTGGCAACGAGTCTGCCAGGCGAACCTGCGTACCGGTTCTGCGACCCGCGGAGACCGCAGGTCGCGGCACATCGGGCAAGTGGTCGCGTGGGAAACTGGGGCGGTGTTCATTACCGGATTTCCGGCCGGGATGCTGGCATGCAACTGCTATGTCCTGGCCGAGCGGCCAGGGGCCGACGCGATCGTCGTCGACCCGGGTCAGCGGGCGATGGACCGGTTGCGCCGGATTCTCGACCAGAACCGCCTCACCCCGGCGGCGGTCCTGCTGACACACGGTCATATCGATCACATCTGGTCGGCTCAGAAGGTCGCCGATACCTATGGCTGTTCCGCCTACATCCACCCCGAGGACCGCTTCATGCTGACCGATCCGGTCAAGGATTTCGCACCTGCGGCGCTGGGGAGGCTGTCCCGCCTGGCGTTCGGGGTGCTGCTTTCCGAGCCCAAACAGCTGGTCGAGCTGGACAAAGACGGCCAGACCCTCGATTTCGACGGGGTCTCGGTGACGGTCGATCACACGCCGGGCCACACCAGGGGATCGGTGGTGTTCCGGGTCTCCGGCGGGCCGGAGCAAGCATCGCCCGCCCAGACCGTGTTCGCGGGCGATACGCTGTTCCGGTCCTCGGTGGGCCGCACCGACCTGCCCGGCGGCAGCGGACGTGACCTGCTCACCTCGATCGTGACAAAGCTGTTGGTACTCGACGACGACACCGTGGTATTACCAGGGCACGGCCCGCGCACGACCATCGGGCATGAACGCCGTACCAACCCGTTTCTCGAAGGTTTGACTCTGTGACTTCTGCATTCCAGGCGCCCAAGGGTGTGCCCGACTACCTACCGCCCGAGTCGGCACAGTTCGTGGCGGTCCGGGACGGTCTGCTGACCGCGGCGCGGCGCGCCGGGTATGGCGACATCGAGCTGCCGATCTTCGAGGACACCGCGTTGTTCGCGCGGGGGGTGGGCGAGTCCACCGACGTGGTGTCCAAGGAGATGTACACGTTCGCCGACCGCGGTGACCGCTCGGTGACCCTGCGCCCCGAGGGCACCGCGGGGGTGATCCGCGCAGTGATCCAGCACCGCCTGGACCGCGGCGCGCTGCCGGTCAAGCTCTGCTACGCCGGTCCGTTCTTCCGCTATGAACGTCCACAGGCCGGGCGCTATCGGCAGTTGCAGCAGGTCGGGGTGGAGGCCATCGGGGTGGACGACCCGGCGCTGGACGCCGAGGTGATCGCGATCGCCGACGCCGGGTTCCGGTCGCTGGGCCTGGACGGTTTCCGCCTCGAGATCACATCGCTGGGCGATGACACCTGCCGGCCCGCCTACCGGGAGCTGCTGCAGGAGTTCCTGTTCAAGCTGGACCTCGACGAGGAGACGCGGCGACGCGCCGAGATCAACCCGCTGCGGGTACTCGACGACAAGCGGCCCCACGTGCGGGAGATGACCGCGGACGCGCCCCTGATGCTCGACCACCTTTCCGACAGCGCCAAGGCCCACTTCGAGGTGGTGCAGGCACATCTCGACGCACTCGGCGTGGCGTACGTGATCAACCCCCGCATGGTGCGTGGGCTGGACTACTACACCAAGACCACCTTCGAGTTCGTGCACGACGGCCTCGGCGCACAGTCCGGCATCGGCGGCGGTGGGCGTTATGACGGGCTGATGAGTCAGCTTGGCGGGCAGGACGTCTCGGGGATCGGCTTCGGCCTCGGTGTCGACCGCACGCTCCTCGCCCTGCAGGCCGAGGGCAAGACCGTGGCCGGCGTCGGGGGCGTCGAGGTGTTCGGCGTGCCACTGGGTGACGCCGCCAAGCTCGAGTTGGCCAAGCTGGCCGCGCGGCTGCGGGCCGGCGGGGTGCGGGTCGACCTGGCCTACGGCGACCGCGGGCTCAAGGGCGCGATGAAGGCGGCGGACCGATCGGGCGCCAAGTACGCGCTCGTGGCCGGCGACCGCGACATCGAGGCGGGCACCGTCGGTCTCAAGGATCTGGCGACCGGCGACCAGGTCGATGTTCCTGCCGATTCCGTTGTCGCCGAGGTTCTTTCCCGCCTCGCCTGATCAGATGGCCATGGCGGCGCGGACGTCGGCCTCTGACGTCGAGCCGCCGGTGCCGCTCGAGGTGATCCGGCCCGCCTCCAGGATGTAGTAGCGCTGAGCGGATTCCAGCGCGAACCCGATGTGCTGCTCGACCAGCAACACGCCCAGATCGCCGCGTGCGGTCAGCGAGGTGATCGAGGCTTCGATCTCGGCCACCACCGACGGCTGGATCCCTTCGGTCGGTTCGTCGAGGATCAGGCACCGGGGGCTCGTGATCAATGCCCGGGCAATCGCGAGCTGTTGGCGCTGCCCGCCCGAGAGCAGGCCGGCCCGCCGACCGAGTAGCTCCTTGAGGGCCGGGAACAGGTCCAGTTGCTCGTCGATCAGCGCCTTGCCGTTCTTGCGGCCGTCGGCGACCACCTGGAGGTTCTCCGCGGTGGTCAGCTGGCCGAAGGACTGCTGGCCCTGGGGCACATAGGCCAGGCCGCGGGCGACCCGCGCACTCGGGCGCAGCCTGGTGATGTCCTCACCGTCGAAAAGCACCTTGCCCGCAGTGCATTTGAGCAACCCGACGGCCGCCCGCAGCAGGGTCGTCTTACCCGCGCCGTTGTGCCCCATCACCGCCGCGACGCCGTCGGCCGGCACGGCGATGCTTGCGCCGTGGATGACTTCGGACCGGCCGTAACCGGTTCGCACATCGAGCAGTTCGAGCATCAGGCGATTCCTTCCGCGCCGGCCGCGGCAGTGCCGAGGTAGACCTCTTGGACCTTGGGGTTGGCCTGCACCTCGGCCACCGAACCCTCGGCGATGACCTGGCCGCGGGCCAGCACCGTCACCGAGGTCGCGAACGCCCGCATGAAATCCATGTCGTGCTCGACGACAACCACCGTGCGAGTTCCGCCGATACGGCGCAACAGATTTCCGGTCTCCTCGCGTTCTTCGTGACTCATGCCCGCCACCGGTTCGTCGAGCAACAGGACATCGGCGTTCTGCACCAACAGCATGCCGATCTCCAGCCACTGCTTCTGGCCGTGAGCCAGCACGCCCGCAGGTTTGTCGGCGAGGTCCGCGAGCCCGGTGGTGTCGAGTGCTTCCTCGATCGCGGGCAGCACGCCGCTCCGCCGGCGCAGCAGGGTCCAGGGCGAACGACCGGCACCCGCGGCGATGTCGAGGTTCTGCAACACCGTCAGCTGTTCGAAGACACTCGCGGTCTGGAATGTGCGCCCCACGCCCAGCCGGGCGATCTGGTGCACCTTCTTGCCGAGCAACTCCGTACCTGACTTGTTCACCGAACCGGTGGCGCCCACCAGGCCGGTGATGGCGTCGATGACGGTCGTCTTACCCGCGCCGTTGGGCCCGATCAGAAAGCGCAGATCGCCCTGGAACAGCGTGAGGTCGACCTCGCTGACGGCCTTGAACCCGTCGAAATCGACTGTGAGGCCGCGGACTTCCAAATACTCGGCACCCATGCCGGCGTTGCCGCCGACCACCGGTTCTGGCGCCGTGGCCTGCTCGGTCCCGGTCACGATGCGGCACCTACTTTCTCGGTATCGGCGTCGGGTGCCGTCTCGGGCTGGGGCTCTTCCGCATCCGTGGACCGCTTGCGACGCCACCGGGAGAACAGCACGCCGAGACCGGCGAGGCCGGCAGGGAAGAAGCCGACCACCACGATGAACAGCAGGCCCTGGGCGTAGATCCACCCGGACGGAAACCGTTCGGAGAACAGGGTTTGCGCCCAGGCCACGCCGATCGCGCCGAGGACCGGGCCGAGCAGCGTGGTGCGCCCACCGATCGCGACCCCGATCAGGAACGCGATGGAAGGCACGATTCCGACCTGCGACGGCGCGATGAACCCGACGATCGGGACGAACAGGGCGCCGGCGATGCTGGCGAACAACGCGGCCAGGGTGTAGGCCACGACCTTGATGTTGGCCGGGTCGTAGCCCAGGAACCGCACGCGCTCCTCGCCGTCGCGCACGGCAACCAGCAACTCGCCGTAGCGGCTGTACATCAGCTGACGGACCAGGGCCACGACGATCAGCAGCGTGGCTGCGGCAACGAAATACACCATCCGCTTGTTGACCGGGTCGTTGAGGTTGAACCCGAAGAAGGTCCGGAAATTGGTCAGCCCGTTGCTGCCGCCCAGACTGGTCTGGCCGACGAGCAGGATCGCCAGCGCGGCCGCCAGCGCCTGCGACAGGATCGCGAAGTAGGCGCCCTTGACCCGGCGTTTGAACACACCGAAGCCCAGCAGGGCCGCGATTGCCGTCGGCACCAGCAGGATCGCCAACAACGCGAATGCGGGGGAGGCGAACGGCTGCCAATAAGCGGGCAGCTGTCGAACTCCGGCGATCTGCATGAAGTCAGGGACATCGTGCCCACGGATCTGGGCGTCGGCGATCTTGAGGTGCATCCCCATCATGTAGCCGCCGAGGCCGAAGAACACGCCCTGCCCGAGCACCAGCATTCCGCCACGGCCCCAGGCCAATCCGATGCCGACCGCGACGATCGCAAAGCACAGGAACTTTCCGAGCAGGCTGAGCCGGAAGTCCGACAGTAGCGCCGGTGCCACGCCGAACAGCACGATCGCTGCGATCCCGAAACCGGCCAGTGAACGTGCTTGGGCCTGCCATCGTCCGACGATTGTTCTCATACGAGACTCCTGGTCCGAACCGTGAACAATCCCTGTGGGCGCACCTGCAGGAAGATCACGATGATGGCGAACACGATCACCTTGGCCAGTGACGCTGTGGTGCTGTATTCGATGAACGAGTTCAGGAAACCGAGGGCCAGGGCCGCGATCACGGTGCCCTTGATCTGGCCGAGCCCGCCGACCACCACCACCAGGAAGGCATCGATCAGGAAGCTCTGGCCGATGGTCGGACTGGTGGAGCCGATCAGCGTCAGTGCCACACCGGCTACCGCGGCCAGACCTGATCCGATGAAGAAGGTGGTGATATCGGTCCGGCGTGACGAGATGCCGCTGGTCTCAGCCAGATCGCGGTTCTGGACCACCGCCCGGATCCGCCGCCCCATCGGGCTGGTCTTGAGGACCAACGCCAGCACCGTGACACAGATGACGGCCAGTACCAGGATGAAGATCCGCGTCTTGGGCACTACCGCGCCGAGGAGCTCGACGCCACCCGACAGCCATTCCGGTGCAACGACATTGACCGCGGGCGCACCGAAGATGTCGCGGGCCACCTGTTGCAGGATCAGGCCGACGCCGAACGTGACCAGCAACGTATCCAGCGGACGGTGGTACATCCGCCGGATCAGGGTGACCTCCAGCAATGCTCCCATTGCGCCGCCGACGAGGAACCCGACCAGAAGGGAGATCACCAGGGAGGCGCCGGCATTGGTGATGAGCTGCTGCACCACATAGGCGGTGTAGCACCCCGCCATGATGAATTCGCCGTGCGCCATGTTGATGACGCCCATCTGGCCGAACGTGAGGGACAGGCCTAGTGCGGCGAGCAACAGGATTGAGCCGAGGCTCAATCCTGTTGCCAGCTGGCCGATCAGAATGTCCATGCTGTGTCTGATTCGCCGTCTCTACGCTCGCCTCAGCCGGACAGCCCCGCGGCCCACGGGTAGGACTTCAGGTACGGATCCGGTTCGATCGGCCCCTTGGACTCCCAGATGGTGTAGATCAAGCCGTCAGGCCGGATCTCGCCGATGCGGGCGGTCTTGGTGATGTGGTGGTTCTCGCCGTCGATGGTGACCTTGCCTTCAGGGGCGTCGAAGGTGACGCCGTCGGCGTTGTCCTGAATCGCCGCCACGTCGAACGACTTTGCCTTCTCGACGGTGTTCTTCCACAGGTACACCGAGACGTAGGCGGCTTCCATCGGATCGGAGGTGGGCTTCTTGGGATCCTTGACGAAGTCCTTGTAGGCCTTGACGAAGGCGTTGTTCACCGGGGTGTCGATGGTCTGGTAGTAATTCCACGCCGTCAGCTGGCCGGTGACATTCTGCACGCCGATACCGCCGACCTCTTCCTCGGCGATCGAGACCGAGACCACGGGCATCGCTTGCGGGGTCAGGCCGACATTCTTGTACTCGCGGAAGAACGCCACATTGGAGTCGCCGTTGAGGGTGTTGAACACGGCGTCGGCGCCGGCGCTGCGGACCTTGTTGATGATGGTGGAGAAGTCGGTCGAGCCCAGCGGTGTGTAGTCCTCGCCCTTGATCTCGATGCCGTTCTCTTTTGCGTAGGCCTTGATGATCCGGTTGGCGGTCTGCGGGAACACGTAGTCACTGCCCACGAGATAGAGCGATTTGACGCCCTTCTCCTTGAGATAGTCCAGCGCCGGCACAATCTGCTGGTTGGTGGTGGCGCCGGTGTAGAAGATGTTCTTGCTCGACTCCAGACCTTCGTACTGCACGGGGTAGTAGAGCAGGGCGTTGGCGCTCTCGAACACGGGCAGCATGGCCTTGCGGCTCGACGAGGTCCAGCCGCCGAACACCGCGGCCACACAATCACTACTGATCAGCTTCTCGGCCTTCTCGGCGAACACCGTGGGCTCGGAGGCCCCGTCCTCGCCGATCAGCTCGATCTGTTTGCCCAGGACACCGCCCTTGGCGTTGATCTCCTCGACCGCGAGCTTGATCGCATCGCGCACCGTCACCTCGGAAATGGCCATCGTGCCTGACAGCGAGTTCAACGATCCGACCTTGATCTTGGGCCCGGAGGTGTCCACACAGGAAGCAGTGTTTGCTGCGTCGGTTTCGCTCGCCCGGCTGCCACAGCCGGCAAGGAGCAGGCTGGTGGCTGCGATCAAACTCCCTGCGGCAAGCGCAGACCGACGCAACGGGGCACGTCCTGGAACTCGCATGGGCGACCTTTCCCTTTGATTGCAGCGCTTCTCAGCCGATCCGTGCCGGCGGCGGTGCAAGAGGCTAAACACCGGGGTGCAGGTGTCGAATCGGGACGTTAGAGCGCCGCTGTTACTGGGAAATGTCTGTGTGTGACAAACAAATTAACCTCAAGCTAGGCCGAGTTGGTTTGCCGTTGGCGGAACGCGGTGACACTCAGTAGTCGCACCTGTAACAAGGCGGTACCGTGCTGGGATATGACGTATGTGACGAATATGCGAAAAGCGACAACCACGGTCGGTGCGGCGCTCGTACTGGCGGCTGCGGGTATGGCGGTCTCCAACGCAACGTCCTATGCGGAACCGTCGGGCCAGGGCCATCAGGTGAAGTACACGCTCACCTCCGGCGCGCCGTACGAATTCGACCTCTACTACCTGACGACGCAGCCGGCGAGCAAAGACGCCTACAACGCTGACGCCTACAAGTACCTGCAGAAGGCGACGGTGAACGTCGGTCCCGACACGCCTTGGGTGTTCGAGACCACGCTCGCCGATCCGCAGTGGGCTGTCTTCACGGTCGCGAGCACGACGCACGGTGGCCAGGCGCAGCCCAACGCGCACTGTGAGATCTCTGTCGACGGTCAGATTGCGGTGCAGAACGATCATCCGTACAGCCCGCGCTGCCAGCTCGGTCAGTGGTAGGTGACGCGCTCGCGTTATCCGGCGAGATGCTCGCCGGATAACGCGTAGACTGCCTCGTCGCCGTGGGCGTCTTGGTAGTTCACCTTGATCACGACCTGACCCTCGCGGTCGCCGCCGTTGCTGTCCCACTTACCGATGGTGATCTTTGCTTTCCCGCGGTCCACCGGGTCGACCCCGTAGCGGCGCATCGCGTCCTCACGCACCTGTGCCACGACGGTCGGGGACACGTCGGTGAACCTGAACCGGGGAGACCAGGTGTCGTCGCCCATCGGATCATCCGGCGTGGTGAATCCACCAGCGCTCGCGTGCGTGCGGTAGTAGTAGTCGCCCCGGAAAAAGCTGAGCCAGAACCCGCCCTTGTCGTCTGACAGCTCGATCTCCTTGAGGATCGGCTCTGACGTCGACAACCCGCGAGCGACCAGTGCAGCCTCCGCCTGCGCCAGTCCGGCGCCGACATCGTCGGCGGGCCACCAGGGCGCGACGGTGCCGTCGGTCTTGCCCATGACCGTGACGCTGGGATCGCCGAACCAGCCGTCGATCAGCACCGGTCGGGTCGCGCCGAAGATGTCGTCCTCACGGGAAATGGCAAGGCGCGTGGGCTTGTTGTCGTCGGGCGGCAGCATTGCCATCGCCTTGGACACATAGTCCTGCGCCGAGAATCCCTGCAGATCCCCGATGCTGAAGGTATCGCGAGCGCGGCTTGCCGTCGTGGACTCGGTGGTATCCCAGCCACGGGTGCGGCCCTCGTAGCTCCGGCTCTTGTCTCCGCCCAGATACACCGTCGCGGTGACGTAGCTGTCGCGGATGTCGATCGCCAGTAGTGCGTCGAGCAGGTCCGGCGACTCCGTCCGCAGGTGGGCGAGCAGCTCGTCGTACCACTGCCACAGCGGTTTCGTATCGGGGTCGTCGGAGGTGATGCCGGGGACCGCGGTCGACACACTTCTGGTCAAGGGCTTGAGATCCCAGATGTCGCTCGGGGGGAGCAGCATGGTGGCCCACATCGCCGCCACCGCCGTCAGGGCCGCCGGCGCGTGGGCCCGCGTGGGCCGGTGTTCGATGACCGCAGCGCTGCCTGGCGTTCCGATTGCCTCCGACGGCAATTCGCCCCGACCATCGGCGACGATGCCGGCGATCTGCGCTCGGGACAGGTTGGCGTGACGGTGAAACCGGAACGGTGCGTCTCGGGGCGGCCGCGCCTCGCCGGCGACGAGGGTCGACGCGATCGCCGGAGCCGGTGCCGAACGGTCGATCAGGTCCACGGTCACCGGGACCAGTTCACCGGCGGACGCGGCGGTGACCGACCGAGTGAACGCGCCGGCCACCATCGCGATCCCCAATGCGGCGAGAACGATCGCGAGCACCAGGAACCAGCCACCCGAGTAGGCCCCGATCGCGATGCCGGAGCCGACGCACACGCCACCTACGATCGAGCGAAGCATCGAATTCACCTCTACTCAACCACCTTTCGGCGGTCCAGCCGAGCCCGTCGGCGTTGCTGCGGGTCTTCAGCCATGGACCAACCATACGCAGACGCCACTGGCCAGTGGCTGCACGGTAGTGTCGGTGGGGTGCGTTGGACGGTTGCGGCGGCATGAGCGTGGACGCGCCGGCCGGTGAGAATCTCGCGCTGATCTCCCGCACCGAATACCTCGACACTCCAACCCGCATCCGCCGGGGTGTCTGCGCAGCGCTTCTGTTGGCGGCAGCGCCCTTGCTGCTGATCCTCGTAGCCAGTGGGGTGCCCCCGGCGATCGTCATGGTGGTTGTGGGTGCGTCACTGACCAGTTCGGTCCTGTACAGCGTCGTTGGTCGAATGACAGGTCGACGAGCCGCGGTTCGGCTCGCGCTTGTCGACGGACAGGTCCTGATCGGAACCGAAGACAGCGAGGGTGTCGTGCGCCCGCTGGCCGATCTCGTCGATGTCGGCCTGTCCGCCGAAGAGTCGCCGGAGACCCGCATCGCACTCGCTGACCGTGACCTTCGAGTCCAAGGTGTGCGCTATCTGCAGTTGACCTTCCGCGATGGCGCCGACTTTCACGTCGCGGTCCTGGAGGACGATCCGGTCGCCGCCGAGATCCTGCGGCGTCTACGGCGTGCGGTCCCCGAGAAACCGCGCAAGTACAAGCAGATGAGGCCGGCGGGCCGGCGCGGCACATCGACAGAGTCAGTTTCCGTGACGACGCAGGCCGCACCGCCCAGGCCCGTCGAACCGGACGTCGTGGTGGCCGGGCCGGGCGCGTCGCCGGCGGCCGATGTCCGGCTGTGGGAGGCTGCGCGCGCTGTCCACCGGCGGGTGTTGTCCGAGTACGGCGCCTATGAGTTGGAGCCCGCGCTGTACCTGCGTTATCCCGGCGTTACCGACATCACCCGCGAGCACGTGATGGATTTCCATACCGCGTTGGAGGAGGCCCAGGCGTTGGCCACCGACGCCTACCCGGACGCCGCATTCGCCGGGCGTTACCGCGCGGCGGTCGATGCGCTGCGGCGCCAATGGGTTCGGTGCGAGCGCGACGGAAAAGTCACTGGGACCAGTTACCTGGCCGACGACGACCGCGCCGACCTGGATACCGCCGCCAAGCTCTACAACCATGCGCAGGCCACCGATCAGCCGGCGGAGAAGACGTCCTATCTGCGCAAGGTGCAGCAGATAGTCGTCGACCTCGACGGGCGCGGCCGGGTACACCTGCCTCGTCCCGTCGTCGCCGCGATCGAATCCCAGGTCCGGCTGGCGCTCGAGCCGGGACCCGGCTCGGCGGGCTGAACCTGATCCCACGGACTGGGAACCGTGTTGACGTCGCGCTCGAACTGGTGTTCGATAAACGCATGCGCATCGGCGGTTCCGGTTCCGGCCCGATGCGCGATTGACTGGGCAAGCGCCCACGGCGCGCGCCGATGCCGTACCCGAAACCGCGGCATCGGCGCACCCAGTCTCATCTATCGGCGTCTGCTCGGTGCACGGCAGCCGCGATCGCTCGCGCGAGATCTGTCGGCGCTTCGACATGCGCCAGATGGCCCTGTCCTGGGAGTCGAATCAGATTCGCCTGAGGTAGCGCGGCCGCAAACGAGGCAAAGGCGGTGCCGTACGGCGCCAGGTTTTCGTTCAGCGTGCCGAGGATGAGCGTCACCGGCATTTCGAGGTGTCGATAGCGGTCCAGGGCTGGTTGGTGGGAATTGATCGCAGCCAGTTCGTCGGCCAATGGCGCGGCGAGTGGCCGCAGGATCGGCCATGCCGGAGTGCGGCGCAATTCGGCGACGTATTCCGCCGAGAATCCGGAGACCTCGGTATTGATCAGGGTGACCGCCTGGTCGAGGTCCCCGGCGGTGATGGCGCGACGAAGGTGGGGAACGACGTCCGGGGCAAACGGCCGGCCGACCGGTTCATAAGCCGTCGCCGACTGGACGTGTGGGTTGTCCAGCGCGGCTTCCAGTGCGATGAGGGCGCCGTAGCTCCATCCGAAGAGGTGTGCGTGGCCGAGTTCGTCGAGGATGTGGCGCAGATCGACGACCTCGACGTCCACCGAGTAGCCGGTGCCAAGGGCGCCGCTGGGAACTCGGCCACGCCGGTTGAGGGTGATCACCGGATTGGGGAGATCGATGGCGTCCACCACGGGGCGCCATGTCGCCGCGTCGGCCATCACTCCTGGGACGAGCAGCAGGGGAGTGCCGGTGCCCGGGCGGACCTCGCAACTCAGTGTGGTCCCAGCGCGGTGGTAGTCGATCCTGCCGGGTTGCGATTGCGTGAATGCCATTCTGGCGCAGGTCCAATCGTGGATTGTCGAGTATCTGTCCGGTCGCCGATCAGTCGGCGGCCCACTGTTACGAACCCGGCTGCGGCCGACGGTGTTCCTCAATTCGGGCAGAACGTCGACACACGCATGGAATTACCTTGACATTCATATCGAACAATTGTTCGATAACGGTATGCGGTGGGACGACCAGGCGGTGCGCGCTGACGACGGGGCGCTGCCTGGTCTGCAGCGGCTCGGTTTCGTGCGCAGCGTGCGTACGCCGCAGTTCGAGGGCATCACGTTTCACGAGGTGCTGTGCAAATCGGCGCTGAACAAGGTGCCGGCAGCGTCGATGTTGCCCTTCCGGTACACGGTCAACGGCTACCGCGGCTGTAGCCACGCCTGCCGGTACTGCTTTGCCCGTCCGACCCATGAGTATCTCGAGTTCGACAGCGGCACGGACTTCGACACTCAGGTCGTGGTGAAGACCAACGTCGCCGAGGTGTTGGCCCGCGAGTTGCGGCGCCGGTCCTGGGCGCGCGAGACCGTTGCGCTCGGTACCAACACCGATCCCTACCAGCGCGCCGAAGGCAGATACGCCTTGATGCCGGGAATCATAGCGGCGCTGTCTGATTCGGGTACCCCGTTCTCCATCCTCACCAAGGGCACGCTGCTTCGTCGTGATCTGCCGCAGATCGCCGAGGCATCGCGTCGCGTCGACGTGAGCGTGGCGGTGTCGCTGGCGGTCGGCGATCCGGAGCTGCATCGCACGGTCGAACCCGGAACCCCGTCGCCCGAAGCGCGGTTGGGTCTCATCGCGGCGATACGCGACGCCGGGCTGCGGTGTCATGTGATGGTTGCGCCGGTGCTGCCATATCTCACCGATTCGGCTGAGCAACTCGACGACCTGCTGGGTCGTATCGCTGCGGCCGGGGCAGGCAGCGTGACCGTGTTCGGTCTGCATCTGCGGGGGACGACCCGCGGTTGGTTCATGTCCTGGCTGCAGCGTGAACGTCCCGAACTGGTTGCCGATTATCAGCGGTTGTACCGGCGCGGAGCGTATCTGCCGCCCGACTACCGCGACATGCTTCGGGCCCGGGTGCGGCCACTGGTCGCCCGGCACGGTCTGACGGGCCCGGTGCCCGCTGCGCGTGTCGGGCCGGTACACGAAACCCCGGCACCGACCCAACCAGCTCTCTTCTAACGGGCGAGGCCGCGAACGAAGTCGGCGACCGCGCCGATGGCGCCCGGCTCGGCGTCGACGAACAACTTCGGAACCGTGCGTCGTGTGATGCCCGCCGTACGCCGAGGCGCAGTCAGCTCTTGTTGCGTTTGACCTGATTGAACGGCACGCCGCGGTCGGCGGCGAGTTCACGGGGGAAGCCGAGGATCCTCTCGCCGATGACGTTGCGCGCCATCTCCGAACTGCCGCCGCCCAACGACCCGGTCTGCCGGGACAGGTAGCGCACTCCGATCTCCATCAGCCCGGCCAACTCCGGGGCGTCGTCAGAACCCTCGTCGACGACGCCGGCCGTACCGGCGATGGCCAGCGCGGTGTCCACCTCGAGTTCGGTGGTCTCGGCATGGAACAGCCGAATCAAGGTGCCCGCATTCGGTGGCAGCGAACCGTTTCCGATCGCTGTGCCGACGTGATCGATCAGCTGCTTCTTGACCATGCGCCGCACGAGCGCGCGACCCGCCAGGTCCTGCACCCGGGCGTCGTCGCCCTGCCCGGTGGCCTCGGCCAGCCCGACGTGGTCCGGCGGCATCTCGTTCGCGTTCTCGGCCCCGGTCCCACTGGCGAACTCGGAACCGCCACCGACCGCGCGACGCTCGTGGTGCAGTTGACGCGAGGCGACGGTCCAGCCGTCGTTGACGTCGCCCACCACGGCGTCTGCGGGCAGCTCGAGATTGTCGAAGAACTCCTCGCAGAATTCCTCGTTGCCGTTCACCTCGGTGATGCGGCGCATCGTGATACCCGGCGCGTTCAGTGGCACCAGGAACATGGTCAGGCCCTCGTGTTTGGGCACGGTCCAGTCGGTGCGGGCCAGCATCAACCCGTAGTCGGCGGCAAATGCGCTGGTGCTCCAGGTCTTGGCGCCATTGATGATCCAGGTGTCACCCTTGAGCTCGGCTCGGGTGATCACGCCGGCGAGATCCGATCCGCCACTGGGTTCGGACAGCAGCTGGCACAGGACCTCATCGCCGCGGATCGCGGCCGAGATGCGCTCACGTTTCTGGTTTTCGCTGCCCATGTCGAGAATGGTTGCGCCGCAGATGGTGAACGACGGGGTGTTGAGGATCAACGGCATCTCGTAGTTCCGGCATTCATCGTTGAATGCCTTCTGGTACGCGTAATCGAGGCCCAGGCCGCCGTACTCGCGCGGGAAGCAGATGCCGGCGAAGCCGCCTTCGTAGAGGCGCTTCTGCAGTTCCTTTGCCCGTTCCCAGGATTCGTTCTCGGCGCGTACCGCGAACGGCGGGTTGTCGGGGTTGACGGGCGGCATGTTCTCGGCCAGCCAGGTCCGGGCGCGCAGCGCGAACTGCTCGACGGACTCTGTTGTTGCTGCGGTGCTCACGGTGTCGGTCATGCTCCGATCTCCTCGGCTGCGCGGGTCTTGCGGCTCAACGCGTACACGGCGCGGTGGTGGTCTTCGGGTGATCCGTAGAGCGCCCGGTAGAGCGCGACCCGCCGCAGGTACAGATGCAGGTCGTGCTCCCAGGTCACTCCGATGCCGCCGTGCAACTGAACGCAGTCCTGCAGCATCACGGGTGCCCGTTCGGCCACATAGGCTTTCGCGACGCTGACGAGTTTCGGTGCTTCCTGGGAGCGTTCGGCCACTGCCGCCACGGCTCCGATGGTGGTGGCGCGCGCTGCTTCGAACCACATCTTCATGTCGGCGGCGCGATGTTTGAGAGCTTGATACGACGCGAGCGGACGGCCGAAGCTGTGCCGGTCGCTGAGCCACTGATTGGTCATCGCGAGTACCGTGTCGAGGATTCCGACGATCTCGGCGCACTGCAGGACCAGGGCGACCTGGCGCTGGCGTTCGATGATGGCCGGGGTCTCCTCGGCAGTCCCCACCACGGCGGACTCGTCGACCTCTACACCATCGAATTGCACTCGGGCGTAACGCTTGACCAGGTCCACCGACGTCTGGGCGCTGACCGTGACGCCGGTGGCGTCGGTCGGCACGACGAACTGGCGGATCTGGCCGTCGCAGACGGCAACCACCAGGACCGTGCCGGCCTGGTCGCCGGATTCGACGCGGTCCTTGACACCGTCGATGCGGTAGCCCGCTTCGATCCGGGTGGCCGTGGTGCCGATCCCGGTGACTGACTGAAGGGCTCCGAACGGCCGTTTGGGCTCGTAGGCTGCCCACGATGCCACGGTTTCGCCGGCAACCAGCGATTCGATGAGTTCCTCGTGCCCCTCCGGTGATTCGACGAGGCCGGCCAGCACGATACTCACCGGATGCAGCGGGCCGGGGGCCACGGTGTGGCCGGCCTGCTCGGCAAGCAGCGCCAGGTCGGCGACGCCGTCTCCGGACGGACTCCCGCCGCCCAGTTCCTCGGGCACCAGCAGGCTGGCCCAACCCAATTCGGCTGCGCGCCCCCACCATCCGGTGTCGAAGGCGATGCCCTTGGCATGGAGTTCACGTACGCGGCTCAGTGGCACCTCCTTCTCCAGGAAGGCCTGTGCGGTGGAGGTGAACAGCATCTGTTCGGGATTTGCCACATCTGTCATGTAGTCGGCCCAGCTTCGTAGGTATGGAGGGGACTGGATCAGTTCAGCACGAGTGCGGGAACATCGGGTCGGTACACCTTCTTGTTCTCGACCTTGAACAGGTCGACCAGGTTGCCGCCCATGACCTTTCGGACACCGTCGTCGTCGAGGCCGTGTGCCACCAGATCATCGACCAGGTTGATCGGATCGGCCAGACCCTCGGGGTGCGGCCAGTCGGATCCGAAGATGATGCGGTCGATGCCACACAGGTCGGCCATCTTCTTGAAATCGTCCTCCCAGAACGGGGCGACGTACACGCAGCGCTTGAACGCCTCGATCGGATCCTCGGGGAACTCCTGTGGCATCTTCGAGTAGACGTCCTTGAACTGGTAGAACAGGTACGGCACCCACGAGGCGCCGTTCTCCACCGACAGGATCCGCAGATCGGGGTTGCGGGTCAACGCACCGTGACAGACCAGCGCGGCCATGGTGTCCTCGATCGGACGCTTGCCCATCGCGACCATCCGGAACGACGTCGGCTTGAACGGCAGGAACTCGTCGGCCGGCTCCCAGTCGTTGAGGTATTGCGCGTAGCCGCTGTCGGAGGCATGCATGCACACCGGGATACCGGCTTTCACGCAAGCGTCCCAGAACGGGTCGAACTCGGGGAATCCCAGTGAACGGGTACCGCGGTAGCCGGGCACTGGCGCCGGACGGACCAGCACGGTCTTCGCCCCGCGTTCCAGGCACCACTCAAGCTCTTCGAGGGCGCGGTCCACGACGCCGAGATTGATGACCGGGGTGGAGAAGATGCGGTCGGAATAGTTGAACTGCCAGGTCTCGTACATCCACTCGTTCAGCGCGTGGATGATGTCCAGGATCAGGTCCGGATCGTCCTTCAGCCGTTCCTCGACCAGGCTGGCCAATGTCGGGAACATGATCGTGTAGTCCAGGCCGAGGCTGTCCAGAACCTCAAGGCGCGCTTCGGGATTGCGGAATGCCGGGATCGCCTTCATCGGCTTGCCCATCACCTCGCGGTAGCTCTTGCCTCCGCTGCCGTGCCGGAAGTACTCCTCCTGGGCACCTGGCCGCGCGACGACCTCGAACGTGGGATTCGGGATGTAGTCGCTGATCTGGTTGCGCACCACGATCTTCGTACGGCCGTGCACATCGATGTAGTCGATGACGCCCTTGCGATTGTCGGGCAGGAACTGGGTGAGCGCCTCTTTGGGCTCATAGAAGTGGTTGTCGGCGTCGAACACCGGGTAGGGAAGCTCGCGTGAGGGCATGTTCGCCTCCTGGAAGAGTGTGATTTCCGAAACTGGTAATGACGTTACCACGGGATGGACAGCGCCGACGAGAACATTCGGGCGATCGCTCAATTGATCGGAAAGCTGCTGGTCAGCCCGGGTGCTGAGGGGTCAGCAGGCCGCGCACGCAGAACTCGTAGATGTGCTTCCCGTCGATCGGCGCGCCGTTGAGTTCGACCCCCAGTGAACGCAGCCGCATCGCGCCAAGGACCGACTGCATGATGAGGGCCGCGGTGCTCTGGACGTCGACATCGGACCGGAATGTCCCCGAATCCATTCCGCGCCGCAGGATGTCGCCGATGAGCTCGTGCAGTGGTGCCAGCACCCGGGCGTATTCGCGCGGCAGCGACTCGGCGAGATGGTCGTTGTAGAAGGTCAGGCCGCGGTTGATGCTGTCCTGGGTGCTCGACGATGCCGGGATGGTGATCCGCTCGATCAACGACCGGAGTGCTTCCGGGCCGCCCAGCCCATCGGTGTCGCCGCGCCAGCGCTGCGTGGACTCGGCCATGATCTTGTCGATGAGTGCCAGCAGGAGCTCATCCTTGGTGGAAAAATGCTGGTAGAAGGATCGCAACGAGGTCTTGGAGCGTTCCACCACCTCCAGCACCGTGAAATCGGTGCGTCCGGTTTCGCCCAGGATTGCCAACGCCGATTTCATGAACCTGCGGGCCCGGTCCGCTTGCGCCTCGGCACGCGTGCCTTCGGGTGGTCGTCCGGCCGGCCTAGCCATTGCGCCATCACCTCCGTCATGCTGCACTTGCGAGAATGACGTTACCGTTTCTGTAGAAGCAATAGGCGGCTTGTGATTATGTGTTGCAGCGATGAGTGAGTGGTTCCTGTTCCTACCCCAGGTCCGGCTGGACGTCGACGGCATCGTTGAGCGTGCCCAGGTGGCCGAGGCCAGTGGCTTCGACGGCATTGCCCTCATCGACCATCTGGAGGCTCCCGGAGCGACTCATCAAAGCATCTGGGAGGCAATGACTGTCGCCACCTGGGTGGCGGCCCGCACCGAGCGGCTGCGGATCGGCCACCTGGTGTTGTGCGATGCGTTCCGGCATCCGTCGGTGTTGGCCAAGCAGGCTGTCACACTGTCAGAGGCCAGTGGCGGGCGCTTCGAACTCGGTCTCGGATCCGGATCCTGGCCTCAGGAATTCGAGCGGTTCGACATCGAGAGCGGTGATGCGGCAGCAAGGGTACGCAGGCTCGGCGAGAATCTGGACCTGCTGCACCAGTATTGGGGCGACGGTGAGCGTGGGCAGGCCCCGCGCCCGTCCCATCCAATTCCGTTGGTGCTGGGCGGAACCGGCAAGCGCATGATGGAACTCGTGCGGGCCCACGCCGACTGGTGGAACATTCCGTCGCATCAGCTCGATCGGCTGCCCGCGCTGCTGCCGACAGTGGGTTCGGCACGAGCCTCCCTGCAACAGATGGTCGGCTTCGTCGGCCGCGGCGCCGATCGCACGGCAGTGACCGAACGCAGCACCCGGCTGTTCGGGCACCTCGGCGACGGCTTGGTGTGCGGCGACGCCGCTGAACTCACCGCCCACTTCGCCGAGCTGTCCGCGCAGGGCGTCGAACGCTTCTACGTGTGGTTCGCCGATTTCGCCGCGCCCCAAACCATTTCGGAATTCGCCGAGACAGTCGTCAACGCGTGAAAGAGAGGAAGTCATGACCGCAGAATCCGAGGCAACTCAAGAGGTCGAACCGGCGCAGTGGACACTGCAGATGCTGCTGGACCTGTTCGATGCCGAACCCGCGGGGGAGAACCGTTTCACCGTCCAGACCGGCATCGCCGGCGTCGACGAGCGTCAGGTGGTCGAAGGCACCCAGATCGTGGGCGCCGCGATCGTCGCGGCGGCGAAACGTTTTCCGGACAAGTCGGTGCGGTCGGCACACGCGGTGTTCGCCCGGGCCGTGATGGTGGGCCCGCCCGTTGAGTTGGACATCGACGTGATCAGTGAAGGGCGCTCCACGGCCACCGCAGTGATCGCGGCGTCACAGAACGGCAAGCGCTGCATCACCATCACGGTGTTCACCGATGTGCCATCCGGTGATGTCATCCGCCATCACCTGCCGCGTCCCGAGGTCGCCGGCCCGGCGGACTCGAATGTTTCGCGCATGCCGATGATCGGACGTGAACTGCGTCTGGTCGACGTGGTCGACGTCAACAGCCCCGACGAGGTCGGCCCGCCCGAACTGTACGCCTGGCTGCACTACGATCCGGTGCCCGTCCGAGACGATCTGGCGAAGGCGTTGATCGCATATTTCACTGGGCACCTTGGTATTTCGACCACGATGCGAGCGCATGAGGGAATCGGTACCGCGCAGGCCCACCTCACGGTCTCGACAGCGCCGATGACGGTCACGGTGAGTTTCCACGAGCCGGTCCGGTGGGACGGGTGGCTGCTCTACAGCCACGAGAGCACCCAGGTCGGCGCGGGCATGTCGTATGTGCGCGGCGCGGTGCACACCGAGGAAGGCGAACTCATCGCCTCATTCAGTCAGGACGCGCTGATCCGTCCGCTGCGTACCACCGATACCAACATCTCCGAGCACTCGCGGCTGTAGTTTCTTGCGCGAGCAGACGCGTAGGTACCCCGAAATGCGCTAGCAAGGGTACCTAAGCGTCTGCTCGGCGGGAGAACTAGATCTTCAGATACCCCTTGTCTGCCGGGATCTGAGCGGCGGTGACCAACGACGACGCATCGCTGGCGAGCCACAGCACGATGTCCGAGATGTTGTCGGGTGGGGCGAGTGAATCCGTTGGCAGGGCACCGGGGGAGAAGCTGTGGATGTAGTTCGGATGGTCGGCGAACATCTGATACATCGACAGGTCGTTACCCATCGGGGTGTCGGTGCCGTACGGGTGGATCGAGTTCACTCGGATTCCGAACTCACCGAGCTCGACGGCCAGTGAATTGGTGAGCCCGACGACACCGAACTTGCTGGCGCAGTAGTGACCGCAACCGGGCACCGCCTTGATGCCTGCCGCGGAGCTGACCGCGATGATCGAACCGCCGTTGCCTGCCTCGATCATGGGCGGCACCACGGCCTGGACCGTGTTGAACACCCCGGTGAGGTTGATATCGATGATCTCCTGCCACTGCTGCGCCAGAATCTCCCACAGCCGGCCCCAGTTGAGCACACCGGCATTGGCCACGACGATGTCGAGCCGGCCGAATTGTTCGACCGCGTCGGCCACCAGTCGCTTCTGGCCCTCGGCATCCCGCACGTCGACCTCCCGGGCCAGGATCTTGCGCCCCTCGGCCTCGACCAGGGCCACGGTCTCGGCGAGATCCTCCGGAGTGGCTGCGGCGTAGCCGTTCTGGGCGGCGACGGGTGCGCAGGCGTCGAGCGCGACGATGTCGGCTCCGGCTCGGGCGAGTCGCACGCAGTGCGAACGGCCCTGCCCGCGCGCGGCGCCGGTGACGTAGGCGACCCGCCCGGCCAGTGAGAGTTCAGTCATGCGGGTTGCTCCTCGGGTAGTGCGGTGACGCGGAGATGGGTGAACTGGTAGTCGGACAGCGGAGAGTGGCGGGCGAACTGTCGGGATCCGGTGATCGTCTGCGGCCGGTAATACGGAGTCTCGTACTGGGAGTTGACGAAATAGCTGTTCAAGCCCGAGGTAGCTGTGTAGTACAGGTGTGCGACCCGGCCATCGCGACGCATCCGCTCATTCCAGAGGTTGAACGCGTCCTGGCTGACGGTGGCCACCTGCGCACCGCGGTGGCGGGTCTCGTCGATGATCCGCACGGCGTGTGCGGCCACTGTCTCGACGTAGTCCAGCCAGGCGAATCCGACGAAGCCGAGCGGCCCGACGATCTCCCAGCGGTTGGGCAGTCGTGGGTGGGCGGTGCCGGCGTAGCTCTGCAGACCGTGCGCGCGGTAGTACTGGGCGAGATCGAAACCGTTGGGGCCCAGGATGGTGTCTGGCCGGTAGGTCTCCGGGTCGATCCACAGTTCGTACCCGGTGGCCAGCACCAGCAGGTCGGCCGGATGATCGACGCCGTCGGTGGTGCGGATCCCGGTCGCGGTGATCCGTTCGATCGGCGTGGTGATCAGGTTGGTGCCGGGGTTGTTCAATGCCGGTAGGAATGCGCTGGAGATGACCGGCCGTTTGGCCAGGATGCCGTAGCGCGGCACCAGTCTTCGGCGGGTGGCGGCGTCATCGACGACGGCGCGCAGTAGCAACCGGTAGAGCAGCCGGGACCAGCCGTCGTAGAGCGGCATCAGGCGGCGTAGCCAGTTGTCCGGCAGTCGGGAGAAGACGTGGACGATCGGTGCCACCATGAAGATGTCCATCGCCAGGCGACCGACTGTGTTGACCGCCGGAACGACACCGGGCAGGCGCATCAGTCGGCGCATCCACGGAGAGAAGTCGAAGTCGACTTTCGGTAGCACCCATGCGGGGGTGCGTTGGTAGACATCGAGATTGGCCGCTTCCGCGGACAGCGCAGCAGTGATCTGTACGCCCGACGATCCGGTGCCGATCACGGCGATGCGCTTGCCCTTGGTGTCGTAGCTGTCGTCCCAGGCATTGGGGCGCAGGATGGTCCCGGTGAAGTCGGCGACGCCCTCGATGTCGACGGTGGTCTTGGCATTGACGTATCCGCCGACCGAACTGACCACGAAACGTGCCGTCACCGGTTCCCCGCCACGGATCTGCAGTCGCCACACACCGTGTTCGTCGTCCCACTTCTGGCGGATCACCTCGGAGTTGGGCCGCAGGTGCTCATAGAGTCCGAGGCCGGCCGCCGTGTCCTGCAGGTAACGGTGGATTTCCGGACCGGGTGCGAACAATCTGGTCCAGTTCGGATTGGGGGCGAATGACAGCTGATACCACAGGGTGGGGATGTCGACAGCGAGACCGGGGTAGTGGTTGTCGCGCCAGGTTCCACCGAAGTCGTCGCCGCGTTCGATGATGACGAAGTCGTGGATACCCTTCTGGCGCAACAGGTGGGCCGTCGTGATGCCGCCAGGGCCGGCACCGATGATCGCCACCTCGTAATCTGGCTCGGTCATTTCTGCCTTCCGGTCAGGCCGACGACGATGTGGTCGGATACGAATCGTCTGATCGCACGTGGACTGTCGAGGTTCACGCCGATCGGTGGGAGAAGTTCGAAGCTCAGCAACAGGCGCACGATCCATTCGCCGGCGCGTGCCGGTGCGACACCGGCGCCGACCTCCCCGCGTTCCTGGGCTGCGCGCACGACCGGCTTCCACAGCTCGATCGAGCGCCGCATCAGATCGTCACCGGTGTTGCGCAGCAGCAGCACCAGGATGCTCTCGTTGATGCCGCGCGGCGCCACGGAATCCGACTGCTGCCGGTGCGCGCAGATGACGACCGCGGCCGCGGCCACCTGATCCGCGAGCGTGTCGTGACGGTCCACTTCGGCGGCGATGGTCTCGATGAACGCGCCGGCCAGGTGGTCGAGCCCGACTCTGATGGCGTTGTCACGACTGCCCAGCGCATTATGGACGGTTCCGCGGGAGACGCCCGCGTGTTCAGCGACTGCAGTAAGACTGAATTGCCTTGGGCCCAAAAGCCTGAGCGTCGCAGCGGTGGCCGCGAGCAGTGCGGGTGACACCGCTCGATCCGTATCGCGCATTTGAACAGATTAACGAGATGTGTTCAATGTGGTCAGTGATTCGCCAGATCTGTCTCGGCGGCGTCCAGCACGTCGTTGAACACCCTGGTCAGCATCGGTCGGCCGACCCAACGGGTCAGTGTTTCGCCGATGAATGGGAATTTCACCCGGAACGTCGTGGTCCACACGACGCGGGTGCCGCAGTCCACGGCGGCGAAGCTCACCCGACCGTGCCGGTGCTCCGAGGGTGGGAAGCTGCGTTCGACCGAGTAGTCGAAGGAGTGCGGCGCGTCGTAGGCGGTGATGCGTTCCCGGAACCACCCGATCGCCCAGAGCAGGATGCGTACGGCTCCTTGTCCATAGGGGGCCTGCCGGCCGGGTTCGGCCAGCCGCTGTCGAAGTACCAAGGGGGAGCGCGTGAAATTGGCCGCGTTGCTCATGAACTCGAACACCTCATCCTGCGATGCTCCGATGATCCGTTCGACGGTGACGGTCTGCATCAGTCCTCCTACTGTCTGGTCAGGGTGTGGGTGGTGGCGGTGTCGCGGAGCTTGTCGGGATTGCGTATCGCGTAGAGCGCCGTGATGAGTCCGTCGGTCAGCTCGACGAGCAGGATCGAGTCCAGCGCTCCGTCCCGGCGGAACGACACGGCGGGCATCGAGTTGTAACTTCCGAACGAGATGTCGAACCCGGCCATCGCGCCCTGGGCTAGCCCGGTCATGAATTGCGCGACGCGTTGTGGCCCGACGACCGGACGACGGGCAGCCGATACCTGTCCGCCGCCGTCGGACAGTGCCACGACGTCGGGGGCCATCACCGCCACCAGGCCGTCGATGTCACCGGTGTGCGCGGCCCGCAGGAACCTGGTGACGGTAGTCCGTGCCAGCTGCTTGTCCGGTGTGAAGCGTCGTCGTCGGGCCTCAACGTGTTCACGTGCGCGGTGGGCGATTTGGCGCACCGCAGTATCGGATTTACCCACCACGGGCGCGATCTCGGGATAGCTGTAACTGAACACCTCGTGTAGGACGAACACCACGCGTTCGTCGGGGCTGAGTGTCTCAAGGATCAGCAGCATTGCCATGGATACGGACTCGGCGAGGACGGCGTCCTCGCCGACGTCGGACACGGTCTGGATCGGCTCGGGAAGCCAATTGCCGACGTAGTCCTCACGTCGGCGCTTGCTGGTGCGCAGTGCATTGAGGGCCTGCCGCGTCACGACCTGCACGAGATATGCGTGCGGATGCGTCACGTCGCCTGCCGTGATCCAGCGGAGGTAGCTTTCCTGCACCACGTCTTCGGCGTCTGCGGCGCTACCCAGAATCTCGTAGGCCAGCGTGAAGAGCAGCGGGCGGTACCCGGCGAATACCTCGGTGGCGTTCAGATGATCCCCCTGTGCCGTTGGTCGTCACACTCTCAGACACCGCTGGGGTCCCGAACCGTGACAGCCGTGGCTGTGAACCACGTCACATCCCGGCGACGTCGTGCGCGTGGTGGACGATGTCGTGCAGGTGGTAGATCGCGATCGTCGCGATGGTGAACTCGCTGCCATTGCTGCGCAACCCGCGGCGCGACCAGGCGTCGGCCGGTACCCGGTCATAGGTGTCGGCGACAACTCCGGCCGCCTCGTACAACTCGGTCGCGACAGTCCCCGGATCCTGCGACCCGTAGTCGTCGGCGATGGCGGTGGCGTCCTGATCCCAGTTTGGGAACTGGGGATCGTGCTCGGTCAACATCAACTGCACCCGGTGCTCGAAGATCCGGTGCACGTCGCGGATGTGGCAGCCGTACTCCAGGATTGACCAGCGGTCGGGGCGGGTCCGCAGACCGACCCCGGCGCCGTGCAGCCGGGGTACCCACCGCGCGGCATCCTCGCGGATGATCTCGGCGACTTCGCTGTGGTGCACCGATGCCGGGTCGAACCCGCACTCCGGGCAGGTGCGAGACAGTACCCAGGTCCAGTCCTTGGTGTCAGGCTCCAGGGCTTCCATACTCACCAGTGTCGCCGCCGGTCAGCCGGCTGACAACGCCGATCTGAGAACATCGAGCGGCAATCCGCCCAGATCGAGTGCGCGGCTGTGGAATTCCCGCAGAGATGATCCCCGGCGCAGGGCCTCGTCGCGGAGTTCGTGCCAGATTCGTTGCCCGATCGCGTACGACGGAGCCTGGCCCGGCCAGCCGAGGTAGCGGTCGAGCTCGAAGCGCAGGTTCTCCTCGGCCATCGCCGAATGCGAGGTCAGGAAGTTCCACGCCCGCTCGGCGTCCCATACCTCACCGTCGGGAGCCGTGAGGCCGCAGTGCACGCCGATGTCGAGCACCACCCGGGCCGCCCGGAACCTTTGTGCATCAAGCATTCCCATGCGGTCGCCGGCATCGTCGAGCCAGCCCAGCTCGGCCATCAGCCGCTCGGCGTACAACGCCCAGCCCTCACCATGGCCCGACACCCAGCAGCCCAGCCGGCGCCACCGGTTGAGCCGGTCGGCCAATGCCACCGCGCGGCCGATCTGCAGATGATGGCCGGGAACACCTTCATGGAACACCGTGGTGGTCTCCTGCCAGGTGTGGAACCGCTCGACACCGGGTGGAACCGACCACCACATGCGTCCGGGTCGAGACCAGTCCTCCGACGGCCCGGTGTAGTAGATGCCGCCGGTCTGGGTCGGCGCGATCCGGCACTCGAGCGTGCGAAGCGGCCCGTCGATGTCGAAGTGGGTGCCGGCCAGAGACTCCACCGCACGGTCGGACAGGTCCTGCATCCAGGCCTGCAGCGCATCGGTACCGGTGATGACGTAGCGCGGTTCGTCGTCCAGCCGGCGCAGCGTCTCGGCCACGGTGGCCCCGGGGTAGAGCTGCTGAGCGATCGATTCCTGTTCAGCGACAACGGCATCGAGCAGGCCCAAGCCCCATTCGTAGGCCTCGTCGAGGTCGACGGCGGTACCCAGGAACTGCCGTGACATCAGCTGGTAGGTGTCGCGTCCGCAGGCATCGGACTGGCGCGCACGCGGGGCGATGTCCTCCCGCAACACGTCGCCCAGTCGTCGGTAGGCGTCGGCCGCGGCTTCGGAGCGCCGCTGTAGCTGCGCCTGTAGTTGCCGGTTTTCCGGTGCCGCTCCGGCGACCATCTCGGCGAACAACTGGGCGATCTGCCGGGCCTGGGTGACCCCCCGGGTGACCTGGCGCAGGGCCGGTCCGTGACTGCTGCCGGCCGCGGCACGTAGGGCGTCCGCGTAGCCGGCGACACGTTCGGGCACCTTCGCCAATCGCGCGGCGATCAGCGCCCAGTCGTCCTCGGTGTCGGTGGCCATCAGGTCGAATACGTCGCGCATGGTCTGCAGCGGTGAGGCGATGACGTTGAGCTCGCCCAGGTCCAGGCCGGCATCGTGAACGTCGAGCGCCGCGCCGAGGCGCTCGCGCAGCGCGGCCACGGTGACCACGTCCACATCGTCGGCGGGATCCAGCCCGTCGAGTTCCCGCAGCGTTGCGCGGGCAGCTTCGGCGCGGGCTGTCACTCCCTCTGGGGAGTAGTCGGTCACCTCATCGTCGTGGCCGGTGATGCCGAGTTCCGTTGCGGCGCAAGGATCAAGCCGCGCATAGGTATCGAGGTAGCGCTCGGCTACCGCGTCGACGGCAGTGGCGGTCCTAGCCAAGGTTGTTCGCGGCGAAGGTGTCGCACTTGTTCGGATCGCCGGTCTGGTAGCCGATGGTGAACCACTTCTGCCGCTGCTCGGAGGAACCGTGGGTCCACGCTTCGGGGTTGACCCGGCCGGTGGCCTGCTTCTGGATGCGGTCGTCGCCGACCGAGGAGGCCGCCGACAGGGCGTCGGTGATGTCCTTGTCGCTCAGTGGTTCCAGGAACGGCACATCGGTGCCCTCCTGCCGCGTGATGGAGGCGTAGTGCGCCCAGACACCGGCGTAGCAGTCGGCCTGCAGTTCGGTGCGCACGCCCGCGCCGGTGGCGCCCTCGGGGTCACGCTGGGCCCGGCCGAGAACGCCCAGGAGGTCCTGGACGTGGTGGCCGAACTCGTGGGCCACCACGTACTCCTGCGCGAGGGGCCCTCCGCTGGAACCGAACTGATCGACGAGCACCTGGAAGAAGTCGGTGTCGAAGTACGCCGTCTTGTCCACCGGGCAGTAGAACGGGCCGACGTCACTGGTGGCCGGACCGCACCCGGTCTGGACCTGTCCCTTGAACAGTCGGACGTGCGGGCGGGTGTAGCCCTTGAGCAGCTGGGACCACACGCCGTCGACGGAGTTGCCGGTCGCCACCACGCGGCATTCGACCTTGCTGTTGGCGTCGGCGCCGGTCTTGCACTGGCTGAGGTCGAAACCCTCACCCCCGGCGCTGCTGGTGTCCATCGGTTGCTGCTGTTGCGGCATCACGGTGCCGGGGTCGACACCCAGGAACATCGCGAGCACAACGATCAACAGACCGCCGAGACCTCCACCGATCGCGATGCCACGGCCGGGGCCGCGGCCACCGCCGGAACTGGAGGTGGTGCTCGTGTCGATCTGCATACCCTCGTTGAAGGTCATCCCGTCACTCCATCGCATTCGCCGGTAGGTGCGTGCTCAACAGCCCGTTAAGCTTTTCACACTACGATTCAGACGTGTCCGTCGTTGCGGAACATTCGACCATTGCCCACACCTCGCTGGGGCGGCTACGCGGTACCCGTGAAGGCGGGGTCAGCGTGTGGCGAGGTGTCGAGTACGCTCAGCAGCCCATCGGCGCGCTGCGGTTCCTGGCACCGCGTCCGGTGGTGCCCTGGACCGGAGTGCGAGACGCCGTCGAGCACGGCCCGTTGCCGCCACAAGGCCGTTCGTTCGTCGGGGGAGGCCGCGACGACCCCAAGGTGCGTGACGAGGCTTGCCTGACCGTCACCGTGTGGTCTCCGGACACCGGCGGCTCGTTGCCGGTGATGGTGTGGATCCCCGGCGGGGCCTTTGTCTACGGTGCGGGCCAGTTGCAGCTGTACAACGGCTCGCGGCTGGCCGAGAACGGCAACGTGGTGGTCGTCAACGTCACGTATCGGCTCGGCGTGTTCGGGGGATTCGAACTCGGCGATCTGGGTGAGGGATTCGACGACAACCTGTGCCTGCGGGACCAGATCGCCGCGCTGCAATGGGTGCGCGACAACATCGCCGCATTCGGCGGGGATCCCGAGCAGGTGACGGTGTTCGGTGAATCGGCCGGGGCCACATCGGTCTTGGCGCTGCTGGCCAGCCCGGCCGCCGACGGGCTGTTCGCCCGGGCGATCGCGCAGAGTCCGGCGTTGCCGTTGATCGCCGACCGGGAAGACCGGGCCCGTCAGTCGCGCCGCTTCATGCAGCTGCTCGGAGTGGGGGCCGAGCAGCTCAAAGTGCTGCCACAGCGGCAACTGCGCCGGGCCGCGGGGCAATTGCAGCTCGAGAGTGCCCAGCAGACACCGACGTTGGCCTACGGGCTGACCCACGGTGTCGATCTACTGCCGTTGCATCCGACCGAGGCGGCGCGCGCGGGTGCGGTGTCCGCGGTGCCGTTGATCATCGGCACCAACAGCCACGAGGCGTCGATGTTCGCCTGGGGTAAGCCGCCGATGCTCCCGACCACCCTGGCAGGGGTCGAGGACTATCTGCGGCGCCACGACCCGGACGACCGCGATCGGGTGCTGGCCGCCTATCCCGATTTTCCGCGGCGCCGGGCGCTGATCGCCTTTGGCTCCGACGTCATGTTCGGTGCACCGACGTGGGCGTTCGCCGATGCCTACAGTGCACACGCGCCGACTCACGTGTACCGGTTCGACCACACCACGTGGACGCTCAAGGTGCTGGGACTGGGCGCCACCCACGGCAGCGAGATCGTGCACATCCAGCACAGCTACGGGTCATATCTGGGACGCAAGCTGCACCCGTTGGGTCGCCGGGTACAGCCGTCGGTCGGTCGGCGGATGCAACGTACCTGGCTGGACTTCGCCCGTGCCGAGGTCGCCGACTGGCCGGAGTACGACGTCGACCGGCGTCTGACCCGCGTGATCCGGTCCACGCGCGACGAGACCGTGGCCGATCCCGACGCGGTGCGACGCCAGGTGTGGCACGGGCTCGGTTAGCGGCCTACTTGCCGTAGCGCTCATCGGTATACCGGCGGAGATTGTGCAGGAACCGCTGGAACAACCACGCCATCACGGGCTGTCCCAGCGTCATCCCGAGCCGCCCGGCCAGACCGCTGGGCTTCATGGCCATCACCCAGGTCAGGTGGCAGCCGTCCCCGGTCTCCACGACGCGGTAGTCCTCGGCGAAGGCCGAGATCGCGTTCGAGGTGCTGGTGTTGAACCGGAAAGCCATGTGGGTGAAGGGTTTCCAGGCCAGGAATTCCTCGTCGCCGGTGATGTTCCCGCGCATCGTGACGGTTCGGGTGGTGCCGACGCCGCGGGGCTCGGGGCTGGTCCATTCCACGTTGGTGATCACGGTGGCCCAGTGCGGCCACGAGGTCGCGTCGCTGAGCACCTCGAACAGCTGCTCGGGGGTGATGGCGAGGTCGACGGTGCTGACGAAGCGGAACGGCGCACGGTCGATGAAGTCCAACTCGACGCGTTCGCACTGGTAGGTCCGGGCCATGGGTAGACACCCTAGGGGAGAGTGTCTAGTGGTGGGTCAGCCTGGGCTGTCGCCGGCCGCCGCCAGCAGCGGGACCACTACGTCACTGATCGGAGTGGGTAGGCCGTGTGCGGCTGCCTTGCGAACGATGACGCCGTTGCGAATGTCCCATTCCAGCGGTCTTCCGGCCTGGCGGTCGGTCAGCATCGAAGTCGTCAGGTCCTCGGGCGCCGCGGCCAGCATGGTCACGATCTCGTCGACTACCTCGTCGCCCAGGTCGGCGCCGTCGGCGCGGGCCACAGCCAGGCATTCGGTCAGATACCGCCGCGCCAGCGCGGCCACGTCGTCGCGCCGGAACATGCCCGTCCGCCGCCCTGCCAGCACCATGAACCCGACCACGGCGTTGACCAGCAGCTTGCGCCAGGCAGCGCTACGGAAATCGGGATCGCGCTCCACGGTGATCGCGGTGCCGCGTAGCGCCTCGGCCACGATCGCCGCCGCCGGGGTGTTGGGCAGCACCAGTCGGGCCTCGCTACGCAGCCGCACCCAGCCACCGGGCTGCATCTCCGAGGAGATCCACACCGCCGCGGGCACCACGTGGGACTCGTCGGTGTATCGGCTGACCTGGCTCACACGCTCGACCTGTTCCACGCCGTTCTGCAGCGCGCACACCACGGTCTTCTCGTCGCACAGCCGGTCCAGCCAGGCCGCGGACGGGGCGTTCTGGGTGTCCTTGACGGCAAGAAAGACCACGTCGAGCGGGCCTTCCACACTGTCGGGATCGGTGTGCACCGGCCCCGGTACCCGGATGGGTTTCCCGTCGTCGGGCCGGACCTCGACGCCGTCGCGCGGGGTTCGCCCACACAGCAGGACCGGCCGGCCGGCCGCGTGTAGGAGTGCCGCCACGGTCGATCCGATGGCGCCGGGACCGATGACCGCGATGGGGGAGTTCGGTGCTGCTGGTTCTTCGCGCGAGCGCTCATCCACGCTGCCAAGTTACCGGCGCAGGCCACTCTCTAGACTGGTCACTCGTCACCACCCGTCTCATGTCGAACATTCAGGAGTTTTCGTGCTGCGCAGTCATGCCGCCGGTTCATTGCGGGCCGCGGATGCCGGTCAAACGGTCACCTTGGCGGGATGGGTGGCGCGTCGCCGTGATCATGGCGGCGTCATCTTCATCGATCTCCGTGACGGGGCTGGTGGGGGGCAAGGAAATGTGCAGAGCGTGTCGCAGGTGGTGTTCCGCGAGGGCGACGTGCTCGCCGCCGCCCACCGGTTGCGCGCCGAGTTCTGCATCGCCGTCACCGGAGTCGTCGAGGTACGTCCGGAGGGCAACGAGAACCCTGACATCCCGACCGGCAAGGTCGAGGTGAACGCCACCTCGCTGACCGTGCTGTCCGAGAGCGCCCCGCTGCCATTCCAGCTCGACGAGACCGCCGGTGAGGAAGCCCGGCTCAAGTACCGCTACCTGGATCTGCGCCGCGAGGGCCCGGGTAACGCAATCCGGTTGCGCTCCAAGGTGAACGCCGCCGCTCGCAACGTGCTGGCCGAGCATGACTTCGTCGAGATCGAGACCCCGACCCTGACCCGCTCCACTCCGGAGGGTGCACGCGACTTCCTGGTGCCCGCACGGTTGCAGCCCGGCTCGTTCTACGCGCTGCCGCAGAGCCCGCAGCTGTTCAAGCAGCTGCTCATGGTGGCGGGCATGGAGCGCTACTACCAGATTGCGCGGTGCTACCGCGACGAGGATTTCCGGGCCGACCGCCAGCCGGAGTTCACCCAGCTGGACATGGAGCTCAGCTTCGTCGACGCCGACGACGTGATCGCGATCGCCGAGCAGGTGCTGAAGGCGGTCTGGTCGACGATCGGTTACGAGCTGCCGCTGCCGCTGCCCCGGATCAGCTACGCCGACGCGATGCGCCGGTTCGGTTCCGACAAGCCCGACCTGCGGTTCGGGGTTGAGCTGATCGAGTGCACCGAGTACTTCAAGGACACCCCGTTCCGGGTTTTCCAGGCGCCGTACGTGGGTGCCGTCGTCATGTCAGGCGGCGCCTCGCAGCCGCGCCGTACCCTCGACGGCTGGCAGGAGTTCGCAAAGCAGCGCGGCCACAAGGGGCTGGCCTACGTGCTGGTCGCCGAGGACGGCACGCTGGGCGGCCCGGTGGCCAAGAATCTCACCGACGCCGAGCGCGACGGTCTGGCCGCCCACGTCGGCGCCAAGCCCGGTGACTGCGTGTTCTTCGCGGCGGGCCCGGTCAAGTCGGCGCGGTCGCTGCTGGGCGCCACCCGCATCGAGATCGCCAAGCGGCTCGATCTGATCGATCCGGCCGCCTGGGCCTTCACCTGGGTCGTCGACTTCCCGATGTTCGAACCCGCCGACGAGGCGACGGCCTCGGGCGACGTCGCGGTGGGCTCGGGCGCCTGGACGGCCGTGCACCACGCCTTCACCGCGCCGAAGCCCGAATCGGAGGGCAGCTTCGACACCGATCCCGGCAACGCGCTGTCCGATGCCTACGACATCGTCTGCAACGGCAACGAGATCGGTGGCGGCTCGATCCGTATCCACCGGCGCGACATCCAGGAGCGGGTGTTCGCGATGATGGGCATCGACCATGCCGAGGCTCAGGACAAGTTCGGATTCCTGTTGGACGCCTTCGCCTTTGGCGCACCGCCGCACGGTGGCCTGGCCTTCGGCTGGGACCGCATCACCGCGCTGCTGGCCGGGGTCGACTCGATCCGCGAGGTGATCGCGTTCCCCAAGTCCGGCGGCGGCGTCGACCCGCTGACCGACGCCCCGGCGCCGATCACCGCACAGCAGCGCAAGGAATCGGGGATCGACGCGAAGCCCGAGTCGAAGGCCAAGGCCGAGGACAAGCCGCAGGTGAAGGCCTGACCCCTCTCGGCTCTCCGTGCGTGGTTCACCACGGCGAAGCTCGAGTCTGGAATAGAAGCCCCACCGGAGAAGCTGGAGAAGGCATGAGCGATATCGATCCGAACTTCGACAAAACCGAACTGGTCGCCGACGTGGCGGCCCTCGACAACTTCAACCGCAACGTCGTCGAGGAATTCCGGGCCAATGGCGGCAAGGTGGGCGGCCCCTTCGAGGGTGGCACGCTGCTGTTGCTGCACACCACAGGAGCCAAATCCGGTCAGCCCCGGCTGTCGCCGCTGGCGTATCTGGACATCGACGGTGCGATGCTGATCGTCGGTTCCTACGCGGGTGGGCCCAAGGACCCCGCGTGGGTGCACAACCTGCGGGCCAACCCGCAGGCCCGGATCGAGATCGGTGCCGAGGCCTATGACGTGGTCGCACGCGAACTGCCCGACGACGAGCGCGACGCCGCCTACCCGAAGATCGTCGATCGTGCCCCGGTGTTCGCCGAGTACCAGTCGAAAACCACCCGGGCCATCCCGCTTTTCGAGCTGGTTCGCGCCTAGCGCCTGATCGGGCTCCGGCGCCCGTCACCCGCCGTTTGTCACGCTGGGGTGTCGGTGGAATTCGAGAGCCACCCCAGCGTGACAAACCAGTAGGGCAGCGTTACAGCCGCTCGATGATCGTGGCGTTGGCCATGCCGCCGCCCTCACACATCGTTTGCAGGCCGTACCGTCCGCCGCGCTGCTCGAGCGCGTTGACCAGGGTGGTCATGATGCGCGCTCCGCTGGCGCCGAGCGGGTGCCCGATCGCGATCGCCCCGCCGTTGACGTTGGTCTTGCCGAGATCGGCGCCCGTGTCGTGCGCCCAGGCCAGCACCACGGGCGCAAACGCCTCGTTGACCTCGAACAGGTCGATGTCGGACAGTGTCAAACCCGCACGCGCCAAGACCTTTTCGGTGGCCGGGATGACACCGGTCAACATGTAGAGCGGGTCTGATCCCACCACGGTCGTGGTGTGGACACGAGCCAGCGGCTTGAGCCCCAGCTTCCGGGCCGTCGCGCCGCTGGTGATCATCACCGCCGCGCTGCCGTCCGATAGGGGCGACGAGTTACCCGGGGTAATCTCCCAGTTGATCTGGGGGAACCGCGCGGCGTAGGCCTCGTTGTAGAACGCGGGCTTCAGTCCGGACAAGGTCTCCACCGTCGTTCCCGGCCGGATGATCTCGTCGGTGCTCAGCCCGGCGACCGGGGCGAGCTCGGCCTCGAACAGCCCGTCCTTGGTGGCCCGGGCGGCCTTTTCGTGGCTGCCTGCCGAGAACTCGTCGAGCTGGGCGCGGGAGAATCCCCACTTCGCCGCGATCAACTCCGCGCTGATGCCTTGCGGGACAAGACCGTCCGGGTACCGGGCGGCCATGTCGAGGCCGAACGGGTCGCTGCCGGGCAGGACCGACGAACCCATCGGGACCCGGGACATGGACTCCACGCCTGCGGCGATCACGATGTCGTAGGCGCAGGCCAGCACCCCCTGGGCGGCGAAGCTGATCGCCTGCTGGCTGCTGCCGCACTGGCGGTCAACGGTGGTCCCGGGCACGGTTTCGGGGAAGCCTGCGCCCAGCAGTGCGTTGCGGGCCACGTTCACCGCCTGGTCTCCCACCTGCGTGACTGTGCCGGCGATGACGTCGTCGACGAGTACCGGATCGACGCCGGTGCGGGTGATCAGCTCCCGCAGGCTGTGCGCCAGCAGGTCCGCCGGCAGGACGCCGTGCAGCGCACCGTTGGCTTTGCCTTTTCCGATCGGGGTCCGGACCGCTCCGACGATGACGGCGTCCCGGTCTGCATATCCGGCCATCTTGACCTCCTGATGCTCCACGCTGAGTATTGTGATGACTACCCAGGTATAGCACCTGGGTATAGTTAGAACAACTCAGGGATGGGGTTTGATTCCGTGGGAATGCTGCAGGGCAAGCTGGCCGACCGAGACGCCTGGTCGGCGGTGGGGCACTGCCCGATCGAGCGGACCATGGCGTTCGCGGGCACCAAGTCGGCGATGCTGATCATGCGTGAGGCCTTCTACGGCACCACCAGGTTCGACGATTTCGCCCGCCGGGTCGGGATCACCAAGGCGGCGACATCGGCGCGGTTGTCCGACCTCGTGGCCGCCGGACTGCTGGCGAAACGGCCGTATCGCGAGCCCGGTCAGCGGGAACGCAACGAATATGTGCTCACCGAATCCGGAACCGACTTCATGCCGGTGGTGTGGGCGATGTTCGAGTGGGGCCGCAAGCATCTCGGCGACACGGGCCTGCGCCTCGCGCACGACGGGTGCGGCGCACTGGCCGGCGTCGAGATCCGCTGCGACGAAGGGCACCCCGTGCCGGCCGACGAACTCGTCGTGCGCTTCGAGCGTCCCACGTCGTGACCGTAGGCGCACGTGCGGTCGACATCCTGGCCGAACACGGTCAGTGGCGTATCGAGCCGGGGCTCACCGAGGCTGAACTGGCGGCCCTCGAATCGCGATTCTCCCTGTGGCTCAACGAGGATCACCGCGACTTCCTGTCCGCCGGTCTGCCGGTGGGAGACGGCTGGCCGGACTGGCGCAACGCCGACGACGTGACGCTGCGGGCCCATATCGGCCGTCCGGTGCGTGAGTTACTGCACGCCGTACGCACAGGTGGGCTGTGGCACCCCGCCTGGGGCGACAACCCGGGTGGCGATGCGGCGCTGAAGCTGGCCAGCGCGAAACTTGCCGAAGAACCCCGGGTGGTGCCGGTTTACGGGGTGACGTTCCTGAAGCAGGGACCGGGGGATCCCACGGTGTGGGCGGTCCAGGACGGCGGCCGGGGAGTCACCGTCACTGCCGTGGCCGCGGACCTGATCGGACTCGCGCAGTTGCTGACCGGTCGGCCCGTGACGTCACGCTCGTCTGTCGGCGATCCTCCGTTCGTCCCGGCGCCGCCACCCGCGCCGGAGGTGCCGGAGCTGGCGGCGCCGCCGTTCGCGCCCGATCCGGTGGACGCACCGCCGGCGGCGGTAGCCCCACCACGGGATCCCGGTGCTGCGCTGGCTGCGGCCGGAGTCGTCCTGGGTGAAATGCAACGCCACGACGACCTGCTGGCCCACCGGGCACCGATGTGGACAGTCCCGGTGCCACCGGGTGTTCCTGCCGTGGAGGCGTGGCTGGCCGTTCGCGCGCGATTTCCGGTGACGGGATTGTGGCCCGTGCTGCTCACCGACATGGCCTGGCACCGGATCGGGATGGACGGTGTGGCCGACGAAACACCGGTATTGGCAGCGGAACTCGACGGCGCTCGATGGCTGGAACACGAGTTCGAAATCCGCACTGCCGACTACGAAATCCCGCGCCATCCGTCCGGGTTCGACGCCGACGACCCGGGGGACTGGCGGCGGCAGTTCGCCGACTTCGACTCTCGCGGGGAGTACACCCGGCTGGCGCTGATTCCCACCCCCGCGGATTGGCTGGTCCCCGGACTGCTGCAGTGGTCGGGCGCGATCAATTCGGGCGTCCTCGGTGCCGAGCACGCGGCGATCCTGCGGCGCTGGTCCGCCCACTACGGGACCGAGGTTCTGGCCCTCGACGACGAGTCCTTGGTGCTGGTGGTCGATCAGCCACCGCGAAGCCTCCGGGACGCGCTCACCGCCGCCCTGGAGGCCTACCTGTACTGCGACGACGCGGTCAACACCGAGGCCGGTTCGCTCGATGCGCTGGCACGCATGCTGGCGCGTCCGCTGTGGGTCTTCTGGTGGGATTGAGAACGCTACTCTCGGCCCGTGCTGCACTTACGCGTCATCGCGCCCACCGATCTGCGACAGCCCATCCTGAACGTCCTCGACCGGGAAGCCGGCGCTACGAATGTGGTGGTGCACGCCGGAGACGCGAGGGATCCGGCCGGCGACGAGATCACGGCCATCTTGGTCCGGGAGGCGGCCAACGATGTGGTGGAGCGGCTGAAATCCCTTGATGTGCCGCACTTGGGGGCCATCACCCTCGAGCCGCTCGACACCGTCCTGTCCGCGTCGGCGTTTCATGCCGAGGATGCCACCGAGGGAGACGGCGCCGATGCGGTGATCTGGGACGAGCTGGTGTCGCGGACCCGCGAGGAGTCCAGCCTCAATGCGACGTATCTGATGTTCCTGTGCATCGCGTGCCTGCTCGCCGCGATCGGCGTCATCACCGACTCCGCGGTCACCGTGGTCGGTGCCATGGTCGTCGGACCCGAATTCGGACCGCTAGCGGCCCTCGCAGTCGCGCTGGTGCAGCGGCGGATGTCGCTGGCCCGCCGCGCGGGTGCGGCGTTGTTGATCGGCTTCCCCTTCGCGATGGCCGTCACGGCCCTCGCCACCTTGGGCTTCGAAGCCCTGGGGTGGGTGTCGTTGACCAGCTTCCGCGACCTGCAGCAGGTGGATTTCATCTTCCAGGTGGGCCCGTTCTCGTTGGTGGTGGCCCTGCTGGCCGGCGCGGCCGGGATGTTGTCGCTCGTGTCGGCGAAATCCGCGGCGCTGGTGGGTGTCTTCATATCGGTGACCACCGTCCCCGCCGCCGGTTTCGCGGTGGTCGCCGCGACGGTCGGGGAATGGGACATCGCGGCCCGGTCGGTGTTGCAGTTGGGCGTGAACCTGGTGGGCATCACCGTGGCGGGCATCCTGATGCTCGCGATCTATCGCAGATTCGCGACCCGCTGACGCGACCGCGCCGTCACAGGTGGCTGATGCCCGTGGCCAGGAAGTACACGCCGACCGCGCCGGCGATCACGGCCACCACCAGCCGATGGTGAATTCCCATCCACTCGTAGATCCGCTCGACGCCGGACCTCGTGGCGGCCGGAGCGACCCAGAAACTGATGATCGGGATGATCGCGGCGAGGAAACCGACCAGATTGAACACGACCATCGCGGCCATCTGCTCGGTCACCGCAGCGCCCGAGGTCAGGGCCGCAGCCATCGCGGCCAGGTAGTACGGCGTGGGGAAACCGTTGATCAGGCCCAGCAGTCCGGCGGCCCACGGCGCCTCGCCCCGCAGCGCGGCCTGCATTCCGTCCGGCAGCTTCGACAGGCCCGGAACGGAGTCCGCCGAGGCTGCGGCCGGGACCGTTCGACGCGCGCGCACCCTCGTGACCAGGTGTTCGAGAACGCCCGTGATGGACAGGAGGCCGATCGCCAGCGCCACCACACCGATGCCGATCTCCACGCCCGGGGGCATGCTGCTCCCACCGTCGCCGGTGACGTTCTTGAACACGAACACCACCGCGGCGCCCACCGCCACGTTGGCGGTGAAGGCGAACAGGAAGAACGGGAGCAGCAACCGCACCGGCCGTGACCGGGACAGCATGAAGGCCACGACCCCGATTCTGAGCGGATCGACTGCCGCCACGACGGCCATCACCAGCACGGTGCTCCACATCGCCGGCGGCCACATCCCTTCGGTCAGTGCTTCTCCGCTGAATTCAACCAGCGCCGGGCAAATCCGGCCGCATCCGGGCAGCGCGCGCCGGGCCGATCGTCGTGCGCAATGCGGGGATGTTCACCTTGTGGTGGGATTCGCAGATGGGCATCAAAGTGGCGCTGGAGCATCGCACCAGCTACACCTTCGACCGGTTGGTGGAGCTGCATCCGCACGTCATCCGGTTGCGCCCGGCGCCGCACTCGCGCACCCCGATCGAGGCCTACTCACTGACCGTGGAGCCGGCGGACCATTTCATCAACTGGCAGCAGGACGCCTTCGGTAACTTCCTGGCCCGCTTGGTGTTTCCGGACCGGGCTCGCGCGCTGACCATTACCGTGGGGCTCATCGCCGACCTCAAGGTGATCAATCCGTTCGACTTCTTCATCGAGGATTACGCGGAGACCTGGCCGTCTGGTCCTCACCCGAGCGGCTCGTCCACCGTCTTCGAGTACCCCAAGGCGCTGCTCGAGGACCTCAAGCCGTACCTTCGCCCCGTCGACGAGGAGAATGACGGTTCCGGACCCGGCGACCTCGTGAAGTCGTGGGTGAGCAATTTCACCGTGCCGCCCGGCACGCGCACGATCGACTTTCTGGTGGCGCTCAACCGTGCCGTCAGCGCCGACGTCGGCTACTCCGTCAGGATGGAGCCCGGGGTGCAGACCCCCGACGTCACCCTGCGTACCGGAATCGGCTCGTGCCGCGACTCGGCGTGGCTGTTGGTGTCGATCCTGCGCCAGCTGGGCGTGGCGGCCCGGTTCGTCTCGGGCTATCTGGTGCAGCTGACCTCGGACATGCAGGCCCTCGACGGACCCTCCGGCCCCGCTGCGGACTTCACCGACCTGCATGCCTGGGCAGAGGCGTACATCCCGGGTGCCGGATGGATCGGCCTGGATCCGACGTCGGGGCTGTTCGCCGGCGAGGGCCACATTCCGCTCTCGGCAACCCCGCACCCCGAATCGGCGGCCCCTATCACCGGGTCCACCGGCCCGTGCGAATCCACGCTGGAGTTCTCCAATGTGGTTACCCGCGTTCATGAGGACCCGCGGGTGACGCTGCCGTACTCCGACGCGGCCTGGGCGGCGATCATCAAGCTCGGTGCCGAGGTGGATCAACGACTGACCGACGGCGACGTACGGCTCACCGTCGGCGGGGAGCCGACGTTCGTCTCCATCGACAACCAGGTCGATCCGGAATGGACCACCGACGCGGACGGCAAGCACAAGCGCGAACGTGCCTCGGCGCTCGCGGCGCGGCTGAAACAGGTGTGGGCCCCGGCCGGGCTGGTCCAGCGCAGCCAGGGCAAGTGGTATCCGGGAGAACCCTTGCCGCGGTGGCAGATCGGCCTGTTCTGGCGTACCGACGGCCGGCCGCTGTGGAACGACGCGGCGCTGCTGGCCGATCCCTGGGGCGACGAGGTACCCGCGCTCGCCGACGACGCCGGTCAGCGCGTGCTCGCCGAAGTAGCCGCCGACTTCGGGCTGCCCGCCGGCCAGGTGCGCCCGGCTTATGAGGATGCGCTGAGCCGGTTGGCGGGCGCTGTGCGTCAGCCGGCCGGCGACCCGGTGGCCACTGACGATGATCTGGCCGACGACACTCCGAAGGCCCGGGCCGAGTTGCTGGACCGGCTCGAATCCTCGGCCCGTGAGCCTGCCGCCTACGTCCTGCCCCTGCACCGCCGCGACGACGGCGCCGGCTGGGCCAGCGCCGATTGGCGGTTGCGGCGCGGGCGGATCGTACTCACCGAGGGGGATTCACCGGCGGGGCTGCGGCTGCCGCTGGATTCGATCAGTTGGCACCCGCCCCGACCGGCGCATGACGCCGACCCGCTGTCGCGGCCCACCGACTTGCGGGACGTCTCCGGCGACGCCACGGTCGAGCCGGCCGACAACGCGCCCACCACGGCGGTGGTCGCCGAGATCCGTTCGGGGTTTCTCTACATCTATCTGCCGCCGACCGAGGAGCTCGACGACTTCGTCGACCTGGTGGGCCGCATCGAGTCCGCGGTCGCCAAGCTGGACACGCCAGTGGTGATCGAGGGGTACGGGCCTCCGCCGGACCCCCGCATCACGTCGATGTCGATCACCCCGGATCCGGGTGTCATCGAGGTCAACGTCGCACCGACGGCGAGCTTCGCCGAGCAGCGGGACCAACTGGAGACCCTCTATGAAGAGGCCCGGCTGGCCCGGCTCTCGACCGAGTCATTCGATGTGGACGGCACGCACGGCGGCACCGGCGGCGGCAATCACATCACCCTCGGGGGCATCACCCCGGCCGATTCGCCGCTGTTGCGACGACCCGATCTGTTGGTGTCGTTGCTCACTTACTGGCAACGCCATCCGGCATTGTCCTACCTGTTCGCCGGCCGGTTCATCGGCACCACCTCGCAGGCACCGCGGGTGGACGAGGGCCGGTCGGATGCGCTCTACGAATTGGAGATCGCCTTCGCCGAGATCGCGAGGCTGGCTCCCGGTCATGGTCGCTCCGCAAGCGTCGCTGCCGGTCATGGTCGCTCCGCAAGCGTCGCTCCGTGGATCTCCGATCGCGCTCTCCGCCACCTCCTCACCGACATCACCGGCAACACCCACCGCGCCGAATTCTGCATCGACAAGCTCTACAGTCCTGACAGCGCGCGCGGCAGGCTGGGCTTGCTGGAGTTGCGCGGCTTCGAGATGCCGCCACACTTTCAGATGGCGATGGTGCAGTCACTGTTGGTGCGCGCGCTGGTGGCCAGATTCTGGGACGAGCCGTTGCGGGCACCGCTTATCCGTCACGGCGCCAACCTGCATGGCCGATACCTGCTGCCGCACTTTCTGATTCAGGACATCGCCGAGGTCGCCGCCGACCTTCGGGCGCACGCCATCGGCTTCGACACCAGCTGGCTCGACCCGTTCACGGAGTTCCGGTTCCCCAGGATCGGGACCGCGGTCTGCGGCGGGGTGGAGATCGAGCTGCGCGGCGCGATCGAACCATGGAATGTGTTGGGGGAGGAGTCCGCTGCGGGCGGCACCGCCCGCTACGTGGATTCCTCGGTGGAGCGCGTCCAGGTGCGGCTGGTCGGGGCCGACCGGCACCGCTACATCGTGACCGCCAACGGTTACCCGATCCCGTTGCTGGCCACCGACAATCCCGATATCCAGGTGGGCGGGGTGCGGTTCCGGGCCTGGCAGCCACCCAGCGCGCTGCACCCGACGATCACCGTGGACGGACCGTTGCGGTTCGAACTCGTCGACACCGCGACGGGTACCTCCCGGGGCGGCTGCACCTACCACGTTGCCCATCCGGGAGGGCGGTCCTACGACACCCCACCGGTCAACGCGGTCGAGGCCGAATCGCGACGTGGCCGGCGGTTCGAGGCGATGGGATTCACTCCCGGCACGATCGACCTGTCGGATCTGAGGGAGAAGCAGGCACGCCAATCCACGGATCTCGGTGCGCCCGGAATCCTGGATCTCCGCCGGGTGCGTACCGTTCTTCACTGATGGTTCTTGTGAATGGCTCACCGGAGTCCGCCCAAGCCACCGGTGTTGCCGCGAACACCGGTGTGGATGTTGACGGCGTGTTGGCCGCCTACCGCAGTTCCCGGGTCCAGCAAGCGCTGTTCGACGTTCGCGACGATGGTGTGGTTGCCGGATACGACGAACTGGTGGACGTCACGGGCGAGGTAAGGCCGGCCTGGCGGGAGCTGGCCGAGTGCGTCGGTGAACGTGGCCGCGACGGCCTGGACCGGTTGCGCGCCGTCGTACGCGGTCTCATCGACAACGACGGCATCACCTACATCCAGGTGGACCGGCACGGGGAGGTGGTGACCGACGGTGACGGGACCGCGGTCTCGGGCCCCTGGAATCTCGACGCACTGCCGTTGGTGATCTCGGCGGCGGACTGGGATTCCCTGGAATCGGGTCTGGTGCAGCGTTCCCGACTGCTCGATGCGGTGCTCACCGATGTGTATGGGGCGCGTCGCTCGATCACCAGTGGGGTGTTGCCGGCTGAGCTGCTGTTCGCCCATCCCGGATACCTGCGGGCGGCCCACGGCGTGGTGGTGCCCGGGCGTCACCAGCTGTTCCTGCACGGCTGCGACATCAGCCGCGGCGACGATGGCAGTTTCGTGGTCAACGCGGACTGGACACAGGCACCTTCGGGCGCGGGCTACGCCCTGGCCGACCGGCGGGTGATCGCTCACGCGGCTCCCGACCTCTACGAGAGGATCGGCCCGCGGCCGGCCTCGCCGTGGGCCCAGGCGCTGCGCCTGGCGCTTCTCGACGCGGCTCCCGAGGCCGCCGAAGAGCCGGTGGTGGTGGTGCTCAGTCCCGGTATCCATTCCGAGACCGCCTTCGACCAGGCCTACTTGGCCGGTGTACTCGGCTTCCCGTTGGTGGAGAGCGCCGATCTGGTGGTCCGGGACGGCACGCTGTGGATGCGGTCGCTGGGCACGCTCAAACGCGTGGACGTGGTGCTGCGCAGGGTCGACGCCGACTATGTGGACCCGTTGGATCTGCGCCCGGATTCCCGGCTCGGCGTGGTGGGCCTGGTCGAGGTGCTGCGCCGTGGTGCGGTGACGGTGGTCAACACGCTGGGCAGCGGGATTCTCGAAAGCCCCGGCCTGGCACGGTTCCTGCCGCAGTTGGCCGAGCTGCTGCTGGACGAGACGCCGCAGCTGTCGACTGCCCCGATGTACTGGGGTGGGGTCGACATCGAGCGTTCCCATCTGCTCACCAAGCTGTCGTCGTTGTTGATCCGGCCGGTCGGCGGCGGTGAGTCGATCGTCGGGCCGATGTTGTCGGCGGCGGCCCGCGAGGACCTGGCTGCGCGCATCGAGGCCCAACCGGGGCAGTGGGTGGGACAGGAATTACCTCAGTTCTCCACCGCACCAACCAATTACCGGGCCAAGGGATTGGCGGCCGGCAATGTGGGGATGCGGCTGTTCACTGTGGCCCAGCGCGGCGGATACGCCCCGATGATCGGTGGTCTCGGCTACGTGGTAGCCCCTGGAAATGCTGCGTACCGAATGAACACCCTTGCCGCCAAGGATGTTTGGGTGCGGACCCCGCAACGGGTCACGGCTGAGCGCACCCCGACGGTCTCCGTCGAGCTGGTGTCCCCCGGGGCGATACCCAGCCCGACCCGGGCGGTCAGCTCGCCGCGGGTGCTCTCGGAGCTGTTCTGGATGGGCCGGTACGCCGAACGGGCCGAGGGCATGGCCCGGCTGCTCACCGTCACCCGGGAGCGGTATCACGAGTACCGCTACCGCCAGGACCTTGAGGACAGCCAGTGCGTTCCGGTTCTGCTGGCCGCGGTGGGGTCGATCACCGGTACCGATACCGGCGGCACCGACGATGACCACGAGATGATCGCGATCGCCCCGACCACGCTGTGGTCGGCTACCGCTGATCGGCACCGGTCGGGCTCGCTCGCCCAATCGGTCGAACGCCTGGGACTGGCGGCGCGGGCGGTACGCGACCAGATGTCCAACGACACCTGGATGGTGTTGGCCGGGGTGGAACGAGCGGTGCTGCGGCCGTCGGCCGCTCCGCCCCAGTCACCCACTGCCGCAGACATTTATCTCGCCACCGCGCACAGCCAGACCCTGGCCGGGATGTTGGCGTTGTCCGGGGTGGCCGCGGAGTCGATGGTGCAGGACATCGGCTGGACGATGATGGATATCGGCAAGCGCATCGAGCGTGGGCTGGCGTTGACTGCGTTGTTGCGCGCGACCCTGACGACGGTGCGCGGCACGGAGGCCGAACGCGCGGTGACGGAGTCGGCCCTGGTGGTGTGCGAATCCTCGGTGATCTACCGGCGGCGTAACCCGGGGCAGATCAGCATCGCCGCGATCGCCGAACTGGTGTTGTTCGACGCGGAGAACCCCAGGTCATTGTTCTACCAGCTGGAGCGCATCCGGTCGGGTCTCAAGGCCCTGCCCGGGTCGTCGGGCTCGTCGCGCCCGGAACGGCTGGTCGACGAACTCGCGACCCGGTTGCGTCGGCTCGACCCGGCCGATCTCGAGGAGATCACCACGGACGGGACGCGGGCCGAATTGACCGCTCTGCTCGACGGCATGCATGCCGGCCTCCGAGACCTCTCGGGTGTCATCACCGCGGCGCACCTGTCGCTGCCCGGCGGGATGCAGCCGTTGTGGGGCCCCGACACACGGCGGGTGGTGCCGTGAGCGGGCCCACGAGTGCGGCGGGTACCCGCTGCTACGAGATCACCCATCGCACCGTCTACCGCTATTCCGACGATGTCACCAGCTCCTACGGCCGCGGTTTTCTCACCCCTCGCGATCTGACGTGGCAGCGTTGCCTGTTCCACGAGCTGGTGATCGAGCCGGCTGCGGCCGACCGTTCGACCAGCCGCGACGTCTACGGCAACATCAGCTCGTATTTTCATGTCACCGAACGTCACCGCACGCTGAGTATCACCAGTAATTCCGTGGTGGAGGTGGATCCGCCTGCGCCCGAACACTATTCCGGTGCGTCGGCCAAGGCTCCGTGGGAGCTGGCCCGGCCGGTCGGCGGAGACGGTGCCCTGGCCGCCGAATTCACCCTTGACCTGTCGCCGCCGGAGATCACCGACGCGGTACGCGAGTACGCCGCGCCCAGCTTTCTCCCCGGACGGCCGCTGATCGAGGTGTTGCGCGAGCTGACGTCGCGGATCTACTCGGATTTCACCTACCGGTCCGGCTCGACAACGGTGTCCACCCAGGTGGACGCGGTGCTGGCGGTGCGTGAGGGGGTCTGCCAGGACTTCGCCCGGTTGGCCATCGCCTGCCTGCGGGCCAACGGCCTGGCCGCCAGTTATGTCTCGGGCTATCTGGCCACCGACCCGCCGCCGGGCAAGGAACGCATGATCGGGGTGGACGCCACACACGCCTGGGCATCGGTGTGGACGCCGCAGAACATCTGGATGGGCATGGACCCCACCAATGACCAGATGGTCGACGAGCGCTACATCGTGGCCGGGTACGGCCGCGATTACGCTGACGTGCCTCCGTTGCGCGGCATCATCTACACCGATTCGGACAGTAGTGTTATCGAGGTGTCCGTGGATGTGGCGCCGTGCGCACCTGGTAAAGGCGGGTTGCTCCATGCGTGATTTCAACTGCCCGAACTGCGGTCAGCGTCTGGCGTTCGAGAACTCCCTGTGCCTGTCGTGCGGCAGCGCGCTGGGCTTCTCGATCGATGACATGGCGCTGCTGGTGATCGCCCAAACCGACGAGAGTGATCATGCCGGCGCGGTCGACGAAGACCAGTATCAACTCTGCGCGAATCTTCATCTGGCCGAATGTAATTGGCTGGTACGAATCGGTCAGGGTAACGAGCTGTGCGCCTCGTGCGCACTGACCCGCACCCGGCCGGCCGAAACCGACACCGCGGCGATGGCGGCGTTCGCCGAGGCCGAGCGGGCCAAGCGCCGGCTGATCGCCGAGCTACACGAACTGAAGCTGCCCATCGTCGGTCGCGGCGAGGACCCGCAATTCGGGCTGGCTTTCGACCTGCTCTCCAGCGAGTTCGACAAGGTGTTCACCGGCCATCAAAACGGTGTCATCACACTCGATCTCGCCGAAGGCGATGACGTGCACCGCGAGCAGTTGCGCATCGCGATGGACGAGCCCTACCGCACCCTGTTGGGCCACTTCCGGCACGAGATCGGGCATTACTACTTCTACCGTCTGGTGGCGCCGTCGGCGGATTACAGTGCGCGATTCGCCGAGTTGTTCGGGGATGCCGACGCCGACTACCAGGCCGCGTTGGACCGGCACTACAACGACGGCCCTCCGCCGGGCTGGGACGACGATTTCGTTTCGACGTATGCCACCATGCACGCCGCCGAGGACTGGGCCGAGACCTTCGCGCACTATCTGCACATCCGCGACACGCTGGACACCGCCGCGGCCTTCGGGTTCGCCCCGGCCGGGGCGACCTTCGAACGCCGGGTGCTCGGACCCAGCGGGTTCGACACCATCATCGAGATGTGGCTTCCGCTGGCGTGGGCGCTGAACATGGTGAATCGATCGATGGGCCGCGACGATCTGTACCCGTTCGTGTTGCCGCCGGCCGTACTGGACAAGATGCGGTTCGTGCACATGGTCATCGACGAGGTCACCAACTAGACCCCGGTGCCTATCGGGGAGCGAGCATCGCGTGGGCGAGCCGGGAGAGTGCCCGGCTGATCTGTCTGGCGCTCAGTCCACGCGCGCGCTGGTGGGCGAAGTTCTCCGCCGCCAGAGGCGCCAGCAACACATCGACCAGTGAATCCGGTTCGGGCACATCGGCTTCCGTCAGCAGGGTCCGCACGTGCGCGGCCCAGAAACCGTATGCGCCGGTCGTGAACCTGGCGCCGCCGGTCTCGGCGCCGAGCGCCAGATCAGCGTGGGTGTCCAGCAGGTCGACCATGGCCGAATAGAACGCGGCGAGCCGTTCGGCTGGTGCGGCACCGGGTCCCAGTGGTGGGTCGCCGGAGATCAGCTGCGCCTGCAGGGCGCGCTCGTGTTCGTCGAGCAGGGCCAGGGCGATGGCTGTGGTGCTGGGGTAGCGCCGGTAAAGCGTGCCGCGTCCGACCCCGGCCGCCGTGGCGATGTGATCCATCGTGACGGTCCGTGGATCGCGCGTGGAGAAGATCGTGGCGGCGGCGGCAAGGATTTTCGCGCGATTACGTGCCGCATCGGCCCGTTCCGCGCCGCCCCGCTCGTCACCGGCGTCGTCGGCCGCAAGGAGGTCTGCGCCGATATCCATTAGTGCAATGTAGCCGATCACGGAAATAAGTGGACGAAATGTCCGGTTATCGTGATGATTAACCGGACGCATTGTCCACTTAACCGGGAGGTAGTCATGACCACGCTTCTTCACATCGACGCCAGCGCCCGCCGCCGGTCCATCAGTCGCACGCTCGGCGCCGAATTCGCCCAGGCCTGGCGTGCAGCGCGACCCGACGGCCGATACCTCTACCGCGACGTGGCGGCCGAGCCGGTGCCCTTCATCGGCGAGGGCTGGACGGAACTTTGCGATGCAGTGCTGGCCGCCGGCGGTGCCGACCTGGACCGGCTGGAGGAGTCGGTACGCACCCCGGAGCAGGTCGCCGCCTGGGCGATCGTGAAGCCGTTGCTGGACGAGGTGCTGGCGGCCGATATCGTGCTGATCGCCACGCCGATGTACAACTACTCGATCCCGGCCTCGCTCAAGGCCTGGCTGGATCAGGTGACCTTTCCTCGAATGTCCCTGGCGCCGAGGCGGTTTGTCGTGGCGACCGCCCGCGGTGGCGCGTATTCGCCTGGCTCGCCGAAAGCCGAGTACGACTACCAGGAACGCTTCTTGCGGGATTTCTTCGCCGGGCACTACGGCGTCACCGACACCGTGTTCATCAACGCCGAGATGGCCAATGCCCGGGTGGATCCTGCACTGGCCCAGTTCCGGGTCGCACACGACGAGTCACTGGCGCACGCCCTCGCCGCGGCCGGCGCGCTGGGCGCCGGGTACGCGAAATGAGTTGGCTGATACTGGGTTTGGCGGGTCTGGTGGAAATCGCCTGGTCTCAGAGCATCAAGCCGACCGACGGATTTACCCGGCCGCTGCCCACCCTCGTGTGTGTAGCCGTCGGGGCGTTGTCGGTGTATCTGCTGTCTCTGGCGATGCGGGACCTGCCGGTCGGCACCGCGTACGCGGTCTTCACCGGCATCGGTGCTGTCGGCGCCATCGCGCTGGGTGTGCTCCTACACCGGGATCCGATGAGCGCGGGCCGTGCGCTGGCACTGTCGATGATCGTCGGAGGGATCCTGCTGGCCCGGCTCACGAATCCCGATTGACCTTGGTGACAGCCAGATAGGCCCGTCCGCGGGGAGAAAGCCGGTAACCGACGTCGAGGCTGATGGTCAGGCCCAGTCCCTTGAGCTGACGCACGCGACGCTTGAACCGGGGGATGTCGAGGCCGACGCGCCCAGCCAGATCGGGGGCGCGGACCGCCTCGTTGGCCGCGATCATCTCCAGATACGGCCGCGTCCACGGTTCGGTGGCCGCATCCCACCGCGCCAGCCGGGCCGAGATCGCCGCGATGTCGGCCTCGGTGAGCGCGTCGTCGGCAGCCAGGTCGGGCCGTTCGTCGGGACCCAGGTAGGAGACCCCGATGAGATAGGTGTGCGCCGCAGGCCTGCGGTCGAGCTGCGCCTGCGCGGTCGCCACATCCGGATAGCCGGCGGCGCGGGCCTGAGCGGCGCTCACCCGGTAGGTGCCCGGGTGTTCGCTGACCGACTCGATGCGAATCGTGCCGGCCTGCGTGCGTTGGGTTCCACCCGGTCTGGCCCGGGGCTTGTCCCAGCGTCGCAACACCAGCGAGATGGCCCCGCCGGCGATGCCGTCGGCGGTCCGCCGATCTAACAGCACGATCACGATGGTATGTCGCAACGCCGCCACCGCCGCGGGCGTTTCTAGGATCGCCGCGTGACTGATCGCTACGGTTCCGACATCCTGTCCCGAAACCCGCACACTCCGAAGCTGACTCGATCGACGGACCAGCCCGCGGAGAAGGGCCTGGTCGTCGAGGACGCCCAGAGCGGTTATGTGGGCGCGGTGGTGCGGGTCGAGGGTGGCCGCGTCGAGCTCGAAGATCGCCGGGGAAAGATCCGGGCCTTCCCGATGGGGCCGGGGTTCCTGATCGACGGCAAGCCGGTGAACCTCGTGGTGCCCAAGCGGACCGCGGCGCCGGCACGGACCGCGTCCGGCTCGGTTGCGGTACCGAACGCGAAGGCCCGGGTTGCGCTGGCCAGCCGGATCTACGTGGAAGGCCGGCACGACGCCGAACTCGTCGAGCAGGTCTGGGGAGCGGATCTGCGTATCGAAGGTGTCGTCGTCGAATATCTCGGCGGGGTAGACGACCTGTCCGGCATCGTCGCGGAGTTCGCCCCCGGGCCGGGCCGGCGACTGGGGGTGCTGGTCGATCACCTGGTCACCGGGTCCAAGGAAGCGCGCATCGCCGAGGCAGTGCGGCGCGGCCCAGGCGGTGAACACACCCTGGTGGTCGGACACCCGTTCGTCGACATCTGGCAGTCGGTCAAACCGGCCCGGCTCGGGATGAAGGCCTGGCCGATCATTCCACGCAGTGTCGAGTGGAAGCACGGCATCTGCGAGGCGCTGGGCTGGCCGCACCAGGACCAGGCCGACATCGCGCGGGCCTGGCAGCGGATCCGTCGCCAGGTGCGCGACTGGAACGACCTGGAGCCTGCACTGATCGGCCGGGTCGAAGAACTCATCGATTTCGTGACCGCACCGGCGTAGACCGTCGTGTCGGCGTGGTAAGCAGAAGGCGTGTCCGACAGTTTGTTCGACGTACCCGGTGAGCCCGCACCCGCGGATCCGGGTGCACCGGTCCCCGCCTCTGCACCGCTGGCGGTGCGGATGCGCCCGGCCGGCCTCGACGAGGTCGTCGGTCAGTCACATCTGTTGCAGGCCGGATCGCCGCTGCGCCGTCTGGTGGAGGGCTCCGGCGCCGCGTCGGTGATCCTCTACGGTCCGCCCGGCACCGGCAAGACCACACTGGCCTCGCTCATCTCGCAGGCCACCGGCCGCCGGTTCGAGGCGCTCTCGGCACTGAGCGCCGGCGTCAAAGAGGTCCGTGCCGTGATCGATGTTGCGCGGCGGGCCGCGGTGCACGGCGAACAGACCGTGCTGTTCATCGACGAGGTGCACCGCTTCTCCAAGACCCAGCAGGATGCGCTGTTGGCCGCGGTGGAGAACCGGGTCGTGTTGCTGGTCGCGGCCACCACGGAGAACCCGTCGTTCTCGGTGGTCGCGCCGCTGCTGTCGCGCTCATTGATCCTGCAGCTGCAGCCGTTGTCCGCCCCGGACATCGAGATGGTGCTGCGCCGCGCGATCACCGATCCGCGGGGGCTCGGTGGTGCGGTCGAGGTCACCGACGAGGCCGTCGACCTCATGGTGCAGCTGTCCGCCGGCGATGCGCGACGGGCGCTGACCGCGTTGGAAGTGGCAGCCGAGCCCCGTGAACGGGTCACTGTCGAGACCATCGAGCAGTCGTTGGACAAGGCCGCGGTGCGGTACGACCGTGACGGCGATCAGCACTACGACGTCGTCAGCGCCTTCATCAAATCGGTGCGCGGGTCCGATGTCGATGCGGCGTTGCACTACCTGGCCCGGATGCTGGTGGCGGGGGAGGACCCGCGCTTCGTGGCGCGTCGGCTGATGATTCTCGCGAGCGAGGACATCGGCATGGCCGATCCCACGGCGCTGCAGACCGCGGTCGCCGCCGCCCAGACGGTGCAGCTGATCGGCATGCCCGAGGCGCAGCTGACGCTGGCGCACGCCACGGTGCACCTGGCCACCGCGCCCAAGTCCAACGCCGTCACCACGGCGCTCGGGACGGCCATGAACGACATCCGGGCCGGCAAGGCCGGGTTGGTGCCGCCGCACCTGCGGGACGGCCATTATTCGGGCGCGCAGAAACTCGGCAATGCCGTGGGCTACAAATACGCCCACGATCATCCCGATGGTGTTGTGCCGCAACAGTATCCACCCGACGAGCTGGTGGGGACGGACTATTACCAGCCGACCGGGCGTGGATTCGAACGCGAGCTGGTCACCCGGGTGGACAAGCTGCGGGCCATCATCCGCCGCGCCCGCCGCTGACCATCCCAGACGAAAACCACGGTCCCGGTTGAATATTCAACCGGGACCGTGGTGCGGGGCAGCTGGTCAGCGCAGCAGGCCGGACCGTCGGGTTCCGAGGATACCGGTCCTTCTGCGTCCCATCAGAGCGGATATCAGGGCCACTCCGAGTGCGGCCACGATGACCTGAACGAGGAGCTCGAGCCAGTCGACGCCGCTGGTCGCCGTCGGGATGCCCATGGCGCGTGCGAGGGCGGTACCGATGAACGCGGAGACGATGCCGACCAGGATCGTCACCAGAATGCCGATGGGTTGTCTGCCGGGAACGATCAGCCGGCCGATCACGCCGACGACAATGCCGATCAGGATCGCGCTGATGATGCCGGTGATGGTCATTTCTCCTCCAGGGCTGTGTTGGGCTGGAGGGGAGATACCCCGGGCGATCACCGTCCAAACGGTGCCGTCAATTCTGGACGCGTTCTCGGTCAGGCCATCTCGGGTACCCGGAGGTGAGCCAGCACGAGTTCGAACTCGCCGACATCGATCTGATCGGCGCTCAGGTCGCGGAGTCGGGCGGTGCGCAACGCCCGGGCCTGATCGCGGTTGTGGTCCATCGCATCGGCGCTCTCGAAGGTGGCCGAGGACACCGCCCTACCCGATCCGCGGTCGAGCATGAGGCTGGCGCTGCAGAAACCCTCGAGGTCTTCCATTGCAGGCAACACCGAGCTCCGGTAGAAGTCCACGGCCCGGTCGAACAGTTCGGGGCGGGTTCGCAGCCATGTCGCCCGCACACAGGCGCCAGGGCCGGAGTACTGCTCGCGGTGCACCACCGCGATCTCCCATTCGTCGACCGTGGCGGTACCGGCGAACGTTTCCACCATCCGATGGCGCATCGGGGCTATCGCGGCGGCGCTCGCATGCATGGCCTCTTCGGACCGCCACGCCGTCGTGAGGACACACTGGCCTGATTCCCGGTCCACCATCAGAGAAAGGCCGATGCAGCCGTCGACATCGTCGAGGGCAGGCATCACCTCGTCGCGGATATGCGTGATGCCGGCGTCGATCGCGTTGGTGCGCGCCGCGATCGTGGTTGAACGTGCGAACACGATCCACCCCTTCCTGCCAGGGCAGCGCCCCGGTGGCGCCACCGGTTCCACTACCACCATCCTCTGGTGCGCCTGAGGTGGCAATGGGGTCGGCGAGTGCCTCGTAGGCTGGGCAGATGGACACCGACGTGATCGACGTGGACACCTCGCGGCGTCGCATCGTCGACCTCACCGACGAGGTACGGCAGTTCTGCGGTGCGCACCACGACGGCCTGTGCAATGTGTTCGTCCCGCACGCGACTGCGGGGGTGGCCATCATCGAGACGGGTGCCGGCTCGGATGACGACCTGCTCGATACCCTGGAACGGTTGTTGCCGCGCGATGACCGCTACCGGCACAGCCACGGCTCGTTCGGTCATGGCGCAGATCACGTGCTGCCTGCACTGGTGTCACCGTCGGTGACGCTGCCGGTCCAGGCTGGCCGCCCGCTGTTGGGAACCTGGCAGAGCGTGGTGCTGGTCGATCTGAACCGCGACAACCCGCAACGCCAGGTGCGGCTGAGCTTTCTGGGGGCGTGACGTTCGTCGCCTTTTCGGGGTGAACGCGCAGAACGGTAATGTAAAGCGGTCTAACTGGTAGTTGCCTGCGCAACCCCAGCCACCCACGAACACGAGGACACGAGCAACGTGCAGACACACGAGATCAGGAAGCGCTTCCTCGATCATTTCGTGAAGGCAGGCCACACGGAGGTGCCCAGTGCCTCGGTGATCCTCGACGACCCCAACCTGCTGTTCGTCAACGCCGGCATGGTGCAGTTCGTGCCCTACTTCCTCGGTGCCCGCACCCCGCCGTGGGACCGCGCCACCAGCGTGCAGAAGTGCATCCGGACCCCTGACATCGACGAGGTGGGCATCACCACCCGGCACAACACGTTCTTCCAGATGGCCGGCAACTTCTCGTTCGGCGACTACTTCAAGAAGGGCGCCATCGAGCTGGCGTGGACCCTGCTGACCAACCCGGTCAGCGAGGGCGGCTACGGATTCGACCCGGAGAGGCTGTGGGCAACGGTCTATCTGGACGACGACGAGGCGATTCAGCTGTGGCAGGAAGTCGCCGGGTTGCCGCTGGAGCGCATCCAGCGCCGCGGCATGGCCGACAACTACTGGTCGATGGGTATCCCCGGGCCGTGTGGGCCATGCTCGGAGATCTACTACGACCGCGGCCCCGAATACGGGATCGAGGGCGGGCCGGAGGCCAACGAGGACCGCTACATCGAGATCTGGAATCTCGTGTTCATGCAGAACGAGCGCGGCGAGGGCACCTCGAAGGATGACTTCGAGATCCTCGGGCCGCTGCCGCGCAAGAACATCGACACCGGTATGGGGGTCGAGCGCATCGCCTGCCTGTTGCAGGGCGTGGACAACGTCTACGAGACGGACCTGGTGCGGCCGGTGATCGATCTGGTCGCCGGGATCGCCCCGCGCGGCTACGGCGCGGGCAGTCACGAGGACGACGTCCGTTACCGCATCATCGGTGATCACAGCCGCACCGCGGCCATCATCATCGGCGACGGTGTCAGCCCTGGCAACGAGGGGCGTGGCTACGTGCTGCGACGGTTGCTGCGCCGCATCATCCGCGCCGCCAAGCTGCTCGGCGTCGAGGAGCCGATCATGAGCCGGCTCATGACCACCGTGCGCGACGAGATGGGCCCGTCCTACCCGGAACTGGTCACCGACTTCGAGCGGATCAACCGCATCGCGGTGGCCGAGGAGACGGCGTTCAACCGCACCCTCGCCGCGGGCTCGCGGCTGTTCGACGACGCTGCCGCGGCAACCAAGAAATCGGGTACGACGGTGCTCTCGGGCACCGACGCATTCACCTTGCACGACACCTACGGCTTCCCGATCGACCTCACCCTCGAGATGGCCGCCGAGGCCGGCCTCTCCGTCGACGAGCAGGGCTTCCGGTCGTTGATGGCCGAGCAGCGTCAGCGCGCCAAGGCCGACGCCGCCGCACGCAAGCAGGCCCACACCGATCTCTCCGCGTACCGCGAGTTGGTCGACACCGGGCCCACCGAGTTCACCGGATTCGACGAATTGTCCACCGAGGCAAGCATTCTCGGCATCTTCGTGGACGGTAAGCGGGTGCCGGTGGTGACGCACGAGGACGTGGACGCCGAGCGCGTCGAACTCATCCTGGACCGCACCCCGTTCTACGCCGAGGCCGGCGGCCAGATCGCCGACGAGGGTGTGATCACCGGCACGGGCGCCTCGGGAGCTGCGAAGGCCGCGGTCACGGACGTGCAGAAGATCGCCAAAACCCTGTGGGCGCACCGGATCAACGTGGAGTCCGGAGAGTTCGTCGAAGGCGACACAGTCACCGCCGCTGTCGATCCGAAGTGGCGTCGCGGTGCCACGCAGGGGCATTCCGGTACCCACATGGTGCACGCCGCGCTGCGACAGGTTCTGGGCCCCACCGCCGTTCAGGCCGGTTCGCTCAACCGGCCCGGCTACCTGCGGTTCGACTTCAACTGGCAGGGGGCGCTCACCGACGACCAGCGCTCGCAGATCGAAGAGGTCACCAATGAGGCAGTCGAGGCCGACTACCAGGTGAACACGTTCGTCACCGCGCTCGACAAGGCCAAGGCGATGGGCGCGATGGCGATGTTCGGCGAGAACTACCCGGACCAGGTCCGGGTGGTCGAGATCGGCGGTCCGTTCTCGCTGGAGCTCTGCGGTGGTACGCACGTACACAACTCGGCCCAGATCGGCCCGGTGACCATCCTCGGTGAATCCTCGGTCGGCTCTGGTGTGCGCCGGGTCGAGGCGTACGTCGGTCTGGAGTCCTTCCGCCATCTGGCCAAGGAACGCGCCCTGATGGCCGGACTGGCCTCGTCGCTCAAGGTGCCCTCCGACGAGGTACCGGCCCGCGTCGCCAACCTGGTGGAACGTCTCAAGGCCGCCGAGAAGGAACTCGACAAGGCCCGGTTGGCCAACGCCAGGGCCGCGGCGGCCAATGCCGCCGCAGGCGCCGAGACCATCGGCAAGGTCCGGGTGGTCGCACAACGGATGGCCGGCGGCATGTCGGCCGGTGACCTGCGCAGCCTGGTCGGCGACATCAAGGGCAAGCTCGGCTCGGACCCGGGCGTGGTTGCGCTGATCGCCGAGGGCGAGGACGACGCGGTGCCGTTCGTGGTCGCGGTCAACCCGGCTGCTCAGGATCTCGGCCTGCGCGCCAACGAACTCGTGAAGCAGTTCGGCGCGGCGGTCAACGGCCGCGGGGGCGGCAAGGCGGACATGGCACAAGGTTCCGGTAAGGGGGCGGCGGGTATCGACGCGGCATTGGCCGCGCTGCGCGCCGAGATCGGCCGGGGCTAGCGTCGTGTCCGATACGGTCGACGACCGACTACCGGACCGCCCAGGGGACGATGACCCCGGACGTGGCCGGCGCATCGGCGTCGACGTCGGCACCGTGCGGATCGGTGTGGCCAGTTGCGATCCCGACGGGATATTGGCGACTCCGGTCGAGACCGTTCAGCGAGACAAGCGCGACCGGTCGGGCAGACATCTGCGCAGACTGGTGGCGCTGATCGGCGAGTACGACGCCGTCGAGGTCGTCGTCGGACTGCCCCGCACGCTCGCCGACCGGGCCGGCAGCTCAGCCGTCGATGCCATCGAACTCGCGGATCTGCTGGCCCGCCGGATCGCTCCGATACCGGTGCGGTTGGCTGACGAGCGGCTCACTACTGTGTCGGCGCAACGGTCGTTGCGCGAAGCGGGGGTTCGGGCAAAGGGACAGAAAGCGATGATCGACCAGGCAGCTGCGGTTGGCATTCTGCAGTCCTGGCTGGATCAGCGGCGTGCGGCTCTGGCTGCGCGCGGAGAGGGCATGGATGGCTGAGAAGTGGGGTGCCGACAAGGCCAAGCCCGAGGTGGTCGGACCACCGCGCCGAGGGCTGAGCAAGGCCGAGCGGGCCCGCAAAGCCCGCAAGGACCGGAAGCGACGCACCACCAGGGGCTTCTCACTCGCCGTGCTCATCATGGTGGTGATCGGTGCGGTGTTCCTGGGGTCCAAGCTGTGGCACAACATGTCCGGCAGCTCCGGCGACTATGCGGGTGACGGGGTTGCCGATGTCGTCATCCAGGTCCACGACGGCGATTCCACGACCGCCATCGCCAAGACCCTGCAAGACAGGAAGGTGGTCGCCACCGTCAAGGCATTCGTCGAGGCAGCCCACAAGAATGAGGCGATCTCGGCCATTCAACCCGGCTTCTACAAGGTGCGTACCGAGATTCCGGCCGCGAATGCCGTTGAACGCCTGGCTGATCCGGAGAACCGGGTGGGCAAACTGACCATCCCGGAGGGGCGGCAGCTCGACGACACCGCCGATGTGAAGACCAAGGCGGTCACCGAAGGCATCTTCACGCTGATCTCCCAGGCGTCCTGCGTCGAACTCGACGGCGAGAAGCGGTGTGTGCCGGTCGACAAGCTCCGGGCGGCCGCGCAATCGGCGCCGGCGGCCGCGTTGGCGGTACCCGAATGGGCGGCGGCTCCGGTTGCGGCGATGCCCAACGATCACCGGCGGCTGGAGGGGCTGATCGCGCCCGGCACCTGGAATGTCGACCCCGCGGCGACACCGCAGGACATTCTCTCGACCCTGATCGGCGGCAGCGCGACCGTCTACACCCAGAGCGGTCTGCTCGACACCGCCGCGGCGATGCAGATGTCGCCGTACCAGATCCTCACCGTCGGATCCCTGGTGCAACGCGAAGCCAAGCCGCAGGACTTCGACAAGGTTGCCCGGGTGATCTACAACCGGCTGGCCGAACACCGCAAGCTGGAGTTCGACTCGACCGTGAACTACCCGCTGGACCGCCAGGAAGTGGCGACCACCGATGACGACCGCGCCAAGACCACCCCGTGGAACACGTATATGAGTCAAGGTCTTCCGCAGACACCGATCTGTTCGCCGGGCACTGACGCCCTGGCCGCGGCCGAGCATCCGGCGGCAGGGGACTGGCTGTACTTCGTGACCATCGACCTGCAGGGCACCACGCTGTTCACCCGTGACTACGACCAGCATCTGGCCAATATCGAACAGGCGCAGCACAACGGTGTCCTCGACAGTGCCAGGTAGGTCAGACAGCGGAGACCGGCGCGCGGCCGTTCTCGGCTCGCCGATCACTCACTCACGCTCGCCGCAGCTGCACCTCGCTGCCTACCGGGCGCTGGGGCTGACGTCGTGGACGTACGAGCGCATCGAGTGCACCGCCGAACAACTGCCCAGCCTCGTCGGCGCGCTCGGCCCGGAATGGGTCGGCCTGTCCGTCACCATGCCCGGCAAGTTCGCTGCCCTGGAATTCGCCGATCAACGCACCGACCGCGCCCAGCTGGTGGGCTCGGCCAACACCCTGGTCCGGATGCCGACCGGTGGCTGGCGCGCCGACAACACCGATGTCGACGGGGTCACCGGCGCGCTCGGGACGGGCGGCGACTCGGCGTTGGTCATCGGATCCGGTGGGACCGCCCCGGCCGCAGTGGTCGCCCTGGCCGAACTCGGCGTGCAGCAGATCACCATCGTGGCACGCGACGAGGGTAAGGCCTCGAGGCTGGTGGAGTTGGCGGGTCGCTGTGGGGCGCAAAGCAATTGGTGCGACATCGGCAGTGCAGCTCTGACCGATGCGGTGGCCGGCGCGGACTCGGCAGTCAGCACCATTCCGGCCGACGCGGCAGCGGTGTACGCCGACAAGCTGGCTCGGGTCCCGCGGGTGCTCGACGCCATCTACGATCCGTGGCCCACTCCGCTGGCCAAGGCTGTCGAGGCCGCGGGTGGCGAGGCGATCAACGGGCTGCAGATGCTGCTGAACCAGGCATTCGCTCAGGTGGAACAGTTCACCGGGCTGCCCGCACCCAAAACGGCGATGCGCGCCGCGCTGGGCTGAGCCTCGCTCGTAGGGTGGCGAACATGATCCAGACCGGCCAACCGCCCCGTGTCGGTGTGGTGTTTCGCCCCGACCGCTCACCCACGAGCCTGCCCCGCACCGCGGCTGCCGCACAACGAGCCGGTATCGACGAACTCTGGCTTTGGGAAGACTGTTTCATGCAAGGCGGCATCGCGCAGGCCGCGGTTGCACTCGCCTGTACCGACACGTTGACCGTGGGTATCGGCGTGCTCCCGGCACCGTTGCGCAACGTGGTGTCCACCGCGATGGAGATCGCGACTCTGGCCGCCATCTACCCCGGCCGGGTCCGGGTCGGAATCGGTCACGGTGTGCAGGCCTGGATGCGCCAGGCTGGGGCCGCGGTGGCCTCCCCGCTGACGCTCCTGCGCGAATACCACGGTGCGCTCGGGCGATTGCTCGCCGGCCAATCGGTCAGTGCCGACGGCCGGTTCGTGCGTCTCGATGGTGTGCAACTGGATTGGGTTCCGCCTCAACGCGTTCCGTTGCTCATCGGAGGTACCGGGCCGAAGACGCTGCGGCTCGCCGGCGAGATCGCCGACGGTGTGATCATCGACAGCACCAACACACCAGACTCCGCGGGTGAATCACTCGGTCGCGTCGCTGCCGGGCAGGCCGAGCGGGACAGCGCGACGGAATTCGCGGTTGTGCAGTATCTGGCGTGTGTGCCGGGTGCGGCCGGACGGCGACGTCTCGACGACGAGGCGGTGACGCGTGGACTGGCAGCCGGTTACGGCGTCGGTGGAACCGTCGACGAGATCGTCGCCGGCATCTCCGGTTACGCCGCCCAGACCGTGGTGCTCCAGCCGCTGGGTCCGCACGCCGATTTCGACAGCTTCGCCCAGACGGCGGGTGCGGTGGCGGCCGCGCTGCGCGCGGGCTGATCTGCAAAAGAGGCGCGTTGGCGGGCCGGCGGCCGCGCTTAGCCTCGACTGATGGGGGTGGGGGTAACCGTCATCGCGGCGGTTTGGCTACTTGCGCTGAGCACCTACGACGTCCGGGAACGACGGCTGCCGAATTGGCTGACACTGCCGGGCGCGGTACTCATCCCGGTTGCGGCGGCGGTGGCCGGGCACGGTGGTGCCGCGCTGGCCGGAGCGCTGGCGTTGTCTGTGCTGTACCTGGTGATGCATCTGGCGGCGCCCCGGTCGCTGGGCGGCGGAGACGTCAAACTCGCCGTCGGACTGGGGGCGATGACCGGTGCATTCGGTATCGATGTGTGGCTGCTCGCCGCGCTGGCCGCACCTCTGCTCACCGCGGGCGTGGCCCTCTGGGCGGCCATGCGTGGTATCCGGACTGTGCCGCACGGACCGTCGATGTGCACGGCCAGTGCCGCCGCGGTCGCCCTGGTGTTGTTGTAGCCGATGGCCGAATTGGTGCGAATGACCCGGTGAATCCGTAGTTAGGCTGATCACCGGTAATCAGTCGTCCCGGGGGGTCGCATGTCACAACCACACTGGCAGCAGGCCGCACCGCAGCCGCAGTATCCGCCGCCGCCCGCGGTTCCGGTGTTCCGAGTGGAGACGACTCGGCACACCGGTCTGCTGGTCTTGTGGTTCAACCAGACGCGCGTGGTGACCGGAACCGCCGAACAGTGCGAGGCCGCGTTGACCAGCGCCCAGCGGCACAATCTCGTCCTGGGCTGGTGGAGCTTTCTGTCGATCCTCTTCATGAATTGGCTCTCGTTGCTGAGCAACGCGAGTGCGCGGTCCACACTGCGCAAGGAGGTCGAACAGGCGCAGGCCTACGCACAGTGGTGGTACCAGTACGGCCAGCACCAAAACGGATCGCAGCAGCCGCAACAGCGGTAGGTCGCGTCACGAGTGACCACGGATTTCTGGAGGCAAACCCCGACGTGGGAGAATGACAGCCGTGTTGCGATGGACCACAGCTGGTGAATCCCACGGCCGCGCCCTGGTGGCCATGCTCGAAGGGATGGTTGCCGGCGTGCCCATCACCTCCGAGGAGATCGGGGCGCAGCTCAAGCGTCGTCGTCTCGGGTATGGCCGGGGCGCCCGGATGAAGTTCGAACAGGATCAGGTCACCATGCTGGCCGGGGTGCGTCACGGCACCACCCTGGGCGGGCCGATCGCCATCGAGATCGGCAACACCGAATGGCCCAAATGGGAGACCGTGATGTCTCCGGACCCGGTCGACGAAGCCGAACTTGCCGCAGAAGGTGCAGCGCGCAATGCCCCGCTGACCCGTCCGCGACCGGGCCATGCCGACTACGCGGGCATGCTCAAGTACGGCTTCGACGATGCCCGCCCCGTGCTGGAACGCGCGAGCGCCCGCGAGACCGCGGCGCGCGTGGCGGCCGGCACCGTGGCCCGCGCCTTCCTGCGGGCTGCTCTCGGCGTGGAAGTCGTCTCGCACGTCATCTCCATCGGCGCGTCAAAGCCCTACGACGGACCGCCGCCGCAGTTCTCCGATCTGGACGCGATCGACGACAGCCCGGTCCGGGCCTTCGACAAGGACGCCGAGGCCGCGATGATCGCCGAGATCGAGGACGCCAAGAAGGACGGCGACACCCTCGGCGGCGTCGTCGAGGTCGTCGTCGCGGGTCTGCCGATCGGGTTGGGCTCGTTCACCAGCGGTGACAACCGACTCGACAGCCAACTGGCCGCCGCGGTCATGGGCATCCAGGCGATCAAGGGCGTGGAGATCGGCGATGGCTTCGAGACCGCGCGCCGGCGAGGCAGCGTCGCCCACGACGAGATGTACCCCGGCCCCGACGGGGTCTTGCGCTCGACCAACCGGGCCGGAGGCCTGGAAGGCGGCATGACCAACGGCCAGGCGCTGCGGGTACGCGCCGCGATGAAGCCCATCTCGACCGTCCCGCGGGCATTGGCCACCGTCGACATGGCCACCGGAGAAGAGGCTGTCGCCATTCACCAGCGTTCCGACGTGTGCGCGGTGCCGGCCGCCGGTGTGGTGGTGGAGACCATGGTCGCGCTGGTGGTGGCCCGCGCGGTGCTGGAGAAGTTCGGTGGGGACTCGTTGACCGAGACCCGAGCCAACATCGACGCCTACCTGCGGGCCGTCGCCGAGCGCGAGCCGGCGGCGCAGGCCCTGGGCTGATGGCCCCCAAGGCGGTACTGATCGGCCTGCCAGGTTCGGGCAAGTCGACCATCGGCCGCCGGCTGGCCAAGGCACTGAACCTCACGATGCTCGACACGGACGCCGCCATCGAGGAGACCACCGGCCGCACGATCGCCGACATCTTCGCTACCGACGGCGAGGCAGAGTTCCGCCGTATCGAGGAAGAGGTCATCCGCTCGGCGCTGGCCACCCACGACGGTGTGCTGTCTCTGGGAGGGGGTGCGGTGACCACCTCGGGAGTGCGAGCGGCCCTTGCCGGGCACACCGTCGTATACCTGGAGATCAGCGCCGCCGAGGGAGTACGCCGAACCGGTGGTTCCACCGTCCGTCCCCTGCTGGCCGGCCCCGACCGGGCCGAGAAGTACCGCGCTCTGATGTCCGAGCGGGTGCCGCTCTACCGTCGCGTTGCGACCATGCGGATCAACACCAACCGGCGCAACCCCGGCGCGGTGGTACGCACCATCGTCACGCGCCTGGAAAACCCCCAGCCCCAGAAGCAGTCCCAGCCCTCGGCGCGGACCACCAAGCGGCGCCGGCGTCGGCCTCCGTGGCGGCGTGGTGCCGCCTCCTCACAGTCCTCGCCGGGTTCCGAGGCCACGGGCGGTAAGACCCCGCCCACTTCTTCCAATAGTGAATCTGCAGCCATACCCACCCCCGCGGCCCTGGCCGCTCGCAACGCGGAGCGACATGATGACTGACCCCGTAATCGTCGAGGTACTGGTGGACCGGCCCTACCCGGTCATCATCGGAACCGGCTTGCTCGGCGAGTTGGGAAACACGCTCGAGGGCCGTCACAAGGTGGCGATCCTGCATCAGCCCGTGCTGACCCAGACCGCCGAAGCTGTCCGGCAACACTTGGCGGACAAGGGAATTGATGCCCATCGCATCGAGATTCCGGATGCCGAGGCGGGCAAGGAGCTGCCGGTCGTCGGCTACATCTGGGAAGTGCTGGGGCGCATCGGTATTGGTCGTAAGGACGCCGTCGTCAGCCTTGGTGGAGGAGCGGCCACCGACGTCGCGGGCTTTGCTGCGGCCACCTGGCTGCGCGGTGTCGACATCGTCCACGTGCCCACCACGCTGCTCGGCATGGTCGACGCGGCGGTGGGTGGCAAGACCGGGATCAACACCGACGCCGGCAAGAACCTCGTCGGCGCATTCCATCAGCCGGCGGCGGTCCTCGTGGACCTCGCGACGCTGGAAACCTTGCCGCGCAACGAGATCATCGCTGGCATGGCAGAGATCGTGAAGGCCGGTTTCATCGCCGACCCGGTGATCCTCGATCTGATCGAGGCCGATCCGGAAGCGGCCCTGGATCCATCCGGAACCGTCCTGCCCGAACTGATCCGTCGGGCCATCACGGTCAAGGCCGAGGTGGTTGCTGCGGACGAGCGCGAATCGCAGTTGCGCGAGATTCTCAACTACGGCCACACCCTCGCCCACGCCATCGAGCGTCGCGAGCGGTACAAGTGGCGTCACGGCGCAGCCGTGTCGGTCGGATTGGTGTTCGCGGCCGAATTGGGCCGGTTGGCCGGCCGTCTCGACGACAAGACCGCCGAGCGGCACCGCTCGGTGCTGACCGCGCTCGGGTTGCCTGTCAGCTACGACGGCGACGCCCTGCCCCAGCTGATGGACTACATGGCGGGCGACAAGAAGAACCGCTCGGGAGTGCTGCGGTTCGTCGTGCTCGACGGTCTCGCCAAGCCCGGTCGGCTGGAAGGCCCGGATCCGTCACTGCTGGCGGCCGCATACGCAGAAGTGGCGCGGGCCTGATCGCCCGCGCCACTCGCGACTGAATTCTCGTTCTGCCCTTGCGGGCAGCGGACCGGCTACTGCTTGGGCTGCTCGGGGTACTCGATGGCCTGGGTGGTGTCGTCGGTGCTCTCGGAGGCGCCGTTGGCGCTCACGGCCGCGAACACATCGGTGTCGGCGCGGTCTTCTGCGGCCAGGCCGTGGTGGCGTTGGCGCGGCTGCGGGGGAGCGTTGCGGTCAACCAGCCAGCGGCCAACGGTCACGCCTGCAACGCCGAGCAGGAACGTCAGCAGGGCGGTGAACGCTGCGAATGTGGTCACCTCGTTGAGCAGCGCGTCCGTGTAGAGGCTCTTGTAGAAGAGACCGATGAACCAGGCCACGGCGCCGCTGACGACGCCGGCGAACAGGCCGGCGATCAACCAAATCATCGCCATGTCGGCACGACGATCCGGATCCGGATTACTGCGCGCGTCACTCTGGCCGTCGAGAAGGCCCCAGATCAGCACTCCGATTCCGAACAACGTGACCAGCCCCAGGCTGAACCAGGTGGCATTACCCGGTGAGGCGTTGATCAGTGCTCCTTGCAATAAGCGCACGATGACCATCGCTGTTGCGAACACCACTCCGCGCAGTAACCACTTGCTCATGGGGGCACACTGTAGCGAGTAGCGTCACAGACCGTGACTATTTCCCAGCGCAGGGACCGGTTGCGGCGTCGACTGGCCGAGCGGGGTCTGGACGCGATGTTGGTAACTGACCTGGTCAACGTGCGTTATCTGTCCGGATTCACCGGTTCGAACGCGGCCCTGCTGATCCTCGCCGAGGATGTCGTGCCGGTGCTGGCCACCGATGGGCGCTACCGCACGCAGGCCGCGCAGCAGTCGCCGGACGCCGAGGTGGTCATCGAGCGGGCATGTGGGTCGCATCTGGCCGGGCGTGCCGCCCGCGCCGGCGCGCTGCGGTTGGGTTTCGAGAGCCATGTGGTGACGGTGGACGCCTATGCGGTCCTGAAGAAGGCGGCCGGCGACACGGTCGAGTGGATCCGCGCGGCGGGCACGGTGGAGGCGCTGCGTGAGGTCAAGGACGCCGGAGAGATTGCGATGCTGCGGTTGGCCTGTGAGGCCGGCGACGCCGCGCTCGCCGCTCTGCTGGAACGCGGCGGTCTGCGGCCTGGCCGCACCGAACGGGAGGTTCGAAACGAGCTCGAGGCCCTGATGCTCGATCACGGCGCCGATGGACCGTCGTTCGAGACGATCGTGGCGGCGGGCGCGAATTCCGCCATCCCGCACCACCGGCCCACGGATGCGGTGCTGGCCGCGGGTGACTTCGTGAAGATCGATTTCGGTGCGCTCGTCGCCGGCTACCACTCCGATATGACGCGCACGTTCGTCCTGGGCCCGGCCGCGGACTGGCAGCGCGACATTTATGAGCTGGTGGCGACCGCGCAGCAGGCCGGCCGCGAGGCGCTGGCCCCTGGGGTTTCGCTGAGCGCGGTAGATGCGGCATCACGCCAGGTCATCGCCGATGCCGGCTACGGCGACAACTTCGGGCACGGCCTCGGGCATGGCGTCGGATTGCAGATCCACGAAGCGCCGGGAATCAATGCCGCTGCCGCCGGTACACTGCTTGCTGGCTCTGCGGTCACCGTTGAGCCTGGTGTCTACTTGCCCGATCGCGGCGGTGTCCGGATCGAGGACACCCTGGTCGTCGGAGAGTCGGCACCCGACCTGCTTACCCGGTTCCCCAAGGAACTGGCCATTTTGTGACAAAAGCTTAGGAGCTACACCCTCATGGCATCGACTGCCGACTTCAAGAACGGGCTCGTCCTGCAAATCGACGGACAGCTGTGGCAGATCGTCGAATTCCAGCACGTCAAACCGGGCAAGGGCCCGGCCTTTGTGCGGACGAAGCTCAAGAACGTGGTGTCCGGCAAGGTCGTCGACAAGACGTACAACGCCGGCGTGAAGGTGGAGACGGCCACCGTGGACCGGCGCGACGCCACCTACCTGTACCGCGACGGCAGCGACTTCGTCTTCATGGATTCCGAAGACTTCAACCAGCATCCGCTGTCCGAGGCGCTGGTCGGCCGGTTGGCCGACTTCCTGCTGGAGAGTCTGCCGGTGCAGATCGCCTTCCACGACGGTGTTCCGCTCTACCTGGAACTGCCGGTGTCCGTCGAGCTCGACGTTTCCCACACCGAGCCGGGCCTGCAGGGTGACCGCTCGAGCGCCGGCACCAAGCCCGCCACCATGGAGACCGGTGCCGAGATCCAGGTTCCGTTGTTCATCAACACCGGCGACAAGCTGAAGGTCGATACCCGCGACGGCAGCTACCTCGGCCGCGTGAATGGCTGAGCATGCCTGACCGCCGTGGCGACCGGGGCCGTCACCAGGCCCGCAAGCGCGCCGTCGACCTGCTGTTCGAGGCCGAGGCCCGCGGTCTGACGCCGGAGGCGGTGGCCGACGGCCGTGCCGCGCTGGCCGAGGACCAGCCCGACGTCACCCCGCTCAACCCCTACACGGTGTCGGTGGCGCGCGGCGTCACCGAGCACTCCGCCCACATCGACGATCTCATCTCGGCGCACTTGCAGGGATGGACGTTGGAGCGACTTCCCGCCGTGGACCGGGCCATCCTGCGGGTGGCCGTCTGGGAGCTGCTGCACGCCGAGGACGTTCCCGAACCGGTGGCCGTCGACGAAGCCGTCGAGCTCGCCAAAGAGCTGTCCACCGATGATTCACCCGGTTTCGTCAATGGCGTGCTGGGCCAGGTGATGCTGGTGACCCCGCAGATCCGGGCTGCCGCCGCGGCCGTGCAGGGCGCGGCTCAGGATCGCCCCGAGCAGTAGTAGCTGTCCCGAACAACGGGATACCGGTGCCATTCGGTGCCGCGATGTTGTTACGTGTGTGGTCACACGTAACAACATCGGAGGCCGCTGATGGGACACGAGCCGGGAAGTATCGCGGACATCGGCGAGGACGGCCTGCATCTGCACGCCTGCCCGCTGTGTGAGGCAATGTGCGGCTTGGAGATTCAGGTCTCCGCCGGTTTGGTGGCGAGCGTCCGGCCCAACAAGTCCGACCAGTGGAGCGCGGGGCACATCTGCCCGAAAGGCGCGTCGCTGGCCGCGTTGCACGACGACCCGGACCGGATCCGCCGGCCGATGATCAAGATCGACGGCCGGTGGCACGAAGTCGACTGGGACACCGCGTTCCGCCGCTGCACCGAACTGCTCGCGCCCGTCATCGAGAAGTACGGCATCGGTGCGGTCGCGGCATACACCGGCAACCCACTGGCGCACTCGTTCTCGCTGTCGCGCTACTCGGCTGTCCTGCTGGGCCTGTCCGGTATGCCGATCACCTACTCGCCCGGGACCATCGACCAGTGGCCGAAGAATCTGTCGTCGCACCTGATGTACGGCAGCTGGTGGGCTTTCCCCACCCCGGACATCCAGCGCACCGATCTGCTGGTGGTGATGGGCGCCAACCCCGCGGCGTCACAGGGTTCGTTGCTGGCCGCGCCTGACGTGATGGGCATCATCGGCGGTATCCGTAAGCGCGGCAAGGTGATCGTCATCGACCCGGTGCGCACCGCCACCGCCGCCAAGGCCGACGAGTGGCTACCGATCACGCCCGGCACCGATGCGGCGCTGCTGCTCGGGATCGTCCATACCGTGTTCGACGAAGACCTGGTCAACCTCGGCGACCTGGAGCGGCACCTCGACGGGGTGTCGACGCTGCGGCACGTGGTGGCCGATTGGTCTCCCGAAAGGGTCTCTGCCGCAACGGGTATCGATGCAGAGCGGATTCGCGGTCTGGCCCGTGAACTGGCGGGAACGCCGCGCGCGGTGGTCTACGGCCGGATCGGTACCTGCAACCAGGAGTTCGGCAGCCTGGCCAGCTGGCTGGTGGATGTGGTCAACATCGTCACCGGCCACTTCGACACGCCCGGCGGCTCCATGTTCGCCACCCCGGCGGCGTGGACCGTCACCAGCCAGCCGATCCCGGGCCTGGAGGACGGGGCGCCGAACTTCGGCCGTTACCGCACCCGCGTGCGCGGGGCCAAAGAGGTGATGGGCCAGGTCCCGGTGTCGTGCATGCTCGAAGAGATCGTCACTCCCGGTGAGGGGCAACTCAAGGCGCTGATCACGGTCGCCGGCAACCCGGTGCTGTCCACTCCGGGCGGCGACAAGCTCGATGAGGCGCTGCCGCAGCTTGACGCGATGATCTCGGTGGATCTGTGGCTCAACGAGACCACCAAGCATGCCGATGTGATCCTGCCCGGTGCCTCGGCACTGGAGCAGCCTCATTCCGCCGACCTGCTGCTGGGCGCGGCGATCAACAGTTTCGCGCGCTACTCGCCGCCGGTGTTCCATCGCGAAGACCCAGATGCTCCCGAGGAATGGGAGATCCTGATCCGGCTGACCGGGTTGTGCACCGGCACTGCGGCCGAGGACGTCGACGTCGCCGCGCTCGACGACGGCTGGTTCGACTACCTGTGCTTCACGCAGGGGCTCGACGGCGCCGAGATCCGTAAACACTACGACCACGGCGGGCCGGAACGAATGCTTGATCTGACGCTGCGAACCGCCGCGTTCGGCGACCGGTACGGCAAGAACCCGGACGGACTGACATTGGAGAAGCTCAAGGCTCATCCGGACGGAATCAACTTCGGTCCGATGGTGCCCCGGGTGCCCGAGGTACTCGGCACCTCCGACAAGAAGATCCGGATCGCGCCGCAATACCTGCTCGACGACCTGCCCCGGTTGGCGGAGCGACTGGATCGCGCATCCGCTGATCTGGTGCTGGTCAGCCGGCGGCATCTGCGCTCCAACAACTCCTGGCTGCACAACGTCGGCTCTCTGATGAAGGGCCGAGACCGGTGCACCCTGCTGATGCACAGCCGCGACGCCGCCGAGCGCGGTATCTCCGACGGCGACGCCGCAGAAGTGGCGTCGACCGCAGGCAAGATCGTGGTGCCCGTCGAGGTGACTGATGCGATCAAACCCGGCGTGGTCTCCATGCCGCACGGCTGGGGACACGGCCAGCCCGGCACCCGACTCGCCGTCGCCAACGCCGCACCCGGCGTGAACACCAACATCCTGTCGCTGCCGGACTTCATCGACGAGCCGTCCGGCAATGGCGCACTCAACGGCATCCCGGTGACAGTCAGCCGGACGACGATCTAGCGGCGAGGGACGAGCCGCGCTGAGGAGTGCGGCAAGTCAGGCTCAGCCGGACGACGATCTGGCGGCGCGGGACGAGCCGCTGACTCGATCACTTTGTGCGTCAGCGTGATTGCGATACAGCGAGCCGGTTCTACCCGTCATCGGCTTCGTCCGGGGGTATCAGTAGTTCTTCGGGGTGGAAGTGGTGGTTGAGGGTGTCTTGGCCGGTGTCCATCAGCGGCGGTGGATGCCAGTGGATGCGGCCGGTGTCGGGGTCGACGCTGGTGGTCCAGCCCAGTCCGACGAGGCGGTTGTCGGGACCGCAGCTCAGGGCGAGGGCGGGGGCGTCGGTGCGTCCGCCGTGTTGCCAGTCGGCTTCGGCGTGGTGCGCCTCGCAGTAGTCTGCCGGTGCGGCGCAACCCGGGCGGGTACATCCGCGGTCTCGGTTGTAGAGCAGGAGCCGTTGCGCTTTGGTGGCCAATCGTTTGGTGCGGGCCATGTAGAGCGGTTCGGCGGTGTGGTGGTCGTAGACGATGAGGTAGTGGTAGCTGTGCGATGCCAGCCGGAGGAGGTCTGTCATCGGCATCCGGATGCCCGCGCCGGTGACGGCGATACCGGCTCCGGCTTCCAGTTCGGCCAGGGTGGTGGAGACGACCACGGTGACCGGGAGGCCACCGTGCTGGCCCAGCCGTTTGGACATCAGTAGTTCGCGCAGCGCGGCTTTGAGTGCGTCATGGTTGCGTTGCGCCTGGGTTCGCGTGTCGCGGTCGGCGGCGGCCTGCTGCTCTTTCTGAGCTTGCGGGTCTGGCGATGTGGCGGTGGTGCCGGCCTGCGGATCGGCGTCGGGAATGTCCAGTGGGTTGGGTGTCGGGTTGTGGACCGGTTGTGGGTCGCTGGGGTTGTTGATGCCCGGTGCGCCCCACACGCCGGTGACGGTCGTCAGATACGACGCGGTCTCGGGGTCCAGCCAGCCCTGCACGTGTACCAGTCCGTCGGCATCTTGTTTGCCGACACGCAGCCCACGCAGGTGTGCTGCGACATCGGGACCATCGCCGTCCTGGTTGAGCAGATACAGCAGTTTGGCCGCAGCGGCTTTCAGGGTTTCAGGAGTGTCGCGGGTCGCTGCGGCCACCATGTCCGACTCGATCTGGGCGAGTTCGGCTGGGCCCACGTACTTTTCGGCTTCAGCCACCGCGTGGCGGATGATCGTGATGTGGTCGGTGTTGATCGACCCTGACCGCAGAGCCTCGGCGCAGGCGGGCAGCATCGGCTCCAGCACCTCGCCGGTGAGGCCATATCGCGGTCCGAGGTGTGCGGCCGCCGCCACTCTGCGCGATGCTTCCTTGCGACTGATCCGCATCCGGGTGGCGAGGACATCAGGCCATGACTTGCCACCGATCTCCCGTGGACTGGTCCGGGCCATCAGCGCCGACTGGATGCGGTGATCGACCGTCGCCTGGGCGCGGGCCTGCCGCTCGCGCTCGGACTGGATCGCCAGCAACTCCGCGGTGTCGAACCCGGTGAAATCAACGTCGACGAGCGTCGTGGTCGCGGCCAGGTGGTCGGCCAGCGCGGTCTGTACCGCGCCCCGACTCTGCGCCAACCCGACCTTCATAGTTCGAACACTAGTTCGAATGACCGACAAGAATCCGCTGTTTGGGGCCGCTGTGGCCAAAGCGGCTGAAGTTTTTCGCCGACCGCGATGGCGGCCTGGGCCGGCCCAAACGACGTTTCAATCATCGCGATTTGTAAATTCTCCTCACGGCCGAGGTGGCGTAATGCGAGCCGCGACGGCAGTTTCGCCAGGTACCGAACGTTGGCTGGCGGCGCAATTAGTTAACCTGCGCAAACGGCAGATTCGCCGCACTGTGGCACCCTGGCATCGCCGCTTACCGTGAGTGCGTGTCGTCGCAGCCCGAAGCCCATCCCGTATCGCTGCCGAGTCGCCGTGCGCGTGCCGATCAAGCCCGCCAGGTGGCCGACGTACTGCGTCACCAGATCTACGAAGGCACCTACGACCGGGCGCTGCCATCCGAGGCGGACTTGGCTGCCGAGTTCTTCGTTTCCCGCAACACCATCCGTGAAGCCCTTGCCGTCCTCAAGAACGAGGGGCTGATCGACCGCGGCACCAAGGTCGGCACGCATGTGGCGGCCAGAAAATACGATCACGGCCTCGACGCGCTCGTGGGACTGAAGGAAACCTTCAAGGACTACGGCGACGTCCGCAACGAAGTGAGGGCGGTTCAGCGGCTGTCCGCCCCGCCTGCAGTGGCTCGCAAGCTGGCGCTCGAACCCGGTGGGCAGGTCGTCTTCATCGAGCGCCTGCGCTACCTCGGCGATCTGCCGGTGTCGCTGGATCTGACCTACCTGGCTCCCGAGATCGGTGAGCAGGTGATCGACCATCCGCTGGAGAGCAACGACATCTTCGCGCTCATCGAACGGGTCAGCGGGCGCCGGTTGGGCGGGGCAAGCCTTGCCCTGGAGGCGATGTCGGCTGACGCACATACGGCCGCGATGTTGCAGGTGCCCGCCGGATCGGCCCTGTTGATGTCGGAACGGCTGACCAGTCTGGATGACGGCACGCCCGTCGACCTGGAGTACATCAGGATGCGTGGTGACCGAATCACCATGCGAGGCAACCTTGTTAGGAGAGACGCATGACACTGGTCAATCAGCGCGCCGATGTCCCGGTGACCATCGACGAATCCCTGTGTATCGAGGGCTGCACATTGTGCGTCGACGTGTGTCCGCTGGATTCGCTGGCCATCAATCCCGAGAACGGTAAGGCCTTCATGCACGTCGACGAATGCTGGTACTGCGGGCCCTGCGCGGCCCGTTGTCCCACCGGCGCCGTCACCGTCAACATGCCCTATCTCATCCGCTAGAGGACCCGATGTGAAAACAGCCCTGATCGCCCTCACCGCCGGTCTGACGCTCGCGACCGCCGGCTGCTCCCTGGACTCGGCGACGAAGTCGGCCGATACCGTCGACGTCGTCGTCGGCTACCAGTCCAAGACCATCAACACGGTGACCGCCGGAACGTTGTTGCGCGCCCAGGGATACCTGGAGCGCCGCTTGGCCGACATCACCACCCGCACCGGCACCAAGTACAACGTGACATGGCAGGACTACGACACCGGAGCGCCGATCACCGCGCAGATGGTCGCCGAGAAGATAGACATCGGGTCCATGGGTGACTACCCGATGCTCATCAACGGGTCCAAGACGCAGGCCAACGAACGCGCCAAGACCGAGATCGTCTCGGTCACCGGGTACAACCCGAAGGGTGCGCTGAACATGGTTGTGGTGGCACCGGATTCACCGGCAAAGTCATTGACCGATCTTGCCGGCAAGAAGGTCTCGGCCAGCGTCGGATCGGCCGGCCACGGCATGTTGGTGCAGGCCCTCGGAAAGGCCGGCGTCGATGCCAAGTCCGGCGTCGAGGTGCTCAACCAGCAGCCTCAGGTCGGTGCCTCATCGCTGGAATCAGGTCAGGTTCAGGCACTTTCACAGTTCGTCGCGTGGCCCGGGCTGTTGGTCCAGCAGGGCAAGGCCAAACTGCTCTACGACGGCGCCGAGCTGAACTACCCGACCCTGCACGGTGTGGTGGTGCGCCGGGCATATGCGGCCGACCACCCGGAGGTGCTCGACGCGTTCCTGCAGGCGCAACTGGATGCCACGGACTTCCTCAACGCCAAGCCGTTGGAGGCGGCCCGACTCGTGGCCGAGGGCAGTGGGCTGCCGCAGGAGGTCGTCTACCTATACAACGGGCCGGGCGGAACCTCGTTCGACACCACGCTCAAGCCATCGCTGGTCGACGCGCTCAAAGGCGATGTGCCCTACCTGAAGTCCATCGACAACTTCGCGGACCTCGACGTGACCGGTTTCGTACAGGATGCACCGTTACGGGCGGCGTTCGCCACGCGTGGTCAGGACTACGACAAGGCGCTGGGGTCGAACGTCAACCCTTCGGCGTTGAGCGGTACCGATCCGGTGTGCCACACCGCTGTCGACAATCCCGCCACCGCAGGCGAACTGTGGCTCGACGGGTCGGACACGACCACGGCGGCCGCGACCCCGGTCTGCCTGCTCAAGGCCGTCCGACAGGCAGAAGGTGAGGGCAAGAAGGTCCGCGCCGCCTACATCTCCGACGCCGAACTCGGCACGCGATGGTTCGCCGACAAGGCGGTGTGGGTGCGCCTGCCGGAGCCGGGCGCCGAAGGCTATCTGCCGTTCGGTACCCAGGCCGGCGCCGAACGTTATGCCGCAGCGCATCCCGGCGCGGCCATCGTCGATTACCGGCAAGCGTTGGCGGGTGCGGTGTGGCCACCACCGATGCGGCGCCGGCTGCGGTCAGCGACCCGCCGGTCGCGCCGGAAGCCCGAAGCACCCGCCGCGCGCCCTCAATTTGGCGGCATCGCCTGATACGCCTGGCGTCGGTGGTGAGCGCCATCGTGCTGTGGCAGCTGTTGACGGCCAACGACGTGCGGTTCGGGCTACGGTTCGACACGCTGCCCACGGTCACCGAGATCACTGCCGCCCTGGTGAACCGGCTCGGCACTCCGGAGTACTGGCTGGACCTCGGCCAGTCGCTGATCCGGATCCTCACCGGATTCGGAATCGCCGCGGTGGTCGGGGTGATCACCGGAATCCTGCTGGGGCGCACCGCCTTGTTCGCCGACATCTTCGGTCCGCTCACGGAACTGGCCCGGCCTATCCCGGCGATCGCCATTGTGCCGGTGGCCATCCTGTTGTTCCCCAGCGATGAGGCGGGGATCGTGTTCATCACCTTCCTGGCGGCCTACTTCCCGATCATGGTCAGCGTTCGGCATGCGGTGCGTGCGCTTCCGACCATCTGGGAGGACTCGGTCCGCACGCTGGGTGGTGGTCGGCTCGACGTGCTCCGCCAGGTAGTGCTGCCCGGCATCCTGCCGGGACTGTTCGGCGGTCTCTCGGTCGGCATGGGCGTGGCCTGGATCTGTGTGATCTCGGCCGAGATGATCTCGGGCCGCCTGGGTGTGGGGTACCGCACCTGGCAGGCGTACACGGTGCTGAACTACCCCGACGTGTTCGTCGGCATCATCACGATCGGTGTGCTCGGCTTCCTGACTGCCGCGGCGGTCGAGCTGATCGGCCGTCGGGCCACCCGCTGGCTGCCACGCGGCGAGGAGGGCACGCGATGACCACAACGCTTGCCGGTGCGGCAATGCGGCTGGAGCTCGACGGAATCACGTTGTCCTACACCGGTGCCCCAGTAATCGAGGATCTGAGCCTCACGGTGGAGCCCGGCGAGATCCTGGTGCTTACCGGCCCCTCGGGATGCGGTAAGTCCACGGTGCTGCGTGCGCTCACCGGGCTGCTGCGGCCCGATGGCGGCCGGGTGCTGGCCGACGGCGAACCGGTCACCACCACCTCGAGGGACCGCGGGATGGTGTTCCAGGACAGCGCCCTGCTGCCGTGGCGCACGGTGAGGTCCAACATCGAACTGGCACTTCAATTACGCGGGGAGCCCAAGGCGGGACGCAAAGAGCGGGCCGATCGCTGGATCGCCGAAGTCGGCCTGTCCGGTTTCGCCGATTTCCTGCCGAAGAACCTCTCCGGCGGAATGCGGCAACGGGTCCAGCTCGCCAGAGGCCTGGCGGGCGCACCCCGCGCGGTGATGATGGACGAGCCGTTCGCCGCGCTGGACACCCAGACCCGGGCAGCCATGCAGCGGTTGCTGATCGACACGTGGAAGGCGCATCCGACGACGATCGTGTTTGTCACACACGATGTCGACGAGGCACTCATCCTCGGTGACCGGGTCGCTGTACTCGGTCGTGCCGGACAGCCGTTGCGCGTCCTCATAGAGGTGGGCCAACCCCGAACCGACCATCCCGAACGATCCGCGCTGCGCGCCGAGATCATTGCCGCCTTGGAGCAACCTTGACCGAACTGACCGAAATTCCCGATATTTCAGACGCGCTCCGGATCGACTGCGATGTGCTGGTGATCGGCGGGGGTACCGCAGGCACCATGGCCGCCCTCACTGCGGCCGAGAACGGTGCCCAGGTACTGCTGCTGGAGAAGGCGCACGTGCGGCACTCGGGTGCGTTGGCCATGGGGATGGATGGCGTCAACAACGCCGTCATCCCCGGCAAGGCCGTGCCCGAGGACTACGTCGCCGAGATCACCCGGGCCAACGACGGAATCGTCAACCAGCGCACCGTATATCAGACCGCCACCCGCGGATTCGCGATGGTGCAGCGGCTTGAGCGGTACGGCGTCAAGTTCGAGAAGGACGAGCACGGCGAGTACGCCGTACGACGCGTGCACCGATCCGGCTCCTATGTGCTGCCGATGCCGGAGGGCAAGGACGTCAAGAAGGCCCTGTACCGGGTGCTGCGGCAACGGTCGATGCGCGAGAAGATCCGCATCGAGAACCGGTTCATGCCGGTGCGCGTGCTCACTGAGGGGGGAAGGGCGGTCGGTGCGGTCGCATTCAACACCCGCACAGGCGAATTCGTCACTGTAGCGGCCAAGGCCGTGATCCTGTCCACCGGAGCGTGCGGCCGTCTCGGACTGCCGGCCTCGGGATATCTGTACGGCACCTACGAGAACCCCACCAATGCCGGTGACGGATACGCGATGGCCTACCACGCCGGCGCCGAACTCTCGGGAATCGAGTGCTTCCAGGTCAATCCGCTGATCAAGGACTACAACGGCCCGGCCTGCGCCTATGTGGCCAACCCGTTCGGCGGCTATCAGGTCAATGCGCTGGGGGAGCGGTTCGTCGACTCCGACTACTGGTCGGGTCAGATGATGGCCGAGGTGAAAGAGGAGATCGAATCGGCCCGAGGACCGATCTACCTCAAGGTCAGCCATCTGCCCGACGAGACGCTGACCACGCTGGAGAGCATCCTGCACACCACCGAGCGGCCCACCCGCGGAACGTTCCACGCCAACCGGGGGCACGACTACCGCACCCACGACATCGAAATGCACATCTCCGAGATCGGTTTGTGCTCAGGACATTCCGCCTCAGGTGTATGGGTGGACGAGCATGCCCGCACCACGGTGCCCGGTCTGTACGCTGCCGGCGACCTGGCGTGCGTGCCGCACAACTACATGATCGGCGCTTTCGTCTACGGCGACCTCGCCGGCGAGCACGCCGCCTCGACACTGTCGGAAGTAGCTGCACCGGAGCAACTTCCGGCCGATCAGGTGGCCGAGGCCCACGAGCTCATCTACCGTCCGCTGCGGCACCCGGACGGTCCGCCGCAGCCGCAGGTCGAGTTCAAGCTACGCCGGTTCGTCAACGACTATGTGGCGCCGCCGAAGACCGCCACCAAGCTCTCGATCGCGGTGCAGACCTTCGAGCGGATGGAGGCCGAGGTCGAGGGGATCGGAGCCCGCACGCCGCACGAGTTGATGCGTGCTGCTGAGGTGTCCTTCATCCGCGACTGCGCGGAGATGGCGGCGCGTTCGTCGTTGACCCGGACTGAATCGCGTTGGGGTCTCTACCATGAGCGGGCAGATCTGCCGCAGCGGGACGACCAGCAGTGGCGTTACCACTTGAACCTCTACAAGGGTGACGACGGCGCCATGCAGTTCGTGAAGCGGCCGGTGGCACCGTATTTCGTCGCGGTTCCCGAGTTGGACCACCTGACCTCGCAGGACCCGGTGACGACGGTCGAACAGCCGCACCTGCACGGCGGCCGGGCCCCGGCTGTCGAACGGTCCCGGGTCCGGACCGCCGACTCCGGGCAGCCGCCGTCGCCGCGCATCGCCACGGTGCTGGCGTTGGAGGAGCCCACGCTGGAGGATCTGAGCAGCTACCTGACCGACGCGGACGCCGGCGTGCGCCGCACCGCGGTCGCCACTCTTGTCGAGTATCTGCCCGACGGGTACCAGCCCGCATTGGTGGCCGCCCTCGCCGACGACGACGCCGGCGTGCGCCGCGAGACCGCCGACGCGGTCCGTGAACTCGTCGAGGTCCTGCCGGATCCGGGCGCTTTCGCCGATCGACTGCAGTCCGGCGACCCGGTGGTCCGTGCCGTGACGGTGTACCTGCTGAGTTCCCGACGCGTCGGTAGCGCCCAGGCGTACCGGGTCGCGTCGACCGACATCGATCACCGGGTTCGGATCGAAGCCGTGCGCGCCCTGGTGTCGGTCGATGACCACACCGGCGTGGCGGCAGCCACGACCGACGAGAACCGGGAGGTGCGGATCGCCGCGGTGGGCGGCCTGGCGACCCTGCGGGCCGGTGCCGATGCGGTGCGGGTGGCGCTCGACGACCCGGATCCGCTCGTCCGGGCGGCGGCCCTGGCCTCCCTCGGTGCGGTCGGCTGCACCGGCGACGACGTGGTCAGCGTCGAGAAGGCCTTCACCGAGTCGGCCTGGCAGATCCGCCAGGGCGCGGCCCGGGCGTTGGCCGGGGCCGTGCCGGAGGTGGCGGTACCCACCCTGACGCGGGCGCTGGACGACCAGCATCTCGATGTCCGCAAGGCCGCGGTGCTGAGCCTGAGCCGGTGGGCGGATTCGGAGGCGGCGCGCCAGGCGCTGACCGTGGCATTGGACGACAGTGACGCCGATGTGCGGGCCTATGCCCGGCAGGCGCTGGCTGGTTGAGGTAAGGCGCCGCCGCGCAGATACTGGGCATGGTGGATACCAGCCAGCGCCGCAGGCACGACAATCCGCCACCACGGACCGCGAACAGCGAATCCGAGGTATTGCGGGGATTTCTCGACTATCTGCGCACGTCGATCGCTGCGAAGGTCGACGGCGCACCGGAACCGATGGCGCGTACATCGGCGGTGCCGTCGGGGACCACGTTGCTGGGCCTCCTGAAGCATCTGACCTACGTCGAACGGTGGATTTTTCTCGGGGAGGACGTCACCGACTGGCAGGCGACGTTCGCTGTCGAACCGTCGGACCGTGCCGCCGACATCGTCGCCCGGTACCGGAACGCCGTCGAGCGCGCCAATGAGGTGCTCGACGACTGCACCGATCTTGCGGCACCGCTTCCGCGATCCCGGCCGGGGCGCCCCGCGGCCAGCGTCCGCTGGGCACTGACTCACATGATCGAAGAGACCGGCCGCCATGCCGGTCACGCCGACATCCTGCGGGAACTGATCGACGGCACGACCGGCCGCTGACCACGCGCGGGACGGACTCGGATCTCGAGGCATCGAAGTTTGTCGTTACCCGTGCTAACGACCGGGCCTCCGCCTAATCTCGATGCGTGCGACTCGCCTGGCCGCTGACAGGGCGGCTGGAGGAGAGCCGGCTGATCGACGCCGCGCTGGCCTCCACCGAACTGTCCGGGATCGTGATCTACGGAAGTGCAGGGGTTGGCAAGAGCCGTATCGCCCGAGAAGCGCTCGCGGTAGCAGGTGCCGGCGGTCACGAAACACGCTGGACAGTCGGAACATCGGCCGCTCAGGGGTTGCCGCTGGGAACGTTCGCACGGTGGGTGGGCACCTCGGACGCCGACAGTGTGGCGCTCGTCGGCCGCGTGATCGACGGCCTGACCGGAACCTCCGACGGCCGGCCGGTACTCGTGTGCGTCGACGATGCACACCTGCTCGACGGGCTGTCGGGCTTCGTCTTGCAGCAGATCGTCCAGCGCGGCGCCGCCAAGCTCCTGTTGACCGTGCGCACGGGTGCGCCGGTACCTGCCGAGGTGCTGACGGCATGTGACCGCGGCCGGTTCGAGCGGTTGGACCTGCAGCCGTTGTCGAGAGACGAGTCGACGCGGCTGCTGACCGCCGCGCTCGACGGCCCACCGGACGACGATGCAGCGGGACGGCTGTGGCGGCTGACCCGAGGCAACGTGCTGTACCTGCGCAACATCGTCGAGCAGGAAGTCGCGCAGGGGCGCCTCGCGTGCCGGCAGGGTTACTGGCGGTGGACCGGCGATCCGGTGATCCCGCCGAGCCTGGTCGAATTGATCGAGACGCGGATCGGTGCACTTCCACCGGCGGTGAGTGAGGTGGTCGACGTTCTGGCGGTGGCCGAGCCGATCCAGCTGCATCGGCTGGCGGCGATCACCGATGCCGATGCGGTGGCGACCGCCGAGGCCCGTGGACTGATCACGATCGATCCCACCGACCGCGAGGTCCGCGTGGCGCACCCGTTGTACGCCGAGGTGCGGCGCAACCGGGCGCCGGGTTCTCGGCTGCGCCGCCTGCGGGGACTGGTTGCCACCGCGCTCGGCGACCGGGACGACCGAGACTCCATGCGGGTGGTGGTGCGGCGAGCCACACTGATGCTCGATTCTGATCTGGCGCCCGACCCCGAGTTGCTGACTCGGGCCGCACAGGGCGCCGTGTGGTTGTCTGATCTGGCACTGGCCGACCGGCTGGCCCAGTGGGCAATCTCCGCCGGAGCCGGTGTAGAGGCGAATTTCATTCGCGCCCACGCTTTGTCGTGGCTCAGCCGGGGCGAGGAGTCGGACGCGATTCTCGGTGCGATCGAGGCGACCGAGCTCGACGACGACGGCCGCGCCCGGCTGGCTTTCCTGCGTGCCTCAAACCTGCTGTGGTCACTGGCCGATCCGGAGGGTGCCAAGCGGCACGTCGACGATGCGGCGGCGGGCATTCCGGCCACTGCCCGGGCCGGGATCGACGCGTTCTACGCGGTGTACTGGGCTGCGATCGGATGTCCAGAGCGGGCCGCGACAGCATCCAGCGGCCTGGACCTCGATGCGCTGCCCGCCATCGTGGGTGCGGTCACGGCGTGGGCGTTGACCGTGTCGTGTGGCGACGCGGGGCGTGCCGACGAGGCGGTTGCCGCCGCCCGGGCCGGCTACCGGATCACCGAGCGTTCCTTCGATGCCGCGCATATGAGATTCGTCATCGCCGACGCGCACATCGGTGCGCTGCTACTGGCCGGGCGGATCAGTGAGGCGCGTGAGGAAGCCGAGCAGCTGAGCCGTCAGGCCGCCGAACTGCCTGGTGCAGCGCAGCTGTTCGGCATCGCGCTGGCGGGTCGCGCCGCGGCGGGGGCCGGGCAGCTCGGCGCCGCGGCTGAACTGCTGGATCCGGTGGTCGAGACAATGCGGGCCGCGGGGGAGACCAACGGATTCGGCTATCGCTTTCATCTGCCCAGGGCCACTGCTGTGGCCATCGGTGGTCTGTCCGACGACTCCACGGTGGTCGAACTCGACGAGTGTCGGCATCCCAGTTGGCATTACCTCGCCTACGAACATGCCCTGGTGCGGGCCTGGGTCGCTGCGACTCAGGGGGCGGTGTCGGAGGCCGTGGAGATCGTGCTCGATGCGGCAGATACGGCAGGGGACAACGGGCAACTGGCGGCCGAGGTGTTGTGCCTGCAGACCGCGGCGCAGTTCGGCGACCATTCCCGCTTCCGACGGCTCGACGAGTTGACAGGTCTGGTCGAGGGGCCACGAGTCGGTGCCGCTGCCGCGCTGTGCCGGGCCCTCGCCCGTGATGACGGCGACGGGTTGACCAAGGCAGCAACAGAATTCGAGGAGATCGGCGACCTGGTCGCGGCGGCTGATGCGGCCGGCCGCGCGGCGGTGGCCTATCGACGCAAGGACATGCGAGGGTCCGCCCTGGCAGCGGCGGCGCGCGCCACGGCGTTGGCCGACGCATGCGGTGGCGTGGCCACGCCGGCGTTGCTCGCTGCCGCCGAACGTCTGCCCTTGACCAGCCGGGAACGTGAGATCGCGATGCTGATCGGCGCCGGGCTGTCCAGTCGCGCGATCGCCGACCGACTACATCTTTCGATCCGCACCGTAGAGGGACACATCTACCGTGCGATGGCCAAAACCGGGGTATCCACCAGAGCCGAGCTGATCGCGCTGCTACCGCGGCGGCATCGCGGCTGATTCGGGTATCGCGGTACTCGCTCTGGTTCAGCGGAACCGTCGCATCCTGGATCGATGGCCGACGAGGGGGACTTGCACGAACAGGCGTTACGGCAACTTCCGTTGCCGTACTCGCTGGCATTGCGGCTGCGCGACGCCGGAGTGGCGCGTGAACTGGTGTGCGAGTACCTCAGTGTCGAGGACACCGCGCTCGACGGCATCTACCGGATCGCCGAGGCCAAGCTGGCCGCGGCGGTGGCCCGGGTGAGCGTAGCGCGGCCTTAGCCAGCGGCTGCAAATTCCGTCAATGGACCTGACTGCCCCAGCGGATTGATCAGCAGAGCTGCGTAGCCGACGGCATCAGCGTGTGAGTCTCGGATGTGAAGTTCGGTTGATATGAACGCCCACCCGTCGACTCCGCTGGGCGTTGGTGGGAGCACAGTGAGGTCGGCATCGCTCGGGGTGAGCCAGTGACGTTTGCCGTCGGCTGTGTCTCGCCACAGGGCGAGGCGCCAGGGTGCGATCTGTTGGGCATGCTGAGTCGGCAACCCGGTGAAGGCCACCTCGATACCGCCCCCGGCGGCGTCGCGGTGCACCGTCGCATGCAGGGTCGGCGTAGGAGCGGTGACCATGGCAGATACCGGCGCGCTCGGGGCGCTCCATTCGCACGGATGAGCGTCGATGAGCCCGCCGGTGTTCGCGATCGGCGATGGCAATGGCGCCGCGCCGGGCCGGGTCGAGACCTCTGCCGGGTAGCGCACCTGCGCGGTGACCGCGATTGTGACGAATGCGGGTAGAGCAGCGAGCTTTTCGGCGGCAATATCTGCCCGGTAGGTGTCGGGTGAACCGTCGACGGGGACGAGGGGGCCTTCGTCGACCTCGGTGCCGTAGAGGTAGGAGGTGGACGCGGCTGCCGCGCAGCTCACCCGGTACTGCGGCGGGGACTGGCTCCCGAGGCGCGCGATCACCGTGTCGTTGATGCCGTACGCCTGGACCTGCACACCCAGTGCACCGTCCTTGGTGCCGATATGCACTACCGGTGCGGGTGGCTGATCGCTGCCGGGTACGGCCACCGCGGTGAGTCCGCAGCCATCGAACGGCGCCTCCACCTGCGCATGGGTCAGCGGCACCACCCGGACGAACTGCAGTGTTTGCACGGACCCGGGGATGGTGTGGGTGAATCGGACTGTCCCGCCTGCGGATAGCGGCACCGGGGTGAGCAGAGTGAACGATTCGCGTTTCATCGGTTCGTGTTGGTGGTCGTAGAGTGTGGCGGCCCGGGTGGCACGGTTGGCGGATTCGGGGAAGACGTTGAGTTGTGCGGTGACGACCTGTTCGTCGGCGAGGTAGACGTTGTAGGCGGCGTGATCTGGCTCGGTCGGCCAGGACAAGTCAATTTGCGCGCTGCCCACCGGATCCCGCCGTGACGACCACAGGACGCGCGGGGCGGTGCTCAGCGGTCGTGGCCGGCGCGGGTCCACAACGCGCACACGCGCCGTGGCTGAACGGTTGTCAGCGGTGTTCGGGTTGAATGTCGCGGTGACGACCTGGTCGGCGATCTCGCCGGTCTGTGTCTGCGCGGCAGGGAAACTCACCTTCACCCGGTCGCCCGCGAACGGAGCGCTCACGATGTGACCATCGACGCTTACCTGGGTGATCGGCGCAGTGCCGGGGCCGAGCGCATCCGGTGGTGGCACATCGACCTCGACGGTGATGGTCCCCGGTGAGAGTGCACCTGGGGGCGCGTCTCGCAGGTCATAGTCGGCGAAGTAATGCGCTTCCGGCCGCGGTGCGGGCAGCGGTGGCCGCGGTGGCGGCGTCGCCTGAAGCGTCCCGGGTTGGCCCCATCGGCCGAACTCGTCACCTTCGGCGACCTGCCAGCTGACCGGGCCGACGTCGGCGGGCACGCTCGAATCGACCAATGTGCCTTGGCATCCGGTGGGCAGGTCGCGGCGGCCGGGCAGCAGGGTGAGCGCCCGCGGGGTTCCGTCGACGTCGATGAACGCGTGCTGAGAGTGGATCGCGCCACTGGCTGAACGGGTGAAGGCGACGGGGCCGGCCGGCGGTGGCCCGAGGATGGCGATGTCCTGGCGGTAGGTGCTGGCCGCCGTCCACTGGGCGGGGCCGTCGGCAGCCAAGGCCAGTGGCGCAGGGGGATCGGGAAGCGCGCCGATCACCGCCGGTGTGACCAGGGCGAGTGGCTGCAGGCCCAGCGAGGTGAGTAGCTGTTGGTCGACCGGGGCGCCGGCCGGAAGCCACGCGGCCATCGACTGGGCGTCGGGGCCTGCAGACTTCATCGCCGCGATGAGGTGGGCGACGGTGGTGTTCGGTGTGCCGGCAGCCACCGTGGCGGCGGGGTCGACTGCCCACACCCCGACGGCGATCCACGCGACCGGCACGGAGTCGTCACCGACGTCCGCCTGCACCGGGCAGGACAGTCCGAGCCAGCGCGCGATGCCGGGATCGGCGGCGGCGGAGATCAGGGTCTGGATGGTGCCGAGTTCGGTGGTGGCCTGTTGTGTGTGGTTGGGGATGGAAAGCGGCGTGCGGTGCCTACCCGGACAGGAACCCGGATCGGAGTAGGCCTGTTGCAGGAGCGATCTCACTGAAGTGGTGCCCATGTCGGTGATGAGCGTGTCGACCCGCGCTGCTTCGTCGTCGGCATCGGTGTCGCGGTCGGTGGGTAGATCGGCCGGCCCGGTGTGCCGTGGGGCGCCGGCGACGGCCCGGTCGATGCCTGCGCCGGCATCGACCACTGGGTCCGCCCACGGCGACACATTGTCGAGTGGCAGGAGAAATTGGACCTTGTCGGCCGCAGGATCGACGTACTCGCGGTTGATCAGGCTTGCATCCAGGCCGACCACATTGCGTGCCATCCCGTCACCGACGAGGCGAATGCGGCGGATGCGGGAAGCAGCCAGGGCGAACGGAGCTCGGCTGCGCGACAACAGTATTCGTTCCTGATTGCCTCCAGCGCGACCGATCACCGAGATCTGTACGGGGCTGAATTCTTCGATGTCGAGCCGAATCCAGCTGATCCATGGATCCTTGCTGCCCTCTTCGTCGGGGCCGAGAATGTCGCCGTAGAGGGGCCGGTCGGGCTTGATCGCCATCTCGGGATCGGTGCCCAGCGGTTGGACCGCGCCGTTGTCGTCGTAGATCCACCAGAAGACGCGCAGTGGCCGCACCAGCATGTGGTTCTCGGGGTCGAGGGCGTCCCGGCGCAGCGGGACGAAGGTGAAGCCGCGCAACGGGAATCCGATGGCAGGGTTGACCCATGCGCGCAGATGTGCGCCGGTGGCGACGTAGGGATCGTCGGCGGCGTCGCGCACCGCAAGGCTCGAGACGCGGAACAGGGATTCTGGGGTGAAGGCTTGCGGTTTCACAGGAGCACCTCGCCGGCAGCTGGGCTGGTTGTCGTGCAGGTGGCGGTCTTGGCGGCGCCTGCGTCGGTGTAGGCCACGGTCAGCGTCACCGGTTGGGCCGGCGCGACGACCAGCGGTGCCGGTGGTGTGAAGAGGTACCGGCATTGCGACGAATCGCCGTACCGTCCGCCGAAGTTCACGCCATTGACCTGCAAGCTGGTGACGTCCAGCCGGCCGATCCGGGCCAGCGGCTCCGGCGATTCGACCAGGACGCCGGCGAGGTTCCCGGTGTTGGTGGTCCATAGCAGCGAGGTGCGGCCGGCTGTCGGCAGCGGCCACCCTTCCATACCGAGCGCTGTCAGTGCCGCGGCCAGTGCGGCATCCGAGATCTGGGGCTCGGGCAGGACGGCCGGGGTGATGCTGAGATGTCCGTCCGGCGCGCCGGGTGGCGACCGGAATCCGAGGTCGGCGAGTTGGTCATCGGGATTGCGGTAACGCGATGTGCTGAAGATGACGCCCGGCAACGGATCTGCCGGCGGCGGGTCGGTTTGGCCGTCGACGTGGTTGCCGACCAACGCGACGTTGAGCTGATAGGTCGCCAGCGGCTGCAGATCATCGGTGGATGCTTTCAAGCTCGCTCCTGACTTCGGCACCGGGCAGCTGTGTGCGGTATCGATGGCGAGGTAGCGCTGGCCGAGCGAGTCGAGAATGTCGGTATCGATCAGGTCCTGCCATACCGCCGGATTCAGAACCACCAACCACGGCGCCGGATTCGCAGCACTACTGGGCGGACCATCGGTGCGCCGGCACGCAAGATCCAGTCGATACCCGTACATGCCGGCCAGCTGGTCGACATGATCGACATCGAAGTTCGCCACGAGATCGTCGGCGAGATACCACCACTGGGTGCGATCGCCAGGGCTGTAGCTCTTCAAATACCGCGCCAGATAGTCGGTCTTGAACACGGCCTGCTCCCACGCGAATTCCCGCCAGGCAAGTTCTGGTGAGGGCGGATGATGCACCACCACCGCGCCCGGCGGTGGGAGTTTGGCGGTGCGGAAAAAGTATCCCGCCACCTCCTCGGGGAAGAGCGTGGGCGGAACAGGGGGCTGCTGCGCGGCGCCTTGTTCGGTCTGGCCCGCGGTCTGGGTGACGACGCGGACCAGGTACAGCGCATCGGGGTCCAGCTTGAGTGGGGTGCGGAACTGAGGTGGGGCATTGTTGTGCTGGTCGACGGTGTTGGCCGCATCGGCGGCACTCTTGGCTGCGGCCTTGGCGTCCTTGAACGCTTCCCAACTGGTGCCGTGCAGCCCCAGGACAGTGATGCCCTGCAGCAGCGGGTATCGGAGGCGAGCGCCACGGGTGGTGGTCGGAGCGGTGTAGCCGACCCGCAGCCGGCCGTCGGGCAGATCTGCTGCGTTGGTGAACAGCCAGTCAGCACCGGAATCGATGTCGACAATCGTGATCTGGTCGACGAGCTCGGGGAAGGTGCCATCGAGGATCACCCACAGCTTTGCCTCACGCAAACTCGTGTCGGCGACGACGGTGAGAGAGATGGGTTCTTCAACGCCGAGTGCCTTCCAGCTGTCGCCGAGCGGTTGATACGACCTGATCATCGGCAGCCCCAGCGCGGCCTCGAACGACCGCCCCTCGACGGTGATGGGATCGACGGGAACGACCGACCCCGGCCGGAAGGTGAACTGTGCGGGGATCAAGCTCGCCATCCCAGCTTCGCTGAGCGGCAGACCGCGTCCCCACGGGTTCAACGTGACTGCGGCGGTGAACCGTGAGGCGTGGGTACCGGGTTCAGGTGCGGCCGGCAACGTCCACCCGGACGGCGAGGGCTGTGCGAGGTCGCCGAGCGCCCAACCGGGCATCGCAGAGTGCGGCACCCGGCAGGCAGATGCGGTCGCGGTGACTGGATCGACACCCGGTGCAGTGTTGGCGGCCCCGTCGCTGCGCCGATGTGCCCACATGTCCGACCGATGAGTCAGCAGGGCCAACTCCCTGGCCCCGCAAGGATTCCCCGCGCCACCGGCACCGACCTCGGCCTGTTTGGGCTGCTGCCACGCCGCCTCCAAACCAGTGGTGAGCAACGCCGGGATACCGTCGACACGCCAGAGCTCGACACTGTTCAGATAGTGCGTGTAACGCAGCTTGTCGTTGCCGGTCTGACCGCTGGCGTACAGACTGTCGACCCCTGTGAACGCGCTGTCCAGGTTCGCAAGGCTCGGTCCGAGATCGAACTGCAAAATCGGCACCACATCCGGCCACACCGTCGGCGCGGTATCCGCACTGGCAGCGCCCTGCCCAACCTCGACGTAGTGCCGATCCGACAGCGACATCCTGAGCGGCCGCCATGGAGCGGGCGGCGGCACGGCGGCGCTGGGCTTGTCGGGCCCGATGTGAAGGTCCACGCAACCCTCAATCTCGGTGAACCACAGGTCGATACTGCCGCACACCCGGAAGTCGGCGGCCAGGAAGTCGCCGGGCCCGAGCTGCAGCGCCAGATCGGCGTGCGCGCCGATGGAGAACGGGCCCAGATGCAAGGCGCCGCCGATCGTTCCCGACCCGGCCAGAAACCACGGGTTGGTGGCCATTCCGACTGCGGCGCGTGCCGAGAGCTGCAGCCAGACAGGTGGGACACCCCAGTTCAGGCTGACGGCGAACCCGAAGCCGATCGCCGGGCCAGGCAGTGAGATCGACGTTCCGCCCAGCTTGTCGATCGTGTCGCCCTGCACCATCAGGTAGGCCGATGCGCCGATGTCGAACAACTTGGGCAGCACCTTGGCAGTCATCGGACCCGGGGGACGGCCGGGCATCCCGTCAGAGCCCAGCCGGAAGTACCAGGACGAAGGGTCGGCGAACGGGAGCCTGGCGTCGAGCGGAATCTTCACCTCCACCAACTGCGGGGGATCGGTGTCGATGACGAAATTGCCCCTGGCGCCGACGGTGATCCCGTCCTCGTCGATGACGATCAGTCCCTTGAGGGGGCTGTTCTGGGCGTTCAGGAAGTCCGGGGTGTGTAAGACACGCGCATTGACAGCGAGGCGGAACGACGGGTCGGGCACGGTGACGATGAGATTGCCGGTGGCGCTGAAGGTGAACGCGAGGTCGTAGAGGGTGCCCACACCGGCCTGCAGCCCGAGCATCATCGCGCCGGCATCGGGCACCGTATCGTCGGGCGTCCACTGCAGTTGCCGCTCGACGATGTCGTCACCGGCGGCGGGCAGTACGGGGCGCATGTTCAGGCCGAACATGCCGCCGAGACTGTAGAGCCCAAGTCCGGTCGGCCCCAACGGAATCGCACCGGGCAGCGAGCCGCTCACGTCGAGCAGGAGGCTCGTTCCGCCCTTGTAGACAAAGATGACCCGCGCTCCCACTCCCAGCGGTGCGCCGATCTGGGCGGAGATGTCAGCGCTGAAGCCGTCATCGGTGATGTTGGCTGCGCCGTGCCCGGTCAGCGCGGCGGTGTCGATGTCGACCCCCAAGCCGCGCAGTTGCAGGTCGATGTTTCCGTTCCCGTCAGCGGTGATCCGTACGGTAGCGTCGCTGACGGTGATCGGACCCAGATCGGCGTTGAACTTCAGATCGATTTCGTACCAGAGTGATCCGTGGCCGGATCGGGTGCCGAGGACATCCAGCAATGACCCTGGCGTCTGTACGATCCAGGAGCCGGGATCTTCCACATCCAGAGTGGCGTTGGCGAAGCTGAGATGGATCGACGCCAGATCTCGGCCGGTCGTTTCGACAGCCACGTTGCGGTAGCGGATCCGCATCGGGCGGTTGTCTGCCATGGCGATACGCATCGCATTACCAATGCTGAACGTGCGCACCTTGACGTCGACGAGATAGTCGACACTCAACCGCAGGGCCTGGCCGGTGCCGGCAGTGGACAGCGCCACCGAAGCACGGTCGATGATCACCTTGCCCGCAGCGTCGAAGAAGGCGCTGGCCGCAGCCGCGGCGGTGAGCAGTTCATGCAACCAGATCCCCGACTCGTCTCCGCTGGGCGGTTTCTTGGCCCCGAGCTCGGAGTCGGCGATCAACGCGGTGGCCAGCGCTGCCGCGGTCACCACAACTTTGCCGCCCGCGTCGGCGCCGGTGGCCTTGACCAGTCCGTCGGGCCCGGCAGCGTCCACCGACACTTCGAAGGTGACCGACGCGGCAGGCTGCAACGCGCGTGAGCAGCGCACGCGCACCGTCAGCGGATCACCGCCGGCGAGGGTGAACGGGCCGCCGCCTGGGCCTGGCGCTGTTTCGTCTCGGCCGGCGACACCGAATTTGGCAGTGGCCTCGATCGCGGTGGGCAGGAGGTCGGCCAGCGAGGAGGCGGCGGGGTCCTGCCACTGCATCCGCACGTCGATCTCGGGGCGGGTACCGGCAGCGGGGATGGTTGCCTCGACGGAGGCCGCCAGCCCGCCGGGAGTGCCCAGCCGCAGGTCGAAATCGATGGCGTGCCCGCCGATCAGCGGGATGTCCCGCGGAACGTAGAGCTTGGCATGGGGAATGGTCAGGCCGGTCCATTCCGGCGAAGGGGAGCCCGGTGCCGAGGCGGTCGTGGAGTCGTCGACGACGATTCCATCGGCGATGTCGATACCGAAGCCGCTGTTTCCGAACAGGATCTGGGTCGGTGTCGGCTTCAGCACGAACACGTCGTCTTGGGGGTCCTGGCCCAGTTCGAACTTCAGCCAGGTGATCGTGGCCGCCGCGGTGGGGGTGCCGTGGACGCGTAGGCAGAGGTCGGCGTGCAGGTCGACCGGGTCGCCGGTCTTCGTCAACCACTCTCGCGTGGTTCCGCCCTCCGGGTCGGGTTCAGTCTCGCGTCGCGCGGCGAACAGCATCGTGTTGGGATCCACCAACGTCAACGCATTCTTTATCCCGGGCAAGTCGTCGAGGAGTAGGTCGAGTTGAAAACCGCCCTCGGGCAGCGCTTTCCACCGGTACCCGATATTCGGGCCGAACGGCGCCAAGTCGACAGTGAAGAATCCGAGCAGCTTGGTGTTGACCGCGCCTTGAGCGGTTCCCGAGTGCACACCGTTCCCATCGACGACGTCATTGGACACCTGCAGAGCGGACAGAAACGCCTCGATGGTCGGGGACACCGCGACCCCGTGCCTAGCCGCTGCCAGATCATCGAAGAGGCTGCTCATCGCATCATCCACCCTCACTCCAACTTGGTGACAACAAAGTCATATCAACGCAGAGCCGAAGTCATGTGAGTAGTTCACTACTGCACTTTCCGCTCTCGGGTTCGGCGCCTTCTTACCGCCGCGAGATGGAGTAGCCAGGTACTCGTGTTCGAGTTGCACGGGCTGCCAATACCGACCTCAGCGCAATTCCGGTGTTTTGGCTCTGAGCACCCGGGAAGATCGTCGTAAATGTGACACGAATTGCGTTGCTCTGAAGGGAAATCAACCGTCAGAAGAGGGGAGGGCCGAGATGCCCTTCTGGTTTGTCGGGAGCAAGCTCCTGAAGTAGCGCGCCGGAGTCGGTGAACACGGTGCGTCCGGTGATCTCGTCGGCGGAACCGGACTCACACGTCAGAGATCGAGCGCCTGGTATGTCCGCCGAACGAAACGGGGTTGTGCCACCTGAAGTTTCGCCGTCGACGTGTTGCCGCTGATGGCCGCGGCGTCCACCGACAGATTCGGATGGTTCTGGATCAGATAGATCAGGATCAGGTCCGCCGACGGGTCGGCCTGCCACCACGTGCCGTAGGCGCCGGGCCAACTGAAGGTGCCCGACCCGCCGGGGCCGAACAATTGGCGTGACTTTGCCGGGTCCGTGACCACCGACAAGTTCAGACCGAAGCCGCGACCCACCCAGAACGGTGCGCCGAGGAACTGGTGCTGCTTCTGTTCGGGGGTGAGTCGATCGGTGCGCATCACCCGGACCGACTCCTCGGACAGCACGCGCACCCCGTCGACCGTGCCGCCGGCCAGCAGCATCCTGGCGAACTTCAAATAGTCGTCGGCGGTCGAGAACAGTCCTGCCCCACCCGTGCAGAACGGGGGATCGGCGATCGGCGCCGGGCCCATCACGTCGTGTGTCAAGGTGTTCTCGGCCGTCAGCTGGTACATCGTCGCCGCCCGTCGCCGGCCGGCGGCGTCGACCGAGAAGCCGGTGTCGACCATGCCCAGCGGCGCAAAGATCCGTTCGGACAGAACCTGGGCCAACGGCTTGCCCTCGATCCGGGACAAGGCGATCCCGAGCACATCGGTGGAGTGACTGTAGGTGAGGCGTTCACCGGGCTGATGGGCCAACGGAAGTTTGGCCACCTCGGCCAGCCAGCGGTCCTGGTCCTGGCGCAGCGACAGCTTGCCGTAGGCCGTCGCCAGCGGGCCCAGCACCGAGAACACGTAAGCCAGACCGCTGCGGTGGGTCATCAGGTCATCGAAGGTGATGGGGCGCCGCGCGGGCTCGGTGCGGTCCAGCGGTCCGCGCATCTCGCGCAACACGCGCATGTCCGCCAGTTCCGGCAGCCATTTCGTCACCGGCTCGTTCAGCGCGAACTTGCCCTCCTCGACCAGCGCCATCGCCGCCGCCACCGTGACAGGTTTTGTCATCGAGGCGATCCGGAAGACGGTGTCCCGTTGCATCGGGAGCCGCGCGTCGACGTCGCGGTGCCCCAGGGTGTTCACCTGGAGCACCTTGCCCGCCTGCCACACCAGCGTGACCGCGCCGGCCAGCAGCCCGGCGTCGATCGCCTCACGGATGGACGTCTGATTGCCGTCGAGATTCATCCGCGCCAGCCTATCCAGAGGCGGAGTCCCGATCTCCGCTACCTCCCGGCGTCATCCGCGGCGCCAGCGCCTGCGGGCCCGGACCACGCTCGACCAGTCCTGGTACCCGAGCCGGTGGGCGATCTCGTAATGCGGAATCATGCGGTCCCGCAGGAGATTGTCGGCGACGCTGCGGCGCACCTCGTCCAGGACGGCCCGGTAGGTGGTGCCCTCGCGCTCGAGGTGCCTGCGCAATGTCCGCGATGCGTAGTGCAGGTGCAGCGCCACGTCTTCCAGGGTGAGGTCCAGAGACGACTGGTCGAGCAGATGTGCGCGCACCTGGGCGGCGACGCCGGTGTGGTGCAACCGCTCGGCGCGGATGCGGTCACAGTGGGTGACCATCAGCTCGGTCGTGTGGGCATTCGCCATCGGCGGCGCCAGGTCGAGATAGCCCACGTCGTAGACGATTTCGTTGCGGGCGCATCCGAATGACACCGGCACCCGGAAGTAGTCCCGGTACACCTCGACACGGCCCGCAACGAAAGGAGCCGGGAAGGCGAACCTGATCTCGTGCAGTGGGACCGCGTCGACGTCGGGGAACGTGTCGCGCTGAATCTGCAGGACCGCGGTGAGATCACGTTCGATGACGAACCTCCGGACCGCCTCGGGCATGTCACCGGCATCGAAGGCCAGGATGTAATGGTCATCGTCGATGCGGGCCGTCATGGTCGAGAAGGCGAAAGTCAGCATCGCGTAGTACAGGCCCCGATGGACCGTGTCCCGCACGGTGGCCGACGCGGCCAGGAGATAACCCAGATAGCCGTAGGCGGTCAGGTGGTAACGGCTGCCCAGTTCCACCCCCGAACCGGGACTGTCCGCGCGCAGGGCGGCCAGATTGCGGATCACCGCGAGCTCCTGACTGGCTTCGACGACGGTGTCGATGTCGGTCAGGGAGGCGGCATCGAGGTGAGAACCCGCCAGCACGGCCTCGACAGGGATGCCGCGCCGGGCCGCCCACTCACACATGATCGCTACCGAAACCGCAGTGCGCGGGTGGTCCCAGGGGTCGGTCATGGCCGCTATGACCCGGTTGGTCGATTGGAGGACCGGGGAGCTGGGCAGTGCCCCCTGATCTGCGGGTTCGGCGAGGACCGACGTCATGACGCCCAGTTTTGCCGACCTGCGGAGCGTGGTCAACGAGGGCGTGAGCCTCCGAAGTGGCCGGAAATGTCGAGTTGTGGCCGGGACGGTCCTGTCGGATGGCGCGCCACAGCTCTACGGTTCGTGGGAGTGATTCAAATCTCAATTCGCCCGGAACTGTGTCGGATGACACGCGAGGAGACGCTCTGGTGAAAGTCAAGGCCGCTGTCGTCGAGGAAGTCGGCGCTCCATGGACGATCTGCGAGGTTGACCTGGGGGACCCGGTTGCCGGTGAGGTGCAGGTGAAACTGGCCGCGTCGGGCCTGTGCCACTCGGACGCACACGTCGTCGCCGGCAGTAGCCCGGTGCCGTTCATGCCCGTACTCGGCGGGCACGAGGGTGCCGGCGTGATCACCAAGGTCGGTCCCGGGGTCACCGGACTGGAAGAAGGCGATCACGTCGTCCTCGCCTTCATCCCGGCGTGCGGCACGTGTCCGTCGTGCGCCACCGGCCTGCAAAACCTCTGCGACGAGGGCGCCGGGCTGCTGACCGGCCAGGCCGTCTCCGACAAGACGTACCGGGTGACCCGCGACGGCCAACCGGTCATCCAGATGTGCCTGCTTGGCACCTTCGCGCCGTACGTCACGGTCAGCCAGGCCTCGGTCGTCAAGATCGAGAAGGATGTGCCGCTGGAGGTGGCCGCCCTGCTGGGCTGCGGAGTCTCGACCGGCTGGGGCTCGGCGACCGAGATCGGCGACACCCATCCCGGCGACACGGTCGTGGTGATGGGCGTCGGCGGCGTCGGCATCAACGCCGTACAGGGGGCGAAGTTCGCAGGTGCCCGGTTCGTCGTCGCGATCGATCCGGTCGACTTCAAGCGGAAGAAGGCGCTCGAATTCGGCGCCACCCACACGTTCGCCTCCGTCGAGGACGCCGCAGCCGAATTGCCCGACCTCACGTGGGGAAAGATGGCTGAGGTCAGCATCATCACGGTCGGTGAGATCAAGGGCGAACACATCCAGCAGGCGCTCAGCCTGACCGGCAAGGGCGGGCAGGTAATCGTCACGGGCATGGGCGATTTCACCCAGTCGACCGTCGACCTCAACCTGTTCGAGCTGACCCTGCTGCAGAAGCGGGTCCAAGGAGCGGTGTTCGGCGGCGTCGGACCCCGCACCCAGATCCCGAGACTCCTCGATCTCTACCGCTCCGGCAATCTCAAGCTCGACGAACTCGTCACCACCCGCTACTGCCTGGAAGACATCAATCAGGGCTACCGGGACATGTTCGACGGCAAGAATCTTCGCGGCCTCGTCGTCTACTCCGATGCCGACCACTGAACCGAACGAGGGGACATCAATGCAGATTCAAGACAGCAACTACATAGACGGCAAGTGGGCGGTCTCGAGCGGCAGCACCCGCATACCCGTCATCAACCCGGCGAACGACGAAGTGATCGCCGAGGTGGTGGCCGGCACTGCCGCAGACGTCGACGCCGCCGTCGCAGCCGCACGTGCCGCTTTCCCGGCATGGTCGGCGACACCGGTCGGGGAGCGGGCGGATTACCTCACCGCGATCGCCGGCAAATTGGCCGAGAGGTCCGAAGACCTGGCCCGCACCATCTCCTCCGAGATGGGTTGTCCCATCACCATTTCCCGGGCGATCCAGCTGGGGCTGCCACTCAACAGTTTCGCCGAGGCCGCCAACATCGTGCGCGAGTACGAGTTCGAGAACGAATACCGCGGATCGACGATCGTGCGGGAACCGTTCGGCGTGCTGGGCGCCATCACGCCTTGGAACTACCCCCTGCATCAGATCGCCCTGAAGGTCGCCTACGGATTGGCCGCGGGAAACACCGTCGTCGTCAAACCCAGCGAGGTAACGCCGCTGTGCGCGCTCGCGCTGACCGAGATCATCGACGAGATCGGTCTGCCCCCAGGCGTGTTCAACCTGGTGTTCGGCACCGGGGCGGATATCGGTGAGGCGATCGCCGGGCATGACGACGTCGATATCGTCAGCTTCACCGGATCCACCCGGGCCGGCCGGCGCGTGCAGGAAGTCGCCGCCCGCACCGTCAAGCGCGTCTCGCTGGAACTCGGTGGCAAGAGCCCCAACATCATTCTCGACGACGCCGACCTGGAATCGGTGGTGCCCGCATCGGTCAAGACGATGATGCTCAACTCCGGGCAGACCTGCTCGGCGCTGACCCGCATGATCGTCCCGCGCGACAGACTGGCCGAGGTGGAGGCACTTGCGAAGGCGACTGCCGACGCCCTGCCGGTCGGCGACCCGAGCGACGAAGGGACCGCCCTGGGCCCGCTGTCGTCCCGAACGCAGCAGGAGCGGGTGATCGGCCACATCCGGACGGCGATCAGCGAAGGGGCGCGTCTGGTCACCGGCGGCGACACCGCATCCGACGGCCCGGGTGCCTTCGTACTGCCGACGGTGTTCTCCGACGTCACCGAGGACATGACGATCCACCGGGAGGAGGTCTTCGGCCCGGTTCTCGCGATCGAGGCATACGACTCGGAGGACGACGCGGTACGGATCGCCAACGCAACGGACTACGGACTGGCCGGTGCGGTCTGGTCCGCCTCGTCCGAGCGTGCCGAGAGCATCGCACGCCGGATCCGGGCCGGCCAGGTGCAGATCAATGCCGGCGCCTTCAACGCCAACGCGCCCTTCGGCGGATACAAGCAGTCCGGCAACGGGCGTGAGGCGGGTCGGTACGGGCTCGAGGAATTCCTCGAGATCAAGTCGATCCAGCGGTGATCTGATGCCGCTGGAACCGGTGACCCAGGCACTGTTGGCGCAACTTGCCGAGACCCGCGACCCACCGATGCACGACGGCACGCCGGCGATGGCGCGGATGGCCGGACCGATCTTCGCGGGCATGAGCGGGCGCGGTCCGGACGTGGCCGCGGTGCACAACCTGAAGCTCGAGGGTGAGGACGGCGGGAAATTCCGGGTCCGTGTTCTCGTTCCCCGCGGTGAATCCCGTTCGGTCATCGTGTATTTCCACGGCGGCGGTTGGGTGACCGGCGACATCGATCTGCAGTACGACCACGTCGGCCGGCACCTGGCGAACCTGACCAACTCCACCGTGGTGCTGGTGAACTACCGCAAGGCGCCCGAGCATCCGTTTCCCGCCGCGCTGGAAGACAGTTGGATCGGATTGTGCTGGGCCGCAGCCCATGCAGCGGAGTACGTACCCGTCGGTGCGCCGTTGATCGTGGCCGGCGACAGCGCCGGAGGAAACATCGCCGCGGTGATGACGCGGTGGGCCCGCGACCGGCAGGGGCCCCGGATCGACTACCAGGTACTGGTCTATCCGGTTACCGACTGCGACTTCGACCGGCCGTCGTACATCGCGCCCGAGAATCAGCTGATGCTCGGCCGGGACACCATGATCTGGTTCTGGGAGCACTACCTTCCCGACCCGGCCCGGCGCACGAACCCGGACGCCTCACCGTTGCGGGCGCCCAGCCTCGCCGGTCTCCCGCCCGCTTTCGTCTATGTCGCCGAGTACGACCCGCTGCACGACGAGGGCGTCGCTTACGCCGCCGCGCTCGCCGACGCCGGGGTGCGTGTGACGTTGGAGGAGGCGGCCGGCGAGATGCACGGCTATTTCCAAATGGCGAACGTCCTGCCCGGTTACCAGACCGGAATGTCGTTGGTCGCCAACAACATCAGTTCGTTCCTCGACACGTATCGGTCCGACCGAAAGGCGGTGTGAGTGGTGGCCGATCACGACGTGATCATCATCGGTGCCGGATTCGCCGGCCTCTACCAGCTCTACAAGTTGCGTGAGCTCGGATTCGACGCACGCGTCCTCGAGGCCGGACCGGAGGTGGGTGGCACCTGGTACTGGAACCGGTATCCCGGGGCCCGCTGCGACATCGAATCGATCGAATACTCGTACTCGTTCGACCCGCAGTTGCAGCAGTCGTGGAACTGGACCGAGCGCTACGCCGCCCAGCCCGAACTGCTCGCCTACGCCAAGCATGTCGCCGACCGCTTCGACCTCCGCCGCGACATCACCTTCGATACCAGGGTTGTCGCAATGGCTTTCGACGACACCACAAACGAGTGGACCGTCACTAGCGAATCTGGCGACTGCGTCACCGCGAAGTTCGTGATCGCGGCGACCGGATGCCTGTCCAAACCGTTGGTGCCGTCGTTCGACGGCCTGGACGATTTCGCCGGAGACGTCCTCTGGACCTGGGACTGGCCCGCTGACGGCGCGGACTTGGAAGGCAAACGGGTCGCCGTCGTCGGCACCGGTTCCTCTGGCGTTCAGACGATCACCGCGATCGCACCGGTGGTGGGCGCACTGACCGTGTTTCAGCGCACGCCCCCGTACGCCGTCCCGGCCCAGAACCGTCTGATCGCCGACGAGCTCGCCGACGTCAAACAGCGTTACCCGCAGTTTCGCGACGTCAGCCGCCTGTCTCGGGGCGGCGCCCAGTGCGGCGACGGTGCGGCGCTGCCCCCGTTCTTCGGCGATCTCGACACCGTCACCACCCGTGCCGAGCTCGACCGGCGCTGGGATGACGGCGGCCTGTGTTTCCAGCAGTCGTTCTACGACCTGCTGTTGGATCCGGTCGCCAACGAGACTGCCGCCGAGTATGTGCGCGAGCGAATTCGTCAGAAGGTCACCGACCCACGGCTGGCCGAGAAGCTGACGCCGCGCAGTTATCCGATCGCGGCCAAGCGGATGTGCGTCGACACTGGTTACTACGAGGTCTACAACCAGGACAACGTGGAGCTCATCGACCTCAACGACGAACCGCTGCACCGGATCACGGCACGCGGGATCCTCGCCGGTGACACCGAGCACGAGTTCGACGTGATCGTGCTGGCCACCGGATTCGATGCCATGACTGGCGCGCTGAACGCCATCGACATCCGGGCCGTCGACAAGACCGGCGCCACCCGCACGCTGCGGGAGAAATGGGCCGCGGGCCCGCGGACGTATCTCGGCTTGATGTCGGCGGGATTCCCGAACCTGTTCACAGTCACCGGGCCGCAGAGTCCCTCGGTGCTGTCCAACATGCTCACCTCGATCGAGTACCACGTCGAGTGGATCAGTGCGGCACTGGTGCACCTGCGCGAGCACGGGCTGAACCGGATGGAAGCCGACATCGAGGCCGAGGACAACTGGGTGAACATCACCAACGACACCGCCGACCTGACGCTGCTGCCGCACGCCGCGTCCTGGTACATGGGTGCCAACGTCCCCGGTAAGCGACGGGTGTTCCTGCCGTTCGTCGCCGGTGTCGGCGTCTACAAGCAGATCGGTGACGGCGTGGCCGTGGCGGGTTATCACGGATTCGAGATGGTCTGACCCAACTGCTGGGTGATACTTCTCGGGCGAAGTTCGTGGCGTGAGAAGAGGCAGATGACCCAGCAGGACCAGATCGACGGCGAACCGAGTTCCGCCGCGACCCCGGAGGCCCACCCCATGAAGCGGGTGGCGTTCGCCAGCTTCATCGGCACGGCGATCGAGTTCTACGACTTCTACATCTACGGCACCGCCGCAGCGCTGATCTTTCCCCACGTGTTCTTCCCGAACATGAGCCCCACGATGGCGACCATCTCGTCACTCGGCACGTTCGCGGTCGCATTTCTGTCCCGCCCCATCGGTGCGGCAGTGTTCGGGCATTTCGGAGATCGGTTGGGCCGCAAGAAGACTCTGATCGCCACGCTGTTGATCATGGGGTTGTCGACGGTGTGCGTCGGGCTGGTGCCCAGCTCCGCGACCATCGGCGTCGCCGCCCCGATCATCCTCCTGGCCCTGCGACTGCTCCAGGGATTCGCCGTGGGTGGCGAATGGGCCGGGTCGGCGCTGCTGAGCGCCGAGTACGCGCCCGTCGGGAAGCGTGGCATGTACGGGATGTTCACCCAGCTCGGCGCCGGCGCCGGGCTCGCGGTGAGCAATCTGGTGGTCTTCATCGTGAGCCTGACCATCGGCGAGAAGAGCGCGGTCTTTCTGGACTGGGGCTGGCGGTTGCCCTTCTTGTTCAGCGCTGTACTGCTGATCGTGGCGCTCTACGTGCGGCTGAGCATCGACGAGACGCCGGTCTTCGCCCGGGAGCAGGTGACCGGGGGTGTGCCCAAGGCGCCGCTGAGCGAACTGTTCCGGACCCAGACCCGGCAGGTGGCGCTCGCCGCGGGGTGCATGGTCGGGATCTTCACCATGAGCTTCCTCGGTGGCACCTACCTGATGAGCTACGCCAGCACACCTATCGGGCATCCGCGCAGCCTCATCCTCGGTGTCGGCGTGCTGGCCGGCGTCGCGCTGATGGTCTTCTCGGCGATCTCGGCGGTGCTGTGCGACCGGTACGGCCGGAGGCGCGTCATCCTTGCCGGCTTCGGCCTGGCCCTGCCATGGGCGTTCATGGTGATGCCGCTCATCGACTCCGGTTCACCGGTGGGTTTCGCGGTGGCGATCGCCGGCATCTTCTGCATCTTCGGCCTGTCCTACGGGCCGATCGGATCCTTCCTGCCTGAGATCTTCGCCACCCGATACCGCTACACCGGCGCCGGCCTGTCGTTCAATCTGGCCGGCATCGTGGGCGGAGCGATACCGCCGTTGGTCGCCGGTGCTCTGGTGGCCACGCTTGGTAGCTGGGCTGTTGGGGCGATGATGGCGGTATTCGTCGTCGTCAGCATCGTCTCGACGCTGTTGCTGCCCGAGACGAAGGGAACCGAACTGGACGCCGTGATGAGTGACACTGCGAGGTGACCGTGGCCGGTCGGAGGTTTGCGGCCTGCTAAGCTGCCTGGCAGTTCGACGTCCTTTAACGATCCGTCCCGAGAGGCGGAGAAGGAGGTCAGAGTCACCTCATGGGCTCTTCAGGTACCGACCGGGAATTGTTGTCTGCGGCGGACGTCGGCCGCACCGTTTCCCGGATCGCCCATCAGATCATCGAGAAGACCGCCCTCGACGATCCCGCCGAACGCGAACGGGTCGTTCTCCTCGGCATCCCCACGCGCGGTGTGACCCTCGCCAGGCGGTTGGCCGCCAAGATCAACGAGTTCGCCGATGTGGCGTTGCCCGTCGGTGCGCTGGACATCACGCTCTACCGAGACGACCTCAACTTCAAGCCGCCGCGACCACTGGCCGCCACGTCGATCCCGCCCGGCGGCATCGACGACGCGGTCGTGATCCTCGTCGACGACGTGCTGTACTCGGGGCGCTCGGTGCGCTCGGCGCTGGATGCCCTGCGTGACATCGGTCGCCCCCGGGTGGTGCAACTGGCGGTGCTCGTCGACCGCGGTCACCGGGAACTGCCGGTCCGCGCCGATTACGTCGGCAAGAACGTGCCGACCTCGCGCACCGAGAGCGTCCATGTGCTGCTGTCCGAGGATGACGACCGTGATGGGGTAGTGATTTCGAAATGACGAACGCTTGCGTGAGGAATCGACCGCTATGACGACACGTCATCTTCTGTCGGCAGCGGATCTGAGCCGGGATGACGCGACGGCGATCCTCGACGACGCCGACCGGTTCCGCGAGGCACTGCTGGGCCGCGAGATCAAGAAGCTGCCCACGCTGCGCGGACGCACCGTCATCACCATGTTCTACGAGAACTCCACCCGGACCCGGGTGTCGTTCGAGGTCGCGGGCAAGTGGATGAGCGCCGACGTGATCAACGTCAGCTCATCGGGATCCTCGGTGGCCAAGGGGGAGTCGCTTCGCGATACCGCACTGACCCTGCGTGCCGCCGGCGCCGACGCCCTGATCATCCGCCATCCTCACTCGGGCGCCGCACAACAGCTCGCCGAATGGACGGCCGAGGAGACCGGCGGTCCCAGTGTGATCAATGCCGGTGACGGAACCCATGAGCACCCGACCCAGGCCCTGCTCGACGCGCTGACCATCCGCCAGCGTCTCGGCTCCATCGAGGGCAAGCGCGTGGTCATCGTCGGCGATGTGCTGCACAGCCGCGTCGCCCGTTCGAACGTGTCCCTGCTCGCCACCCTGGGCGCCGAGGTGGTGCTGGTGGCGCCCCCGACGCTGTTGCCGGTCGGGGTGTCCGGGTGGCCGGTCACGGTGTCGCACGACCTGGATGCCGAGTTGCCCGCCGCCGACGCGGTGTTGATGCTGCGCGTGCAGGCCGAGCGGATGAACGGTGCGTTCTTCCCTTCGGCCCGTGAGTACTCGGTGCGCTACGGATTGTCCGAGAAGCGTCAGGCCATGCTGCCCGGTAACGCCGTGGTGCTGCACCCGGGACCGATGGTGCGCGGCATGGAGATCGCGTTCCCGGTTGCCGATTCCTCGCAATCGGCTGTTCTGCAACAGGTTTCAAATGGGGTCCACGTGCGGATGGCGGTGCTGTTCCATCTGCTGGTGGGTGCCGATCGGGAGGCGATCAGCGTATGACGCAGCAGGTACTCATTCGTGGGGCACGCCTCTACGGCGAAGGCGATCAACTCGACGTACTGATCTCGGACGGCCAGATCGCCAAGATCGGTTCTGCACTCAAGGCTCCCAAGGGCGCCGAGGTGATCGAGGCCGCCGGCCAGGTGCTCCTGCCGGGCTTCGTCGACCTGCACACCCACCTGCGTGAGCCGGGCCGCGAATACGCCGAGGACATCGAAACCGGTTCGGCTGCAGCGGCTCTCGGTGGCTACACCGCGGTGTTCGCGATGGCCAACACCGATCCGGTCGCCGATTCCGCGGTGGTCACCGACCACGTGTGGAACCGCGGCCAGCAGGTGGGCCTGGTGGACGTGCACCCGGTGGGTGCAGTCACCGTCGGCCTGAAGGGCAAGCAGCTCACGGAGATGGGCCTGATGGCCGACAGCGTCGGTCAGGTACGGATGTTCTCCGACGACGGTCTGTGCGTCGATGATCCGCTGGTGATGCGGCGGGCCCTCGAGTACGCCACCGGCCTGGGTGTGCTCATCGCCCAGCACGCCGAAGAGCCGCGGCTGACTGTCGGCGCGGTCGCCCACGAAGGACCCAACGCGGCCAAATTGGGGCTGGCGGGCTGGCCGCGCTCGGCCGAGGAGTCGATCGTGGCCCGCGACGCGATCCTGGCCCGCGATGCCGGCGCCCGGGTACACATCTGCCACGCCTCCACCGCGGGCACCGTGGAACTGCTGAAGTGGGCCAAGGCGCAAGGCATTTCGATTACCGCCGAGGTCACGCCGCACCACCTGCTGCTCGACGACGGCAGGCTGGCCGGCTACGACGGACGCAACCGGGTCAACCCGCCGCTGCGCGAAGCGACTGATGCCGTTGCGCTGCGGCAGGCGTTGGCAGACGGGGTCATCGACTGCGTGGCCACCGATCACGCTCCGCATGCCGAGCACGAGAAGTGCTGCGAATTCTCGGTCGCCCGTCCGGGCATGCTCGGCCTGCAGACCGCGCTGTCGGTGGTGGCCGAGACCATGGTGCGTCCCGGCCTGCTGACCTGGCGCGGGGTGGCCAAGGTGATGAGCGAGGCCCCGGCAGCCATCGTCGGTCTGCCGGATCAAGGCCGGCCGCTGGAGGTGGGCGAGCCCGCCAACCTCACCGTCATCGATCCCGACGCGACCTGGACGGTCGAAGGAGACGAGCTGGCCAGCCGGTCGGACAACACGCCCTTCGAATCGATGACGCTGCCCGCGACCGTGACCGCCACGCTGTTGCGGGGCAAGATCACTGCGCTGCACGGGAAGTGTTTGCGGTGAACACTCCCACGCTGATCGCATCGCTGATCCTGGCCGCGCTGCTGGCCGTGCTGATCGCTTTCCTGATCCGCCAGATGATGCGCGGCTGGCTGCATCGCGCGCAGCGCCAGGCCGAACTGATCGGCACCCTGCCGCCGCTGCCCGACACCGTCAGCGCATCGATCATCCCGCCCATGAAGGGCATGTACGTGGGCAGCACCGTGGTGCCGCACTGGAACGACAAGGTGGCCGCCGGCAGCCTGGGCTTCCGGGCCAAAGCCGTGCTGACCCGCTACCCCGAGGGAATCATGTTGCAGCGCAGCGGGGCCGGTCCGGTCTGGATTCCCGCCGAGTCTGTCACCGCGATCAGAACCGAGCGTGGAATCGCAGGCAAGGCACTGACTTACGACGGAATCCTGGCCATCAGGTGGAGGCTGCCCTCGGGCACCGAGATCGACACCGGGTTCCGCGCCGACAATCGCGCAGAGTACGACCGCTGGCTGGAGGAAGACGAATGACGAGCATTACACGGAATACGGCGACGAGCCGCCAATCTGGCACCGCGGTCCTGGTACTCGAAGACGGGCGCGTCTTCACCGGTACGACGTTCGGTGCGGTCGGACAGACCCTCGGCGAGGCGGTGTTCTCCACCGGCATGTCGGGCTACCAGGAGACCCTCACCGATCCCAGCTACCACGGTCAGATCGTGGTCGCCACCGCACCGCAGATCGGCAACACCGGGTGGAACACCGAAGATGGTGAAAGCCGCGACGACAAGATCTGGGTGGCCGGTTACGCGGTGCGTGACCCCTCCCCGCGGGCGTCGAACTGGCGTGCCAGCGGAACCCTCGACGAGGAGTTGGTCCGTCAGGGCATCGTCGGTATCGCCGGGATCGACACCCGGGCAGTGGTGCGCCACCTGCGGACCCGCGGTTCGATGAAGGCCGGGGTGTTCTCCGGGGATGCCTTGGCGGGAACCGACGAACTGGTGGCCCGTGTACTGGACCAGCCCTCGATGCTGGGCGCGGATCTGGCGGGGCAGGTCAGCACGCAGAGTTCCTACGTTGTGGAACCAGAAGGCGACCACCGGTTTACGGTTGCGGCAGTCGACCTGGGTATCAAGACCAACACTCCGCGCAACTTCGCTCGGCGCGGGATCCGCAGCCACGTGCTGCCGTCATCGGTGAGCTTCGACCAGATCGCCGATCTCAAACCGGACGGGGTGTTCCTGTCCAACGGCCCCGGCGATCCGGCCACCGCCGATCACATCGTCGCGGTGACCCGCGAGGTTCTGGGTGCGGGAATCCCGTTGTTCGGCATCTGCTTCGGTAACCAGATCCTGGGCCGCGCTCTGGGCCGGTCCACCTACAAGATGGTGTTCGGCCACCGCGGCATCAACATCCCGGTCATCGACCACATCACCGGGCGGGTGGCGATCACCGCCCAGAACCACGGGTTCGCTCTTGAGGGCGAGGCGGGGGAGAAGTTCGATACCCCGTTCGGCGCCGCCGAGGTCAGCCACACCTGCGCCAACGATGGTGTGGTCGAAGGCATCCGGCTGGCCGATGGCCGGGCGTTCTCGGTGCAGTACCACCCCGAGGCCGCGGCCGGCCCGCACGACGCCGAGTACCTGTTCGACCAGTTCGTAGACCTGATGGCAGGAGAGAAGTAAATGCCACGTCGCTCTGACCTCAACCACGTGCTGGTGATCGGGTCCGGCCCGATCGTCATCGGCCAGGCCTGTGAATTCGACTACTCGGGTACCCAGGCCTGTCGCGTGCTGCGCTCCGAAGGGATCCAGGTCAGCCTGGTCAACTCGAACCCGGCGACGATTATGACCGACCCCGAGTACGCCGACAACACCTATGTCGAGCCGATCACCTGGGAGTTCGTCGAAAAGGTCATCGTCCAGCAGGCCGAGCGCGGCAACAAGATCGACGCCGTCCTGGCCACCCTCGGCGGGCAGACCGCGCTGAACACCGCGGTGGCCCTGCACGACAACGGCGTCCTCGAAAAGTACGGCGTCGAGATGATCGGCGCCGATTTCGAGGCCATCCAGCGCGGTGAGGACCGGCAGAAGTTCAAGGACATCGTCGCCAAGGTGGGCGGTGAATCTGCGCGCAGCCGTGTCTGTTTCACGATGGACGAGGTCCGCGAGACCGTAGCCGATCTGGGGCTGCCCGTCGTGGTCCGGCCCAGCTTCACCATGGGCGGCCTCGGATCCGGCATGGCGTACTCGGCCGAGGACGTCGAGCGGATGGCCGGTGACGGGTTGTCCGCCTCACCGACGGCGAACGTGCTGATCGAGGAATCCATCTACGGCTGGAAGGAATTCGAGCTCGAGCTGATGCGTGACCACCGCGACAACGTCGTGGTGGTGTGCTCGATCGAGAACTTCGACCCGATGGGCGTGCATACCGGGGACTCGGTGACCGTTGCCCCGGCGATGACGCTGACCGACCGCGAGTACCAGAAGATGCGCGACGTGGGCATCGACATCTTGCGTGAGGTCGGCGTCGACACCGGCGGCTGCAACATCCAGTTCGCGATCAACCCGGAAGACGGACGGCTCATCGTCATCGAGATGAACCCGCGCGTCTCGCGGTCCTCGGCTCTGGCTTCGAAGGCCACCGGGTTCCCGATCGCCAAGATCGCGGCGAAGCTGGCCATCGGCTACACGCTCGACGAGATCGTCAACGACATCACCAAGGAAACCCCGGCCTGCTTCGAGCCCACGCTGGACTACGTCGTGGTCAAGGCGCCGCGGTTCGCGTTCGAGAAGTTCCCCGGGGCTGACGCCACGCTGACCACCACGATGAAGTCGGTCGGCGAGGCGATGTCGTTGGGCCGCAACTTCATCGAGGCCCTCGGAAAGGTGATGCGGTCGCTGGAGACCAGCCGGGCCGGCTTCTGGACCGGGCCGGACCCCGACCTGACGGTCGAGCAGCTGCTGACCGGCCTGCGCACCGCCGTGGACGGCAGGCTCTACGACATCGAACACGCACTGCGCCTGGGCGCCAGCGTCGAGCAGGTGGCCGAGGCGTCCGGCGTCGACCCGTGGTTCATCGAGCAGATCGCGGGACTGGTCGCGCTGCGCGTCGAACTGCTGGAAGCGCCGGTGCTCGACTCCGAACTGCTGCGGCGGGCCAAGCACAGCGGCCTGTCGGACCGCCAGATCGCCGCTCTGCGGCCGGAACTTGCCGGTGAGTCCGGGGTGCGCGCGCTGCGCCGCAGGCTCGGCATCCATCCGGTGTACAAGACCGTCGACACCTGCGCGGCCGAGTTCGACGCCAAGACGCCGTACCACTACAGCAGCTACGAGCTCGACCCCGCCGCCGAGAGCGAGGTGGCCCCGCAGACCGAGAAGCCCAAGGTGCTGATCCTGGGATCGGGCCCGAACCGCATCGGTCAGGGCATCGAGTTCGACTACAGCTGTGTGCATGCCGCGACCACGTTGAGTGCGGTCGGCTTCGAAACCGTGATGGTCAACTGCAACCCCGAGACGGTGTCCACCGACTACGACACCGCCGACCGGTTGTACTTCGAGCCGCTCACCTTCGAGGACGTGCTGGAGGTCTATTACGCAGAGGACGCCTCGGGCAAGGGCGAGGACGGGACCGGTCCCGGTGTCGTCGGCGTCATCGTGCAGCTCGGCGGTCAGACGCCGCTCGGTCTGGCCAAGCGTCTCGAAGACGCCGGGGTTCCGATCGTGGGCACCGGGCCCGAGGCCATCGACCTGGCCGAGGACCGTGGGCTTTTCGGCGAAGTTCTGGTCAACGCCGGTCTACCGGCCCCGCGGTTCGGCACCGCCACCAGCTTCGAGCAGGCCCGGCGGATCGCCTCCGATATCGGCTACCCCGTGCTGGTGCGTCCCTCCTACGTGCTGGGCGGGCGCGGGATGGAGATCGTCTACGACGAGGCAACGCTTGAGGGCTACATCGCCCGCGCCACCCAGCTCTCCCCGGAACACCCGGTGCTGGTCGACCGGTTCCTCGAAGACGCGATCGAGATCGACGTCGACGCGCTGTGCGACGGCAACGAGGTGTACATCGGCGGCATCATGGAGCACATCGAGGAGGCCGGCATCCACTCCGGTGACTCGGCATGCGCGCTGCCCCCGGTCACCTTGGGCCGCAGTGACATCGAAGCGGTGCGCCGCGCGACGGAGGCCATCGCCCACGGCATCGGCGTGGTGGGACTGCTCAACGTGCAGTACGCGCTCAAGGACGACGTGCTCTACGTCCTGGAGGCCAACCCCCGCGCCAGCCGTACCGTGCCGTTCGTCTCGAAGGCCACCGCGGTGCCGCTGGCGAAGGCCTGTGCCCGGGTGATGTTGGGTGCCACCATCGCCGAGTTGCGCGCGGAGGGCCTGCTGAACAAGACCGGTGACGGGGCCGCCATTGCCCGCAACGCTCCGGTGGCGGTCAAGGAAGCAGTGCTGCCGTTCCACCGGTTCCGCCGGGCCGATGGTGCCCAGGTGGACTCGCTGCTGGGACCGGAGATGAAGTCGACGGGTGAGGTGATGGGCATCGACCATGACTTCGGCACCGCCTTCGCCAAGAGTCAGACCGCCGCCTACGGGTCGCTGCCGACCTCGGGCACCGTCTTCGTGTCGGTGGCCAACCGCGACAAGCGTTCACTGGTGTTCCCGGTCAAGCGGCTTGCTGATCTCGGGTTCCGGGTGCTGGCCACCGAGGGCACCGCAGAGATGCTGCGCCGTAACGGCATTCCGTGCGATGAGGTGCGCAAGCACTCGGAACAGCCCAGTGGAAGCCGCGATCTGCCGTCCTCGGTCGACGCCATCAAGGCCGGCGAGGTCGACATGGTGATCAACACGCCGTACGGAAATTCCGGGCCGCGCGTCGACGGTTACGAGATCCGTTCGGCCGCAGTGTCGATGAACATCCCGTGTGTGACGACGGTGCAGGGTGCCTCCGCCGCGGTGCAGGGCATCGAGGCGGCCATCCGCGGGGACATCGGCGTGATGTCGCTGCAGGAACTGCACAGCGAGTTGGAATCGCGCTGATCATGGACGCTTTCGGGCAACGGCTGGCCGCCGCGGTGTCGGAGCGGGGGCCGCTGTGCCCCGGTATCGACCCTCATCCCGAACTGCTGCGGGCGTGGGGCCTGTCCACCGACGCCGACGGCCTGGCCGCGTTCAGCGACATCTGTGTGACGGCGTTCGCCGGTTTCGCGATGGTGAAGCCCCAGGTGGCGTTCTTCGAGGCCTACGGCTCAGCGGGTTTCGCGGTGCTCGAACGCACCATGGGTGCGCTGCGCGAGTCCGGGGTGCTGGTGCTGGCCGATGCCAAGCGCGGGGACATCGGCTCGACCATGGCTGCCTATGCGGCGGCCTGGGCCGGTGATTCGCCACTGGCCGCGGATGCGGTGACGGCTTCCCCGTACCTGGGGTTCGGTTCGCTGCAGCCGCTGTTGGACACCGCCGCGGCCAATGGTCGTGGGGTTTTCGTGCTGGCCGCCACCTCCAATCCGGAGGGGGCGAGCGTGCAGCGCGCGATGGCCGGGTCACGCACCGTGGCTCAGTCCATCGTCGATTCCGTCGCTGAGGTGAATCGGATCGCTGCGCACTCCACCGGATCGGTCGGTGTGGTGGTCGGGGCGACCGTGACGGATCTGCCCGATCTGAGTGCGCTGGGCGGGCCGGTGTTGGTGCCCGGTGTGGGCGCTCAGGGCGGGCGTGCCGACGCGCTGGGTGGGCTCGGCGGGGCCCGACTGGTCCTGCCAGCGGTGTCCCGCGAGGTACTCCGGGCCGGCCCCGCGGTGGCCGATGTGCGCGCGGCCGCCGAGCGCCTGCGTGACGAGGTCGCCTACCTCGCCTGACGGCGGCCGCGGACCCTGAGCGTCCGAACGATGACGAACACGGCACCGATGGCGGCGGCTGCCAACAGGGCCAGGCCGGTGAGATCCCCGCGATCCCGTTCGCGGTAGATAACTTCCTGGTAATCGGTGTCGGAAGCCGCAGGCGCAAAGCCGTAATCGCCGTCGATCGATGCGGGGGAGTCGATCGTGTCGGTCCACCGGGTCAGGTAGTTCCCCGCTTCGAGGAACGTATCGAGCTCGCGGATCCCGCTCGATATGCGTCCGGCGAACCGCAGCTCGGGCTCTCGTCCGGAGACCGGGAATGCGGTCGGATCCATGCGGTGGTTGGCCAGCACATACAGGTCGACGGCCAGCGGGAGTTTGGCCGCGCGGGACAGGCGCATCGGGTAGATCACGGTGTCGGAGGCGAACGACAACCGCAATGGCTGCAGATTCCCGGTCAGAGTCTGGCCGGCCGCGTCGGGAAACAGTTGAATGGCCACGATCTCCCAACCATCGGCGATGTAGGGCGTGAGGTCGTCGGCCAGGCTCGGCGGCTGCTGAAAACCCTTCTGCGACAACCACGAGGCCAATGCGTGGGGATCGTCAGAGGCCAGCCGGGTGACATTGAACGGCCCGAGTCGCTGCTGGCTGCGCACCGTGACCCCGTCGGGAGCGGCGGCGCTGACAAGGCCGTCTCCACGCTGGGAGAACATCCCCGACAACCAACCGAACGTCGGCCACCAGGAGTCGCGGTACTCGATACGCGGTGCCGACAATGCGGCCAATGCACTGAACACGGCCGGTTCGCCGAGCGTGACTTCGGCCTCTGACGGCACCGGCATGATCCAGGCAGCCTTCGACGAGCCGCCTCGCACGTTGAACGACATCAGGATGTCCTCGGTGACACCGTCCCACGCGACGAGTGCGCGCTCGTCGGCGACGCTGGCGCCGGCGCGGTCGGGGATGTACGCGCCGCACCCACATGCCCAGGCCGGGGCTGCGACGTTCGCTGTCAATCCGATCAACAGCAGGATGAGTACCGCGCTCGTCGATCGGATCACGGTCATATCGTATGGGCTTGCAAGGCATCGAAGAGACGGAAAAAGGCGGGCCGCCACGGTGGCGACCCGCCTTTCTTCAGCGCTGCTCGGCCAGCCCGACTGGGTGACCGTATCTTCCCGACGAGAATTGCTCGGATACAACCAGTTTGGTCAGTGCGTTGCCAGATGCGATGCGGCGCACCGGGTCACAGTGGGATCCAGATTCCGAAGAACCAGAAGCCCCATCCGTTGAAGTCCGGATTGAACAGCGGTGTCACCCACCTGCCGTTGTAGTTGAACGGCTGGTGGTCGAACCGGCCCTGGTCCATCCCACGCCAGGACAGATCTGGGGGTGGCGGGCCCCAGTGCCCGCCGCGGTCATCTGGTCCGCCGTGGTCGCCCGGCCCTCCGGGCCCTCCGGGTCCGCGGTCGCCGGGTCCGCGGTCGCCGGGTCCGCGGTCGCCGGGACCACCGTGGTCGCCTTGCCAGCCGGGTCCGCCGTGGTCGCCCGGTCCGCCGGGGCCTCCCGGTCGATCTGGTCCGCCGGGGCCACCCGGACCGCCAGGATGATCGGGCCCACCGGGGCCACCCGGACCGCCCGGTCCTCCCGGTCCTCCCGGGCCCTGGCAGTTGCCGAAGTTGCACGATGGCCCGGGTTGGGCCGCCGCGAGCCCGGCCCCGGCGCTCAGGGTGGCGGCTCCGAGGACCACCGCCAGGGTAGAAGCGCAGGTCAGACGCTTGATGTTCATGTCCAGCTTCCCTTCACGGGCGTCAGATACCCGATCATCGGAGGCTATTTAGCTCAGCTGTGTAATCGCTATGCGGCAACTGGGCGGGGGTTAGGCGTCGGGTGCATATGCCGTCGTTTGACGTGCGCGTCACCTGTTCCGACACGCCCGACACGCCGTGACCAGCGAAAACTTTTTTTACCCGCCGGTAATCCCAGGTTTTGGGGGCGCTGCCGCGGGGGTGGGGCATCTTCGGACTTAGCTGGCGGGTCCTCGAAAACCATTGACTTGCAGGAATATCCGGCCTCAGAGGCCGCCTGGATCGATGCTGGGCCGCGATTTCGGCGAAAAACCGGCGGCCGGCGGAGCGCACTACACGCTGGGCTTTTAGCGCCGTAACCAGGGGGTGGGGTTAGCGTTCGTCAGCCTGCGTGGGTACGGTCGTCGTCGCTGGCTGGTTTGCACTCCAGCCGTACAAAACAAGTGATGGCCGAAGAGAAATCGCCAGGAGACGGAGGAAACCGTGGCCCTTCCCCAGTTGACCGACGAACAGCGCGCGGCAGCGTTGGAGAAGGCTGCTGCCGCACGTCGAGCGCGAGCCGAGCTCAAGGATCGACTCAAGCGTGGCGGCACCAACCTCAAGCAGGTGCTCACCGACGCCGAGACCGATGAGGTCTTGGGCAAGATGAAGGTCTCCGCACTGCTGGAGGCCCTGCCCAAGGTCGGCAAGGTCAAGGCGCAGGAAATCATGACCGAGCTGGAGATCGCCCCGACCCGCCGTCTGCGCGGCCTCGGTGATCGTCAGCGCAAGGCCCTCCTGGAGAAGTTCGACCAGTAGAGACGCCCGCATTGAGCGCTGGTAGAGGGGCCGGGCAACACACATCGACGGCTCCGGTCGTCGTGTTGTCCGGTCCCTCCGCCGTCGGGAAGTCCACCGTGATCCGCTGTCTGCGGGAGCGGCTACCCGACTTGTATTTCTCCGTCTCGGTCACGACCAGGGCACCGCGGCCGGGCGAGGTCGACGGAGTCGACTACACATTTGTGTCCAAAGAGCGGTTTCAGCAGCTGATCGATGCCGGCGAGCTGCTCGAATGGGCTGAAATTCACGGCGGTCTGCAGCGCTCGGGAACGCCGGCGCAGCCGGTGCGCGAGGCCACCCGGGCCGGGCGCCCGGTGCTGATCGAGGTCGATCTGGCCGGCGCGCGCGCCGTCAAGAAGGCCATGCCCGAGGCGGTATCGGTGTTCCTCGCGCCGCCGAGCTGGGACGAACTGGTCAACCGATTGTCTGGCCGCGGCACCGAGACACCTGAGGTGATGGCCAGGCGATTGGAGACGGCGCGGGCCGAAATGGCCGCGAAATCCGACTTTGACCAGGTTGTGGTGAACCGCCAGTTGGATACCGCCTGCGCTGAATTGGTATCCTTGCTGGTGGACAGCCGATGACTCATCGTGCCGGGACCGACGCGATCGGATCCGCGAGCCACCAGCACGCTGTTCAGTAACCGCATTCACGCAACCGCCAGGAGACTTTTTCGTGAGCACCCCGCACGCCGATGCGCAGCTGGCCGCTGCGGACGACATCGATTCGTCCGCCGCCAGCGCCTACGACACGCCGCTGGGCATCACCAACCCGCCCATCGACGAGTTGCTGGACCGCGCGTCGAGCAAGTACGCGCTGGTGATCTATGCCGCCAAGCGGGCGCGTCAGATCAACGATTACTACAACCAGCTCGGCGACGGCATTCTTGAGTATGTCGGCCCTCTGGTCGAGCCCGGTCTGCAGGAGAAGCCGCTGTCGATCGCGATGCGGGAGATCCACGAGGACCTGCTCGAGCACACCGAGGGCGGCGAGTAGCCAGGCCAGGGCCGGAGACGTGAGCGCGGGTAAGCGAATCGTCGTCGGTGTGGCCGGCGGCATTGCCGCCTACAAGGCGTGCACCCTGGTCCGTCAACTCACCGAGGCGGGCCATTCGGTACGCGTCCTGCCCACCGAGTCGGCTCTGCGCTTCGTCGGCGCCGCCACCTTCGAAGCCCTTTCGGGCAATCCCGTGCACACCGGTGTGTTCACCGACGTGCACGAGGTCCCGCACGTCCGGATCGGCCAGGAGGCCGATCTCGTCGTCGTCGCACCCGCTACCGCAGACCTGCTGGCGCGTGCCGTGGCAGGCCGCGCCGACGACCTCTTGACCGCCACGCTGCTCACGGCGCGATGTCCGGTGCTGTTCGCGCCCGCGATGCACACCGAGATGTGGTTTCACCCGGCCACCGTCGACAACGTGACCACATTGCGCCGTCGGGGCGCTGTGGTGCTCGAACCGGCGTCCGGCCGGCTCACCGGGGCCGACAGCGGTGCAGGACGGCTCCCCGAGGCCGAAGAGATCGCCACCTTTGCCCAGTTGTTGCTGGAGCGGAGCGACGCCCTGCCCTATGACCTGGCCGGCGTCAAGGCGCTGGTGACCGCCGGCGGGACCCGTGAGCCCATCGATCCGGTGCGGTTCATCGGTAACCGCAGCTCGGGCAAGCAGGGATATGCCGTGGCCAGGGTTCTGGCCCAGCGCGGTGCCGACGTGACGCTCGTCGCGGGTAACACCGCCGGTCTGGTCGACCCGGCGGGCGTCGACGTCGTGCACATCGGTTCTGCCGCTCAATTGCGAGACGCGGTGTCCAAGTACGCCCCCGAGGCCAATGTTCTGGTGATGGCCGCAGCTGTTGCCGACTTCCGGCCTGCACAGGTGGCCACCAGCAAGATCAAAAAGGGCAGCGCCTCCGAGCCCAATTCCATCGACCTCGTCCGCAACGACGACGTGCTCGCCGGAGCAGTGCGCGCCCGTGGCGAGGGACAGTTGCCGAATATGCGCGCCATCGTCGGTTTCGCTGCCGAGACCGGCGACGCCAACGGTGACGTGCTGTTCCACGCCAGGGCCAAACTCCAGCGCAAGGGATGCGATCTGCTGGTGGTGAACGCCGTGGGGGAGAACCGTGCGTTCGAGGTGGACAACAACGACGGTTGGTTGCTGAGCGCGGACGGCGCCGAGGCTGCACTCGAGCACGGCTCGAAGACGCTGATGGCCACCCGTATCGTGGACGCGATCGGGGCGTTCCTGGGCAAGCTCGACGGGTGACGCGACGTACGCATCAATGTGCGGATAAGGGTTGCGCAATGGCGTCCCACGCGCTTGGGTGCAACAGGGCATAGATATTATTCGCCTAACTAAGTAGTTTTGAGACTGAAAACTTTTTCAGATCGGCAAGGAAGGAAGCGGACCGTGAGCGAAGGTCGCCTGTTTACCAGTGAGTCGGTAACCGAAGGGCACCCCGACAAGATCTGTGATGCGATCAGCGACTCGGTGCTCGACGCGCTGCTGGAGCAGGACCCCAAGTCTCGGGTCGCGGTGGAAACGCTGGTGACCACCGGCCAGGTGCACGTCGCCGGCGAGGTCACCACCTCCGCCTACGCCGACATCCCGAAGATCGTGCGTGACCGCATCCTGGAGATCGGTTACGACTCGTCCACCAAGGGCTTCGACGGCGCCTCGTGCGGTGTGAACATCGCCATCGGTGCGCAGTCGCCGGACATCGCCCAGGGCGTGGACACCGCCCATGAGGCGCGCGTCGAAGGAGCCGGCGACCCGCTGGATGCCCAGGGCGCCGGTGACCAGGGCCTGATGTTCGGGTACGCCATCGGCGATACCCCCGAGCTGATGCCCCTGCCTATCGCGCTGGCCCACCGGCTCTCGCGGAGGCTGACCGAGGTCCGCAAGAACGGCGTACTCGACTACCTGCGCCCGGACGGCAAGACGCAGGTCACCATCCAGTACGAGGGCAAGACCCCGGTGCGGCTGGACACCGTGGTGCTGTCGACGCAGCACGCCGACGGCATCGACCTCGACGGCACCCTGACCCCGGACATCCGGGAGAAGGTCGTCAACACCGTGCTGGCCGATCTCAACCACGAGACGCTGGACACCTCCGATTTCCGCCTGCTGGTCAACCCGACCGGCAAGTTCGTGCTGGGCGGGCCGATGGGCGACGCCGGTCTGACCGGCCGGAAGATCATCGTCGACACCTACGGCGGCTGGGCCCGCCACGGCGGCGGCGCCTTCTCCGGCAAGGATCCGTCAAAGGTGGACCGTTCGGCCGCGTACGCGATGCGTTGGGTGGCCAAGAACGTCGTCGCTGCCGGCCTGGCGGAGCGCGTCGAGGTCCAGGTGGCCTACGCCATCGGCAAGGCGGCCCCGGTCGGCCTGTTCGTCGAGACGTTCGGCACCGAGACCGTCGACCCGGCTCGCATCGAGAAGGCCATCAGCAGCGTGTTCGATCTGCGCCCCGGCGCGATCATCCGCGACCTGGACCTGCTGCGGCCGATCTACGCGCAGACGGCCGCCTACGGCCACTTCGGGCGCACCGACATCGAACTGCCCTGGGAACAGCTCAACAAGGTCGAGGACCTGAAGGCCTCGGTCTAGCTATTTCTGCCAACAGCCCCCGATCGCTGATCGGGGGCTGTTGTGTTTCCCGGGGTGCGGGTGTGACCGGATCCACGGAGTCGCAAGCAAACACAGGTATGGCTCGACGGCTACTATCGCGCGGTGACTGACAACAGCGTGCCGCCCCAGTACTCGTACGACCCACAGAATCCGTACCAAGCGCACAACCCGTACGGCACGCCCGCGCCGACCCCCGCGGCTTTCGAGGTTCCCGAAAAGTGGCGCAGCCGATTCGACTTTTTCTCCCGTTATGGCCAGCCGTCATCCTCGCCCGAGGCGACGGCCGCGTTCAGACAGCTCTCGTTCGGGCAGCGGATGCGGCTGGGGGCAAACGGTCCTGCGTTTTTCTTCGGTCCGATCTATTTCGCAATCAAGGGGCCGTGGCGCAAGGGCCTCACGCTGTTCGCCGCGTCGTTCGTCTTGAGTTTCGTCATCGGGCTCGTCGAATTCGTGCTGAACTTCACCATCCCGCCGGCCTCCTACGGCGTCGCGATCGGCGTGCTCTACTCCAGCACCGCGAACTGGGCCTACTTCCTTCACGTCACCCAGGGCAGCACCAGCTGGAACCCGTTCGAAGGCACCCCGTTTCTCCGTCGGAAGCGCTGAAGCCCAGCTTCTGGCAGCGTCACCTGAGGCCGCCCCACGTTGTGGTGGTCACCAAGACCGGTCGAACAACACGATCTCACCCTTGGCGGGCAGATGTGCGATGTACCGCTGGAAGTACCACTCGCCGCGCTCGGGTTCGGTGGGTGCCGGCAGCGCGGCCACCCGGGCGACGCGCGGGCTGAGATACTCGGTGATCCGCTTGATGGTGCCACCCTTGCCTGCGGCGTCGCGATCCTCGAACACCACCACGACGCGAGCGCCGGTGTGTTTGACCCACTCCTGCAATTTCACGAATTCCGTTTGCAGCCGGAATAACTCGGCCTCGTACACCTTGTTCGAGAGTTGCGGCCGACCGGTACGCGAGGACTACTTCTCGGCCGCCGATTCATCGTTGGATCCTGCACCCATGGTCAGATCCTAAGTCGCCGGTCACCAGAAACCAGGTTGCCGACGTCAAGCGTCATTCTGGCGGTAGGGCCGTACGACGCCGCCCGCAAGTACACGTGCACGCTCGAGTCCGTCATCGGTGCCGAACAGCTCGCGACGTGTGTTGCCCGCACACAGGTAGGCATCGACTCGGAAGGCGTCTTCGGCGGGATCGGGTGAACCCGCCACGGAGAACTCGTTTTCCAGCAGTTCCAGCCACTCCCGCTTGAGGTTTCGCACCGCGTCGGCCACGGGCCCGGTGCGATGCCCGAACTCGACCGATGTCGCCGATACGAAGCAACCGCCCGGGAACACCTCGGCGCGCAGGTACGCCAACCAGGAATCGAGAAGGGCATCGAGCCGCGCGGCTCCGGGCGGACAGCTCAGTGCCGGACGGATGACGACGTCGATGTAGACCCGGCGGGCTTCTGCTACTGCGGCCAGCTGGATCGCCTCCCGGTTGTCGAAGACCGTGAGGATCCCGCTTTTGCTCACCCCGGTCGATGCGGACAGGCCACCCACGGTGATCCCGTCCAGGCCGTGTGTGGTGGCGATGTCTGCAGCGGTCCGCGCGACCAGCCGACGGGTGGCGTCGCCACGCGCTCTCCGCCCGTCGGCCGCGGGCAAAACGGTCATCAGTTCACAGTAGCCACACTCTGGACGTAGGGCGGCCGAGTCGCGTACAGTCGGCGTTGACGAATATGCGACCGATCGGTCGTATAGATTGGAGGGGCAATGACCGCCAGCTTCAAGGCGCTACTGGAGCGCCAGATCGCCATCGAGACAACACCTTCCGAGGTCTGGGACATCATCCGTGACATTCGGCGCATGTCACAGTGGAGCCCGCAGGTGATATCGGTGAAGCTGCGCGAACCCGACGATGACGTCCGGCTCGGTTCCACGTTCACCAACCTCAACCACCAGGGTGAGCTTGAGTGGATCACGCACGGAGAGGTGGTGCGGTACGAGCCAGAGAAAGAAATCGCGTTCCGCATCACCGAGAACTATGCGATCTGGTCGTTCTCGATCAGTGCTGACGGTGCCGGTGCCACGGTGCTCACGCAACGGCGCGAAACCCCCGACGGGATATCGCAACTGTCGCTCGAACTGACCGAGTCGCATCTCGGCGGGCAGCAGGCCTTCACCGAACAGTTGGAAGTCGGAATGGAGCAAACCCTCGCCGCCATCAAGGCATGCGCCGAGGCCTGACGAGCTAGGAGGTGAACGCGTAGTCGTCGAGGTCGAAAGTCCTGCTGCGCCAGTAGGCTTCGACTGTGGTGGCGGGCCTCAGCGGCACGTCACCGTTGCGGTCGAAGTAGTAGCTGTTGGCCAGGTTGCAACTGTCCTGCCAGAAGATCTGGCGGTGACGCTTGCGCATCATCTCCGCGAAATACCGGTCGTTGGCCTCCTGTCGGACCTCGACGCGGCGGGCCGCGCGACGGTCGGCCTGCGCGATACACCGCACCAGATGCCGGGTTTGGGCCTCGATCAGCGCGAAGTACGACGACCCGACGTAGCCGTACGGGCCCATCACCGAGAAGAAGTTGGCGAATCCGGGGACGCTGACTCCTTCGTAGGCCTGCATCCGGTGCTGCATCCAGAACTCGCTGAGTGATTGTCCGCCTGACCCCACGATCTCGAAGGGCAGCGCATCCACGTCCATCACCTTGAAGCCGGTGGCGAGGATGAGCACGTCGACGTCGTGGCTCTCCCCGTCAGTCGTCGCGACACCGGATCCGGTGATCTTGTCGATCGGATCGGTGACCAATCGGACATTGTCCCGGTTGAAGGTGGCCAGGTAGCTGTTATGGAAGCCGGGCCGTTTACATCCCACCGCATACCGCGGTGTGAGTTTGTCGCGTACCTCGGGATCACGCACCTGTTGGCGCAGATAGGCCCGCCCGGCCGCGCCGGCGCGCTTGGCGAACGGATTGATGGTGAAGTACTGCGCGGCCAGCGGGAAGGTGAATTCCACATACGCCTGGCTGATCAGTCGGTGCAGCGTCCGGCCGCCGGGCAGCCGCATCAATCCGCGCGCGATCGGTGGGATCGGCACGTCGAACTTGGGGAAGCACCAGATCGGCGTCCGTTGAAAGACGGTGAGCTGCTGGACCTTCGGGGCGATCTCGGGGATCACCTGGACCGCAGAGGCGCCGGTGCCGATGATCGCCACGCGTTTGCCGGTGAGATCCTTGGTGTGGTCCCAGCGGGCGGTATGCACGGTGGTCCCGGCGAAGGAGTCCACGCCGTCGATCTCCGGCAGCTTCGGGATGGTCAACACGCCGCTGGCGTTGACCAGGAATCGTGCCGTGAGTATCTCGCCCGACTCGAGTTCGGCCCTCCACAGGTTCTCGTCGTCATCGAAGACCGCTCGCGCGACGGTGGCGTTGAACCGGATCCGGGGCCGCAGGCCGTATTTGTCGATGCAGGTGTCGGCGTAGGTGCGCAACTCGTTTCCGGGGGCGTACGTGCGGGACCAATCCCGCGACTGTTCGAACGAGAACTGGTAGGAGAACGACGGGATATCCACGGCCACACCGGGATAGGTGTTCCAGAACCAGGTCCCGCCGGCACCGTCGCCGGCCTCCAGAATCTGGTAGTCGTGCAGGCCGGCCTTGTCCAGCGCGATGGCCGTGCCGATGCCGGAGAATCCGGCGCCGACGATGAGCGTGTGAAAGTCGGGCATCAGGCCACCTCCCGGCTGCGTCCGATCATGTGGACGCCGTGTTTGGGTCGCAATGTCAACGTAGCCTCCATCTCCACCGAGTGGCGAGGATCGAGATCGAAAACGAACTGTTGGCTCATGATCGCGGCGATCAACACCATCTCCATCAGAGCGAAACTCTGGCCGATGCAGATCCGGCGCCCGCCGCCGAACGGCAGGTACGCCGAGCGCGGCCGGTTCTTGGCGGCGTCGCCGAGAAATCGACTGGGGTCAAAGGTGTCCGGATCGGACCACCACCTTTTGTCGTGGTGGATCTGATGAATCGGGATGATGACAGTCGTTCCCGGACGAATATGGTGGCCGTCGATTTCATCGGGCTCGACCGCCTCGCGCGCGATGATCCATACCGCGGAGTGACAACGCTGCGATTCCTGTAGACACGCAGTGGTCCACGGCATCCGGGTCAGGTCGCCGGCCGTCGGACGACCCGCTCCCAGCACGGAGTCCACCTCGGCCAGCATCCGGTCCCGAGCGTCGGGGTGGCGTGCCATCTGGTACCAGAACCACGACATCGCGTTGGCCGTTGTCTCGTGCCCCGCGAGCATGAACGTCAGGGCTTCGTCCCGGACCCGCTGCCGGGGCCAGGTGCCATTGTCCGCGCCGAACAACACGTTGAGCAGGTCGGCCGATTCGGTGGGGTGGGAGAGACGCTCGTCGAGCACGGCGTTCACCGCGGTATCCAGGGACAGGGCGATCCGTTGGCCTTCGCGCAGCGGGGGCGGCAGCGGGATCCCGGAATACGTGCTCGCCGCCATGGCGTCGTAGACCGGGCGGGGGAGCAGACCCAGCAGGCCCAGTCGGGCCAGCTTCTCGGTGCGCCTGAGCCCGCGTGTGGTGAGGTCTCGCATGCTGTGGACGATCGGTCCGAAATCCTGGCTGAACAGGGCGTTGGACACGACCCGCAGAGTGGTTTCCACCATGGCGGCATGCATGTCGAACCGGACGCCGTCACCGCCTTCGGCGAGTTCGTCGGTGGCGCGCGCGATCGGGGCGATCATCAGGTCGACGATGTCGTTGAGATGACGACGTGCGAACGTCGGGTTCAGCGCCGCCCGGTGGTAGGCCCAGGAGTCGCCCTCGTCGGTCAGCAGGTTTATGCCTGCCGCGGCCCGGATCGGTTCGTACTCGTTGGACTTGACGTAGCGAAGACGCGCTTGGTGCAGCACGTGGTCGACGTAGTCAGGATGTGCGATCGATACGAAACGTCGTCCTGCGCAGCGGTATCGGGTGATATCGCGGCCCTGAGTACGGGTCAGGAACCCGCTGTCGGTGCTGAATCCGACCGTGATCGCCTCGCGGGTCATGGTCCACGTGCTCAGTCGTGCCGCCGGTGCCGCCATAGAACCACCGTATGAATGACAAGGGACGCGGGGAATGGGACTATCGGACACAGAGTTGGGATTTTGGGACAGCGGGCGGGGAGCCAATGGCCAGGTCAGGATCGATCTCGCGATCAGCATGGTCGGCCGATGTGTGCCATCCGATCCACGCCACCCGCGTGTTGTGTGAGGTGGCGGTCGAGCGCGGGGTCTCGGCGGCGCAGGTCCTGGCCGGGACCGGCATCACGCCAGCGGACCTCGATGATCCCGACGGCGTGATCAGCGCACACGACGAGATCCTGGCCGTCCGTCGGCTGCAGGCTCGGCTGCCGGACGCGCCCGGACTGGGGGCCGATGTGGGTGGCAGGTCAGCGCTGACGCACATGGGCCTGTTCGGGTTCGCGGTCATGTCGTGTGCCACGTTGCGTGAATTGTTCAGCATAGGGATGCGCTACTTCGCCCTGACCACATTGCAGATCGATCTTCAGCTGTTCGAGGGCGCCGACGAATGCGTGCTGGAACTCAACGTGGACCACCTGCCCGGCGATGTCCAACGCTTCTTCATCGAACGTGATGTCGCCGGAATTGTCGCCACGACAGCAAGTTTCGCCGCTCCGGTGGTGGCCCAGTACGCCGACCGCATATTCGCCGAGGTGTCGATCGACGAGCACGTACTGCAACCTTTACTGACCCTGATGCCGCTACCGGACGTGGCGTTCGGCCGTGCCCACTCCCGACTGCACTTCCCTCGCGCCATGCTGGACGAGCCCCTGCCGCAAGCCGATCCCTACACCCTCGATCTGTGTATCGCCCAGTGCGATGTGTTGATGCAGCGCTACGAGCAGCGTCGTGGGATCACTGCAGTGGTGCGCAGCAAGTTGTTTCGCGACCCCGGCCGGATTCCGGCATTGCCAGAGGTCGCCGCCGAACTGGGTGTCCATCCGCGAACCCTGCGACGCCGCCTGGCCGACGAGGGAACCACGTTCCGGGCACTGGTCAACGAGGCCCGGTCAGCGCTCGCAGTCGATCTGCTGTGCAGCGTCGGGCTGACGGTCGAGGAGGTTTCGCGACGCCTCGGCTACAGCGAGACCTCGACGTTCTGCCATGCGTTCAAACGCTGGCATGGCATGCCGCCCAGTGCGTTTCACGCGGTGGCACATACGTGAATCGGGCGCGGAGTGGACGGGCTCCACTGATCGGAGCTCATACCCGCGTACCGTCTACGGCGTGCAACTTGTCGATCTCGCCGGCCATGTGGGAGCTAATCGTTTCCGGCGTGCGTGCGACCATGCGATGGGCACGGCTGCGGGCACCGGCTCGCGCCTCGATGTGCCCCAGTGGCCGACCGATTGTGTCGATGTACCCCATGAGCTCGCCAAAGTGGTGGAAGGCGATCTGCCACTGGCATTTCGGCTGTATCGGGCGATGCCGTGCTACGCCAACCTGATGTACGTCCAACATTGGGAATCGGGCAATGCGTTCTGGACCGAGCGATGAGCCAGGTCAGTGGTTGGGACGGTGATGGCCCGCCGGACACCGGGCATCGCAGTACGGACATCGGCGCACCCGTCGAACACGACGTCGTCCGGCTCAAGCGCTCGTTGCGCACAAGAGATTTCGATGGGACAGAAGAAGTAGAGCTGGCCGCCGGGAGTGAGGGCACGATCGTGTTTGTCGGCGGGAATCCGCCGGGGTATCTGGTGGAGTTCGGCGACGGCGCTGGTGGAGCGCTCGCCATTCCGGAGCTGTGCCGCGAGGACTTCGAGATCATCTGGCGGTGCCCGGACGACCGCGGCAAAGGCCAGTAGCCGAAGGCTGGGGAATTCGGCCAGTGGTATGTCGGCTCAGCCGCGGCCTGGTTCTGTTTAGATCCATCGTGTGGTTGGGTTCTTTCGTCGTCGGTCTCCACGTCTGTCAAGGCTGCTCGTCGACTATCCGCCTCACTTGACACCTTTTCCCGGCATGGCGGGGTAGTCGTCGTCCACGCTTTGCGCGATCGCCAGAAAACCGTCGACGCCCGGCTTCGCCGCGATCACCATCGCAATTGTGCCCATCGCGCAGCCCCACCTCCGCTCGTAGAACCCATTCCGGTCATTTGATCTCCACCCAGGATGGCTCCGGTCCGATGGCTGCGTTCAGCTCCGCGGTCTGAGCCGGGGTTGTGCACGTGATGTCCAGATTCATGCTCTCCTGCGAGACGTAGAAGCGTTCCGCGCGTTCGGGTGGGGCAAAGATCGGTGCCAATTGTTCGATCAGCCCGTCGGGTTGGTACTTGGCGTAAACGGTGAAGGGCAGCGAGTGTCGGGTAGTGCCCATCTCGAATTCGATGACAGCGTTGGGTGTCGGGTCCAAGCTGGGGCGCTGATGGTCGTCGATCGTTTCGAGCCCGATCTGACGCAACGGCCCGGTATATCCGCTGATGCGGGCGAATTCCCGCACGATCGCGAATGCGTCGTCGTCGTAGAACTCCACCTGGTTGGTGAAGAATGCCAGGTGGCGGAGTGGTGGGTCCCGTTCGTCTCCCAGCATCTCCAGGACCATCGTCACGGAGTGGATGTCCATCTCTTCGAATACGTCAGTGTGTTCAGCGCACTCGACGACCTCGGCATCGGATACTTCGCCGGGGTCGAGAATCCCGGCCGCTTCCAGCAGAGCGAACGTGGACAGCAGTTGTTCCTGAAGTTCAGGTGCAAGTGGGTGCCGCCAGCGGGGCGGAGCCGGTCGGTTCGGGTCGGGTGGTGAATAGGGCGGTTCCTCATCGCGGGCTTCGAGAAACTCCTTGTAGGCCTGCCATAGGCACCCGAGACCAAACGCGAGAATTCCCCACGCCATCAGTTGGTTCGGCATGGGGGTGTTCGGGATCGACCACAGCCCCAGCCATCCCATGCCGAGGCCGCACCCCAGATAGAGCAGTGGTCCAATCCAGCGCGTCCGGTACAGCACCCGATCGAAGAGGCCTGTCCGCCGCGAGTTCACCGCGTAATCATGCCCGAGCGGCGGATACAGATTCGAAGATTCGGGTGCAGTTGCCTGAGTTTGATCGGTCTCGAGGTGACGTTGTCGGCGTTGAGGTGGATCAACATCACTGGACGCGACGTCTCTGCGGAGATCGAACCGGTCCAGTTGCGCGACCAGACAATCCACGTTGGTGATCATGTGTTGATCGACGGTGCGGAACAGATCATCACGGGAATCGAGCTCGTCGACGATCGTGCCCAGCGGATCGCGAATTTAGCCCTGATGCTGAGCGATCCCCACCAGCGGAGCACGCTCACGTTGCCGCGGAATGGTTGATGTCAGTGATCAGCAGGGGATTGGTCTCGGCCATCTTCTCGAGTACCTGGAGCGTGCCCGCGACGCCATTGTCCAGTGCTTGTGCAGCAGCGACAGTGTCATTGGTAACCCCGACGAGCTGAACGAAGCGCAGTCGACCGCCGCTGGTGTCGGTCGGCCCGAGTTGCGGGTCTTCGACGAACATGATTGCGGTCAGGTCGGTTTGGGGTTCACCCAGCGTGATCGGGCCGCCGACCTTGATGCGGTGACCGACGTCCAGCGCATCTGTCCCGCTGAAAACCAGGTCTCCCAGCCGTTGGAGGAGAAGCAGCGACCAGGTGGGGACTTGTGCTGCCAGCGGTTGGGTGAGGTCGATGTCGGCGGCCACCCGGAAGGTCCACTCAAAGTCCGCCCAGGTGTCGTCCTCATCGGGCGATGGGTCGGACGCGAACACGTTGGAGAACCCGTAGGTGACCAGATGCCAGTGTGGCTGTGGAGCAGAGGTATTCGGGTACGCCGTGATTCCCCAAATTCCCTGGCCGGGCAGGCGCGCATCGGTGCGGCCGAAATGAGGTGCGACATCGCCCAGCCCTGGGTACAGCCGCGCGAAGGCGGCATCGATTGCGTCCCATCCGGGGGCAGAATCCTCAGTCGATGGGTCCGACGTCACCTTATGGCGGTCGAAACGTTGTCCGAGCGGTTTGGAAGGCAGTATGCCGAAGACCACACCGACGTAGGGAAAGAACGTGAGCAGACTCATCCATCCGGACAGGTTGGCGTCGTGCAGTCTGCGGACCAACAGGGCCCAGTTCGGAATCGCGCACCCCAGTACGACGACCCCCGCGAGCACCAGCGCCAGGCCTCCGAGTGCGTCGTTATCTCCCGCAGCCGCGACGAAAACCCCGCAGGCGACGAGGGCCAGCACGAGTGCCAGCTGGGCCCACCAGTACTCACTACGTGACGCGCGGCCGGAGAAGCGTGCGTAGCTGCGGAAGAAGCGCGCTACTGCGTGGCCGAATGTGGCTCCGTACAGCGGCAGCGTGAGGTCTCGTGGATCGGTCGTTCCGAGAGGTTCAGATGGATGCTGCGCTTCGGTGGAGGATTCCTCGCTGCGGGTCATTGGTTCCTCTGCTCGATATTTTGTTGTGCGCGGAACCGTCTGGTTCCGCCGTCCCGTTCGCTGACGGCTGAGATCACAGCGGACGCTAGCACCGTTGCGCCAAGCAATGCATGCAATGTTCTGCCATGTCTGCGAACAACCCGACACGGCGTCGCAGTCATCCAATTGAACGACCGGCGGCCGGGTTCCGTTTCACACTGGACGGAGTCCGGCGGCGAAAAGGGGTGCGATCACGATGGAATCCGATGACGTTCCGGAGCTCAACCGCAGGAGAACGCTACTGGGGCTGGCCGCGGTCGGTGGTGTGGTGCCCGTCGTCGGGCGGTTCTCGCTTTCCGGCGGACTGCCCGATCAACCAGACAAACCCGACACGGTCAGAGGACTGGGACTGATGTTCCGGTTGCCCGACGGCGAGCAGTGGCGCGTCGCGATGGTGAATCTTCCGGTGTTCCCCGACAGCACTCCGCGGGGTTTCTATGACCGGATGCTGGCCTCGCGTCCCGTTCCAGGGACGGGCAAGGCGGATCCGCAAGCGATGGCGGCATTCCTGGCCGACCACCCGGAGACCGCCGCGGCGATGAAGATCATCAAGCAGGCTCCGCCGAGTGCAGGGTTCGCCGACAGTACCTACCGCGGCCTCAACGCGTTCCGAGCGACCAACGCCCAGGGCGAGACGACGTCGATCCGTTGGGCGGCCGTGCCGACGGCATCGGAGCAGCCCGCCGAGCAGGCACACGGCAACGACAGGAACGCCCTCTTCGACGCCCTCATCGACACGATTGCCCGCGGCCCGGTCAGTTGGAAGCTCATTCTCACCGTGGCCGATCTCACCGATCCCACCCACGACGCCACGTTGCCGTGGCCGGAGGACCGCAAAACCATCGACGCGGGCACCATCACCATCGACGCCGTGCAGACCGAGGCCCCCGGCAACGCCCGCGACATCAACTTCGACCCTCTCGTGCTGCCCGACGGACTGGCCGTCTCCGACGATCCGCTGCCGAGCGCACGGTCGGCGGTCTATGCCCGCTCGTTCAACCGACGGGCCCGAGAACCCAAGTCGCCCAGCGCAGTCGTCGTCCCCGGGGGTGCGCGATGACCACCGAAACGAAGCCGCCGATCACGAAGTTCAACCTGGTGGCCCGGCTGCTGCACTGGTCGATGGCGGTCATGGTGATCGCGCAGTTCTTCATCGGCGTCACCATGATCGCGGCGCTCAGCTACTACCCGTTGTTGCTCGCGATCCACCGGCCGCTGGGCATCGCCATCCTGGTGTTCGCGATCGTCCGGTTGGTCAACCGGCTCACCCGCCGGCTGCCGCCGTTCCTGACGACGATGGGCCCGTTGGAACGCCGTATCGCCAGTTACTCCGAATACCTGCTGTACGCATTGCTTTTGGCGCAACCGTTGATCGGGTGGGCGATGCTGTCGGCCGCCCAGTCGCCGGTCGTGTTGGTCGGGGCGCTGCACCTTCCGGCGATCGCCCCGCACAACATCACCCTGTACGCGGCCTTGCGTACCGCCCACACCGTGGCCGCCTACCTGCTGTTCGCGACCTTCACCGCACATATCTGCGCCGTCCTGTTCCACACCCTGGCGCTACGCGACGGGATCCTCCGTCGAATGTCGTTGTGGCCCAGCAGAAACGGTCAGTCGTGAAGGGCTGCTCGTAGCGCGACCATCGCCCGGTCGAACGATTCGGTGGCTGCGGGGACCACGCCGACGTAGCCGAGGTAGCCGTGCACCAGAGTCTCGGCGTGGTCCAGCTGCACGGGAACGCCGGCAGCAGCCAACATCTCGGCGTAACGGATGCCGTCGTCACGCAACGGGTCATGCCCGGCCACCGCGACATAGGCCGGTGCGAGTCCGGACAGGTCCGCCGCACGGGCCGGCACCAACGTGGCCGGCGGGTCCGACAGATCCACATGCCCGGCGTACCAGCGGGAGAACCCCGTGACGGCGTCGAGCCCCAGGATCGGCGCCTCGGCATTCTCGGTGAACGACGGCAGGCTGGTGTCCCAGGTGGTGGCCGGGTACCACAGCAGCTGGAAGCGCAGCCCCGGAATGCCGGCGTCACGCGTCAGTTGCGCCACGACAGCGCTGAGGTTGCCACCCGCCGAATCGCCGGCCACGGCCATCCGGTCGGCGTCGACGCCCAGTTCTGCGGCGTTGGCGGCCACCCACTGCGTCGCCGCCCACACGTCGTCCACTGCGGCGGGGTAGGGGTGCTCGGGGGCCAACCGGTACTCCACCGACACCACGACCGCGTCGGCGGCGACGGCGTGCTGGCGGGCAGTGCCGTCGTAACTGTCCAGGTCGCCCAGCGCCCAGCCGCCGCCGTGGATGAACACCACGACCGGCAGTGTCGTGCCGTCGGCGGTCGGCGGCCGGTACACCCGAACCGGGATCGGGCCGGCGGGCCCGGGGATCTCGCGGTCCTCGGTCTTCACATCGGGATGGACCGGCAACCGCGGAATCTCACTGAACTGGCGGCGGGCCTCCTCGACACCGATGTCGGTCGACAGTTGGAACGGCACTGCCTCCAGTACCTTCTGCAGGATGGCATCGACAGCTGGTTTCTCGTCAGCAACGGACATTCCGCAACCGTACGCACACCGTGTCACGGTGTGGTTGTGGGTGGCCGCCGCGGTCGTCGCGGCGGGCTACGGGGTGTTCCTGATCGTCACGGCGATGCAGTTGCCCAGAGGCGCCGACCTGACTGGTCAATTCACCCTCCAACCTGCGGTGAAGGCGCTCGCAGCGGTCCTGCTGGCGGCGGCCGCGTGCGCCCATCCGATCGTTCGGGAACGGCGCTGGCTCATCGGTGCGCTGCTGTTCTCCGCACTCGGCGACTTCCTGCTCGCCATCCCGTGGTGGGAACCGTCCTTCGTGCTGGGGCTCGCGGCGTTCCTGGTCGCGCATCTGTGCTTTCTAGGTGTGTTGGTGCCGCTGGCGCGGCGTTCCACCCCGCGGCTGATCGCGGTGGCCGTGACCATCTTCGCCTGCGTGGCGCTGCTGACCTGGTTCTGGCCTCGGCTCGTCGAGCAGGGGATGGCCGTTCCGGTCGTCGCTTACATCGCGGTGCTCGGAGCCATGGTGTCCACCGCGTTGCTGGCCCGGCTGCCCACTCCGTGGACCGCTCTCGGTGGCGTGTGCTTCGCGGCTTCGGACGCGATGATCGGCATCAGCCAGTTCGTGCGGGGTGACCAACTGCTCGCCGTTCCGATCTGGTTCGGCTACGCGGCGTCACTCGTGCTGATCACCGCCGGGCTCTTCTTCGGGCGCTCGACACCCCCTCCTGCTAAACCTGCACAGTGACGATCACCCGCCGCGCCGCTCTCCATGAACCCATCGCGCGGGTGCTTCCTCTGCTCACGGTTCCGCACCTGGACCGTGAGTTCGACTATCTGGTGTCGGAGGAACAGTCCGACGACGCCCAGCCCGGCGTACGGGTCCGGGTGCGGTTCAACGGCAGGCTGGTCGACGCTTACCTCCTGGAACGACGCTCCGACACCGACCACACCGGAAAGCTCGGCTGGCTCGATCGCGTCGTATCGCCCGAGCCGGTGCTCACCCCCGAGGTCCGGCGGCTCGTCGACGCCGTCGCCGCCCGCTACGCCGGCACCCGTGCGGACGTACTGCGCCTGGCGGTGCCACCGCGCCACGCCAGGGTCGAGAAGCAGACCGCGGAGGAACCGGAACCCGTCACGGCCGCCGCCGTGGACACCAGCGCCTGGGCCCGCTACGGCCGCGGTGAACAGTTCCTGACCGCGGTCGGTGAGGGCCGCGCGGCGCGCGCGGCATGGCAGGCACTGCCCGGCGAGAACTGGGCACTGAGGCTGGCTGAGGCGGCCGCGGTGGCGGTCAACGCGGGCCTGGGTGTGGTCGCCGTCGTACCCGATCAGCGCGATGTGGACGCGCTGTATGCCGCAGCGACCCAACAGGTACCGGCGTCACGGGTGGTCGCGTTGTCGGCCGGATTGGGACCCTCGGCCCGCTACCGCCGCTGGCTTGCGGCGCTGCGGGGACAGGCTCAGGTGGTGATCGGCACTCGCAGTGCGGTGTTCGCCCCGGTGGCCAACCTCGGGTTGGTCCTGGTGTGGGACGACGGCGACGACAACCTCGCCGAGCCGCGCGCGCCCTATCCCCACGCCCGCGAGGTCGCCATGCTGCGCGCCCACCAGCTGCGCTGTGCCGCGATCATCGGTGGCTATGCGCGCACCGCCGAGGCGCAAGCGCTGGTGCGGACCCGCTGGGCGCACGATGTGGTGGCGGCTCGGCCGGTGGTGCGGGCCGCCGCACCGCGAGTCGTCGCCTTGGAGGACAGCGGATACGCCCAGGAACGCGATCCGGCCGCTCACAGTGCGCGGCTGCCATCCATGGCGCTGCAGGCTGCCCGGTCGGCGTTGCAGGCGCAGCACCCGGTGCTCATCCAGGTTCCGCGGCGTGGGTACGTGCCAGCGCTGGCCTGTGCTCGGTGCCGCGCGGTGACGCGCTGCCGGCACTGCACGGGTCCGCTGGCCCTGCCGGACCGGGGGAGTGCGGCGGCCGAATGTCGCTGGTGCGGTCGGGCCGAGCCCGCATTGCGTTGTGTGCGTTGCGGTTCGGACGCGGTGCGGGCGGTCGTGGTGGGTGCCCGGCGGACGGCCGAAGAGCTGGGCCGGGCCTTTCCCGGTACATCGGTGATCACCTCCGGCGGCGACGCCGTGGTCGATGCGGTGAAGGCCGGCCCGGCCCTGGTGGTCAGCACCCCCGGCGCGGAGCCTGCGGCCGACGGCGGCTACGGCGCGGCCTTGTTGCTCGACGCGTGGGCGCTGCTGGGCCGGCAGGATCTCCGGGCCGCCGAGGACACGATGCGCCGGTGGATGGCCGCGGCGGCCCTGGTGCGGCCGCGCACCGAAGGCGGTGTGGTGGCAGTGGTCGCCGAGTCTGCGATCGCCACCGTGCAGGCGCTGATCCGTTGGGATCCGGTCGGGCATGCCGATGCCGAGCTCGACGGCCGCGGTGAGGTGGGACTGCCGCCGGCGGTGCACATGGCGGCCATCGACGGGACCACGACGGCGGTCGAGGCGCTGCTCGATACTGCCCAGCTGCCCGACACCGCGGACGTCCTCGGGCCGGTGGAACTGCCACCTGGCGCCCGGCGCCCGCCCGGCCTGGCCTCGGACGCCGAGGTGAGCCGGATGCTGGTCCGGGTACCGCGCGACGGGGGTCTGGAGTTGGCGGCCGCGCTGCGCCGCGCCACCGCGGTGCTCAGCGCGCGCAAGGATCAGCAACCATGTCGTATCCAAATCGACCCGTTGCACATAGGTTAAGGCGGATACTTCACCCGTCGTCGGTGAGTGCCGAACCAGGAGGCTGCCATGCGCCGGGTGTTCTCGTGGTTGTTTACATTGGCGCTCATCGCCTTTGGCCTGCTGTGGCCGCTCGTGTTCACCGGCGGGTCCGCGTCGGGACCCGGCCCGGCCGACCCGGTGGTGATCACCGATTACCGCGCGGATTTCACGGTCGACGCCGACGGGCGGATGACGGCGGTGGAGACTATCACCGGCAACTTTCCCAGCGGGCGGCACGGCATGTTCCGGTACTGGGATGTGGCCAACCAGAACAACTCCCGGCTGCGGCAGATACCCGAGATCACCTCGATCACGATGGACGGCTCATCGGTTCCCTACGAACTGTTGTGGGAAACCGGTAAACGGTTCCGGGTGGCCAAGATCGGTGACCCCGGCTCGACACTGAACTGGGGCAGTCACGTTTTCGAGATCCGGTACACGATCGACGGTGTCCTCGACCCGGGACGCAACGGCGCTCACCGTCAGTTCGCCTCGAACACCGGCAACCCCGACGCGCGGTCGGCGTTCTACTGGAACGTCGTCGCACCCGCCTGGAACAACACGATCGAGCGGGCCGACATCTCGGTCACCCTGCCGGCGGAGGTGACCGGCGCCGGTTGCAGCGTCGGATTCGGCGTCGGCAGTGCGTGCTCGGGCCTGCGCACCGACGGCAACACCGTACGGTTGGCGGCGACCGACCTGGAGCCCCACACGCCGGTGACGCTGCGCGCCGGCGTCGACATCGCCGCTCCGGCGCAGGTGAGCCTGCCGTGGCCGTATACCTGGGACCGGATCCTCGGTCGGTCGGTGACCGCACTGGCGTGGGCCGCCCTGGTGGCCGTCGGGATGGGACTGCTCGCCTACCTCTGGACGCGCACCACGGTCGAACCGCCACCGGGATTCCCGGTGCAGTACGCGCCGCCCGAAGGGCTCGGTCCGGTGCAGACCGAGTACATCCGCACCGAGACCATCCCGAAGAACGGGCTCAGCGCGACGCTGTTCCACCTTGCCGAGCGCGGGCTCGTCGAGCTGCGGCAGGTCAGTGACAAGCATTGGAAGATCAAGGGCCTGGCCAAGCCGGCCGAGTGGTCCGGAGTGGATCCGGTCGGCATCGACGTGGGTGCAGCACTCAAGGTGATGTCGGTGGGCGCCGAGTTCTCCGCCAAGAACACCGCGGATTCGGGGAAGAAGCTCAGCAAGGCCAAAGCCGACATGGCCGTTGCCGTGCGGAAGTGGGCACTCGACGGCGGATTCATGGTCAAGCGTCGCAAGGAATTGTGGATCTGCGTCGCCAATGTGGTGGCGTTCTTCGGGGCGCTGGCCGGTTTCTTCCTCTGGTTCGGCATCACATTGTGGGGGTTGCCCTTCGCAGTGTTCTTCCTGTGCTCGCTGCGCGGCTGGTCCGGCGGCGTGGGTACGCGGCGGACCCCTGCCGGTCGGGAACTGTGGTCACGCGCAGAGGGTTTTCATCGCCTGCTGTCCACTGATTCGGCTGAGTCCAGGTTCGATTTCGCCGCGCGCAAGGACCTGTACCTGGCGTACATCCCGTACGCGGTGGCCGGCGGCGCCGCCGCGCTGTGGGCGAAGAAGTATCAGGACACCATGGGAGCTCCTGCACCCCAACCAAATTGGTATGACTCGTCGTCATCGTCATCGGACAGCAGCCACGGCTTTGCCGGCGGTTCCGGCGGCGCGGATTTCGACAGTTTCGAGTCGGCACTGTCATCATCGATCGGGGCGTACACCGCCTCGCAGTCATCGTCGTCTTCTTCGTCGAGCGGCGGATCGTCGTCGTCCGGTGGAGGTGGTGGTGGTGGTGG
>NZ_LZSO01000010.1 GCF_001665785.1 Mycolicibacterium peregrinum
GGGCACCGCCGCCTCTGGCGGCGGGGCGGGGGCCGGAAGTTTGGCCGGAGCACTGGGCGCCACGGCACCTTGAGCCGGGGAAGGCCGTTGATCGACCGTCGGCCGGATGCTCACCGCAAGCGAAATAACCAGGGCCACAACGCCAACCACGAACACCGATGTCAACGCGGAACCGACGAGCAGGAATGGTTTGCGCTCGCCTTCCATCGGCATCTCGTCGCCGACGAGCTCCACACCGTCGACCGGCGCATCGCCCAGCGGGGCCATCTCGGTCGCCAGGCCGGCCAGCGCGTAGGCGCTGCCGGCGGTGGTGCCGTCGGGATCCTGCGAATAGGCCAGCCCGACCGTGGTCGCCTCGAACGCGGGCGCATTGGCCGAGGCCAGCGCGGCGCCGCGGGCCAGCGCCATCTCCGGCTCATCGGGGGCGCTGACGGGCAGCGACACCAGGTTCTCCAGATGCGCCTTCACCGAGGCGACGTCCACTCCCGAGCCCAGCACGAACATGCCCTGCGGTGCGGAGTCGGACGCCTCGACCGCGGCGGCCATCTCGGAGAGGACGGCCATGGCGTCGGAGCTGTGCAACGACTGGGCCAGCACCTTGACCACCGAGCCGTCGTCGGTCTTCACGACCGACAAGGTCGCGGCGTCGCGGTCGATGAACAGCAGTGCCGTGGTGTCGTAGCCGACCGCACGGCCGACCGCCTGGGCCAGTGCCGCGGCAGCGTGACTTTCGGAGACCAGCATGACGTCGTCGATGCCGTGCGCGGACAGTGTGTCGCGCAGCGCCGCAGCGTCCGAATGGTCCGTCCAGGTGACGCCGATCGCCTTCAGATGGTGCCCACCCGAAGTGGCGCTCTCCTGGGTTCCAAGGATGGCCGAGACCACCTGATCGGACGCAGTGGTGGTTGCCGAATCATCACCGGCGGTGACATCGAAGACGTCGTGATCGACTGTGACCCCGTCGGCCTTCTCCCCCTCGACCAGCACCATGCGGACCGTCGTAGGTGCCATCGCCACACCCAATACGATGTCCACCAAGCCCTCCAATGTGTTTGCTGCACTGCCTTTGTCGCCATTGCGCACACATTCCGCACGAACCGACAACTAGAATCTTTTTCGGCGTAACCAGGTCGATCGTTACACCTGACCGCATTAGCTGCGCCGCTTGATTCTGGTCGGACCGCGACGGCATGCTGCGCGCCGGCGCCGGTTAGTTAGACCCTACTCGGCATTACGACAAACAGCGCCGCCCGGTTCATCCCGCGCGGTCTTCCTCGGCCGGATCTGGGCGCTCCGTCAGGCTGCCGGGCTGGCCCAACTGGCCCAGGGTTCCACCGAACAAACCGGGCCGACGCTGCGGCAGATGCCCGTGCACACCTTCGGCATAGGCGGACTCGGCGTGCTGGGTGAAATCGACGCCGGTGGTCTCGTCCTCGGGGCTGAGCCGGAAGCCCATGAGCCGGTCGATGGCCTTGGCCAACAGGTAGGACATGGTGAAGGCGTAGGCAGCCACGACGACCGCAGCGAGCAGCTGCTTACCCAGCTGCGTCAGCCCGCCGCCGTAGAAGAGGCCCTGCGGGCCCTGAGTCATCACCTCGGTGGCCAGGAATCCGATCAGCAGCACGCCGACCACGCCGCCCACGAAGTGCACGCCGACCACGTCGAGCGAGTCGTCGTATCCGAAGCGGAACTTCAGGCCGATCGCAAAGGAACACACCACACCGGCGGCCAGGCCCACCACGACCGCGCCGAGGGTGTTCACGGTGCCGCACGACGGGGTGATCGCCACCAGGCCGGCCACCACGCCGGAGGCCGCGCCGAAGGTGGTGGGCTTGCCGTCGCGGACCTGCTCGACCGTGAGCCAGCCGAGCATGCCCAGGCAGCCGGCGACCAGGGTGTTGAGGAAGATCGCGGCCGCGGTGCCGTTGGCGGCCAGCGCCGAGCCCGCGTTGAAGCCGAACCAGCCGAACCACAGCAGGCCGACGCCGAGCAGCACAAAGGGCAGGTTGTGCGGGCGCATCGCGTCCTGCTTGAAGCCGATGCGGGGGCCGAGCACCAGGGCCAGCGCCAGTGCCGAGGAGCCGGAGACGATCTCGACGACGAGGCCGCCGGCGTAGTCGAGGACGCCGAGGCCGGCCAGCCAGCCGCCGGGTCCCCAGACCCAGTGCGCGACGACGGCGTACACCGCGACCGCCCACACCGGGACGAACAGCATCCAGGCGGCGAACTTCGCGCGGTCCGCGATGGCCCCGCTGACCAGCGCGGCGGTGATGATCGCGAAGGTCAGCTGGAACGTGGCGAACAGCAATTCGGGTACCGCGCCGTGAGCGGTACTGGGCGTGATGCCGAGCATGCCGAAGTGCTGCAGGCCGCCGATCAGGCCGCCACCCGCGTCATCGGAAAACGCCAGGGTGTAGCCGACCAGCAGCCAGGCCACCGTGACCAGCGGGATCGAGATGAAGCTCATCATGATCATGTTGAGCACGCCGGACGTGCGGACCATGCCGCCGTAGAAGATGGCGAGGCCGGGGGTCATCAACAGGACCAGCGCGGTGCTGGCCAGCAGCCAGGCCGTGGCGGCCGGATCGATCTCGTGCACGTCGAGCTCCTTCGGTCTCGACGAGAATGTCGGCCGCGCGTTTCAGGTGCGCGGCGAGCGTGTTTCCGGCGTGTTTCGTGTTGCGGTGTGGTTACTGAAAGTTCACCGGGCTAGGTGTTTGGCGCGCTTCGGCCAGGCCCGCTTGGGCGCGGTGGAGCCTCGACGCGGTTTTCTACACCAGGGCTGTTGGCGGGCCGGCCGTTCCCACAGCCTCCACGTAGAAAACGGCGCACGGGTCGGGAGCGCGAGCCTCACCAGTCACGCCCGGTGGCCAGTTATGGCACGCGAGTCACTAGTCGGCGTGTCATAAGTGGCCACTCGGCGGCGCAGGCGCAGGCCTACCTAGGACTTGATGAAGTTCAAATGCGAACGCGACGGCGTCGGGCCACGCTGACCCTGATATTTCGAGCCGACCTTGTCGCTGCCGTACGGGTGCTCGGCCGGACTGGTGAGCCGCAGCAGGCAAAGCTGGCCGATCTTCATGCCCGGCCACAACGTGATGGGCAGGTTGGCGACGTTCGACAGCTCCAACGTGATGTGCCCGGAGAAGCCCGGGTCGATAAACCCTGCCGTCGAGTGCGTCAACAATCCGAGACGGCCCAGCGAGGATTTGCCTTCCAGGCGTCCGGCCAGGTCATCGGGCAACGTGCACACCTCGAGCGTGGAACCGAGCACGAACTCCCCGGGGTGCAGCACGAACGGCTCGCCCTCGGCGGGTTCGACCAGCGTGGTCAGCTCGTCCTGTTGTTTGGCCGGGTCGATGTGGGTGTATCGGGTGTTGTTGAACACCCGGAACAGGGTGTCCAGGCGGACGTCGACGCTCGACGGCTGCACCAGGGCATCGTCGAACGGCTCGATGGCCAGGCGTTTCGCGGCGATCTCGGCCCGGATGTCCCTATCGGAGAGCAGCACCCGACGAGCGTATCGGTTAGCGACGGACCACCCCCGTCAACGGCGGCACAACGGTGTCGGCGTAGGGCGCGGTCAACGATCTCTCAGCCGCCCGCCCCGCCAGGGGCTCCACCTTGCGTACGACGGCGTGGATGGGCGGCTCTGGTGGCGGCGCCGGCGCAGCGTGTTCGGCCGGGGTCGACGCCTGCGGCGGAGGACTGCCGTCGTCCCCGTGCACGGTGAGCCCCAGGAACACCGAACCCGCCACGACCAGCACCGCCGTCGTCAGGATCGTGGCCAGAGTTCGCATCACCGGGTCGTACTTGGGAGCCGGCGCAGCCTCGTCCCGAAACTCGGAGCTGGAGAACAACGCACCCCGCGCCAGCAACAGAGCCGCGTCGTCGCCGAGCACGACGGGTCTCGACATCACTGAATTGACCTCCTCGACAAGGCCTTCCGCGTTCGGGGCGGATCCCGCGATGGCAACTTCGGCGATCGGTTCGGGGAAGCTCTCGCAGACGCCACGAAGCGCCAGCACCGCGGTCGCCTCGTCAGCCTCGCCCAGACGGCGACTACGCAATCGGCGTGTGCCGTCCGCTTGCTCGGCGCCGATCACGGCCAGCATGGTCTCCTCGGGTTCCACCACGCACAGTGCGACGGAGTCGCAGTCAGCGACTTGGACGGTGTATTCGGCAGCGGCTTCGAGCGCGTCGGTCGTGGAGACCACTGCCACATTGGCCACGCCCTGCTCCGCGAGGGCGTCGAGCACCAGTTTGGCGTGAGCATCGACGGCGTCGGTCCAGGTCAGCGCGACGCGGGTGACGGTGTATCCGTTCGCGGGCGCGTCGGCGTAGGTATCGAGCACGGCATTGACGACGTACTCGTGAAAGCCAGGGTCCTCGGCACCGATGCGCGTGTCCGTATCGAGCGAGTCGTGGTCGATCACCGCGCCGTCGCCCTGAGCGCCCTCCACCAGGAGTAGCCGGGCGTCGCGCGAGGTCATGGCAATACCGATGACAACATCCATGGGTTGAATCCCCTTGATTGGTTCGGCCCGGGCTGCGGGCCTGATCGCTCCATTCAGCGCCGGATGGAGCCCGCGACTACCGACGGTAGAGAGGACACCTGAGAACGCCGGGCCGAGGTTTTACATGACTCTCAGGGTCGGGCGTGAACAGCAATCACGTTCTGGGGTCATATGTTTCGCCCCACCGTCCGGGGTGCCGGGTCCGCACTGGGCCGCCGCACGTCAGGCGCCTCACCAACCTTCGCCAGCCACCGCCCATCACCCCAGCGTGAACCGGCGTCAATTTCTTAGACTCACCGAGACGATGTCCGCCCGCCTTACCCACATCGCCGGCCGGGTTGCTATCCTTCGTCAGCACCGTGCCGATGTAGTTCAATGGCAGAACATCAGCTTCCCAAGCTGAATACGCGGGTTCGATTCCCGTCATCGGCTCCATATATGCAGGTCAGCGCCGTAAGTAATGTGCCGGCTAACTCGAATCGGCGGACCAGTGGTTACCCGCTGCAAGCTGCGCGATCGAGCTGATGTCGCGCGGCCTCGACGACGAGCGCGATCATCGGAACCGACTTGGGCCACACGAGTAGCATTGGCACTTGTCGGGGCCCATCGGCCGGAGGTACCGATCATGTTCAACGCGACCCACTCACTCGTCGTCACTGCTGCAGCAATGCTGACGCTGGGCTTCAGCACCGCCGTCGCCAATGCCGACCCGCCAGCACCCGGCTCCCCCTGCGGCCCCGACAAGGTGATCACGTCCGTCAACACCTGCGAGCCGCTCAACTCCTCGTGCACCGGGTATGACGGCATGGTGATTGGGCGGGTGGCCGCTGACGGCCGGTGCGTGATTCCCGGGCTCGACGGCACCCGGTGGTAGGCCGGATCGGTAGCCGGCGAGCCGTCCCCGACCGTCGGTGACTGCAACTGCTCCAGCACCGGAATACCACGAGAGTGGTTGCAGCACAATACTTCAACGAACGATGACGGACGGCATTCTTCACCGTCGTGCGCGCGCTTGATCTTGCCGGTGCCAGCTCGCGCCGTCGTGCCCTCCCATTCATTGAGAACCCTCATTGACAATTGCCGTCGCCGGGCTGACAGTGCTAGACGTCCGCGGAACGAAAGGCATGTCATTGAGCACGAACCAGCCCGAAGACCAGCTCAACGAGCTCGGCTACTACGCCGTGACCCGTCACCCCGCGGATGTTCGGGTGGTCCTGCCCGAAGCCCGCACCGCGGATACGCTCGGCCTTGGCTCCTGCCACATCGGTGAACGCTTCACGGTGAAGGACCCGGCGGTCCTCTCGGGAGCGGTCGCGGGCGCCAGCACCACCCTGGGCATCGCTCCGTCGACGAATTACCACACGCGCCATCCCACGGTCACCGCGACGATCGGCTCGACGATGCACGCACTCACCGAGGGCCGCTTCGCCATGGCGTTCGGCCGCGGGATGGCGGCGTACTGGCAGGCGATCGGCCTCCCGGTGGTCACCGAGGCACGACTCCGCGACTTCTTCGGCATCCTGCGCCGGCTCTGGGCCGGCGAGATGATCCTGGACCACGACGGCCCGGCCGGGAAGTGGCCGTTCCTTCGTCATGCCAGCGGCCTGCCCGACGGACCGCCGATCGGACTGGTGGCGGTCGGTCCCAAGACGATGGAGCTCGCCGGCGAGATCGCCGATTTCGTTGTGCTCCACACCTTTTTCTCCGACGAGGCGACGACGTCATCGGTCGCGGCGGTGCGCCGGGGTGCGGAACGCGCCGGCCGGGATCCCGACAGCGTCCGCATCTGGGCGTGCCTGGCCACCGTCCCCGACGCGTTGTCGCCGGAGGATCAGATGCGTCGCGGCGTCGGCCGGCTCGCCACGTACCTGCAGGCGTACGCGGACGTGTTGGTGTCGGCCAACGGCTGGGATCCCGCGGCGTGGGAGCGGATCAAGCAGACCGATCTGTTCGCCGACGCAGCCGCCGCGGGGCCGATCGACGCCAGTGCCTCGTTCGAGACGCTGCAGCGCATCACCGATCTGATTCCCGCCGAATGGCTGGACTCGGTGGCCAAGGGATCGCCGCAGGACTGCGCGAAAACCATTGCCCGGCAGTATGAGCTGGGCACCCACTCGGTCATCATGCATGGGGCGAGTCCACATGAACTCGCGCCCGTCGTGCAGGCGTACCGGGCCAACCGGCCGACGCTACGACGTGCGGTCGCGGCGAACCCCGGGCGGTTCGCCTGAACTCCCACGAATCCCCGCAGGCCACCCGCGCTCGAGAACAGTGGGTGGCCGCGGTCCCGTCTGCGGCCATCCAGTCGGCCGCGGGCACCCGGTTGAACAAGCGTGGCCTGGAGACCCGGGCGCGCCTACTCGACGTCGCCATCCACTGCCTGGCCGACAGCGGTGGCGAGCCGGTGTCGGCGAATCGCATCGCCAAGGATGCGGGCGTCACGTGGGGCACGGTGCAGCATCAGTTCGGTGATCTAGACGGGCTGTGGGTCGCGGTGATCACCGAGATTCATGCCCGCAGTTGGTCATCCGACGCAGACAGACCGGCGCGCACGGGCACCTTGCCGGAGCGGGTGACCGCAGCCATCGACTCGGTATGGACGTACCTTGACACCACCGAAGGTCGGGCATTGACGGCGTTGCGCACCTCACTGCCCGCACGCCGTTCCGATATCGCCGCCGAATACCCGCAGACGGCAGCGGCTTTCGCGGCGCGCGAACTCGACTGGATTGAGGGGTTCGACTATCTGATGGACGGGCTCGACCTCGATCCGGACCAGCTGTACCGGGTGCGGTGCCTGTTGCCGGCCGCGATCCGGGGACTGAGCAACGAACGCCAAGTGGGTTTCACCTCGGACCTGGAGATCGCCCGCGCGACGTTGACCGACGCGGTGGTGGCGTTGTTGGCCCGACCGCGGACGTGACCGCGCCTCCACGGTTTTCCACACCCACACCTTGGCTGTTGACCGGCGGTCGTTACGACCCTGCGGTAGAAGCCGGCGCGGCCGACCGCCGCGCCATCCGCCGACCCCGACCACCCCTGCGCGTGAGCGGATAACAGCACAGCCCGATCAGCAGCGCCGCCATATGGCCGATCGCGGTGAAGTTGATATTGCTGACCAGCGCGGCGCCGAAGTACACGAACGCCGCGCCGAGATACACCCAGCGCCACGGTCGCGGCATGCGGTAGGCCAATGCCGCCCCTACCCCGACGAGAAAGTAACTGACCCCGACGTCGCGGACATGGACAAGCCGTTCGGGAGCGATGTGATCGTGGATCGCCAGGTACAGCAGGCCTTCGCTGATGTAGGTCGCCAGGACGTGGGCGATCAAACCTACTGTCAACCAACGAATCTGGCCGAGCCAGCGCTCTGCCGGGGCAAGTATCAGGCTGAACAACACCAGGTACGGCGTCCAGTACCTGCCGTCGATCCAGAACAGGCTGGTGACCAACACGTAGAGCGGGTCCGTCCCCAGGTGGTGGATGTTGGTCGAGCTCTCGACCAACAGAGCATGCAGCTCGCGCCCGTGCAGTTGGCGCTGAATGATGGTGGTGACCAGCAGCACGGTCAGCCAGGCATAGGTCAGCGGGGCGCTGCGCACGTATCTCCACACCGCCGCCGGCCATGACCTCGGGCGCACATCATTCAGTATGTGCGTGATGGCCGGCCGTGCGCCGGAATTGCGCCGATACAGAGGAGAGCCGCCCTGTGCCGACATCTCACCCGGCGCCGGGAATCCGAAGGCGCCGACAATCGTGAGACGATTCACTTTCACGAATTATCCTGGCGCACAGCACTTTCGAGTGACGCATGTTCGGCTGCCCCGAATGCATTGAATGCATGGGCCAAAACATCAGGCCGCCACAGCAGACTCACAACCACCGGGCCCCTTCGCATGGGATACTCCCTGGATGGGCAGCGCGCCGCAGCACGAGATGACCCGAACTCCGGTCGATGAACTATCGGCATTCGAAGTCGCAACCCGAGATCTGGTGGGCGTGGCGCTGCGCAGCGTCGAGCAACTGGAGATCTCACTGCCGCAGTGCCGACTGCTGCTCGTGCTCCAGGCGCGCGGGAAGTCGACATCGACGGAGTGCGCGCAGGCGCTCGGGGTGGTCGGGTCGACGGTGACGCGGTTGGCCGATCGACTCGATGCCTCCGGCCATCTGACACGCGGCTCCGATCCGAGCAACCGCAGTGTCGTCACACTTGCACTCACCGACCGTGGCCGCAAACTGGTCCGGCAGGTGAACACCCGCCGCCGGCGGGAACTCAGCAAGGTACTCGATCGACTCGATCCGGCCGAGCGGGCGGCGTGCGCGTCGGTATTGCGCAGTTTCCATGAATTGCTCATCAACGATGACGCCGATGATTTGGATCGTCCGATACCGCTGTAGGAATATCACCCATAATGGGTGATGCCTTGGCCCACAAAGAAAATCAACTGTTGGCTCGTGCCGTGATTTATCCGGAAAATCCGTCCGATCGGGCATAGTGTCTGCTGGCATGGAATCGAATACCGATGACATGGACCAGTCCGAGGACAAGAAGCGGGGCAAATTGTCGAGACGTTCGATGCTGGGGTGACTCAAAGCCGGATTGGAAGCCCTTCGAGCTCAAGCACGCCCCGGAGGGCGGACCCAACGTCCTGGCGATGCTCTGCGACGACACCGGCATGGCCTCGTGGTCACCGTACGGCGGCCGGATCAACATGCCGACGCTGCGGAAGCTGGCCGACAACGGGCTCACCTGCGTCCGGTCTGTACCAGAACCCGGGACGGTTCACCGGCGGCACCATCAAGGGCGTCGCGGTCGATGTGAGCGAGGAGAAATACATCGACCTCAACAAGGAGGCACAGGCCGCGTTCGCGACAGACTGAACCACGACGGCGACAGTCTGGCCCAGCACCCGGTGCTGGGCCAGAGTGCTGTGGGCGGCCCTGCGACTAGTTTGATCAGAGAACCCTGACGATAGGAGCGGCCATGGACTCCGACACGATCTGGCGCAATGTCGATGAACAGCGCGGACACCTCGCTGATCTCCTCGACACCCTCGAACCGCAACAGTGGGCCACGCCGTCACTGTGCGCCGGCTGGACGGTGCGCGAGGTGGCGATCCACATCACGCAGTCCCACGCGAGTATCGGCGAGATGCTGCCGGCAGCGCTCAAGTCGGGCTTCCGGTTCGACGCCATGGTGCGCCGGGCGGCACTGGACGATCCGGCCGAGCCCGCCGCCATCACCGCACGACTGCGCGCCATGGCGGGGTCGCGGAAACGCCCACCGCTGACCAAAGAGGTCGATCCGTTGCTGGATATCCTGATCCACACCCAAGATATCTGTATCCCGCTCGGGATCGACCGGCCGATGCCCCCAGACGCCGCCGTAGCCGTCGCAGACCGCTTGTGGCACATGAAGTTTCCGTTCGCTCCGCAACGGGACCTACCGGGCTACCGGTTCGTCGCCACCGATGCCGACTACGCCGTCGGCCCGGAATGGGGCGGCCGGCGCGAGGCGCCGATCCGTGACATCGTGTTGATGTTCTCGCGACGACGCGACGTGCCCGATCCGGAACCCGAGCCCGAATCCGAGGACGACTAGGTCGCGTCTGACAGATCGGGCAGCCCCGGGCGCCGGCCATGGTGCGTCGCAGCGGACTCTGGCCCAGGCGCAGCTAATTCAACCCCTGAAGCACTTACGCCGAGGATTACTGCCAGCATGTGGCTTGAATCCTAGACGTAGAGCAGTTCTCATCAAAATGAATAGTGTTGCGGCCCAGGGCCAGTCCTATTTCAAACTGCCCAGCCTCGTCCGCAGCATGTCCGCAAGAAGCGCTGTCTGCCGGTCATCGAATCCGATCTGTCCACATCGGTCCGGCCAGTCGTGCGCAGCATCAACGAGTTCATCGATCGTTCTGGTCGTCGCTCGCGCCCGGATACCGAGGCGCTCGCCGGCATCGACGAAGTTGGCCCGAGAGAGCCGATTGGCGCGACCGAAGAGGTTGAGCGCCATCGGGTCTCGCCAGCCTGCATAGGGTTGAGTGCACAAGAGGTCGTATGCGGGCGTTGGCTGCCACACGCCGTCGAGATCGTAGATCGACAAGTTCTTTCCGTGCAGATCGCCGTTTCCGATAAGCCAGGAGAACACGACGGTCTTGAGTAGCTCGGCGGTCGCGGCCACCTTGGAGCCGCCGCCGCGCGCACACGCCTCGGCGAGGCCGGTGATGGCCGCCTCCGTGGTGATGCGGTACTTCGAGGCGGGATAGATGCCCACCACCTGGCATGCGTCCTCCTGCGCAATGCGCGTCGCGCCCGCGCGGTCGAATCTGGTGACGAGCAGGGCGCTGCGGCCCTCGGCATCGTGCAGCAGTGACGTTGCGGCAGTTCGTAATCCGCATGCCGCGGCCATGGTCATGAAAAAGTGCTCGTTCTCGACGAGCAACGGGTACTCCACTGGATTGAGTTTGAGTATTGCCGGTCCCGAACGCGTTTGCGTCGGCGCCGAGAGCATCCCGGCACTGACCTTCGGCTGAACTCCTGCCATACCCACCGGGTCGGCAGATACCGAACCGGTCAGCTTTTCGAAGACCAGGCGGAAGTCTGTGTCTTGCTCAGGATCGAACATCGCGGCCGGCTGAACCGGGTCAACCCCGGCTGGAGATACTCGGACGTTGCCGATGGTGTCCGCGCCGATCGCCAGTAGCAGCGTCAGGTGATCGTCGGCGGAAGTCTTGGTCGATGTCGTCACGACACCCAGCCGCACCCCTTCCGGCAGCAGGCCCGCGAAGAAAGCAGGAACTGCACCGCCCGTGGTGACGACGGGGTAATCGCGAGACCGCAGCAATGACCACGAGACCGAGCTGTCCCGAAGCGCGCCGCCGACAGGGGGCCCCTCAGCGAGGTAGTCGAAGCTGATCTGCTCACCCGCCTGCCGAGCAAGATGTGCAACGCGGTCATCGCCGAGGTAGACGTCAGCTTCGACGATCCCGCGGAGATCGGAAGCTTCGGGAGTCGTCATTCAGCCGTCTCACTGAACTTGATGTGCAGACCCAAAACATCGGCGATTTCGAGAACTGAACCGAGCTTGATCGAACCACTTCCCCGCTCCAGCGACTGAACGCTGGAGCGGGACACACCAGCCAAGTCGGCGACGGCTTGTTGGGTGAGGCGCAGGGTGACGCGACGCTCGGCAAAGGACCGACCTATGCGTGTAATTTCAGGCATAGCGGTGTCGATGGACGGCTTTGTGCGTCTCGGGACAGCCATGTCACCCCTATGCCTGAAAAATGATGCATAGCAACCATGACATCGGCGGCGCGGGCCAGTCAAGCCGTTATGCCTGAAATTCAATGCTTAATTGCCTGCATTCCCGTTCTGCACCTCGTGCAGTCGGCGATACAGGCCGCCTTGGGCCATCAGCGCCTGGTGATCGCCGCTCTGGGTGATACGCCCATCCTCGAGCACCAGGATCCGGTCCGCCACCGCGGCCATGAAATCCAGATCGTGGCTCACCACCAGGCAGGTGCGGTCTTTCGCATAGTCGCGGATCACTCTGATCATTCGCGCCCGCTGGTCGGCGTCAAGGTTCTCGGTCGGCTCGTCCAGCAGTAGCACCTCGGGCCGGCGCAGCAGGCAGCGCGCCAGGGCGATCAACCGCTTCTGCCCACCGGAGGGCACCTGCACGTCGACCACGGTGTCGTAGCCATCGTGCATCTTCGTGGTGATGACGGAATGAATGTGCGCCGCGGCGCAGGCTTCTTCGATGTCGGTATCGGTAGCCTCGGGGCGGGCCAACCGAATGTTCTCCCGAATGGTGTCCTTGGTGAAGAACGGGAACTGGGCGAGTTTGGACACCTGGTCGCGCAACGACGCAAGAGTGACGGTCGATATGTCGTTACCGTCCAACAGGATCCGCCCGAGTTGCGGGTCACGGAACCGCAGCAGAAGGTTGAACACCGTCGACTTGCCCGATCCGATGCCGCCGACCAGCCCGACCGTCTCCCCTTCAGCGACGGAGAACGACAACCCTTCCAGGACGTTCTCGCCGGGCACGTACCCGAACGTCACGTCCTCGAGAACCAGATTGCCGTGCACCTCCCCCAGCGCGACGGCGTCGGCGGTCTCCCGCACCGACGGCCGCGTGTCGAGCAGTTCGTAGGTGGACGTCACGTTCGGCGCCAGCGACTGGTAGGTGGTGTATGCCCCCAGAACCCGTTGCGCCGCACTGAACATCACGGGAACCACGCCCGCGAAGACCAGTAGGCCCGCGAATGTCAGCCCGAAGTGCCCGCTGAGCCCGACCCCGACCAGGAGCACGACCACGGTGCTCAGCGCGACGAAGATCTGCGAGCCGTTGACGGTGGCCTGCATCCAGACCACCGAGGCCGCCGATCCCTTCGCAGCTTCCTCCGAGACCGTATGAAATCGCTTGCTGCGGACCGGTTGCGCGTTGAACATCTGAATCTCGGCGATCCCGCTGATCGTCTGCTCGACCTCGGTGGCCATCGCCCGCTCGGCGTTTCGCACCCGCGTCATCACCGCCTGCACGTGGCGGCCGGCGAGTCGGAGGGTGAGCAGCGCCAGCGGGGTGAGCGCCAGCGCGGCCACCGTCATCTGCCACGAGATCGCCAGCAGGTAGCTGATCACCACCACCAGCACCACCGCGTCGATCAGCGGCGGCAGCAGGCAGTCGGTCAGGAGACGTTGCACAGCAGTGGATTCCGTCATCACGCGGTGCATCAGCTCGCCGCTGCGGGAACCAAGGAAGAAATCCAGGGATAACGACTGCAGGTGGTCGTGGACGCGCTGGCGGATATCGACGACCAGGACACGCTCGACCCTGGCGCCGATCCAGGCATTGACGAAGTACATGAGCTGCGTCAGCACCAGCGAGGACGCCCAGACCGTCAACAGCACGGCGAACGGCACCGGCCCGGCCAGGGAGTGCAGTAGGCCGTCCTGGCGGGCCACCAGCGGGCCACTCAAATCCCATACGCTGCTGAGGTTTCCGTTGTTCCCGGCCTCGGAGATAACCTGAACCATCGGCCCGAAAGCGGCCACCGTGAGGTAAGGCAATGCCGAAGCGATCACCCCGATCGCCAACAGCAGAACCAGCACGCCCCGGACCGCACGCAGCATGCCCAGGCTGCGCCGCACCAGGCGCAGCGACGAGGCCACAGTCACCGGCGCACCCCCTTTTTTCCGCGAAGGCTAACCCGCGGGCGCGTCGCTGTCGCGGGGAGCGTCCGGCACGGAAGGGCCGTCGTCCTCGAAGAACCGCCGGATCGCGACGAATCCGCCGTGCCGGTAGGCCTCGTAGGCCCAGATCGCCGCGATGATCGGCAGCGGGCCGAAGGCCACCCACCACCGCGCGGAGGGCGGGACCAGTTCGGCGATCACCTGGGAGCTGGGTTGATCGTCGACGGTGGCCGGCAGCCATTCGTGCAGCAGGATGGTCAGCATCCGCGTCGCCTCGAACGGGCCTGCGATGGTGGACAGCACCCAGCTGAGTGAGGCGATGAGCAGCGCCCACGGCCAGGCCAGCAGCAGCGACTGGTCGTCGACGATGTCGGCGGCCGAGCGGATCGACTCGGCGATGAACGCAAAACCCAACGCCACCAACAACACCCCGATCTGCGCGGCCAGCAGATCGTCGAGCACCGAGTTGGCCAGCTCGTCACCGCTGCGTGTCGGCAGCCCGAATGCCAGGGAGAGCAGGCCGGCCAACAGTGCCAGCAGCATCAGCGCGGAGGTGGAGTCGTCGATGCGCATGAAGGAGTCGGTGAGGATGCGCATCACCAGGCGCGACGAGGACGACGGTCGGGTGCGGTACAGGATCATCACCACGAGCCCGGAGATGACGATCGAGATCAGCCAGGCCACCACGGCCGCGCAGATGATCACCAGAGCTAGGGAGCCGATGACCGGGACCAGTTGTTCGTTCGCGGTTTCCCCGTTGCGGACCACCAGCAGCGGCACCACGCCGATGGCCAGCACCCCCAGGGCGCGAACCAGGATCGGCAGAGTGAAGCCGGCGATATCACCCGCGTCGAGGTCAGGGTCGCTGCGGCGGATCGCACCGATCTCGGCGCTCATCACCGAACGTGCCCGGCGGAACGACATTCTGCGCGCCACGACGCGAATCTAGACGGCGTTGTGGTCCCTGGTCTTGGGACACGCCACGCTCAGCGCAGGTAGAGCTCGCCGCCAGTCGGGTAGCCGCCACCTTTGGTGGTCAGGTGGACGTGGTCGTAGTGGCCATAGCCGCCGGATTGAGCCCCGCCTCCGGGGGTGTAATAGGTGCCCCGCCAGATGGCGTCCTGCAGGGCGAACCGGTCGGCGTTCTTCAACGCGTAGGCGACGATCCGATTGCCGAGCGCGATGCCCGCGGCGCTGCTGGGGTTCGGGATCATCACGTCGAGGGCAAGGCCATTGGGGTGCCAGCGCAGCGCGTCCGGTCGGACGCCGCCGATCTCGCGGATCTCGGGGAAGTCGGCGTGGACGCTGCGGGCGGCCAGGATGGTCTTGACCTGCAGGCCCCGCTCGGGCGCGATGCCGATGGGCAGCAGCTGGGGGATGTTGATGACGCGCCAGCGCGAGGCGGCAATGGCGGGCTCCGCCTGCCCCGCACTCAACGACAAGGTCTGTACCGAGGGAGGCGACGCGGACGGGGCCGACGCGGACACGATCTCCATGCAGCACGGCGCGGCTTCAGGGGCCGCCGGTTGCGCTATGGGTTTGGAGAGGTGCTCAGCGGGGTACGGATGGGAATCGCCACCGCTGGCGAAGAACGCAGCGACCGGCGCGAGGATTGCAGCCGCGACAGCCGGCAGTTTGCGCTGGCTGGGGCTGGCTAATGCGTGTCGGCCCACACGGGCACCATACGGGCACTTCTGCGACAACGCAGCAACCCCTCCCTCGATCTACGAGTTTCCTCAGAAACGTGTCAAGCATCTACTCGGCGTGTTTTCGCAGGTCATTAGTCACAAATTGGTCACGAATCTAAGAATTTCCTAAGAACGACGGACTCGGTATTTCAAGGCGAAAGCACCCTCCCGCTGATCTCTGCATCGCTACGCTCCGATCCGGATTGACGCAGCCGCAAGGCGCGCAGGAGGTACGCGTGTGGCATTGAAGCCGTGGACCGGTGACCGGCCCCAGACTCGCCGTGTCGTGCTCGGTGAGAGGGCCGTCGCTACCCGCGGCCTGTCGCTCCGGTTCGCCACCGAGCAGATTCACACCACGACGGATTGGTGTTGTTACGACGACTCCCGCCACCTCGTCTATGTCCACCGTTTTGGGCGTCTGCGCTCGATGGAGACAGACCTGGACTGGGGGCCGTCGGGCCGGGGCGTGCCCAACGTGGGCGACATCTGGGTGGTGCCGGCCGGCGACAGATGCGCGTCGCTGGTCGAAGGGGATACCGCGGAATACTGCGAGATTGCGATCCCGGACCAAGCGCTCGGCGCGACGACGTTGATTCCACGGGTCAAACACCGTGACCCGCTGATCCATCAGATGGTGGAACGTATCTACGAGGTTGCCGATCGCGGCGACGCGCTTGCGCGGCTCCTCACCGACTCGGTCGCCGAGACGCTTCGGTTGTTGCTCACCGATATGTACACGTTGGACGCACCGAAGCGCACCGAGCACCGACCCGACCGCCTGGATTCCGCCGCCCGCTCGAGGCTCGTCGAGTTCCTCGAGGACAGCCTCGATTCGGAGATCCACCTCGAAACGCTTGCGCAGCAGGCGAACATGTCGGTCGGTGGGTTCATCACGGCATTCCGTTCGGCGTTCCACACTACGCCCTACAAGTATCTACTCGATCGACGTATCGAACGCGCGAAATCGCTGCTGCTACACACCAATCGGACGGTCACCGAGATCAGCGCGATGGTGGGGTTCTCGACGCCCAATCATTTTGCCACCGCGTTTCGCCATCGCGTGGGCATGGCGCCCAGCACCTATCGCGGCGGCCGCTGATCAGGAGTGTCGCCGGTAGGCGCTGGGAATGATCGCGTGGTCTGCATCGAATGTATTGCGCCGCCGCGATATACGTACACCAGGTGATGGGTGTCGCTGAAGCTGCACCAGTCGGTGGGCTCAGAGATCAGCTCCGTCGCAAAATCGAACGACAACCCGCGCGCCGCGACATCCTTGTGTTCCAGCACCACGCGTGGAGTCATCGGCCGATCGCCATCCCACGGCTTCATCCCCACCCCAGCAACTCCCCAGCAATGATTCGCCGTCGGCACGAGACGAACCCCTGCTTGTACCGGGACGGGACGATCTCTCGGATCGCGGTTTGGCTCGGAAATAATTCGAAGGTTTGAAAGAATGTGAATGCGGTTCTGCGGATCGAACCGTACTTTTCGGCGAGTCAGCGATAGCTGACACCTTCATCTGATCCGAAGGAGACCGAGTTGAGTCTCGCTCTACGACCCTACGTAACCGCCGGCGTAGCCCTCGTCGGCGCCAGCGTCATCGCAGTCACACCCGTCGCGGCACCCGCCCCTGACACCCCCCTGCCAGCACTTCCAACACAGGCAAATGTCGAGCTGTCGGCCTTCACCAACCCGCTCGACACGTGGACTGCAGTACTGACTAAGGCAGCCACGAACGCAGAGGCCCTCGGCCAGACGTTCGCGAATAATCCTTTTCCCATCTTGCGGCAGATCATCGCCAACCAGACCGCCAACGCCACGAAGCCCATCGGCAGTTTCGACCCCGATTGGCAGCAGGTCGGCGCAATTGTGCAGCAGATCGTCGCTAATCGGATAGCGAATGCAACGCAAGTTGGCACCATCTTGCAATCGTTGGCTTCCGCCGCGCAGAGCCTGCTGGATCCGAACAACCCGTACTCATCGGTGACTCGACTCCAAACGGCCTTCAGCTATCTTGCGGCGGGCGAGGTTGACGATGCGATCACGTATGCATGGTTGGCGCTCATCAACGCACCGGTGAGCCAACTGGGATTCTCCGCACTGACTCTCTGGGATCCACTGGTCGCCAGCCCGGCTAAAGACCTCGGAAAACTCATCACAGCGCTGGAACTCGGCGACGCCGCCTCCAGCACAGCTACAAACTTTGGCAAATTCGTCGGGGCATTGCCAGGTCTCGTTGTCAGTCCGGGCCAAGCCTTCCTCAACGGCATGATGAGCGCCGTCACTATGGTGCTCGCCGACAGCGCTCAAGGAATTGTCGATGCCGTCAAGGCTGGTGACGTCGAAACCGCAGCGAGCATCGCCATCAACTTTCCCGCAGTGATGGCCGGTGCAGTACTGAACGGGTACTCATCGTGGGGCGATAGCGGGATGCTAGGTAAATACGGCCCGCTCAGTAGCTTCTTGAGAGCCACGGAAACCGTCGCACGGGCGATTGGGAAGCCGAAGCCGACACCGCCGCCAGCACTCATGCCCGCGGAGGCGTCCACAGTTCCGGACACGTCCGCCGCTGCGACAGTGACGCTATCGATCGATCCAGCCCCCACCGTGACGAACACTGAGGCAACACCAAAGTCGGACACCATTGCCACAGAGTCTGATTCAGTGACAACGGTAGCTGAATCCGCGCCTGCCGGAACCTCGGGATCCACGCCGACCGAGGAAGCCGCGGTTCCGCTCGTACGCGAGAGCCTGGTCGCGACTCCCGGCAAGACCGGCACAACCTCGGGCTCCAACAAGGCAGCAGCGAAGGTGGCCTCGGACGTTCGTGATGGAATCGCAGCCACTGTCAACAAGATTGGCGAGGGTGTGAAGAAGGCCTTCTCCAAGCCGACGAAGGCGGACACCACCAAATCCGATGCCGGCGTCAGCGGTTCAGGCAAGTACCGTGCCGGTGCGAGCAGTTCGGGAGATGCCAAGTAACACCCACGCAGGTCGGCCTGGTCGGGATCGTCAGTCGATCTCGGCCGGGCCGCAATCGAGCAGGTCAAAATCGTTCGTGCACCGAATGGAACCGAGAACGTGGCAAGCACAAGCTTCTGCCCGGAAGATTCACCGATTCAGGCCTGGCAACGAGCTGACATCCTGAGTCCGGCCACCCAATCCAAGCTCATCGAGTTCCTCGAGGACCGTATCGACTCAAGCGTCACCCTCGAAGCTCTTGCGCGGCAAGCGGACATGTCGGTGCCCGTTTTCATCACCGCATTCCGCGCCGCATTTCACACCACCCCGTATCAATATCTACTTGATTTGCGATTCGAACGCGCCAAGCATCTACTCCGATATACATCGCGGACGATTGCCGAGATCAGTGCACTGGTGGGCTTTTCGAGACCCAGCCACTTCTCCAGCGCCTTCCGGCGGCGCGTCGGAATGTCACCGCGAGCCTATCGGGACCGTCCTACGGCGCGGTCATCACCGCGGTAAAGGTCATCCGGTCACCCCGATACAGAGAGCGTCGCTGCTCGATCGGGATTCCGTGCTGGTCGTAGGACACGCGGTTGAGCAGAAACATCGGGGTCCGGGTGTCGACGGTGAGCAGGGCTGATTCGCGCGCGTCTGGCAGTGCGGTCTCGATGGTGTCGACCGTGCGCGCGAAATAAACGCCGCGGCTGCGGATTTCGGCGTACAGCGAATCGCGGTAGTCGAAGGTCTCCCGCAGGCCCGGATAGCGGGAAGCGGGCAGCTTGGTGGTCTCCAGCCCGACCCGGATGCCGTCGGTGGTCAGGACGCGCTCGAGCTGCAGGATGCGCGCACCGACCTCGATGGCAAGCTGCCCGGCCAGGATGTCGTCGGCGCTCAGATGGCTCCAGCCGACCAGGATGCGCCCACCGCTGCGGCCCTGCTCCTTGGCGGCCTCAGTGTAAGACCCCATGGACAGAGGCTGCAGGATCTTGGGCCGCGCGACGATGGTGGTGCGGCCGCGTCGTTCGATGCGACCGGCCAGCAACAACTCTCGCAACGCCTGCCGGACGGTCTCGCGGGCCACGTCGAACCGTTCCGCAATGTCGCGCTCTGCCGGGAACGGGTCTCCAACCTCCAGGTCGTCGAGCAGTCGCTCCAGTTGCTCACGGACAACCTGGTGCTTGAGAACCCTCGGTTCTGCACTCGCGGACACCTGCCCACAGTAGCAAGTGTTGGTATAGACCAAGACTTGCCGTGTTGTTAACCTCCTCGCCAACTTGGATGCACCCGCTGGTATAGACCAACACACAGGGTGTGAGACAGGGCAGCTGCGCACCCCCGCTCGCGCACTGCCCGTCCAACGTCCTCCGCCCGAAAGGTCCCGCGCGCCATGAAGTTCCGTACCGCTCGCACCTCAGCCCGCATCGCTGCCGTGGCAACCGCCAGCGCCGCCCTCGTCTTGTCCGGCTGTTCGACCTCCGGCAACTCCGACGCCAAGACGGCCCAGGGCTTCCCGGAAACCCTCACGCTGGCCGCGATCCCGGCCGAGAACTCCACCGACCTCAAGGCCAGCTACCAGCCGCTGATCAAGCTGCTGGAGAAGGAGACCGGCTCCAAGGTCGAGTTCGTGCAGGCCTCCGACTACGCCGGGGTGGTCGAGGGCATCATCGCCAACAATGTCGACCTCGCTTTCTTCGGCCCGTTCGCCTACGTGGTGGCCGGCGTCAACGGGGCCAAGGTCACCCCGGTTGGCGCTGTCATTCAGGAGCAGGGCGCCAAGCCGGGCTACCAGTCCTACGGCCTGGCCCGTGCCGATGAAGCGAACGTCAACGGCCTCAAGGACTTCGCCGGCAAGAAGATCTGCTTCGTGGACCCGAGCTCGACCTCGGGATTCCTGTATCCGACCGCCGGACTGATCGAGGCCGGGGTGATCAAATCCGGATCCGAGGGCGATCTGTCCAAGGCGATGTCCCCGATCTTCGCGGGTGGCCATGACTCCTCGGCGCTGGCGATCGCCAACGGTGACTGTGATGCCGGGTTTGCCTTCGACACGATGGTGGACAAGACCATGATCGCCAAGGGCGACCTCAAACCCGGTCAGCTCAAGACGGTCTGGAAGTCGGAGATGATCGCCGGGTCGGTGTTCGCCGCCAACGATTCCCTCGGCCCCGAGGCCATCGGCAAGCTCAAGACCCTCTTCGCCGACAAGGTCAACGTGCCCAACCTCGAGGCCGAAGGCTTCTGCCAGGGCGACACCTGCCGGATCACCGACGAACGCGCGTGGGGATTCGTCCCCGTCGAGGATTCGGACTACAGCGGCGTGCGCCACGTCTGCGACGTCACCGGCTCCGAGAAGTGCAAGGGCTGAGATCCCATGAGCGCAGACGGACCCCACCATTCCGTCGCGGGCGACGATCTGGTCGTCATCGCCCGCGACGTCACCAAACGCTTCGGTGACACCCTGGCCCTCGACCAGGTCAGCCTCGACGTCCGGCGCAGCGAGATGCTGGTGTTGCTCGGCCTGTCCGGGTCTGGCAAGTCCACCCTGCTGCGCTGCCTGAACGGACTGCACCCGGTCACCTCCGGCAGTGTCGAGGTCGGCGGCACCCACGTCGACACCGCCTCGGCCAAACAGTTGCGCGCACTGCGCCGCAACGTGGGGTTCGTCTTCCAGCACTTCAATCTGGTCGGGCGGCTGAGCTGCCTGGAGAACGTCCTGATCGGCGGTCTCGGCCAGCTGCGGCTCCCCCGCTATGGCGCGCTTACCTACCCGAAAAACATGCGCGCCGAAGCCCTGAGCTACCTGGACCGCGTCGGCCTGGCCGATTACGCCGACCGCCGCGCCGACACTCTTTCCGGCGGCCAACAGCAACGCGTCGCGATCGCCCGCACCCTGATGCAGAAACCCGGCCTCTTGCTGGCCGACGAACCCGTCGCCTCACTGGATCCCGAAAATGCCGGTGTGGTCATGGATCTGCTGTTCCGGGTGTGCATCGAGGAGAAGCTGACTGTGGTGTGCACGCTGCACCAGGTCGACCTCGCACTGGGCTGGGCGCACCGCCTCGTCGGCCTGCGCAACGGTCAGAAGATCCTGGACCGGCCTGCCGTCGGGATGACCCGCGACGACGTCATGGAGATCTACCAACGCGTCGACCCCGCAGCCCGTTCGGCGGCGCGGCCCTCGTGAGCACCGACCTGACCGAACGTCCGACCCCGTCCGCGCCGCCGACGCCCCAGCGCCGGCCGCTGCCAAACCTCCTGCACCTGGTCGGCGTCACCACGGTACTGGCCACCCTTGTCGCGGCCTGGTCGATCGACTTCGCCCCCGCGACGCTGCTGAACGGGTTCGACGAAGTGATCGCGTTGCTGCAGCGCATGATCCCGCCCCGGCTCGACGATCCGGGACGCATCGGCGGCCTCGCGGTCGAAACCCTGCTGATGGCCGTGCTGGGGACGGTGCTCGCCGCGATCGCCTCTGTGCCCCTGGCCTTCCTGGCCGCCCGCAACACCACCCCGCACCCGGCCGTACAGGCGGTGGCTCGGGGGATCATCACGTTCTGCCGGGCCATGCCGGACCTGCTGTTCGCGGTGCTGCTCGTCCGCGCTCTCGGAATCGGCGTGCTGCCCGGCATTCTCGCGTTGGCCATCCATTCCATCGGCATGCTCGGCAAGGTGTTCGCCGATGCGATCGAGCAGACCGACCCCGGCCCACGGGAGGCGGTGCGCAGCACAGGTGTCGGCTATTTCCGCGAGATGCTCAACGCGGTCGTCCCCCAGGCCATCCCGTCCTGGATCGCCACCTTCATCTACCGCATCGACATCAACCTGCGCATGTCGGTGGTGCTGGGCTTCGTCGGTGCGGGCGGCATCGGCTTCGCCCTGCAGGATGCCTTGCGCGGCTTGATCTATCCGAGGGCCCTCGGCATCGCGTGCGTCATCCTGGCGATCATCGCCGCGATGGAGCTGCTGTCGATCGTGATCCGGCGGATGCTGCTGGATTCGGCGCGGTCCAACCCGGCCCGCGAACGCGCCGCCCGGTTCTTCTTCGGCGGTGCGCTGGTCGCAACCTGCCTCGCGGCCCTCGTGGTGTTGAACATCAATCCGCTGTCCCTGATCACCTGGGTGGGCCCGGCCGCCGAGGTGTTCACCCGGATGATCCCGCCCAACTTCTCGGCGCTGGGCGGTGAGTTGTTCGCAGCCGCAGGGCAAACCGTCGCCATCGGCGTGGTGTCCACCGCCATCGGTGTGGTGTTGTCGATCCCGGTCGGCATCCTGGCGGCCCGGAATGTCACACCCCACCCGTCGGTCTACTGGTTCGCCCGGGCCTGGATCCTGCTGGTGCGGGCCGTGCCGGAACTCATTCTGGCCGTGGTGTTCGTCGCCGCATTGGGGCTCGGGCCCATCGCCGGTACCTGCGCACTGGCCATCGGCTCGATCGGGTTCCTGGCCAAGCTGGTCGCCGACGCGGTCGAGGAGATCGATCCCGGCCCACTGGAGGCGGTGCGATCGGTTGGCGGCGGCTGGTGGAAGACGTTGGTCTCCGCCGTGATTCCGCAAGCGATGCCGGCCATGGTCGGGTCGAGCCTCTACCTGTTCGACGTGAACGTGCGGACCTCGACCATCCTGGGCATCGTCGGCGCGGGCGGCGTCGGCTACCTGCTGTTCGAGTCGATTCGCACGCTGAACTTCGACGTCGCCGGCGCCATCGTCCTCGTCATCTTCGTCATCGTCTACGCCATCGAAAGGTTGTCCGGATGGATCCGATCCCGCCTCGTGTGACGATGGCCGCCGTCTGGACCGGCTCCGGTGTCGACGTGCGGACGGTGCCGATTCCCGCGCTCGGCGCCGGTGAGGTCCTGGTCCGGGTGCGACTGGCCACGGTGTGTGGCAGCGACCTGCACACCGTCACCGGCCGGCGCCCCGCCGCCTGCCCCTCGGTGCTCGGCCATGAGGCCGTCGGCGACGTCGTCGCTGTCGGCCCGGGTGCGGATATTCAAGTCGGGCAACGCATTATCTGGTCGGTGACGGTGTCTTGCGGTGAGTGCCCACGGTGCCGGTCGGGACTGAGCGCCAAATGTATGTCGGTGCGCAAGGTGGGCCACGAACCGTTCGATGGAGACTGGCCCCTGTCGGGTTCCTATGCCGCACATGTGGTTCTGCCTCATGGCACCACCATCGCGGTGGTCCCCGATACGCTGCCGGACGCGGTTGCCGCGCCCGCCGGATGTGCGACGGCGACTGTGATGGCCACCCTGGAAGCCGCCGGCGAACTAACCGGTCGACGGGTTCTCATCAACGGCGCGGGCATGCTGGGCCTCACCGCGGTCGCGGCATGCGCCGACGCGGGTGCCGACGTGCAGGTGATCGACCGCAACGACGACCGGCTGACGCTCGCAGCACGCTTCGGTGGCCGCGCCTCAGACGGTGGGCCCGTCGACGTGGCGATCGACTACACCGGGTCTTCCACGGCCGTCACTGATGCCTTGGGCCGTCTCGATATCGGCGGCACGCTGGTGCTCGCCGGCTCGGTCACCCCCGGCCCGCCGCTGTCGGTGGATCCGGAAACCGTTGTGCGGCAATGGCTGACCATCACCGGTGTACACAACTACGAGCCCCGGCACCTGCATCGGGCCGTGGATTTCCTCGACCGCACCCGCGAACGCTATCCGTGGGATGCGCTGGTCACAGCGCCGATGCCGCTCACCCAGATCCAGGCGGCGCTACGCCCGCCACCCGCCGACAAGCTCCGGACAGCGGTTTGTCCCTGATGGGGATCGTCCGAAATTTTGACGATCCCCCAAACACCACATAGGCCCAGGAAAGCCTCGACCGGCTCATGCAACGTTCCTGCACCATTTGGTAGGACAATCGGTAGGATCTTTCGTATGGCGAAAGAGAAGATCTCAGCGACCATAGATGCGGGCGTCCTCGCCTCGACCGACGCAGACGCCAAGGCGGCCGGCCTCAATCGGTCGGAGATGATTGAGCAGGCCCTACGCAATGAGCATCTGCGCATCATCCTGCACAACTACACAACCCGAACAGTTCCGGCGCTGGACATCGACGCGTACGCCCAGAACGTATACCAAGCAAACCGAACCGCCGGCTTGTGATCACTACCGGCGACATCGTTCCCCGGCGCGATACCGAACACGAGCTCTATGTTGTCGTGCTGTCCAACGCGATTCACGTGTCCGCGCACACCGGCCGGGTCATTACCTGCCCGTTCATTCCCGGCCAGGTACCCAAAGGAGCCATGGCAATGGCCGTCGCCGTCAACCAACCGATTGGCACACTGCTGCCCGAACTCGTGCAATGGCTTCCGGTCTCGGCGTTCGACGAGCCAGTTGGGTCCGTCAGTGCGGAAGAACTGCGCGAGGCGACGGCGATCGTCAACGCCCTCATCGCCTAAACGCCGAAACTACGGGTTATGACGTGAAATCACTGAAAAGACGTCACAACTCGTAGTCTCGGCGCAAAGCAGAAACTCAGCCCTGGAAGACGCGGATCCAGTCGACCAGCATCTCGGCCGGGTAGTTGCCACCGCTCGGATCGCGGCCACCGGAGCCGCCGACGGCGATGTTGAACACCGGCACCAGGGTGTAGCCCGGGTCATTGAAAGGCCAGTCTTCCAACGAGTTTGCCGGGACCTCGAAGAAGGGGTCCATGCCGGGGGCATAGTCCTTCCAGAAGTACATGCCCTGCGGCGTCCACGACATCCGCCAGGTGTGCCACCCACTGTCGATGGGGTGCGGGTCGGTGGCGAAGGACTCGCCGTCCAATCGGGCGTGCACGGTGGAGCCCGACGGCCAGTCGCGGTTGCCGTACCACTCGACCAGGTCGACCTCACCGCCGCGGACCGGATCGTCGTTGAGGAGCCAGAACGCGGGCCAGGCGCCGTCGGTCAGGCAGTTGAGCTTGACCCGGGCCTCCCACGTGGTACCGATGCCACCGCGCCAGTTTCCGACGACCTTGGCGCTGGCGTACTTCTCCTGGATGGTGGTGCCCGGGCCGCGCGTCGCACGGATCACCAGGTTGCCCTTGCCATCCTGGAAGGCGTGGTCGGTGTCGGTGACGTAGCGGCCCATGTTGAACGGCTTGTCCCACTCGACCGGGTTCTTGATGGTCTCGCGCTCGGGCACCAGATGCCACCACGCCGGATCGGGAGGGGACCCGGCCGGACCGTTGAACTCATCCTGGAACAGGAACGTCGGTGACGCCGCGGTAGCGGCGGGTGGGGTGGGCGCTCCGGGCGCGGCGGGACCGGGTGCGGCTGGGTCGGCGTTGGCCGTCCCGGCCGGCAGCGCTGCCGCTGCCACCCCCAGACCCATCATGAACATCACACTGCGACGATCCATCTCAGGCACAGCAGAACCTTAACCGAACTCTTACCGAGATATTCGCCCCCTGCCCAAAGTTTCGTGGTGGCAAGCCCGTTTCCCCAGCTAGAGACACTGCGCGGGCGCGTCGTCCCGCACCGGAGCGTCGGCGGGCAGCGTGTAGGTGACGACGACATCGGCGTCGACGGCACCCTCGTTGTTCACCCGGTGGGGCACGCCGGCGGGAATGACGACCGCCTGGCCCGCGGTGTACTCCGCGGGCACACAGTCGATCGCGGTCTGCACCACCACGGCGCCCTCGTTGATCACCGACTGCTCCGGTCCAGGATGGGTGTGCCAACCGCTGCCGGCCCCGGGTTTGAGCACCAGCCCGTGTACATGCAGCGTGGTGGGCTGACCCGCGGTGAACACCCAGATCGGCACGGTGGTGGTGCCTTTGCCGAGATCGGTGCGTACGACGTCACCCTCGGCCGGAGTTGCTGAGGCCGGGCTGACCGACCCCCCTGCGGCGATGACGGCCATGGCGCCCACGGCGACGGCATGAATGCGCTTCATCTTTCCTCCCGGGTTTTGACCGAGAAGGTACAGCCGAACCACGCGGCCGGCAGCGTATTGCCCAACGCCGCCGTCAGCCGTTGCCTGAGGCCGGCCCCTTCCTGCCCACATGGCGCGGAACGTTGCGCCGCCGTCGGCTCATTGTATTGCCAATGCGCGCAACACTTTTCGAACCCAGCAACACCATCAGGGGTAGGGCTGGAACGGATTCTGCGGCTGCTGCTGGTAGGGGTACTGCGGCTGATACGGGTACTGGGGTTGCTGCGTCTCGCCACGGTTCGGCACCTGGATCGGAATGGGCACCGGGACGAACGGGACGGTGACATACGTCGTCGTCATCGGGTTCGTCGTCGTGGTGGTCGTGGTCGGTGTCGTCGTAGTGGTGGTGGTCGGCGGCGTCGTGGTGGTCGTCGTCGTGGTCGTGGTGGTCGTGACCGGAGGAGGCGTCGTCGTCTGCGTGACGACGTGCGTTTCCGTCACGGGCGGTGGCGGCGGTGGGGGCGCCTGGGTGACGGTAACCGGCGGCGGCGCGGGTGCCTGGGTAACTGGCTCGGGAGCCGGTGGCGGCTCGGCAGGCGGCGGAGGAGCGACCGGACTCGGCGCCACCTCCTGCGGAGGCAACGGCTTGGGCTCGGGTGGCTTGACCTCCGAACTCGGCGCGGTACCCGTCGCACTGGTCAACGCATATGTCACACCGCCGATGGCGACCAGGACCAGCGCTGCGGCCACCGCGAAAACCGTCAGCGGCAACCGCTCCCACCCACCACGCGGCTGCTCGATGGGACCCGTCGGCGGAACGTACTGCACCGCCGGACGCGCCGCGGTCTCGCTGCCGTAGGACTCCACCAGATCAGGGCCGGTGTACGGCACCACGTCGTCGCCCGCGTCGTCCTCGGACCAGGCCAGCGCCCGGAACGTGGACGATGCCTCAGAACCTCCTGCACCGGCAGGCATTTCGGCCAGCGGGGGCACTGCGGCAACCCCAAGGGTGGGAGCCACGCCCGTCTGCGCCTCGGCGTCTGCGGAGTAGGCAGCGGACAACGCGGCACCGATCGCGGCATCAAGCGCCGGCTGCGGCGTGGTCACCACCAGCGCCTGCGAATGTTGCGAAAGCTGTTGGGTGACAAGCGGAATACTGGCGCCGCCACCGATGGTCACCACTGCAGACACAGCCGGCCAGCTGATCCCGTTGCGCTCCAACGCCTTTTCCAGCGCATCCAACGCACCGGCGAGCGGCGCCTGCATCAACCCCTCGAGTTCGGTGCGGGTCACCCGCACCGTGGCCGAATATCCGGGCAGCTCGACCACCAGGTCGGTGGCAGTCTCTGCCGACAGCCGTTCTTTGGCCTGACGGCACTCCTCGCGCAGCCGGGCCAGAGAGCCGACCGCCGCGGTGCCGGCCGGATCGATACCGCCGGCCTGGGCGACACCGTCGAGCACATGAGTGAGCAGCGCCTGATCGATCTGATCGCCCGAGAAATCGGGATAGCGGGTGGTCTCGTCGATCGGCTCGAAGGCCGCCGCGGCGTCAGCCAGCGTGATGCTGGTACCGCCGCCGCCGAAATCCAGCAGGGCCACCACGCCGTTGGACGGCAGGCCCGGATTTGCGCGCAGCGCCGTGAGCGAGGCGATGGCATCGGGGATGAGCCGGGCGGGCCGACCGTCACGCGACAGGCTGGGGTTGTGCCGCAGCGCGTTGCGCAGGGCCCGCAAGGTGGGCGCACCCCAGTGCGCGGGCACTGCGATCGCGAGCTGGCCGGAGGGTCCGCCGACCAGCTCGACCATCGCATCGAGAGCCTCGACCAACAGGGTGTCGGCGGGATAGGACGCACCGTCGGGCGCCACCAGCGGAACCGGGTCGCCGACCCGCTCGACGAATCCGCCGAGCGTGACACCGGGACCGGATTCGGGCACGCCGACCTGCGGCGTCCGGTCGGTCGACAAGGTCAACACCGAACGCCGGCTGACAGGTTGATTGCCGACACGCGCCGCAACCAAGTTGGTGGTCCCGATCGACAACCCCAACGGGCCGCTCATAACGCACGCCACGATAGCCGCAGTGCAGCCCGGGAGCCCCTCGACACTCCGCAGTGGCCCGGCCAAGCCCGTTCCGCCGGTGCGGTTTTGACTGGTTCAGCAACGCTCATGCGACACACAGGAACATAGATGGTCACTGCAGACGGCGGCCACACAGGCCAGCTGGCAACAATTCTCCAGACGGCTGTGACGAGTGTGCACCTTCTCGAGCCGGACATCGAGTGCCCGTCGCGAAAACCTGCACACTCGCCACAGTGGCCGGGAGGGACTGCACCCGACAGAGTCCCCACCGACGAATCGGCCGCACTTTTCAGCCACACGCCCAAAGCTGTTTCGCTTCAACACTTTTACCATCACCCAGGAGCGCCCCCTCAACGTACGTTTGAGTTCCCCACCTGCGGGTACAGCCATATCCGTGACGTCACTCTGGCTTGCCGACCGCCCCGAGCACCGCATCGTGCCCACTCTCGACGAGGAATCCGCGCGGAGTGCGGACGTCGTCGTGGTCGGCGCCGGGATCACCGGCCTGGTCACCGCCGTCCTATTGGCACGGGCCGGGCGGGATGTGCTGGTCCTGGAGGGGCGCACCGCGGGTGCCGGCGCGACCGGCAACACCACCGCGAAGATCAGCCTGCTGCAAGGCACCCGGATGACCGACATCGTGGGCAAGCATTCGCCCGAGGTGGCCCGGCAGTACGCCCAGGGCAACCTCGAAGGCCAGCAGTGGCTGATCGATTACTGCGAGCAGCGGCAGATCGGCCTGCAGCACGCGGATGCCTACACCTACGGGCAGTCACCCCGCGGGGTGGCAAAGGCCAAGGCAGAGCTGAAGGCCTGCCAGACCGCGGGCCTGGATGTCGAATGGGTCGACGACGCCGACGTGCCCTTTCCGTTCCACGGCGGCGTCCGGTTGTCCGATCAGGCGCAGTTCGATCCCATGCCGTTCCTGGACAGCCTGACCGCCGAACTCCACGAACGCGAAGGACGATTGGTCGAGGGCGCCAGGGTGCAACACGTAAGCCATGGGGGTGGGGCCCGCCTCAAACTGCGGGTACGGACGAATACCGGCACCGAACTCGACGTGCTCGCCAATCGCTGCGTACTGGCTACCGGCGTCCCGATTCTGGACCGCGGCGGATTCTTCGCGCGACTGACTCCCCACCGCTCCTACTGCATGGCGTTCCAGGTACCGGGCAACATCACCCGCGGCATGTTCATCTCGACCGATTCCCCCACCCGCTCAATACGTTCGGCGCCGACTGCCGACGGAGAGCGGCTCATCGTCGGCGGCGGCGGCCACCCAGTCGGACGCGGCAGCGCCCCCGCTGCAGCCACCGCCGAGCTGGCGTCGTGGGCCAAGCAGCACTGGCCCGGGTCCCTCCAGACCCACTTCTGGTCGGCGCAGGACTATTCACCCATCGACGCCCTTCCTTATGTCGGCCCGATCCTGCCGGGGAACGAAAAAATCTTGGTGGCAACGGGTTTCGACAAATGGGGCATGACCAACGGGGTGGCCGCCGCGCTCGCGCTGACGGGCCGCATCCTGGGCGGCCGGATGGACTGGGCCCAGGCCTTCGCAAGCTGGAGCCCGCACGAGCTGTCCGGCATCGCCACCGCGGTGCAGGCCAATCTGACCGTCGGACTGAATATGGCCAAGGGCTGGATCGCTCCGGTCACCCGCATCGGTAAGCCCGCCACCGAGGACTGCGGCGTAGTGAGCGGGCCTCCGTGGCACCTGGAAGCACGCAGCATCGTCGACGGAGTCGAGCGCACCGTATCGCCCGTGTGCCCCCACCTGGGCGGCATCGTGAATTGGAACGACGCCGACAAGTCCTGGGACTGCCCACTGCACGGGTCCCGCTTTGCGCCGGACGGCACCCTGATCGAGGGACCGGCCACCCGCGACCTCACGCGTTCGGCATAGCCTCACACTCGCTGTGGCCGGTGTGCTCCAATGTCGGGCATGGGTGACATCGACGACATCAAGCAAGTCAAGTACCGGTACCTGCGTGCGCTCGACACCAAGCACTGGGACGAGTTCGCCGACACCCTCACCGAGGACGTCGCGGGCGACTACGGACAGTCCATGGGCAAGACGCTGCACTTCACCGAGCGCGACTCGCTGGTGGAGTACATGAAGGCCTCGCTGGGTCCCGAGGTCATCACCGAACATCGCGTCGCGCACCCCGAGATCGAGGTCAACGGCGACGACGCCACCGCCACCTGGTATCTCCAGGACCGCGTGATCGTCCCCAGCATGAACTTCATGCTGTTCGGCTCGGCGTTCTACCACGACACCTACCGCCGCACCGCCGACGGCTGGAAGATCAGCAGCACCGGCTACGACCGCACCTACGACGCCACCCTCTCGCTGGAGGGGCTCAACTTCAAGCTCGAACCCGGTGCCGCCCTCAATCTTTGAGCTATTGCGCGACGGCGATCACGGCGCCCGGCCGTAGCCACTGCATGATCTTGACGAGCATGGCGTCGTCGATCGCCACGCAACCGGCGGTCGGCCCGCCATCGGTGGTATGCACGAAGAACGCGCCACCGTTACCAGGCACCCGTGCCTTGTTGACGCCCATCACGATGGCGTGTTTGTAGGCGGTGATGTCGAGGTTCTCGGTGCCGCTGGCCGGGTCGGTGTTGAACGGGCACTGCGCCTTCTTGCACACCTGCATGGTGTTGTAGGTCGGGCTCTTCATGTCCCCGTCCCACCAGTGATCGGGTGTCACCTGGACGTACTGCAGCCCGCCACCGGGATTGGGGGCGGTACCGAACGCGAAATCGAGGGTGAAGACGCCCATGGGCGTCTTCATCTCCCCGTCATGGGTCTGCGGGGCCATGCCATTGGAGCCGATGTTGGCCGCAATCCCGGCGGCCACCGGTTGCCAGCCGGCCGGCCCGCGTTGCCAGACGTCCATCTTCGCCTTCGAACCACCTACTCCGACAACGGAAATCACCTGGGTGGCGTTGCCCACCGATGGGGCGAACCAGGGCGGGTCGACGGCGCCGGCCGTGGGCGCGCATGCCAGAGCCAACACCCCGGCACACAGCATGGCGAGCAGTCGGCGCATCCGTCCATCGTCGTCGCTGCCCCTCTCGGCCCGGTAAAGCTTGGAGCACGATCCGGTCGCGACAGATACGTTGGCGGGATGGACGTGCGCGCGATCGGCAAAGGACTGGGCACCTTGGACCGTGAGGTCTTCGAGGCGGTGGCCGAGTCACCGAGCCCCCTACTGGATTCCGTGATGCCCGGCTTGACCAGGGCCGCAGACCACTCCAAGCTGTGGTTTGCCATCGCGGCCGCCATGGGGGCGCTGGGCGGCACATCGCTGCGGCGCGGCGCCGCGCGCGGAGTGGCCAGTCTGGCCGTGACCAGCCTGGTGACCAACCAGGTGGCCAAAAGGATCTGGCGGCGACCCCGCCCCGACCGCAGCCTGATCCCGCTGGCCCGACGGACCCGACGTGTGCCCACCTCGCATTCCCTGCCGTCAGGACACTCCGCGAGCGCCGCGGCCTTCGCGGTGGCCGTAGGCCTGGAATCCCCCGCCGCCGGCCTGCCGCTGGCGCTGCTGGCCGGTCTGGTCGGCCTGTCCCGGGTGGCCACCGGTGCGCACTATCCCGGCGACGTCTTCGCCGGGTTCGGCATCGGCGCCGCCATCGCGGTCGTCGGCGCCCGCATCGTCCCGACCATCCCGGCCGCCACCCTGCCCCGCTCCGAACCGCTGCGATATCGCACCGAGCCCCGACCGGACGGGGCCGGCGTGGCACTGGTGATCAACCCGGCCTCCGGCGACGGAACGGGCGCACGGATCGTCGACGATGTGCGTAAAGCCCTGCCGCGTACCGAGATCGTCGAACTCGGTGACGACGATGACATCGAGACGGTGTTACGCGAGACCGCGGCCCGCGTCGACGTGCTGGCGGTGGGCGGCGGCGACGGCACAGTGGCGTGCGCGGCGGGCATCGCCGTCGAGGCCGGGGTCCCGCTCGCGGTGTTCCCCGGCGGGACGTTCAACCACTTCGCCAAGGACATCGGTTGCGACACAGTGGCCCGCACCGTGGCGGCGATCAAGGAGGGCGCCGCGGCCTACGTCGACCTGGTGTGCCTCAACGAGGAACGCATGGTGATCAACACCGCCAGCATCGGCGCCTACCCGAACTACGTGCGGATGCGCGAGAAGCTCGAACACCGGATGGGCAAGCGATTGGCCGGGATGTACGCGCTGTATCTGACGCTGCGCCGGGAAGCTCCGGTGCGGATCAGCTACGACGACAAAACCCTTGAGACGGAACTGTTCTTCCTCGGCAATTCGACGTACTTCCCGTCCGGATTCGCTCCGTCACAGCGGCCGCGTCTCGACGACGGTCTGATCGACGTGCGGATCCTGGAGACCGGACGGCGGTTCAGCCGGCTGCGCATCGCGACGGCCGTGGCGTTGGGCCGGCTCGAACGCAGCCCGCTCTATCACGAGCTTCAGGTGCCGGAGTTCCGGTTCGTGGCGGTCGACGGGCCCACCACAGTGGCCCACGACGGCGAGGTGGGTGAGGCGCTCAGCGAGGCCAGCTTCACCGTGCGGTACCGGGCGCTACCGGTGTTCCGCCCACTGCCGTGACCGTCGACGGATACGGCGGGTACACGAGGAACACCACCACGAACCAGACGTAGCCCAACGCCCAGCCCGCCACCACATCCGAGGGATGGTGGACGTTGAGCACCACCCGGCCCACGCCGATCGCGACGATGACGAGCACGCCGGCGGCCACCCACCACGCCCGCAGGTTGGGGCGCAGTGCCGGCCACGCCAGGGCCAAGAGAGCCAGTACCGAGACCATCACACCCAGCGCGTGCCCGGACGGGAACGAGGTGGACAGGGCGTGCACCAGCGCGGTGGACGGGCGCGGCCGGTCGACCAGGAACTTGGCCACCTCGGTGATCACGGCGCTGAGCTCGATGGTCAACACCAGGTACCACGCGATGCGCTGCCGGCGACGCACCAGCGCGACGACGATCAGCACCAAAGCCAGCAACCGGAAAGCGAACGGCCCGAGCACGGTGCAGAACACGTCCCACGCGGTCACCCAGCCCGGGTGCGCCGAGCCGTACTGGTACGGACCTGCCAAGCCCGCGGCGTCGACATCGGCCAGCCAGGCCCACTGCATCGCGTACCCGATCCACAGCGCCACGTACAGCACGGCGGCCAGGGCCGCGGTCACGATCAACCATCTGGCACGGGTTCCCACCAGATAATCTCTACCAGCTCCCATCGATTTGCCATGTTTGCGCGCTACCGTCGAAGGCATGGCTCTGATCCTGCGAAAGCTGATGCACATCGGCGGACTGCCGGAAGGTCTGCGATCAGAGGCGGAAGCTGAGGGCATCCTCTTTCTCGCCGAGTACATCCCGGTGACCAGGCGTTTCACCGGCTCGATCCCGGGAACGCGATCGGCAGGAAGCGTCGCCAGCTACGCCGGTTCACTGGTACTCACCAACTACCGGGTACTGGCCACCATGTCCACCCTGCCCAAGCTCGCCGGCCGCAGCGTCGACCAGCCATGGTCGGCCCCGCAGGTCGGTGCGGTACACGCCGAGCTCACCGAGACCGGGCTCACCCTGCAGGCCGACGTGGCCCAGATCGACCGGCGTGCTCACGGGAAACTATCGCTGCACTACAAGACCGAGATCCCGGAAGAGGTGCTGACGCGTCTGCCGCGCCGATCGCTGGCCTTCGACGTCGGCCCGGAATACGTGTTCCGCGCGGTCGGCGTCCCGTACCACCCGTAGCAAACTCCGTGACAAATCCGGTATTTACCGGGACCGGACTGCTCTAGCGTTTGGTCAGCGCGGCGATCACGGCCGTGAACTCGTCGTCGCGGTTGATCTCCAGGCCGCTCGCACGGGCCGCGCCGTCCAGGACGTACCAGGAGAAGTCGGCCAGGTGCGCCACGACCTCTTCCCGTGACCGCTCCGGTGCCGCGCCGCGGATCCATGCCGACAAGGTGGCTTCCACCATCGTCACCACCGCGAACGGAACGGTCTTGAACGCGCTGTCGTCCACCCCGATGGTTTGGGCGATCGCGGCGATGACCTCCTCGGACTGCCTGGTCATCCGGAGCTTCAGCTCGCTGACGGCGTCGAGTGTGCCGTCGCCCTCGAACGTCGGACCGCGCCGGACGAAGTCATCGAGCCGCGGGTGATCGAGCATCCAATCAGCAACCGCCGCCACGGTGCGGGTCAGGATGTCGCGCAAGGAGCCTTTGGAGACATCGAGGTTGGTGTCGAGAACCGCGGCGAAATCGTCGAACACCCAGGACCGGACCCGCCGCTCGAGCTCGTCCTTGCCGGTGAACTGCCGGTACACCACCGACTTCGCCACCCCGGCGCGCTCCGCGATTCGCACCATCGAGATTTCCGTGCCCGGTGGATTCTCCTCGACCAATGCCACCGCAGCCTGCAGGATCTGGGCACGCCGCTCGGTGTTGTGCTGCTCCCAGCGGGCCTCATAACCGCTGACCGCAGCGGGATCGATGGCGGTCGGCATGGGTCCACCCTACCGACGGCGTCGTGCCCGATAAGCCGGATAAGTAGCTCTCGATGAGTCAAACGGTTGCGGACGGCGCATTCAGGCTGTTCGGTCGTAGGGTGGACGGAAAGGATGCGACGTGACCGAGCCGCAACGGCAGAACCTGCTGATCGTGCACTGGCATGATCTGGGGCGCTACCTCGGCGTATATGGCCACCCGGACGTGACCAGCCCCCACCTCGACCGCCTCGCCGCCGAGGGCGTGCTGTTCACCCGCGCCCACGCCACTGCCCCGCTGTGCTCACCGTCGCGGGGATCGCTGTTCACCGGCCGCTATCCGCAGAGCAACGGGCTGGTGGGCCTGGCCCACCACGGCTGGGAGTACCGCGCCGGGGTACGCACGCTCCCGCACTTCCTTGCCGAATCAGGTTGGCACACAGCGCTGTTCGGTATGCAGCACGAAACCTCGCAGCCGGCCAATCTGGGGTACGCCGAGTACGATGTGTCGAACTCGTTCTGCGAATACGTCGTCGAGCAGGCCAACGCCTGGCTGAGCGCACCGCCGCAGCAACCGTTCTTGCTGACCGCCGGGTTCTTCGAAACGCACCGGCCGTACCCGCGCGACCGATACGAACCGGCCAATTCGGGGTCCGTCGAGCCTCCCGACTATCTGCCCGACACCGCCGAGGTGCGCGACGACCTCGCGGAGTTCTACGGATCGATCGCGGTCGCTGACGCGAAGATGGGCGAACTGCTCGCCACGTTGGCCGCGACCGGTCTCGACGAGAGCACGTGGGTGGTGTTCATGACCGACCACGGGCCGGCCTTGCCCCGGGCCAAGTCGACGCTGTACGACGCGGGCACCGGCATCGCATTGATCGTCCGCCCGCCGCGGGGCGCGCACATAGCGCCACGCCGCTACGACGAACTGTTCAGCGGGGTCGATCTGCTACCCACCCTGCTGGACCTCCTCGGCGTCGAGATCCCCGACGAGGTCGAGGGCCTGTCACACGCCAGCAACCTCGCGGCGACGCCTACGGAAACAGCTGAGATCCGGTCCGAGGTGTACACCACAAAGACCTATCACGATTCTTTCGACCCGATTCGCGCCATTCGCACCAAGGAATACAGCTATATCGAGAATTACGCGGCGCGGCCATTGTTGGACCTGCCGTGGGATATCGCCGACAGTCCCTCGGGACGGTCACTCGGCGATACCGTGTTGAGCCCCCGGCCCGGGCGCGAACTGTACGACCTCGTCGCGGACCCGACCGAGAACAACAACCTGCTGGGACCGGACGTCACCGACAAGGCCGAGGCGATCGCGAACGACCTGGCACTGTTACTGAACGACTGGCGCGAAAAGACGCTCGATGTCATTCCCTCCGAATTCGCCGGCACCCGGATATCGGAGCGCTACACCGAGACGTATCTGCATATCCATGGGCGCCCGGCCACCAGCAGATCGGCCATCGCCACCGACCGCGGCATCACCGATACCCACCAATAGTTTTCCTCACGGTGAACGAAAACTCTTGACGCCCACTTAAATAGGCGCCGCAAACAAACAATGATTAGAGTCTCGCCCATGCCAGATCATCCGACGGCCTACCTGGTGCTCGCGTCCCAGCGCAGCGGCAGCACCCTGCTGGTGGAATCCCTGCGCGCCACCGGCATGGCCGGCGAGCCCCAGGAGTTCTTCCAGTACCTGCCGACCACGAGTATGTCGCCGCAGCCGCGGGAATGGTTCGCCGGCGTCGAGGACGAATCGATCCTGCGCCTGCTCGACCCCCTGGTCGAGGGCAAGCCAGACCTGGCCCCGGCCGAGATCTGGCGTGACTACATCCGCACCGTCGGCCGGACCCCCAACGGGGTATGGGGCGGGAAACTGATGTGGAACCAGACGCCGCTGCTGCTGGACCGCGTCGAGGGTCTGCCCGAACGATCCGGGCCCGGCCTGCTCGCCGCGATCCGCGATGTCACCGGCACCGACCCGGTGCTCGTCCACGTCTACCGTCCCGACGTTGTGTCGCAGGCGGTTTCGTTCTGGCGCGCGGTGCAGACCCGGGTCTGGCGCGGCCGGGCAGATCCGGTGCGCGATGCCCGTGCCGAGTACCACGCGGGTGCCATCGCCCATGTGATCCGGCTGCTGCGAGCTCAGGAGGAGGGCTGGCGCACCTGGTTCGTCGAGGAGAGCATCTCCCCCATCGACGTGTCGTACCCGTACCTGTGGCGCAACCTGACGACCGTGGTGGCCACGGTGCTGGAGGCGCTGGGCCTGGACCCGCGACTGGCGCCGCAGCCGGTTCTGGAACGTCAGGCCGATCAACGGTCCGACGAATGGGTGGACCGCTACCGCCGCGATGCCGAGAAGGAGGGGTTGCCGGTATGACGAGCGCCGATGAGCCGCTTGCGCGAAGAGCACCAAGCGCTGACACCGTGCACGTCGACGAGCTGCGACTGCTGGAAGCCGAGGCGGTGCACATCATCCGCGAGGTCGTCGCCGAACTGCAGCGTCCGGTGCTGCTGTTCTCGGCGGGCAAGGATTCGATCGTCCTTCTGCGGTTGGCCGAGAAGGCTTTTCGCCCCTCACCGTTGCCGTTCCCGGTGCTTCATGTGGATACCGGGCACAACTTCGACGAGGTCATCGAGTTCCGCGACCGCCGCACCACCGGGCTCGGGCACAAGCTGGTGGTGGCCTCGGTACAGGAGACCATCGACAACGGTCGGGTGGCCGATCCGGGGCCGGGCGCCTCACGCAACCGCCAGCAGACGCGCACGCTGCTCGACGCGCTGGAGGCCGGCGGATTCGACGCGGCGTTCGGCGGCGCCCGCCGCGACGAAGAACGGGCCCGGGCCAAGGAACGCATCCTGAGCTTCCGTGACGAGTTCGGTCAGTGGGATCCGCGGGCCCAGCGCCCCGAGCCGTGGTCGCTGTACAACGGCCGCATCCGCAAGGGTGAGCAGGTGCGGGTGTTCCCGCTCTCGAACTGGACCGAACTCGACATCTGGCGCTACATCGAACTGGAAAACCTTGAGCTGCCTTCGATCTACTTCGCCCACGAGCGCGAGGTGTTCGAGCGCGACGGCATCCTGCTCGCGGTGTCGGAGTACGCCGCACCCGCCGGTGCCGAGAAGGCGGCAGTGGAGTGGGTGCGCTACCGCACCGTCGGCGACCTGACCATCACCGGAGCCGTGCGGTCGCGGGCCACCACCATCGACGGGGTGATCACCGAGATCTCGGCGGCCACCGTCTCCGAACGCGGCGAGACCCGCGCCGACGACCGCACATCCGTCGCGGCGATGGAAGACCGCAAGCGAGAGGGTTACTTCTGATGAGCGCTTGCGCGAAGAACAGAGGATTCTGATGAGCGCTTGCGCGAAGAACAGAGGATTCTGATGAGCGGACGCCAGCTTCTTCGTATCACCACCGCCGGCTCCGTCGACGACGGCAAGAGCACCCTGATCGGCCGCCTGCTGCACGACACCGACAGCCTGCCGCTCGACCACCTCGATGCGGTCACCGATTCAGAAGGGGTCGCGGATCTGGCGGCGCTGTCCGACGGGCTGCGCGCCGAACGGGAGCAGGGCATCACCATCGATGTCGCCTACCGTTTCTTCTCCACCGCCACCCGCAGTTACATCCTGGCCGACACCCCCGGGCACGAGCGCTACACCCGCAACATGTTCACCGGTGCCTCCAATGCGCATGTGGCGATCCTGCTGGTGGATGCCCGGGCCGGAGTGCTGCGCCAGACCCGCCGCCACGCCCGCATCGCGAAGCTGTTGGGCATCACGCACTTCGTCGCCACGGTCAACAAGATCGACCTGGTCGGCTTCGACAAGGGCCGGTTCGCCGAGGTCGAGCGGGAGCTGCAGCAGGTCGCCGACCGGCTCGGCGGGCTCGATCTGACGGTCATCCCGATCGCGGCCAAGCTCGGCGACAACGTGGTGCACCGCTCCGAGAACACGCCCTGGTACGACGGGCCGACCCTGCTCGAATACCTCGAGGACGTCGAACTGTCTGCGCCGCATGCCGATCCGGCCAGTCTGCGACTCCCCGTCCAATGGGTGTCGCGGCCGACTGCGGAACAGCGCCGTCGCTACACCGGCCGACTGTCCGCGGGCACGCTTCAGGTCGGTGACCCCGTCGTGAGCCTGCCGGCCGGCACCCGCTCGGTCGTGACGGCCCTGGACACGCTCGACGATGACCGGTCGGTGGGCGTTGCGCCGCTGTCGGTTTCGATCGAGCTGGCCGACGACATCGATGTGGGCCGCGGCGACGTCCTCGTCAGTGGCCTCCCGGACCCGGCGCTGCCGGTGCTGGCCCGTGAGGTCGACGCGACGGTGTGCTGGTTTTTCGACGATCCGCTGCGCGCCGGCGACCGGCTGGCGCTCAAGCAGGGTGCCCGCACAGTGCGGGCCACGGTCCAGGAGTTGCACACCAAGCTGGACCCGGAAACCCTGGACGAGGTCGAGACGCCGGTTGAGCTGACACTCAACGACATCGGCTCGGTCACGCTGCGCACCAGCTCGGTGCTCGTCGCCGACAATTACGCCGACAACCGCGACAACGGCGCGTTTATCCTGATCGACGAGGTGTCCAATGACACCGTCGGCGCCGGGATAATCCTGCAGGCCCGGGAGCTCAAGCCGAGCGGGCACAACCGCTCCGACATCAAGTGGCACCCCTCGTCACTGGACCGCGACTACCGCTGGAACAGCACGGGACAACGGGGCGCCACGATCTGGTTCACCGGCCTGCCCGCATCCGGCAAGTCCACGCTGGCGGTGGCCGTCGAGCGGGCCCTGGTCGAATCGGGTCAGGTGGCGTATCTGCTCGACGGCGACAACCTACGCCACGGCCTGTCCGATGATCTCGGCTTCTCCGCCGGCGACCGGACCGAGAACATCCGCCGTGTCGGACATTTGACCCGCCTGCTGGCCGATGCCGGCGTCGTGGCCCTGGCCTCGCTGGTCTCACCGCTGAAGTCGGACCGGGATACCGCGCGGGCTCTCAACGACGCCGCCAAGCTGCCGTTCATCGAGGTTCACGTGGCGACTCCCGTCGAGGAATGCGCGCGCCGGGATCCCAAGGGGCTCTATGCCCGCGCCCGCGCCGGCGAACTCAAGGGGCTCACCGGCGTCGACGCGCCATACGAGGCTCCCGAAAACCCCGACCTGGTGCTCGACACGACCGGCGCCGTCATCGACGACCTGGTCCAGCAGGTGATCGATCTGCTCGACACCCGCCGCTAACCGGTGATTTCGGTGCATCCAGTAACGCCCGGCGTTACCAAATGCACCGAAATCGCGTCGATGATGCGGTCGGCGTGGGTGAGGTACAGCCCGTGGGCGGCGCCCGGAATCTCGATGAGCTGTGCGTTCGGCAGCAGCGCGGCCGTGCGTCGTCCGGTGAGCTCGATGGGAGTCGACGCGTCGGCGTCACCGTGGAGCAGCAACACCGGGAGATCGAGTTCGGCGAGCTCGGCACGGTAGTCGGTGTGGGCACCCATGCGCTGAGTGGCGAGCAGGGTCTCGACGGGCACCGCAGCGATCTGGTCCACGGTCCAATCGACGATCTCGGGTGCCACGGTGTGGGCCCCGTAGAACGGTGGGGCATTGTCGATACACCATTGCCGCACATCGCGTTCCAGCTCGACCAGCATGGCGTCGAGCATCGCCTCGGGCACCCCGTCCGGGTTGTCCGGCGTCTGTGCCACCAGCGGGAGCTGCCCCGCCACCAGCACCGCACGGTTCACCCGCCCGGTCCCGTGCCGGCTGAGGTACCGCACGATCTCGCCGCATCCGAGCGAATGCCCCACCAGCGTCACATCGTCGAGATCCAGGTGTTCGAGCACTCGGGCCAGGTCGTCGGCCAGCAGATCCACGGTCCACTCACCGTCGTAGGCGCCCGAGCGTCCGTGCCCGCGCCGGTCATAGGTGACACAGCGAAAACCCTTGTCCACCAGGCGGTCGATCACCTGATTCCACTGGCCCGAGTTGAGCCCCCACGAGTGGGTGAACACCAGCACCGGCCCGGATCCGGTGTCGGTGTAGTGGATTTCGGTGCGATCGGCGGTCGCTAACGAAGGCATGCGCCAATACTCGATCGTGCGGGTACGCATGTCGATTACGTCGTAGGTAATGCCTACCGCGCGACCCGCGCCACCACGAACACACGCCGAAACGGGAAGAAGGTCGTGCCGTCAGCGCGCCGAGGGTAGGCCTCGGCCAGCATCGGGATGATGGCCTGGCGGTATCGCTCCCACATCTGCTCACTCAGCCGACCCTTGACCTGTGTCAGAGCCGTCCCGGTGATCCAGTCCAGAACCGGTGTCTCACCAGTTAATTGGTGCACGTACGTGGTCTCCCAGGCATCCACCACACACCCTGCATCGGTCAGCAGCCCGGCGTATTCGACAGGCGTATCCACCTGACCGACATCGCGCCACGGCATGTCGCGCAGCGGCTCGATGAACGGTTCGCGCCGGGCCAGTTCCCGCACCGCATGGTGGGACGGGGCATCGAAGTTTCCCGGCACCTGGAAGGCGATCCAGGATCCCGGCGCCAACTGCCCGGCCCAGCGCACCACGAGCTCGCGATGGGTGGGCACCCACTGCAGTGCCGCGTTGGAGATCACCACATCGGTGTCGGGTTGCGGCGACCATTCCTCGATCACCCCGACGTGGGCTTCCAGCCCGCGGCCCCGCGCGGCCTCGACCATCTCCGGTGAGCTGTCCCAGGACTCCAGCACGGCGCCGGGCCAGCGCTCCGCCAGCGTCGAGGTCAGGTTTCCCGGCCCGCACCCGAGGTCGACCACGCGGCGCGGGGACGACGCCGCCACTCGCGACAGCAGGTCGTAGAACGGCCTGCCCCGATGGTCGACGAACGCGAGGTAGGTGTCCGGATTCCACATGCCCCGATCATGCCCGGAACCCGGGTCGATATCGTCGGACGCGATGGACGAATCGGAAAAGGTGCGCAAGATCTGGGCGGAGCTGGGCCTGCCCGGCATCGTCGACGTGCACACCCACTTCATGCCCAAGAACGTCATGGACAAGGTGTGGCAGTACTTCGACAGTCAGGGCCCGATGATCGGCCGGGAATGGCCCATCACCTACCGCGCCGACGAGGCCGAGCGGGTCGCCACACTGCGGGAGTTCGGCGTCCGCAGGTTCTCCTCGCTGATCTACGCACACAAGCCAGGGATGGCCGCCTGGCTCAACCAGTGGGCGGTCGGCTTCGCCGAGGACACCCCGGACTGCCTGCACACCGCCACATTCTTCCCGGAGCTCGAGGCCCCCGAGTACGTCGCGGAGGCCATCACCGCAGGCACCGAGGTATTCAAGGCGCACATCCAGGTGGGCAACTACGACCCGAACGATCCCCTGCTCGACGAAGCCTGGGGGCTGATCGAGGACGCCGGCGTCCCGGTGGTCATCCACTGCGGTTCCGGTCCGGTGCCGGGTCAGTTCACCGGCCCAGACCCCATTGCCAAGCTGTTGGGCCGCTATCCACGGTTGGTGTTGATCGTCGCGCACATGGGGATGCCCGAGTACTCCGCGTTCCTGGATCTCGCCGAGCAGTTCGAGCAGGTGAGGCTGGACACCACGATGGCGTTCACCCCGTTCGTCGAGGAGACGATGCCGTTTCCCACCTCGGAGGCAGACCGGCTGAAAGCGCTGGGTGAGCACATCCTGTTCGGCAGCGACTTTCCGAACATCCCCTACGGCTACGCCGAGGCCATCCACCACCTGATCGACCTGCCGGGCGTCGACGACGCCTGGCGCCGCAATGTCCTACACGACAACGCCGCGAAGTTGTTCGGGCTGAGCTGAGCAGTTGGCTAGCATCGGGAAGCGTGGAGCCGTCCAGCGCAGATCCGGTCGAACCCCCGATCCCTGTTCCCGACGTCCCCGGCGGTGAAGCCGGTGCGCGCGGCCTGCCACGCCGCTCCGATCTGACGCTGAAGCAGCGGGCCATCGTGGACACCTCGGCGATCGCCGACATCGCATTGCGCACCGGGGTCGCCTCGATCGTGGCCGCGTCGATGGTGCCGACGACGCTGGCGTCGATGTTGCACCCGTCCGCGTCGCGGGCCGAGCACGACCACATGCGGTTCTACGCGGATCTGGCGGCCGCACAAGATCCCGCGGTGTCGTTCCCGGCACCCACCCGGCCACCCCGGGTATCGACCCGCCAGGCCAACCCGGTGGCCGAGCTGATCGCCCACGGCCGGGTCGAGAACATCCGGTTCGAAAGCAGTTTCACCGCGGTCAACCCGGCACTGCGCGATATGTGCGGCGGATTCACCCGCAACAATGTTGTGCGGGCCCAACATTGGCGCCACGACGATGGTCCGCACCCGACGTTGTGTGTGATCCACGGTTTCATGGGATCGCCGTATCTGGCCAACGGGTTGTTCCTGTCGTTGCCCTGGTTCTACCGCTCTGGGTACGACGTGTTGTTGTACACCTTGCCGTTTCACGGTCAACGCGCCGAACGGTTCTCACCGTTCAGTGGCTACGGATACTTCGCCCACGGGTACGCCGGCTTCTCCGAGGCCATGGCCCAGGCTGTGCACGACTTCCGTTCGGTGATCGACTATCTGGAGTACACCGGTGCCGACCGGATCGCCTTGACCGGCATCTCACTGGGTGGGTTCACCTCGGCGCTGCTGGCCAGTGTGGACGACCGGATTCAGGCTGTGGTGCCGAATGTTCCTGTGGTGACGCCCGATCGCACGGTCGACGAGTGGTTCCCGGCCAACAAGCTGGTGGCCCTGCAACTCCGGGTGGCCCGAACCGATCCGGCATTGATCGCAGCGGCGGCGAGGTATGCCTCACCGCTCAATTACCGTCCGCTGGTACCCAAGGAGCGACGGATGATCATCGCCGGCCTGGGCGACCGGCTGGCTCCACCGCAGCAGGCCGAGATGCTGTGGGAACACTGGGATCGCTGCGCATTCCACTGGTTCCCGGGCAACCACCTGCTACATGTGAGCCAGCCGGACTACCTACGCCGGATGACCCGCTTCCTGCGGGATTTCATGTTCGACTGACCGCTGCAGCAGCGCCTGCGGCGGCGCGGCCGGGGTGCCCTCCAGCCGGTCCGAGGACAACGGGTTCAACGCAGCCAACGCCGGCCGGTGCCGCCCACCCGCCGGTTTCAGGCCGGCCAGCGGAGCCTTGCGTGCGGGCCGGTCCGCCGTGCGGATCGCCGCGCCAACCGTCAGCTGCGGATGGGTGGGAGATCCGGTGAATTCCAGTGCCGTCCACGTTTCCTGGGCCGGCAGGGCACCGATCCCGGCGAGTACGGCATCCAGCTTGTCGCTGACGCTGACCAGGTAGGCCGCCACGAATCCTGCGTCGTCCTTCACCCCGCGCCAGGTTTCCTTGCCCGGGTCGGGGAGCGGGGAGTCCACTCCGTCGACGGGCGTGACGGTCCAGCCCTGCTCACGCAGGTGGTCGGCGAGCCGACGCCCAACGATTTCGGTGGTGTCCCGCAACGGGATCTGCGACGAGCGGGCGCGCAGCGCAGCGAGATTGTCCGCTGCTGCCACGGTCAGGCTGATCCAGCTGCGGCGGTTGCCACCGGCATCACGGTGCGTGATCCGGACCTTGTCGCAGCGAATGCCGTAGCGGTCGAGGTAGCTGACCACCACCGGCAACTGGGCCGGGTCCGCGGGATCGACCCGCAGCGTGACGGTCTCCGCGCCCGGTTTGCCGGCCGGCCGGCTCTTGGCGAGGTTGCGTCGCAACACGGCGATCTGCCGGGCGACCCGCGTGGTCAGGAACAACCCGCCCCACCAGGCGAGCAACAGCACCACAGCCGCGACGGAAACTCCGAGCACCCACCGCTCGGTGTTGGTCTGCCATGGCCGGGCCAGGACGGCGGCGACGATGAACAGCGACGCCAGCGCGAGTCGGGCGGTCATGTGGTGGGGTCCTTCCGTCGGTATGCGCTGAACGCAACGGCAATGGCCGCCAGCGCAAGTGCTCCGGTGCCGGCGAAAGCGACGATTCGGCCGGTGTTGTCACGCGGGGCTGGTTCTTGTGGTGCGGCAATGGGTTTGCCGGCAGGAGCTGCCGGCCCGTCCAGCGGCATGTCCGCGACATCCCAGGTGAGTGCGGCCACCGGATCGACACCCCCGGCGCCGATGACGTTGGACGGCGAGCGGGCTGCGCCCTGGGCAGTCGTGGTCAACCGGTGCACCACCTGGCGGGCGTTCAGATCGGGAAACTTGCTGCGCACCAAGGCCGCAACACCGGCCACGTAGGCCGTGGCGTAACTGGTGCCGCTGAGCGGAACCAGCTTGTCCTTCTCGGTCTGCATGGCGTTGGACAGCCCGCCGCCGGGCGCGTTGCTGACCGAGGAGATGTTCTCCCCGGGCGCCGAGATCCCGACCCACGGTCCGGCCATGGTGAATCCGGACGGCTGGCCGGTGGCGTTGAGAGCGCCGACCGACAAGACGTAGGGCTGCCACCACGACGGGATCGACACCGTGGAGACACCACCCCAGTTGCGCGGATCGTCCGGAGTTCCGTACAGCGGATTGGATTCGCACGCTGACCCGGTGGTGACCCCGCCCTGGGTGTTGCCCGCGGCCGCGATGATCACCGCATCCTTCTCGACCGCCGCATAACGCAGGGCCGCACCGAGTTCGTTCTGATTGACCTGCTTGTCGGCGGGCAGACACGTGACCACCGAGATGTTGATGACACGCGCACCCATGTCAGCGGCACGCACGATGGCGCGGGCCAGGCTGGCGACGTCGGCCGCGGCACGGGTCTCGGCGGCGTCGGCGCTGGGGGTCCGCGGGGCGAAGCGCGGTGAGTTCTGCCTGATCGAGATCAACCTGGCTTCGGGCGCCACGCCCGAGAAGCCGTCGGGGCCGGGTTGGCCGGCGATGAGGCCGGCGACCGACGTGCCGTGGCCATCACAATCGGTCAGGCCGTCGGTGGACTCGATGAAGTCGCCGCCGCCTTCGACGTGAGGCAACCGGGGACCCGGCTGCACACCGGTATCGATGACCGCGACCGTCTGGCCCTGCCCACGGCTCTGCTTCCAGGCACCGGACAGGTTGAGTGCCAACTGATTCGGGTTTACGGCACCGGGGTCGGTGCCCGGCAGCACGCCGGTGGTGGCACACGCCGAGCGTTGCGTCATCGCCTCCACCGGGCCGGCACTTCCGGCCGGTGGGGCGATCTGCGGGTCGACCTCGGGCGGGCTGACCGCACCCGCCGACGGGGAGCCGACCAACAGCACCAGACCGGCTGTGGCCAGAACACCCAGACTCTTGTGGATCACCGATTCATCACCTGTCGAGAACGAGGCTGAACAGCCCGACGAGGAAGGCCATCACCGGAATCAGCGAAGCGTCGAGCCCGGTCGCCAGGAAGCCCACCAGGCGCCGCATCGGCAGCGAGTAGGTATCCGGCGACGCCGCCCGCGGATTCAGTGCGGCGAACACCCACACCACGACGAGCGCGGCGAGCACCGCCAGCGCCAACCAGGCGGCCTGGTACCGGCCGTCGATCGCGAAGGCCACCAACAGGGCAACGGACAACAGGTAGGGATGGGCCAGCAGCCAGGACTTGCAGGAGGCGGAATCCCAGACGCGAGCCCGCAGCACGGCACCGAGCGCGGCAGCCACGACCACGTACCAGGCCCACGGCGACGCGGTCGGCGACGCGACCAGGGCCACCGAGCCCGCGACCCCGAGCAGCACACCCGCGGCGATCACGCCGGTCTGGTGCGACTGGCTCACCTGGACCCGTCGCGGCAGGTCGGCCAGCACCGAAAGCGGTTGTGCCGACGGGGACGGATCACCCGGCGCCGGGATGACCGGCAGCGGGAATCGGGCCCACATCGCGGACAGTTGGGCGGCCTGGACCGTGACTACGAGGGCGATCAGGATCAGGGCACACCCGATCACGGTCGCGTTGAGCTCCCACAGCGAGGCGGCACCGGCCACCAGCAGCACACCGGCTCCGGCCACCGTGGCCGCGGTGAACACCGCGATACCCCGGTCGTCGGGCGAGCTGGCCATGCTGATCAACGACCATGCCGCCACACCGGCCGCGGCCAGCAGAATGCTGGGCGCACCGAAACCGCCTGGCACACCGAGAGCGAACGCCGCGCCTACGGGGACGAGCCCGGTGACGGCGAGTGCGGTGGCCAGAGCTCCCGACCGGCCCCTGGTCGACAGGGAGGCGAGCACGGTGGCGATGGCGATGCCACCGACCACGAACAGCCCGAGCAGTTCACCGGTCAGCACGCGATGGGCGACGGCCAGGCCGGTGCCCACCAGGATCAGCCCGATCACGGCCAGCGCCGCACCCCGAGCGATGTGCGCGGTGCCCCATGGGCGGCGGCGGGCAGCCGAGAAGATCACAGCCGCGTCGGCGATGTCCTCGACGATGCGCGGGGCGGCCGGGCCTGCGGGAACGGCTTGCAGCGCAAGCAGATCCCCGTCCACCACACCGACCGTGTCGAGCGTGGCGTCGAGGCTGTAGGGCGCACCTCCCACCGGGGCCAGGCTGAGCCGCACGGGGTCCGGGGCGCTCGCGCCGTCATCGCCGCCGGCGTTGGGGGGCAGCACGATGCGCTGGACCGCAGGCAGAATCTCGCGCAGCGGCAGCTCGGACGGCAGGGCCATCTCGGTCAGCCGGCCACCGTCGTCTCCAGCGGCCAGCACGGCCACCCGAACGATCGGCATCACAGTGTTGTCGGACATTCCTATGCTTTCTGGGTTCTTCTCATGGAGCGTGGATCTCGTTGGGGTACATCACTATTGGAGCTATCGAGAAAAATGTCGTCGGCGGCTTCGCTGTCGAAGTCGCGGAGGAGCGGTTGGTCCGGGAACCAGGAGCCGCTCGGTAGGGAGGCGGTGAGCCGTTCGATCGCCATCGCGATCGCGTCGGCACTGCCCGCCGTGAAGGTCGAGATCCACTCCCCGTCGAAGGCTTTCGACGGGGAGACCAGAATTCGGCCTCCGGGTGTGTCGATGATGCTGACCCCCACCTGGGTGGTCACCCGGTGGCCGTCACGATGCTCACCGGCCACGATCTCCACATATGTGCGGCGCCCCTCGAACACCGCCTCCACGATCGGGCGGGCCGAGGCCGGGACTCCGAGGAATCCCAGTACCTCGGTCAACGGGGCGCCGTTGCGGATCTGCTCGTCGGCGCGGGCGCCGGCCGCCGCAGGCAGCGCGAACTCCTCGAACCGGGCAGGTTTGCGCCCTGACAGCCCGGCCGTGAGCACCGGGCCCAGGGCGTGCGGGTGGGCGATGTCCATCTCGGTGAACGTCACCAACTGCGCGTTGCGCAGCACGACAACTGTCCGGCCTTCCGACCGCGCCACGATGCCTCGCAGCAGATCCCCCGGCCCGGAGACAAACCGCAGGTCCAGCCACTGGGTCGCCCGGCAGGCCAGCCGAACCCATTGCGCCACCCGCGGATTGACTCCGCCACCGGAGTCGAGCACGCCCATCCTGGTCAGTTCAGCGGCCTGTCCGGCGACGAAGCCCGCCCGCTGTGCCGGTTCGCTGTAGGGCGGCGTGATGGCCAGCACCCACGGGTACGCCCCGGCGCCCAGTACCTCGGCGAGGTACCAGGCCTGGTCGGTGGTCAGCTCGACGGCGTTAGCTCCGGTACTCAACGTGGAGCCTCCGGCATCAGCCCCACTTGGCGCCTTCAGCGGCATCGCGGGCACTCATCGACATGGTGTTCATCTCATGAGTGGACGCCATGGCGCGGTAGGCCCGGGTCAGCTCTTCCATCGCCTGGTTCCACTGGGCCTGCCAGGCCTGGTAGGTCATACCGGTGTCACCCTGCCAGGCGCTGCTCAGTGCGGCCTGCTCGCTGGCGATGTCGGCACCGACGGCGTGCAGGGCAGCCGAGTAGGTGTTCATCTCTCCGGCGTGGGCCAGCATTGCCGGGTAGTTGTACATGATCTGAGACATGAAAACTCCTGTATCCGGGGGTGATTCGGTTAGACCGAGGTGTAGGTGCTGGCGGCGGCGGCATCCTGGGCGACGTAGGTGCCCGCGGCGTCGCCGAGGTTCAGCTGCGCGATGTCGAGCAGCGCGTTGACCTTGGCCGACACCTCGACGAACCGGGCGTGGGCGGCCTGGAACGCCGCGGAGGCCTCACCCATGTGGAAGGCCTGCGACGACATCGCGGCCTGCTCCGCCTGCGCGATGGTGCTGCGCATCAGTGCGGCCTTGGCGCCGAAGGCGGCCTCGGAGGCGATCAGCTGGGGAATGTGAGCATCCAACAGACTCATGGATTTTCCTTTCGGGTCGTAGACATTTGGCGGTGCGTCGAACGTGATGGAGATGATCTGGTCAGCTGCGCGTACCCCCTTGCGAATCGCCGGGTTCCCAGGAACCGGGCAGCATCGGCGAGACGGGACTCTCGTCGTAACTCTCGCCGGCAAGCGTGGTCAGGCCGGCCGCTGTGGTACCGGACTTCGTTTCGGTGCCGGTGAATCCCATGGTGCCGGCACCGCTTTCGGATGCCCGCACCCGCGGTTCCGGCTTCGGTGCCGGGTCCGGGTCCGGTTGCTCGTAGTCCATGTAGGCGTCCGCGTAGGCGTGGTCTTCCAATGCCGCACCTCGCTTGCGACGCCGCTTGCGCCGTGCCGCCAGCGACGCCGCCACACCGGATGCGGCCGCGGGAATGCCGGAGGCCGGTGCCGAGGCGCTGGACTTGCCGCCGACGGTCGGGCTGAAACCCTCATCGGGGTCACTGCCGAGCACCGCATACGGCGCGAAGGCCGCCGCCGCGACGGGCGCCGGTGCGGGAGCACCTGCGGGGGCAGGCGCAGCTGCGGGCGCAGCGCCTGCGCCGACTCCACCACCGAAACCCGCCGGGGACAGGCCTGCCATGGGCAGTCCCTGGTCGGCGCGCACCGGTCCCGCCGGTACCTCGGCGTCGGCGGGAGCGTCGGCCGGTGCAACGTCGTCGGTGGGAAGCAGGTCGAGGAAACCCAGTGCGGCAAGACCGATGCCGAGCAGCGGCACCAGGAACGGCGAGATCGCCACACCGATCCAGGTTCCCCAACCCACCGGCTGGAAGATCAGCTGGTAGATGACGCCGAACAGGAACGGTCCCCAGGTGGTCAGGAAGCCCGCCGGATTGGTCATCAGGTCGGTGAGCATGCTCTGCAGCGTGCCCAGCGGATCGTTGAGGAACCGCAGCAGCTCCTTGCCGCCGATCATCGAGTCGTTACCGAGGTAATCGACCAGCCACTGCGGCAGGTTCGGGTATTCGTTGTCAGCCGTCGCATCGGCGTTGGTGAGCGCCGAACCCGAATCCGTCGCCGTGGCCTGCGCCATCATCTGCTGTGCGTTGGCCGAGGCGGCGCCGGCCTCGCCGGCACCCGGCTTGAGCAGCATCGGCGACGGCGTGCTGGTCGGTGCCGCCATCACGGCGGCCCCCGAGACAGCCTGGTAGGTGGCCATGGTGGTGGCCGCCTGGATCCACATCCGGACGTAGTCCGCCTCGTTGACCGCGATCGGAATCATGTTGATGCCGAAGAAGTTCGTCGCGAGCAGCACCCCGTGGACCACGTGATTGAGCGCCAGCTCGGGCAAGGTCGGCATGGCCGCCACCGCCGTGGTGTACGCCGCGGCCGCGGTCTCGTGCTGCACGGCCACCGCAGCGCTGTTCGCGCTCTGCTGAGCCAGCCAGGTCAGGAAGGGCCCGTGCGCGGTGATGTACTGCTCCGAGCTCGGCCCTTCCCAGGACCCAGCCTGCACCGAGCCCAGCACGCTGGTGAGTTCTGCTGCCGCCGAAGCGTATTCGGTGCTCAGCGACTGCCAGGCCCCCGCGGCGGCCAGCAACGACCCAGCGCCTGGACCGCTGGAGAGCAGCGTCGAGTGCACCTCGGGTGGTAGGGCCATCCAAATGGGGGCAGTCATCTCAGATGCCGCGCGCAGTCATGTAGGACGAAGCCGCCATCGCGTCACCGGTCATGTAGCTGGCACCGGACTCCCCGACGCCGACGCCTGAGCGTCCGAGCTCCTCGACACCCTGCGCGGCCAGCGCCGAGTGCTGGGCGCCGTGGACGCTGAAGCCGGTCGCGGTCTGCAGCGAGACCGCGTCGGCCGCAGGCGGGATCACCGCCGAGACCAGGGGGGCGGCTGCTGCGTGTGCGGCGGCCAGCCGCGCGGTGAGCGCCTCCACGGCCGCGCTGGCGGCGGTCAATCCTTCTGGAACTACCCGCAATGTCATCAGAATTCCTTTCGCCCGGTGTTCACGGAAAGTGCCGTGTCATCGATGAGTGGGTTGACGAGCTGGACGAACTCGGGTGTGTCGCTGTCCCCGAGCAACATGCCGCGCCCCGCCGGGAACCGGGCGAACCGGTGTCCGCGGAGCTTGCCGCTGTCGGCCGGATTGCCCGACAGCATCAGCGTGGTCGCCTGCAGATCGTTGAGGCGACGCAACAACGGTGCCGTCATCACGGCGTGGGCCGACCCGGTGGCACGAGCGGTCACGATGACGCGCAGTCCCAGATCGGCGGCCTCGGCCAACAATCCGACGATGTTGGTCCACGGACGCTGCCCGGCGAACGGACCGCTCACCGCGGGGCCGTCGGGAATCTGGTCCACGTCGTCGATGATCAGGTAGTGCGTGTGGCCGTCCTGCCCGGACCGCTGGTTCCACGCGCTGAGCTCCTGCGGGCTCAAACCGGCCGGCGGACGGCGCTTCTCGATGAGCGCCGACAGCCCCAGCATCGCCGGCAGCACGCGGTCGATGTTGGCCGTGTACTCGTTGTCCGGGAACAACGGTTCCTCGACCAGATGCAACCGTCGGTCGATGACGGTGAAGGCGACCTCATCCGGCCGCGAGTTCTCCCGGATGGTCCGGATGATGTGACGCAGCAGCGTCGTCTTACCCGACTTCGTATCGCCGAATACCGCCAGCAGCGGGTTGTGCTTGAAGTCCAGCACCACCGGCGCCAGATCCTCTTCACGCTGTCCGATGACCACCTGTTCGGCGGCCGGGTACAGCGGGGCCAGCGCAGCGGGGGCCAGCGCGGTCGGCAGCAGCCGCACCGGCGGTGCACTCTGGCCCGGGTAGCGGGCGTTGATGACGGCGATGTCGCTCAGCTGCGGCTCGGCGAACAGGAAGTGTTCGGCGGCCATGGTCAGGCCGCGGCCCGGCTGATCGGCGGGCACGGACTCGGCCGGCCGGCGCAGCGCACCCACCACCCGCACGATGCTGTCGTGGCTGTCGTGCAGCTTGAGCTCCAGGCGCAGGCCCAGCCCGTCACGCATCGCCAGCGGCACCTCCAGCCAGTTCGGCGTGGTGATCACCACGTGGATGCCGTAGGACAGCCCGGTGTTGGCCAGCTCGGTCACCTTGGCCAGCAACGGGTTACGCGTGTTGAAGGTGTCGGTGTTGTCGCGGCTGAATGCGTACAGGTTGTCGATGACCAGGAACACCTCGCCGTACCCGTCGGAATAACGTCCGACCCGGCTCACCGCACCCTGACGCTGGCGGGCCCGCAACAACTGCTCGAGCTCACCGAAGGTACGGCGGATGCGCTCGGGCTCCAGCGGGGTGGCAACACTGCCGACGTGGGCCAGATCGGCGAGGCCGGCGAGCTGTCCTCCGCCGTAATCCAGGCAGTAGAAGCTCACCTCGCTCGGCGAGTGCAGCGCCGCGGCCGACAGGACGAACGTCTGCAGCGCGGTGGACTTACCCGACCGCGGACCACCATGGATCAGCACGTTGGCGGCCGACGAGTTGGCGTCGTACACCAGTGCGTCGCGACGCATCTCGAACGGCTTGTCGATTTCGCCCAGCGGCCAACGCAATTGACCGGGTTCGATGTCGGTGCCGGCCAGCACGTCGTCGAGGGCGATCGCGCCGTCCAGCGGCGGCAGCCACAGTTTCGGTGCCTGCGGACCGTAGGTGGCCAGCTGGTCGCCGATGGTGGCGATCAGCTTGCGTGGCGGCAGCACGTCGATCTCGGGCTCGTTGCTGACGATCACGGTGTCGGGTTCGGGCTCGACCCGCGAGGCCGTGAACAGCTGCGGCTGCGGCAGCGCCCGCACCACGATGGACTTCTCGGCCCGCGGCGGGTCGTAGATGCCGTCGACGTAGGTGCTGCGGAACTTGATCGGCACCGCGCCCGGAGCGGGTACCAGGAAGCCCTCGCCCTTGTGCTCGCGACCCGATTCGATGTGGTAGGCGTCCTCGACCCCGATGATCTGGCGAGAGATGCTGGGGCTGGCCACCTTCAGACCGATCCGGTACGACGTGTTCTTGTCGATGTCCTTGATTCGGCCGACGTCCAGGGTCTGCGACGCGAACAGGATGTGGATCCGGAACGAGCGGCCCTTGCGCGCAACGTAATCGAACAGGTCGGCGTACTCGGGGTGCTCGGCGAGCATCAGCGTGAACTCGTCGGCGACCACGAACAGCGTCGGCATCGGCGGCAGGTCATGCCCGGCCGCGATCGCTGCCTCGTACTCGGTCACCGAGTTGAAGGCACTGCCCTGCACCCGACGGCCGGCCTCTTTGAGCATCTGCTCACGACGGGCCACCTCACCGCGGAGGGTGTCGGCGAACCGGTCGGCCAGCGACCGCTTCTCGGCCATGTTCGAGATGACCGCGACGACCTGCGGGAAGTTGCGGAAGATGTCGGCTCCGGCCTCACCCTTGAAGTCGGCGTAGATCACGATGAGCCGGTCGGCGGAGTGAGTGGTCAACAGCGACAACAGGATCGACATCAGGGTCTGGGACTTGCCCGAACCCGTCATACCGATCATCAGTCCGTGCGGGCCCATGCCGCCCTCGGCCTCGTCCTTGAGGTCGAAGTACAGCGGTTCACCGGTGGCGGTGACGCCGATCGGCACCCGCAGCTCATCGTCGCGGTTACGCGGAGCCCACAGGCTCGCCACATCGAGGGCCGACGCATCCGGGATGTCGAGCAGCGTGCCGAAGGTGGCACCGCCGGTGGCGGTGGAGCGCACGTAACCGGGGTTGGAGTCCCAACGTGACAGCCGCCGCGCGATGTGCGCAGCCTCGGCGGCCGACATCGTGTCAGCCTGACCGACGTAGGGCTGCCAGCCGCTGCTCTGCCACCGCTCGATCCGGCCTTCGGTGACCCGCAGGATGGGCCGCTCCGGATCCGGGTACTGCTCACGGTTGGGCAGCTTGTCGCTGCGGTGGATCACGGTCACGCCGGTCAGCCCGGGCTTCCGCGCGATGTCATCGGGATCGGCCTCGGGATCGTCGAGGACGACCAGCAGGTGCTTGAGCACCTGGTCCGCCTCGGCCGGGAACGCGGGCCGGCCGACCAGGGCCGAATCGAGCTGCTCGCGCAGCTCTGCGACCCCGGTGGTCAGGTACCGGGCCGGGCCCACACCGTCGGCCTGCGACGGGATATCCACGTGCGGAAGCCATTTCAGCCATGACCAGGCGTCGGAGTCGACCTCGGGAGAGGCCAGGGCCACCCCGAGCATGGTCGGGTCGTGCCAGGTGACGGCCTGGGCGATCCAGGCCCGCAACGCATCCCGGACCTCGTCGGCCTCACCGATCACGGTGATCCGGGCGAGCTTGGTGACGTCGATGCCGGTCGGGGCATCACGCACGGTGCGCTGCACGTCGAGCAGACCGCGAAGGGTGCTGTGCGACACCGGTTCCAGGTCGATCTCGTCGGCGGTGTCCTTGACCTTGAGCGCGGCATCCAGCGGCACATCGTGCAGCCCGGCACGCAGCACCAGGAAGTCACGGTCACGCGGATCGCGTTCCCACTGCCGGCGGGTGCCCGGGACGGAGGCCAGCGCCTCAGGCTCCGGGTGTGACCACTCCAACGCCTTGCGCTGCTCGGCGGCATGGGCACGGACGTTGTCGCGCACTACCGACAGGTAGCGCAGGTAATCGGCGCGTTCGGCGTCGACCTCCTCGGTGCGCATCTTGTTGCCACCGCGGTAGAGCGCGGTTGCGGCCAACAGCAGCACGAACGGGAAGAACAGCATCGTCGGCGAGATCATCCGCATGCCGGTGGCGAACAGAGCCACGATCATGCCCACGATCAGGATGACGATCAGGTAAGGCAGCACCCGGCGCAGCAGTGACGGCGGGACCATTCGCTCCAACTGGGGCGGCGGCTCGATCGTGATGGTGCCCTTGCGGGTGGTCGGCGGAGCCAGCCTGCGCTGGTGCTCGAAGATCAGCCGGCTCATCTCGTTGCCTCCAGGCGTGCAGCATTTGTGTTGGGCGACAGCGCATCGTGTGCGGTCAGGGCGTCGCCACGGGACAGGGTCGGACCGGCCGCGAACTGCGTCAGGATCGACCACGGAATGGGCAGGGCCGGGGAGGTGAGGCCCAGTGCCGCAACAACTTTGTCGTCACCCGCGGTGTCGATGCCGTAGCGGACACCGGTGTCGCTGACCCAGAACAACGAGCCCGCGGTCGGCGAGCCGGGCTCGGCCCCGACGGTCTGAACGAAGTAGCCGCTGCCCGGGGTGAGCGCGACGCGGTTGGCGGCGCCGTTGCTTCCCGCTCCGACCAGATCGACGGTGTGCAGACCGTCCGCGACCGGCAATGCCGCACCGGAGAGGACCGAAAGCTTGCTCTCGGTGGCACCCGCCGGCTTGATCCACTGGGCACAGGTCACCGGGGCGGTCGACGGCGCGACCAGCTCGACCGGAGCTTCCGGGTAGCCGGCGGTGTCGATGGCGTGCGACACGGGCATCCGTGACACCTCGTCGGGCCCGATCCGCGGTGCCTGGTCCAGGCCGTAGGAGTTCGTGTTGCGCAGGATTGCGGCCAGGACCGGCGAGACCGGCTGCAGACCGTCGGTCAGCACCGCGTAGTAGCGGGCGGTGTTGTCGGCGTCGTAGGCCGCCACCACGCCGCCGACGGGCACCGGGGTCGACAGCTCGTAGCTCGTCGGCACACCGGCGTCGGCGATGTGCGGAGCCGCCAGTGCCGGGGCTTCGGGGATCGCGTTGAACAGGCCGGCCGCGATGGGGCGCGGCGTGGGGATCTGCCCGCCGAGACCGAGGGCGTCGGTGACGGCACGGTTGGCCAGATCGACCGGGCTGCGCTTGCCTTCCCACAGCAGCCAGTCGCCCGGGGTCGGGCCCTCGCTGTTGTGCACCAGGACGGCCTGATCGGACGTCAGGGTCAGGGCACGCTCGCCGCCCGACGCGAGGGTACCCGCAATGACCGTCACACCGGTATTGGCACCTGAAACCGCATCGCACACAGTCCAATCCGCGTCGGAACTGGCGCTCTGCACCATCCGCTCCGGCGCACCGGCGATACCCAGCAGGTTGCCGCGCGGGAACTTGTCGATCTCACTGGTCTTGACGGTGCTCGGGTTGTCCGCCTTGCCGGTGATCAACCGCGCCGAGGTCAGATTGAGCACGGGATGCAACTGCTCGCCCACTCGCACGTAGAGCGCGGCCGTGGACCGGTCGGCGAGCACGGCATCGTTTCCGGCAGCCCCACCCGGGCGGAACAACGAGAACAGGAAACAGCCGACCAGGCCGGTGATCATGATCAATGCACCGGTCAGCACCGCCCGGCTCTGCGTACGCAACGGGTCGACCAACATGCGGGTGTCGTGCAGCGCCACGCCAGAAGCGATGCGGCGCATGACGAATCGCCAGCCGGTGACCTGGTTCTTGGTGACGAAGCCACGCCGGTACTGCACCCCGTCGGGGTTCTCGTTGTTCGGCGTGCGGGAGCTGAAGGAACGACGCTCGTCCGATCCGGGCGCGGTCATGCGGGCACCGTCAGCCCGAGGCCACGCAGCAGCGGGCCGGCCGAACTGTTCACGTCACCGGCGGTGATCGTCATCATTTCCTCGTCGGTGAAGTCGTCGTGGTCGGAATGATCGAGGCGGTATTCGCGCTCCTCCTCGGAACGCTCGACCAAGTTGCGGACGAAGCGGCCGTTGCCCGCGATGTCCAGGCTGCGCCGCGGCACACCTTGGGCGTCCGGCGTGGTGGCCTCGGCCAGGTAGCCGAACAGCCGCTCCATCTCGTCGTGCGCGGTCTTCTCGAACGTGCTGTCCCGCTTCTCGGCCATCCGCTCGGCGATCTCGACGAGTTCGGACGAGGAGTAGGACGGGAAGTCGATGCTGCGGGTGAAGCGCGAGCGCAGACCTTCGTTGGTGTCGAGGAACATGTCGAGGTCCTTGCGGTACCCCGCGACGATCACGACCAAGCGGTCACGGTCGTTCTCCATGCGCGCCAGCAGCGTGTCGATGGCGACCAGACCGAAGTCGTTCTTGGCGCCGGTGGACACCAGGGCATAGGCCTCGTCGAGGAACAGCACGCCGTCGAGCGCGCTGTCGATGATGGCGTTGGTCTTGGCCTCGGTCTCACCGATGTGCTGACCGATCAGGTCGGCGCGGTGCACCTCGCGGACCGTCTCTTTCTTGAGAAGTCCGAGGCCGCAATAGATCTTGGCGACGACGCGGGCGATGGTGGTCTTACCCGTTCCGGGCGGGCCGGCGAACACGAGGTGGTTGGTGCGCTGCGCGACGGCCAGCCCGCGCTCCTGGCGGCGGATCGACATGGCGACCGAGCTCTTCAGCCGCGCCACCTGGAACTTCACTTCTTCCAGGCCGATGAACTCGGCGAGCTCGGCTTCGGCCTCGACCAGCAGGTGCGCCTTGCGTTCCTTGGCGCCCGGGTCGACGAAGTCGGACTCCGACGGTTCCGTCTCCGGGTCCCACGGATCGGTGCGAGCATCGATGCGTGCGGCGGTGGTGATGAGCAGCCCGAAACTCGAATCCAGCAGGGCCTCTTCAACCTGCTTGTTCTCTGGGTGGGCGGCGAAGAGGTCCTGCAGCACCTCGCTCGCGTCTTCGTCCTCGCCCTGGGCGCGCAGGGTCAGCCCTTTGGCGAGCGCGCCGTCGAGAGCGGCCACCGTGATCGGGCCGGACGGATCCTCCAGGTACGACAGCGCGGGCGCCGGCATGCCGAGCCGGGCCAGCGCGATGCCCAGGGTGACGCGGGCGGCGTGCGCAGTGACCTCGTCGAGCGACGGGTTGGTGACCACCGGGGTTAGCAGCCGCACCACGTCGTTCCAGCGCTGGGCCCGGTGGTTGATCGACACCCGCAGCCAGGTGGCGTTCAGCCATCCCGGCCGGCGGGCGAGCAGCTCACCCACGAGCGCGTCCGCCTCGGCGAGCTCACCCTGGCCGGCGCGCCGCGCTGCGTAGGCCAGCTGGAAGTCGTCGACCTCGCTGGCGCGGAACTGTAGATACAGCCCACTGTCATAGGTGAAACCGAGGTCACCGGCAGCCAGGTCGATCTCGCGCTGGAGCAGACCGGCGCTGGCCCGGGTGCGCCACACCGCGTCGACGACCGCACCGGACACATCACCCGCGGCGGCCAGGCCCGTCCAGGCGTCACAGTGGTCGTGTGCGATGTGTGCCAATCCAGCAAAGCCGGACCGGGCTGCGGTGAGGTCGGCCGGCCGCTGCCGGTCGTTCACCGTCAGGCCCAGCGCACGACAACATGTGGCGAAACGGCTGATCACATCGCGATCGAGCCGGGGCGCTCCCTGAGGCGGAGCCGCAAGCGTGTCACTACCCATATGCGTGCACGGGAGCGACTAAGCCCCCGAATCTCTCCCTTATGTATGGCTAAGCTAACTTTTGCTGAAGTTAGCATTGCATAACTTAACTGTCGAGAGGCACGTACTCGGGCTAGCTCGTGAACTGCCTCACCTTTTGGTCGCAGCCACCAAGGTGATAGTTCCCGTCATCAGGCCTGCTTCGGAGTCTGGGCCGGGCACGGGCCGCCCCGCGCGGGCCAGAAGCTCATGCAGCGGAGTCTCAGCGGCTTCCCAGCCACGCTCGCCGAACCACTGCTGCGCGGGCGCGTGCTGCTGGTTGTACACGAGAGTGAAGAACGCGTTCTCTTCTCCGGAGGAGACCGCTTCGGCACGCTTGGCCTGGAATGCCTCGTCCGGCATCGGGATCGCTTCCTCGATGCCGACGAAGCTGCCCGGCGCCGCCAGCGCATCAATTCCAGCAAATAACCGTTCCTGTGCTGTGGCAGGCAGATAGATCAACAGTCCCTCGGCGATCCAGGCCGACGGCCGCGACGGGTCGAAGCCGCTCTCCTGCAGCGCGCGCGGCCAGTCGTCGCGCAGATCGATCGCCACCTCGCGTCGCTCGGCCGTGGGCGCCTCACCCAGCCGCTCGATGGTGTCGCGCTTGAACTCGAGCACCTGGGGCTGATCCAACTCGTAGACCACTGTGCCGTCGGCCCACGGCAGGCGGTAGGCGCGCGAGTCCAGACCGGCGGCCAGAAGGACAACCTGTGTGACTCCGGCCTCGATGGCCCGGGCGAAGTACTCGTCGAAGAACTTGGTCCGCACTGCCTGGAAGTTGACGAAGTCCTTGCCGAATTCGGTCTGCAGCGGATGCTCGGGATCGGTGCCATCGACAGCGACCGCCCAATCGCCACCGACCGCACGGCAGAAGGCCTCGGCGTACTTGTCGACAGCGACGGGGTCAGGCTTTCGGGCCTCCAATGCCCTTGAGGCAGCGACGAACAACGCTGTCGCACCTACGCTCGTGGTGATGTCCCAGTTGTCATTATCGGTTCGTCCGGTGCTCACCGCCGCGAGGGTACGCCGCGAGCCTGGCAGCTACCCCCCGCCGAGCAGACGCTGCGGTACCCGCAAATCATGCTTTTCGGGTACCTAACTGTCTGCTCGCGAGTTGGGCGGCTCGGCCGCACTACACCAATGGACGGCCGGTGCGGATCCGCCAGTCGAGGTCTTTGAGCAGCACATTGAACGGGAACTGCCGCAGGACCGAGGGCAGCAGGTCGTTGATCGTGCGGAGCACTTTGATCAGCTGGTCGAACCGCTTCTGACTCTTGGCATCCCACGGCAACCGCATCTCGTCACGGAAGCGCTGCGGCAGGAAGCCCGTGGTGATCAGCAGGGCCACTGCATCGAGTCGACGCTGCACGAAGCGGGGCAGCACCGGGTTCTTGGGCCGGCCCGCCGCGATCGGATACAGATAGCCGCGCACGGTATCGTCGATGTGCAGCTTTTCCAGGGATTCCTCCCAGTACCGGTCGAACGCAGCCCGGTCGACCGGCCACATCGACTCGGGCACCTGCAGTGTGGTGCCCATCGTGACGCTGTCGCGGTAGTGCTGGTCGGCGGTCTCGTCGTCCAGCTCGCCGATGAACATGCGGAACACGTCGACGCCACCCTTGTAAAGACAGGCGGCGACCCACAACTGCAGGTTCTTGTCGAACGCGTTGTATTTCACCGGACTGTCCTCGGTGGAGTACACCTGCGCGTGCGCCTTGTTGACCGCGCGCCGGTATGCCGCCTTCTGCGCGTCGCTGCCGCGGGTGGCCACGGCCAGGTAGGTGAAGGTGGTCCTGGCCCGCTTGATCGGGTGAAGATCGGTGCGGCCGCTCTCGACGCGGCTCTCGACCACGCCGTAGCCGACGCCCGGGTTGGCCAGCTGCATGATCACGTTGGCCGGGCCGGCCAGCAGCGCCACGCCCATCAGCCCGTCGTCGAAGCTGGCGCCGCGCCGGCGCTTGGTGGCGGCGCCGGGCCGCGGCGACTCGTTCATCGGCCGCTCGACGTGCGGGATCGGTTCACTGACCGTCATGGCCACCCCTTCTGAAAACTGAGAACCTGTGTTTCCTGATACTGGCCCGCCGGAGTGACAGGTGTCAAGATGTGAGGGTGAAGCAGGTCCGCCCGTACCGCGGCGTCGAAGCGGCCGACCGCCTGGCGCAGCGTCGCAGCCAGCTGCTGGAGGCCGGGCTGGATCTGCTGGGAGCCGAAGACGCCGAGGTCACCGTGCGGGCGGTGTGCCGCACAGCCGGTTTGGCCGCGCGGTATTTCTACGAGAGTTTCACCGACAAGAACGACTTCATCGCCGCGGTCTATGACTGGGTGATCGCCGATATCGCGACCTCGACACAGGCGGCCGTCGCGGCCGTTCCGCTGGCCGATCAGACCACCGCCGGGATGACCAACATCGTGCATCTGATCGCCAAAGACCCGCGGATCGGCCGGCTGCTGTTCAGCGTCAAGCTGTCCAACGAGGTACTGGCACGTAAGCGCGCCGAGTCCACCGCGCTCTTCGCCACCCTGCTCGGTCAGCACGCCGGCGACGCCCTGCAGCTGCGCGCGAACGACTACCTCAGGGCCACCTCTCATTTCGCCGTCGGCGGGGTCACCCAGACCATCAGCGCGTGGTTGTCCGGTGAGATCACCTACTCCCCCGAACAACTCATCGACCAGTTGCGTTCGATGCTCGACGCACTCGCCGGAATGCAGCAGCCAGGGGGTTGAGGTGGCCGGCCCGGTATTGCTACGTCCGAGCCCACCGCTGGCCGCCCACGTTCAGTTCTTCGGATACTGGCACAACGCGCAGTCCACGACCCATCGCAGCCGTGCCCTCCCCCGCGGCGCCGCCACCGTGATCATCGATCTCGGTCCCCGCGAGCGGGTCGATTTCTTCGCCGCCGATGCCACCACCCGCCTCGACGTCGGGACCGCCTTCATCGCGGGGGCCGGTGTGACCTCGTACGTCACCCAGATCGATCCGTCGCAAACCGTGCTGACCATCCATTTCCGTCCTGGCGGCGCGTCGGCGTTCCTGCCGGCACCGCAGGACGACCTGGAGGACACCTGTGTGGACCTGGACACGATCTGGGGTCGCGACGCGACGATCCTGCGCGCCCGACTGATCGAAGCGCCGTCGGCGCGGTCGAGGGTGGCGCTGGTGGAGTCATTTCTGCTGGCGCGCATGAGATCCCGCGATCCCACCGTCGGCGCGGTCTTGCTCGCGGCCGAACGTCAACCCTCGCTGCGGGTGGCCGAGGCGTCGGCTCTGACCGGGTTGTCGGCCCGACGGCTGATCGCGTCCTTCCGCACCGAGGTGGGCCTGACGCCCAAGACCTATCTGCGGGTGCGTCGGTTCCAGGCGGCGATGAGGCTGTTGGGCGCCGGCGACGCCAACGGTGCCCGAATCGCGGCCGATCTGGGCTACTACGACCAAGCGCATTTCGTCCGCGACTTCCGATCGTTCACCGCGATGACGCCCACGGAGTACACGCAGCGCCGCGCCCTGTTGCCGAGTCACATCGGGATCAACCCACACCGGTGAATCGACGCGTCTGTCCCCTCGCCCAGCCCGGATCTCCGGTGGTCGCGTAACGGACCCAGGCACCGTGCATCTCGGCAGCCAATGCGACCGGAGGCTCGTCGGGACCCAGCAGGGCACCGGGGCCGCGCACCGACTCCAGGCCGGTTCGTTCGAAGACAAACGGTAGTTCCACGGCGTGGGCCGCACCTAGCATGCCGTCCACTGCTGCTGAGCGCCAACTGAATTCGTAACGGAACGCCGCACCATGGGACTGAGCCGTACGCTCACTGCCCGTGCGGAACAACGCGTCACCCAGGATTGCCGAGCGCAGCTGAGCCCAACCCGCCCGGGGGAAACGGGAGCGGTACCGCTGGATCACGGCGGCCGGATCCGCCTCGACCTGCGCGGCGAGCCGCTCGACGTCGTCGCGGGTCGAGGAGTCGAAGTTCCCTTGCGGAACCAGGTACAGGTTGCCCTCCTCGGTGTTGGTCCCGATCAGCAGGTCCACGTCCGGATTGAGCTGCCGTGCAGGCTGATCGGCAAGCACCAGGCTGAACGGACTCAACCCCAGCAGTGGATCGAAACGTCCTTCAGTGCGCAGATCCAGCCCGGCCAGCTCGGGCATCGCGCCGACCAGCCGTTCATCCGAGAGGGAGTCGAATCCGGTGACCGTGGCCTCGATGTTGAGAACCTTGGCCGCCGCCCGGGTGACCCGTTCGGCCTGCTCCGGGTGGAACGCACCGAAGCCGTTGCCGCTCTGCATGATTGCGCGACGGATCAGCTGGTCCGCGCCGGGTGCGGCCAGGGCTCCGGCGGTGATCGTCGCACCGGCGGACTGGCCGAACAGGGTGACGTTGCCGGGATCACCGCCGAAGGCCTCGATGTTGGCCTGCACCCACTTCAGCGCGGCCAGCACGTCGAGCAGGCCGCGGTTGGGCACCGCGCCGGGCAGGTCGAGAAATCCGGCGATGCCCAGCCGGTAGGAGACCGTCACCAGCACCACGCCGTCGCGGGCGAATGAGGTGCCGTCGTAGAGCGGTGAGTGGGTAGAGCCCGCCACGAAACCGCCGCCGTGGACGAACACCATGACCGGGCATCGTCGTGCGTCCGGTGGAGCCCAGAGATTTACCGTGAGGTAGTCGGAACCACGCACCCACCCCGGCCCGAAGAACGGTGACATATCCAAGCTCCCGAAGCTGTTTCGGGGTGGCTGCGGAGCCGTCGGAGCGAGTCGTGTCGCATCGCGCACCCCGCGCCACGGCTCGTGAGCTGCCGGAGCCGCGAAGCGGCCGGTGATGCTGGGCGGTCCGGCGTACGGGATGCCGAGGAAGGCCGAGCCGTGGGCGGTGCGGATCCCCCGCACCGCCCCGGTGGTGGTGTCGACGGTCGGGTCGATCATGCTGTCACCCGCTCGAACGCTGCCCATTCCTTGACCGCAAACCGGTCCCCGTCCCGCATCACCTCGGCTGCACCGTGACCGCCGAAATGAGCTGGTATCACCAGCGTATTGGTGTCGGCGGCGTGGCCGAGTACCCGTCGCCGCGATGCCCGCGCCTGTTCCCGATCCTCGCAGTAGCAGCTGTTGACATCAGGTTCGGCGATCTGCAGCACGGTGTGCATCATGTCGCCGACGAACACCGCGCGGTCACCGCCGGACTGCAGCCGGACCACCGCAGAGCCTGGGGTATGTCCGGGGGCCGGCTCCAGGGTGAGGTTTCCGTCGATCTGAAAGCTGTTCTCCCACAATGTGACCTGACCGGCCTCGTGGACCGGCGCGACACTGTCGAGGAAGACGTTGTCCCGTCCGGCGACGGGATCGTCGCGGTTGGCGGGGTTCCAGAAATCGAAGTCGGCCCGCGGCATCAGGTAGGTGGCGTTGGGGAACGTCGGAACCCAGTTGCCGTCGTCGAGGTAGGTGTTCCAGCCGACGTGGTCAACGTGCAGGTGGGTGTTGATCACCTCGTCGACGTCTTCCGGAGCCACTCCGGCTCGGGCCAGATTGCCCAGAAAATCGGTGTCCAGGTGATGCCACACCGGGGCATGCGGCCGCTCCTTGTGGTTGCCCACCCCGGTGTCGACGAGGATGGTGCGGCCCTCACTGCGCAGCACCCAGGTCTGGATGGCCGATACGCAGTCGTCGTGGCCGGGATCGTAGAAATCCGGGGCCAGCCAATCCTCGTTGCGCCGCCACATGTCATCGGTGCTCTCCGGGAAGAACTCCTGCGGCGACAGCCGCACCGAGCCGTAGTACTCCATGACCCGGGTCACCGTGACGTCGCCCAACACAATCTCGTTCATGACCCCAGCCTGGTGACGCCCTGACCGGCCAACCAGTCCCGCTCGTGCCTACCACTGGCAGGGATAGGCACGCCCCTCGAGCCGGAGGCATAGTGGGCTGATGAGCACCGGACAACTCGGCGAGTTCCTGCGGGCCCGGCGCGGGCGGCTGCATCCGGAGGATGTGGGCCTGGCCCGGTATGGCGAACGACGACGCGTGGCCGGTCTGCGACGCGAAGAGGTCGCCCACCTGGCCGGGGTCAGCGTTTCCTACTACACCCGGTTGGAGCAGGGGCAGTCGGTGAATGCCTCGGAGGCGATCCTCGACGCGCTGGCCCGGGCTCTACAGCTCGATGTCCACGAGCAGGCACATCTGCGGGAGTTGGCGTCCCAGCGCGTACAGCCGCCCCGGCGGCCTCCCGTCGAACGCGTCAGCACCTTTACCCGCGATCTGTTGCGCTCCATGGACCATCTGCCGGTGCTGGTGATCGGCCGGCGCACCGACGTGCTCGCCTGGAACGAGCTGGGCCACGCCCTGTTGGCAGGCCATCTGGATTTCACCTCGGTGGACCGCCCCGCGACCCGACCCAACCTGGCCCGGCTGCTGTTCCTCGATCCGCACACCCGCGACCTCTACGCGGACTGGGGCCGCAAGGTGCGCACGGTCGTCGGCAGCCTGCGCCTGGCCGCGGGGCGATATCCCGACGATGCACTGCTGTCCGCCCTGATCGGCGAATTGTCGGTCAAGAGCCCGGAGTTCGTCGCGCTGTGGGCCGATCACCGGGTCAAACCGTGTGAAGCCGACTCCTATGACATGCGTCATCCGCTGGCCGGATCCCTCACCGTCACCATGCAGAACCTGGCGATTGCCAGGGACGTCGACCAGTCCCTGTGTGTCGTCACGACCGCGGAAGGTTCGAGTTCGGCGGACGCGCTGCGGCTCCTCGCGCAGTCAATCCAGGGCAAAAATATCCAAGCCTCCACCACAGCTGCACGCGCATGATGGCGGTATGACCAACTCTGGACCGACCCCAGGTCAGGCCGTCGCCGATACCGGCACCCTGGTGGCGGCCATCCGCGCCGAGGAAACCCGCCGCCCAGACCGGCTTTTCGACGATCCGTTCGCCGAGCGGTTGGCCGGGGAATCAGGGCGGCGGATGCTCGCCGAGTCGGTGGCCGCCACCGGCGACAAATCGACATTGCAGATCGTGGTGCGCACCCGGTTCTGGGACGAGGCGCTGTTGAATGCCGTTCCGCCGGTGAAGCAGGTGGTGATCCTCGCCGCGGGTCTGGACGCGCGGGCCTACCGGCTGCCCTGGCCCGATGACACCACGGTCTTCGAGCTCGACCAGCCCGCCGTGATCGCGGCAAAGGCCGATCTACTGGCAGGCAATGAGCCGCGCTGCCGGCGGGTGACCATCGGCGTCGACCTCACCACCGACTGGACCGATACTGTGCGGGCCAACGGTTTTGACCCTGATCTGCCGACCGTGTGGTTGATGGAAGGGCTGCTGCAGTATCTCGACGAGGAGGCCGTCCACACCGTCTTCCAACGGGTCGATTCACTCTCGGCGCCGGGTTCGGTGCTGCTCTACGACATCGTCGGCAAGACATTGCTCGACAACGTGATGCTCGCAGCGGTTCGCGAGCAGATGGCCCGCAACGGCGCGCCATGGCTGTTCGGGACCGACTCCCCGGAGCAATTGTGCGAACCGCTGGGCTGGTCGGCGGTGGTCACCGACGTCGCTGAGCCTGGAAACAAGTGGAACCGGTGGTTCGCCCCGGCGGTACCGCTGGACGTCCCCGGGGTACCGCGCGGCTACTTCGTCACCGCCACCAAGTCTTGACGCCGGCCCCGTCTCGTCGCGTCTCCATTGTCACGCTGGAGTGATTACCGGGCTCGACAGCCACGCTAGCGTGACAATGGGGCTGCGAGCCGACGCCGACGCCGACGAACTACCGCCCGGCGCTCACCGGTGGACGACGATCGGCGGCCGTCTTGGGCGGCGTCTGCGCATCGTTGTCGGTGAATTCCTTCGTCCAGCAAGCGAATTCCAGCGTGATTCCGTCCGGGTCGAGAAAGTAGAACGACCGCACGTAGACCCCTGGGTGCACGGTGGCCGACGCCTGCATCGGGCTGTCGTCGTGGTTGAGCACCGGTCCGACGCGAACACCCTTGGACTTGAGCTTCTGCCGGTACTCGTCGAACTTCTCCGCGGGCACATGCAGCGCGATGTGGTTCAGCGACCCGGTGGCGCTGACGAATTCGCCGATGCCGGGAATGGCGGCCGGCGCCGAGATCCCCGGCACGCCGTCGGGGGCGTCGCGGAACCAGAAGAACGCGATGCAGTCCCCGTTGCCGGCATCGAAGAAGAAGTGCTGCCCCATGTCGCCGGGCAGGTCCAGCGATTTGATCAGGGGCATGCCGAGCACGTTGGTGTAGAAGTCCACCGTGCGCGCCATGTCCGCGCACACCAGGGCCACGTGGTTGATTCCGCCGAACTCGAACTCCGAGTTGGGATTGTTGGGCTTGATCACGTCGATGAACCTCCGGGGCGAACGCGCCAAGGACTGGCACTGCGGCGAATCTGAATCTAACATCAGATTCAGATGTGATCAATGACAGTGCAAAATTTCCCCGGCCCGCCGGGGTGCAAAGTTTCCCCGGCCCGCCGGGGTGCAAGATTTCCCGGGCGGCCGGGAGTGAGGAAATCCGTGACCGTCAGTCCCCGCACGCCGTTGCCGACCGCGCGCGGCCGCCAGACCCAGGCGGCGATCGACAACGCGGCCCGCGCGGTGATCGCCCGCAAGGGCATCCTGGCCACGACGATCTCCGACATCGCCTCGGAGGCAGGCCGGTCAGCAGCCTCGTTCTACAACTATTACGCCTCGAAAGAGGCCATGGTTCGCGAATGGGCTCTGCGATTCCGCAATGAGGCCCGCGAACGGGCACTGCCCGCGACCGCGCCGAATCTGACCAACTGGGAACGTTGCCACCAGGCGGCCTCCGCACACTGGATGACCTACCGGCACCGTCTCGCCGAGATCATCAGCGTCTCCCAGATGGCCATGATCGACGACGACTTCGCCGAATACTGGGACGAAATCTGCCAGCTCCCGATCGCCATGATCACCGAGATGGTCAAACATGCGCAGCAGCAGGGATTCTGCCCCGATGACGATGCCCACCTGACCGCCGTCGCACTGGTATCGATGCTCAACCAGTTCTGCTACGCGCAACTGTCCGGCGGCCGTGACGCGGTCGCCGACGACGCCGCCTGCATCACCACCCTCGCCAACGTGTTCTACCGGACCATTTACCACGAGGAGACCCCGCGTTCATGAGTACAGCGTCACCGGAAGTGGTCCGCGAGTTCATCGGGCTGGAGTCCCCGACCGCGCAACGCGCCGGCGCCGGCGGGTACCCGTGCCAGGGCCTCTATCACCGCGGCGCGGGGCACAAACCCAAGGTGGCCGTGATCGCCACGCACTATCAGATCGACTTCTCCGAGCACTACATCGCGGACTACCTCGCGAGCAGGGGCATCGGCTTCCTCGGCTGGAACACCCGTTTCCGCGGCTTCGAGAGCAGCTTCCTCTTGGACCACGCGCTGGTCGACATCGGGGCGGGCGTGCGCTGGCTCCGCGAGAGACAGAACATCGAAACCGTTGTCCTGCTCGGTAACTCCGGCGGCGGATCGCTGATGGCCGCCTACCAGTCCCAGGCCGTCGACCCGAACGTGCTGCCGCTGGAGGGCATGCGGCCGGCCACCGGCCTGACGGAGCTCCCACCCGCCGACGGCTATGTGGCCAGCGCGGCCCACCCGGGCCGCCCAGATGTACTGACCGCCTGGATGGACGCCTCCGTCGTCGACGAGAACGACGCCGTCGCCAGCGACCCCGAACTGGACCTGTTCGACGAGCGCAACCCGGCGCCCTTCTCGGCCGAGTTCGTGGCGCGCTACCGCGCAGCTCAGGTAGCCCGCAACGAGAAGATCACCGACTGGGCCGAGTCCGAACTCAAACAGATTCAGGCAGCAGGCTATTCGGATCGCCCGTTCACGGTCATGCGCACCTGGGCCGACCCCAGGATGGTCGATCCGGCCATCGAGCCGACCAACCGGCAAGCCAATCTCTGCTACGCGGGAACACCGATCAAGGCCAACCGGTCGGCTCGCGGCATCGCCGCCGCCACCACAGTGCGGAACTGGATCGGCATGTGGAGCCTGCGGCACGCCCAGACCCGAGCCGAACCGCACCTGGCCCGGATCACCTGCCCGGCCCTGGTGATCAACGCCGAGCAGGACACTGGGGTGTACCCGTCGGACGCCAAGCGCATCTTCGACGCCCTGGCGAGCACGGACAAGGCACAGTGCTCGATCGACACCGATCATTACTTCACCACTGCCGGCGCACGCGCCGAACAGGCCGATACCATCGCCGCATGGATCGCGAAGCGGTGGCGGTGAGCCCCGGCCGGATCAAGGTCCTGGCCCACTTCACTCCCGGTGACAAAGTGCTGGATTTCCTTGCGCCTCATCAGGACTGGCTCGACGTGACGTTCTGCGCCGAGGACGACGACACCACGTTCTACCGGGAGCTGCCGTCCGCCGAGGTGCTCTGGCACGTGTTGCGGCCGGTGTCCGGCGACGATCTTCAGCGTGGCCTGCGGCTGCGGCTGGTGCACAAGCTCGGTGCCGGGGTGAACACCATCGACGTCGACACCGCCAGTCGACTGGGCATCCTGGTGGCCAACATGCCCGGGGCCAATGCCCCTTCGGTGGCCGAGGGCACCGTGCTGCTGATGCTGGCCGCATTGCGCAGGTTGCCCGAGCTCGACCGCGCCACCCGGGACGGCAGGGGCTGGCCGTCGGATCACAGCCTGGGCGAGACCGTCCGCGACATCAGCGGGTGCACGGTGGGCCTGATCGGCTACGGCAACGTCGCGAAGCGGGTCGAGAAGATCGTCATCGCCATGGGCGCCGAGCCGGCACAGGTGCTGCACACCAGCACGCGCGACACCGGTCACCCACGGTGGCGCAGTCTGCCAGACCTGTTGGCCGCCAGCGATATCGTCTCGCTACATCTCCCGTTGACGGAGGCCACCCGGGGCCTGCTCGACAAGGCGGCCCTGGCGTCGATGAAACCCGGTGCCGTCGTCATCAACACCGCACGCGGGCCGATCATCGACGAGCCCGCCCTGGTGGAGGCGCTGGGTACCGGACAACTGGCCGCGGCCGGCCTCGATGTGTTCGCCGAGGAGCCGGTACCGCCCGGCAACCCCCTGCTGGAGCTGCCGAATGTGGTGCTGACACCGCATGTCACCTGGTACACGGCCGACACCATGCGGCGGTATCTGACCATGGCGGTGGACAACTGCCGGCGCATTCACGATGGCGAGCCGCTGGTCCACGTAGTTAACGGGGTGAGATAGGCCGCTGGAGTGGCGCCGGTCACGCCGGGGTACCCTCGGCCCAACCGACCGGTTAATAGATGTACGCCCCGGATGGAGGAACCGCATGCCTATTGCGATCACGTCTGAGCACAGCGACCTGGCCGATTCTGTCCGGTCCCTGGTGGCGAGAGTGGCGCCCTCGGAGGTGCTACACGAAGCGCTCGAGACCCCGATCCCCAATCCCCCGCCGTACTGGAAAGCCGCGGCCGAGCAGGGGCTGCTGGGCGTCCACCTATCGGAATCCGTTGGCGGACAGGGGTTCGGCATCCTGGAACTGGCCATCACACTGGCCGAGTTCGGCTACGGTGCGGTCCCCGGGCCCTTCGCCCCGTCGGCGATCGCCAGTGCACTGATCTCGGCCGGCAACCCCGAGGCGAAAGTCCTGACCGACCTGGCCTCGGGCGAGACCATCGCGGCCTACGCCATCGACTCCGGCCTGACCGCGACCCGCCACGGTGACGGCCTGGTGATCCGCGGCGAGGCCCGGGCGGTGCCCTCCGCAGCGCAGGCATCGATCCTGGTGCTACCGGTCGCGATCGAGTCCGGTGTCCAGTGGGTGGTGCTGGACACCGCCCAGCTCGAGATCGAGCCGGTGCGCAGCGTCGATCCGTTGCGTCCGTTGGCCCACGTCCGGGCCAACGCCGTCGAGGTCGACGCCGACCGGGTGTTGACCAGCCTGAGCACCGCCCACGCCCGCGCACTGATCACCACGCTGCTGTCGGCCGAGGCGATCGGTGTCGCGCGCTGGGCCACCGACACCGCGACCGCATACGCGAAGATCCGCGAGCAGTTCGGCAGGCCGATCGGGCAGTTCCAGGCGATCAAGCACAAGTGCGCCGGAATGATCGCCGACACCGAGCGGGCCACCGCCGCCGTCTGGGATGCGGCCCGGGCGATCGACGACGCACAGGAAGATTCCTCGGCGACAACTCATTACGAGTTCGCCGCCGCAGTGGCCGCCACCCTGGCGCCCGCTGCCGCACAGCACACCACACAGGACTGCATCCAGGTGCACGGCGGGATCGGCTTCACCTGGGAACACGACACCAACGTCTACTACCGGCGCGCACTCGTGCTGGCTGCCTGCTTCGGCCGGGCCTCGGACTACCCGCAGCTGGTGGTCGACACCGCTACGGCTACCGGGATGCGGCCGGTCGACATCGACCTCGATCCGGACACCGAGAAGCTCCGTGACGAGATCCGCGCGGAAGTCGCTGGTCTGAAAGCTATTCCGAGCGGATCCGAACGCAACACCGCGATCGCCGAGGGTGGTTGGGTGCAGCCGCACCTACCCAAACCGTGGGGCCGCGCGTCGGAGCCGATCGAGCAGATCATCATCGCCCAGGAATTCAGCACCGGCCGCGTGCGGCGGCCGAACATGGGCATCGCCTCCTGGATCATCCCGTCGATCGTGGCATTCGGCACCGAGGAGCAGCAGCAGCGGTTCCTGCCGCCGACGTTCCGCGGCGAGATGATCTGGTGCCAGCTGTTTTCCGAGCCGGGTGCCGGTTCGGATCTGGCCAGCCTGACCACCAAGGCCACCAAGGTCGACGGCGGCTGGCGGATCACCGGGCAGAAGATCTGGACGACGGGTGCGCAGTTCTCGGAGTGGGGCGCCCTCCTGGCGAGAACGGAACCGAGCGCTCCAAAACACAACGGCATCACGTACTTCCTGCTGGACATGAAGTCACCGGGCGTCGAGGTGAAGCCGCTGCGCGAGCTGACCGGCAACGCGATGTTCAACACCGTGTTCATCGACGACGTGTTCATACCCGACGACATGGTGCTCGGCGAGGTCAACCGTGGCTGGGAGGTCAGCCGCAACACGCTGACCAACGAGCGGGTGTCGATCGGCAGCAGCGAGCCGCCGTTTTTGGCCAACCTCGACCAGTTCGTCGCCTTCCTACGTGACGGGCAGTTCGACCAGATCGAGCAGAACCGCGCGGGCCAGCTGATCGCCGAAGGCCACGCCGCCAAGGTGCTGAACCTGCGATCCACGCTGCTGACATTGGCCGGCGGGGATCCCATGCCGGCCGCCGCGATCTCCAAACTGCTGTCGATGAAGACCGGCCAGGGGTACGCCGAGTTCGCGGTGGCCTCCTTCGGCACCGACGGCGCCGTCGGGGACCCTGAGCAGGAATTCGGCCGCTGGGCCGAGTACCTGTTGGCCAGCCGCGCCACCACGATCTACGGCGGCACCACCGAGGTGCAGCTCAACATCATCGCCGAACGCCTGCTGGGCCTGCCCCGCGATCCGTAACTCGCTGCCGCGCGCCACTTTTCATTCCGCGGGCAGACGCAAGACTGCACCTTGTCCACTGAAAGCAGGCAGTTCTGCGTCTGCTCGGCTCATGCACGCGTTGCCTTGGCCACGAGCTCACGGACGTCGCGCAGATGGTCTTCCATCGCCCGCCGCGCGGACACACCATCGTGTAGCCGAACCGCGTCGAAGATCTCCTGGTGACCACGCACCGACGCGCAGCGTCCGTGGCGCGTGGAATGCGAGTGCTTGCGCACTTCTCCAGTCCACTCGCTGGCCAGGGTCTGCAGCGCGGTCAGCAGGGGATTCTGCGCGGCCTGCGCGAGCAACAGATGGAACTCGACGTCGAGGCGTAGCGACTCGGCCTGCAGCAGGTTCTCGTGCGACTTGTCGAGCACATCGCGAAGCTGCAGCAGGTTCGCCGACGTAGCCCGGTGCGCCGCCAGTTCGGCGATCGACGGCTCTATCACAGAGCGCAATTCGGCGGCGTGCTCTTGCTCTGTACCACCGCCGGCGATCGCAAGCAGATCGTCGACGCTGGCCGTGGGGGCCAACACGATGGTTCCGCGACCCCGCACGCGCGATACGAGCCGCTTGGCCTCGAGCTCGTGCATGGCCTCACGCAACGACGACCGCGATACTGACATCGAGGCCGCCAGGTCACGTTCCGAGGGCAGCCGGGTCCCCGGCGAGAGCTCCCCGGTCGCGATCAGACGTTCGAAATGTGCTGCCAATGCGACCGATACGCTCTGCGGCCGCTGGATCAACGGCGGGATCGCCCCGCCTGCAGGTGCGTTCAATTCGGTTCCTGCCTCCTTGTTCAGGTCCCAACATAGGTCTGATGGTCGGGCCAAGCAGTCCAAAAATCGACGCTGCCCGTTTCCGTCGCGATAACTCTTTGTTACCCGTGTTACGAGACGCACTCCCGGGGTGCTGCGTCGTTGGCAGCCACATAACTTCAAAACCAGTTGGCCGGACCATCCGGCCATAGCCGCCCCAGCTCCGCTCCGCGCCAGTGAATAGGACCTGCCATGAAAAGCTCGCGCTGTACTGCACTTCTCGCCGTTGTCGTCGCCATCGGACTCGCCGGTTGTTCATCGACCGAGGCAGCGACCACCGAAAAGTCCAGTGAATACGCCGATCTGGCCGCGTCCGCAACCTGCACCGACCTTCGCACCAAGAATCCGGACCTCAACGGCAAGACCCTCAAGAACGCGATCAACCCTTATACGCCCGGATATGAGACCGTGAACCCGGAAAACCCCAGTGAATATCACGGTTTCGACATCGACCTCGGGAACGCTCTCGGGGCCTGCCTCGGCTTCAAGAACGACTACGTCTCCGTCGGGTTCTCCGAACTCATCCCGACGGTGGCCAGTGGCCAGGCCGACTGGATCATCTCCAACCTCTATGCGACCAAGGAACGCGCCGCCGGTGGAGTTGACTTCATCAGCTACTCAAAGGTATTCGACGGGATCCTGGTGGCGAAGGGGAATCCGAAGAAGATCACCGGCATCGATACCTCGCTGTGCGGGCTCACAGTCGGGCTCAACAAGGGGTATGTCGAAGTTCCGCTCGTCGAAGGCGTCGGACCCGCGTGTGCGGCGGCCGGCCTGAAGGCGCCGACCCTCAGCTTGTTCGACTCGAGCGCCGACTGCACGCAAGCGGTACTCGCCGGCCGCGCCGACGCGTACATGAACGACATCAACACGGTCAAGGGATTCGTTGCGGCACATCCTGACAAGCTCGACTCCGCCGAGACGGTCATGCTCGACTACACGATCGGGATCGGAGTACCGCAGGGCAAGCACCAGTTTCGCGACGCCATCCAGGCCGCACTCACCGAGGTGCAGTCGAGCGGACTTCAGGACAAGCTCGCCAGCAAATGGCAGCTGACGGAGAACGCAGTTGCCAAGCCGACCATCCTCAGCGTCGGCTGATGCCCGGTTCACACCGAAGCGACGCAACACATTTGACAGGAACGAGGTGAACTCATGGACAAATTCCTGCATTACCTGACGCTGCCGTGGCTGATCGACGGCATGCTGTTCACCATCCAGCTCACGCTGTACGGCTTCGCCGGCGGCATCGTGCTCGGCACTCTGCTTGCCGCGCTGCAACTCACCCGATCGCGGGCCCTCAGCGCACTGGGCCGGACCTACGTCGTCATCTACCGCGGCACACCGTTGATCCTGCAGCTCGTCTTCGTTTTCACCGCGCTACCGCACATCGGAATCACCCTGCCGCCCTTGGTTGCCGGCTCGGTCGCCCTCGCGATGAACGAAGCTGTCTTCGTATCCGAGATCTTGCGCTCGGGAATCAAGGGCGTCGACCCGGGGCAGTCGCTCGCCGGCCGAGCTCTGGGCCTCGCACCTCATCAGCTCATGCGTCGGGTGATCGCCCCGCAGGCATTCCGCTCCATGGTCCCCGCCTTGGGCAACGAGTTCATCTCCACCATGAAAAACAGTGCACTGGCGTCGGTTATCGCCGTGCCTGAACTCACCCTGCGCACACAACAGCTCGCCTCGGCCACCTTCGACTATTTCTCCATCTACTTCGCGACGGCGGTCATGTATCTCGCCCTCACCGCGGTCCTCAGCGTCACCCAGTTGATCCTCGAGGATGCGCTCAACCTCGACCGTGATCGCCAATCACTGCTGGCGCGAGTGGGTTTCCGTCGGCGAGCAAGCCCACCGGCTCCGCTGCCGGACCCGGTGACCACTACTCCGCCGCCAGCCGAGCGTCAGGAGATCGGCGACACCATCGTCGACATCCGCGACCTGCGCAAGGCCTACGGTCAGAACCACGTGCTCAACGACATCAGCATGTCGGTGCGGCAGGGCGAGGTCATCGCGCTGCTCGGGCCGAGCGGATCCGGCAAGAGCACCCTGCTACGCACGATCAACCACCTCGAGTCGGTCGACACCGGAACGATCCATATCGCCGGGCAGACCGTGGGCTACAGCCGAGGCGGCACGCCGCTTCCCGAGGGACAGATCGCGCGCGCCAGGATCGCCGCCGGCATCGGCATGGTCTTTCAGCATTTCAATCTGTTCAAACACATGACGGTGAAGGAGAACATCGCGGCTCCCCTGCGCTGGATCCAGGGCCTGAGCAAAGAGGAGGCCGCCGAGCGTGCCGACCTGCTGCTGTCGCAGGTGGGCCTCGCGGACAAGGCCGATGTGCTGCCGCACCGGCTGTCCGGCGGACAGCAGCAGCGGGTCGGCATCGCACGGGCCCTGGCCGCCCGGCCCACTGTCCTGCTGCTCGACGAGCCGACGAGTGCGCTCGACCCCGAGCTTGTCGCAGAGGTCCTCGGCGTCATTCGCGGCCTCGCCCACCACCACGGACTCACGATGATCATCGCCACCCACCAGCTGCGGTTCGCCCTCGAGGTCGCCGACCGGGTTGTCTTCATGGCCGGCGGCGTCGTCGTGGAAGAAGGCAGCGCCGAGCAGGTGATCACCCGGCCGCAGGAGCCGGCCACCGCCCGATTCGTCAACGCGATGCAGCTGGCGGACGCATGAGCGACGCTTGCGGAGCGAGTCAACAGGTGAGCGACGCTTGCGGAGCGAATCACATGATCAAACAGTCCTTCAGTTTCACTGCTGCCGAAGGTATTCCGCCTCAAGTAGGTCCGTTCTCCCACGCAACCCGGTGGGGCGACACCCTGTACGTGACCGGACAGATGCCCACCGATCCGGCCACCGGCAGGCTCGTCGCAGGCAGCCTCGCCGCGCAGGCGAATCAGGTCATGAGGAATCTCTCGGCAGTACTGGCCCAGTTCGACGCCTCACTCGACGACGCCCTGATGGTCCGCGTGTACCTCACCGATTTCGATGACTTCGACTTGTTCAACACCGAATACGTGAAGTGGTTCGCCGGCCCACTGCCCAGCCGTACCTGCGTCGGGGTCACCGGCCTGGCGGTGGGAGCGGCTGTCGAGATCGATCTCATCGTCGGGCTTCCCCAGCCGCACCCCAGTCCCGCACCGACACTCACGGAGGCATGATGATCTTCCCGACCCTTCATCCAGGCGAGGGCCACATCGGTGGCGAGCACTACCTGCAGTCACACCCCGACGATGTGCTGTGGGGGTGGCTGCCCAACGCGCAAACAACACCCGCGCTCTCGGTGGCATCGGGCGAGACCGTGACGATCGACACCGTGAGTCACGAGGGAATCCTCGAAGACCAAGGGCGAGACCCGGTTTCGTACTTTGCTCAGTTCGGCATCCACAATGTGCTCAAGGACGTCGTCGACATCGCGGCGAGCCCCCTCGCCCATGACGACACCTGCGGCCCGCACATCGTCACCGGCCCGATCCGGGTCGCGGAGGCGCAGCCCGGCGACGTACTCAAGGTCGAGATTCTCGATCTCGCGATGCGCGTCCCTTACGGCTTCATCAGCAGCCGGCACGGTTACGGTGCGCTCGTCGGAGAGTTCCCCGAATTCCCCGACTCCGAGCCGGTGCGTGCAGTAGACCAGATCGTCTCGATGGGCACGATCAGCCATTTCAGTTGGGTCGAGAATCACCACGGGAAGCCCTACGGCATGCTGTCGGCGGGCCACGGTAGCGGTCGCACCGTGCGATTCCCGATCAACCCGTTCCTCGGCATCATGGGCGTCGCCCGCGCAACAGAAGAGCCAGTGCCCTCGGTGCCGCCCGGCGATCATGGCGGCAACATCGACATCAAGCACGTCGTGTCGGGATCGACCCTGTATCTGCCCGTGCAGGTCGACGGGGCCGGCTTTTTCGCCGGCGACCCGCATTTCGCACAAGGCAATGGCGAGGTCGCGCTGACGGCGCTCGAGGCGCCGCTTCGGGCCACCGTGCGACTGAGCGTGCTGAAGTCCGACGAAGCGCGCGCCGCCATCGGGGCGATTGCAAACCCGGTGGTGGAAACTGCGACACACTGGATCCCGACCGGCATGGACGCCGACCTCGACGAGGCCATGCGGATCGCGGTTCGAAACGCCGTCACGTTTCTCAACACTCGGCTCGATGTGCCGCGCGACGTCGCCTTCGCCTACCTCTCGGCCGCCGGTGACTTCGAGGTGAGCCAGGTGGTGGACGCGGTCAAAGGAGTGCATTGCATGATCCGGAAGGCCGACTGGGCCGCCTGGGCCTAGGCCGTTTCGCCGCACTGCCCCGCGGTCCGTTCGCCTCTCCCCGCGATCAGACGCAAACCTGCCCCCCTTTCGCGGAAAATGGGCAGGTCTACGTCTGCTCGGCGGGTGACTGCAGTGCTACCGTCGAAATAGACGGCTACCAGAAACGGTTGATACTCAACGATGAGTACGTCACGACTACGCATTCTGCGCCCGGTACTGCTGGGTGCGGCAGCGCTGTCGGTCGTCATCGCGCCTACTGCCGTGTCGGGTCAGGTCTCCGCGGGACCTGCCGAGATTCAGGCCGAGCCATGTGTAAACGGGGTCATCCCGTGGAACCCGTACGTGGTGAACTGCAATCTGCAACCCAGACCGCCGCGGGTGCGTGGGTCGGCTCCGGATGCCGGCGCCATCATCGCGTGCCGCGGCCGGCCGGGTTGTCTGGCCTGGTACATCAACGGGCCGCCGTGACGGATGTAAGCCGAGAATATGGGCAGCGATGAAGACGATGTCGAAAAGCGTTGGCACAACCCGGAGATGTTCCGGTCCGCAGTGTGGTACGTGGTGGCGGTGGTTGCCGTCGCTGCGGTTGCACTGACGTTCTACGCCTTCGATCACTCCACGCTCTCGGCGTCGCTGGTGCCGATAATCCTGTTCGTCGGAGGCGTCGGCGCGTTCGTCCGCACCTACCAGGTGTGGAAAGCCGAGGGCACCTGGCCGATCTGGCAGGGCGCAGGGTGGTTTCTGCTGGCATTGTCGTTGGTCTGCCTGGCCGTGCCCGGCACCGCCATGCTCTCCTAATGCCCCTTGTTCAGCTCCGCTTGCACGGCGCGGTTACGGTCGAGCGCCGTCTTCGCGAGGCGCAACGACAGCCCCGGTGAGAGCCGTTCCAGATACCAGAACAACTTCCACCACGAGGGCACGATGATCATCGCGTCGCCCCGCATCACGGCCCGCACCACACGATCGGCGAAAACGTCAGGATCCATGGGCCGCAACGGCTCCCACACCTTCTTGACGAAGTCTTCGTCGGTGACGCCGGGGCCTTTGAGCCGGCCGTACTTGCCACCGCTGAGAATCGGTGTCCGGATGACTCCGGGGCACAGTGCCGAAACCAGTACGTTGTGACGCTCGGCCTCGACGCGCAAGGTCCGTGAGATGGCCACGACGGCATGCTTGGTGGCGGAGTAACTCGCCTGGCCTGCACCGGTCATGAGCCCAGCCATGGAGGCGGTGTTCACGATGTGGCCACTGTGCTGCCGGATCATGATCGGATAGACCGCCTGGATGCCGTGCACGACACCACGCAGGTTCACGTCGAAGACTTCGTTCCAGTCGTCCAGTGTGTACGAGTCGATCTCGCCGCCAACCCCGATTCCCGCATTGTTGAACAGGTAGTCGATGCGGCCCGACCGCTCCGCGATCGTGGCGATCACCCGCTCGAACGAGGCGAAGTCGCGCACGTCGAGTTCGATGGAATGTGCTGTTCCACCACTGGCACCGAGCCGGTCGGCGAGGTCTTGCGCGACATCCTTCTGTCGATCGGCGATCCACACCTCAGCGCCTTGGCCGGCCAACCTCGCCGCGAGCGCCGCGCCGATACCGGATGCACCACCGGTGATCACGGCGACTTTTCCCGATACGCTCTGCGCCCCCATGGCGGCAGAATACGTTCGATCCCTCGGCACCGCCGGAGGTTGAGATTCTTGTGACGGGATCGAGCAGACGTACCGTCACCCTGCGCGCCATCGTCAGAAAAAGAAGAGGACCGCAGACAACAGCGCTAGTACCTTGTAGGCGCGATGACGACTGGGCCCGCCGCCGAGACCGAAGTAGGTGCTCGCCGATCTTCGTGTCAGCAGCCAATTTCGAGGCCCCGCCAGCCGACCACTTTTCGATTACCAGAACATGACCGAGAGGAATTCAGTCGTGGACCTACCCCGTATCTTCACCATTCGGGAGAGCAGCCACCGGATCCACAATCCTCTGACTCCCGGCAAGTACGCCGCGCTGGGCCAGGCACTGCACCTCGAACCCGGGACCCGGGTGCTCGACCTCGCCAGCGGCTCAGGCGAGATGCTCTGCACCTGGGCTCGTGACCTGGGCTTCACGGGCACGGGCGTGGACATCAGCACCGTGTTCACCGCGCAGGCCCGGGCCCGCGCCACCGAACTCGGCGTCGGGGACAAGGTGGAGTTCGTCCACGGTGACGCCTCCGGTCATGTCGCGGACGAGCCGGTCGACCTGGGCGCCTGCATCGGCGCCACCTGGATCGGTGGCGGTGTGGCAGGAACGGCCGAGCTGCTGAGCCGCAGCCTCCGGCCGGGAGGCTTGATGCTGATCGGCGAGCCCTACTGGCGTCGAACTCCACTGGACCAGGAGACCGCGGAGGCCTGCCAGGCCACGGCCCCGACCGATTTCCTGTCGTTGCCCGAGCTGATCGAGCAATTCGGTGACCTCGGGTACGACGTCGTGGAAATGGTGCTGGCCGACCAGGACAGCTGGGACCGGTACGCCGCGGCGCAGTGGCTCAACCTCCGGCGCTGGCTCGATCAGAACCCGGACGACGAACTGGCCCCCGAGGTGCGTGCCGAGCTCACCACCGAGCCCGCCCGCTATGCGCGCTACACGCGTGAATATCTCGGCTGGGGAGTATTCGCCCTGATGAGACGCTGACCGTCAGGGCAGGATCGAGTCGACGTATCCGCCGTCGACACGTAGCGCCCCACCTGTGGTCGCCGAGGCCAGGGGTGAGGCCAGATAGGTCACCATGTTGGCGATCTCCTCCGGCTCGATCAGGCGTTGGATGAGCGACTGCGGCCGATGCTTGATCATGAACTCCCGCTGCGCCTCGTCCCACGGCAGCGACTTGTCGACGAGCTGGTAGACGAAATCCTCGACCCCCGCGGTGTGGGTCGGCCCGGCGATCACCGAGTTCACGGTCACGCCGGTACCCGCAGCTTCCTTGGCGAAACCACGCGACACCGCGAGCAGCGCCGTCTTGGACACGCCGTAATGGATCATCTCCGCCGGGGTGACAATCGCGGAGTCACTGGCGATCTGAATCGCCCGGCCCCAGCCGCGCTCGGTCATGCCCGGCAGATAGCTACGGATAAGCCGCACGGCCGCAAGCACATTCACGTCGAAGTAGGTGCGCCACTGCTCGTCGGTGATCTCCATCGGGGGAACCGCCCCGAAGATCCCGAGGTTGTTCACCAGGATGTCGACGTCGGGCAACTGACGCAGCAGATCGGCAGTTCCCTCGTCTGTCGAGACGTCGGCGGCAACACCCAGGACGTCGAACTCGCCCAGTTTGGCGACGGCTTCATCGACCCGGGCCGGCGTACGGCCGTTGACGGCGACGCGGGCACCGCTACGTGCCAGTTGCTCGGCGATGGCCAGCCCGATGCCTTGCGTCGAGCCCGTGACGAGTGCGGTCTTTCCGGTCAGTTCGATGTTCACAAGGCTGTACTACCACCGATCAGAGCAAACTATTCCAGGTCGCGGAGTTCCCTCTTGAGGATCTTGCCGGTCGGGTTGCGCGGCAACTCGTCGAGGAACACCACCTCACGCGGCACCTTGTAGCGCGCGAGATGCTCTTTGACGTAGGCCTTGACCGTGTCCTCGTCGAGGCTGGCTCCTTCGGCTTTCACCACGAAGGCCTTGAGCCGGGCACCCCATTCCTTGTCCTCGACACCGAGCGCGGTGGCCTCGATGACGTCGGGGTGTCCGCTGATCAGATCCTCGACCTCGGCCGGGAACACGTTCTCGCCACCGGAGACGATCATCTCGTCGTCGCGACCGCTGACGTAGAGCAGGCCGTGCTCGTCGAAGTATCCGACGTCGCCCGACGACAGCATGCCGTCGATGATCTCCTTGCCCCCGCCACCGGTATATCCCTTGAACGGGAAGGTGTTTCGCACGAATATGCGACCGACCTGCCCCGTCGGCAACTCGTTGCCGTTGTCGTCGATGATCTTGACAGTGATGCCCTTGACCACCGGCCCGACCGTCGACGGATTGATCGACAGATCCTTGGGGCGCGCGATGCTCGCGAAGGCGATCTCGGTCGATCCGTAGAGGTTGTAGATGACCGGCCCGAGCTCTTTGAGGGCACGGGATGCCAGTTCCGCGCCGAGTTGGGAGCCGGAGACGAACACGATCCGCAACGACGACAGGTTCGGTTTGGGCTGCATCTGATCGAGATGGTCGAGCATGCGCGAGAGCATCACCGGCACCACCACCATGCCGGTGACTCCGTGCTTCTCGACGTCCTCGAACACGGTGGCCGGCTTGAACCGGCGCCGGAGCACCAGCGTGGAGCCCAGCATCATCGCGATGGTGGCGTGCAGGAACCCGAGCGCATGGAACATCGGCGCGGGCAGTGCGGTCACCTCACCGGCCTTGAACGGGACGTGGGACAGCACTCCCCCGATCGGCGCCAGAGACGGCGGAGCGGCCCGGTTGGCACCCTTGGGAGTGCCGGTGGTGCCGCTGGTCAGGATGATGATCGCGGGATGTTTGGTGGCCTTGGGTGCGGGACGGCCGTTGCTGCGTGCGATGACGTCGGCCAGCGTTTCATCGGTGCTGCCGGACGGGGTATCGCTGTCCGGGTTGACGCCCAGCGCCCGCAGTTTGCCCAGTGCCGGCTCTGCGTGTGCCACGGCAGCGGTGTACTCGTCGTCGTAGATGATCACCTTCGCGCCCTCGCGCGCGGAGACCTCTTTGATCTGCGGCCCCGAGAACTCGGAGTTCAGCATGATGATCCGGGCTCCGACCCGGGCCGCGCCGTATTGGGCGATCAGGAACCAACGGTGATTGCGGGACAGGATGGCCACACCGTCCCCACCGCGCACGCCCATGGTGAGCAGTTCGTTGGCGACCGCGTGCGCGGCCGCATCGAGCTCTCCGAACGTCAACTCCCCCTCGTCGTCGATGACCGCAACACGGTTGGGGTGCCGACGCGCATTGAGGGCAGGGATCATGCCGATCTCGCCCCAGGTCCGGATATCGGTCAGCATCGCCACGATGTTCTGCGGGGGCTCCAGCCGCAACGCGCCCGCCTCGAACATCTTGCGCGCGTAGTGCAATTCGGCCGCCCCGCGCTCCGCGTACTGCTTGGCTTTCGCGGTCAGGTTCGCCGGCAGATCAGACAGACTTGGCATGTCGCCACAATAAGTGACATCTATCGCACTGCGGGCAGTAACTACCATGTGGTCATGGCCGGTGCAGAGTCGCTGGAGATCGACGGCCTCGAAGTGGCCGTCAGCAACCCCGACAAGGTGGTTTTCCCCGATGCGCATGTCACCAAGCTGGACCTGATCAACTACTACCGATCAGTCGCCGACGGTGCACTGCGTGGTGTTCATGAGCGTCCGATGATCCTCAAACGGTTCGTCAAGGGCATCGCCACCGAAGCCATCTTCCAGAAGCGGGCACCGGAGAAACGGCCGGACTATGTCGACGTCGCCGAGCTCAAGTACCGGTCCGGAACGTCGGCCAAGGAAGCGGTGCTGCGCAACACCGCGGGACTGGCCTGGGCGGTGAACCTCGGATGCGTGGATTTCAACCCGCATCCGGTGCGTGCCGACGATCTCGACCACCCCGACGAATTACGCGTCGACCTCGACCCGATGCCCGGGGTCGGCTGGTCGCAGATCGTCGATGTCGCGCAGGTGGCCCGCGAGGTGCTGGAGGAACACGGCCTGACCGCGTGGCCCAAGACGTCGGGCTCGCGCGGCTTCCACATCTATGCGCGCATCCACCCGCGGTGGCCGTTCACCAAGGTGCGGCTGGCTGCCGAGACGGTGGCTCGGGCGGTAGAGCTCAGGGCGCCGGACCTTGCGACGGCGCGCTGGTGGAAGGAAGAGCGGGGCTCCCGGGTCTTCGTCGACTTCAACCAGAACGCCAAGGACCGCACGGTGGCCTCGGCCTATTCCGTGCGGGCCACCCCCGATGCCCGGGTGTCCACCCCGCTGCGCTGGGACGAGGTCGACGGCTGCCGTCCCGAAGCATTCACGGTCGCCACCGTGCCGTCCCGGTTCGCCGAGATCGGCGACCCGTGGGAAGGCATGGATCTGGCGGTCGGCGAGTTGGACGCGCTACTCGCGCTCGCCAAGGAACTCGGCCCGGCGGAGAAAGCCCCCAGAGGGGGGTCCCACGATGGGCGACGACAGTCGACGATGCCCCTGATCGAGATCGCCAAGACCAAGACCAAAGACGAGGCGATGGCGGCGCTGGATGTCTGGCGCGAGCGCTATCCCGCGGTGGCCGGGCAACTGGAACCCGTCGACGTCCTGCTCGACGGGATGCGGGGCCCGAGCTCGATCTGGTACCGCGTGCGGATCAACCTGCAGCACGTGCCCGAGGCCGAGCGGCCGCCGCAGGAAGAGCTGATCGCCGACTACAGCCCGTGGGAGAACTACCGCGGTGCGCAGTGGCCGCCGGATCGACACCGCGACTGATCGGAAACCACCTGAATCAGCAATTCAGCAGTGCCTTCTGGTGATTCGACGTGGAAGTGGTGACTGCCCAGATCCACCGGCACGATGTCGATGCGGTCGCGATAGCGATCGATGGCTTCCTGCCTGATGAGTGAGCGCACCGCGAACAGGGTGACCGGCTCTCGAACGTCACCGAGCGCGGCGTCCATGTCCCAGTCCACCAGACCCTCGATAGCGCGCAGACCGGCGGGCTGGCGCACAGCCGCCATCTTCGTGAAGTAGGCGTTCGTACGTGCCGGATCAGTGCCTTCGGGCGATCCGCCCTCGACCATGCCCCACGTCGCCGCATCGAAGTCGTCGTAGAAGGGTTGCAACACCGCCCGGGCCTGCCGTTCGTCCTGGGCTGGATACAGCGAAAGGTAGTGCAGGCCGTCCAGTGCAACGACGTGCGAAACCGCGTCGGGCAGTAACCGGGCGGATTCGACCGCTACCGCACCGCCGAGAGAATGCCCGACCACGACGACACTCTGTGCGGCCTCGGCCGTCAGGACTGCGACCACGTCACGGGCGAACTCCTCGATCGTCCAGACCTCGCGCGCCGACCGAGATTCACCGTGTTCGGCGAGATCGATCGCGATCACGCGGTACCGGTCCGACAGGAATCCGGCGATGGCGTCGTAATCGGTTCTGTCACAACCCCACCCGTGAATGAAGGCGAACGTCGGCCCATCCGTCCGGCCGGTGACCGTGTACCGGATCGTGGTGTCGTATGGACGCTGAACCTCGCGTACCGCAGGTGCAGCCTCACCTGTTGCCGACATACTGGCCCTTCTCTCTCCGACCGCGTTCCGCGGCCACGCCGAACAACAGCCGTCCGCGGTTACGGATTCCCGGCATATTGTGGATACGTCACGGTTTAGGAGTGTGCATGCGAATCGCCCTGTTCGCGACCTGCCTGGCGGATGCGATGTTCCCACCCGCGGCGATCGCCACGGTGCAGTTGCTCGAGCGCCTGGGTCACCAGGTGGACTTTCCTGCCGGCCAAACCTGTTGCGGCCAAATGCATGTCAACACCGGCTATCTGCAGGAAGCCACCGCGTTGGTGCGCAATCACGTCGAGGCCTTCGAATCCGCGAACTGCGATGCCATCGTCGCGCCGTCGGGATCGTGCGTGGGGTCGGTCCGTCACCAACACGCGATGGTGGCCCGCCGCGCCGGCGACGAGATCCTGGCCACCCGTGCCGAGCGCCTGGCCGAAAAGACCTATGAGTTGTCCGAACTGCTGATCGACGTGCTCGGGGTCGATGACGTCGGCGCGTACTACCCGCATCGCGTGACCTATCACCCCACTTGCCACTCACTGCGCATGCTCGGGGTGGGCGACAAGCCACTGCGGCTGCTGCGCAACGTGCAGGGACTCACTCTCGTGGAGCTGCCGGAGGCCGAATCGTGTTGCGGATTCGGCGGAACCTTCGCGATCAAGAATGCCGACACATCCACGGCAATGCTGGCCGACAAGATGGCCCACATCCTCGAAACCGAGGCCGAGGTGTGCAGCGCCGGAGACTCCTCATGCCTGATGCACATCGGTGGCGGGCTCAGTCGACTGCGCTCCGGGGTGCGCACCGTGCACCTGGCCGAGATCCTGGCGGCCGAAGCATGACCACATTCCTGGGCACCCCCGGCGTCGGCAACCTCCGCGGCGACGAGTCCTTTCCGAAAGCCGCGCGCACCGCGCTGGCCGACTCCCAACTGCGTCACAACATCGGCCACGCCACCCACACCATCCGGACCAAACGGTTGGCCGCCGTGGCCGAATGCGACGACTGGGAACAGTTACGCGCCGCCGGCAGCGCCCTCAAGCAGGACGTGATGGCGCGGTTGCCCGAGTTGCTCGAGCAACTCGAGTCCAACGTCACCCGCCGGGGCGGCGTGGTGCACTGGGCCCGCGACGGCGAGGAGGCCAACCGCATCGTCGCCGACCTCATCCGCGCCACCGGATCCGACGAGGTGGTCAAGGTCAAGTCGATGGCCACCCAGGAGATCGGCCTCAACGAGTACCTGGAAGCCCACGGCATCGCCGCTTTCGAAACCGACCTGGCCGAGCTGATCGTGCAGCTCGGCCACGACAAGCCCAGCCACATCCTGGTGCCGGCCATCCACCGCAACCGGGCCGAGATCCGCGAGATCTTCGACCGGGAGATGCCCGACGCGGGTGAGCTGACCGATGACCCGCGGGTGCTGGCCATGGCGGCCCGGGCCCACCTACGGCGCAAGTTCCTCACTGCGAAGGTCGCAGTCAGCGGGGCGAACTTCGGGATCGCCGAGACCGGCACGCTGGCCGTCGTGGAGTCCGAGGGCAACGGCCGGATGTGCCTGACGCTGCCGCAGACGCTGATCACGGTGATGGGCATCGAGAAGGTGGTGCCGTCGTTCACCGATCTCGAGGTCTTCATGCAGTTGCTGCCGCGCTCGTCGACCGCGGAACGCATGAACCCGTACACCTCGATGTGGACCGGCGTGCATCCCGGCGACGGCCCGCAGGAGTTCCATCTGGTGCTGCTGGACAACGGCCGTACCCGGGTGCTGGCCGACGAGGTGGGGCGTCCCGCCTTGCACTGCATCCGGTGCAGCGCGTGCCTCAACGTCTGCCCGGTCTACGAACGCACGGGCGGGCACGCCTACGGCTCGGTGTATCCCGGACCGATCGGGGCGATCCTGAGCCCTCAGCTCACCGGCACCACCGGCCACAATGACCCCAACGCCAGCCTGCCGTTCGCCTCGTCGTTGTGCGGAGCGTGCTTCGAAGCCTGCCCGGTGCGCATCGACATCCCGACGATCCTGGTGCACCTGCGCGCGCAGCAGGTGGATCAGAAAAGAGGGGGCCTTCCGTCCGGACAGGATCTGGCGATGAAGGCCGCGGGCTGGGCGATGGCCGGCGCCGGTCGGTTCGCACTGGCGGAGAAGGCGCTGGGCGCTGGACGTCTGATCGCCGGACGCGATCACCGAATCTCCGCGCTGCCCTGGCCCGCCTCCAGGTGGACCGCCAGCCGCGACATTCCCGAACCGCCTGCCGAGACGTTCCGGCAGTGGTGGAACCGGACCCACGAGGGAGACCGACGGTGACCGGCCGGGCGCCCGACGCGGCCCGGGCCGCGGTGCTCGGCCGGATCCGCGGTGCCCTCGCCGCGGCACCGCCACCGCCGGTCGCAGTACCGAGGAATTACCACCGTGAGCCCCTGACCGGCGCCGGCGACGTCGAGAGGTTCGCCGAGACGGTCGCCGAGTACCGGGCGCGGGTCCATCGCATCGGGGTCGACGCGATCGCGTCGACCGTCCTCGATCTGGTCGGGCCGGACGCCGCGGTGGTGATCCCGGCCGACCTGCCGCCCGGGTGGGTGAGCGGGCTGGTGACGGTCCCCGACGCACCGACGCTGAGTGTCGAGCAACTCGATCGGGCCGATGCCGTGCTCACCGGATGCACGCTGGGGATCGCCGCGACCGGCACGATCGTGCTAGATGCCGGCTCTGGGCAGGGGCGGCGGGCGCTGACCCTGGTGCCCGACCACCACATCTGTGTGGTGCGTGTTGATCAGATCGTCGACACCGTGCCGCAGGCATTCGCCGAGCTGACGGCGACCCGACCGCTGACCTTCATCTCTGGCCCCAGCGCCACCAGCGACATCGAACTGCAGCGGGTAGAAGGCGTCCACGGGCCCCGAACTCTGGACGTACTGATCGTCGCCGACCCTACCGACGGGTAGGTCCCGAATGTTCTTAGCAAAGCATTAACGCTGGCTCCCAGCAGCCTTATTTTGCCCACTTAGCGTTATGAACAGGTTGACGCGACGGAGCTCAGCCAGAGCTCAGGAAAGACGGCGGGAGGCTGATCATGACATTCACGAACAACACCCCGGCATTGGATCGACACTTTCGGTACGGGAACTCGGCAGTCATCTGCGAGGGCGCATCGATGCGTGCGCAATGCCGCCAACTGGCGACAGTGGTAACCGTCAAGGGAGACGTCGACAGCAACAACATCGAACAGATCGCGTCGTATGTGAATCGATTCATCCTTGCGGAGAAGCCGTTGGCACTCGATCTGAGTAGCGTGAACAGCTTTACCCCGCAGGCGATCTCACTGTTCTACGACATCGACGACCGGTGCGGCGCACTCGGTGTGGACTGGGCGGTCGTCGCCAGCCAGCCGGTCGCCGCCGAGATCCACCGCCAGGAGGTGGGCGTACCGCTCAGCTCGTCGGTGCCCGAAGCCCTGCATCACTTCGCCGAAGGCAACACGGCACGCCGCCGGTTGCTGCCCCTGCTTACCAAGAGCGCCTGAGAGAAAGGCCAACACTATGTTGATCGATGTCCGCTGGTTGACCCGCCTGCTTCGTCATCGCCACCGGGCGGTGCACGTGTAGCTCATCGCTACACCCGATAAAACGAGATGGCTGCCAGACCTGGTCTGGCAGCCATCTCGTTTTTTGTTGGCAGTTGCCTGGCAAATCCCTTGTCAGGGAACCTTCTTCACCGCCGGCGGCTTCCAGCTGCCGTCGATGATCGACGGCGGGGTTTCCTTCGGCCAGTACAGGCGCAGCATCAGGTTGAACTTGCCGGCCGGTGCCGGCAGCCAGTTGGCTTCCTTCTGCGGACCCGGGTTGTCGCGCTGCAGATAGAGATCGACCGACCCATCCGGGTTGGTGACGAAGGGGTTCCGCTGACTCAGGGTGTAGCGGTTGAGCGGATTGTCGACGAAGAAGAAGCCCTCGTCGTACATCGTCAGTGACCAGAATCCGTTGACGGGCGGAAACTGGCCCTTGTCGAAGTGCAGCGTGTACTTGTTGGCACCGTCGTAGGCCTGGCCGTCGGTATCGGCTTCCGAAGTCGGGTATACCGCATCCTGGGGGCGGTTGGCGCCGAGGCCGATGGCGGTGATCACCGCACGCTGCAGATAGTCGGTTCCGTACTGACCGGTCTGGGTGGTGAACCGCCAACCGTTGATGTCATCCCAGTTCTTGGCGGCGGCCATGATCTTGTCGACCCCGTCCTTGGGAACTGACTTCAAGGCCGAGGCAACATCGGAGCCGAGCTTGTTGATGTCGAACTTCTCCCCGGGGGCAATGCCGAGCTTGGCCATCTTGTCCACGATCGGCTTGTCGGCCTCGGCGGGCGGGTTGTACTTCATCAAGGTGGCCATGAGATTGAAGTAGTCCTCGGTGCTCAGGTTGTTCACCTGATCACGAACCGGGGTCTTCATGTCGATGGCCGGATCGACCTTGCCGGCCGGCGGGGTGTAGGGCTTGCCGTAAGAGCTGAGCGGCACCAACGAGATCTGATCCTGCAGCTTGTGTACGGCGGCGTAGTCCTCGGGGGTGCCATCGCAGTAGATGCGGCCCAGCAGCCATACCGTCGAGGTGGGCGACTTGTACTCCTTGACGCCGGCGGGCAGCGTGCCCTTCCAGCCTGGACCGGTGATGGCGTAGGTCTGCGGACCGGTGCCGGTGGTGCGCTTCCCGGGAACCTCGAACACGTTGGTGTAGCCGTCGAGCATCGGGAACAGGTAGTAGCGGTCGCTTGCCTCAGGCAGGCTCAGCACCCACGGCTCATCTTTGACGTCGACGAATCCGTTGACGTACAGCGTGTCCGCGTTGGGTGCGGTGACGTCGCGGAACTGGGCGTTCGGGTACTCACGCATCCGCATCAGCTGGCCCATCGGGGCGCGCGGGGATTCGATCTTCTCGACATTGGTCATGACGCGTCGTGTCATCTCGACGGTGACCAGGGAGTAGCCGTAGACGTACGTATCCAGCGCGATGGCCTTGGCCTCGTCGGGTGTCAGCTGCCCGGATCCGGACTGACCGGACTTTTCCGGCGACGACGGCGAACACGCCATCGTGACCATCATCAACATCGTGGTGCCGAGCACGACCAGCAATCTGGCCATGCGCCGATCCTTCTTCACGAAAAGCCGCTCCTTTCTTGGGATTTTCAGCCGGCTAGGTGTATGCGACGTGCACGCGATGGATCCGGCCCTCGAACGGGAACGGCGCGCGCTCGCGGTAGTCGAGCGACACCGGTGAGCCGAGACAGGTGCCGATGTCGAGGCAGTCGTTGGCGGTGAACAGCAACGGTGCGCTGATCGGGACCTGGCCACCGCCGAGCGTCTCACCGTTGCGTGCAACGGTGATGTCGAGCGGGCCGGCCGGGCGCGGATCCGCGTACTGTGTGGTCACGGTGAGAGTGGCCCGCCCCGGCGGAACCTTGTTCTCCGAGCGGATCTTGGTGCGCGACAAGATGAACAGGTTGTACTCGTAGCAGAGGTAGCCCTCGTCCAGATAGAGGGTCAGCCCGCCGGCCGCCGCACCGAGGGCGTACAGCACCCCGTTCGCGTTGGCCGGGATGTCGACGTCGATGGTGACGACGTTGTTCTTGTTTCCGAGCGCCGGAGCACAGAACTCCGGCATCCGGATGGTGTCGCCCGAGAACTCCCACTCCCTATACGGCGGGGCGATGCGCAGCTCGGGGTGATAGACCGGCACCCACAACCCACCGCCGATCGGCAGCACCTCGTTGCGGGCTGCCTCGACCATGAACATCTCCCGCATCTGAGCCAGCTTCTCAGGCTGTTCGGCGGCGAGATCGCGGGCCTGGGACCAGTCTTCGTCGAGGTGGTAGAGCTCCCAGGTGTCGTTGTCGGGGGTCCAGGTGGCGATCCCCGGCGGCTGGCCCGGCACCCACGGCAGCCGCGGTCCGCGCGCCGAGGCCATCCAGCCATCGTGGTAGATGCCGCGGCTGCCCATGATCTCGAAGTACTGGGTCTTCTTGCCGCCGGGCGCATTTCGGTCACCCAGCGTGCGGGCGAAACTCGCTCCCGCCAGCGGCATCTGCGGTTCACCGTTGACCGTGTGCGGCGGCACGATCCCCACGACGTCGTAGATGGTCGGTACGATGTCGTTGCAGTGCAGGAACACGTCCCGCGGGGCGGAATCGGCGGTGATCTTGGCGGGCCAGCGCACCGCCATCGGGTTGCGCGTGCCACCCAGGTGCGATGCGAGCAGCTTCATCCCCTTGTACGGAGTGCTGCCAGCCCACGCCCACGCCGCGTGATACTGGTTGTCGACCAGCGGAGACCCCAGAACATCGAGGCCGCCCAGCTCGTCGAGGGCGTCGATGTGCTGACGCACGGTGGTGGGAATCCCGTTCTGCGCCAACAGTTCGGCGATGGTGCCGTTCTGGCCTTCGCCGGACGAGCCGTTGTCACCCCAGATGTAGAGGAACAGGGTGTTGTCGGCATAGCCGAGCGATTCGAGCTCGTCGGTGATCCGGCCGACCTGGACGTCGACATGTTCGGCGTAGCCGGCGGCGACCTCCATCAGGCGGCGCTGGAACGGCTTCTCATCCTCGGGGATGTCGTCCCAGGACGCCATCGCTTCGTCACGTTCGGTGAGGGCACAGTCCTGCGGGATCCAGCCCTTGTCCTTTGCGCGTTCGAAAACCCGCTGCCGGTAGGCATCCCAGCCGTCGTCGAACTTGCCCGCGTACTTGTCCGCCCACTCCTTCATGATGTGGTGCGGGCCGTGGATGGCCCCGCTGGCCCAGTACATGAAAAACGGCTTGTCGGCGTTGAACGCCTTGTGCCGGCGAAGCCACGAGATGGCGTCGTCAGCCAGGTCCTCCGACAGATGGTAGCCCTCCTCAGGAGTCCGGGGCGGCGGGACGACGGTGGTGTTGCGCACCAGGTTCGGTTCGTACTGCGACGCCTCACCGGCGAGGAAGCCGTAAAAGTACTCGAAACCCAGACCGGTGGGCCAGTTCTCGAACGGCCCGGCCGCGGTGGTCTCCTCGGCGGGGGTGTTGTGCCACTTCCCGAAGGCCGATGTCGCGTAACCGTACTGCTTGAGCACCTCGGCCACAGTGGCACTGGACCGCGGAATCTTGCCCGCGTACCCGTCCCAGTCGTTGGCCAGTTCGGCGATCTGGCCGTTGCCGATCTCATGGTGGTTGCGGCCCGTGAGCAGCGAGGCCCGCGTCGGCGAGCACATGGCCGTGGTGTGAAAACGGTTGTACGACACCCCTTCAGCGCAGATTTTGTCGAGGGTCGCCGTCGTCACCTCACCACCAAACGTCGAGGGCAGGCCGGGTCCGGCGTCATCGATGAGCACGATGACGATGTTCGGCGAGTCATCGTGTAGTCGCTTGGGAACTTCCCGCGAGTTGTAGGTCGACTCCTGCAACGTGCGGCCCGCGATACTGCCCGACGGAACCGACGGGAACGGCAAAACGCCTCCGTCCGGTAGAACTGCCGCAACCAACTGGTCACCCTGCACGTCAGACACCGCGCCCCTCTTCTCCATAAGAACTGGGCTGTGCAGCCGACCACTGGTGGGGCAAGCCGCGCAGCCGTTTCACCCCGACCCGGGCATCTACTGTGCAGCAAACTGACAGCTTCTGTCTTGACATTCCGGGACAAATCTTTGACATTGTGGGACATGGCCGTGATCAGGGGCACGGCCCTCACGAGTTTTCACCAGCTGGTCACCGAACTCGGTGGGGATAGTCACGCTCTGGTCGTTGCCGCCAACATTCCCTACGACGATGTCGGGCGTCACGACCGCTACATCTCCCTGCCCAACGGGGCACAGATGCTCGAAGACACTGCCGCCGCACTCGAAACCCCGGACTTCGGACGGCGTTTGGCGCTCCGCCAAGGCATCGACATCCTCGGCCCGGTCGGGCTTGCGGGTCGTAGCGCCGCCACCGTTGCCGAAGCCTTCCTGATCTTCGACAAGTTCATGGCGGCCTACAGCCCGTCGATCACCGCGCGGGTGACCACTCATCTCGACCCGAACCTGCGCCGCTTCGAATTCGAGTACGCCCTGAACCCGGCACCTCCGCGAGCCCAGGCCATCGAGCTGTCACTGGGAGTCACGTTGCAGGTACTGCGGCTGTTCCTCGGCGCCGACTACCGGCCCGTCGCCGTGCACCTACCCCATCCCGCCCTGACGCCCACCGACGACTATCAGAGCTACTTCGGCTGTCCGCCGAGCTTTTCCGAACCGGTCGCCGGCTTCACCCTGCGCACCACCGACCTGCAACGCCCGCTGCCCACCGATCGACTTGCCCACCAGACCGCGGTCGACTACCTGGCCCAGGTCATGGGCGAATCCAACCCGACCACCTGCCAGCTGGTCCGCAGCCTGGTGCGCCAACTCCTACCCACCGGGGCGGTCGGCCTGACCGACATCGCCCGTCACCTCGGCCTCCACCCGAAGGCCCTGCAACGGCGCCTGCTCGCCGAGAACGCCACGTTCGCCGACCTCGTCGACCAGACGCGTCGCGAGTCCGCTCAACGTCTGCTGCTTGACACCGACCTCAGCCTCGACCAGCTCTGCCACCAACTCGGCTACGCCGAGCAAAGTGTCCTCACCCGCTCCTGCAAACGCTGGTTCGGCACCACCCCGACGGCCTATCGCAATGCCCGAACCACGGTGCCACCGCGACCCTAAAGGCAGACATACCAAGACAAGCCACGTTCTTGCCGAGCGGAAGATTCGTCGCACACGCCCTGTCCCACCTGCTACAGTTCGGGCCGCCGGGCGATGCAATCGGCACCTGCCCACTCGGGAAGGAGTCCCGCTGTGTCCCGCACACCGACCACCGTGCGCTACGGATTGGTGCCGGCGTTCGCCGCCGGTGCCGTCGGGGTTGTCGTCGGCCTGTTCAGCCCCGTGACAGCAGCCGCCGAGCCGCCGCCGCCCAATTGCACGGCCGCCGATCTCGCCGGCATCGCCTCCGGAGTCGCCGCCGCAACCTCCACATACTTGTGGACCCATCCGGACGTGAACGATTTCTACACAAATCTGCACGGCCGCCCACAGGAAGAAGTGCCGGGCGCCACCAAGGCCTTCTTCGACGCCAACCCGCAGGCCCACGCCGACCTGGTCGGGATTCGTCAGCCGCTGACCGACTTCCGCGACCGTTGCGGGATCAAGCCACCTGATCAGCCTCTAGGACAACCATGAGCACCCCAACGCCTCGATCATCTTGGCTCCGCGCGGCCGCGGTCGCGCTCGCCGTCACCGCGCTACCCGGCGCCATCGTCCTGGCCGCACCGGCCGGGACCGCCAACGCCGACGTGTGCGCCAGCGCCGGGCGCCGGATTTCGGTCGGCGGCTGCGTCAACATCGCCGACGCCGTCGCCCCGTACGTTCCGCCGCCGGCCTACTACGCGCCGCTCCCGGAGGACGCTCCCCCGCCACCGCCCCCACCGGGTTCCAACGTCAGCGGCTGCATCGGCTACAACGGCCGGTGGGTTCACGCGGGCGGGTGCAACTAGCTCAGGCGATCGCGCCCGCGTCCTTGAGCTCCTCGATCCGGTCCCAGTCGAGGCCGAGTTCCATCAACACGATCTCGGTGTGCTCGGAGGCCTGGGGCGCCCGGGTGGTCTCCAGTGGTTCGTGGTTGAACTGCACCGGCCCGCGCACCACCTTGAACGGTTTGCCGCCGTCACTGGCATCCACCTCGACGATCATGTCGTTGGCCACCGCCTGGTCGTCCGTGGCCAGATCGACGAGGCTCTGGAACGGCGCCCACTGGCCCTTCATCGTCTTGAGATGCTGACGCCAGTACTCGAACGGCTTGCTGCCGATCGCCTTCGCGATGAGCTCGACACCTTCCGAGGCGTTCTCGATCAGCGGCAGCACATCGGAGAACCGCGGGTCATCGGCGAGCTCGGGCAGACCGAGATGTTCGAAGGCATCACGGATGTAACCGGTCGGGCTCACGATGCACAGGTTGATGGTGCCGCCGTCGGACGTCCGGTAATTGGCCATGAACGGGTTCACCGAAGTGGCGTCGTCGGGCATCAGCGAGCGCATCGTCTCGCCGGTCTCCATGCCCTGCGTGACGCTGGCGCCGGCCGCCCACCACGCCGTGCTCAGCAGAGAGACGTCGATCTCGGCCGTTTCCCCGGTCCGCTCGCGGTGGAACAACGCCGCCGAGATGCCGCCGGCGATGTTCATCCCGCCGATCGAATCACCGAAGGCCGGAATGCCCTGAGACAGTGCGCCGTTGATCGCCTCCGGGGTCAGTGCGTGCCCGACACCGCTGCGGGTCCAGAAGGCGGTCCCGTCGAAGCCGCCGGTATCGCGCTCGGAACCCTTGTCGCCGTAGGCGCTGCCGCGGGCGTAGATGATGTTCGGGTTCACCGCCCGGATGTGCTCGACGTCGAACTTGTTCTTCTGCCGTTGGGCGGGAAGGTAATTGGTCAGGAAGACGTCTGCGGTCTTCGCGATCTCGTACAGCACCTCCTGCCCACCGGGGGTCGAGACGTCGATACCGACGCTGCGCTTACCGCGGTTGGGGTGCTCGATGAGCGGATGCCGGTTCGGGTCGAGTTGGAAACCTCCCATGTTGATGAATCCACGCTGGGTGTCGCCGCGCACCGGGTGCTCGACCTTGATGACGTCGGCGCCCCAGTCGGCGAGGATGGCTCCCGCCGCCGGCACGAAGGTGAATTGCGCGACCTCGAGCACTCGCACGCCCTGCATGACCTTGATCAACGCGGCTCCTAACCGTTGGACTTACGGTAAGTGTAGCGAGACCTGTGTCACAGCTGAATCTGCCCGCCGTCGACCGCGAGCTCCGCCCCGGTGATGAAGCTGCTCTGATCCGAGGCCAGGAACAGCACCGCAGAGGCGATCTCCTCAGGACGGCCGAGCCGCTTCATCGGCACCTGCGAGGCCATACCGTCGAGCAGATCCTGCTTCTGATCGACCGGTGCCAGCCCGATCAGCCCCGGAGTTTCGATCGGTCCGGGCACGACAGTGTTGACGCGAATCTTGCGTTCGGCCAGTTCAGCGGCCCAAGTACGGCCGAGCGAGCGAATAGCGGCCTTCGACGCCGCGTAGAGGCCGAACGCGGCCACACCCTCTGAGGCGGCGGTGGAACCGGCGAGGACGATCGAGGCACCCTCGTTCAGTAATGGCAGCACCTTCTGCACGGTGAACACCGTGCCGGCCACGTTGCGATCGAAGTTGTCCCGGTAGTGCTCCGGGGTGACCTCGGCGAGAGTGGCGAAGTCACCGCCACCCGCGTTGGCAAAAACGACGTCCAGCCCCGCGCCGCGCTTGCCGATCTCCTCGGCGAGGGCGTCGAGATCCTCGATCTTGCTGATGTCACTCTGGATGCCGTGGGCGCCGATAGAGGCGGCCGCCGCGTCCAGGCGGGTGCGGTCGCGGCCGGTGATGAAGACGTAGGCGCCTTCGTCGGCGAGCCGCCGGGCGGTGGCCAGGCCGATCCCCGAGGTTCCTCCGGTGACGAGAGCCGTCTTGCCGTCGAGCTGTCCCATGATTGAACTCCGTTCGTATGCGGTTCGTGCGTTCCGCCCGCTACAACATAGGTGATGTATCACCTATTCCGGCGAGTTCAGTACCGTCCACATCCGAACGATTCGCTCGCCCGATATCTCGGCTACGTCAAAGCCCGACGCCACGGGTCCGTCGTCGGCGGTGCGCACTTCCCAGGCCAGAAATCCCAGCCCGCGCGTTTGCCGGACCGGGCCCGCCTTCGCGAAATGCAATCCCGACAGCTTTTCCTGCAGCTCAGCCACCTTGGCTTCAAGTTCGACGTGGCCGGTGGCGACACCTTCGTCGTCAATCCACTGCACATCATCCGCGTAGGTGGTCGCGATGGCCGCGGCCCGGAGTTGCGGGTCGCGCTGGCCGAACACGGCCAGAAGATTGGCCTCCATCAGACGGGTGATTACTTCACTCATGTCAGCTCCCGATATTTAGGTGATACTTCACCTAAATACTAGCTCGGCGCAGGAGGCAGCGAGCTGTTGTGGTCGAGGTTGACGTGGATGTGTTCCAACGCCGCGGTGAACGGTGCGAGCAGGTTCTCGGGCAGGGGATCGAAGAACAGCCTGCGCACCAGATCGACATGACCAGGCGCGGCCTCCTCGATGGACTGCCGGCCGTTCTCGGTGAGTATGACGTTGGTGGTGCGGCCGTCCTCGACGCTGGCGCGGCGTTCGGTCAGGCCGCGTTCCTCCATGCGACGCAACTGATGTGACAACCGACTGCGTTCCCAGCCGATCTGCGCGGCAAGGTCGCTGACGCGCATGCCGTCGTCACCCACGTTGCTCAACGCCACCAGCACGTCGTAGTCGGCGAGCGACAACCCGGAATCGGACTGCAGCTGGCGGTTCATTTCGTAGCTCATCCGCAATTGCACGCGCATGTAGGCGACCCACGCGCGCTGCTGCTTGGGCGTCAGCCAACCCTGCTTCGGTGATGTGTCCCGCACTTTTCTCGGCGCCACTTCGTCAGTATGACGGTCCACGCCTCAGTTGAACCCAGCCGCGCCCGGAGGTCCGGCGATACCGGTGCGGAACGCCGGCACCGTTTGTCGACTTCTGGCCGCCGCAAAAGTAGCGGCCCCAACCCGGAGCGTGGTCAGCACCGTTTGCGGGTATGCCACCAGCGAACGAACGTATGGAGGCCGGCGATGACCGCTACCGGAGAAGTCAACGAACGACAAGCCAGGCAGGTCGCCGAGGAGGCGCGGGAAGCGCGGTGGGACCAGCCCAGTTTCGGCAAAGAACTGTTTCTCGGCAGGCTGCGGTTGGATCTGGTCCATCCGTATCCGCGTGGTTCGGCCGAGGCCATGGAGCGGGGCGAGGCCTTTCTGGCCGAGCTGCGGGAGTTCTGCGAGACGCAGATCGACGCCGCGGTCATCGAACGCGAAGCGCAGATCCCCGACAAGGTGATCCAGGGTTTGAAGGGACTCGGCGCGTTCGGCATGAAGATCGGCGTCGACTACGAGGGGCTCGGCCTGTCGCAGGTGTACTACAACAAGGCCCTCGCCCTGGTCGGCTCGGTTCACCCCGCGCTGGGCGCGTTGTTGTCCGCACATCAGTCGATCGGGGTGCCGCAACCGGTGTCGATGTTCGGTACCACAGAGCAGAAACAGACCTGGCTGCCGCGGTGCACGCGGGAGATCAGCGCGTTCCTGCTCACCGAGCCCGACGTCGGCAGTGACCCGGCCCGGTTGCACGCCACCGCGACCCCCGACGGCGACGACTACCTGCTCAACGGCGTCAAACTGTGGACCACCAACGGGGTCATCGCCGATCTGCTGGTGGTGATGGCCCAGGTGCCGCCGGGCGAGGGACACAAAGGCGGCATCACCGCCTTCGTCATCGAAGCCGACACTCCCGGCATCGTCGTCACCAACCGCAACGCCTTCATGGGGCTACGCGGAATCGAGAACGGTCTGACCAAGCTGACCGACGTGCGAGTGCCCGCGGCGAACCGCATCGGCCGCGAGGGCGAAGGCCTCAAGATCGCGCTGACCACGCTCAACGTCGGAAGGCTGTCGCTGCCGGCGGTATGCACCGGAGCGGCGAAGTGGTGCGTGAAGATCGCCAGGGAGTGGTCGAAGGAACGCGTGCAGTGGGGCCGTCCGGTCGGTGAGCACGACGCGGTGGCCGGCAAGGTGGCGTTCATCGCGGCCACCGCTTACGGGATCGAGTCGATGGTCTAGCTTGCCAGTGAGCTCGCCGACGCCGGCCGCACCGACATCCGGATCGAGGCGGCGCTGGCCAAGCTCTACGGCTCGGAGATGACCTGGCTGATCGCCGACGAACTGGTGCAGATCCGTGGCGGCCGCGGCTTCGAGACCGCCGAATCGCTGGCGGCCCGCGGCGAGCGCGGGGTGCCCGTCGAGCAGGTGCTGCGCGACATGCGGATCAACCGCATCTTCGAGGGTTCCACCGAGATCATGCATCTGATGCTGGCCCGCGAGGCCGTCGACGCCCACCTTTCGGTGGCGGGCGACATCATCGACCCCGACGCCGACCTCAAACACAAGGCGAAGGCGGCCGCACAGGCCGGCAAGTTCTATGCGCGTTGGCTACCCACCTTGGTCGCCGGGAAAGGGCAATTACCAACATCATTCACCGAGTTCGGACCGCTCGGCGAACACCTGCGGTACGTCGAACGGGCCAGCCGCAAGCTCGCCCGCAGTACGTTCTATGCGATGTCCCGGTGGCAGGGAAAGTTGGAGTACCGGCAGCGCTTCCTCGGCCGGATCGTCGACATCGGCGCGGAACTGTTCGCGATGACGGCGGCCTGCGTCCGGGCCCACAGCGACACGCCGGACTCCGCGGTGGAGCTCGCCGACGCGTTCTGCCGCCAGTCCCGGGTGCGGGCCGAGCGGCTGTTCACCGAACTCTGGGACAACAGCGACGACTCTGACCGGACACTGGCGCACAACGTGCTCGGCGGTCGCTACACGTGGCTGGAGGACGGGATCATCGATCCGTCGATCGACGGACCGTGGATCGCCCAGGAAGGTGGCGAGGTGACCGACGATGTGCACAGAGTGATCCGTTGAAGAAACTACTTGCGCACGTGAACAACCCGTGCGCGCACGCTTCCTGCCGACGCGGCACGCTCGTAGACTCGATAGGTTATGACGACCCCGTCGAACGCACACGGCGGCTGGGCACAATGGCCGCATTCGATCGGTGCCCTCGATCACCGTCTCACCCGCAGACAGGCGCGTCAGATGAGTCGGCGATTCGACCGGGTCGGCGTGGGCATCGCCGCGGCTCGCCTGCGTGAAATCTCCTGTGGCGCACCTGCCGGGGACGCTGAGCTGGAACGCGTCGAATTCGCCGTCGTCGCAGACGAACTCATGCACGACGAGCGGATAGCGAAGCTGGCACGCAGTAAGCAGCGCTGCGCGTCGTGGTTCGTGGTCGTGATCATGGGGCTGATCATGTTCAGCTCACTGCTGTGCCTGGTCGTGCTGATGTTGAGCCTGATGCAGCACTCGGCGCCGTTCTGAGCCGACCGGTCAGTCGAAGGCCACGCTGAAGTACTGCGTCTCCTGGAACTCCTCGAGGCCGACACGTGCGCCTTCGCGGCCGAGACCGCTCTGCTTCATCCCGCCGAACGGGGTCGACGGATCGGACACGACGCCCCGGTTGATGCCGACCATGCCGGCGTCGAGAGATTCGGCGAGCTGCACCGCATCTTGCAGCCGGCCGGCATAAACGTAGGCGGCCAAACCGTATTCGGTGTCGTTGGCCCAACGCAGCAGCTCTTCCTCGTCGTCCCACACCACCACCGGCGCGACCGGTCCGAAGATCTCGTCGGCGAGGACGGCGGCATCCGGGGCAACTCCGGTCAACAGTGTGGGCGCGACGAACCAGCCTTCGGACGGCGCCTCGGCCTGCGCGGCGATCACCGCGCCGTCGGCCACTGCGGCATCGATCGTGGCAGCCACCCGCTGCGCTGCGCGCTCGCTCACCAGGGGGCCGATCTGCGATGCCGGATCGGATGCCGGACCCACCCGCAGCGCGGCGACCTCGGCGCCGAGTCCGGCGACGAACTCCTCGACGACCGAGGCGTGCACATAGAACCGGTTGGCCGCGGTGCAGGCCTGCCCACCGCCACGGAACTTGGCCACCATCGCACCCGCGATCGCCGCCTCGACGTCGGCGTCGGCGGTCACGATGAACGGTGCGTTGCCGCCGAGTTCCATGCTGGCGTTGACGATCCGGTCCGCGGCCTGCTTGAGCAGGACCCGGCCGACGCCGGTGGAACCGGTGAACGACACCTTGCGGACCCGGTCATCGCTCAACCAGTCCTCGACCACGGCAGCGGCATCGGTGGTGGGCACCATGTTGACCACACCGTCGGGCACGCCTGCGGCCGACAGTATTCCGGCGATCGCCAGTGCCGTCAGGGGCGTCTCGGCGGCCGGCTTGAGGACCACGGTGCATCCCGCGGCCAGCGCGGGGGCGATCTTGCGGGTCGCCATCGCGGCCGGGAAGTTCCAGGGCGTCACCAGCGCAGCGACCCCGACCGGCTTGTGCGTGACCAGGGTCCGGGTGCCACCGGCGGGGCTGACACCGTAGGCGCCGTCCGTCCGCACGGCTTCCTCGGAGAACCAACGGAAGAACTCGGCGGCATAGCCCACCTCGGCCCGGGCGTCGGCCTGCGATTTGCCGTTCTCCGCGCAGATCAGGGCGGCCAGGCGCTCGGTGTCGGCGACCATCAGGTCGAACACCCGGCGCAGGATGTCGCTGCGCTGCCTCGGGCTCGTCGCGGCCCAGCCGGCGAAGGCCCGGTGCGCGGCGTCGACGGCCGAGCGGGCGTCGGCCACGGTGCCGTCGGCCACTTCCGCGATGGGCAGGCCGGTGGCCGGGTCACGCACCTCGAAGGTGGTGGCAGCACCGCGGTTCTGCCCGTCGATGAGGATGCCGTGCTTGGTGTCGAGTCCGGCGATCGCGTTCTGTGTGTTCACTCAAATCTCCAGGGATCGAGCCGACCAGGGCTCAGCGGGTCTCGGCGAAGATGGCGGCCAGGATGTCCAGCCCCTCCTCCAGCAGGTGGTCGGGCATCGACAGCGGCGGGAGGAAACGGAGCACGTTGCCGTACGTTCCGCAGGTCAGCACCACCAGCCCCTGTGCGTGGGCGGCGGCCGAGACCTGCTTGGCCAGGTCGGCGTCGGGTTCGGTCGTGCCGGCCTTGACCAGTTCGACCGCGATCATCGCGCCGCGGCCGCGAACCTCGCCGATCCGGGAATCCTCGGCAGCGATCGCCTCGAGGCGATCGGTCATCGCCTTCTCGATCTCCACCGCACGGGCCAGCAGCCCGTCCCGCTCGATGGTGTCGATCACCGCGAGCGCCGCCGCGCAGGCGATCGGGTTACCGCCGTAGGTGCCGCCGAGCCCGCCGGCATGCGGCGCATCCATGATCTCGGCCCGACCGGTGACCGCCGACAGCGGCAGGCCACCGGCGATGCCCTTGGCGGTGACGATCAGATCTGGCACGACACCGTCGTGCTCGACGGCGAACATCGCGCCGGTGCGGGCGAAGCCCGACTGCACCTCGTCGGCGACGAACACCGCGCCGGCCCCGGTGCACCAGTCCTGCAGTGCGCGCAGGAATCCCGGTGCGGGAACGATGAATCCGCCTTCACCCTGGATGGGCTCGATCACCACGGCAGCGACGTTCTCGGCCCCGACCTGCTTGTCGATCAGGTCAAGGGCGCGGGCGGCCGCTGCCGCACCGTCGGTCTCGCCGTCACGGAACGGGAAAGACGTCGGCACCCGATACACCTCGCCGGCGAACGGCCCGAAGCCGTTCTTGTACGGCTGGTTCTTGGCGGTCATCGCCATGGTCAGGTTGGTACGGCCGTGGTAGGCGTGGTCGAACACCACGACCGCCTGCCGACGCGTGTAGGCCCGCGCGATCTTGACGGCGTTCTCGACGGCTTCGGCGCCGGAGTTGAACAGCACGCTGCGCTTGTCGTGGTCGCCGGGGGTGAGCCGGTTGAGTTCCTCGGCCACCCGCACGTATCCCTCGTACGGGGTGACCATGAAGCAGGTGTGGGTGAAGGCCGCGACCTGCTCGGTGACGGCCTCGACGACGGCCGGTGCGCTGTTGCCCACGGTGGTCACGGCGATGCCGGAGCCGAAGTCGATGAGCTGGTTGCCGTCGGCGTCGACGAGGATTCCGCCGCCGGCGGCCACCACGTACACGGGCAATGTGGTGCCGACGCCGCCCGCGACCGCAGCAGTCTTGCGTGCCTGCATCTGCTTCGAGACCGGGCCCGGAATGGCGGTGACGATCCGGCGTTCCTGGGTGACGGCCGCACCCGCGATCTCGGCGATGCTCACGTGTTCCTCCTGCTGCTGGCGGTTGTCTGCCGTAACGCTAGGCAACCGTCACCGCGCGCGGCAGGTCAGGAGTGCACATCTCACAGGCGGATAATTGTGCAAAACTGGCAGCATGGTCCTGGTCGGCGATCTCCTCGATGAACGGATACTCGAACTGAGTGCCGTCCACGTCGGTCGCCCGGACGCAGCGATCCGCTGGGTGGCCACGAGTGAGCTCGCGGACCCGGGGCCGTTCCTGGAAGGCGGCGAGATCCTGCTGACCACCGGCCTGGAGACCGGCGACTGGCACGGCCAATGGGACGGCTACGTGCGCAGACTTGCCGACGCCGGTGTGGCCGGCATCGGATTCGCCGTCGGACTCACCCACGCCCAAACGCCCGCCGAACTCGCCGACGCCTGCCGCAGACGCCAGGTGAATCTGTTCGAGGTGCCGCGCCCGACCACGTTCGTCGCGATCAGCCGATACGTCGCGCACCTTCTGGAGGAACAGGAGTCCACCGCCACCCGCGAGTCACTCAAGACGCAGCGCAAGCTCATCTCGGCGGCGGCCAAACCGGATCCCGCTGTTGCGGTCATCACGGCACTGGCCGCGGCGCTCGACGGCGCGACCTGCCTGATGAATCCCGACGGCCGCGTCGTCACCGGCCCGGTCGGCGCCCGCCGCAGCGAGTTTCCGCTCGACGAGGTCGCCGACGACGTCATGCGGCTCCAGGCACACGGATTGCGTTCGGCTGCGGCACAGTCCAATCCGACCACCTCGGTGTCGGTGCACCCCATCGGTTTGCGCGGGCGGGCGTCGGCCTATCTGGCCGCCTTGATGCCGGCCAGGGCATCGGAAGAACAACGTCAGGCCGTGACGACCGCCGTGGCCCTGTTGGGCCTCATCGACGAACAGGATCGCAGCCGTGCCACCACTCGTCGGCATCTGCGAGGCCGGGCAATCGAGCTTCTCGCCGAAAGCGATGTCCGCACTGCCCAATTGGTATTGGAGGTGGACCAGGCGGCGACCGTGCTGCCGAAGCGTATTCGCTTCTTGCGGGCCACCGGGGACGAGTCTGCCATCGAGAACGCGGCGGCCGCCCTGGAACGGCGCGGCATCCTTGCCGGGGTCTACGCGGGAGAGCTGTGCGCGATCACCGAACCGTCCCGGGCCGGGTCGACGGCGTCCCGATTGGCCGAGGACGCGCTGCTCGTCGGGGTGGGAAATTCAGTCGCGCCCAGCGACGGCGAGACCGGTTATCGCACCGCGGGACTGGCGCTCGGCCAGGCCACCGACGGCTCAGGTCCGGTGGTCTGGGACCGGGTGATCGACAACGGCCCCCTCGGTCTGATCGATCCCGACAAGGCCGCCGCCTTCGCCGAATCCTGGTTGCACGGGCTCGATTCCGAGCAGCTGGAAACGTTACGTTGCTTCCTGCGCCATCACGGGTCCAGACTCAAGGTCGCCGAGGAACTCGGCCTGCATCGCAACACCGTGCGTAATCGTCTCGCGGCCATCGAGAAGGTACTGCCCGGCAAGCTCGACGATCCACAGACCCGGGTGAGCGCCTGGATCGCCCTGCAGTCGGTCCCCGAGGACCTCAGGCCTTGAAATACACGAACTGGTGACTGGTGGCCAGCAACGTACCGCCTCGTCCGAACAGGCGGGCGCTCTGATCGAAGTAGCCGCCGGAATACCGGTGCGCCCGTGCCGTTCCCAGCACGAAGTCATCCCCCTGAGCCGCGAGCTGCTCGTCATCGGCGTGGAAATACACCGAGATCGATACCGTCCCGGCCGGAACGAAGTGCCCGCGCCGCAGGAACACCCGTGGATAGAAGATATCGCTCACCGCGGTCAACGCGGCGAAATCCATTGCCCTGGACGGCTTGTTGCGCACCCACAGGGTCGTCGTCGAACTCGCCGATTCGGTCGGTTCGGCAGAATCATTGCCGGCGTCCGGCATCGCGCCGTCGACGAACCGCATGTCGAAGTTGTCGAACCACACCACGCCGAACGGTGGCACCGACGGCTCGATGTCCTCGGGCGCCTGAGCCTGCGGCCACTCGATCTCGGTGTCCGACCAGCCCTCCCGGCGCAGCCCGAATACCGCAGTGGCGGTGGTCTTGACCTCACCGTCCTGGCTGAGTTCGACGATCCAGTGCTGATTGGACCGGTTGGTCTTGACCAGCCTTGTCACGAGCTCGAACTCACCGTCAGCGATGGGCGCCACATAGTTGACGGTCAGTGCGATCGGCTGGCCGTGCCGCTCTGGATGCAGCTCCACCGCGCGCAGCAGGGTGGCCGCGGTGATGCCGCCGAACGGGCCCACCATATTGGCCCACTCCGGCAGCGTCCGCCCTCGCCAGAGGTCGTCACCTGCGGATTCGAGCTCAAGGGCGTTGTCCAAGGGATGCACCCGGCCACAGTACCGAGGTTGCCTGCGGAGGTCTGCCGCGCGCCCGGGGGTTTCACGGGCAGCTTCACCACCGGCCGCGCCTCACTTCGCGGGCGCGTAGTTCGGCCGGCCCAGGCCCAGCGCCTGCTGGGCGATCATGTTGCGGAACACCTCGAGGGTCCCGCCGTAGATACCGGTCGGACCAGCCAGCCGGAAGATGTACTCGGCGGCACCGTCGTCGACGGCACCGGCCGTTCCGACCGGCAGCGCGCCGGCGGAGCCGACGATATCCATCAGGTCCGGCGACACATCCCGCATGGTCTGGGCGATCGCGACACGGCCGTACATGTCGGGACTGCTCAGGGCGGCCTCCAACCGGGCGACGCCCCGGCCCAGCCGGTAACGCGACGCCGCGTCGTCCGGGGCCACGGCCGCGACGCGGTCCACCGCCTCTGCCATCAAGGTGATGTGCTCGGTCATCGTGGCGAGCTTCTGCAAGCCTCGGGTCTCGCGTTCGAAGGTGCCGTGTTCGAGTTCGAGCGCCCCACGCAGCACCGTCCAGCCGCCGTTGACGTCGCCGACGCGGTACCGGTCGCTCACCCGGACGTCGCTGTAATAGGTGATGTTGGTGCGGTCCCCGTCGACAGTGCGGATCGGCTGGATCTCGACACCCTCGGAATCCAGCGGCACCAGGAACATCGTGAGGCTCTTGTGTTTGGGCGCGGCGGGGTCGGTGTTGGTCAGCAGGAACACGTATTGGGCGTTGTGCGCATTCGAGGTGAACATCTTGGAGCCATTAATAACCCAAGTTGATCCATCCGCTTCCCTTACGGCGCGGGTCTTGCACGTCGCGACGTCGGACCCGCCTTCGGGTTCGGTGTAGCCAAGGCACAGCCGCAGGCGCCCGTCCAACACACCGGGCAGTACCTCGTCGAGAAGCTCGCGTGAGGCGAACTTCTCGATCGAATGCGCGACCATCGCGGTCGTTCCCCAGTGGAACCAGGGGGTGTGCGCCCGGCCCACTTCCAGCTCCCAGATGCGGCGCCGGACCGCGCTGAATCCGCCGTCGGCCTCGGCCTGGTAGTCACCGGCCAGGTACCCGGCCTGCCCCAGGGCCAGATGCACTGCCTCGTCGAAGTTCTCGCCGGTCTCGCGGTCACGCTGGATTACCTCGTCGGTGACCACCTCGGCCAGGAAGGCCCTCAGCTCATCCCGGAAGGCCTGGTCTTCCTCGGAGAGCTCGACGTGGGAGAAGTCCATCAGGACACCGTGACACTTTTATCGTCATTTGTAAATATGGCCGGGCGACGGCGCAGCAGTAGCAGAAGGGCGCCTCCGACGAATGCGGCGACTCCCGCCAACACCAGAAACCCGTCGAAGCTGTTGGTGGCAACCAACATACGACTGAGCACCACGGCCCCCACCGCCGACGAGACGCCGATCACCGCGGACAGGATGCTGAGGACGGTGCTGTACACGCCGAGGCTGAAGTGGCGCGCCACCAGGTACGCGATGACATCTCCTTCGGCTCCCCAGGCCGCGCCGAGACAGCAGACGGCCACGGTGAGGACACCGATGCCGTCCCACGGCGACGCGATGAGCAGGCAGCCAAGACCCGGCAGTGCCATCGCCACCGCAGCGACCACCTGCGCGGGCAGCCGATCGAGCGCCACGCCGCACACGAAGCGACCGACGATGACGGCGGTCGCGAACACCGTGATGAGCACCGCGACATCGGCGCCGGCCCCGGCGTCACCGAGCATGATCCCGAGTTGGGTGGTGGTGACCGAGTGGTACAGGTTGCACAACAAGACACCGGTCAACAGAATCCAGAAGACCCTGCTGCGCCCGATGGCGCGGTAATCCTTGCCGGCCTTACGTTCTCCCGCGATCGGCGCCGACTCACCGTTGCGTCCGGGCACGAGCACCAGGGCGATGACGCCGATGAGCGCGATGGTGGCCGCGATGGCCAGACACCCGACCCGCCAACCAAAGGTGCGGTTGACGACATCGAGCGCCGGAGCGCCGATGGCGCCCAGCAGCGGCGGGCCGGAGATCGCGATGGCCAGGGCCAGACCCCGGGCTGCCTGGAAACGTGTCGCGACCAGCCTGCTGTAGATCGCCGGCGTCGTGGTCACCCCGAGCGCGATGAGGGCGACGTTGATCGCGAAGTACTGCCAGATGGGTCCGGACATGATCGCGTACGCAATCCAGCACGCAGGCAGTCCGACGACGCCGACCGCAGCAATCCGCCGCACCCCGAACAGATCGGCGAGGCGGCCGTAGAACGGCAGGAACACGAACGTCAGCAACGTGATCGCGCCGGTAAGGGCGAAATCCGAGCGACTCCACCCGAATGCCGCGAGGAACTGCGGCCCCATCGCGGCATTCGTGTAGGCACTCAGGCTCAGGCCGGCACTGAGTCCGGCGGTGGCGGCAGCGAGCGGCTGCCAGTGGGTACGCAGCTCGCCGAAGTAGCTCATCGCCGGTGAATCTAGTTGGTGGTCACCGGAATGGCCGCGGTGTCCTCATCGTCGGCGCGGGGCGGACGCGGTGGCGCCGGCTTGCGGAAGTGGTGGTCCCCGCGGGGATACACCACCTGCGGCCACCAGAACCATCTGCCAAGCAGGGTGGCGATGGACGGCATCAGCAGCGACCGCACGATGAAGGTGTCGATCAGCAGGCCGATCGCGATGGTCGAGCCCATCTGGGCCAGCACAATCAGGTTGCTCGCCATCATGCCGGCCATCGTGGCCGCGAACACCAGACCGGCCGAGGTGACCACGCCGCCGGTGCCGGCCATGGACCGGATGATGCCGGTCTTCAGGCCGGCGTGGATCTCGTCCTGGAATCGGGATACCAGCAGCAGGTTGTAGTCAGATCCGACGGCCAGCAAGATGATCACCGACATCAGCATCACCAGCCAGTGCACTGGCATCCCGAACAGGTCCTGCCACAACAACACCGAGATGCCGAACGACGCGGCGATCGAACTGCCGGCCGTCAGCACGATGGTCAACGCGGCCACCGCACTGCGGGTCAGAATGAGCATGATCATGAAGATCAGCGTCAGCGCCGACACCACCGCGATCATCAGATCGTAACGGGCGCCGTCGGACATGTCCTTGTAGGTCGCCGCCACACCGCCGAGATAGATCTTGGCGTCCGACAGCGACGACATCTTCAGGGCCTCCTGGGCGGCCTTGCGCTCGGACTCGACTCGTGCGATCCCGTCCACCGTCGCCGGGTCGGTCTGGTGGGTGATGAACATGCGGGCGGACTTACCGTCCGGCGACAGGAACATCTTGAGGCCGCGCTCGAAATCCGGGTTCGTGAAGGCTTCCGGGGGCAGATAGAACAGGTCGTCGTTCTTGGCGTCGTCGAAGGCCGCACCCATTGACAGCGCGGTGTCGTTCATCGCCTGCATCTGGTCGATCAGGGCCTTTTGCGAGTTGTACGACGCCAGCGACAGGTCCCGGCTGGTTTCCATCGACGCGATCGTCTCCGGAAGCAGCGCAGTCAGCTTGGGCGCCAGGTCCGCCAGTTGGTCGGTGTTGACCTGGACCGACGAGGTCTTGTCGGTCAGCTCGTCGATCCCGTCGAGAGCGTCGAAGACCGACCGGGCCGCGGAGCACATCGGGATGTCGAAGCAGTGCGGTTCCCAGTAGAAGTAGTTGCGCATGGGCCGGAACTGATCGTCGAAGTTCGCGATGTTGTCCCGCATCTTCTTGGTGACCTCGAGCAGCTCCTGCGACTTCGCCGCGGAGTCCTGGGTGAGGCGGGTCTGTTCGAGCGAGAGCTGGTATTGCCTCTTCATGATGTCGATCGAGGTGTTGGTCGCGTCGATCATCCGAAGCTGGTCGTCGAGTTGCTTGCGCTGGAACGGCAGGTTCATATTGCTGGTCTGCCCCGAGATACTGGTCTGGAACGGAATCGAGCTGTGCTGGATGGGGATTCCCAGCGGCCGGGTGATGCTCTGCACCATCGCGATACCTTCGGCGTGCATCACGTTGCTCGAAATCTTGTTCAGCACAAGCATGTCGGCGGGATTGCGCATGTCATGGGTGGACTCGACCATCAGGATGTCGGGGTTCATCCTGGCCTGGGAGAAGTGCCGGTCGGCAGCGGCGAAACCTACGTTCACCGGGGCGTCCTCGGGCAGGTAGTACCGGTCGTTGTAGGCCGGCTTGTATCCGGGGATGGCCACCACCCCGATCAGCACGATGAACAGGCTGGTCACGAAAATCGGTGCGGGCCAACGCACCACCGCGGTGCCGACCTTGCGCCAGAACTTGCTCTGCGGGGGCCGCTTGGACTCGTACAGCCCGACACGGCTGCCGAGGTAGAGCACCGCCGGGCCGAGCGTGACGGAGATGACCACGACCACGACCATGCCGATCGCGACGGGGGCACCCATGGTGGAGAAGTAGGGCAGTCGCGCGAAGCTGAGGCAGTAGGTCGCTCCGGCGATGGTCAAACCGGAACCCACGATGACGGGCGCCACCGATTTGAAGGTCGCGTAGTAGGAGTCATCCCGGTCCAGGCCCATGCCGCGGTCTTCGCGGTACCGGCCGAAGATGAAGATGCCGTAGTCGGTGGCGGCGGCGATGGCCAGCATCGTCAGGATGTTGCCCGCGAAGGTGGTCAACCCGAACACGTCGTGCATCGCCAGCACGGACACCACGCCGCGGGCGGTCAGCAGCGCCAGAAACGTCAGGAACAACTGGATCAGCGTGGTCCTGATCGACCGATAGACCACCAGAAGCATGGCTGCGATGGCGACCAGGGTGATCAGGGTGATCTCGGCCAGGCTCGCGTTGCCGATGACGTGCATGTCATTGGTCAGGGCGGCAGGGCCGGCGACGTGCGCCTGCACCCCGGGCGGAGCCTTCGTCTCCTCGATGACCTTGCGGACGGCTTCGACGCCCTCGTTGGCGAGCGTCATACCTTGCTCGCCGGCGAGGTTGATCATCACGTACGACGCTTTGCCGTCGGCGCTCTGCGCGCCGGCCGCGGTCAGCGTGTCACCCCAGAAGTCCTGGATGTGCTGGATGTGCTCGGGATCCTGCTGCAGCTTGTGGATGATCTCGTCGTAGTACTGGTGCGCGTCCGGGCCCAGCGGCTCCTGGCCCTCGATGACGATCATGATCGTGCTGTTGGAGTTGAACTCCTTGAAGTTGGCGCCCATCAACTTCATCGCCTGCATCGACGGGGCGTCCTCGGGCGCCATCGGTGCGGCGTGCAATTCGCCGACGACCTCCAGCTGCGGCGCGATCACGTTAACCACGACCGCGATCGCGATCCAGATCAGGATGATCGGCCACGCCAGAATGCGGAGCAGGTGCGGGACGGTAGGTCGCTTCGGCTTGTCCGTGGACTCGGACGAGGTGACGGATGTGGTCATGCGGACTTCACCAGGCAGTAGGTCTGGGCGTTGACGCCATTGGCGGATTGCTCCTCGCGGACAGTGCCGTTGACGGTGACACGGCACCCGATGTGGTCGCCGCTGCTTTCACTGTCGCTGCGCGCCATCAGGTTCGCGCTGACGGTCGGCAACGTGGTGGACAAGGTGACGGACCAGGGCAGCTGGGCGTTGACCGAGTGCACCTTGGCGTCCGGATCGAAATAGCTGATCTCGGCGGAAGTCCCGGGCGGTCCGTACACCTCGTACAAGACCACCTTGGGGTTGAACTGGACGATCTCGATCCCGGCGCCGGCATTCGCGTTGAGATCCTCCGAGCCGAACATCCGGTGCAGTCGTGAGACCACCAGGCCCGATATGGCCAGTACGACAATCAGAACCACTGGAATCCATGCGTGTTTCAACAGACGACGAGCACCCCGACCAGGACTCACCGGTACCTCCAGACGATTACCCGAACCCGCCGACAGCGATGACGCTTCGGCGCTCGGCGAATTAGTTCGAATAACTATGTACAGCGCGGGAAACTTTACACCCGCCGACAACCCACCGCAGCAGCAGCCCATTCCCGCGAAGCGCCCAAGCGTCCGGAATACGGCCCCGCCGATTACCACCCCACTACCTAGATGAGCTATTATTATGCATAGACTTTCTATACATTGGCGGAGGTGTTCCTCAATTGACCGTTGACGTTGACTCACCCGCCGATCGACACGACAACAACCAGTTCGTCGACACCGTGATGCCCTGTATCGAGCAGATCCGACGTCGCGCACAACGGCTGACCACCAGCGGCTACGATGCGGATGATCTGCTGCAAGAGACATTGCTCAAGGCCTACAGCGGATTTCACACCTTCGAACCGGGCTCCAATGCACGCGCGTGGCTGTTCCGGATCATGTACAACAACTGGGTCACCACTTACCGCATGCGCCAACGCGGGGTGTCCGAGCAGCTGTGTGAGGACTTCACCGACTGGCAGCTGTCCGCCGAGGCGCGCCACACCTCGTTGGGTCTGCGGTCCGCGGAAGTGGAGGCGATCGAGGCGATGCGCGATGACGAGATCGCCGATGCGCTCGGCGCCATTCCCGCAGTCAATCGTGTGACGGTGTACCTCGCCGACGTCGAGGGCTACCCCTACCGCGACATCGCCTCTCTCATGGGGACTCCCATCGGGACCGTGATGTCGAGACTGGCACGGGGGCGAAAACGACTGCGGGAGCTGCTCAGTGAGGTGGCAAAGGATCGAGGTCTGCTTCGTACCCCAGCAGCCGGTCCAAATCCTCGACCGCAATAGATCCGGTCGCCAGTGCCAGCTCCCGCACCTCACCCCGGCCGTCCAGCACGGCGGCCACGACCTCACTGGCACGCCGGTAGCCCAGCAGCGGAATCAGTGCGGTGACGACGCCGGCATTACGCGCCGTCACCGCCTGCAGGTGTTCCCGGTTGACGTCGATCCCGTCAACACAGTGGGTGCGCAGCGTGTCGAACGCTCGGCGCATCCACCCGATCGACTGCAGCAGACCGTGGCAGATGATCGGTTCGAACGCGTTGAGCTGAAGCTGTCCCGCCTCAGCCGCCATGGTGACGGTGACGTCGGTGCCGATCACCGTGAACGCGACCTGGTTGACCATTTCCGGGATGACCGGGTTGACCTTTCCCGGCATCAGGCTGGATCCGGCCTGTCTTGCCGGCAAACGTAATTCACCCAAACCGGCCTGTGGTCCCGAGCACAGCAGCCGTAAGTCGTTGCAGATCTTGGATACTTTGACCGCGGTGCGTTTGAGCACTCCCGAGAGGTTGAGAAAGGAGCCGGTGTCCGACGTGGCCTCCACGAGATCGGTTGCGGTCGTGACCCGCACGCCTGTGATCGCCCGCAGGTGACGGACCACTGCCGATGGATAACCGGGGGCACTCGTGATACCGGTACCGATTGCTGTTGCTCCCAAGTTGATCTCGCAGAGCAGTTCCCGCGCATCGGCCATTCGTGCGAGTTCCTCGGCCAGGGTCGATCGCCAGGCACCGAACTCCTGCCCTACCGTCATCGGAACAGCGTCCTGCAGTTGCGTACGTCCGATCTTGGGGACGTCGGCGAACTCGACGGCCTTGGCGCCAAACGCGTCTGCCAACGCACTGACAGCCACGGACAACCCGTCGAGCGCCGACACCAATGCCAGCTTGACCGCCGTCGGGTACACGTCGTTGGTCGACTGCCCCCGATTCACGTGATCGTTGGGGTGTATCCGGTCGTAACCGCCCAGCGGAAATCCGAGCAGTTCCAGCGCCCGGTTGGCGATCACCTCGTTGACGTTCATGTTCGTCGATGTACCGGCCCCGCCTTGCACCACGTCGACGACGAACTCATGATCCAGGCGCCCGTCGATGACCTCCTGACAGGCCCGGTCGATGGCGTCCGACCGGTCGGCGTCGAGCACCCCGAGCTCGCGGTTTGCGCGTGCCGCCGCCTGCTTGACGGCTCCCAGGGCCGCGATGAGCGGCCGGTGGGCTGCCAGCGTGATACCGCTGACCTGGAAATTCTCTACTGCGCGGGCGGTGTGCACACCCCAGTACGCGGCGGCCGGAATACTGCGGGCGCCAAGGAGATCGCGCTCTGTCCGCACGTCCGGTTTCATCGTCCTGACCGTCCGTCGAACAGATCGAGCGCGGTCCAGGCCAGCGCGACGGCGCCGTCGTGGATCGCGCGCTCGGCCTGGCGCCCGACGCAGTGGTCGGCGAACTCCCGCTGGTGGTTCAGCGCGGGCAGCGAACCGATCCCGATGTAGGGGTGGATCGCCGGGACCACCTGCGAGACGTTTCCCATGTCGGTCGACGCACGGTTCATCCGGCTGGCCTGTTCTCCGGAGTCGAAGCTGCGGCCCAGCGCCTCGGCGTTGCGACGGTAGGCCGCCAGAGCTCTTTCATCGGTACGGAACTCGGCATACGGCTTGCTTTCCGGCCGCACCGACACCTCGCATCCGCTGGCCAGTGCTCCCGCTTCGAAACAGCGCCATATCCGCGGCTCCAGGTCGGCAAGCTCGGCCAGCGACCCGGCCCGGACATACCACCTGCCCCGGGTCCGCTCGGGTATCGCATTGGGTGCCTCCCCTCCGTCGGTCATCACTCCGTGCACCCGGACCGTTTCCGGGAGCTGTTGACGCAGCAGCCCGAGGGCGACCTGCGCAATGGTGAAGGCGTCGGCGGCATTACGGCCATGTTCCGGATAGGCGGCGGCATGGGCGGCCTTGCCGGTGAAGGTGATCTCGGAGTGTGAAACAGCGAACGGCTGTGCCTCCGCCACGTCGACGGGCGCCGGGTGGGCCATCATGGCCAGATCGAGACCGTGGAACGCGCCCCGCTCCAGCATCTCGATCTTGCCACCGCCACCCTCTTCGGCCGGGGTGCCGAACACCTCGACCGTCAGCCCTGCCTCGTCTGCGACGCGGGCCAGGGCCAGCGCGGCACCGACTGACATCGCCGCAATCAGGTTGTGCCCGCAGGCATGTCCGAGACCCGGTAGAGCGTCGTACTCGGCACACAGTCCGACGCGAACCGGCCCGTCGCCGTAACGGGCATGGAAGGCGGTATCCAATCCCAGAAAGGGCGTCGTTACCTCGAAACCCTCTTCGGCGAGATGTCCGCTCACCCAGGCGACAGCTTGGTGTTCGTTCCAGGCGGTCTCCGGATTGGCATGCAATTTTTCCGACAGCGCGACCAACGACGGAAAAGCGGTCTCCACTACCGATTTCGCGAGGGCCCGGTGATCATTCGTCACCCGGTACTCCGTATGACGGCGCCAGGTCGGGCCGGCGTGCCCGTAGCGTGTAGTCCTCGGCCTGGGGTTGCCACACCTGCCAGACCTCGGCCAGCCGGGCAATCGGGTCGTCGTCCCAATCCACTCGCAGGTCGGTCAGCGGCCATTCGGCGTCGGCGACCACCAGCAGGCCGCAGGAATGCACCGGCCCCTCTTCACCTCCGGCCTCCTCACCGGCCCGGAGCCCGGCAAGCAGCCGGTCCGCAAGGTGAAGGCCCGGGTCGGCTTCGAACGCCTCGATCATCGCCTGGGGCACCTTCTCCGAGCTCAGCAGATTGCCTGCCGCGATTGCATTGACACCGGTCGCAACCACATGAGTGCCCAACGTGCTGGTCCCGGAGTGGGATGCCACGGCACCGGTGGCGTCGACGACGGTGAGCTGCCGGTATTCCGGGTACGCCGCGTGGGCCACCACGTGGTCCATCGCGGCCTGCGCCGGCATGCCCTCCGCGAGTCGGTCCAACAGCTTCGGCCCCAACGTGGGGTCGGTGACATTCTGCGTACAGGCCACCCCGACACCCGATCGCGCCCACACGCAACGGGACGCCACCGAGGGGCTCGAGGAGGTGACCACCGCACCGAACATCCCGGTCCGGGCACATCGCCCGGCCAGCGAGAACGTCACGGGATCACCGCCGTCGCAGTCACTTCGACGACCCATTCCGGTCGCGCCAGTGCATCGACCACCAGCCCGGTCGAGGCATAGAACACGCCTTTGAGACGCTCTCCGAGAACCCGGTAGACATCTTCGCGGTAGCGCACGTCGGTGAGATAGACGTCGCACGAGACGATGTGCTCGAGTGAGGCACCTGCCTCTGACAGCAGCAACTCGATGTTGTCGACGGTCTTGTGCGCCTGGCCCGCCGGATCACCCACTGCCACGCATTCGCGGGTCTCAAGATCTTGAGCCACCTGACCCCGTAGGTAGACGGTGTTCCCGGCCACTACGGCCTGACACAGGTCGTTGGACAGGTTCTGCTCGGGGTAGGTCTCAGCGGTGTTGAACGGCCGGATACGGCGATGTCCGCCTGCCACAATGGATTCTGTCATCGGTTTCTCCCGTCGATGGTTTTGATGCCGGCCGACTGGCACATGAGTTCGGTGGCCGGTTCGAAGTCGTAGTTGTTGTAGACCGCGAGCAGGTGCGAGAACGGCGGTGACTGCGCGAACAGCTGGAAGGTCAGCCGATGGTTGGCGTAGTCGGAGTTGAGCAGATCGCGCCCGTAGGCCAGCAGCTTGCGGCGTTCCTCGGCCTCGACGTCGCCTACTGCGAAGTACTTCGCCAGCCACCCAGCCGTCTCCTCGTTGGCGAAGGTGGCCGCGCTCGGGGTCAGGCTGATTTGGCAGCCGGCGAGATCACGAACCAGGTGCACGATCCTGGGGAGGTTGCTGCACGCGAACACGCGGCCCGAATACATCGTCGCCTGATGTGGCATGAGCAGACCACTCGGGCTTGGTTCGGCGAGTTCGATTGCCGCGGTGAGGAATGCGTTGATTCCCTCGCGGTAGGCCGCCACCTCCGCGATCTTCTCTCGCACCCCCTGGTGCATCTTGACCCCCGTCTGCCGCGCACTGGCATGCGCGAAGCCCAGCAACAGATCGGCCCACCGCAGGTGGCGCTGCACGAAGGGGAAGATGCTGTACCGGTGCAGCGTGGCGCGGATGAAGCCGGCCGCCTCGGTGTGCCGATAGAAGAACACGTCGTCCCACGGGATCTCCACGTCGTCGAAGACGATCATCGTGTCGATCTCGTCCACCCGGTTGGTGAGCGGGTAGTCCTCGGCCGATCGCATCCCCCGGAATCCGGACCGGCAGATGTGCTTGATGTTGGGATTACCCATGTCGGCGAGAAAGCCGACGGCGTACTCCGAGTGGGTCTGGCTGTTCCAGTCACCGATGGTCGGCTTGACGAAGGCCTGGTTGGAATACGCCGCCGCGGTTTCGAATTTCGCTCCGCGCACCACGATTCCACGATCGTTTTCGCTCACGACACGCAGCAGTACGTCGGGATCCTGTTCCTGGGGCCACTTTGACCGGTCGCCCTTGGGGTCGGTGTTCGCCGAGACGTGGAACGGGTCGGTCAACGTGGCATTCCGAACGTGCCTGACGATGTTCTCGGAGAATGCCGGGTTGATCTTGTCCAGCACATCCTGGCCGTCGGCCAGTGACCACATCTCCCCGACCGTTTCGTCGCCGACACGGGTCACCACGCCGCCCGCATGGTCGAGGATCGTGTCGACGCCCCGCCGCTTGGCGTGCCAGTCCTCTTTGGTCAACGGGGGTTTGGATCCGATTGCGCAGACCTCACCCCTCTGGTCGTCGACGTATGTCATCGTGTCCCTGGTCAACTCGTCGTGACCGAGGTCGTAGATGCGGGCGCGGATGTCGACGATCGGCTGGAACGCGGGATGGGTGGTCACGTCGTCGACGCGTTCCCCGTCGATCCAGACGTTGCGTCCGTCGCGGATCGATTCCCGGTAATCCTCTCCGGTTCTGATCATTACTGTTCCTTCTTTTCGTGAGCGCCGTCAGGCGCCGGTGTTGGGTCCGATGGCCGGTTGGGTGCCGCGGGCAGCGCGGGCGCGATAGGCGAGCAGGATCACCCCGAAAGCGATGAGGCTCAACAACAGTTGCGACCGGGTTTCCTCGATCACCGCCATGAGTCCGAGAACGACGACCATCCAGGCGATCGAGAACCAGGACAGATACGGGAAGCACCACATCTTCATGCGCAGCGCGCCGGGATCGGTGGCCTCGAGCCGGCGCCGTAAGCGGATCTCCGCACCGACCAGAATGATGTAGTAGATGAGCTGGATCGCCCCGGATGAATTGATGAGGAAGATGAAGACCTGTTCGGGAAAGAAGTAGTTCGCGACCACCGCGGCGTAGCCCATCGACGTCCCGGCCAGGATCGCCCGCACCGGCACTCCGCGGCTGTTGATCTTCACCAGCGACTTGGGCGCATCGCCTTTCTCGGCCAGCGCGAACAACATTCGCGAGGTGATGTAGAGGCAGGAGTTCAGTGAACTCAGCACAGCGGTGAGAACGATGGCCTCCATCACCACAGACATCCCGGGGATGCCGATGTGTTCGAGCACCACGGCAAACGGGCTGCGGATGCTCTCCCCGGTGAACGGGGTGTCCCACGGCACGGCCGCCACGATCAGCAGGATCGACAGCACGTAGAAGACGAAAACCCGGGCCATCACCTGTTTGGTCGCCTTGGCGGCGTACTCGACCGGCTTCTTGGATTCGGCCGCGGCAATCGTGGCGATCTCGGCACCACCCATCGAGAACAGCACCGTGACGCTGCCCACCAGCGCGGCCACGACGCCGTACGGGAACATTCCCCCGTGCGAGAAGAGGTTTGTCAGCCCGGGGCTTTCCGGCTTGCCGATCAATCCGAGGAGGAACAGGCCGGTGACACAGATGAAAAAGATGATCGCGATGACTTTGATCGAGGCAAACCAGAATTCGGCTTCCCCGTAGGCCTTGACCGAAAGCAGGTTTATCGCCGTCAGCACGAGTACCAGGCCGAGACACAACAGCCACGCGGGCACACCGGGTAGGTAGTTGGAAAGGATCCCCGCTCCGGCCACTGCCTCGATCGCCGCGACGACCACCCAGAAGTACCAATACAGCCAGCCGACGCTGAACCCCGCCCAGTTACCCAGCCCGTCGCGGGAGAAGTTGGCCACCGAACCGGAAGACGGTCGTGCGACCGCCATTTCGCCGATCGCGCGGATGACCAGGATCATCAGTACCCCGGAGAGGGCGTAACTCAGCACCGCGGCCGGCCCGGTCCGGTTGATTACCGCACCACTGCCGACGAACAGGCCGGCCCCGATGATCCCACCCAGCGCGATCATCACGATGTGCCGATTCTCCAGGCTGCGCCGCAGCCCGCCCTGCGGCGCGACGCCCGCGTCGGCGTCGGGCACTGAGGCCGGCGCCGTCGACTGTGGCGCCGCTCCACCGTGCTGGTTCATGGGAACTCCTGCCGTCTGGATCAGTTGTCCCGTCGACTATGACGCCCATCACCTACCCTGAACAGTCGAACTATTTGAAGCTAACGATCGGTTTTTTTGATGTCTGATGCCACGCTCCGACAGCTCGAGTACTTCATCGCAGCGGTCGAGGAAGGTTCGGTGACCGCAGCAGCTCAGCGCCTGCACCTGTCGCAGTCCGCCCTGTCGATGGCGCTCGGCGAATTGGAGCGCGCCCTCGGGGTGCAGGTGCTTGTTCGGCATCGCCGGGGCGTGCGGCCGACGAGGATCGGGGAACAGGTGCTGGTGGACGCGCGCCGACTGCTGGTCGACCTCGAAGACCTGCAGACCTCGGCGCGAGAGAGTCAGTACGGGCTGACCGGCAAGCTCATGGTGGGGTGCTACAGCACCCTTTCTCCGATGGTGCTGCCGCCGGTCCTCAGCGAGTACGTGGTGCGTTTCCCCGGGGTAGATCTCACGTTCACCGAAGGACCGCACGACGTTCTGATCGAGAATCTGCGCAACGGGACCCTCGATCTGGCGCTGCTCTACGACTACGGATCGGATATGACGGCACACCGTGATGACCTTCAGACCGAAACAATTGTTGCCGCACCGCCGTACGTATTGCTGGCAGAGGATCATCCGCTCGGCGAGCACGACGCGGTGGCGCTACGACGACTGGTCGATCACCCGATGATCCTGTTCAGCCTCCCACCCGGTGGAGACTACTTCCTGTCCCTGTTCAAGTCCGAGGGACTTGAACCACGAGTGAGGTACCGCGCCACCAATTTTGAGCTGGTCCGCTCACTGGTCGCCCGTCGGCTCGGCTACTCCATCCTCAGCCAACGCACCCGGATCTCAATGAGCTATGAGGGCCGCGGATTCATCACGCGGCCACTGCAAGGCGACCATCCCGGACTCGCGATCAACGCCGTCACCCCCGCGGGCGCAAAGCTCACCCGGCCGGCGGCGGCGTTCATCGAGACGTTCCGAGCGGTGAACTGAACCGCGCAGTGTTCCGCAATCACGCTGCGCTGCAGGGCAATCGCGTACCTGAACGGTATCGTCGCGCCACCCCGACATCGGTCAGAAGTTCGCGCAGATTGCGCCGACCCCGGTGCAACCGCGACATCACCGTTCCCACTGGAATCTGCATGATCTCGGCGATTTCCTTGTAGCGGAAGCCGGCAACGTCGGCGTAGTACACCACGATGCTCTGCAGTTCGGGGAGGGCGCGCATGGCGTCGCGCACCTCCTCGTCACCCATCGACTCCAGGGCGGCCAATTCAGCGGAAGCCACACCCAAGGGTGACCGCAGGGCCGCCTCGGCGAGTTGCGCATCCGAAAGCATCTCGGGGAACACTTCCTGCGGTCGGCGCTGCGCGGTGCGGTAGGTGTTGATCCATGTGTTGCTGAGGATCCGGAACATCCAGGCCCGGATATTCGTACCGTCCTGGTAGGTGTGAAAACTGCTGTACGCCTTGAGCATTGTCTCTTGAACCAGGTCTTCGGCATCGGCCGAGTTGCGTGTGTACCGACGCGCGGCCGCGTACAACTGGTCCACCAGAGGAAGCGCATCGCGCTCGAACCGCTCCGCCCGGCAAGCGTCAGCGCCTGCCTGCATACTCGTGCTCACTGGTATGCCCCCGCTCGTGCCACTACTCATATCGCCGGCCTCGGACACCTCGTCATCCGAAGCTAGTCCGCGACGCCGGCCGCCCCCAGGGGGATAACCCCCGAGTTCCCGGCGGTTTTCCACACCGCCGCACAAGCCATGTCGCACTGTCATGAACGCAGCATGGCACCTCAACCCAAGTTGAGGTCAAGCGAATTTCCGACGGGACCATCGCAGAGCGAATCGTGGCCATGGCGAATGCTCCTGGACGTAGGTCGACGTCAATATCCTTGCGGCCGTTGCTCATACCGTTGCACCGACGGCCGTGCCCGATCGCGGGCTCCCGGGCGGACGGCCGTGACGGAGTGTGGGCCGCGATCGTGCGAGCCGACAGTCGCCGCAAATAACCGCGCCGCTCATCGGCCATACGTCAGGAAACCGGGCCGCTCCCGCTTTAGGCTCATCGGTTATGAATCGACTCGATCGCTTCTTCGAGATCTCGGCTCGCGGCTCGACGACCCTCTCCGAGATCCGCGGAGGCCTGGTCACCTTCATCGCGATGGCCTACATCATCGTGCTGAACCCGGTCGTGCTCTCCGGCTCCGCCGACGTCGCGGGCAACAAGCTGGAATTCGCCCAGGTCTCGGCCACCACCTGTCTGGCCGCGGGCGTGATGACGATCCTGTTCGGGATCATCGCGCGTCTGCCCTTCGCCTTCGCCGCAGGTCTGGGCATCAACTCGTTTCTGGCCACGACCGTGGTGGGGACGGTCACCTGGCCCGAGGCGATGGGCCTGGTCGTCATCGACGGTCTGATCATCGTGGCGCTGGCCGCCAGCGGGTTCCGCCGCATGGTGTTCGACGCAGTACCCATGCAGCTGAAGCTGGCGATCACCGCGGGCATCGGTCTGTTCATCTTGTTCATCGGACTGGTCGACGCCGGATTCGTCGGCTCGACCGGCCTACCTTCTCCCCCGGTCGGGCTCGGCACCGGGGGCGTCGGCTCGATCAACACCGTGCCAACCGTCGTCTTCGTGTTCACCCTGCTGGTCACCGGCATCCTCGTGGCCCGAAAGGTCCGCGGCGGCATCCTGATCGGCCTCGTCACCGGCACCGTGGTCGCCGTGATCGTAGAGGCCATCTGGCACCTCGGGTCGGCGCAGGACAAACCGGGCGGATGGGGCCTGTCGGTACCGACCCTGTCCGGCTCACCGTTCGCGCTCCCCGACCTGTCACTCGTCGGCGAGGTCAGCCTCGGTGCTTTCAGCCGGATTGGCGCACTGGCAGCCATCATGCTGGTGTTCACGCTGGTGTTCGCCAACTTCTTCGACGCCATGGGCACGATGACCGGGCTGTCGCGGGAGGCCGGTCTCTCCGACCCGCAGGGCAACTTCCCGCGGCTGAAGTCAGCGCTGATCGTCGAGGGCGCCGGTGCCGTCGTCGGCGGCTCCTCCTCGGCGTCGTCGAACACCGTGTTCATCGAATCCGGCGCGGGCATCGAGGAGGGCTCCCGCACCGGGTTCGCCAATCTCATCACCGGTGCCCTGTTTCTGGCGGCCATGTTCGTCGCTCCGTTGGCCTCGATCGTGCCCACCGAGGTCGCGGCCGCAGCCCTGGTGATCGTCGGCGCCATGATGGTTTCGCAGCTGCGCCACATCGACCTCTCCGAGTTCTCGGTGGCCCTGCCCGTGGTGCTCACCGTGGCCACCATGGCGTTCAGCTACTCGATCGCCAACGGCATCGGCGTCGGCTTCGTGGCCTGGGCGGTGTTGCGGTCGGCCGCCGGTAAGGCCCGTGAGGTCAGCCCGCTGCTGTGGGTCGTGGCCGCCGGCTTCATCCTGTACTTCGCCCGGGGCTGGATCGAGTCGCTCATCGGCATGTAGAGGCCGGTAGCCTTCTCGAACATGAGAATGTTGGGTCCGATGAGCCGCTTGCGCGAAGAGAGACGACGGTGAGCGCCGGCCTGTTCGGTTTGCTCGACGACATTGCCGCCCTGGCGCGACTGGCGGCGGCTTCGATCGACGACATCGGTGCGGCCACCGGCAAGGCAACCGCCAAGGCAGCCGGCGTGGTGATCGACGACACCGCGGTGACGCCGCAGTACGTGCACGGCATCAGCGCCGACCGCGAGCTACCGGTCATCAAGCGCATCGCGATCGGCTCGCTGCGCAACAAGATCCTGTTCATCCTGCCCGCGGCCTTGCTGCTCAGTCAGTTCGCACCGTGGTTGCTGACCCCGATCCTGATGCTGGGTGCCACCTACCTCTGTTTCGAGGGCGCCGAGAAGGTCTGGGGGCGGTTCACCGGCCACGGCGGACACGACACCCACGGTGAGCCCACCACGGCCGTCGGCGGCGACGCCGAGAAGTACATGATCACCGGGGCGATCCGGACCGACTTCATCCTGTCCGCCGAGATCATGGTGATCGCCCTCAACGAGGTCGCCAACCAGACTTTCTGGCCACGGCTGATCATCCTGGTGATCGTCGCCCTGGTGATCACCGCCGCGGTCTACGGCGTGGTGGCCGGCATCGTCAAGATGGACGACATCGGCCTGCTGATGGCCCAGCGTTCATCGAAGGTGGCTCAGAAAATAGGCCGTGGCCTGGTCGCCGGGATGCCCAAGCTGCTGTCGGCACTGTCGACCATCGGCACCGTCGCGATGCTGTGGGTCGGTGGGCACATCCTGCTCGTGGGCACCAACACGCTGGGCTGGCGCACCATCTACGACGTGGTCCACCATGCCGAGGAGGCGGTGCACCACGCGGTGGGCGACACGTTCGGCGGAGTGCTGGCCTGGCTGACCAACACCGCCGCATCGGCAGTCATCGGCCTGGTGGTCGGCACCGTGGTCGTGGGGATCGTGCATGTTCTGCCGTTCGGCAAGAAAGAGAATCACGACACCCCCGCATGACCCGTCAAGCGGCCGAAACTCTTCCACCGAGCGGCATTTGGACCCGCACCCCAGGAAAATCGATAGCGGCAAAGGCAAATACTTTTAGGCGCGCCCCCCATCGACGTGTCATACTCTTCCAGGACGTTTTTGGTACGTCCAGTTTTACGATGAGAGAAGTAAAAATATGACACAGGGAACTGTGAAATGGTTCAACGGCGAAAAGGGCTTCGGCTTCATCGCTCCTGACGGCGGCGCCCCGGACGTCTTCGTCCACTACTCCGAGATCAGCGGTGGTGGATTCCGGTCGCTCGAAGAGAACCAGCGCGTCGAGTTCGAGATCACCCAGGGTGCCAAGGGCCCCCAGGCGGTGGGAGTTACTGCGATCTGATCGCCCCAAGACCTGATGATGGGCTGGTACGGATGCTTCCGTACCAGCCCATTTTCATGTCACACCGGCGTCTCGGCCTGCAGATGCCCCAACCATCGCACAGACTCGACCCGGGCGACATCCAGCACCCGATCCGCGGTATCGAACATCGGGGTGCGTCGCGCCGCTTCCTCCACGGGCATAGCCGCGGCGCAGCGCATCACCAACCCGCCCAGTGTTACGGATGTCTTGCACGGGACGACAAGGAGTTTCACGCACGCGTCACGGCCCGCCACCATCATCAAACGGGGCCGACTCAGCTTCACCCCGTTGGGCACCCGAGTGCCCGTGACGATCGAGTCGAGGTCGAGTTGCCCCTCAGCGGCTGACCAATTGACGCGAATATCAACAACTTCCCCGAGTGATTGATGCAGCGCCCCGACCAGCTCGGGCAGCTCGCTTGCCACCGAGGCGGTGTGAGGCCACCAGGCGCCGTCGATATCGGCGCCCAACTCCCGGGCGAGGGTGAGGCGGACGGGACTGGCGAGTCGCCGCGCCCCGTTGAGGCCGTTCACGACGACTGCGAATCTGCACGCGCCTGCGGCCTGGGCCGATCCGAGAAAACCAAATCCGGCGGCGGAGCATTCGGGCTCTCGACCGCCCGCACAGGTTCTTGCTGTTCGGGGTGTGAAAACAGTTCGGACGATTCCATGAGAGTGTCCTTGAAAGGTGCGGGACTACCGCACTGGGTGTGGAGGCGAGCGATGGTTAATCACCGGGCCTGACCACAAACTTACACCCGATGGCCGCGACGGCGCGGCGCCGGGGCACCATGGGCCACCCACCGTTATCGGCCGCGGACGGCCGGCAGGATCAAAGTGTCGATGACATCGCGGACATACTTCGAGTCGACGCTCTGACCGTTGACCACTCGCATCAGGCCCATTCCGGTCAGCACATCGGCCACCAACGACCAGTCCCGATCAGCGACCTCGCCGCGGGCAACGGCCTGCGCCAGGATCGTCGTCATCACCCGCCGCCCCTTGAGCAGCATCAGATCTTCGAGCGCCGAGCCGAGGTGCGGGTCGTGGGTGGCCTCGACCGCCACCCTCAGCACCAGGTCGTACGAGAAGAGGTCGTTGTCGCTGCGCGCGGTGCGCCGCACGATTTCGTCGAAATCGCCTTCCAGACTGCCGGTGTCGGGCGCGTCGTCCTCCATCAGATCCGGCTTCCAGTACACCAGCGCATCGGTGATCAACGCGGCCTTCGACGACCAGCGACGGTAGATGGCCGCCTTACCGACACCGGCGCGTGCGGCGATGTCGTTCATATTGGTGTTGACGTAACCGTTTTCGGCCAACGCGGCCAACGCCGCATCGAGAATGGCCGGGTCCCGCGAGCGGTCAAGTCGGCCAACCGTCCGCTGACGCAGTTTCGGCTCTGCGTCAGGCGTATCGGCCGGGTCGGTCATGACCGTCATACCGTCGTGGTCGGTATCGGCGCAGTGTTGTCGTCGGCCTCACCGGCCGCCTTGCGGGCACGCTCTTCACGACCACGCCTGGTGATCTCAAAAGTGTTGAGCGGCCACCAGAACCAGCGACCCAGCGCCGCCGCGATGGACGGTGTCATGAACGAGCGCACGATCAGCGTGTCCACTACCAGGCCGATGCCGATCGTCATACCGAGTTGGCCGACCACCCGCAGATCCGACACGATCATCGACATCATGGTGAAGGCGAACACCAGGCCGGCCGCGGTGACGACCCGTCCGGTGGCCCCGATCCCGCGGATGATGCCCGTGTTGAGCCCGGCGTGTATCTCTTCCTTGAAGCGCGAGACCACCAACAGGTTGTAGTCCGAACCCACCGCCAGCAGGATCACCATCGACAGCGGGATCACGATCCACTGCACGCCCAGGCCCAGGATGTCCTGCCAGAGCAACACCGACAAGCCACACGCCGTTCCCAGAGAAGCGGCCACGGTGCCCACGATCACCATGGCGGCCACCACACTTCGGGTGATGATCAGCATGATGCTGAAAATGAGGATCATCGCCGCGATCACCACGATCATGAGATCGGTTACCACGCCATCCTGCATGTCGCTGTACATCGATGCAGTACCGGCGAGGGAGACCTTCGCATTGGACAGCGGGGTGCCCTTGAGCGCATCGGCGACAACACCTTTCATGTCACGAACATGTTCGATGCCTTCCACCGAGGCTGGGTCGCCCTGGTGGGTGATGATCATTCGGACCGCCTTGCCATCGGGCGACATGAACATCTTGACCGCACGGTTGAAGTCAGGGTTCTCGAACACATCCGGAGGCAGGTAGAACATGTCGTCGTTCTTGGCCTGATCGAAGTACAGGCCGATCTCCGTCGCCCCCTTCGCCGCCTCCTGTTGCGCGGCCTGGGTACCGGCCATGGTGCTGTGCGTCGCGATCATGAAGTCTCGCATCCGCTTCATCGTCCCGATGGTGTCCTGCAACACCGGCAACATCTGCGGCATCAGCTGATCCATGCGGTCCATATCGATTGTCAGACCCTGCATTTCATCGGTCAATTTGTCGATGCCGTCGAGAGTGTCGAAGATCGACCGCATCGACTGGCACATCGGGATGTCGAAGCAGTGCGGCTCCCAGTAGAGATAGTTCCGAAGCGGCCGGAAGAAATCGTCGAAATTGGCCAGGTTGTCCCGCATCTCCTGGGTCGCTTCCACCATCTCGTGGGTCCGACCCACCATGCTGTGGGTGGTTTCGGTGAGCTCCTTGGTGATGGCGTACATGCGTTCCATGCTGGCGACGGTCTTGCTCATCTCGTCGGCCTGTTCGAGCATCTGCGCCGAGTTGTCGTTGTTGAACTTCGCCGACTGCAGCGTGCTGGCGTTCTGGGCGCCGAGCAGGAACGGGATCGAGCTGTGCTCGATCGGGGCACCCAACGGGCGGGTGATGGTCTGCACCCGTTCGATTCCCCGCATGTGCATCACGTTCTTGGCGACCTTTTCGATCACCAGCATGTCCGACGGGGTGCGCAGGTCATGATCCGCTTCGAGCATCAGCAACTCGGGGTTCATCCGGGCTTGGGAGAAGTGCCGATCAGCAACGCCCATGGCCAGGTTCGCCGGCATATCAGCGGGGGTGAACTGCTTGTCGTTGTACTGCGGCACATAGGTCATCAGGGCGGCGAAGCCGATGATGGCGATCAGGCTGGTGACGAAGACGATGGGGATCGGCCAGCGAACCACCGACGTGCCGATCTTGCGCCACCCCGGCGAGGCGATCTTGTGCTTGGGATCGAGCAAGCCGAACTTCGACGCGACGGTCAGCACGGCAGGCGCCAATGTCAGTCCGGCGATGATGATCACCAGAACAGAGATGGCGCAGGGCAGACCCATGGTCTGGAAGTAGGGCAGCGTGGTCATGGTGAGGCACAGGCAGGCCCCGACGATCGTCAACCCGGAGCCGAGGATGACGTGCGATACGCCGCTGTAGGCCACATAGAACGCGTCCTCGCGGTCCAGGCCTTTCGATCTCTCCTCGTGATATCGGCCGAGGAGGAAGATCACATAGTCGGTGCCTGCGGCCAGGGCCAGCATGGTCACCATGCTCACCGCGTACGGGGTCAGGCCGATGATGTTCAGGTAACCGGCGGCAGCCGTAACACCCTGTGCGGCAAACAGTTCCAGAAGAATGACGACCATCGACACGAGCAGCGTCACGACGGAGCGGTACACCGCGAGCAGCATCACGATGATGACGCCGACCGAGACCAGCTCCATTTTCGCCATACTTTGATGGCCTGCCACGCTGGTATCGGCGTTGAGCACGCTGTTTCCGGCGACGTGGGCCGAGATACCCGGCGGAGCGGGCACCGAGGCCACGATGTCACGCACCGCGGCCACGGAATCGTGGCTCTTGCTGGTGCCCTGGTCCCCGGCAAGGAAGATCTGCACATAAGCGGACTTTCCGTCCACACTCTGCGAACCCGCCGCGGTCATCGGATCGCTCCAGAAGTCTTGAACGTTCTGGACGTGCTCGGTATCGGCCTTCAGTTTCGCGACGATCTCGTCGTAGTACTTGTGTGCGGCCGCACCGACCGGTTCGTCGCTCTCCAGCACCACCATCGCTGAAGAGTCCGAATCGTACTGCTGAAACACCTTGCCGATGTTCAGCATCGACTTGTAGGAGTCCGAGTTGGTGGGACTGAGCGGTACCGACCGGGATGCGGCGACCTCGTCGAGTGACGGGACAAGAGCTCCCAAGGCAACCGTGAGAAGTACCCAGAACACGATGATCGGCAACGAAAAGATCCGGACCATGTGACCTAGGAACGGGCGATGGGGTTTCGAGTGCGCGTTGCTCATACGGATTTCACCAAGCAGTAGATGAACGGTTTGAAGGTGTCAGTGCTCGTCCGGTCGTCGCGCACGTCGTCGTCGACAGTCACCCGGCAGCCGAGGTCTGCGACGTCGCGCTCACCCTGAGCCATGATGTTGGCCGACATGGACGGCAGCGTCGTCACGATCGTGAAAGACCAGGGCAACGGGGCATTTTCGATGAGGTTGGGTTGACCGTATTCGTCGAGATAGTTGATGTTCGCCGTGCCTCCGGAACCGGTGATCTCGTACTTGATGTGCTTCGGATTGAAGTTCTCGGTAATCCCGGAACCCTCTGCCAAGTTCGGTCCCTGCTGCCCGCCATCCCGAATTCGAAGGATCGCGTACGCGCCCAACGCGACGACTACCACCAAAGTGAGTGGTATCCACGCCTTCTTGAGCAACTTGAACACAGTTGCGCCTCTCCCCGACCTACTATTCACTAATTGACCCAGACGGAACCCAAGTTCCGCCTAAGAGGATGCTGAGCACTGTACCCGAGTCGGGCTCGGCCGACGACTCGGCGTCTAGTTCGCCAGAAACCGCTCGAGACCGGCGATCACGATGTCGAGGTTGAAGCCGAAGTCCTGGGCCGCGGTTCCCGCGACGCCACGATCGGCGACGACACCGCTGAGCAGCGGGAAGTCGCTCGACGGAAGGTCTTTCAACGCCCGAACCACCTCGGGCGTCTGATGGTGCAGCCGAGACCCGGCCGAACCCAGCACATCGTGCGCGGCCGACATCGCAAGCCCCGACACCAAGGTGAGCACCCGGCCGGCGTCGTCAGTTCCGAATCCCGCCGCGGTCAGTGTCCGCAGCACCTGCTCGGCCAGCGCCAGACTCGCGGCCCCACCGGTACCGCTCAACCGGAAGCTGGTCGCCGTCACACCGAGCTTGAGCACACCCTGGCGGATCGCACTTCCGTAGGCCCGCAGAATCTCCTGCCAGCTCGCATCCTCGGGCAACTTGATCGAGCGCAACTCGGCCTCGAACAGGTCGGCCACCACCAGCTCGAGCAGGCCGTCGCGGTCACCGACGTAGTAGTGCAGCGTCGTGCGGTCCACCCCGAGCGCATCGGCAACCGCCTGCATCGTCAACGCACCCGGCGGGATCGCACGCGCCGCGGCGACGATCTGCTGCTGATCGATACGCGGTGGGCGGCCGCGTCCCCGGCGGGGCGCGTTTCCGGTGGTCACATGGGCAATTCTAGTTGCTCAAGACGCCGGCGACGCACCACTCTTCCTTTTTTCTCACGGTCGTGGAAAACTTCCGGAAACCGAGCAAGGGAGCCGCTGCCGTGTCACAAACTTCGCCATACCGGGTCATCCAGTGGACGACGGGAAACGTCGGGAAGAGTTCGGTGGCGGCCATCGCCCGTAACCCGAACCTGGAACTGGTGGGCTGCTATGCGTGGTCGCCGGACAAGTCCGGAAAAGACGTCGGCGACCTCGTCGGCATCGAGCCCCTCGGGGTCGCGGCCACCAATGACGTGCAGGCACTGCTGGCCCTCAAACCGGACGTCGTGGTCTACAACCCCATGTGGATCGACGTCGACGAACTCGTCGAAATCCTTTCCGCCGGAATCAATGTCGTGGCGACGGCTTCATTCATCACCGGACACAACCAGGGCGAGGGCCGCGACCGCATCGTCGAGGCCTGCCGCAAGGGCGGCTCGACGATGTTCGGATCGGGCATCAGCCCCGGCTATGTCAACCAGTTGGCCGTCGTGGCCGCCGGCATCTGCGACCGGGTGGACAAGGTCACGGTCAACGAGGCCGCCGACACCACCTTCTACGACTCACCGGAAACCGAGAAGCCGGTCGGGTTCGGCCAGCCCATCGACCATCCCGACCTGCAAGCCATGACCGCCCACGGCACCGGGGTCTTCGGTGAGGCGGTGCGGATGATCGGCGACGCACTCGGTATCGAGTTCGACGAAGTTCGTTGCGACGCCGAATACGCCCAGACCACAGAGGATCTCGACCTCGGATCGTGGACGATTCCGGCAGGCGGCGTCGCCGGCGTGTTCGTCAGCTGGAAGGGCATCATCGGCGATACAACTCGTGTCGAACTCACCTTGCGCTGGCGCAAAGGCCAGACGTTGCAACCGGATTGGCAGATCGATCAAGACGGATGGGTCATCGAGGTCGCGGGTCGGCCGACGGTGACGATGAAAGTCGGCTTCCTGCCGCCTCCGGATTTCGAGGCCACCACCCTGGAGGAGTTCATGGTGCTCGGGCACATCATGACCGCCACTCCCCCGATCAACGCGATTCCCGCGGTGGTCAACGCCGCACCCGGCATCGTCACCTACAACGATCTTCCGCTCATCCTGCCGCGTGGAGTTGTGCCGATGAGCTGATAGGCCGTGAGTAGTTACTGGGCGGATTCTCTATGGAGGTCCGGTTCAGAGGAGGCTGCTCATGTCGGT